>CBDCFL010000001.1:0-20878 GCA_965216135.1 Paracoccaceae bacterium
GGGTCTGATACCAACGGCATCAATTTCTGACTCTGTGGGGATTCCCAAATCGGTTTTGATCTGATTCAAGGTTGGCAAAGGAGGATCGCCATGCCAGCCAGTGTTCCGCTTCGTCGCGACTTTGATGCCCGCCACCTTCGTAAACTCGCCAGCCGTTGCAAGGATGCCCGGCAGAGCCGCCGTCTGTTGTCTCTTGCGGCGGTCTACGATGGCATGCGCCGTGGAGAGGCCGCAAGGATCGGTGGGATGGATCGCCAAACCCTGCGGGACTGGGTTCACCGGTTCAACGAAGAGGGACCGGATGGCCTCACCAACCGCAAGGGCGCGGGCCGGACGCGCTACCTGAGCGATGTCCAGATGAAAGAACTTGGCGAGATTGTCGAGACCGGCCCCGACCCGGCGGTGGACGGGGTTGTCCGCTGGCGGCGGATCGACCTGAAGCGGGTGATCGAGGCGCGCTTTGGCGTCATCTATTCCGAGCGCGGGATATCCAGACTGCTTGGCGAACTGGGCTTTGCCCATATCAGCGCCCGCCCGCAGCATCCCAGGCAGGATAAGCGGATCATCGAGGCGTTTAAAAAAAACTTCGCCGACACGCTCCAGGTGCATATAGCTGACCTGCCAGCGGGAACGCCGGTGGAGATCTGGTTCCAGGACGAAGCACGCCTTGGCCAGAAGAATGGCCTGACGCGCCTGTGGGCGAGAAAGGGCACGCGCCCCCGCCAGCCGGCCGATCAGCGCTATCACAACGCCTATCTGTTCGGTGCCATCTGTCCGGCTCACGGCAAGGGGGCGGCGCTCATGCTGCCTTGGGCGGACGCGCAAGCCATGCAGATGCATCTCGACGAGATCAGCCGCCACGTCGCCCGAAAGGCCCATGCGGTTGTGCTGATGGATCGGGCCGGATGGCACACCACCGGCAAACTCAAAGTCCCGAAGAACCTCACCATCATCCTGCTGCCATCGCGCGCTCCGGAACTGAACCCGGTGGAAAATATCTGGCAGTACTTGCGCGCCAATTGGCTCTCCAACCGCGTGTTCGAAGACTACAATGCCATCGTCGATGCTGGATGCGAAGCTTGGAACAAGCTCATCGCACAGCCCGAAACCATCACATCAATCGGAATGCGAAAATGGGCCCATATCGGTCAATGTTAAATGCCGCTGGTATGATGGGTGCGCGGCCCCGGTGATGGGGCATGGCGCCCCAACAAAAAAAGGGCCGCCAAACGGCGACCCTTTCTCGAAAAACCCTGGGGATCGGGTCAGCCGTTGACGCTTTCCTTGAGCGCCTTGGCGATGGTCATTTTCACGACCTTGTCCGCGTCTTTGTGGATCTGTTCGCCGGTCGCGGGGTTGCGCACCATGCGGGCCGGACGCTCGCGGCAGTAAATTTTGCCAACGCCGGGCAGCGTCACCGCTCCGCCGCCGGAAACTTCGCGGGTAATTACGCCCGAAACTGCGTCAAGCGCAGCGCCTGCAGATTTCTTGTCGGTGCCCATCGCTTCGGCCAGCGTTGCAACCAGCTGGGTTTTGGTTAGCGGTTTTGCCATGTATGTTCTCCTCATGCCTACCCTGTCGGGGTATGTGAGGCGAATCTACCTGAATATTGTATAGCAACACAACGCCTAGTGTTCGCTTTTCCCTTGAAAACCTGCATTTTGTGAGTGTTTTTTGCCGATTTTCGCCGATCAGAGGAAGGCGGTTTCCTCAAATGAGCGCAATTTCCGGCTGTGGATGCGTTCCAGCGGCATGTCGCGCAGGGCTTCCATGGCGCGGATTCCGATCAGCAAATGCCTTGAAACCTGAGTTTTATAAAAGGCGCTGGCCATGCCCGGCAGCTTTAATTCGCCATGCAGGGGTTTGTCGGAGACGCATAAAAGCGTGCCATAGGGCACCCGAAACCGGAACCCGTTGGCCGCGATCGTGGCACTTTCCATGTCCAGCGCAATGGCGCGCGATTGGCTTAATCGCTGCACCGGGCCGGATTGTTCGCGCAATTCCCAGTTTCGATTGTCAAGCGAGGCCACAGTGCCGGTTCGCATGATGCGCTTCAGATCGTAATCGCGCAGTTCGGTCACATCTGCAACTGCCGCTTCCAACGCAATCTGTATTTCCGCCAGCGGTGGCACAGGAACCCAGACCGGCAGATCGTCGTCCAGCACCTTGTCTTCGCGCAGATAGGCATGCGCCAGCACGAAATCGCCCAACCGTTGGGTGTTGCGCAGCCCGGCGCAGTGACCGACCATCAGCCATGCGTGCGGGCGCAGCACCGCGATATGATCGGTCGCGGTTTTGGCATTTGACGGGCCAATGCCGATATTGACCAACGTGATCCCGCTGTCGTGTTTGGCTTTCAGGTGATAGGTCGGCATCTGCGGCAATTTGGCGGGCACCGGCAATTCGGCGTTTGGGTCGGTAATCGACACGTTTCCCGGCCCGACAAATTCGGTGTAGCCGCTGTCGGGATCGGCCAGCATCTTGCGGGCATAAGCCTCGAACTCTTCCACGTAGAACTGATAGTTGGTGAAAAGAACATGCACCTGAAATTGTTCCGGCACGGTCGCCGTGTAATGCGACAGGCGGGCCAGCGAATAATCCACTCGCTGCGCGGTAAACGGTGCCAGCGCCCCGGTGCCATCGGCGTCCTTAACTGCCGTGCCGTTTACAATATCATCGTTGGTCGTCGAAAGATCCGGCACATCGAAAACATCGCGCAACGTGAAATCCATCGCGCCTTCCTGGGGCACGCTGACATCCGGGCTGTTGGTCACCGCGAAGTGCACCGGCATCGGGGTCTTAGAAATACCGATCTGCACAGGCACCCCGTGATTTTCGATCAGCAGCCCGATCTGCTGGGTCAGGTAGTATTTGAACAGATCGGGCCGGGTCACGGTGGTCGCGTAAGTGCCGGGCGACGACACATGGCCAAATGCCAGCCGGCTGTCGCCCTGGTCAAAACTGGTCGTGGTAATGCGAATTTCCGGGTAAAACGCCCGATACCGCGCCAGCGGCTTGTCACCATCGGCGGCTTTGGAAAACTGTGCACACAGGAAATCCGACGATATCCGATAAACCTCGGCCAGCCGTTTCACCGCCGCGCTGGCCTCGGTGAATTCTTCCGCATCGGGCACCTTCGGTGACTTGATCGGCAGGGCTGCGTCGCTGGTATTCATGTATTTTCCTCAAATAATTCGGTGATCTCGAATTTTGTCACGTCGACCAGCCCCAGATCGGATATGCGCAGCTCCGGGATAACGACCAGCGCCAGCAGCGAATGCTGCATATAGGCGTTGTTGAGCGTGCACCCACAGGTCGCCATCGCTGCGACCATGCGCTCGGCCTTGGCGGCGACCTCGCGGGCCGGACTGTCGCTCATCAATCCCGCCACCGGCAGTTCGACCAGCGCAATCTCTTTGCCATCCTTGAAAACGGTTACGCCGCCACCCACTTGGCCGAGCCGGTTGGCCGCGAGCGCCATGTCGGCGCGGCTGGTGCCGACAACGATCATATGGTGACTGTCGTGGGCGACGGTCGAGGCCATCGCCATGCGGCCCTTGTAGCCAAAACCGCTGACAAAGCCGCTGGTCACCGCGCCGGTTGCCCGGTGGCGTTCCACCAGCGCGATCTGGCACACGTCGTTTGCCTCGTCGCCTTCCACAACAGTGTCTATTACAGGCAATTCCGCGGTCAACGCCTTGGTCGGAGCCTGATTTTCGACGACGCCGATGACTTTGGCTTTAACCTGGTTGGCACCTTCAGGGGCGCGCACTTCAAAGTCCGCGGCCGCCAGAACCTTGCCGAGATGAACCGTCGCGCGTGCCGCATCGGGCCAGGCGATATGCGGGCAATCCACCACGCACTCGCCGTCGCGGCCCACGGTGACACCGCGCGCGATCACCTCGTCAATCGGCAGGCTGGTCAGATCAGCGGTCAGGATCACATCCGCGCGGCGCCCCGGCGCGATGGAACCAAGTTCACGCTCCAGCCCGAAATGAGTCGCGGTGTTGATTGTCGCCATCTGCAACGCCACCAGCGGATCACAGCCGCAGGCGATTGCATGGCGCACGACCCGGTTCATATGCCCCTCGTTCACCAGCGTGGCGGGATGGCAATCGTCGGTGCACAGGATGAAGTTGCGCGGATCAAGGCCCTTTTCGGTCACCGCAGTGATCTGGCTTTCGACGTCATACCAGGCCGAACCCAGCCGCATCATCGAGCGCATGCCGTTCCTGACCCGTGCGATCGCATCGGCCTCAGCCGTGCCCTCATGATCATCGGCTGGCCCGCCTGCCACGTAAGCCGAAAACGCTGTCCCCTTATCGGGCGAAGCGTAATGGCCGCCCACGGTCTTGCCGGCCTCCATCGTCGTCGCCATCTCTGCCAGCATCTGGGCATCGCCGGCGATCACGGCGGGAAAGTTCATCATTTCGCCGAGGCCGATAATACCAGGCCAGGCCATCGCTAGCGTTACATCATCAGCGCCGATTTCAAAGCCGGTCGTCTCTAATCCGGGCGCAGAGGGCGCACAGGACGGCATTTGGGTGTAGATGCTGACCGGCTGGATCAGCGCCTCGTCATGCATCAGCCGCACGCCTTGCATGCCCAGCACATTGGCGATCTCATGGGGATCGGTGAACATCGTGGTTGTGCCATGCGGGATCACCGCGGCGGCAAATTCCGCAGGCGTCAGCATCCCGCTTTCGATATGCATATGCCCGTCACACAGGCCCGGGATCAGATAACGCCCATCAGCTTCGATCACGGCCGTGTCCGGCCCGATGCAGTGCGATGCATTCGGGCCGACATAGGCGAACCGCCCGGCGGCCACGGCCACCTGCCAGCCGTCCAGCACCTCGCGCGACTGCACATTCACCAGCTTGCCGCCGCGGATCACCAGATCCGCAGGCGCACGGCCAGCGGCCACCGCCACTAGCCGCGGCGCGCTTTCAGCCCATGATGTCAGGGATGGTCCTTGCATGTTCCAATTGTCAGGATTTAGCCGACCATGGCAACACGAAAACGACAATCCGTCGCGGACAGGCTAGATTTGGATGACAGAGCGATAATCTTGCCAGTTAGAGTCGAACCAACCAAGCCGAGGCACGCCATGCCCGCAGATAGCAGCCACATCGACGCCGAAGCCGCGCGCTGGAACCATGTGCCTGAGGCCATGGTGCTGAACCCGGTCTTCGCATGGCCACCGCAACCGTTGGCGGTGATCAGATGGTACTCGGGCGCGTGGCTGAGTGTGACCACGACCACTCTGTCCTTGATCCTGGCGTTTTGGGCCTATTTCTGGGTGCTGCCGCCCTTGGCCGAAATGTCCGCACTCGCGCCCGGTTGGATTGCGCGCGTATGGCTGGCCAACCTGATCCCGCATGTGATCTGCGCGGCAGCCCTGCATCACTGGCTCTGCACTCGCAAAGGCCAGGGCATGGCCTACAAATTCGACAAGCGCCAGCAGACTAAGGGCAAGGTCTTTACCTTCAACAACCAGGTGCTCGACAACATGTTCTGGACCATCGCCAGCGGCATCACCATCTGGACCGCCTGGCAGGTGCTGGTGTTCTGGGCGATGGCCAACGGCTGGGCGCCGGGCATCCTGTTCCCTGGCAATCCGGTTTGGTTCGTCCTGTTCTTTGCGATCCTGCCGATCTGGACCAGCTTTCACTTTTACTGGGTGCACAGGCTGTTGCACTGGCCGCCGCTTTACCGGCTGGCCCACAGCTTGCACCACCGCAACGTCAGTGTCGGGCCGTGGTCGGGCATCTCGATGCACCCGGTCGAGCATCTGGTGTTCTTCTCAAACTTCCTGATCCACCTGATCGTGCCCAGCCACCCGCTGCATGTGATGTTTCATGGCTATATTCAGGCCACGCACCCGGTGTTCAGCCATTCCGGGTTTGAAAAGCTCTATGTCAAAGACAAGACGCGCATGAACATGGGGGTGTTTTACCACCAGCTGCATCACCGCTATTTCGAGTGCAATTATGGCACGGTCGACATACCCTGGGATCGCTGGTTCGGAAGCTCTCACGACGGCAGCGCGCGGGCCACCGATGCAACTCGCGCGCGGCAGAAACGTATGTTTGGATAGGTCTACATATCCAGCACTGGCGCGACCTCGACCGATCCGCCATCGCCCAATATCGGACAGCCGGCGGCCAGCGCATTCGCCGCCTCCTGGCTGTCAGCGGACACCAGAGTAAATCCCGACAGCGGATTTGACCCACCATCGGACGCAACGCCGCCGGTGTTGACCGTATTGGATGGACCGCAGGGCCCGCCGCCGTTTTTCAGCGCATCGCCCATGCCGCCATACCAGGCGCCCCAGGCGGCCATAACGCGCTCGCCTTCTTCGGGTGTCTCGGGCATTTTGCCGCCGTGATATGCAAAAATATAATCAGCCATGGTTTCCTCCTCAGTTGGCTACGGTATCAAGTTTGCGGAGGGTCGATTCCCACCCCTCCTTGTGGCTTGACGCAGATGCGTCATCGGGCAGATCCACATGGACCAACTCAAACCGGGTGCCGCCCTGGGCGGGCACCAGCTTGATCGTAGCGTGGCTTTCGACGCCGCGTTTATCGTTCTCGTCATGCCAGGCCCAGGTAAAGCCGATCGACTTTGGCGGATCAACATGGGTTACATGACCCGACACTTTGAACCCCTGGCCCGCGTCACTCGTCATCACCGACATCCACGGCCCAATCTGCTCAAACGACAGATTATGCGCGTCTTCGGGGATGTGCATCGCTTCCGGCCCCCACCACTTCAGCAGATGCTTGGTCTGGGATATGTATTCAACCCGCATTCCCCAGATGGATGCCCGTTTCTTCACCCGCAGAAGCGTGATATACTCGATTATACAATGAGTTAACCGGGTTGGAGCGGGAATTTGCGAGCGAACGCGACGGGTGAAGTACAAACCGTGCCTATCCGGTTGTCACCCACACCCACTACATCTAGGGTGCTCCCAGTCGCCCGAGTAAAGCTCGGCGTAAGTGGGAGCGGTGACTTCGCCAGCGATTCCGAGCAGGGACCGGAAGGCGTTGAACGGGCAGAACCGCCTGTTGAAGCGGAAGGTGAACTCGTTGAGGTAGGCTTGGAGGTGCTGGTGGCTCACGCCGTGATGAATGCCACTCAGCCACGTCTTCAGGTTGGCGAAGACGAGATGAATGATCGGCAGATACTCCTCAGCGACCTGGGAGTTGCCTCGCTCGGCGACGGCGAGGTGTTTGTAGCCGCGCTTGGCGAGGCTGGTATAGCCGGACCAATCGTCGGTGATGACCGACGCACCCGAAGTAACGGCGCCCTCGACAAAGCCGCAGAGCGATTCCGCGCTGCGGTCTGGCACGACAGCGAGTCGGACACGTCCGGCGTAGCGACCGCCCTTCCGCTTATCGAGCTTGGTTCCCGGCTTGCGCTGTCGCACTTCAACGGCGCTGGCGACAAGAAGCTTGTGGTGAACGCCCCGGCCCTTGCCGCGCGTGCGGCCGCCGACCCAGGTTTCGTCGACTTCGACATGGTCGCAGGCCTCGCTGCCGATGCGGTCCTGATCCGGCCGAACCATACCAGCGCGGAGCTTGTGGAGGATCTGAAAGGCGGTTTCGTAACGGGAAAGCCCGACCTGGCGCTGGAACTGTGTGGCAGACATGCCGGGCGTCTGGCTGGCAACCAGATAGGCCGCCCAGAACCATACGCCCAGCGACGTATGGGAGCGCTCCATGACCGTCCCCGCCGTCAGCCCGGTGTCGCGGCGGCACTTTCGACAGCGCAGGACGCCGGGCCGGCTGGTGAAGCGGAACGGCTCTGCCGCCGTCTGGCAATGGGGGCAGACGAACCCGTCACCCCACCGCGCCTTCTCCAGGTAGGCGGCACAGGCCGCGTCATCCGGGAAAAGTCGTTGAAACTCGGGAAGCGACCGCGGAAACGAAAGGTCTTCGCGCTGCGGAACATCCATCCCCGCTTCGTCCGCCTCCCGAGCCACTCGACGCCACACCCTAGATGTAGTGGGTGTGGGTGACAACCGGATAGGCACGGTACAAACAAGCCCTCTTCGGTTCCAATTCGACTGCTCGGTCAAGGTCGCGTTCCGTGGATCGTCGATCAGTTCGGACGGCGGGCTATTGCTCCACCGCGAGTTGGACGACGCCCTCGGGCTGACGGACATGGCGGCGGGGCTGATCACCGATCCGCGCACTGGCCGGAATGGCCGCCACAATCTCGCCGGCCTTCTGCGCCAATCGGTTTTCCCACGCCTTGCCGGCTATGAGGACGTCAACGACGCCGACCGACTGTGCCGTGATCCGGTGATGCGCCAACTCATCGGTGGACGTGCGGTGAAGCGGGGTGCGGCGTCGGCCAGCGCCATGGGTCGGTTCGAGACGAAGATGCTGACCCGACCGGAGAACCTCGCCGCCCTCGCTGATCTGCCCGGCCGCTGGATCGACGCGGTGCATGACCGGAGGCCGCCGAAGAGCATCACGCTGGATATGGACAGCTCCGAGAGCCCTGTGCATGGCGATCAGGAAGGTGCAATGTGGAACGGGCATTTCCAATCCAAGTGCCTGCACCCACTGTTCGTGTTCAACCAGTTCGGCGATCTGGAGCGATGTGCGCTGCGTCCCGGCAATGTCCACAGCGCCGATGGCCGGGAGGATGTGCTGCGCCCGGTGCTGGCAAGATATTCGAGCGACACGCGACCCTCGATCACCCGGCGCTATTTCCGAGGTGACGCCGCCTTTGCCATCCCTACGCTGTTCGATCTCCTGGAGGCCGAGGGCTGGGGTTACGCCATCCGGATCAAGGGCAACAGCAAGCTCTATGAGCGGATTTCCCGGCTGCTGCGGCGCAGGCCGGGTCGGCCGTCGCACACGGTGATCCGCACCTGCACCAGCTTCCAGTATCAGGCGGGGAGCTGGGTGAAGCCGCGCCGGGTGGTGTCCAAGGTCGAGTTCCATCCGGGCGGGTTGTTCCCGCGCGTGGGCTTCATCGTCACCAATCGCAGCCTGCCCAATGAGCGGGTGCCGGCGTTCTACAACGGCCGGGGCACAGCCGGGCAGCACATCAAGGAGGGCAAGTACGCGCTGAAGTGGACGCGGCTTTCCTGCATGCGCTTTGCCGCCAACGCCGTCCGGCTACAGCTTCATGCCCTCGCCTACAATCCGGCGAACTTCCTGCGCACGCCGGCGACGCCCAGCGAGATCGAGACATGGTCACTGACCTCTTTGCGCGAACGGCTGATCAAGACCGGTACGCGGCTGGGGCGCCATGGCCGCTACGCCATCTTCCAGATGGCTGAGGCGGCACTGCCGCGGCAAGTGTTCGCCGGGATTCCTGGCCTGATCAACGGGCTGCGCGATCCGCCTGCCGCAACAGGGTGCACATGACCAGAAACCCGCCCAGATCGGCTAAATCCAACGCTGGTGACAGGAAAGGTGTGTCCGAAAACGCGTCGAGAGACGCCTTAAGCGGTCGGATCGGCCTGTTTGGTCGTGCTATCCGGCCGGCACGCAGCACCACACGCGGATCGGAGGCAGAAATCGCCTGGAAAGTCGCCTTCGGTTGCTTTAGCCTCACGGGAGGCAAGCCAAATGGAGAATGCCGGATTCAAACACCTTTTCCGGTGCGGCATCAAACTGGCGGGTCAGGTTTAGCTCGGTCATCACTTGTCCTCGATCTGCAGGGCCACCATCAGCCGGTCCAGGCTGGTGCCCCAGAACTCCTTGCGCGACATGGTCCAGGCGCCAATCGCCTCGACCGCTGACTTTTCGACCGCGTAGATGCGCCGCTGTTTGTCGATTTTCTGGGTGACGACCCCGGCTTGGCGCAACACTTTGAGATGTTTGGAAATCGCCGGCGGCGACACATCGGCCACGTCCAGCAACTCGCCAACGCTCAGATCGCCGTGGTCCATCAGACGTTCGACAATCGCCAGCCGGGTCGGATCGCCGAGCGCTGCGAAGGAGTGAGCCAGGGGGGTCATATTATATTTCCTATTTGGTTAATTAACTAAACGGCAAAGTTGTGTGAGTCAAGCCCTTGCTTTCGGTGTTGCCTTCAATCACTGAAAACCCATGACCAAGACCCTGCTTTCGTTCGGCCACGGCTATTCGGCGCGCGCCCTGGCGCGGGTGCTGATCGCGCAGGGATGGCACATTATCGGCACCACCCGTTCGCCCGATAAGGTCGCCACCCTTGAGGGCGAGGGTGTGCGGGGTGTCATTTGGCCCGGCGCGGATATGCGTGAGCATCTGCATGCGGCGACCCATCTGCTGATCTCGACCGCGCCGGATGAAACCGGCGACCCGGTGCTTGGGCGTCTGGCCGATCAGATCGCCCAGGCAGCGCCGTTCGCGTGGACCGGTTATCTGTCCACCACCGGTGTTTACGGCGATCATGGCGGTGGATGGGTTGACGAGGATACCCCGCTGACACCAACCACCACACGCGGCCAATACCGCGTCAAAGCCGAGCGCCAATGGCAGGATTTGGCGGAAAAACAAACCCTGAACCTGCACATTTTCCGCCTTGCGGGGATATACGGCCCCGGTCGCGGCCCTTTTGCCAAAGTGCGTGCAGGCACTGCGCGGCGCATCATCAAGCCAGATCAGGTGATTTCTCGCATCCATGTCGATGACATCGCGCAAGTGCTCGCCGCCTCGATTGGCCAGCCAAGGGCAGGGGCCATCTATAACCTCTGCGACGATGCGCCCGCGCCGCCCGAAGAAGTGATCGCCTATGCCGCCGACCTGCTCGGCCTGCCCGTCCCGCCCGCCGAGAACTGGGACACCGCCCACATGACCCCGATGGCGCGTTCGTTCTACGCAGAAAGCAAACGGGTGCGAAACAACCGGATCAAATCAGAGCTTGGGATCACCCTGAAATACCCGACTTACCAAGCCGGGCTGCGGGCTTTATACCAACGGTCATTGATCAGAACCCATGCGCCCATTTGCGCATGCCGAGGGACATACTTCGAGGGCATCGACTCAGAGCGCGGTCTGGAGTGGCGTTGCTCGGATTCCCTGTCGCTTCGGGAGTTCCTGCGGCTTGAGAACCGGGAGCGGGTGCCGGACCATTCCTGGCTGTCACGGACCCGCACGCGCCTGCCTCATGACAGTTCTCCACCGGCGATCTTCGACTCGGGCGTTCGTGGCGCTGCATTGCCGAAGCACGGTGATGTTGTCAAGGGCGATCGTATCGGGGTGGATGCCTCGACCATGGAGGCCAACGCGGCGCTGCGCAACATCGTGCGATCAGGGACACGGGCGATGGGTTACCGGGGGATGCTGGAGCGGCTTGGCCCAGGAGAGCGGTATCGAGACGCCCACGGCCGAGGACCTGGCGCGTCTGGTGTCGCAAGCGCAAGGGCAAGAAGCTCTCGAACCAGGACTGGGTTTCCAGGAGCGACTTCCCGAGGCCAAGATCGCGCCGAAGATGAAGGACGGCACGACCCATCTCGGCCTACAAGCCTGAGCACGCGGTGGATCTGGACACCGGCGCGGTGGTGGCGTGCCGACGTCTGGCACCATCGCCGACGAGGGCGACACGACTTACGCTTCCCAAGACGCTGGCGGCGGCTTCAGGAGAACCTTGCCAGCGTTGACAGCGGTATCTCGACGGCTTTCGAGGAGCCTCGGCCGAATGTGTGACCGACAAAGGCTATCACTCACGGGCGGTCTTGAAGGCCTTGGACAACGGCCCGTGGAAGACGCGGATCGCCGAGCCCAAGGCGAAGGGCTTCGCGCGCTGGCGCGGCGACGAGGCGGCGCGGCGGGCGGTCACCAACAACCGGACCCGGCTGTTATCGGGGGTGGCCAAAGAAGCCTTCAAGCTGCGCGCCGAGATCGTCGAGCGCTCCTTCGCCCACAACCTCGATCGCGGCGGCATGCGCCGGACCTGGCTTCGGGGCCGCGAGAACGTGCACAAGCGATACCTGCTTCACGTCGCCGGCCACAACCTCTCGTTGCTGATGCGCCAACTCATCGGCGCCCGGCACCCCGCGCGAGGCCGTGGCGGGCGGATATGGCGGTATTTTCGTGCTGCTCACGCCCACCGGGGCCATGCTGGTCGCACTGGGGGTCTCGCAAAGCGGCCAGACGGTTTTCGCCGCCGCATTCCTCATCTGGGAGTGAGAGCCGGAAAAAGCCACTTAATCAACGGGCTGCTATGCCGCCGACCTGCTCGGCCTGCCCGTCCCGCCCGCCGCAGAACTGGGACACCGCCCACATCGTTCCGTAAGTCGATAGGCGCGTTCGTTCTATGGCAGAAAGCAAACGGGTGCGAAACAACATTGAGTCAGAGATCGGACCGCTTGGGAATCACCCTGAAATACCCGACTTAGGCAAGCCGGGCTGCGGTGCTATTACTCGATACCGCTTGAATTCATCTTGCGAAAAATATCCCCGCCGGAGGCAAAACCACCCGCAGCACTACGCCCGCCTGCTGCCGATCTGCGCCACACCCAGCACATCCAGCACCCTGGCCACAATCGCCTCGGCGCGAAGTTCAGCCGCATCATACATCTGATCGGGGCTGGCCTGATCGATGAAGCGATCCGGCAGCACCATCGAACGATATTTCAGCCCGCCATCAAAAACCCCCGCTTCGGCCAGCAAATGCGCCACATGGCTCCCAAATCCGCCAACCGCGCCCTCCTCGATGGTGATCAGCGCCTCATGGTTTTCGGCCAGCATCAGGATCAGCTCACGATCCAGCGGCTTGGCAAACCGCGCATCGGCGATGGTCGGCGAAATCCCCTTGCCCGCGAGCATTTCAGCCGCCTTGGATACTTCATCCAGCCGCGTTCCAAACGACAGGATCGCCACCCGATCACCTTGGCGCACAACCCGGCCCTTGCCGATCTCCAGCACCTCGCCGCGTTCAGGCAAATCGACGCCCACGCCTGCGCCGCGCGGATAACGAAACGCAATCGGGCCGTCATCATAGGCCGCGGCGGTGGCCACCATATGCACCAGTTCGGCCTCGTCCGACGCCGCCATCACCACGAAACCGGGCAAACACGCCAGATAGGCCACATCAAACGCGCCCGCATGGGTCGCCCCATCGGCCCCGACCAGCCCGGCGCGGTCGATGGCAAACCTGACCGGCAATCCCTGGATCGCCACATCGTGCACCACCTGATCATAGCCGCGTTGCAGAAACGTCGAGTAGATCGCGCAGAACGGTTTCATCCCGCCCGCCGCCAGCCCGGCGCAAAACGTCACCGCGTGCTGCTCGGCGATACCGACGTCAAAACAGCGCGAAGGATAGCGCTCCAAAAACCGGTCGAGCCCGGTGCCATCCGGCATCGCCGCGGTCACCGCGACAATCCTGTCATCGCGCGCCGCCTCGGCCAACAGCGCGTCCGAGAACACCCGCGTGTAAGACGGGGCGTTGCTGGGCGATTTCTTCTGCTTGCCGGTGATCACGTCAAATTTCGCAACGCCATGCCCCCTGTCGGCGGCCCCTTCGGCGGGCGCATAGCCCTTGCCTTTCACCGTGGTCGCATGGATCAGCATCGGCCCGGTGGCGCGTTCCTTGACCGTGCGCAGAACCGCCAGCAATTGATCGATGTCATGTCCGTCAATCGGCCCGACATAGGAAAAGCCGAGCTCTTCGAACAACGTGCCACCCACGGTCATGCCCTTCAGCATTTCCTTGGCCCGCCGCGCGCCCTCCTGAAACGGCTCAGGCAACAGACTGACAGCACCCTTGGCCGCCGCCTTGAATTCCTGAAACGGGGCGCCCGCATAGAGCCGGGTGAGATAAGACGACATCGCGCCGACCGGCGGGGCGATCGACATCTCGTTGTCATTCAGGATCACGATCAGCCGCTTGCCCAGTGCCCCGGCATTGTTCATCGCCTCATAGGCCATGCCCGCAGACATCGCGCCATCGCCAATCACCGCGATGCAATCGCCGATCCCGTGCTCGGGCGCGCCGCCCAGATCGCGCGCTACCGCAAAGCCGAGCGCGGCTGAGATCGAGGTCGAGGAATGCGCTGCGCCGAACGGGTCATAGGCGCTCTCGGTGCGTTTGGTGAACCCGCTCAACCCGTCCTTCTGGCGTATGGTGCGAATTTGCTCACGCCGCCCGGTCAGGATCTTATGCGGATAGGTCTGGTGGCTGACATCCCAGATGATCCGGTCCCTGGGCGCATCAAAAACGGCGTGCAGCGCCACGGTAATTTCAACCACCCCCAGCCCCGCGCCCAGATGGCCGCCGGTCTCGCTGACCGCGTGGATAGTCTCGGCGCGCAGCTCACCGGCCAGCCGGTGTAATTCGGCGTCGCTCAGCCCCTTCAGGTCGGCGGGCAGGCTCACACGATCCAGCGTCGGGGTATCGGGTCTGTCGCTCATGATTGTCGCGAAATAACGAACCGCGCGGCGGCCTGCAAGTTTTCCGCCGCCGCGCCATAGACGCCAAGCGCCGCGCAGGCCTCATCCACCAGCGCCGATGCCCGCGTTTTGGCTGCCTCAATGCCCATCACCGACACAAACGTCGCCTTGCCACGGCCCGCATCTTTGCCCAGGCGCTTGCCCGCCGCCATAGCATCGCCTTCAACATCCAAAATGTCGTCGGCAATCTGAAACGCCAGTCCCAGCGCATGCGCATAGCCCAACAGCGGCCCTTTGGGTGCGCCTGCCAGAACGGGGCCCGCCGTCGCCGACCAGGCGATCAGCGCCCCGGTTTTTAGCGCCTGCATTTCGGTAATGTCGGCCAGCGCGGGCGGCGTTTCGGCGGTTTCAGCGGCAATATCCAGCGCCTGACCGCGCACCATGCCGCGCGCGCCGGCCGCTTGCGACAGCTCTGCAATCAAGCGCAGGCGCGCGCCCGGATCAGCGGCCAGCCGCGGATCGCACAACAATTCAAACCCCAGCGCCTGCAGGCCATCACCGGCCAGAACCGCGGTCGCCTCATCCCATTTGAGGTGCACGGTCGCCCGCCCGCGTCTGAGATCATCGTCATCCATCGCCGGCAGGTCATCGTGGATCAGAGAATAGGCATGGACCGCCTCAACCGCTGCGGCGGCAAATACCGCGTCTTGGTCGGGCACATCGAAAAGCTGGGCACTTTCCATCACCAGAAATGCCCGCACCCGCTTGCCGCCCTGGCACGCATAAGCCATCGCATCGGTTACCGGGCCGCCCGCCATTGTGGCAAAGACAGCATCCAGACAGGCCTGAACCTGATCCGCGCAATCTTTCAAACGTTCCTCGAACACAGGCTGGCCCCGGTTTCTTCTTTTCAAAATACTCAAATTTCGAACGCTACAGGCCCTCGACGGGTTCGGTGCCGGTGGGCTTGCCAGCGCCATCAAGGGTCAACTGTTCGACCTTCTCCTCGGCCTCTTTCAGCTTTTTCTCGCACCGCTTTTTCAACAGCGCGCCGCGTTCATACAGCTTGATGGATGCTTCCAACGGCACGTCACCGCGCTCCAGCTGGCCGACCACGCGGTCCAACTCGGCCATCGCGTCTTCAAAGCTCATCTCATCGACCGGTTTGTCACTCATGGCCCGCCTCCAACATCGCACCCACATGGGCGGCCACGCTGGCACCCAGAGCGTCCAGATCATAGCCGCCTTCCAGTGTCGAGACCACCCGCCCGTCGCAGACGCCCCCGGCAAGCGCGCAGATCTCACCCGTGATCCAGGCGAAATCCCCGGTCGTCCAGTTCAGATTGGCCAGCGGATCATCGACATGGGCGTCAAACCCGGCGGAGATCAGAATAAGCTGGGGACCGAATGCCTCGACGGCCGGAAAAACATCGCGTTCGTAGCGGGCCCGCATCTGCACCGATCCGGTCCCCGGTTCCATCGGCAGGTTGATGATCTGGCCATGCGCGCCGCGCTCATGGGCTGCTCCGGTGCCGGGATAAAGCGGCATCTGGTGAGACGAGATAAACAACGCGCGCGGCTCGTCCCAAAGCAGGTTCTGCGTGCCATTGCCGTGATGGACGTCAAAATCCACCACCGCCACGCGCTCCAGGCCGCGCCGCTCGAGTGCATGTTTGGCGGCAATAGAGACGTTCCCGAACAGACAAAAGCCCATCGCGGTGGCGGTTTCGGCATGATGCCCCGGCGGGCGGCAGCCAACAAAAGCATTGCTGACCTCGCCTGCCAGCACCGCATCGACGGCGGCCAGATTGGCCCCGACCGCGCGCAGGGCCGCCCTGAACGATCCCGGCGAGACATGGGTGTCGGCGTCGATTGCGCGTTGACCTTGTTTTGGGAGCGCCGCCTCGATCCTGCTGATATGCGCCTCGGGATGGCAGAGCAATATATCGCTCCGGTCCGCCAGCGGCGCGGCGCGCCTCTCAATCGCCAACCCGTCAAGCGCGCGCGAGATATAGTTCAGCCGTGCCACCTGTTCGGGGTGGCCCGGCGGGGTCACGTGTTCCAGACAATCATCGTGGCTAAACCAGGCCGTCGTCATGCACCCGCCTCTGCTTTTTCTTGGGCAAAATACTCTCGCGCGAAGCGCATATTCTTCTAATCCGGTGCCAGCATATAGCCCGCCCCGCGCACCGTCTGCAGATAGCGCGGTTGCTTGGGGTCGGCCTCGATCTTGCGCCTGAGCCGGGTGATCTGCACATCGACCGCGCGTTCCTGGGCCTGATCGCGGTCGCGGCCAAGCTGTTCGATCAGAAAGGTGCGCGTAACCGCTTCGCCGACCGAGGCCGAGAATATCCGCATCAGCTGGCTTTCGGTTGCGGTCAGGCGCACCAGCGCCTCGTCGCGCCACATTTCGCCGCGCTCGACATCATAGGTTACTTCGCCAAGGCGCAGCTTTTTCGGCAGCACATGGGCGGCTTCTTCTTTCGGCACCCGGCGCAGAATAGCGTTGATCCTCAAGAGCAGTTCCTTGGGTTCAAACGGCTTGGCCAGATAATCATCCGCGCCGGCCTCCAGCCCGCTGATCCGGTCATCGGTTTCGCCGCGCGCGGTCAACAAAAGGATCGCGGTATCAAGCTCTTCGCGCAGCGTTCTGGTAAAGCTCACCCCATCCTCGCCCGGCATCATTACATCAAGCACGATCAGGTCAAAATCAAGCCCGGTCAGGATGCGCCGCGCATGGGCGGCATCGCGCGCGGTCGAGACGTAAAAGCCCTGACGGATCAGGTACTTCTGCAACAGCGACCGGATACGCTCATCATCATCGACAATCAGCAGATGGGCATCCTGCTCGTTCATGATCCGCCACCTTTCAGAGCATTGAAGTGGTTGCGCATGTCGGGGTCCATGATCGCCTCAAGCACCGAGCGAAAGCCGGCCACCGCATCGGGCCCGGCGGTTCTGAAGGCGGCACGCATGCGTGCGCGCTGGGCCGTTGACAATTGCTCTTCCAGCGCGACACCGGCCTCGGTCAGGTAGAGATTGCGCTCGCGTTTGTCGCGCGCCCCGATGCGCGCCTCGACCAGACCGTCCTCGACCAGAGTGCGCAACACCCGGTTCAGCGATTGCTTGGTCACGCCCAGGATCGCCAGCAGATTGGTCACCGTCGTCCCCGGTGCGCGGCGCACAAAATGCACCGCGCGGTGATGGGCGCGCCCGTAAGCGTAGGTATCCAGAATGCGGTCAGGATCGGCGGTAAAGCCCCGATAGGCAAAGAACATCGCCTCGATACCTTTCTTAAGCTGCTCGTCGGTCAGATAAAGCAGCCCCTCGCCACTTATTCGCTCGATCATCGCCGGGCTCGCATTGATTTTCCGTCAGTTTCATATTAAGTCAGCCTTGTTGACTTTCCAAGGTTCAACTGCTAGCGAATTTCGGATTTCGCGCAAGTTTATGTCCGTATCGGACCTAATTTTCGCAACTTTATTATAACCGGTGAAAGGGAACGGCCATGTCTGCCTATGATGATCGCGACGGCAAAATTTGGCTGGACGGCAAGCTCGTCGACTGGCGTGACGCCAACATCCACATCCTGACCCATGCTTTGCACTACGCTTCAAGCGTGTTCGAGGGCGAGCGCGCCTATAACGGCAAGATTTTCAAAAGCCGCGCCCATTCCGAACGGCTGCATTTTTCCGCTGCCCAACTTGACTTCCAAGTCCCTTACACGGTCGACGAGATCGAAGCCGCCAAGCAGGAAGTTCTTGCCGCCAACGGTTTCACCGATGCCTATATTCGCGCCGTTGCCTGGCGCGGCGCGGGCGACGATATGGGTGTCGCATCGGCCCGAAACCCGGTGCGTCTGGCCATCGCCACCTGGGAATGGGGCAGCTATTACGGCGACGCCAAATTCAAGGGCGCCAAACTTGACATCGCCAAGTGGAAACGCCCCAGCCCGGAAACCATCCCGTCCCACGCCAAGGCCGCCGGGCTTTACATGATCTGCACGCTGTCCAAACACGCCGCCGAGGCCAAGGGCTGTTCGGACGCGATGATGTTCGACTATCGCGGCTATATCGCCGAGGCGACGGGTGCCAACATTTTCTTTGTGAAGGACGGCGAGGTCCACACGCCTGATCCCGATTGCTTCCTGAACGGGTTGACCCGCCAGACGGTGATCGGAATGCTGAAAGAGCGCCAGATCAAGGTCCACGAACGCCACATCATGGCGCAAGAGCTGGAAAGCTTCCAGCAATGCTGGCTGACCGGCACCGCCGCCGAGGTCACCCCCGTAGGCCAGATCGGCGACAAAAAGTTCGAGGTCGGCGCGCTCACGCGCGAGATCGCGGAAGGCTATGAGAAGCTGGTGCGCGCCTGAGATGCCAGCGCATTAACCCGGCCTGAACCAACAGCCATTAGGATGCGCCCGGTTCCTGAAAGGCCCGGGATCATGACAAATTTGCGCACGCTCAAGCTGTCGATTGCCCTGGCGCTGGGGGTGGCGACCCCGGCGCTTCTGTCGCTTGGCTATTTTTACATCACCGGCGATCCCACCTACCGCCCGCTCGGCCAGACGGAACGGGCGCTGTCCAACTTCAGCCCCGCGCATTCGCAAAACGGCGTCCAGATCATCATTCGCTGGGGCACGGGCTCGCCGCTTTTGGTGACCCGCGCCGAACTGGACGCAACATTTGCTCGTGCGCTCAAGGCCTATGACGTTGGCTACTGGATAGAATTTGAAGATGTTCCGGGCGATCTGGTTGAGGTCATCTATCGCGTCAAAAGTTCTGAGATCGGGCCCTATCCGATCGCCCGCGCCGCCGAAGGCATTGCCGCGGCGGTGGCCGCATTGAAGCTCAACGCCGGCACCTGAAACCCGGATACTCTACCGGTCGCCCGGCGTCATGTTTGGCCGCGCTTTACCGCGCACCAGGCCAAGCTGTGCTTCACGCCAGATGATAATGATGCCAGCGCAGATAACTATGGCCGATCCGGCCAATGTGCGCAGCGTTGGAACCTCGGTAAAGAAAACATAGCCCGAAAGAATGGCCAGCACGATCGAGGCATATTCAAACGGCGCAATGACCGAAACGTCAGCAAACCTGTAGGCCGAGGTCAGGCAAATCTGTCCGGTGCCACCCAACAGCCCGGCAAATGCCAGCATGACCACCACGGTCAAATCCGGCCAGACCCAGCCAAACGGCGATGTCAGCAGGGACAGGCAGGTCGCCGTGATTGAGAAATAGAACACGATTGCCGCCGTGCTCTCGGTCCGAACCATCGTGCGCACCGTGATCTGCGCGATCGCCGCCGCGCAGGCGCTGCCCAGCACCAACATTGCGCCCAGACTTGCCGTGCTGCTGCCGCCGCCGCGCAAAAGGCTCAAGTTCGGCCAGATGACGATCAAAACGCCGCCCAGCCCGAACAGCACCGCCAGAACCCGAAACAGCCGCAGGCGTTCGCCCAGCACCAGCGCGGCCAGGATGACCACCAAAACCGGCGCGGCAAATCCGATCGCGGTCACCTCAGGCAGCGGCAGCAAACCCAGCCCGGCAAATCCCAGCGCCATCGCACATGTCCCGATGACGCCGCGCCAAAGATGCGCTTGCGGGCGCCTGGTGCGCAGGCCGCCGGGCAAATCGCCGATCGCCCACAGCCAGCGGCCAATGACCGGCAACGCAAACAGCGAGCGAAAAAAACACGGCCTGGCCCGGCGGCACCTCGACCGAGGCCGCCTTGATCAGGCTCGCCATCGCCACGAATGCCGCAACCGAGCCGAGTTTGAGAGCAATTGCGCGAAATGGATGCACTGGCGGATCCTGCTTGTTGAGGCGCAATCTAAAGCGCAATCTGAAAAGTGGGACCCGGTTTCGGGGATAAATTGCGCGCCAAATCAAATATATAAGGCGGCGCACTTGATCGAGACTTAGCCCTTGACGCCATAGTTTTCTGGTTTTCTGGCGCGGGATGGGTCTTTTGTGAATCGATTGTGGATCCCCACCGGCATTTCATCTGATTGACCGTCTTCATAGCGAGATTCGAGCGCGAGCATGACGCGGGCAATATCGATGGATGTGCGCAGAGGTGCGATGGCGCGGCTGGTTGCGGTCGGGACCGCCCATGCAACATTATCGTGATGGATCGCAGCCGCATCCGAGCCGACAATGGAAACCACATGGCAACGGATCGGCCATCTCACAGCAGCCAGGGTGAGCAAACTACTTCAAAAACGTGGGGTATAATACCAACGGCATTTAACATTGACCGATATGGGCCCATTTTCGCATTCCGATTGATGTGATGGTTTCGGGCTGTGCGATGAGCTTGTTCCAAGCTTCGCATCCAGCATCGACGATGGCATTGTAGTCTTCGAACACGCGGTTGGAGAGCCAATTGGCGCGCAAGTACTGCCAGATATTTTCCACCGGGTTCAGTTCCGGAGCGCGCGATGGCAGCAGGATGATGGTGAGGTTCTTCGGGACTTTGAGTTTGCCGGTGGTGTGCCATCCGGCCCGATCCATCAGCACAACCGCATG
>CBDCFL010000002.1:0-7450 GCA_965216135.1 Paracoccaceae bacterium
GGTTGATCTGACGCTCGGGCTGGGCGTCAATATCGGCGACAATCTCGTCCTCTTCGGTCAGCACCAATGGCGCTTGCGCAACCAGCAGCGGCAACAAATCCGAGCCTTCCGGCATCGCCCGTTCACCCGGCGGTGGCACCGTCCAGCCGATGGTGTCAAAGCCGTCGCAATTATCGCAGACCGGGGCCCAGAGGCCGTGGATTTTGTTGCACTTGTCGCAGACCCATTGCGGCCCGCGCGGTGCCGCAACTGCGCGTGTCAGCCACGCCCGGACGACATCATCATCGCCGCCCTGCCCGCGCTCGATCGCTGCCATCAGAGTCAGCGACCGCGCCGTCGGATCGGTTTCGGTCAGATCACCCAAAGCTGCGCGTGCGGCGTCAAAGTCTTTCGCCGCAATGTTCAACTCGGCACTCACCATCTTGGTCTCCGGATGGTCCGGCGCGAGTTTCAACAGCGCCCTGAACCGCTTGACCCGTGTCTGCGGCTCTTCCTCGGGCGCGATTGAGGCAAACGTGGCGGCCAGATCGGGATGCGGCTGCGCCCCCCATGCCTTTTTCAGCACCCGCTCGGCGTAACGGGTCTTGCCCTCGGTGATATAGGCCTGCGCGGCCATCACCGCGGCGGGCACCAGATCGGGCGACAGCCGGTTTGCCTCAATCGCGGTCTCACGCGCTGAAACGCTGGAGCCATGGCGAAACACATCGCGCGCTTCCTGCAGCGCCAGTACCGCATCGCGGCGGCGGTGAATATCGCGGGGCAATACGCCCTGACGGTTTTTTTCGGCAATGGTCTTGCGCGCGCCTGCCCAGTCTTCTTCGCTGGCCTGCAGCCGCAACAGAATATCACCGGTCTCGGTATGCGCCGGGCGCAGCGCAAAGGCCTTCTCGGCCAGCTTCAGCGCTTTGTCGCTATCGCCCTCGCGTAGTTTTTGCGCCAACAGCCCGCGCACACCGACAAAGCGCGTCTTGTCCTCACCCAGCAGGCGTTTGTAAACCTCCTCGGCCTTGCGATTGTCGCCGGTCATCTCGGCGGCCTGGGCCGAGATCAGATTGGTTAGATCGGGCCTGCGCAAATGCCGCTCGGCCTTGGTGGCCTTGGCCATCGCCAGCCGCCCGTCGCCCGAGGCCAGCGCGATCAGCCCTTCCGACAGTGCCTCAAACCCCTTGTGCTGGCTGCGGCGGTCGAAATAGCGCGACATGGCCGTCTCATCGCCATTGGCAAAGCGCAGAAACGCCGATCCCAGGCCCAGAAGTTTTACCAGCACCCAGATCGCGGCAACCAGCACCAACAGCGCGATTGTCGCCTGCAACGGGCCGAGGCTCAGCTCGGTCCCTGCCAATCGTATCACTACCCCGCCGTCGCTTTCCGATAGCCAGGCCGCGCCCAGCGCGCCCAGCCCCACCAACGTGACAAACAAGACAATCTTTAATGCAGACCAGATCATCACCGCCCCAGTTACCCATTACTGCCAATTTCACGCACCGCTTCGGCCACGGCTACGTGCTCGCTGGCGCGCGCGGCCCACTTCTCAAGCTCGCTTGCCCATGGCCGGGCCAGCCCGGCTAACTTATCGAGCGTGCCGCCCAGATCGCCAATATTCAGCGCCGCCTCGGCGCGCGACAGAACGGCATCTGCGCTGTTGCCGTCCTTGGGTTGCAGGGATCGCGCGCCCAGTTGCACGCGGAAAAATGCCTCAACCCGGCCCATATCGCCAACTTCGGCCTGGCTGCGAATGTCGTGTTCGATGGCTGCGCGGGCCACAGCCGGAAAATCCGCGCGCAAGCCCGCAACGCTGGCAACGCCATCTGCATGTGAGTTCAGCAGTGGCGGAATAACGATGCCATGAGTCTCTAACTGGGCCAAATGCGCAACCAGCGGCGCGCCGGTGTCGACCGCATGGCCCAGGCGGTCGATCATTGCCGAGATCAGCGCCGATTGCCCCTGCTGCGCGGCACGTTCCTGTTCGGCCAGTGCACGGGTTTGGGTCGCGCTGATCGCCTCAAGCTCGACCGCCAGCATCTCGCGCATTGCCGCCAGTTCCTGCTCATAGGCCGCAACCGCCGCGCCAGAGGCGCCATTATCCGCAGCCGGGCGGTTTTCCAGATCGCTGATGCGTCCGGCCAGGTCGGTCATACCCGAACTAACCGTTTCAAGACCGGCGCGCAGCCCAGCCAAATCGTCCTGGCTAGCTGCCATTTCGTCCAGGCGCGCACTTAGTTCCGTCAGCCGCGCGATTGCGGCGTCGGAACCGGCCGTCATGTCCTGAACGCGCGCTTCAAGCTGTGCAATGGTCTGCTCAAGCTGGGGGATCTGATCCTGCCTGCCCACTGACAGCCAGCCGGTTCTGTAAAGCTGAGCGACCCCAGCGGCCAGAGCAATGACAAGTGCCACGCCCAGCAATACGGTCAGAGACAGGCCTCTGCGCTCAGGTTCCGGTGGCAGCGCCGCCTCAACGTCGCCCTGTTCGTCCGGCGCGTCCTCGGGCGGATTGTCGGCGACCTCGTCACCAACATCAGCCACCACAACCTCAGGCTCCGGATCAACTTCCGGCTCGCTTACCTTCGGGTCTTTTTTCTTAGCGGCCACTGAGCCCCTCGCCCCGTTATCAGTCCCCTGGGCAGATAATGTGTCTGAACGCGCGTCTCAACCTAGCTGCGCAATCTGATGCCGAATCCCCTTGATCATAGCATCTGCATCGGGCGACGCAGCAATGCTTCGCGATGCTGGTGCCGGTTTGCTCCAGGCGGCATTGACCGCCGCGCTGATCGAGACCAGATGCACAGCGGCGCGCAGGGTGCCTTCGGCTAGCTGGGCCGCCAATATCCGGGCGCTGCGCGGCGAAAACAACGGCAGGATCACATCACCGCCGCACCCCAATGCGCCCAGCGCGGCGGGCGTTAATGGCAACCGGTCCTGGCCGTATCGGATGTCGTAATCAGCCTCTAACCCTGCGTTTTTCAGGCTGCTGGCAACATCGACCGATACATGACGCCCGCGGATATGGATCAGTTTCCCGTTCGGCCGCTCGGCGATGATCCTGGCCACCAGCGTTTGCGCATCGTCACTGGTCGCGATCAAATCCAGCCCCGCCTCGCGCGCCATATCGGCGGTTGCCTGACCAGCTGCATAGGCCCGCCGCCCCTTCAGCTCGATCGCATCGGATGCCGCGCGCACCGCATTTTGTGAGGTCAGTATCAGGATCGCCGCGTCGTCAATCCTGGCTTGGATGAGTTCCGGCACGATGGCCATGACCGGCGACAATATGACATCGCCGTCCACCGGCGTCAGTTGGCGCGCGAATTTTTCCGACAGCCAAGCCGGGCGGCTCAGAATGATCGTGCGCTGCATCCCGCTGCCTTCCCTCCGTCGCTTGTGCGGCCACTGACCCGGTGTTACCTGCGCAGCACATGCACCGCAATGAGGCACCATGAACGGCGGATTGACAATTCTCGGTCTGGAAAGCAGCTGTGACGACACCGCCGCCGCCGTGGTCCGCAATCGCCCTGGTGCGCGTCCGGAAATTCTGACCTCACAAGTCAGCGGCCAGATCGACCTCCATGCCGAGTTTGGCGGTGTCGTGCCAGAGATCGCCGCGCGCGCCCATGTCGAAAAGCTGGATCTGGTGACCGAGGCCGCGCTGCGCTCATCGGGCCTGGCGTTCAGCGATCTCGACGCCATCGCAGTGACAGCCGGGCCCGGTCTGATCGGCGGCGTCCTGTCGGGCGTCATGTTCGCCAAGGGCCTGTGCACGGCGACCGGCCTGCCGCTGATCGGCGTCAATCATCTGGCCGGTCATGCGCTGACGCCGCGCCTGATCGCCGACGTCGCCTTCCCCTATCTGATGCTGCTGGTCTCCGGCGGACATTGCCAGTTCCTGCTGGTCCGCTCAGGCGAAAACTACCAGCGGCTCGGCGGGACGATTGACGATGCCCCGGGCGAGGCGTTTGACAAAACCGCGCGCATTCTGGGCCTTGGTCAGCCCGGTGGCCCCGCCATCGAGGCTGCGGCGCTTGCCGGTGATCCTGACCGGTTCGCCTTCCCGCGCCCGCTGCTGGACCGCCCGGATTGCGACATGTCCTTTTCCGGGCTGAAAACCGCAATCCTGCGCGCCCGCGACACCGCGATCGCCGAACACGGCGGGCTTGCCCAGAAGGATCAGGCCGACATCGCCGCCGGGTTTCAGGCCGCCGTCGCCGCCGTATTGGCCGAAAAGTCCCGCCGCGCGCTCGCCACCTACCTC
Source organism: Paracoccaceae bacterium (assembly GCA_965216135.1). Lineage (GTDB taxonomy): Bacteria > Pseudomonadota > Alphaproteobacteria > Rhodobacterales > Rhodobacteraceae > CBDCFL01. The sequence continues at coordinate 4,244 of CBDCFL010000002.1, forward strand.
AACTCCGCCCCCGCCGCGCCCACCTTCGCCGTCGCCGGTGGTGTGGCCGCAAATCAGGCCATTCGGTTCGAGTTAGAGACGATTTGTAGCGACCTGGGCGTCACCTTCATCGCCCCCCCTGCCGCCCTTTGCACTGACAACGGCGCGATGATCGCATGGGCGGGTATCGAAACATTCCGCCTCGGCCATCGCGATGACATGACACTGGCGGCGCGACCGCGCTGGCCACTGGACAAGTCCGCCCCTTCCATGCTCGGCTCCGGCAAGAAAGGGGCCAAAGCATGAGCGAGATTGCCATCCTCGGGGCCGGTGCCTTTGGCACTGCTCTGGCCATATCGCAGGCCAATGCGGGCAGGCAGGTCAGCTTGGTCGCGCGCAGCGAAGCGCACGCCGCCGCAATGTCCGAAACCCGACGCAATGCTGACCGCCTGCCGGGCGTCGATTTGCCCGATGGCGTGACGCCCACCACCGAAATCCCGGGCGATGCGCCGATCGTGCTTGCCGCCGTGCCGTCACAGGTGCTGCGTGATTATCTCAAACCCCACGCCGGCGCTCTGAAGGGCCGGGTGATCATGGCCTGCAATAAGGGCATCGACCGGCAAACCGGCCTGACGCCGACCGCCACCATCGCGTCGGTCTGCCCGGATGCGCATATCGCGGTTCTGTCTGGGCCCAGCTTCGCCGCTGACATCGCGCGCGGCCTGCCCACCGCGCTGACAATCGCGGCCACCGACGTTGCGCGCGCAACAGATCTGCAATCCGCACTGGCCACCGAAACCCTGCGCCTGTACCGCAGCACCGATGTCACCGGTGTCGAGTTGGGCGGCGCGCTGAAAAACGTCATCGCCATTGCCGCCGGGCTGGCCATCGGCTCCGGCCTCGGGCAAAGCGCCCGCGCTGCATTGATGACGCGCGGCTATGTTGAGATGACGCGCTATGCACTGGCCCATGGCGCAGCGGCGGACACGCTGGCCGGGCTGTCAGGCTTCGGCGATCTGGTGCTGACGTGCACATCTGACAAGTCCCGCAACTTTGCGCACGGTCTGGCTTTTGGCCGCGATGAATTGATCGACACCGCCAAGACCGTCGAAGGCGTTGAAACCGCTAGGATTGTCTCTAAACTGGCCCACAAGGCCGGCATCGACGTGCCGATCACTGATCTTGTCAACGCGGTTTTGTCGCGCAAGATGACAATTCAGGACGCCCGCGCCGCTTTGCTGTCGCGTCCATTGAAAGAGGAGTGAACCATGGCTTATTGGCTGTTCAAATCCGAACCCTCAACCTGGAGCTGGACCGACCAGCTTGCAAAAGGCGAAGCTGGCGAAGAATGGGACGGCGTGCGCAATTATCAGGCGCGCAACAACATGCGCCTGATGCGGCTTGGCGATCAGGGTTTCTTTTATCATTCGCAATCCGACAAGGCCGTGGTCGGCATCGTCGAGGTTTGCGCCGAGATCCATTCCGACAGCACCACCGACGATGAGCGCTGGGAATGCGTGGACCTCAAGGCGGTCCGACCGGTGCCTGATCCGGTGACGCTGGCGATGTGCAAATCCGATCCGCGCCTCGCCAACATGGCGCTGGTCAAAAACAACCGCCTGTCGGTGCAACCGGTCACCGATGAGGGATGGCAAATTGTCTGCGAACTTGGCGGGTTGTGATCACCTCGCGTATTGCCGGGCGCAGAATGAACGGAACAATTGAAGAGACAGGAGATTGGCCATGGAATACATAGCCGTTTTGGTCGCCGCGCTTGGCGCATACGCGTTTGGCGCATTCTGGTACATGATCAACGCCAAGGTGTGGATAAAGGCGTCGGGCATTGAGATTGGCGAAGACGGTAAACCGCCGAACGCTTCCAGCCCACTGCCTTATACCAACGGCCCTAGTCGTTGACCGTTTTGGCCCATTGTCTGGTAGTGATTGACGTGATTGCGGTTTTGTCGTTTGCAAAGAAGTTCCATGCTTCGCAACACCTGTCGACGATCTGCTCATAATTGTCGAAGACGGATATGGCGAGCTTGTTGGCACGCAGATAAGCCCACACATTTTCCATCGGGTTGAGTTCAGGGGAATAGGGCGGGAGTTTGAGCAGGGTGATGTTGTCGGGTACCTCCAGCTCTGCCGAACCGTGCCAGCCAGCGCCATCCAGAATGAGCAGGGCATGTGCGCCCGATGCGACGGTTTTAGCGATCTCGGCGAGATGCGCGCTCATGGCCTGTGTGTCGGCATGTGGCATGATCAGAGCGGCCGCTTCAGCCCGTTCCGGGCAGACGGCGCCGAAAATGTAGCTCCAGATATAGCGGGTGTCGCGCGGGGCACGGGGGCGTGTTCCACGCTCGGCCCAGATACGGGTGAGCGTGCCCTGCTGGCCAACCCGCGCTTCATCCTGAAACCATATCTCCAGGGGCTTGCTGCGGGCTGTTTCCGGCAAGGCTGCTTCTACCTCTGCGGCGAAGTTTTTTTAAAAGCCTCCTGTGCATCCGGGTCGGATTTCGGATGCTGCGGGCGCGCCGACAGACGCCGAAAGCCCAGGCTTGCCAATTGTTTGCCAACAGTTCGCTCATGCATGGTGACGCCGAAGCGCTCTTCGATCTTGCGTTTCAGATCAATGCGCCGCCAGCGCACAACCCCATCGGTTTCGGGGTCGGGACCCGCCCGAACCATTTCCGCCAACTCCTCCTTCTGTGCCGCGCTCAGCAGACAGGGTGGATCCGGCGGGCGACGGTTGAACAGGCCCGACACGCCCTCCGCATTGTAACGGTGGGCCCAATCCCGCAGCGTCTGCCGATCCATGCCGCAGTTTTCTGCCGCCGTCTTGCGGTCAACCCCATCCAGAACCAGGGCAATCGCCAACATCCGTCGCGCCGCTTTCCCATCCCGGCACCGCGCCGCTTCCTGGCGAAGCTCGCCTGCGGACTTGTCTTTGCGCGTAATCCTTACTGCCATCAAAGCCTCCCTTGCCTTGATGCCACTGAATCAGATCACGCCGCTCGTGGGAATCCCCTTGAGTCAAATCTGGGGGCCGTTGGTATTATATCATCAGCGCGATCAGCATGATCCTGATCGCCGGCATGATGCGTCATGTTTTTGTTCAGTCGGGTATCGAGACTGTCGGCAAGGGATTTCTCAGCGGGCTTGGCCTCGGCGCGTTCGTCGCCGCCCCCTGGATTGTCACCAATTACGCCTATTCCATGCGCCCGCGCG
>CBDCFL010000003.1:0-6763 GCA_965216135.1 Paracoccaceae bacterium
GCAACCAGCCGCAGGCAATATCATAGGCCTCGTCCCAGGAAATCTCTTCAAACTCACCAGAACCGCGCGGCCCGACGCGGCGCAGCGGCGCGCGCAGGCGGGCGGGCGAATAATGCTGCATGATCCCGGCGCTGCCCTTGGCGCAGAGAACGCCGCGGTTGATCGGATGATCCTTGTTGCCTTCGATATATTTGACCTTGCCATCCTGCAGGTGAACGTTAATCCCGCAGCGGCAGGCACACATGTAACAGGTGGTGTGGCGTATCTCGTCAGAGACATGCGGAGAGGGCCGTGCGCCGATTTTCGTGCTGTGAGACACACCGCCCCTCCGATTGCAGGATTTGAATACCAAAAATCAAACCCAGTGGAAAAGTAATTTTTCCGAAATTGCTCTGTGCCAGGGCGCAAAGCGCTGGCGGAAGACGTCGCACCCAGACGCACGGCGACTTATACCAACGGCCCCCAGATTTGACTCAAGGGGATTCCCACGAGCGGCGTGATCTGATTCAGTGGCATCAAGGCAAGGGAGGCTTTGATGGCAGTAAGGATTACGCGCAAAGACAAGTCCGCAGGCGAGCTTCGCCAGGAAGCGGCGCGGTGCCGGGATGGGAAAGCGGCGCGACGGATGTTGGCGATTGCCCTGGTTCTGGATGGGGTTGACCGCAAGACGGCGGCAGAAAACTGCGGCATGGATCGGCAGACGCTGCGGGATTGGGCCCACCGTTACAATGCGGAGGGCGTGTCGGGCCTGTTCAACCGTCGCCCGCCGGATCCACCCTGTCTGCTGAGCGCGGCACAGAAGGAGGAGTTGGCGGAAATGGTTCGGGCGGGTCCCGACCCCGAAACCGATGGGGTTGTGCGCTGGCGGCGCATTGATCTGAAACGCAAGATCGAAGAGCGCTTCGGCGTCACCATGCATGAGCGAACTGTTGGCAAACAATTGGCAAGCCTGGGCTTTCGGCGTCTGTCGGTGCGCCCGCAGCATCCGAAATCCGACCCGGATGCACAGGAGGCTTTTAAAAAAACTTCGCCGCAGAGGTAGAAGCAGCCTTGCCGGAAACAGCCCGCAGCAAGCCCCTGGAGATATGGTTTCAGGATGAAGCGCGGGTTGGCCAGCAGGGCACGCTCACCCGTATCTGGGCCGAGCGTGGAACACGCCCCCGTGCCCCGCGCGACACCCGCTATATCTGGAGCTACATTTTCGGCGCCGTCTGCCCGGAACGGGCTGAAGCGGCCGCTCTGATCATGCCACATGCCGACACACAGGCCATGAGCGCGCATCTCGCCGAGATCGCTAAAACCGTCGCATCGGGCGCACATGCCCTGCTCATTCTGGATGGCGCTGGCTGGCACGGTTCGGCAGAGCTGGAGGTACCCGACAACATCACCCTGCTCAAACTCCCGCCCTATTCCCCTGAACTCAACCCGATGGAAAATGTGTGGGCTTATCTGCGTGCCAACAAGCTCGCCATATCCGTCTTCGACAATTATGAGCAGATCGTCGACAGGTGTTGCAAAGCATGGAACTTCTTTGCAAACGACAAAACCGCAATCACGTCAATCACTACCAGACAATGGGCCAAAACGGTCAACGACTAGGGCCGTTGGTATAAGCGGTATTCCAGTCTGGCATGATGGGCCGACAATAATTGGCTCTAGCAGTGTGTCGGACTTTGGGGAGATTTTCGGTTAGAATCTCGCCATGAGCAAATTTATCGACTGCGAGCGGAACCAGGCGTTTCTGCTTCCGCCCGATCTTCGGGACTGGATCCCGGAGGATGATCTGGCGCACTTCGTGATCGAGGCGGTCGAGCGGGTCGAGATGAGCGCCTTCAAGGTCAACCATCGTGGCACCGGCTCGGCGCAGTATCACCCTCGGATGATGCTGGCGCTGTTGATCTATTGCTATGCCAACGGGATCTTCTCGAGCCGGCGGATCGAGCGCGCGACGCACCGCGATATCGGGGTGCGCTTCGTGGCCGCCAATGTCCATCCCGACCATGACACGATCGCGACCTTTCGGCGCGACAACCTGGCGGCGTTTGGCGAGAGTTTCCTGCAGGTTCTGCTGCTGGCCAAGGAGTTGAAGCTTGTCAAGGTCGGGCTTGTCAGCGTCGACGGCAGCAAGTTCGAAGCCTCTGCGAGCAAGCACCGTTCGGTGACTTATGAGCGGGCGGGCGAGCTGATCGATCAGCTCAAGCTGGACATCGCGGATCTGATGGAGCGTGCCGCGGCGGCCGACGGCGAGGGTGAGGACGACCCCCAGGCGCTGCCCAAGGAGATCGCACGCAGGGAGGCCTTGTGCGATCGGCTGGATGCGGCGCGTCGGTGCCTCGAGGCTCGGGCCAAGGCGCGCGCCGAGGCCGAGCGGGCGGACTACGAGGCCAAGGTGGCGGCGCGCGAGACGCGCACCGGCCGGGCCAAGGGCAAGCACCCGAAGCCGCCCGACGAGACGCCGCGCGCCGACGAGCAGAGCAATCTGAGCGATCCGGACAGCCGGCTGATGCGCAAGAGCAAGCAGCACGAGTACCGCCAGGCCTATAACGCTCAAGCCGTGGTGGATGCCGGGGGCTCTCAGCTGATCGTGGGCGCCCGGGTCACCAACTGCGCCAGCGACCGCAATGAGCTGGTGGCGGACATCGCGGCGATCCCGGCCGTTCTCGGCCGGCCCGCGACGGTGCTGGCGGACAACGGCTATGCCAACGGCGACGAGGTCGCGGCGCTTGCCGAGAGCGACATTGAGGCTCTGGTGGCGACCGGGTCGTCGGGCCGTCGGCGGCGCTACGACTTCCGCCCGGCCAAGACCGAGGTGCCGGTGAAGAAACCCAAGGCCGAATGGCTCAAAGTCATGGCCGCCAAGCTCGACAGCGAGGAAGGCCGTGCGCTGTACCGGCTGCGCCAGCAGACCGTCGAGCCGGTCTTCGGCATCATCAAGGCGGTGCTCGGCTTCACCGGCTTCTCGCTGCGCGGCCTCGACAAGGTGGCCGGCGAGTGGGACTTGGTGGCGCTGGCCTACAACTGCAAGCGCCTGCACAAGCTCAAGCTGGAGATGGCCGTGTGACGGCGCTGTTGGCCCGACAGGCCGATCCAAAAGCCCGGCCACAGCCCAGAAGCCTCGGAGATCCGCCGCCCCATCGCTCCGTCCGAACAAATCCTCGCGGTTTCGCCGAACTTCGATCGCGCCTCTGACAGACGACAGCGAAATCACTCAACACCGAAATCCAACGCGCAAGTCCGACACACTGCTAGCGTGCAAGCACGACGCTCTGGGTAAATCGACATTGGCCGACACCGCCGGTCTTGCACGTCAAGGTGAAATAAACAAAAGTCCCGCCAAGTAACAGGACATCCCATGCCCAAAAATATTGACCGCCAACTCGTTAGTGATCTCGCCGATTGCGGGATCGGGTTTGTGACCTCTGTTCCCTGCAAGCAACTGGCCGGTGTGCTGGAGGTGTTGGACCAGCAAAACGACATTATGCATGTGCCTTCCAACAAGGAAGACGAGGGCATGGGATTATGTGCTGGTGCCTATATGGGCGGCAAAATCCCGTGCATTATCATGCAAAATACCGCACTGGGCGTGGTCGTAAACACGCTTGCAACACTCATTCAGTTTTATCAGATACCTCTGCCGATGCTGATCTCGTATCGCGGCGAAGTGGGCGAGCCTGTGGCCTGCCAGGTCGAGATGGCGCTGCATACCAAGGCGATCCTGGATCAGCTGCACATTCCTACCTATCATTTTCACCAACCCGAAGATGCCGATGAGTTTCCCGCCATTCTCAATCATTGCCAGATGGCGTCCAAACCGGTTGCCGTGCTGACAGATGCAACTTTCTGGAGGCTGACGGCATGATCCGAAACGACGTTCTTGCCAGCCTGATCCCGATCATTTCGGACCATCTGGTGGTGTGCAATATCGGTGCGCCGAGCCAGGAATTGCACAGCCTCGATGACCGGGCGTCGAACTTTTACATGCTGGGCACGATGGGGCTTTGTTCCTCGATCGGGCTGGGCCTGGCACTTGCACAGCCCAAGCCGGTGATCGCGATTGACGGCGACGGATCGGTTCTGACCAATCTGGCCACGCTGGCCACCATTGCAAATAATCCAGCCGACAATTTCATTCTGCTGATCATCGATAACGGCTCTTATGGCTCGACCGGTGATCAGCCGACCTATGCGGGGCGCAAAACTTCGCTGGCTGCGGTGGCGCGGGGCTGCGGTTGTGACAACGTGATCGAATGTCGCGGCGAAGATACCGCCGATGCGGTGAAAACAGCGCTGGCTGAGCGGCGATTGAGCATAATCGTCAGCAAATGCGACAGCGGCAATGTCGCGGTTCCGGTGATCACCAGAAACCCGTCGGTGATCCGCCAGCAATTCATGGAAGAAGTGGCGCGCTGACCCTGCGCGGCGGCTTCAGTTTGGCCAATAACCCGTTGTAATTAGGCGTCTTCGTCTGACTCCGTCAGTAACTGGAGCGCGGTTTCCTCAGCGCTAAGTTCGACTGTGGCAATTGCCTGGGCGGCAAGCGAAAAGCCCTCGGCGGCTTCCTGTGTGCTGGCCTCGAAATCTTCGCCGGTCAACGCGGGATCCTCTGTGCCAGCGTCTTCATCCGCGACCGGACCTTCATCCACAACCGGACCCTCATCCACGACTGGACCGTCATCCGCAATCGGACCATCATCCTCGACCGGACTGTCATCCTCGACCGGACCGTCATCCTCGACCGGACCGTCGTCCACGACCGGACCGTCATCCACAACCGGACCGTCATCCACAACCGGACCGTCGTCTTCGACCGGACCGTCATCCACGACCGGACCGTCATCCACAACCGGACCGTCATCCACACCCGGACCATCATCCACGACCGGACCGTCATCAGTTGCCGCTGCGACATCATCCACGGGCGGCGCTTCGTCTTCGACCTGTGCGGCGAATATCGTCGCCGGGTCAGCCCCTTGGGCGATACGCGATGCGGCGAAACCCTGGGCATTTGCCGGCACTTCCATCCCCGACTCGCGCGCGGCTGCGACCGCAGCCTTGGCCATGTGACCCACAGATTGCCCGGATTTGCCGGGGCCGGATGTGGGCATTTGCGGCATCATCATCGACATGGAAACGGGTTTCATCTGCGGCACCTCATGTTGGAATGGCAGTGCCGTTTCTAACCGTCAAACCTTAGCGCGAGATGACCGTTTCCAATTTTACGCAGAAATCGCGGGCCGTGTGGTTTCGAGCCGCGGAACTCGCCGATTGCGCAGATAATCAACGCGCATCGATCAGTTGGACGCTAGGCATTTCGCGCAGTTTTTCAATGTCCTGGCGGTATCTTTGCTGCAGCTCTCTCGCCTCACCGGCCGAAAATTCCGCGAACGGATCTGCGCCGTCCGTACCGGGTGCGATGCGGCGAATATCCTCAATCTCCGCTGGCGTCGGTTTTCGCCCCGACGCCATGATTTCCTGCAACGCGCGCAAGGCGTTATCCGGCAGGCTGGCATTGAGGCGCTGGGGTGGAGTGTGCCAATCGTGGGCAGGCAGGTCCGGGAATATCAGGCGCAGTTTTTCGAGCGGATCGGCGGCCTCCGGATAGGGGCAGACGATCACCCGCGCCGCGCCCGTGCCCGCAACAACGGCAGCCACGACATCTGGCCAGCGCTGCGCTGATTGGACCATTTTGGCAGAGGCCGTGGCGAACGGCGCCATGCGCCGGAATTGCGCCGATTTTCGAAACACCGAGGTGAAAAAGGACGTATAATCGCGGATTGAGATCAGCACGCGCTGGGTCGGCAGGCCGACGCGCGCGGTCAGAAATGCCAAACGCTGCTCGGCCAAGCCATACATGCGTCCGGCCAGCACATCGGCCATGATGCCGATGAAATTTTCCTCTGAGATCAGGTGTTTGCCGACTTCGGTGATCTAGTTCCGGGCGATCTGGCGCTCAATCCGGTGCTCAAACTTCGCCAGATCGCCAGCCGAGAAATGGCGCGCCTTGGGCAGTTTCAGCCGCAGATTGCCAGGCTGTGTTCCATCGCGGTTGGAAAAAACCGCGTTCACCCCATGGGCGCGCAGGCGGTCCTGATTGAGGCTCAGAAATTCCTGAAAGCTGCCGGTCGCGGTGCGATGTGCGCCAAGGTGGAAATAAAGCCCGGGCAAGTCCGCCCTCCGATGATCTGCCGCCTTGGATGGTGGCACGCCCGAACGATGGCTGCAATTGGGAAGTGGGGCGCGATTTGGTGGCTTGCGCGGCATTATTTGGCTGCGTTTGTCTGGGGCTTATTCGGGCTGTTCGGAGTGATCTTTGAGCGCACCTCACGCACCCTCACAGCCCCGTTGCGCATGTAGCAACCGGTGCTGCGATCGGATAGATTTGAACGCATGAGGAAGGGATGCAGAATGCGCTCTGATCTGATCAATGCCCTGTTGGGCGGTGTGGCCGGAACCGCGGTCATGACGCTGGCGATGGATTACGGCGCGCCGGCGATGATGGGCATCGGCATGGGCGAGGCCATGGGCCCGTCGGTGATGGCGACGATGAAAGCGGCGATGGACATGGACATGGCGGCGATGGTCGCCGACGGGCTGGGCACCGGTTATCCGGTCGGGCTGTTGATCCACGTGCTGCTGGGGGTGGTGGTGTTTCCGGTGGTTTACGTTTTCGTCTGTTACGACTGGCTGTTCGGGCCGCCGTTGGTGCGGGCGCTGACCTGGGGGGTCGGGCTGTGGCTGGTGGCCGATCTGGTGGTGCTGCCGA
>CBDCFL010000004.1:0-8422 GCA_965216135.1 Paracoccaceae bacterium
TTTTCTTCGGGTGAGGGACCCAACCGACAAAATCATCATCCCGCCGGTCTTCGCGCATTCACTTGTTTGCGAAGCTGAGGAGAAATGGGAGCCTCTTGCTGATCATCTGGCGTTAGTCGGAGAAAAGGCGGCGCGATTTGCCGGTCGCTTCGGGGCGGATATCTTGGGCGATGTGGCAGGGCGGATGCATGACATCGGCAAAATGTCTGCTGCGTTTCAGGCCTATATCAAGGACAACGGGGCGGCCAAAGGGCCGGATCATGCGACAGCGGGGGCGAAGGAGGCGGGCCGGCTTTATGGCGAGAAATGGGGCCGCATCCTCGCCTATTGCATTGCGGGGCACCATGCCGGGCTGGCCGATGGCGGCAGCGAGCATGTGCCGGGCACACTTTCGCACCGGGTGGAGACAAAGCAAATTGAACCCTATGTTGGGTGGGAGGCCCATGCCGGGTCGCTTCCTAAAAAATCCTCGATTGGGATGCCAGCACCGCTGAAGGCGAGGAGCCAGCATCCCGGCTTTGAACGCGCCTTCTTCATCCGGATGCTGTTTTCCGCGCTGGTCGATGCGGATTTTCTGGCGACCGAGCATTTCTATGCCAAGGCTAAGCCCGACGGCGCAGAGGTCAAGCGTGGTTTAGTCAACAGTCTGGAAACCTTGCGGGATCGGCTGAATGTAAAGCTCATCGCCATGGCCAGCACCACCACCGCAGTAAACCGCCTGCGCGGTGATATCCTTGCCCATGTCACCGCGCAGGCCAGCAAAGCCCCCGGCCTTTTCTCGCTCACCGTGCCGACGGGCGGGGGCAAGACGCTGAACAGCCTGGCCTTCGCGCTCGATCACGCGATTGCCCACGGGCTTGACCGGATCGTCTATGTCATCCCCTATACCTCGATCATTGAGCAGACGGCGCAGGTGTTCCGCGATGCGGTGGGCGAAGACGGCGATGTGCTAGAACATCACAGTGCCGTCGAATGGGATCCCAAGGGCGACGAACAGGATGATGACGAAGGGCGCGAAGGCCTGAAGAAACTGCGCCGGGATGCTGAAAACTGGGATGTTCGGATCATCGTCACAACATCGGTGCAATTTTTTGAAAGCCTGTTCGCCGCGCGCACGTCGGCCTGTCGGAAGCTGCATAATCTGGCGAAGAGCGTCATCATTCTGGATGAGGCGCAAACCCTGCCGCTGTCGCTGCTGCGCCCCTGCATGGTTGCGATTGAGACACTGGCGACGGGTTATGGAGCCAGTGTGGTGCTCTGCACCGCGACCCAGCCCGCGCTGAGCAAGCAGGATGGGTTTGAGGATGGGCTGGAGAATGTTCGCGAACTCGCACCCAATCCGAAGCATCTACATATGCAGCTGAAGCGGGTCAGGTTGGATATCGCGCCAAACCCGGTGAGCGATGATGCGCTTGCCGCAGAGTTGCGGGCGCAGGATCAGGTGTTGTGCATCGTCAACAGCCGCGCCCATGCCCGCGACCTGTTTGGCCAGATCAAGGATGCGCCCGGTGCGCGGCATTTGACGACCCTGATGTGCCCGCTGCATCGCCGTGCGACGCTGGCGGAAATCAGGCAGGATTTGAAGGGCAGGAAACCCGTCCGCCTGATCGCGACGTCGTTGATCGAGGCCGGAGTGGACGTTGATTTCCCCACTATCTGGCGCGCGATGACCGGGCTGGACAGCATTGCGCAGGCCGCGGGGCGGTGCAATCGGGAAGGGTTGCGGGCTGAGGGTATCGTCCATGTTTTCCGCCCTGATGAAGTGGATGGACGCAAAGCACCGCCCGTAATGCAGCAATTTGCGGCGGCAACGCGTGAAGTGCTGCGGGTGCATGGCGACGACCCGCTCGGGCTGGAGGCAATCAAAGCCTATTTCTCCCGCGTTTATTGGTCAAAGGGGCCGGATCAACTCGATGCGGCAATGCTGGGCGCCACGCCCAACCAGACGCGGGGCATATTGAACGCCATCGAAGACACCGCGCGTGCGCTCAATTTTCCGTTCGCGCAAATCGCCCGCGCTTTCCGGTTTATCGAAGATACAATGCATCCGGTTATCATACCATATCATGCGGAAGGTGAGCAAGAATCGGCCGGCGATCTGGTGGGCAAGCTGCGCTTTGTGGATCGGCCGGGTGCCATTGCGCGGAAGCTGGCGCTATACTCGGTTCCAGTACCACGCAATAAATGCGCTGATCTTATTGCATCCGGTGCCGCACGTTGCGTGGAGCCCGAAAAATTTGCGGATCAATTTGTGATCCTTGAGAATGCCGAATTATATTCCAGTCAAAGTGGATTGAATTGGCAAGACTCAACTTTCAGATCGAGTGAAAGCAACATAATATGTTAGCCGAACAAGGAGCCAATGCATGTCATTTGGCGTAAAACTTCATATCTGGGGAGATCACGCCTGCTTCACCCGGTCGGAGATGAAGGTAGAGCGGGTTTCCTATGATGTTATGACGCCTTCTGCCGCGCGGGGTGTGCTGGAGGCAATTCACTGGAAGCCGGCTATCCGGTGGGTGGTCGATGCCATCCACGTATTGAACCCGATCCGCTTCACATCCATCCGCCGCAATGAAGTGGGCGCCAAAATCCCGGCGGGATTGGTCAAATCGGCGATGAACCGGGGGGATACCAACGGCCTGGGGCTGGCGGTTGAAGACAATCGCCAGCAGCGCGCCTCCACAGTGCTGGTCAATCCCGCATATGTGATCGAGGCGCATTTCGAATTGACGGACAAGGCCGGTGAAGATGACACGGACGCCAAGCATATCGCCATGTTCAATCGGCGAGCGGCAGCCGGACAATGCTTCCACCGGCCCTATCTTGGTACGCGTGAATTTGCCGCACATTTTGAACTGCTGGAGGAGGTTTTGCCCACGAGCAATCTGCCAGAAGGTCAGCGCAACCACGATCTTGGCTGGATGCTGCATGACATTGACCATGCGAACGATCACACGCCGTATTTCTTCCGCGCGACGCTGGTTGACGGGGTGATGGCCGTGCCATCAATGGACAGCGCGGATGTGGTCGCATGACGATCCTTCAGGCGTTGAACAGCTATTATGCCCGCATGGCTGCGCGAGGGGAAGCAGAGCCCCCCGGCTATTCGCGCGAGAAGGTCAGCTATGCCATCTTGCTGACACCTGATGGCGAGGTCGCCGATGTGCAGGATATCCGGGACACGACAGGAAAGAAGCCTGCACCCAAGATGATGAACGTGCCTGCCGCTAAGAAGCGCGCCAGCGGCATTGCCCCAAACAAATTGTGGGACAAGACTGCCTATGTGCTGGGCGTAACAGCAGGCCAAGGTGGACGAACCGCGCAGGAGCATGACGCCTTCAAGGCCGCCCATGCTGCGCTGCTTGCCGATACGGAGGATGCCGGCCTAGTCGCATTGCGTTGCTTTCTGGAAAGCTGGACACCTGCACAATTTGCGGAAGATCAGCAATTCAAGGAGGACATGAAGGACACCAACATCGTCTTCCGCATGGATGGTGCGCAGGAATATATCCATGATCGCTCTGCCGCCCATGCGCTGGTGACGGCGAACACGGATGGCGAAGGCGATGATTTGTGCCTTGTCACCGGAGAACGCGGGAAGGTGGCGCGGCTGCATCCTTCGATCAAGGGCGTGTGGGGCGCGCAAAGTGCGGGCGCGAGCCTTGTCTCGTTCAATCTTGATGCGTTTACATCCTATGGCAAGAAACAGGGCGCCAATGCCCCGGTATCCGAGGAGGCCACCGCACGTTACGGTGCGGCGCTAAACCGGATGCTGGACAAGGGGAGCCGCAACCGGATTCAGATCGGCGATGCTTCTACGGTTTTCTGGGCCGATGCCAGCGGTTCGGGAGGTGAAGCGGCGGCGAGTGCCGCAGACGAATGGGCCGATCGTTTCTTTGCGCCGCCTACCGACAAGGAAGGGGCGGGCAACCTCAAGGCTCAGCTTGAAGCCGTCGCCCAGGGACGCCCCGCATCCGACCTCAATGCCAGACTCAAATCCGGCACCCGCTTCTACATCCTCGGCCTTGCCCCCAACGCGGCCCGCCTCTCCGTTCGGTTCTGGTATGACGGCACCTTCGGCGATCTGGAACAGCGCGTCCGTGAACATTGGCAGGACATGGCCATCACGCCGCCGCCTAAGCTGTGGCCGCCATCGGCTTGGCACCTGCTGATCGAAACCGCTGCGCAGCACAAAAGCGAGAATATCCCGCCCCTGCTGGGCGGCGAACTGATGCGCGCGATCCTGAACGGCACCCGCTATCCGCGCAGCCTGATGTCCGCGATCCTGATCCGCATCCGTGCCGAACAGGGCAAAGTGACCCCCATGCGCGCCGCTATTCTGCGCGGCATTCTTGCCCGCGATTGCAGACTTGGTTTTGAACAGAAGGAGGTGCCCGTGGCGCTCGATGAAAAGGACACAAGCCCCGCCTATCGGCTGGGCCGTTGGTTTGCTGAACTGGAGGCGATTCAGCAGCACGCCCTACCGGGGCTGAACGCAACGATCCGGGACCGGTTCTATGGCTCCGCCTCGTCTGCCCCCGCGCGGACCTTCCCGGTGCTGATCCGCAACGCGATGAACCACCTCGCAAGCCTTCGTAAAGAGGGCAAGGCGGGCGGCCATGAGAAGCGACTGGAGGCGATCATCGGCATGATCGAACCCGGTTTGCCGCGCTCGCTCCGTATCGAGGAACAGGCGCGTTTTGCCATCGGCTATTATCACCAGCGCGCCGAACGCTTCACCAAACCATCCGCTACCGAAGAGACCTCCACAGGCCCAGAATCTAATGGGGAAATTGCATCATGACCACCGCCGAAAGCCCACCGATCTCCAACCGTTATGACTTCGTCTTCCTCTTCGATGTAACCAACGGCAACCCTAATGGCGATCCCGATGCCGGAAACCTGCCGCGCGTTGATCCAGAAACCAATCAAGGGTTGGTGACGGATGTTTGCCTGAAGCGCAAGGTCCGCAATTATGTGGAACTCGCTAAAGACAACGAAAAACACTATCGGATTTATGTAACCGAAGGTGCTATTCTCAACGAAAAGCATCGGGAAGCCTATTTGCGCGAACGCCCTGATGACAAGAATGCGAAAACCGCCAAAAAGCTCTCACCCAAAAACGATGAAGAGGCGCTCTGCTTGCGTCAGTTCATGTGCGATAATTTCTTCGATATCCGCACCTTTGGAGGCGTCCTTTCAACCGGTATCAATTGCGGGCAAGTGAGGGGGCCCGTGCAGTTTACATTCGCTCGCTCCGTTGAAGCCATTATGCCGCTGGAAATCTCAATCACGCGAATGGCTGCAACCAACGAAGCCGAAAAGAAGAAAAGTGAAAACACCGGTGACGATGAGCGGACGGATAATCGGACCATGGGGCGCAAGCATATCGTCCCCTATGGCCTCTACCGCGCTCATGGCTTCATCTCCGCCCCGCTCGCCCAAGGGACGAAGGGTACGGGTTTTTCGGAAGATGATCTCGATCTTTTGTGGAAGGCGCTCGACGAAATGTTCGATCACGATCGTTCCGCGGCGCGCGGTGAAATGTCCAAGCGCCGCCTGATCGTGTTCAAGCATGAAAACCGCATGGGCAACACCCCCGCACACGAACTGTTCGATCGGGTGACGGCACACCGAGTGTACGGCGGGGAAACATTGCCTGTTGGCGATCAGCGGACGCATAACTATCCCCCCGCCCGTGCATTCAGCGATTATGCGGTCGAGGTGGATCAGGCGAACCTGCCGCCCGGGGTGGAAATACTCGACCGGTAAGACGCCCCGCCATGCACGCGATAGTCCCACCCGACGCCAACGCCGAAGACATGCTGCTGCCGATCTCCGCCCTTCAGCATTATCTCTTCTGCCAACGCCAATGCGCGCTGATCCATATCGAGCGATTGTGGGCGGAAAATGCGGCGACGGCCGAAGGGCGCATCATACATGAAAAGGCGGATAGCGGGCAGGCGGAACGGCGCGGCGGGTTGCAAACGCTGCGGAGCGTCCAGTTGCGGTCATTCACGCTTGGCATTGCCGGGGTTGCCGATGTTGTTGAGAAACGCGGAGATGTGCTGACCCCGGTGGAATATAAGCGCGGCAGGCCCAAGGCGCACCGAGCGGATGAGGTGCAGCTATGCGCGCAGGCCCTGTGCCTTGAGGAGATGTTCGGCGTGGCCGTGCCCGAAGGCGTGTTGTTCTACGGCGCGGTGCGCCGCCGGCATCCTGTATCGATCGATACGGAACTTCGCGCGCTCACCGTGCAGGTCGCGCAGGATGCCCGCGATATGGTGCGTGCTGCTCGCACGCCGCCGCCAGTGTGGGCCGCCAAGCTGTGCGGCGCCTGTTCGATGGCAGAGCTGTGTCGCCCTAAGCGCATGATGAACCCGCCCGCCGTGGCGACGTGGCTGGCCCGGATGATAGAAAGCTGAACCGCCGATGCGCCGCCACCTCAACACGATCTATGTCACATCCGAAGGTGCCTATTGCCGCAAGGATGGTGCGAACATCGTGGTGGAGGTGGACAAGCAGGAACGGGGCCGTGCACCGATCCACGTTATTGGTGGACTGGTCTGCTTGGAGCGCGCTATGATATCGCCATCACTGATGAACGCCTGCACCGAAGCCGGCATCACCATTTCATTCCTCACCGAGCATGGCCGTTTTCTGGCCCGCGTTGAAGGGCCGCGCAGTGGTAATGTTTTGGTGCGCCGCACGCAGCACCGCACGGCTGATGACCCGACAAGATCGCTTGTCATTGCCAAGGGCATAGTCGCGGCAAAGCTGGCGAATCAGCGAACCGTCATTCGTCGGGCACGACGCGATTACGGCGATGCAGGTTTGCTTGCCGATGCCGAAATGCGCATGACGCATGTGGCCCGCCGCGCCCTCGTCGCCGCCGACATCGATATTTTGCGGGGGTGTGAGGGAGAAGGCGCTGCGCTCTATTTCGGAGCGTTCGATGCGATGATCCGTCACGATGATCCCAAATTCGCCTTTCAGGGCCGTTCGCGCCGGCCACCGCTTGACCGCGCCAATGCCCTCCTGTCTTTCCTCTATGCCATCTTGGGTAATGATTGCCGGGGTGCGATTGAGGGCGTGGGTCTCGATCCGGCGATTGGTTTTCTTCATGCGGATCGTCCGGGCCGGATGAGCCTGGCGCTTGATCTAATGGAGGAGATGCGGCCCGTTCTGGCGGATCGTCTCGCACTCAGTCTCATCAATCGTCGCCAGTTGGCAGTTTCAGATTTTAAAGAGAGCGAGACTGGTGCGGTTCTGCTCAACGAAGCTGGGCGCAAGACGGTGCTGACCGCCTTTTCCGAGCGCAAGCGGCAAACGCTGCGCCATCCCTTTCTGGGCGAAAATATGCCACTAGGTCTTGTGGCACATGTGCAGGCGCAGATGCTCGCGCGGCACCTGCGGGGGGATATGGATGGCTATCCTGGCTTCATATGGAAATAGAGACGTTGCTCGATGCTGGTTCTGATTACCTATGACGTAAAGACAGAAGACATTGCCGGGCGAAGGCGGCTGCGCCGTGTCGCGCGGGCTTGCCTCGATTTTGGCCAGCGGGTGCAATATTCAGTGTTTGAATGTGAAGTTGACCCCGCCCAATGGACGGCCTTGCGCGCGCGCCTGATTGAGGAAATTGATGCCAGTTGCGATTCTCTGCGTTTTTATCGGCTGGGCGCTGAGGGACGAAAGAAGATCGAACATGTCGGCGCGAAGGCCAGCCTCGATCTCCAGGGTCCCCTGTTATTTTAGCGCGCGAACCATAAGCGGGCGCCATTTCCCCAGTATGTTCGCGTAGGAACTAAGATATTGAATTTACGGTATAATGCCATTCTCGTCGTCTAACCTTGCGACCTTGGAGCTGAATTGGACAGTGGTTCGCGCCAAACACAAACTTTCCGGTTCTTTCTCATTGTGTTACCTAATCGTCCGTCGCCCCCTCACGGGGGCGTGGATTGAAACCATCGTGGAATGGGCTGGGGCGCGGTTGCCGGGTGCGGGTCGCCCCCTCACGGGGGCGTGGATTGAAACAGAATATAAGCCGCCAGACGGGCCTTGACCGCATGTCGCCCCCTCACGGGGGCGTGGATTGAAACGTCTACGTCTCAATCGCTCAGTTCCGGCGGGACGGTCGCCCCCTCACGGGGGCGTGGATTGAAACTTGATACCGCCGAACAGGTGGCGCACGTATCGGCCACCGGTCGCCCCCTCACGGGGGCGTGGATTGAAACTTGATGGCATCGTCAGCGTGCCGACCGACGCCCTGTCGCCCCCTCACGGGGGCGTGGATTGAAACACGGCAAGGCAGGGCTCGGCATGGTTGGGCCGGGGTCGCCCCCTCACGGGGGCGTGGATTGAAACATCGGACCCACACCTCGCCGAGCCGGTCATTCACGGTCGCCCCCTCACGGGC
>CBDCFL010000005.1:0-5469 GCA_965216135.1 Paracoccaceae bacterium
GGTATTGCAGCTTCGCCATGCCTCCGCTCCCTTTCCACAAATCCGCCTGTTACGCCTTGGCTCTCTGCGCGGCGCTCTCCGTTCGCAGGATGTCGGCCTCGATGCTGCCGCCCACCCGGGCCACCGCAGTCTTCTCGGCGTCCCGCGCCAGGTGCGCGTAACGCGCCGTGCTCCCGACGTCGGTGTGCCCGAGAAGTCGCCCGATCATGGTCAGGCTCTCGCCGAGCGCCAGGGCCCTGCTGGCGAAGGAGTGACGCAAGGTCATGGATCCGCACGTCTTCCACCCCGGCCCACGCCCGCACGCGATGCCAGTGCGTGGTGAGTTGCGACAGGCGCCTGTCCGGTTTGGCCCCGGTGAAATACCCAGGAGCTCCGCGGAACACGGTCAATCCCTGCCAGAACGTCTATCGCGGTGGGGGTCAAAGGCACCCATGCGCGCGCCCGTCTTGGCGTCACGCAGGCGCAGCTCCCCCGCCTTCCGGTCCACATCGTCCCATCGCAGGGTTAGAATCTCGTTGAGCCGACACCCGGTCAGCATCAGCAACCGCAGCGCCGCCGCGGCGCGTGCCGGTAACGGACCCTCGGCTTCCAGGACGCACAGCTCGCAGCCTATCCGCCTGTATTCATCCTCCGTGAGAAATCGCTCGCGCTTGCCTTCCTTTGTACTTGCGCACGAAACGGCAGGGGTTGCCGCCAGCCGGAGCCAGCCCCCAGTCCTCGGCCAACGAGAACATCTTGGACAGCACCATAAGCGCACGGTTCGCTGCCCGGGGGGTGTTGCGGAGCTCGTAGTGCAGCGCCGCCGCGAGGGCGTGAGACGGGAGTCTGGCCCAAATCAAGCGCCCCACATCGATCCACGGAGGCCCGGAGCCTCTTCCGCGGGGCTACCGGCGCCAAACCGCCGGACTACGTGGGATCGCGGCAAATCATGGTGACCCAAACCTCCATCCCCGCCACCCAGAGTTTTCACACGGTCTGCATCGTTTGTCCGCATCCCGCTGTATCGGCGAACGCGCCGCCGCCAATTTCTGCACTTTTTTCAGTATCGCAGCGCGATCCTGCAAATCCTTAACAAGGGGCGGTTCTGGCGCGACTTTTGCTTCGTCCTTCCCATACTGTTCCCGCAATGCCGCCGCCAGGTAACGAGCCGGGTCACGAACTCCCCCTGCCCCGCCACATAATCCTACTTTGAATGCACTGTGGCTTCACCATGTTTGGTTATCCATTGCCGCGCCAGCCGGTCTGAACTCCTTATGCTGTGCAGCCGGGGTTCTGCCGTATACTTTTGCCTCCTGTTTGCAATTTCCCACAGGATTGGTAATCCCGGCCTCTTTGCCTCGCCCGGTCGTGGTAGCTGCGGAACAAACCGGGCGCAGGTTGGACCTCGAATTTGGACTAGCCCGCTTGCACTTGCCATCGGCTCTGCTAAACCAAGCACACCGAATTGTCACAAAGTTTCAATATTGATCCAAACCATATGCCGGGAAACAGTATTCTCTTGAGCTTTGCGAACGGCTTACTTACATCGCCTTGGTGCCAAGGTGCAGAAATCTTACCAATTTTATGCGCCATCAGCACCAAGTTTGGTCGCGATTTCTGGACTCAGACCTTTAATCAGCATCATTTATCTTTTTTCATCAATAGGTTACCTCAAATCAACCGACGCAGAACTCTTGCGTTGCAAAAGTTGACAGCTGTCAACTCTATGCCGCCTGCAACTCGGGCCGTAGCAGCGCCATGATCATCGGGCCGGGTGAGAATCCGTCAGTTTCCGCCTTGCGCGTCAGTGCCCGCAGGTATCCGCCCGGAGAATTGATACCCGACACCCGTTGCAGAATGCCAGCCACGGTCACCGCTGCCACCTCTGGCCCCATGGCGGTTTGGGCTTCTTCCCAGGCATCCGGGCTGATCCCCATCATGCCGCGTACAAATCCGGCCAGCGCCACCAGCTCATGCCAGTGCCTTGGTTTGTCCGGCGCATAGGGGATGATATCGGGGCAGGCCTTTAGCACCAGCGCCAGTGGCAGGTTAGGAAGCTCCCTGCCCGCCTTCGGGATCGGTGCAATTTCTGGCTCAGACATTTCGCCTTTGTGTTTTTCTTTGCAAAGTTCAGATTCATAAGAGTCTGGTTTTGAATTATGATAGTGACGCTTATTATTAGCGTCACTGCCGTCCATTTCTTCTGTTCCAACCAATAAAGCACGAATCTTGGACAGCATTCCTTTCAGTGCCACAGCCAGCCCGGTCAGCACGTCAACCGCCATGTTCCGGCGCATCTGCTTGTGAATATCCAGTAAGGCCGCCTCGTGGGCCGCCCAGGGGCCGCCTGCCCCGCTCTCTTGACCATAGAGAACCAACTTGAGCGCATCCCGCTTAAGCAGTGATACATCCTCACGCAGCCGCTTCAGTCGCTGCGACGCTGCCGTGGCTTCGGTTGCCGCATGGGTGATGTCCCGGGCCTGAACCAGCAAGGGGCGCAGATCAAAGCCAAAGGCGCGGTTAATGTCGCCCTCTGCCCCACGGGACGCATATCTCTTGCCATTAGGGCTATCGTGGCGGTGGATCAGACCGGCGCGGATCAAAGCCGCCAGATGCCGGCGCAGGGTGCTTTCGGCCATGCCGTGGGCGCGTTCAGACAGCGCAACATTGGACGGGAACACGATCAGGTTGGCATTGTCCGAAAGATTGGTGTCCTGGTGGAACGACAACAGCGCGTTCAGCACCGTCAGATCCCGGTCGGTCACACCGTAAGCCATGCGCGCCGTGGTCAGGGCGCGAAACAGTTCCCATTTGTTCATATGCGGCACCGGGGCGGGTGCATTGGCCACCTTCATCTGTTCGATCAGGCCAGCTGTCACCGGCCGCTGCCCAAAGGGCGTCGTTGCAATTCGTTCCATACATGTGTCACGAGACAAAACTTTTCCGCCCGCCGGAAACGACGCCTGTTGACATCTGTCAACTATGTGCCTTAGATTCGGAAGTGCAAAAACACGAACAAAGGCCTCTCGGGATCATATCTTGGGGGGCTTTTTCTTTTCCGTCCTGTCTGGTCGTGCCTCCTTGTTGCTGCTCCATTGCCCCGCGTTTGCGGGTTATTCGCCGTTCTGGCTTTCCCAGTTCCGGTGAATATCGGCCAGGTTGTTGACGAGCCAGTCGTCAAACCCTTTGGCGTTTTCCGTCTGAATCGTCACAACCACCCTGCCCTTTTGGCGATTGGCGCTGGCGATTTCCTGCCCAGCCGCACCGCGCAGGATTTCTGCTGCGGGTAGTTTTGGTGTCTTTGGTTTGGGTTCTTTACGTGTCAGACCCCGCATCACTGCCTCAAACCGCGCGTCCGAATTGTCGCCCTTGGCAAGAGCCACGGCGTCGCCATTCACGATCTCTGCCAGCGCCAGCCAGCGGTCACGCCCGATGCTCGGGGCCGAACCAATCGCTTCGATCAAATCAACAGGAATGCGATCGGCCACTGACAGCATCCGCGAAATCAATGTCTTATCCATGTGCAGCGCCGCGCAGATGGTTTTACGATCATACTCCGCCTGGTGCATTTGCCGCGCGAAATTTGCCTTTTCGATGAAGGTCAGGTCTTTACGGGCGGAATTTTCCTGCCCCTGTGCCATCACCAGTGCCGCATCATCCAGATTACGCACCAGAGCCTTGACCGATTGACCCAGTTGTTTGAGCGCGGCCACACGGCGGCGACCATACACAACCTCATAGCGTTCGGGATTATTGGGGTTGGGCCGCAACAACACCGGCACCTGTTGGCCATATTCGCCGATCGACGCCGTCAGTTCCGCCAGGTCAGGGTCATCGTCCAGGCGATCCTTTAGCCCGGCATTGTCGATCATTCGCGGATCGATATCCACAATCGCACGGGCCTTAAGATGCGCAATCGACTGGCTGACCGCGCCAATCGCACCCGTGGTGTAACGCGGACGCGCCGCATCGACGCGGGCAGGGGGGGTGTCGCCGTTTTTCGGCGGTTCCATCAACCCTTTAAGTATATTCTTACGCGCCATCTTCACGCCCCCATGCTGTTTGAACCAGATCTTCAATCTCACCGTTCACCGCGTTCAGGCTTTCCATCGCGCGCTCATAGGTGGAACGGGTGAACTGGCCCTTTTCCACCTCGTATAATGTCTGTTTCGTCAGGCCCGCGTCGGAAATAGCTGTGGATTTCAGCACCGGGTGGTTCAGCACGTTTTCACCAAACATTGAGCGCATGAAGCTGACCATCTGGTTCTGCGGCCCGTCGCCGGGCTCATAACGTGTGATCAGGTAGCGCATCCAGTCGTAAGACATGTCACCGCCGGCCTCTGCCACAACGCCCAAAAGGTTCGAAGTCATCAGCAAAAACTGGCACATCGACATTACATCCAGCATCTGCGGATGCACCGTCACCAACACCGACGTCGCCGCCGACAGCGCCGACATGGTCAAAAATCCCAGCTGCGGCGGACAATCTATCACCACCACGTCGTAATCCTGTTCCACCGCGGCCAGCGCATCGTCAACCCTTGTGAAAAACAAGTTTCCATCCCGTTCAGCCAACGCGCGCGGGGTGTCGTGTTCAAATTCCATCAAGTCCAGACTGCCAGGAATCAGGTCAAGATTGGTAAAATAAGTCTTTTGAATTACATCCTTAAGGGGAACAGGATCATCATATCGAATGGCATCATAAAGTGTGCCACCATCCAGCAGATCAAATTCCGGTTGAAACCCGTGCAATGCCGAAAGCGACGCCTGCGGGTCCAGATCAATCCCCAGAACCCGGTAACCATCCAGCGCCATTTTCTGCGCCAGATGCGCGGCAGTGGTGGTTTTGCCGGATCCGCCTTTGAAATTGATCACCGTGATCACCTGCAAATGATCACCGTCGCGGCGGCCGGGCAGGTAGGTGCCGGGGGTCTTGGCACCCTGTTCCAACATCACCCGCAGCGCCTGGATATCCTGTGGCGAATAATTCCGCCGCCCGCCGGTGCGGATTTCTGGTGAAGGGCCTTTACCATCCAAATGCAGTTTTCGCAGATAGGCGTCCTTGACTCCCAACAGATCAGCCGCCTCACCCGAGGTGAATTTGCGCAGCACTTTGCTGGCATCCGGCGGGAACAATTGTGCCCGGTGCGCCTGCAAGCGTTCGGACAGCATCAGTGCGTGTTCGCCGACCAGTTGGTCTATACGTGTCTTGTTGGTCGCCATTTTACTGTCTTTGCCTGCTGCGTATCCGTTTATTACGGTTGGTCGCGTTTTTTTCTGTTTATTCCGTAACAACATGGCCGGGTCAACAGATTCGAGCAAGATAATTATTACCGCATCTAGCGGATTGATACAGTTCAGACACTACGCGAACTGTTGGTTTTTCTTGCATTCCGGGGTAGGGGTGTGCGATTTCCTTACAAATAAATGCGCCGAAGCAGTAATTCGTCACACAGTTTTCGCCTTTCGTCGCCGGTTTTGGCGATTTCG
>CBDCFL010000006.1:0-8663 GCA_965216135.1 Paracoccaceae bacterium
ACCCCATGCCGCCACGGTCCGGCGCGCATCGCCGCCGATGACAATCAGGTTCAGCCCCTCCAGCACAATGTGTTTGTCCGGGCCCTGCCAATGGCTCAGAAACTGACCGCTGAGCAGGTCAAGTTCGGGAAAGCCCGCAAGCGCGCGGCGCATATCGGCGGGTTGCATCGGAAAGGCCTCAAAACTGGTGAAATTCAAGTGCCCGGTCGCGCCGGATCGCAGCCACGCGTCCCAGGCGACCAGCATGTTCAGGCCGCTGCCAAACCCCAATTCGGCGATATGAAATCCGTCTGCAAACCGGGCGGGCAGATCGTTGCCGCCCAAGAACACATGGGCACTTTCGCCCGCACCGCCCGAGGCCGAGAAATAGGGATCGTCGAACGCCTCTGAAATGGGAACGCCGCCGTCTGTCCACCGGATCCGCATTGTCTGGCCAGTCATGGTGCGATGCCCTATGGCTTTTGCCGGGCCAGATATGAGCATGAAGGGCAGAATTGGCAATGGCCGACATCACCATCCGCGGCGCGGGGATTATCGGTCTGTCCATCGCCTGGGCCTGCCTGTTGCGCGGTGCGCGCGTGCGCCTGATTGACCCGGGCGGTCCCGGTGGCGGTGCCAGCGGCGGCATTGTCGGGGCGCTGGCGCCACATGTCCCGGAAAACTGGACCGCAAAGAAACAGTTCCAGCTGGAAAGCCTGGAAATGGCCGGGAATTTCTGGGCCGAGGTCGAGCAGGTATCCGCCACACCAAGCGGCTATGCGCGCACCGGACGGTTGCAAACGGTGGCCGATGAACGTGCTCTGGAGCTGGCTCAAATGCGCGCCGCGAGCGCGCGATCGCTGTGGCCAAATTGGGCCGAATGGCGGGTGATCAAAGCCGACGATCAGGCCCACTGGCCGGTCGTCAGCCCGACCGGTTGGCTGATCCACGATACGTTAAGCGCGCGGCTGCATCCGCAAATGGCCTGCCGCGCGCTGGCTGGTGCAATCGGGCGGCGCGGCGGGCAGATCGTGACCAGCGGACGCGAAGACGGGCTTGTCGTGCACGCCACCGGGTTGGACGGGTTGTCCGAACTGAACGCCTTTTTTGACCGGCTGATCGGAACGGGTGTCAAGGGCCAGGCGGCGCTGCTGGACTGGTCCGCGCGCGGCGCACCGCAGCTATTCGCCGATGGTCTGCATATCATCGCCCATCAGGACGGGACCGTCGCAGTCGGCTCGACCAGCGAACGCGATTATGCCGATCCGGCAGGCATTGACGCGGCCCTGGATCAGCTGATTGCAAAGGCGGCAGCCGTGGTGCCACAGCTGGCCGGTGCGCCGGTGCTGAAACGCTGGGCGGGGGTGCGGCCGCGGGCACTCAGCCGTGCCCCGATCCTTGGCCCCTGGCCGGGGCGCGCCGGGCATTTCATCGCCAACGGCGGCTTTAAGATCGGGTTCGGCATGGCCCCCAAGGTCGCGCAAGTCATGGCTGAGTTGCTGGTTGACGGGCACAACGATATTCCTGAGGATTTCCGGCTGGAGCGAAGCTTGTGAGACCGTGAAATCGGGGGGGCGCACCGCCACCTATCGGCCCCGGCTGGCTGCGCGCGCGGGTTTAGGGGCGCGGTCCAGGCTCAGGGCTGATTAACGGACCGAAACCGTCAGATGGCAGGTATGAGCCCATTTTTCCGACCTTCTGCAATGCGGCGAATGGCTTATGTCACGGGAGAGGAAAAACCCTTAAGAATCGTCAAAGAAGAATTCGGGAAGAAAGTTGTTGTCACTTGGTTTGAGGAAAAAAGCAGGCATGGCAAACGTCATGCCGCAGTCACGGACGCTGTTAGATATGTTCACAACACGGACTTGAGATTATCGCAATTCTCCAATCCCGTAATTGGCAGAGGTGGCACCAGAATTTGGAAGCCGGCGTCGTGGTAATGCCGTTCGGAGAACGCCGATAATCAAGTTGCATCCCCGCGCACCATCCCCTATATCCCCCTGCAACAGCGGCGCTTCGGCTTCCACCCCCGAGGCACCACCGGAATATCGGACGGGCCGCGCGCCCGTTTTTTTGTGTCTGGACAGCATGACTGATCTGATCGCCAAAACTGCCGTCGATAAGCGTCTGGCCGAAATTGTTGAGCCGGTGATCGAAGACATGGGCTATGAGCTGGTGCGCATCCGGCTGATGGGGGGCCATACACCGACCCTGCAGATCATGGCCGAAAAGCCCGAAGGCGGGATCGAGGTGGATGCTTGCGCCGAAATTTCGACCATGGTCAGTGCGGTGCTCGATGTTGAAGACCCGATTGCGGATAATTACACGCTGGAAGTGTCCAGCCCCGGCATCGACCGGCCCCTGACAAGATTAAAGGACTTTGCGACCTATGAGGGGTATGAGGCCAAACTGGAGGCAACCGATCTGATCGACGGTCAGCGCAGGTATCGGGGCACTCTGGCGGGTATCGACGGCGATGAAGTGCTGATTAATATCGACGAAGGCACGATCGCGCTGCGGTTCAGCTGGATCAGCGAGGCCAAGCTGGTTCTGACTGACGAGCTGATCCGTGAAATGCTGAAGGCCCGAAAGGATGCGGGCCAACTGGATGAAAACAAGTTTGACGACATAGAGACCGAAGAGATCTCGCAGGAGGATAACAATGGCAATCACATCTGCAAACCAGCTTGAGCTGTTGCAAACCGCCGAGGCGGTTGCGCGCGAAAAGATGATCGACCCGGTGCTGGTGATCGAAGCGATGGAAGAGAGCCTGTCGCGCGCCGCCAAGAGCCGCTACGGCGCGGAGATGGACATTCGCGTGGCCATTGACCGAAAGACCGGCAAGGCCACGTTTACCCGCGTGCGCACTGTGGTTGAGGAAGAAGAGCTGGAAAACTATCAGGCGGAATTTACCGTCGAACAGGCCAAGGAATATATCCAAGATCCGGAGATCGGCGATACTTTCGTGGAAGAGGTGCCGCCAGTGGAAATGGGCCGGATCGCGGCGCAATCGGCAAAGCAGGTGATCCTGCAAAAGGTCAGAGAAGCCGAGCGCGACAGGCAGTTTGAGGAATTCAAGGATCGTGCCGGAACCATCATCAATGGTCTGGTCAAACGCGAGGAGTACGGCAATGTCGTCGTTGACGTCGGCGCTGGCGAGGCGGTTCTGCGGCGTAACGAAAAGATCGGCCGCGAGAGCTATCGCCCGAATGATCGCATTCGCTGTTACATCAAGGAAGTGCGGCGCGAGCAGCGTGGGCCACAGATATTCCTGAGCCGCACGGCACCGGAATTCATGGTCGAGCTATTCAAGATGGAAGTGCCGGAGATTTACGACAATATCATCGAGATCAAGGCGGTGGCCCGTGATCCGGGCAGTCGCGCCAAGATCGCGGTGATTTCCTATGATAGCTCGATTGATCCGGTTGGCGCCTGTGTGGGGATGCGCGGCAGCCGGGTTCAGGCGGTTGTCAACGAATTGCAGGGCGAAAAGATCGACATCATTCCATGGAATGAAGATGTGCCGACTTTCCTGGTCAACGCGCTGCAGCCTGCGGAGGTAACCAAGGTGGTTCTCGACGAAGACGCAGAGCGGATCGAGGTTGTTGTGCCGGACGAGCAATTGTCGCTGGCGATCGGGCGGCGGGGCCAGAATGTGCGTCTGGCAAGCCAGCTGACCTCGCTTGACATCGACATCATGACCGAGGCCGAGGAAAGCCAGCGCCGTCAGGCCGAATTTGAAGAGCGCACCAAACTTTTCATGGATACGCTCGATCTCGACGAATTCTTCGCCCAATTGCTGGTTGCCGAGGGGTTCACCAATCTTGAGGAAGTTGCCTATGTCGAGCTGGATGAATTGATTTCGATTGACGGGGTCGATGATGACACCGGCAAGGAACTTCAGGCCCGCGCTCGCGATTATCTGGAAGCGCAAAACAAAAAGGCGATGGAACATGCCCGCGATCTGGGTGTCGAAGACAGCCTGGTCGAATTTGAAGGTCTGACGCCGCAGATGATCGAGGCGCTGGCAGAGGATGGGATCAAGACGCTGGAAGATTTCGCCACCTGCGCGGACTGGGAGATTGCCGGTGGCTGGACGACCGTGGATGGCGAACGTGTCAAGGATGACGGCCTGCTCGAAAAGTTCGAAGTTGCTCTGGAAGAGGCGCAAGTTCTGGTCATGACCGCGCGCATTCAACTCGGCTGGGTCGATCCGGCGGACATTCGATCTGATGAGGATGAAACCGAGGACGGCGAGGGCGAAGCCGAAGCCGATGCCATTGCGGAGGCCCCGGCCTGATGCTTCGGCATGGGGCTGAGATGTGCTATGGCGCGCGGTGGTGCAAACCCAAAGTCGGATGAGCCGGAACGCCGGTGCATCGTGACAGGCGACCGGCAGGGCAAGGCGGGGATGATCCGCTTTGTCGCCGGGCCGGACGGCCAGATTGTGCCAGATGTCCTTGAAAAGCTGCCGGGGCGGGGCATATGGGTGACATCAGAGCGCCCGGTTCTGGAAAAAGCGATTGCCAAGGCGCGGTTTGCCCGTGCGGCGGGGCGATCGGTTACCGTGCCCGACGGGTTGATTTATGAAGTCGAACGCCAGCTGGCCCGCCGGGTGAGCGATCTGATCGGTTTGGCACGCAAATCAGGCGCGGCGGTGGCCGGGTATGAGAAAGTCAAATCCTGGCTGGGCGATGGCAAGGCCCGCGTGCTTTTGCAGGCCGCAGACGGGTCTGAACGCGGTAAAGGCAAGTTGAGTACGCCCCTTGGCGGGCGGTGGTTTGGGTGTCTGAGTGCGGCTGAATTGGGTTTGGCATTCGGACGCGAAAGTGTGATACATGGCGCGCTTGCGGCTGGCGGTCTTTGCGATCGTGTTGTAGAGGAAGCCGGTCGGCTGCAGGGCCTGCGAAAATCGGACGGTGGGCCCATGGTCGCCGGGAAGGAAAAGAAGACTTGATGAGCGATAGCGACAGTAAAAAAACGCTGGGACTGCGCAGTGCTCGTCCGGGCCAGGTGAAGCAAAGCTTCAGCCATGGTAGGACAAAGAATGTCGTCGTGGAGACCAAGCGTAAGCGCGTGGTTGTGCCCAAGGCAGGTGGTGTCGGGTCCGTTGCCAAGCCGGTCGCCGCAAAGCCAGCCAAAGAGGCGGATCCTTCCAAGCGCCCCGCCGGGATTTCCGATGGTGAGATGAAGCGCCGCCTGGCCGCCTGGAAAGCCAACAACGAGCGCGAAGGCGACGATGCGAAGGCACGCGAAAGCGAAGAACGCCAGCGCGCCGAAGAACGCGACCGACGTCGCGCAGAGATCGAGGCCAAAGAACGCGAAGAGCTCGACCGCGAGGAACGCGCGCGCCAGAAGGCCGAAGAGGATGACAAGCGCAAACAAGAAACCGCCGCTGCGTCACAGGCAGACCAGCAAGCCGCCGCACCGCCGCCGGCGGAAAAGCCGGACACGCGTAGCGCAAAACCAGCGCCGGGTCCGGCGCGCAAAGGCGATCGCGACCGCGATGTCCGGCGCGACAATCGTGGCGGCAAGGGCAACCGGGACGACGGCAGGCGTGCGGGCAAGCTGACGCTCAACCAGGCGCTGGCCGGGGGCGAAGGTGGACGCCAACGCTCGCTGGCCGCGATGAAGCGCAAGCAGGAGCGGGCGCGGCTAAAGGCGCTGGGCGGGGCCGAACAGCACGAAAAGGTCATGCGCGAAGTGCAATTGCCCGAGACCATCGTCGTCCAAGAGCTTGCCAACCGCATGGCCGAACGTGTCGCCGATGTGGTCAAGGCGCTGATGCAAAACGGTATGATGGTCACGCAGAACCAGTCGATTGATGCCGACACAGCCGAACTGATCATCGAGGAATTCGGCCACCGCGTTCAGCGGGTGGCGGATTCGGACGTCGAAGACGTGATCGATACGGTTGAGGATGATGAAGGCGACCTGCAGTCGCGGCCGCCGGTGATCACGGTTATGGGCCATGTTGACCACGGCAAGACATCGCTGTTGGACGCGATCCGCAATTCCAAGGTTGTGGCCAGTGAGGCGGGCGGCATCACCCAGCACATCGGTGCCTATCAGGTCAAAACCGAGGATGGCGCGCTGTTGACGTTTTTGGACACGCCGGGGCACGCGGCCTTTACTTCGATGCGCGCGCGCGGTGCCCAGGTGACAGATATTGTGGTGCTGGTGGTGGCGGCCGATGACGCGGTCATGCCGCAAACGGTTGAGGCGATCCATCACGCCAAAGCGGCCAAAGTGCCGATGATCGTGGCGATCAATAAGATGGACCGGCCAGAAGCGAACCCCGAAAAGGTGCGGACCGACTTGTTGCAGCACGAGGTGGTCGTCGAAAAAATGTCAGGCGAAGTTCAGGACATCGAGGTTTCGGCGATCAAGGGAACCGGTCTTGACGCCTTGCTTGAGGCGATTGCGCTGCAGGCGGAAATTCTGGAACTCAAGGCCAATCCCACGCGCGCCGCGTCTGGTGCGGTGATCGAGGCGCAGCTTGATGTCGGTCGTGGCCCTGTGGCCACAGTATTGGTGCATAATGGCACATTGAGACTGGGTGATATATTTGTTGTTGGCGAGCAATGGGGCAAGGTTCGTGCCCTGGTCAACGACCAAGGCGAACGCATTGAAGAGGCCGGACCGTCGGTGCCGGTTGAGGTATTGGGATTGAACGGCACGCCCGAGGCTGGGGATGTCCTGAATGTGGTTGAGACCGAGGCGCAAGCACGCGAGATTGCCGACTATCGCGAGCAGGCCGCCAAGGACAAGCGCGCTGCTGCGGGTGCCGCGACCACCCTGGAACAGCTGATGGCCAAGGCCAAGGAAGACCAAAGCGTCGCCGAGTTGCCGATACTGGTCAAGGCGGATGTGCAGGGTTCGGCTGAGGCGATCGTCCAGGCAATGGACAAGATCGGAAATGAAGAAGTGCGCGTCCGGGTGCTGCACTCAGGCGTGGGGGCGATTACCGAGTCCGACGTTGGCTTGGCCGAGGCATCCGGCGCACCGGTTATTGGCTTTAACGTACGCGCCAACGCGACCGCGCGCAGTGTGGCCAATCAGAAGGGCGTCGAAATCCGTTATTACTCGGTCATTTACGATCTGGTCGATGACGTGAAAGCGGCGGCCTCAGGGTTGTTGTCGGCGGAGGTTCGCGAAACCTTCATCGGATATGCCGAGATCAAAGAGGTCTTCAAAGTGTCAAACGTCGGCAAAATTGCCGGCTGCCTGGTGACCGAAGGCGTTGCGCGCCGGTCTGCGGGCGTGCGTCTGTTGCGCGACAACGTGGTAATCCACGAAGGCACTCTGAAAACGCTCAAGCGCTTCAAGGATGAAGTTACCGACGTTCAGTCAGGCCAGGAATGCGGCATGGCGTTTGAAAATTACGAAGACATCCGCCAGGGCGACGTGATTGAGATATTCGAGCGCGAAGAAGTCGAGCGCTCTCTGAGCTAATGATGATTTGCTGAAAGGTGCACAACCGGGCGGTGATACCACCGAGCGGAATGCCTGACTCACGTTGGGGATTCCCAAGCGGTCCGATCTCTGACTCAATGTGGTGAACCAATGAGGTTCGCCATGGCAGCGCCTATCGACTTACGGAACGATTTTGACAGCGTCTCACTGCGGCGCCTCGCGAAGAGGACCAGGGACGCGACCCAGAGCCGTCGTCTGCTGGCGTTGGCCGAGGTCTACGATGGTGGCAGCAGGACGGATGCGTCGCGGATCGGCGGCGTCGGTCTGCAGATCATTCGCGACTGGGTGCTGCGCTTCAACGCCCGCGGACCGGACGGGCTGGTCGATGGGAAGTCACCGGGCGCACCCTCGAAGCTCAACGCCGATCACCGCCGCGCACTGGCGGAGGTTGTTGAGGCCGGCCCGGTCCCGGCGGTGGACGGCGTCGTGCGCTGGCGGCGCAAGGACCTGGCGCGGTGGCTCTTGGAGACGTTCGCCATCTCGCTCGACGAGACCACGGTCGGGCGCGAGTTGAAGGCGCTCGGCTTCGCCAAGATCTCGGCGCGGCCGCGCCACTACGCGCAAAACGAGCTGGCCGTCGAGGCTTTTAAAAAAAACTTCCCCGCCGAACTGGCGAAGATCCGGGCGAGGCTCCCGAAAGGCGTCGAGATAGAGCTGTGGTGGCAAGATGAAGCCCGCATCGGCCAGAAGAATAAGCTCACACGCCGATGGGCCAGACGTGGCACGCGCCCGCGGGCGCCCCGCGACCAGCGCACCGAATGGGCCTATATCTTCGGCGCGATCTGTCCCGCGAAGGGGAAAGGCGCCGGGCTGGTCATGCCCTGGTGCGAC
Source organism: Paracoccaceae bacterium (assembly GCA_965216135.1). Classification (GTDB taxonomy): domain Bacteria; phylum Pseudomonadota; class Alphaproteobacteria; order Rhodobacterales; family Rhodobacteraceae; genus CBDCFL01. Next base: position 8,287 of record CBDCFL010000006.1, read on the forward strand.
ACCGACGCCATGGCGGCGCACCTCATCGAGATCAGTGCCGCCGTCGATCCCGGCGCCCATGCGGTGCTGATCGTCGATCAGGCCGGTTGGCACTTGACGCCCAAGCTGGCGATCCCCGACAACATCACCGTCCTGGCGCTGCCGCCACGATCGCCCGAGTTGAACCCGGTGGAGAATGTCTGGCAATTCATGCGCGACAACTGGTTGTCGAACCGGATCTTCAAATCCTACGAAGACATCGTCGCGCTGTGCTGCCAAGCCTGGAACAACCTCATCGACCAACCATGGAAGATCATGTCCCTCGGCATGCGCAAATGGGCGCATGGGTTCTGATCAATGACCGTTGGTATGAGTGTCCCGCCCGGTCATTTGTCTAC
>CBDCFL010000007.1:0-12306 GCA_965216135.1 Paracoccaceae bacterium
GATGCCTCGCCGGGCAGGGCGGCTGGCGTTCCGGCATGGAATCGCTTCATTATTTGCCCTGACGCTGCCTGAGTTGGCGCGCCTGCTCAGCCAGCGGACTGAGACCAGAGTTGGTGGCCGGGCCGCTCGGGCTAGCTCTGCTCGCGCTCGATCCTGGCGTAGGCCTTCAGACGCGCATTCCGGCCCCTGATCCGGTCGCTGCGCTGCGCCGATTTGGCCGCCTGATGCGGCGTGTCGTGCCTGTCTTTGCGGACATATTGCAGCGAACGCGCGGAATGATCCTGCGCTGAATGGCCCTGGTCAACGACGTGCCGTGCCATTTCGATTGCCTCCTGTTGCGATGGATGGCCCGACCTTATCATGGGGGCGTTAGCGAACAATTAACCATGATCAATCTGCCCTGTCCAAGCGATATACCGCCCAGCGCGCGGCCTCGGCCAGCACCGGGTCGGGCTCTACTGCCAGCGCCTGCGAGGCACCGCGCAACTCCGGTTTGCCCGAATTGCCGATTGCATAGGCGACGTTGCGCAGGAACCGCGCGCGTCCGATCCGTTTGACGGGCGAGCGCGAAAACTTGGCCCGAAAGGCCGCATCGTCCAGTGCGGCCAGCTCGCCCAGATCGGGGGCGTTCAGGGTGCCGTCGCCGCCATAGCGCATCTCAGATGCGCGGGCCGCGTATTTGTTCCACGGGCAGACCGCCAGACAATCGTCACAGCCAAATATCCGGTTGCCCAAAAGTGGCCGCAACGCCGCATCCACCGGACCTTTGTGTTCAATCGTCAGATAGGAAATGCAGCGCGTCGCATCTAGCCGGTAAGGGGCCGGAAAGGCATCCGTAGGGCAGATATCCAGACAGGCCCGGCACGACCCGCAATGGTCGGTGCCCGGCGCATCCGGGGCCAGATCAAGCGTGGTAAAAATCGCGCCCAGAAAGAACCAATTGCCCAGTTCACGGCTCAGAAGATTGGTATGCTTGCCCTGCCAGCCCAGCCCGGCGGCGGCGGCCAGAGGCTTTTCCATCACCGGCGCGGTATCGACGAAAACCTTGATATCGCCACCGCCCTGATCCAACAGCCAGCGGCCGACTTTCTTCAGCCGTTTCTTGACGATGTCATGGTAATCGCGCCCCTGCGCGTAGACCGATATCGCTGCTTTGTCCGGCTCATCAAGCACGGCCAGCGGGTCATGTTCGGGCGTGTAAAGCTCCGCCAGCACCACGATAGAACGCGCTTGCGGCCACAGCGCACCGGGATCGCCTCGCCATGCCATCCGCTCGGCCATCCAGCCCATATCGCCGTGATGGCCCGCATCGACAAATGCCGCCAGCCGCGCCGCTGTCTCGGGCACGGCATCAGGCCGGGTCACGCCAAAGGCGGAAAAGCCCTCGGCCAAAGCAAAATCGCGCAGCCGCTCTTTCAGCATCGCCGGTCCTTCATCTTGCTGCACAAACCTGCCCGTGTTGTGTCGAATAATGGTGCCGTCACATCTTCCGTTCATTCGGGTGTGCAGGTGGTGGGGCAGCGCCCGCCCATCAGGGCGGTCGGGCGCTGCCCGGCGGCGCTTCGCGCCTTGTTCCGGGCAAGGCGACCCGTCGGACGCCTGTTTTGTCCCGCGTCCCTATGTCCCCCAAGCTCAAAAATCCAGATCAGCATAATGGTCAGGCGGCGGAAAGCCCGAAACGTGATCGGCCAGGATCGACCGGAAAGCCGGCCGCGATTTGATCTTGGCATACCACTGGCGCACATTATCTGACCGGTTCCAGTCGACATCGGAGATGTAATCCAGGCATGACAGCTGCGCCGCGGCGGCGAAATCGGCCAGCGTCATCAGATCGCCGGTCAGCCAGCGCCGCTCGTCCAGCAGGACATCCATGTAATCCAGGTGATATTTGATCGCCTTGGCCCCGGCCTTTACATGTTTGCTTTCGGGATAGCCTGCCCCGGTAAGCTTCTTGTTGACGCGCTCATACAGCAGCATCTCGGTCACTTCGCGGTGGAACTTGTCGTCAAACCAGCCGATCAGGCGGCGCACTTCATGCCGCTCGGCGGGATTTTTGGGCATCAGCGCCGGGGTAGGATAATTTTCTTCGATATATTCGCAGATCGCCGCACTTTCGGCCAGCACCAGCCCGTCCATTTTCACCACCGGCACCTTGCCCGCCGGGTTCATCCGCAGAAACTCCATCGAGGCTTCCCAATAGCGTTCCTCCACCAGCTCGACTTCCAGCTTCTTTTCGGCCAGCGACAAACGAACTTTGCGGCAGAACGGCGAAAGCGGCATGTGATAAAGGCGGATCATGATTAATCGCTCGGCCCCGGAAAAACGACTGATCCTAGATCGCGCGAAACTTGCTGCGCTTCAAGCCCTGACTGGCTTTCATCACCGCCTCAGGCAATCCCAGTGCCCGTCCACGCGGATCGTCTCGGCCCCGTCCGCGATTGCTGCGGCGCGCGCCCACACAAAGGCCGAGGGCTGTGCGGCCGAGCGGTTCTTGGGGTCCGGCAGAACCGCCGCCAGCCGCGCCGCCTGGCTCAGCGTGATCTTGTCGGGGCCGACACGAAACGCCCCCGCGCTGCCGCCTCGGCGCCAAATACGCCCTCGTCGAATTCCGCCACGTTAAGGTAAATCTCGACAATCCGCCGCTTGGTCCACACCAACTCTGCCACCGGCGTCAGCCCGGCTTCCAGCGCCTTGCGTGCCCAACTGCGCCGCTGCCACAGAAACACATTCTTGACCGCCTGCTGGGTCAGGGTCGAGGCCCCGCGCGCCGCGCCTTCGTCCAGCGCCTTGCGGATCTCGCCCATGTCAAACCCCCAATGCAGGCAGAAATTCGCGTCCTCGGCTGCAACCACCGCGCGGATCAGATTGGGCGACATTTCGTCAATATCCACCCATTGATGATCGACGCCGCCCAATCTTCGCGCCTCAGAGATAATATAAGGCGTCGTCGGCGGGTTGATAAAGGTCATCAGAAGTATCGCCAGCAGCACCAATGCCGCACCCCCGCCACGGCCCAAAGAGCAGCCCGCCCAACCGGTCGTATCAGGCGGCGAAGGCGCGCACCCAGCCCATTTTTAGCCGCTTTCTTGCGGCGGACGGCCTTTTTAGGGGCGGTCCGTTTTGTCGGGGTTTTGGGTTTCGATCTGCGCGCCATCGCGGCACTTATCAGCCTGCGCGCGGCGCGGTCAAGCCACTCGATATGGCTGCCCGATCAGGCGGCCAGCCGCAGTATTTCGGCTTCTGCGTGACCGACCGTCGGTCGCACCAGCGGTCCGTAGTTGGCCGGGTCGATCATCGCCTCAATCTCTGCACGAAGCCGCCCGTCGCCAAGGGCCTGTTCGCCGGGATAGAAGCTCTCGCTCCAGCACCCTTCGGCGTTGATCAACTGATGCCGGTCCAGCAGGATGTGGTAATATCGCACGGTCGGGCGCTCTTCGCGATAAATCGTGGTGCCGTTAACCATATGCTTTGCGGGCACCAGAATTTCCGGCTGCCCGGCGATCAGCTCGGCCCGCCAGCCGCTGACCAGTATCCGGTGGCGCGCCGAGACCCGCAGCGCGCGGGCATTGCCGATCGCACCGGGCCTGAACACCACCAGGGCATCGTCGCCCTTGCCCTGAGTTTCGCTGCGGCCCAGCCACAGCACGGGCTGAAAGCCGCAATCCTTGCTGTGGACCATGTCGCCCGCGCCCAGCGCCTCGACCCGCTTTGGCCCGGCATCGGTCTCGATCCGGCTGCCCTCGGCGAAACAAGGCGGGCCGAATGCCGCGATATCGACGCCGCCCCCGCCGCCAATTGAACTCGCGCTTTCATATGTTGCCGAATACAGCCGAGTGCCATCGGTTGGCGAAAAGACGGTCCGGCCATCGACCAGATAGAAAGTCGCGCCGGTAATCGTAACCGTTGACCCGCCCATGACGACCGTGATCGTGTCGCCGTTCGACACCCAGATGATGTCGCTGCCATCGATGGAATCATCGCCGGATTTATGAATTTTACCATTGTCGTTTTCGTCCGTGACCTGAAAATAATTGACATCCAGCAGCGAGCCCACGCCGGGCGGCGCGGCAGGATCGATCAGAAAAAACTGGTCGTAGAATGAAAACGGCACGTTCTGTACCCCGCAATTTTGCGGGGATCATTGTCGGCTCAAAACCGCGCGGCCCAGTGACCGGATCGCGGCAAAACTGTGAAATTTCACGCACCTACTCGGCCGGTATCGTGCTTTGCTCCAGACGCCACGTTGCCGGCAGGTGGTTGAGCATTTCCTTTGGGCAGATTTGAACGAAATTGCCCAATTCGGACTGCCAATGCGCCAGAATATCGGCTGCCTTGCGGCTTTGGGTTTCGTGGGCATGGGCTTCGATCAACCCGCGAAGCTGGTCTTGCCAGTGGTCGATGGTCACCGGGCAGGTGACCAGTGTTTCGGTATTCATCAGCCTGGCCGCATCGCGATCCGGATCATACAGATAGGCCATGCCACCGGTCATTCCGGCGCCGAAATTGGCCCCGATTGAGCCCAGGATTACCGCCACCCCGCCGGTCATATATTCGCATCCGTTGCTGCCACAGCCCTCAACCACCACCTTGGCCCCTGAATTGCGCACAGCAAAGCGTTCGCCCGCGCGCCCAGCGGCAAACAGATAGCCCGCTGTCGCCCCGTACAGCACGGTATTGCCGATGATCGTGTTGTCGGACGCCACCAACGGGCTGGCCATCGGCTTGCGCACCACGATCATACCCCCTGACAGGCCCTTGCCGACGTAATCATTGGCATCGCCGCTGACCTCTAGTTTCAGGCCCGGCACCGCGAATGCCCCCAGCGATTGGCCGGCCGATCCGGCCAGTTTGATGGTCAGGTGATCGTTCTGCAGGTCGTTTTTCATCCCGAAGCGGCGCACGATATGGCTCGATATGCGCGTGCCCACGGAACGATGGGTGTTCTGGATCGCATAGCTGAGCTGCATCTTTTCGCCGTCTTCCAGAAACCGCGCGGCGTCCTGGACGATCTGCGCATCCAGCGTATCGGGCACCGAATTACGGTCGCGGTCGCGGTTATAGACAATCTGGTCGGCCCCATCGACGGTGATCAGCAAGGGGTTCAGGTCCAGATCGTCGAGATGATCGGCACCGCGGCTGACCTGGGTCAGCAAGTCGGCCCGCCCGATCACTTCACCCAGCGACCTGGCACCAATTCCGGCGAGTATCTCGCGCACTTCCTGGGCAAAAAACGTGATCAGGTTGACCACCTTGTCGGCATTGCCGGTAAATTTGGCACGAAGGCGTTCATCCTGGGTGGTCACGCCGACAGGGCAGGTGTTGGACTGGCATTGCCGCACCATGATGCAGCCCATCGAGATCAGCGCCGCGGTGCCGATGCCGTATTCCTCGGCCCCCATCATCGCTGCCATCACGATGTCGCGCCCGGTGCGCAACCCGCCGTCGGTGCGCAACGTGATCCGGTCGCGCAGGTTGTTCATCGCCAGCACCTGATGCGCCTCGGTCAGGCCCATCTCCCACGGCAGCCCCGCATATTTGATGCTGGTTGCAGGGCTGGCCCCGGTGCCGCCGTTATGGCCCGAGATCAGGATCACGTCGGCCTTGGCCTTGGCGACCCCGGCGGCAATGGTGCCGACGCCGCTGGACGCCACCAGCTTGACCGTCACCTTGGCGCGCGGATTGATCTGCTTGAGGTCATAGATCAGCTGCGCGAGATCCTCGATGGAATAGATGTCGTGATGCGGCGGCGGACTGATCAGCCCGACCCCCGGCGTCGCATGGCGCAACCGGGCGATAAACTCGGTCACCTTGAAGCCCGGTATCTGCCCGCCTTCGCCGGGTTTGGCACCCTGGGCGATCTTGATCTCCAGTTCCTCGCATTGGTTCAGGTATTCCGCCGTCACCCCGAACCGCCCCGATGCGACCTGCTTGATCTTGGCGCTGGGATTGTCGCCGTTCGGGTCGGGCTTGAAATGCGCCGGGTCTTCACCGCCTTCGCCGCTGTCGGATTTCGCCCCGATCCGGTTCATCGCGATGTTCAGCGTCTTATGCGCCTCGGGGCTGAGCGCGCCGAGGCTCATCCCCGGTGTGACAAAGCGTTTTCGGATCGAAGTGATGCTTTCCACCTCTTCAATCGGCACCGGTTTGCCAAGCGCCTTGATGTCCAGCAGATCGCGAATATGGATCGGCGGTGCGGCCCGCATCTGCGCCGAATATCGCCGCCAAAGCTCATAAGACGCACCGTCGCAGGCCGATTGCATCAAATGCATGGCGGTGGCTTCCCAAGCGTGGGTTTCGCCCGATTGTCGCGATTTGTAAAACCCGCCGATCGGCAGCACATCGACCGCCGTCATCCAGCCAAGCGCATGAACTTCCTCGAGTTTCTTTTGAATACCGGCGACCCCGATGCCCGAGATCCGGCTGTGCATTCCCGGAAAATACTCCGCCACCATCGCGCGCGACAGGCCCACCGCCTCAAAATTCAAGCCCCCACGATAAGACGAAACTACCGATATGCCCATCTTTGACATGATCTTCAGCACGCCCGCATCAATGGCGGTGCGATAGCGGCTGACCGCCTCGGTCAGCGAGCCTTCGATCAACCCGCGCCTGATCCGCTCAGCAATCGAATCCTCGGCCAGATAGGCGTTGACCACCGTTGCTCCGCATCCGATCAGCACCGCGAAATAATGCGGATCAATACATTCCGCCGACCGTACGTTCAGCGAACAGAAGGTGCGCAGCCCCTTGCGCGTCAGCCAGGAATGCACCGCGCTGGTGGCCAGGATCATCGGCATCGCCACTTGCGTCTCGCCCGCGTGCTGGTCGGTCAGCACCAGATGCCCGGCACCTGATCGCACCGCATCCTCGGCCTCGGCCCGGATCCGCGCCAGATGCGTTGACAGCGCCATGCGGTCCCAGTTGGCCGGAAACGTGCAGTCGATCTCGACCATCGACGTGATAAAGTTTTCGACCAGGCAATCAAACTGCGCATTGCCGACAAACGGGCTGGCGAGCACCAGAATTTCGGTCTGGCTGCTGTCCTCGTCCAACACGTTTTTCAGATTGCCAAACCGGGTTTTCAGGCTCATCACCCGGTATTCGCGCAGTGAGTCAATCGGCGGGTTGGTCACCTGGCTGAAATTCTGCCGGAAAAAATGGCTGAGCGGGCGGTATTGGGTCGAAAGCACGGCGCTGGGTGTATCGTCGCCCATCGAGGCAATTGCCTCTTTGCCATCCTCGACCATGGGCACCAAAATCTGCTCAAGCTCTTCCAGCGTATAGCCCGCCGCGATCTGGCGTCGCCTCAGCTCGTCGCCTTCAAACAGCGCCGCTTCGCTCACCCCGGCCAGCGTCTGGTCCAGCTCGTTGATCCGCTCAACCCATTCCCCGAACGGCAATGCGCGGGCCAGCTTGTCCTTGATCTCGGTGTCGTGGAACAGCTTGCCCTTTTTCATATCCACCGCCAGCAATTGTCCCGGCCCCAGCGCGCCTTTTTCGATGACGGTCGCTTCGTCAACTTGCACCATCCCGGCCTCGGACCCGGCTATGACCAGGCCGTCGCCGGTAACTACATATCGCATGGGGCGCAGGCCGTTGCGGTCGAGCCCGGCACAGACCCAGCGCCCATCGGTCATGGCCAGGGCGGCGGGTCCATCCCAGGGCTCCATCACCGAGTTGCAATAGGAATACATGTCGCGCCACGCTTGGGGCAGTTCGATCGCCTGCTTTGACCAGCTTTCCGGCACCAGCATGGTCTTGGCCATCGGCGCCGACCGCCCGGCGCGCACCAGCACCTCGAACACCGCATCCAGCGCCGCAGAATCGGACGATCCCTGCGCCACGATCGGCTTGATGTCCTCGGCCATTTCGCCAAAGGACTGCGACGCCATGCGGATCTCATGGCTCTTCATCCAGTTCAGATTGCCTTTGAGCGTGTTGATCTCGCCATTATGGGCCAGCATCCGGAACGGCTGGGCCAGCCACCATTGGGGGAATGTGTTGGTCGAATAGCGCTGATGGTACAGCGCGAATGCGCTCTCAAAACGCTCATCCATCAAGTCGGGATAAAATTCGGCCACCTGTTCGGCCAGCATCATGCCTTTGTAAATGACCGACCGGCAGGAAAGCGAGGCGATATAGAGCGATGGCACCTGCGCGGCAGCGGCGGTCTTTTCGATCCGCCGGCGGATCACGTAAAGCTCGCGCTCAAAGGTTTCCTCATCGACGCCCTTGGAGTTAGAGATCAGGATCTGCTCTATCTCCGGCCGTGTCGCGTTGGCCTTTTCACCCAGGCAGGCCACATTCACCGGCACATGCCGCCAGCCGTAGATGTAATAGCCCATCCGCAGAACTTCGCTCTCAACGATGGTCCTGCAGGTTTCCTGCGCGCCAAAATCGGTGCGCGGCAGAAAGACCTGACCAACCGCGACCAGCTCATCCATGCGCGGTTTGTGCCCGGTGCGTTCGATCTGATCGTAGAAAAACCGCACCGGTATCTGCACATGAATACCGGCGCCGTCGCCGGTTTTACCATCTGCATCGACCGCACCCCGGTGCCAGACGGCTTTCAGCGCGTTGATCCCGTTCTCGACCACCTGGCGGCTTTTCTTGCCGTCGATCGACACCACCAGTCCGACCCCGCAGGATGCGTGTTCATCCGTTTCGCGGTACAGCGAATGCTCGGACATCCAGGCGCGTTTTGCCTCTTCGCGGGCGACCCAGTCTGCGTCGTATTTGGTCATGGTCGGTCCACCTCGATGTGGGGGTTCTTGGCTTCGTACTCGGCCCTTGTCGCGCGCCGGTGGTCGCCCTCCAGCCGGACCGAGGCCATGGCGCGGTCGGTGTAAATCTCCGAGCGCAGCGGCCAGTCGCGCGCCGTGTCGAAAAGGCCCGGCATCAGGTCCAGGCTCGCCGCCGCGCCCTCAAAGTCCCGCATCCAAAGATGCGAGCCGCAGACCGTGCAAAAGGCCCGCTCGGCGAACGACGAGGACGAGAAGCGGGTCACCGGCCCCTCCACCGTCACCGCCTCCTGCGCGGCGTCGAAACACAGGAACAGACCTCCCGACCAGCGCTGGCACATGCGGCAATGGCACGCGCCCGTGCGCGGGTCGTGCAGGCCGTCAACCCGTATCGTGACGGTGCCGCAGAGGCAGTGGCCCTTCAGATGTCCCGTGACCTCACTCATGCGGCGACTCCCTCGGCGGTGGATGACAGATGCCATAAGTGCCGGGAACATCGCGGGCGGAAAACCGCACCGCGCCGCACATGCATCGTCCCGTCTTAGTTGCCCATCTGCGTTTTGTCCAGATAGGTCAGAATACTTGACCTTGATCAAACGCGCGCAATAGGAGCGGTCAGATAGTGTGTGCACGCATTGCTGCACTGGGTGCTGCATGGTTTGGCATACGTCTGTCATGTCATTGCGCCGCCACTGCGGCACTTTCCTCCAGATAGGCCAGCATCGCCGCTGCCGCTTCGCGGCCATCACGAATGGCCCAGACAACCAGGCTGGCGCCGCGCTGAATATCGCCGCAGGCATAGACACCGGCCAGGTTGGTTTCATGGGTGGTGAAATCGGCCATCACCGTGCCCCAGCGGGTCACTTCCAACTCCGGCACATCCCATAGTGCCGGCAGGTCTTCGGCGCTGAACCCCAGCGCCTTGATCACCAGATCGGTGCCTTCGACATAGTCGGAACCTTCGATCAGCTCCGGCGTCCTGCGCCCGGTTGCATCGGGCAGACCAAGGCGCATGTTCGCCACCATCACGCCCGCAACCTGCTCGCTGCCGGTGAAACCCTTGGGCGCAGACAGCCATTCAAAGACAACGCCTTCTTCCTCGGCATTTGCCACTTCGCGCTGGCTGCCCGGCATGTTTTCGCGGTCGCGGCGATACAGGCATTTGACGCTGGTGGCCCCCTGCCTGACAGCCGTGCGCACGCAATCCATTGCCGTGTCGCCGCCGCCGATCACCACAACCTTTTTGCCGCTTGCATTCAGCTCACCTGAGTCAAACTCGGCAACCGCGTCGCCAAAGCTCTTGCGGTTCGATGCGGTCAGATAATCGATCGCCCGCACGATGCCGCCCGCTCCGACGCCGGGTGCTTGTAAGTCATTGGAATCATAGATACCTGTGGCAATCAACACAGCGTTGTGGTCCGCGCGAAGATCGGCAAAAGATACGTCCGTGCCCACGTCGCAGCTTAGCCTGTAAGCGACGCCCGCCTCGGCCAGCAGATCTACCCGGCGCAGCACCACATCCTTTTCCAGCTTGAAGCCCGGGATGCCGTACATCAGCAGACCACCGGCGCGGTCGTGACGGTCGTAAACGGTTACCTGAATGCCGGCGCGGCGCAGCACATCGGCCGCCGCCAAACCGCCGGGTCCAGCCCCGATAATACCCACACTTTCGCCGCGCTCTGCAAAGGGCTTTCCGGGCTTCACCCAGCCTTCGTCCCAGGCCGTGTTGGTGATGTATTTCTCAACAGCGCCGATCGTGACTGTTCCGTGACCGGACTGTTCGATCACGCAATTGCCCTCGCACAGACGGTCCTGTGGGCAGATGCTCCCGCAAATTTCGGGGAAAGTATTGGTCGCCTGGCTCAGCTCATAGGCCTCGCGCAAACGGCCCTCGGCGGTCATTCTAAGCCAGTCGGGAATGTTGTTATGCAAGGGGCAATGCGTCTGGCAAAAGGGCACGCCGCACTGGCTGCACCGGCTCGATTGCTCGGCGGCCTTGGCGCGCGCGTACTCTGCATATATTCCGTCGAAATCCTTTTGCCTTACGGTCACGGAACGTTTTTCGGGCATATCCCGATCAACATCCACGAATTTAAGCATCCGCTCACCGGCCATAAAACATCCAATCCCTGAACGATCTATTTAGACAAAGTTTACCAGTTTGAAAAGACAATGATACTGACCTTTTAATTGCGATTAACACCGGTGAGCACGCTAGGTGGGACGCTAGCGTCCATTTTGCGACAGTTATCTTGACCTAAATGGAATCTTTCCCGCTTTCGTCAATGGCTTAACCTGCGGCCAACGAATCGCGTTTTGGTGCCTATGTCGCTATTTCATCTCATCCTCGTCGCACTAATCCAGGGTGTAACCGAGTTTTTGCCGGTTTCCTCGTCCGCGCATCTGATCCTTTTGCCGAGCCTGACAGGCCTGGCCGATCAGGGTCTTGCCATCGACGTGGCGGTCCATGTCGGCACCCTGGCAGCGGTGATCCTCTATTTTCGCGCCGATGTCCGCATCGCACTTGCGGGCATTCCCCGGCTGCTGACCGGTCGTGCTGACACCCCCGGCGCGAAACTGGCGCTGCTGCTAATCATTGCCACCATTCCCGTTGGCATAGCCGGATTTGCGATCCGCCAAAGCGGCGTCGATCTGGCGCTGCGCTCAACCGCGGTCATCGGCTGGGCGATGATCATTTTCGGGCTGGTTCTCTATTGGGCCGATCGCACCGGTCATGACACGCGCAAGACATCCGATTGGACGCTACGACAGGCCGCGTTTCTGGGCCTATGGCAGGCCATCGCGCTCATCCCTGGCGCCTCGCGCGCAGGCGTCACCATCTCTGGCGCGCGCGCCATGGGTTTTGATCGTCACAGCGCGGCGCGCATCGCGATGCTGATGTCCATCCCCACAATCGCCGCCTCGGGCGCGTTTTTGTTCGCAGATGTTTGGGCGGCGGGTAATTTGCAATTGCTCAAGGACGCGGCCCTGGCAGCAACGCTCGCATTCGCCGCCGCGCTGGGCGCCCTCAGCGTGATGATGCGGTTGCTGAAAACCGTTAGCTTCACGCCCTATGTGATCTACCGCCTGGGTCTGGGTATGGTATTGCTTTGGATCGCTTATTCCTGATCCCGACAGGGATTGCGTCGCAATCAGGTTTTCAGATTTTTCGCCGAGGATTTGATCGCCTCATATTGTCCAGACGGGCGATAGGGCCACAGATAATCCTCGATCACCGCCTCAACTGCCGTGGCTTCGAAGCCGAGATCGGACAGCCTGGCCGCGTCCGGTGCCACGATGTTGTCAAACCTCAGCGAACGAACCTGATCGCGCGTCAGGATTGAATTGTCGAACAATCCAAACGTCGCGACCTGAGCCAAATCAAGCGTGCCAGCGATCAGGCGGCCGGCCCAAAAGGGTTGGTTCACGATCATGCGGCGCTGTCGGATTGCCCCGAGCATCACCTCGACCCAGCCGCGCAGAGTTTTGACCTCCGGGCCGCCAAGCTCATAAGTGCCGCCCGCCGCCTTGCCAAGAATGGCCAGTTCTGCGGCGCGCGCGACAT
>CBDCFL010000008.1:0-11462 GCA_965216135.1 Paracoccaceae bacterium
GCTTCGATCAATTCGTGAACCAGTGATGCGGCGGTTATGAAGCGGACCTTGCGGCCCTTCTGGCAGGCCCCCGATCCCGGCGAACAGGTCGATAAACCGAAAACCCTCGGGCCGCTGTCGGGTGCAGCGGGAATCTGCGGCTTCGCGCAGCCTGGCCAACCTGAGCTGGTCGATCCGCTTGCCTTCGCCGTTGATGTTCCGGCGGATTGTCCGGTCGCTCACGTCCAGCATCTCGGCTGCGGTCTCTATACAGAGGCCTGCGCGCTCCATCAGCTCTGCGAATTCTGTCCGTGGATGTGCGTTCATGTGCCTGCCCCTGTTTCTGTGTCAGTTATTGACAACATGTCATAATCTGTCCCAGCTGTTTTGGAAACCCTATTCATGACACATGTTTATGTTTTGTTCTAGGGCTTGTTGACGTTTAGGGATTCCCAAATCGGCTGATGACTGATTCAAGGTTGCAAACAGAGGAGAGCAGCCTTGATCCGCACAGTTCTGACCGACGCCCAATGGGCTGTCATCGCACCGCACTGCCTTGGCCGGGAATGCGACCCCGGTCGCACCGGCCCTGACCCGCGCCGGTTTGTCGAGGCAGTTCTCTGGATCTCGCGGACCGGATGCCCCTGGCGCGACCTGCCGGAAGAGTTCGGGCGCTGGAACAGCGTGTTCAAGCGCTTCCGAAGGTGGGTGAGGGCCGACGCTTTCTATCGTATGTTCAGGGTATTAGCCGAAGATGCAGACTTCGAATACACGATGATCGACGGTAGTATCGTCAAAGTCCACCGACACGGTCAGGGCGCAAAAGGGGGACTCAAAGCCAAGCCATCGGACGCTCTCGCGGCGGGATAACGACAAAGATCATGGCTCTGACGGACGCGCTCGGCAATCTGATCGACTTCCGCCTTCTGCCCGGTCAGGCGCATGACCTGCGGGGTACCGCCGCACTGATCGAGGGCCTCACCTGCGACCAGTTTCTCGCCGACCGTGCCTTCGACGCGAACTGGCTGCGCGAAGCGCTGACCAGTGCCGGGATCGAGCCGGTAATCCCTCCAAAATCAAACCGCCGCTTCCCGGCGGAGTTCGACCGCCACACCTACAAATGGCGTCACCTGGTCGAAAACTTCTTCGGAAAGCTGAAGGAATACAGAGGGACAATGCGTTCCTGCAAAACAGATGACAGCTTGCATTCATCTCGCTTGCTGCAATCGTCATTCAAACACGATGAACGTCAACACCCCCTAATTCTAAGTTAAGCGTCCAACTTCACGATCACATGCGAACGCCCAGAGCGTTCAGGATACGGAAACCCTCAGCAAACAAGGTGATTTGATCGGCTCGCACCAATGGTCTGTTGTGGCCGATAGTATTTCTGACCGGGGCAAGCCGCTGCATCGAAGCTTGAAAATCCGACTTTGAAACGAAGAACCGCTGAAATGCTTCATCCCAGTTCCCGCGCTGGCATACGATGTCGGCAAGGTCCATGAAGTCAGCGTAGTAGAGCAGGGGGTATGAATCCCCTCGACGGTCATGGTCTGCGGTTTTTCTTTCTTGCCATCGTTTCCGAATATCCCCGTTGATCCTTCTGCGAAGCCACGCCTCTCCCTCCAACCTTTGCAGCTCTGCCTCGATCAGGCTACGCAAACGGTTTTCGATCTGGCCAAGCAGACCGGAATGTTGTGGGTCATACTGTCCCGTTTCGTCGCCTTTCTCCGTCCTGACGGTCGCGACGGCTTCAATACGCAGCTCAAATCCGGCTGAGAACAAAACATGCGGATATACTGTCGGCGGAAAGGCCACGATCTCGGCGTTCATACCTGCATCAATTCGTGCTGCCTCGCGACCCTGGCCGTCCTGACTCTCGTCAAATGCAACAGGCTCGCCCAGTTCCTCCGCAAACACTTCTTCGGCAGCAGGATGGAACGGAGCGGGACCACTCGAAATGTCGTGAAGTCGGGCGATGCGGGCAAAACCCACAATCGACACGCCAAGGTGTTCTTCAATGGCCCAAGGCGTTTGCAACTGTGCCATTCTGTCGGCAAGGGATGTCTGCCACGTCTCCATCTGCTGGAAATGCTCATGGAGGGGATGGACCGCTAGAGCTGCGGTGGCAGAAAAGGTCTGTAGTTGCTCGGCAAGCGGTATGATTGCTTGGCCCGCCGCCGTGACAAGCTTCTTCAGGTCCGCGTCAATACGTTGAAGCGCCTCGGCGGCACGGAAAGCCGATGATTCTTCAAGCTGTCGAAGGGCCTTTGCGGCAGGATTGTTCTCCATTTGGCGCAGGAATTTCTGGGCCGGGCCTTCGCTCAGCTCCAGCGCCCTGCGCAGTGCATCATTATCAAATGGATCACTGCTCATGCAATTTCATCGAAGTATATGCCATCATCAAAATGTCCAGTTTTCCATTTCCATAAAGCCTTCCAGCGAGACACACAGAATACCAAAGTGGCGACAGATATTGGGGATCTTTGCCCCATTACGCGGCTCCCCTTCAAGGGTTACGACTGTTCCTTCGATGGCATTGGCACGCGCGATGATAAACGGGTCGGCGTTGAGACCACCTTTCAGCAATTTCTTTCGCTCTATGATCTGTAGGAAGTGTGGCACCGCGAAAATCTGCCCTACGAAACCTGCTTCGGCCGCGTTCGGCGCGGGGAACAGGTCTCGCTGGTTTGCCGCCCAATCGCGCAGAGCCGCGACACGATCTCCCTCGATTTCGCGAGCGACCTCACGGGTCGATGTGATGTCCCCGTTTGCAATAAGCTCGTCAAACTGCCCCCATAGGGTTGGGAAGCGGTTGCGATAGAAACTGTGGAACAGTTGGGAAAATGCGTTCGTGTCGAAGACGTAACTCAAGGCGCTTTCCTTGAGACATATTCTTCAAGCCGGGTGAGATTCTTCGGCTTCGTGTCCAGGATGTCGGCAAGCTGATTGTAGTCGATGCGGTTCTGGTAGAATCGTTGGAAAGCGAGGTTGATATACTCCGTCCCGAGATAGGCGATCTTTGTGTTGTAGTGGTTGCCGCCAGTGCCGCGCTGCCCTTGCCCGGCCCAGCGGTGTGCAGCTTGGTCATACTCGGCGGGCGTGATCAGATCGCGGTCCAGGAATTTTCTGAAGATAAACTCGCGGCTAACGCTGAACAGGTGCGCCAGATCGGTCGCGGTTGCCTCTGTCGGAGCCTGTCCGGCGAACGCCGTATCGAACGTCTCTTCAGGCACCAGAAGGCAAGCTGCCATTCGGTTGCAGATAACCTCTATCCGTTGGTTATCCCCGGCAAGCTCGTTCACGAAGCCGTCGCCTTGCGTATCAACCCCACTGGTATGGAACAGTAAGTGTGCAAGCTCATGGAACAGCGTGAAAATCTGCCGCGTCTTCGCAGTAGTGTTGTTCACATAAATGATCGGGAACTCCTCGTCGTAGAGGCAAAACCCGGAGTAATCCGGCTCCCGGAACTGGTCCTTGAACACATAGACTCCGACGCCCAGAAGGACCTTTCGCCATTCCTCAAGGGCAGTCCCTGCATCGGCCCAAGCGAACTGCTGTTCCATTGTGACGCCTAGATGCGTGCGCACCTCTGCCGCGATTCTCTCAATGCGGTCGTTTGGCTGAAACGCAAGGTCGCGTGTGATTAAACGGTCGGCGGGGTTCCGGTTGCCGTGCAGCTCTTCAAGCCCCATTTGAAATGTCCGCGCTTTGTGCAGGAGCAATCGCACGCGTGGCGGTATTTCTGCGATCTGATCAGGCCCAAGAGTGCGGAAGGTTTCTTCGATGGCTGGGAGGTCAGGCGGAGCTGGAAAGAAGAATACGGCGACTGGTACTTTGAATTTCTCGGCCATTTTTTCGAGCTGCGGATAGCTGGGGAACGTGTTGCCTGCTTCCCACTCTGCTATCTTGCGGAAGTCAGACATTGCAGCATCAACAGAAAATCCCGCACGTTCCCGCGCCCAGGTTACAACTTCCGGTGTGATCGGCATTGCATCAGCCATCAGAGACTTGCCCCGACATTGCGGCTCATGGCCCGTTGCAACGTGCTGCGGTTCACGCCCAAAATCTCGGCCATACCGGAAACTGTCTCGCGTTTTGTCTCAATGACAGTCTTTGCATGTGCAATCTGCGCCGATGAAAGCACCGGCGGACGGCCAAGCCGTTTGCCGCGTTTCTTGGCGGCGCGAAGGCCCGCTTTGGTGCGTTCTTGGATCAGGTCGCGCTCGAACTCGGCCAGCGCACCCATGATGTGAAAGACAAGACGCCCGCCAGCGGTTGTCGTGTCGATCCCGTCCGTGAGGCTGCGGAACTCGATCCCGCGATCACCGAAGATTTTCAATAGATGGATGAGGTCAGCGATGGACCGGCCAACGCGGTCCAGCTTCCAAACCACCAAAAGATCGCCGGAATCGAGAAGGTCCATTGCTTCGGAAAATCCTGGACGGCCTTCAGCCGCTCGGGCACCGCTTTGCGCCTTGTCGGTTATAATCCGGTTGCACCCGGCATCAGTCAGCGCCTCGATCTGTAGATCAAGATTCTGCTCTTCTGTGGAGACCCGTGCGTAGCCGACTTTCATGGATTCTTTTTGCACGAGGTTTTTGCGGCAGTCCAGCGCCAATGACATCAAAGACTTACCGCATGATGGAAAAATGCCGTAAAAAGGGTCGTTTTCGCGGCAGTTTACTTAGTGCAAAAACCTGCCAAAACCGCAAAGGTTTTGCCGGGGGGTTTTGTCACAGCTAATACCAACGGTATCAATTTCTGACTCTGTGGGGATTCCCAAATCGGTTTTGATCTGATTCAAGGTTGGCAAAGGAGGATCGCCATGCCAGCCAGTGTTCCGCTTCGTCGCGACTTTGATGCCCGCCACCTTCGTAAACTCGCCAGCCGTTGCAAGGATGCCCGGCAGAGCCGCCGTCTGTTGTCTCTTGCGGCGGTCTACGATGGCATGCGCCGTGGAGAGGCCGCAAGGATCGGTGGGATGGATCGCCAAACCCTGCGGGACTGGGTTCACCGGTTCAACGAAGAGGGACCGGATGGCCTCACCAACCGCAAGGGCGCGGGCCGGACGCGCTACCTGAGCGATGTCCAGATGAAAGAACTTGGCGAGATTGTCGAGACCGGCCCCGATCCGGCGGTGGACGGGGTTGTCCGCTGGCGGCGGATCGACCTGAAGCGGGTGATCGAGGCGCGCTTTGGCGTCATCTATTCCGAGCGCGGGATATCCAGACTGCTTGGCGAACTGGGCTTTGCCCATATCAGCGCCCGCCCGCAGCATCCCAGGCAGGATAAGCGGATCATCGAGGCGTTTAAAAAAACTTCACCGACACGCTCCAGGTGCATATAGCTGACCTGCCGGCGGGAACGCCGGTGGAGATCCGGTTCCAGGACGAAGCACGCCTTGGCCAGAAGAATGGCCTGACGCGCCTGTGGGCGAGAAAGGGCACGCGCCCCCGCCAGCCGGCCGATCAGCGCTATCGCAACGCCTGTCTGTTCGGCGCCATCTGTCCGGCTCACGGCAAGGGGGCGGCGCTCATGCTGCCTTGGGCGGACGCGCAAGCCATGCAGATGCATCTCGACGAGATCAGCCGCCACGTCGCCCGAAAGGCCCATGCGGTTGTGCTGATGGATCGGGCTGGATGGCACACCACCGGCAAACTCAAAGTCCCGAAGAACCTCACCATCATCCTGCTGCCATCGCGCGCTCCGGAACTGAACCCGGTGGAAAATATCTGGCAGTACTTGCGCGCCAATTGGCTCTCCAACCGCGTGTTCGAAGACTACAATGCCATCGTCGATGCTGGATGCGAAGCTTGGAACAAGCTCGTCGCACAGCCCGAAACCATCACATCAATCGGAATGCGAAAATGGGCCCATATCGGTCAATGTTAAATGCCGTTGGTATAACCTGTTGATCTGATGTGGGGCAGGGCGATCCGGCGAAAACGGCCGTTTCTGGCCTGATACTGATGTCTTGTGAAATACCTCATCTCATATCTGCGGCCACTGTTGCGCTGCGTGCAGCACCCGCAGGATTGTCACAGCGTGGGCATCTTCTGCATAGACCACCAAATAGTTTGGACGCACCATTCTGTAACCCGGGTTACAAGGGCTCCCCCGCGCACGCGGGGATAGACCCCCGGATTTTCAGCCCATATGTAAGGCATTCCCGGACCTTCCGGATACGTAAGGCCGCGGCGGTCTGCCAGGCACGTCGCTTTCGGGGTCGCGCCAGCCGGACAGCTCAGATGACCGTCGCGCTTCGAAGTCGCCCGCGCCGCACCGCCCTTGTTCGCAGGATCAGCGACGGCGGTCGATTACGCCGGCCCCCGAAGGTGGTGCTCCCTGTGCAGGTGACCCTGGGCACGGTTCCGCATGGTTCCCGAGGACTGCCCCGCCCCGGTGCCCGGGCTGCCTGGTGCCTGTGCTGTCTGACCAGAGGACGGTGGTGGCATTTCTGTGCGCTGTGCCGCTGTTCTCCTTTGTTGTGGCAGGGGTTTCTTATTGATGGGGTGTTGCGGCCCGCGGGCGCGGTGTGCGGTCGCCTGCGGCTTCCCAAACAAAAAAACGGTTTCCACGTTCCGCGGACCCTCCGCTTTTTGGTTTGCACCGCGCCCTTGACCGGGCCGCGCGCTGTTCCCCCATCGAAACCAGCCACAAAGGAGAAAACCAGATGGCACATTACACAATCACCGCACCGGTTACCGGCACCGACGACAAAACCCGCTACCCGCGGGTCGGGGTCCTGTTCGAGAACCACAACCGGGAAACCGGCGAGGTCTACTACACGATCAAGCTCGACTTCCCCGTAGGCGTAACCGAAATGATCGCCTTCCCGCCGCGCCCGCGCGACGAGAGCGACGCCTCTGGCGCCGAAGACTAAGCCACGAGGCCGGGGCGGCGCGCGCGCCGCCCCGGCCAGAAGCGCGCACCTGGTGCGCGCTGGCGTATTCAGCCAATAAAGCCCGCATGACCCAGATGATCATGTACTTTGACGACACCACACCCGGAGTCTGCTATGCGCCAGGATGGCCATTTTTCGTCTGAATGCCACCATTATCTCCGCCTCCAGAGGCACCAGCGCGGTGCGCGCCACGGCCTATCGGCATGCAGCGCGCATGGTGTCGCACGCCTTCACGGAAACCACGTCGTTTACGCACAAGGCGCAGGCCATGGTGCATGGCCAAGTTGCCCTGCCGGAGGACGCCCCGGACTGGGCGGACAACGCCTTCGGGCGTGCCGCATTTGCAGAAGCGCTGCGCCTGGTGCGCACCGGCGTGCAGGTGCAGGGTTCGCATATGTCCGAAGCGGCGATCCACCGGGCCGCCATGGCGCGGGTATCCGAGCAGCTCTGGAACGCGGTCGAGCATGGCGAAATCCGGCTGAACAAGTTTCCGACCCGGGCGCAGTATGCGCGCAGCCTGACCGTGGCGCTGCCCCGTGAGCTGGACCGGCGGCGCAGATTGCGCTGATGCAGGGCTATGTGCGGGCCTCGCTCAGTGATCGCGGGATGGTCGCGGACTGGGTTATTCGCGACAAATCGGACGGCAATCCACATGCGCATATCATGCTGACCACGCGTGAGCTGGGAAGTGCGGACTGGGGCCGCAAACGGCGCGACTGGAACGCCAGAGACGTTCTTTCAGGCCTGCGCTCGGACTGGGCACAGCACGCCAACCTGGCGCTCGAGCGGGCCGGGTTTGACGAGCGCATCGACCACCGTTCAAACCATGCGCGGGGGATTATCCGGCCCCGGACAGCCATAATCCGCATGTGGCCAATCATGCGCGACGCCAGGGCGAAACCGCGCGCGAAGCGGACCGGTGCTCGGAGGTGGCACAGGCCAACGCGCTGTATCTGCAGCAGCACCCGGCGCATATTCTGGTGGTGGTGCAGGCGCAGCGGGCGGTGTTTACCAGGGGCGATATCGAAGCCGGGTTCCGGGACCGGTTGGTGCTGACGACGACAGAGCTTGCGGGCTTGGTGGCGGAGGCAATGGGCTCGGGCGCACCCGCGCGTCTGGTGCAGAACAGCCCCGATGGCCAGGCGCAATACGTCACCACGGCCCGGGCCTGTGAAATGCAGCGCCTGGAAACCCGCACATAAGGGGCGGTGGCAGCCGCCACAATGAGTGCTGTTGACCCACTGGTCGAGATTATCAAAGAGCACGTCCCTGAAGACATATGGCAGGAGTCTCCACTGATCGCCAGCCATCGCCGAGGCGGCCATAAGGCGGAGTGCCGATCTCTATGCCATTGAGAAAGAAGCCGGTGGATCGCCGCCGGACCGGCGCAAGAATGCGCCGCCGCGTATCCGGCCGGGCTATCCGGGTTATAGCAGTCCAGGCGACTGGATAGGGGCTCAACGGGCCTGTGGCCCGCTCACCCCCATCCAGACTGTTTCTATTGGTTTTGTCCGCCCAACATCCCTGTCCGGGGCTGTCAACCATAGTCCATCCCCAAAAGGTTCCCCCGCGCACGCGGGGATAGACCCTCGGATTTTCAGCCCATATGTAAGGCATTCCCGGACCTTCCGGATACGTAAGGCCGCGGCGGTCTGCCAGGCACGTCGCTTTCGGGGTCGCGCCAGCCGGACAGCCCAGATGACCGTCGCGCTTCGAAGTCGCCCGCGCCGCACCGCCCTTGTTCGCAGGATCAGCGGCGGCGGTCGATTACGCCGGCCCCCGAAGGTGGTGCTCCCTGTGCAGGTGACCCTGGGCGCGGTTCCGCATGGTTCCCGGGGACTGCCCCGCCCCGGTGCCCGGGCTGCCTGGTGCCTGTGCTGTCTGACCAGAGGCCGGTGGTGGCATTTCTGTGCGCTGTGCCGCTGTTCTCCTTTGTTGTGGCAGGGGTTTCTCAAAGATGGGGTGTTGCGGCCCGCGGGCGCGGTGTGCGGTCGCCTGCGGCTTCCCAAACAAAAAAACGGTTTCCACGTTCCGCGGACCCTCCGCTTTTTGGTTTGCACCGCGCCCTTGACCGGGCCGCGCGCTGTTCCCCCATCGAAACCTGCCACAAAGGAGAAAACCAGATGGCACATTACACAATCACCGCACCGGTCACCGGCACCGACGACAAAACCCGCTACCCCCGGGTCGGGGTCCTGTTCGAGAACCACAACCGGGAAACCGGCGAGGTCTACTACACGATCAAGCTCGATTTCCCCGTAGGCGTAACCGAACTGATCGCCTTCCCGCCGCGCCCGCGCGACGAGAGCGATGCCTCTGGCGCCGAAGACTAAGCCACGAGGCCGGGGCGGCGCGCGCGCCGCCCCGGCCAGAAGCGCGCACCTGGTGCGCGCTGGTGTATCCACCCAATAAAGCCCGTGGATCGCCGCCGGACCGGCGCAAGGATGCGCCGCCGCGTGTCCGGCGGCGATCCACGGATTACAGCAGTCCAGGCGACTGGATAGGGGCTCAACGGGCCTGTGGCCCGCTCACCCCCATCCAGACTGTTTCTATTGGTTTTGTCCGCCCAACATCCCTGTCCGGGGCTGTGGGTCGGGCTTTGCCCTCTCCCACTCTGTTCCGCCGAATACATGCGTATTCGGTCAGACCAGATTGGCCGAGGCGCAGCCCATCAGCGGAAGGAAGGCACCAGGCCTCACCCGCATCACTTTGAGAGAGGAGGCCACAAATGGCACCCAAGTTTGATGTTTATACCCATGTCACCGACACCATTATTGCCGAGATCGAGGCTGGCACGCCGCCCTGGCGCAAGCCCTGGACCGGCAGCACATCCGGCATTGCTTTGCCCAAACGTTACAATGGCGCGGCATATCGGGGGATCAATATTTTGATGCTGTGGGTTATGGCTGCAAAAAACGGTTATGTGTCCAGCCGCTGGATGACCTACAGGCAGGCCAAGGAGCTTGGCGGCCAGGTCAGAGGCGGCGAGACATCCGCGACCGTTGTTAAATACGGCACATTCAGGCGCGAGAACGAGCAGGGCGTTGATGAAGAACTGCCCTATGCGCGCGCCTATCGCGTGTTCAATGCCGATCAGATCGAGGGCTTGGCGGCCGATTATTATGTTCGGCCCGATGCCCCGCGTGACCTTGGCACCGAAGCCGACCCGGAGCTGGCCGCGTTCTTTGCCCGAACCGGAGCAGAGATCATCACCAGCGAAGACCCGCGCGCCTATTACAGCCCGGCAAAGGACCACATCCATATGCCGCCGATTGCCACTTTCCACAATGCGGCCGGCTATTATGGCACGCTGGCGCATGAAACCATCCACTGGACCGGCAGCGAAAAGCGGCTGGAGCGGATCAAGAAATTCGCGAACCGCGAGGCCTACGCATTCGAGGAACTGGTCGCTGAGATCGGCGCGTGTTTCCTTGGCGCACAGATCGGGGTTGCACCGGAATTTGGTCAAAGTGCGGCTTATGTCGAGGGCTGGCTGAAAGCACTCAAAGAAGACAAGCGGGCGATTTTCCGGGCCGCGTCTGAGGCGCAAAAGGCAGCCGATTTTGTTTTGCCGGCGGCGGTGGAAGCCGAGGCGGCCGCAGCATAGATTGACCTTGTCGGGCCGGGCGCACGCGCCCGGCCACGCTGGATCAATCCGTCACATCCAATAATCGCGACGTGGCCATAAGGCGGAGTGCCGATCTCTATGCCATTAAGAAAGAAGCCCGTGGATCGCCGCCGGACCGGCGCAAGGATGCGCCGCCGCGTATCCGGCCGGGCTATCCGGGTTATAGCAGTCCAGGCGACTGGATAGGGGCTCAACGGGCCTGTGGCCCGCTCACCCCCATCCAGACTGTTTCTATTGGTTTTGTCCGCCCAACATCCCTGTCCGGGGCTGTCAACCATAGTCCATCCCCAAAAGCCGCCGCCAATTTCCCCTGTCCCGCAAGCGGGCCATTCCTCGCGAGCCAAATTGGCGGCGGTTTTTGCGGCAGACATTTTCTTCGCAAATGTGGCCGGTTGACAGCCCCGTTCAGGGCCGTGGGTCGGGCTTTGCCCTCTCCCACTCTGTTCCGCCGAATACATGCGTATTCGGTCAGATCAGATTGGCCGAGGCGCAGCCCATCAGCGGAAGGAAGGCACCAGGCCTCACCCGCATCACTTTGAGAGAGGAGGCCACAAATGGCACCCAAGTTTGATGTTTATGCGCATGTCACCGACACCATTATTGCCGAGATCGAGGCTGGCACGCCGCCCTGGCGCAAGCCCTGGACCGGCAGCACATCCGGTATTGCTTTGCCCAAACGTTACAATGGCGCGGCATATCGGGGGATCAATATTTTGATGCTGTGGGTTATGGCTGCAAAAAACGGTTATGTGTCCAGCCGCTGGATGACCTACAGGCAGGCCAAGGAGCTTGGCGGCCAGGTCAGAGGCGGCGAGACATCCGCGACCGTGGTTAAATACGGCACCTTCAGGCGCGAGAACGAGCTGGGCGTTGATGAAGAACTGCCCTATGCGCGCGCCTATCGCGTGTTCAATGCCGATCAGATCGAGGGCTTGGCAGAAGACTATT
>CBDCFL010000009.1:0-19374 GCA_965216135.1 Paracoccaceae bacterium
TCCTCGATCACATAGCCCATCGGGCCTTCTTCGATCTCGGCGTGGTCAAATTCCATGAAGAACGGTGCCGGTCCCGCGCCGGGCTTGCCGTCCGAGACCTTGATTTGCAGCATCGGCGCGGCGTGTTCGGCGATGTCCTGCCAGATGCCGAGTGCGGCGAACATCCGCTTGGAGGTCAGCGCCAGCGCATAGCCGCGTCCGTCGAACGTGTCGGTTTGCTGGCTCGCCTTGGCCGCCTGATCCAACAGCGCCACGTCAAAACCTGATTGCGCCAGCGCCAGTGCCAGCGTCGTGCCGTTCAGCCCGCCCCCGGCAATCGCGATGTCATGGGTTCGCTTCATGGGTTCAGATAGGGCCATGCAGCCGGGATTGTCCATGCGCCGGCTTGCCGCTAGCGTGGCCATATTGGACCGCCGCGAGGGGGCGTGATGAGCACCGATTGGCTTTGGATGAGCGCTGCCGAGCTTGGTGCCGGGATCGGCCGGGGCGACATTGATCCGCGCGATCTGAGCGATACCTACCTGGCCGCCATTGGGGCCCATCCGCTCAACCCGCGCATCTATGCGCGCCTGACCGTTGAACGCGCACTGGCCGAGGCCGAAGCCGCCGCAAAGCGCGCCAAGGCGGGTCAGCGCCGCTCGCAGCTCGATGGTGTCCCGGTCTCATGGAAAGATCTCTTCGACACCGCAGGCGTGCCCACCGAAGCCGGGTCCGCGCTTCTGGCCGGGCGCACGCCCGATCGCGATGCCCGGGTTCTGGCCAATGCCACCGCCGCCGGTCTGGTGTGCCTTGGCAAAACCCATATGTCCGAACTGGCCTTTTCCGGCCTGGGCTATAACCCGATCACCCAGACCCCGCAGTCGGTGAATGATCCGGCGGCGGTGGCAGGCGGGTCATCCTCGGGTGCTGCGGCCTCGGTTGCGTTTGGGCTGGCGGCGGCGGGCGTCGGCTCTGATACCGGGGGCTCGGTGCGTATACCGGCGGTCTGGAATGATCTGGTCGGGCTGAAAACCACACCCGGACGGCTGTCGTTGAGGGGTGTCGTGCCGCTTTGCGCCGCTTTCGACACAGTTGGCGCGCTCTGCCGGTCGGTGCCGGATGCGGCATTGATGCTCGGCGCGCTGGGCGGTGCGCCACCCGGCGATCTTCGCGGTGCAACACTCAAAGGTGCGCGGTTTCTGGTGCTGACCAACCTGGCCCTGGACGATTTGCAGCCGCAACCCGCCGCCGGGTTCAAAAGCGCGTGCCAACGGCTACAGGCGGCGGGCGCGCTCATCGAGCGGGCCGAAATCGAAGCGATCAAGGCGGCGATGCCACTATCCGGCGTGCTTTTTGCGACCGAAGCCTATGCAACCTGGCGCGACGTGATCGAGGGCGCGCCTGAAAAGATGTTTAGCGAGATTTTGGAGCGGTTTCGCGGCGGGGCCAAGTATTCAGGCGCGGATTACGTTGCCGCATGGCAAAACCTGCGCGCGCTTCGGCGCGATTGGGCGCATCAGAGTGCGGGTTATGACGCGGTTCTGACGCCGACCTCGGCCATCCTGCCGCCAAATCTGGAAAAACTCGCGACCAGTCGAGATTACTACATCCACCAAAACCTGTTGGCCCTGCGCAACACCCGCATCGGCAATCTGATGGGCGTACCGGCCCTGACACTGCCGACCGGCCTTGCCGCCACCGGCATTCAGCTTCTGGGCCAGCCCATGGGCGAGGCCAAACTGTTGCGGCTGGGGGCTGCGGCAGAGGCAGCACTCGCCTAGAGCCTCGATCGGAATATCTGCACCGCTCAGCCAAACAGATTTTGGCAAAGATCAAGCGCCGCCGCGCCGCGCGTGGCACCGTCGCGGGCAAGTAGTGCCGCGCGGAAATTTGCCAAAATCCGTTTGGCCCGAATGGGTTGGCAGATATTCTGACCGAGGCTCTTGCCGCTAATACCCGATCGCCAGCCCGTCCTTGCGCGGGTCCGACCCGCCGGTCAGAACCCCGCTTTCGGCGTCGATCCAGATCGCCTGCCCACCGCCGAGTGGGGTCTCGGCCACCTGACAGGCATGGCCCAGTGCGGCCAGTTGATCGCTAACACCCGGTGCATATCCGCGCTCCAGTTCCAGCTTGCCCTGATAGGCAAAACTTCTCGGACCATCCAGCGCCTGCTGCACATCCATGCCAAAATCAACGATATTGCTCAGCAGTCGAATATGGCCGGTCGGCTGATAGGCCCCGCCCATCACCCCAAAGGGCATCACTACCTGGCCGCCCTGGCGCGCCAGGGCCGGAATGATCGTGTGCAGGGGCCGCTTACCGGGCCCAGCCTCGTTCGGGTGGCCCGGCTCAAGCGTAAAGCCCGCGCCGCGATTTTGAAACAAAATGCCGAACCTGTCGGACGCCAGACCCGAACCAAAGGCGAAATACATCGAATAGATCAGCGATACCGCCATCCGGTCGCGATCAACGACGCTGAGATAGACGGTATCCAGGTGCATCGCGCCGCTTTGGCGATCCAGCAGGGGATTTGCGCGTCCCGGGTCGATCTTCCCGGCCAAATCGGCCCCGGTCTTTGCCGACAGCATATGATCGATCCGCGTCGCGCGATCCGCATCGCCGATAAACCGGTCGCGCGCGTCATAGGCGAACTTGGCCGCCTCGGCCTCAAGATGCGCGCGCTCGGCCCCGAACGGATCGAGCGCGCCGATGTCGAAATGCGACAGGATGTGGGCCATCAGGATGGCGGTCGCGCCTTGGGTATTTGGCGGATGCTCAATCAGCTCAAACCCGCGATAATCCCCTGACAAAGGCGTCACATATTCGCTTCTGGTCGCGGCGAAATCGTCGAGCGTGTGCGATCCACCGGCGGCGGCAAGGGCGGCCACCATATCCGCGGCCACCTCGCCTTCATAAAAGCCCGCGCGACCTTTCGCCGCGACGCGCCGCAGCACCTCGGCCTGACCCTTGTGCCGCCAGATCTGCCCAACCCTGGGCGGCTGCCCGTCCAGCAGATACCAGTCGCGCGCCACACCCTGCAGCCGCGATGCGTTGCGCGCCCAGTCATGCGCGACCCGTGGCGATATCGGCAGCCCGCACTCGGCATAATGGATGGCCGGGGCGAGGCTGGCGGCAAGACCGGCGCGGCCCCAATCCTCTGACAGGCGGCAAAATCCATCAATCGCACCGGGCAGGGTGACAGCATCGGCTGAAAGGCCATCTATTTCGCTCGCACCGGTCGCGCGAAGGCGCTCGGCGTCCAGACCGCCGGGCGCACGCCCCGACCCGTTCAGCGCGATGATGTCATCGGACGCTGGCGGCTTGACCAGCACAAACAGATCGCCGCCGATACTGGTGCCGTGGGGCTCGCAAAGGCCCAGCAGAACCGCGCCCGCAATTGCCGCATCAACGGCATTGCCACCGTCCTGCAGAATGCGCAGGGCGGCCTGGGTTGCCAGCGGATGGGAAGTTGCGCAGATCGCGTTTTCAGCAAAGACCGGCGACCGGCCCGGCATCTGAAAATCTCGCATGACGCCCCCTTTCGCAGCGCGAGCTTAATGTGGCCACGGGCTACTGCCAAACGGGATTTTGGGGGGAAGGGTAGAGCCTCGACGCCGCGCACTGGGTGGGGGCTGTTAAACGCGACGCCGAGGGAAGCTATATGCAGCTACGCAATAAAAATCGCGCAGCAATCTGGCGCTACTATGGGGCATTTACGGCATTTTGGCGGCAAC
Source organism: Paracoccaceae bacterium (assembly GCA_965216135.1). Classification (GTDB taxonomy): domain Bacteria; phylum Pseudomonadota; class Alphaproteobacteria; order Rhodobacterales; family Rhodobacteraceae; genus CBDCFL01. Next base: position 3,714 of record CBDCFL010000009.1, read on the forward strand.
GGGCATTTTTTGGCGTGGGCGGGGGGCATTTCCATATGCAACGGGTGAGGGCGTCAGAGCGGTGAATGTTCGCGTAAATTATTGATAAAGCTCGTAAAAACTAGGTGATCGCTCCACCAGCGACCCTCGGCGTCCGCTCTGCCGACAGCAAATCGCCGCATCAGGCCACGCGGGGCGGTGCATATGCGGTTTGAGCGACAGAATCCTCGTCTAACGTCAGGACCTATGAACTGAGCGAAATTGTCGGATCACGGCTTAGCGCCCATTCTTGCAAAAAAAGCACGTCCCGCAACCGAGGGCAGTGCCCGATCGCGGGTGGGCACCTCTTCGGGTTGAGGTCTGCGCTTTATGGTGCCGCCACGCCTTATGTTTGGGGCTTATAACTCTGCCTTGAAATCAAGCTGCGGAATACCCATATGTGATGGGTAGGGAGAATCAGCATCATGGCACACAAAGCACCCGGAAAATCTGACCGCGAGGGCATTAGCCTGATGGCCCTCGGCGACATGTTCCCGACCGAGGAAAGCGCCCGTCAATGGTTTGAGACCCGTATCTGGCCGGATGGTCGCTATTGCCCGCAATGCGGCAGCACCAGAACCCATGAAGCCAGCCACAATGACATGCCCTACCGTTGCTCCGATTGCGGGGCCTATTTCTCTGTCAAGACTGGCACCGTGATGCGCAAATCTCAACTCCCGCTTCGCAAGTGGGTGTTCGCGATCTATCTGCACCTCACGTCCCTCAAGGGCGTATCGAGCATGAAGCTGCATCGTGATATTGGCGTGCCCCAAAAGACAGCGTGGTTTATGCTACAGCGTATCCGCAAGGCGTGGGAAGGCGGCGACAAGCTCTTTGCCGGCCCCGTCGAGATCGACGAGACCTATTTCGGCGGCAGGGAGAAGAACAAGCACTCCAACAAGAAACTCCGGGCTGGCAGGGGCGGCACCGGCAAGGCCGCCGTCGTGGGCGCGAAGGATCGCAAGACCAACAAAATCAAGGCCAAAGTCGTCGAGAATACCGACGCGAAGACCCTACAGGAGTTCGTGACAGACAGCGCCGCCGATGGCGCGACCGTCTTCACAGATGATGCCGCCGCTTACAGGGGCATGCCGTTCGATCATGAGAGCGTGCGTCACAGCGTTGGCGAGTACGTCCGGGATATGGGCCCACACCAACGGGATCGAAAGCTTCTGGGCCACTCTGAAGCGCGCTCACAAGGGCGTCTACCACAAGATCAGCCCCAAGCATTTGCAACGCTATGTGGACGAATTCGCGGGCCGCCACGGCGTCCGCGAGCGCGACACGCTCGACCAGATGCAATCGGTTGTTGCCGGGATGGTCGGTAAGCGGCTAGGATATCGGGAGTTGGTGGCCGATGTAGGCCACCCATCTTCCCGCTCGTAGCTGACATGCTCGCAGGAAGGGAGATTGAAGGGGCGCACCCCTCTTGACCTTTATAGTCGAGAGGACTTCAGCATGTCTACTTCTTTTTCAAATTCAGAACCTGCCCCCGGAACTCATACCAACGGCCCCCAGATTTGACTCAAGGGGATTCCCACGAGCGGCGTGATCTGATTCAGTGGCATCAAGGCAAGGGAGGCTTTGATGGCAGTAAGGATTACGCGCAAAGACAAGTCCGCAGGCGAGCTTCGCCAGGAAGCGGCGCGGTGCCGGGATGGGAAAGCGGCGCGACGGATGTTGGCGATTGCCCTGGTTCTGGATGGGGTTGACCGCAAGACGGCGGCAGAAAACTGCGGCATGGATCGGCAGACGCTGCGGGATTGGGCCCACCGTTACAATGCGGAGGGCGTGTCGGGCCTGTTCAACCGTCGCCCGCCGGATCCACCCTGTCTGCTGAGCGCGGCACAGAAGGAGGAGTTGGCGGAAATGGTTCGGGCGGGTCCCGACCCCGAAACCGATGGGGTTGTGCGCTGGCGGCGCATTGATCTGAAACGCAAGATCGAAGAGCGCTTCGGCGTCACCATGCATGAGCGAACTGTTGGCAAACAATTGGCAAGCCTGGGCTTTCGGCGTCTGTCGGCGCGCCCGCAGCATCCGAAATCCGACCCGGATGCACAGGAGGCTTTTAAAAAAACTTCGCCGCAGAGGTAGAAGCAGCCTTGCCGGAAACAGCCCGCAGCAAGCCCCTGGAGATATGGTTTCAGGATGAAGCGCGGGTTGGCCAGCAGGGCACGCTCACCCGTATCTGGGCCGAGCGTGGAACACGCCCCCGTGCCCCGCGCGACACCCGCTATATCTGGAGCTACATTTTCGGCACCGTCTGCCCGGAACGGGCTGAAGCGGCCGCTCTGATCATGCCACATGCCGACACACAGGCCATGAGCGCGCATCTCGCCGAGATCGCTAAAACCGTCGCATCGGGCGCACATGCCCTTCTCATTCTGGATGGCGCTGGCTGGCACGGTTCGGCAGAGCTGGAGGTACCCGACAACATCACCCTGCTCAAACTCCCGCCCTATTCCCCTGAACTCAACCCGATGGAAAATGTGTGGGCTTATCTGCGTGCCAACAAGCTCGCCATATCCGTCTTCGACAATTATGAGCAGATCGTCGACAGGTGTTGCGAAGCATGGAACTTCTTTGCAAACGACAAAACCGCAATCACGTCAATCACTACCAGACAATGGGCCAAAACGGTCAACGACTAGGCCGTTGGTATCAGACCAAATGTAGCAAAGCTGCTCACGGTCATCCTGAGAAAGACGTGGATCACGCTGAACCTCAATCATCCCCTTCCCGAGAAGTTCAAGTGCCTCCTGGGCCAAACCCTTATGCGACCGATCCAAATGACAAAGTGCTTCAGCAGATATGCGAAGCCATGATCCGACGCTTCGACGAGATGCAGGAAGAGAAAGTTCGTCGCTCATAAGGAAATCTCCTTCTTTGTGGGTTGAGCCCTGCCCGCGCCAACGGGCTGGACCTTCTTTGAGCGCTAGATATAAAGGAATTGGCTATGTCTACTACTTTAACTGCACATTCAATCGAGGCTGGAAGCGTTGAACCAGATCTTGCTCCCTCTTCGCCCGGCTCCGCGCGTCCTGGAGTACCATTGCGTGAATGTGGGTCGCACCCAGTAGCTCCGCCTCCGGCCAATCTTCGTGAGTGGGAAGACGCTCTGCGAAGTTTTGGGTCTGACCAATGTAGAAGGGACGCCATAGAGACTTCCCTTGCTCGTCTGACACCAAGCCAGCGAAGATATATAGACCGCCAACTTCGCGCCAATTGTCGTCCGGTTGATACACTGTAAACTCATGGCCTAACCAACTAGCCGTGTAACTCATGAGAACTCTCCTTCTCGTGGGTATGAGCCCTGCCTGACCACTCGGCGGGACTCACGTTCACCGATAACGCCACACGGTGATGGTTTTTCCACGGTCAAGCGCGAGTTTTGTTTCAAGGCCCATCTCGACTAACAACTCATAGGTCTGCTTTTGCGGTGCCAAGCACTGGGCAAGTCCCGTTCGCGCCGACTGGCGAACGGGATAGCGGCGCAGAGCGTCGGCCAACAAGGACAGTTGTCCTTGTGGAGGCGAGAGATATAACCGAAAGTTGGTGATGGCCTGAAGCAGGCGGCATATCATGGCGGTGTTAGTACGCCGTCAATTCTCAGAGAGAAAGGGATATGCCACCATGGCCAAATCTACCATTTTACCGTTTGAGCTTCCACCGGAGTTTTCACCGGATCCGCTGACTGAGGTGATCCAAAATGGCGCGAAGGTGCTTTTGCGCACGGCCATCCAGGCTGAGGTATCGGGTTTCATCAAAGAATACGTACATCTTCTAGACAACGAAGGTCGGCAGCGGCTTGTGCGCCACGGGTTTCTGCCCGAACGTGAGGTGATGACCGGGATCGGGACGGTTCCAGTGCAGGTACCGCGCGTGCGCGACCGAGGCGTTAATGAGGACGGCAGCAAGATCAAGTTCCGTTCGGCGCTGGTGCCGCCGTATCTGCGCAAGGCGAAGTCGGTCGAGGAACTGCTGCCCTGGCTTTATCTGAAGGGCATCTCGACAGGGGATTTCAGCGAGGCGCTGGCGGCGCTGCTCGGCCCGGACGCCGAAGGCCTCTCGTCCTCGACAATCACGCGCCTGAAGGCGGCTTGGTGGGACGAATACGAGGCCTGGCGCAAGCGTGAACTCAAGGAGAAGCGCTACGTCTACATCTGGGCGGACGGGGTCTATTTCACGCCGCGCATGGACGGGGATCGCCAATGTATGCTGGTGATTATCGGTGCCGATGAATACGGCGAGAAGGACGTTCTGGCGATCATGGACGGGTTCCGGGAAAACGCGGACAGCTGGCGCGCCCTTCTGAAATGCCTGAAGAAACGCGGCCTGGCGGTGCCGCCGGAGTTAGCCATTGGCGACGGTGCGCTCGGGTTCTGGACGGCGCTGCGCGATGTCTTCCCCGAGACGCGCGAACAGCGATGCTGGGTTCACAAGACCGCCAACGTCACCGGCGCGATGCCCAGGTCCCTGAGAGAAAAGGCCAAGGCCGATCTGCAGGACATCTGGATGGCTGAGACCAGGAAGGAAGCCAACGCGGCCTTCGATCTCTTCGTGGAAACCTATGGCGTCAAATACGAGCGCGCTGTCAAAAAGCTGACCAAAGATCGCGACGAACTGTTGGCCTTCTACGATTTCCCAGCCGAGCACTGGAAACACATCAGAACCACAAACCCCATCGAGAGCGTCTTCGCAACGGTCAGAAACCGCACTCGAAAAACAAAGGGCTGTCTGAACCGCAAGACCGCGCTTGCCATGGTCTTCAGGCTGATGATGTCTGCCAAGAAGAAATGGCGAAAGATCTCAGGGCCGAACCGTCTGCCCGAGATCATTCAAGGGGTTGAATTCAAAGACGGGATCAAGCAAATTCAAAACGTCGCCTGAAAATGACCATCACCAACTTTTGGGCATAACTCGGAGGCGATGGAAAGATACGGTCGCTTAGTAGTCCCGTCATAGTATTCTCCTTTATGGAGAGAGCGCACTTGACGGGCTCGCAGGAATCGGTATGATTCTTATGCTTTTTGTTCCGTCTCGTGCTCCTTCTCGGGTTACACGGGACCACCAAATCCCCTTTCGGGGCGCTGGGCCGGACCTACACAGTCCGGCTTTTGCGTTGATGGCCACCGCGATGATTCGCGATTACCGGCCACTGTAGGTTGGTGCCCGTTATCGGTCAACCACATGATATTGTGTGTCGATAACACGTGATATGGCCGGTCAATGTAACAAATGATCTGTCCGGCATTAGAACTCCTCCAGGAAGTGGAGGAGCTGATGCGCCGGACAGAGCAGTTACAGGGGTTGAGATTGATGAAGTTCGATGAGGTTTACGGACGCACCTACAGGGGTGAGTTGAGCCAGCTGGAGGCAGCCGAGATCCTGGGCATGTCCGAGCGCACGTTCCGACGCTGGCGCGATCGCTTTGAGGCCGAGGGCGCGGAGGGTCTTTACGACCGCCGCCTGGGTCGGGTTTCCGCGCGCCGCGCCGGGGTCGACGAGGTGGTGGCACTGTTGGATCTGTTCGATACCAGGTACCGGCATTTCACCGCCTGGCACTTCTGGGAGAAGCTGGTTGCAAAGCACGACGTCACGCGCAGTTACAACTGGGTGCGGCTGACGCTCCAGGCGCACGGCCGGGTCGCGCCGGCGCCGCGGCGCGGCGTGCACCGCCGCAAGCGGCCGCGCCGGCCGATGGTCGGCATGATGTTGCACCAGGACGGCTCCACGCACCAATGGGTGCCGGGTCAGTACTGGGACCTGATCGTGACCATGGACGATGCCACTTCGGAGATCTATTCCGCCTTCTTCGTCGCCGAGGAGGGCACCATGTCGAGCTTTGTGGCGCTGCTGGAGGTGGGGTCGGCCATGGGGCTGTTCTGCTCGCTTTATGCAGACCGGGCCTCGCACTATTGGCACACGCCGGAGGCCGGCGGCAAGGTCGACAAGGACAATCCAACCCAGGTCGGACGTGCCCTGCAGCAACTCGGTATTGAGCTGATCCCGGCCTATTCGCCGGAGGCCCGGGGCCGCTCGGAGCGCATGTTCGGCACCCTGCAGAAACGCCTGCCGCAGGAACTCGAGCTCGCCGGCATCACCGATATGGCGGCCGCCAACCGGTTCCTGAAAGAGGACTTCCTGCCGGCCCACAATGCCCGCTTCGCCCGGCCGGCCGAGGACACAGGCTCCGCCTTCGTGCCGTTCGCCGGCAACCTGGCGGACATCCTCTGTGTGCAGGAGGACCGTGTGGTCGGCAATGACAACACGGTGCGCTACAAGAACTTGAGCCTGCAGATCCCGGCAGACCGCCATCGCCACCACTACGTCAAGGCCAAAGTGAGTGTGCACGAATATCCCGACGGCGACCTTGCCGTCTTCCATGGCCGGCGCTGCCTGGCCCGCTACAAGAAAGACGGCACGCCGATCGAAAGCAGCGAAAGGCGGGCCGCGTGATCCGCTTCGACGCGACCGGCCGGCACCCTGTGGACAAGTGGACCGCCGCTCCGCGACCGACCACTTCCCCACAGGGCCAGAAACCGCAACAGAAGCGGTCAAATCATATGGGAGGCTTATCCCTCTGACCCCGGTTTGACGACATGTTGGGTTTGCGGTTGCCATCGGCAGGATGTTCGCCTAATGTTCTGTCATGCCCAGCCGCTGGAAATACGACCGCCCGATGTCCCGCGCCGCCTTCGAGGCGCGCTTTCCCGATGAAGCCTCCTGCGCCCGGCATCTCGCAGCCAAGCGCTGGCCCGACGGCTTCGTCTGCCCCGCCTGCGGCCATGACAGGGGCTGGGGACTGAAGCGTCGCCGGGCGAGCTGGGAATGTGCGGCCTGCGGGAAGGAGACTTCGGTGACCGCAGGCACGATCATGCACCGCAGCCACTTGCCCCTGAAGACCTGGTTCATGGCCGTTCACATCGTGACCAGCCACTCGAACGGTATCTCCGCCCTGCAACTCCAGGCCCAGCTCGGGCTCGGCAGTTACAAGAGTGCCTGGCTCCTGCTACACAAGCTGCGCCGTGCCATGGTCGATCCGGATCGCAGCCTGCTTGAGGACCTGGTCGAGATCGATGAGGCCACCCTACCGTTCCGCACCGTAAAAGACCCGACCGCAGGCGGGCAAGGTCGCAGCCCGCAAGGCAAGATGCGCATTGCCGGCGCGGTCGAGCTATCGCCCGAGGGCGAGCCACGTCGCATCCGGCTGGCGCCGATCGGGGATTTCTCCGCGCGCAGCCTTCATGCCTTCGTTGCCGGGACCTCGGCGCCGGGCGCGCGGGTAATCACCGATGGCTGGAGCGGTTATTGCGGCCTGCCCGACCACGACCACCAGCCCAAGGTCGTCGGTGCAACGCTCGCCCATCTCGTGCTGACGTGGATCCATCGTGTGTTCTCGAACCTGAAGCGCTGGGCGCTCGGAACCTTCCATGGCCTGCGCCGCGCCCATCTGCGCCGCTATCTCGACGAGTTCGTGTTCCGCTGGAACCGCCGCCGCCACACCGCAACGGCCTTCGACACCCTGCTCGGCATCGGCACGCGCCTCCGACCCGCCGACTACCGCGACATCGTCGGACAACGCGGCTGATCCCGGCAGGCCGGGCGCCAGCCACCGCCCGCCCTCCGATCCACCTCAATCAGGGCCGAGTGCCGGCCCTCCAGCCTGCCTGACAGCACTCGAAACCAACTTCCCCAAGCCCAAAAGCTCCCGCACATCGCCCGGCACGGTCCAGGAACCGTGCCTGGAACGTAGAAGGCCGATCAACATCTGGTGTGACCGGAAGCAAAGGGAGAAGCCCTTCATATGGTACATAAACCGGTCAATTCAGTTTGTTATCGACACCACATGATATTGTGCGGGACGGCCCTAAATCAAGGCAGAGTTATAAGCCCCTTATGTTTGTGCGGTGAACAGGCGGTGAAGATGCGATCGGCCGTCGCACCAAAGGTGCGCCACTAAACATTGGCATGCCTCCGGCATGACAGGGCGATCGGGCGCTGCCCGGCGGCGCTACGCGCCTTGTTCCGGGCTGGTGCTCAAAGACTGACGGAGCATCGCAACCCGATACGACAGTTGCACTCACAAGTTCCGATCAGGCATCCACATCCCGGCAATCGTTGTCTTTTGGTTAGGAATCCTCGCCCTAAGTGGCCAGTGCGATGCTGAAGGTCAGAATATTTCTGCCAGAATCGCGCCGGTAACTTAGCTCCTCGGTGAGCCGGTGCACGTGATACCAGCCGTAGCCGCCCTCAGGCAACTCGCCGAGCGCGGTTTTTACATCGGGCAGTGTCGCCATGGGCAGTTGGCGCCCCGGCATCTCGCGGCCCTCGTCTTCAACTCGGATCACAAGGCGATCCGGGGCCGCAGCCAGTCTACAATCGATCGATCCCGTTCCGGTCGCGCCATAGGCGTGTTCGGTGATGTTGTTCAACACCTCGGCCAGAACAATCTGCGCGTCCGAACGGGTTTCACTGTTCAGGCCACGACCCTGCAACTCGCAGTCAATCCTGGCCAGAACTTGCCGCACCGAGGTGGGCGTTGCGCGGGTTGTCATACTCAAAAAATAATCAGAAGTTCGGGACTTGTTACGCATTAAAAACCGCAGTTCTCCTAGCCTGCACTCAGCGCGGTTTCGCGCGTGTCGTGGATGGTGAACACCGAATCCAGCCGGGTCAGGTGAAAGAGCTTGACCACGGCGGGCTGCAACGCGGCGAGCTCCATCGAGCCTTTCACGCTCAGGTGTTTGAACATGGCAACAACGGTGCCAAGGCCGCTGGAATCGATGAATTCGACTTTCGACAGGTCTAAGACCACGCGTGGCGGTCCGTCGTCGGTAGCCGCACGCAGTGCATCCTTGAACTGGATCGCACTTACGGCGTCTATTCTGCTGGCATTGGCGATCACAACCAGAGTGCCGCCTAATTTTTCGCTGGATATATCCATTGCCCGGTCCTGCATGTTTGGCCACCGGAACCGGTAATGCGAAATACTTACCATCACGTGTCTGGCTGAGCAGATCGGGCAAATGATGCTCATGACGATTGCAGATTTCGGCTGGCGCGGGCATTAGGATTGCGCGGCATTAACAGGACAGCCCATGCGCGTGGATTATCCAGCACTGACCGGGACCATAGCCGCAATGGTCGCGGGCGAAGATGACCCGGTGGCGCTCATGGCGACACTTGCCTGCGAAATACATCACGCCGACGCGCGTTTTGACTGGACCGGATTTTACCGCGTTGTGGCGCCGGAGCTTTTGAAAATCGGCCCCTATCAGGGTGGCCACGGCTGCCTGTCTATTGCCTTTTCACGGGGCATCTGCGGGGCTGCCGCGCGCGAACGCCGCGTCCAGATCGTCGATGATGTCGGTCTGTTTCCGGATCACATCGCTTGCGCCGCATCGACGCGGTCAGAGATCGTGCTGCCGGTTACAAACAAAAGCGGAGAGTTGATCGCGGTGCTGGATATCGACAGCGATCAGCTGGCCGCCTTTGATGGCGAAGATGCGCGCCAGCTTTCTGCCATCCTGAATGCGACATTCGCGCGATAAAACATGTCTGACACCTACGCGCCGCCACAAATACCGCTCGGCATCCTGAACCGGGATCACCAGACAATCGTCATCAACAAGCCCTCAGGCCTGCTCAGCGTTCCCGGCAAAGGCGCGCATCTGGCCGATTGCCTGATCACCCGCGTCCAAGCCGCGTTCCCCGAAGCGCTGCTGGTCCATCGGCTGGACCGCGACACCTCGGGGGTCATGGTATTCGCGCTGACTCATGCCGCCCAGCGGCATCTGGGCCTGCAATTTGAAAAGCGCGGGGTGAGGAAATCTTATGTTGCGGTCGTCGCGGGCGAATTTGCCCAGCGCAAAGGCACGGTAGATTTGCCGCTGATAGTCGACTGGCCAAACCGGCCGCTGCAGATGGTCGATCACGAAAACGGACGGCAAGCCGTGACCGATTGGCGGGTATTGTCCAGCGCAAACGGCACAACCCGTCTTCGGCTCATGCCCAAAACCGGGCGCAGCCATCAGTTGCGGGTGCACATGAAAGAGATCGGCCATCCGATCCTTGGTGATACGTTTTACGGCGATGTCGGCGCGCATCCGGCGGACCGGCTGATGCTTCACGCTGAAGAGCTGAGATTTCGCCACCCCGACGGCGGCAGGGGCGTATCGTTCAGGTCCAAATGTCCGTTTTGACAGGCCAGTTCGGGCGCCGCGTTCAACCGCGGTTGGTCATCGCCATGGACTGTGCTTCTTCGCGCAGCGTGTCGCCAAATTCGCCCTCAAATCCGGCAATCAGCGCGAGAGTGTTCCTGCACCCATCTTCATCCAGCCAAAGCAGCGATTTCTTCAGAAAGGCGAATTTTTTTCGCCCGATCAGATAATCGGCCAGCGTATAGGCCATGCCCTGATGGGCGGTGACCGTTAGGATCAGTTTTTCGATCTGGCCCCGGGACAGTGTTTGCTGACCATCAGACTTGATCAGGTCTCTCCAATGAGCCGTTTTGTCCGAGGTCATGATAAAATTCATCCGCAAAAGTATTTCGTTCAGATCGGCATCGGACATCGCCGCAAGTGTTTGATCGAAATCTTCAAATTCGGTTGTCGCGGCATGGCTGAAATTGCCGTCAACCACCATCTTGCTCAGGCCCATTTCACCGCGCCGCACGGTAACGTCCTTGTTGTTTGACAAAAGATATTTCTGCCAGAACGACAAAAATTCCGGTGAATGCAAAAGCCGCCCCGAGACATTCCACGCAAACGATGCGTAATGAAATTTTCGCGTTGATTTATCGACATGCCAGACAATATCTTCATAGTTTTCGGCCCGGGGCGGATCGACAGCGGTGTGCCATGAGGCTCCGGCAAAATCGACGCCCAGCGCCTCTGATGTGGCTAGCCAGTCCTCGGCCCCTGGCAACGGAAACCAGCAGCTGTCATTAAACAAAACAAGCCGTTCGATGTCATCCAGGACCGGCGCAAGCGCCAGAATTCCATCCCTGTAGCCGCCGAAATCATAGCCGAGGTTGGGGCGCTCAAGATAATGCCACGCCAGGTTCTGGACCCGTTGGGCGTCGGATTTCGACAGCCGCAGATTGGAAATGACAAACGGCGCGTAGCCGGACGTAACCATATATTCAAGCGCGTGAATATGGGACTTTTGCAGACCGCGGCTTGGGTAGATCAGATAAATCGCGATCCGCGTGCGTCCGTCCAGCGGATTGGTCGTGCGCCTGCCCGACGGCCGCGCTGTCATATCCGTGACCAGCGTGATCACAATATCATACAGCACCGCGAACGGATAACGGATTTGCCGGCCAATGCGCCGCAATTCGCGTTTAATCTTCCACCAGGAGGGCATGTGCGGATTTCAATTGTAACTCATATATTCTAAGGCGTATCGCCTATGAACCGGAACCGGTCAACTGTAATGGCGGTGTCCAATCTTGCGATTGACACGGGCCGGTCGGCAAAGATTTCGCCGGCGGCGATCCGGCGCTGACAAATCAATTTGACGCTGTGGAGGCGCGGGCACTTGCCATCACCATGGACCTGGAAATTATCGCGCGAATTGCGCCGTTTGGGGACCAAGGTGTTGGCCATCATGAGCGCCCCGGCAAACCGTTCCCAAACCCGGATTTACGAAAATGCCCGCGCCAGCAAGGTGAATATCACTAAAACGTCGCACGCCTTCGGCAAAAGCGTTGCGGTTCTTGTGCTCTATCAACCGGGTGGCCTTGCCCAATCGGTATACAGCACCTGCGCGCACCTCAGATCGGTCGGCTATTCAATCCTGGTCGTGTCAAATGCGCCACTTTCCGGATCGGATCGCGACCATCTGGCCGCCTATGCCTCGGCCATCCTGGAGCGGCCAAATATCGGCTATGATTTCGGCGCCTATCGAGACGCGGTCTTTTATCTGATCGACCAGCGGATAGATCTCGAAAACCTTGTTCTCATGAACGACAGCATCTGGTTTCCGCTGTTTTCTGATTGCGAACTGATTGATCGTCTGCGCGGGCTTAACGCCGATTTCGCCGGTCCGGTCTATTATCGCCATTCGCGGAAATCAGACAAAGATTACATCCAAAGCTACATAATGTATTTTCGCGGGGCTTTGCTCGCTGATCACCGATTTGCGCGGTTCTGGCGCGACTTTGAACTGTCCAATGACAAATCCGTGGTTGTGCGCCGGGGCGAGCGCGGATTGTCGCAATTCATGCGGGCAGAGGGTTATTCGGTGGACGCGCTCTTTTCCAGAGAAACGTTGCGCGCGGCTTATGTGGATCTTTCAGACGCAGAGCTGGAGCAGGTTCTTGCATATGAGCGTCATTTGAACCCGCGCGCGGCGACAGGGGTCAGCAAATTGCTGGCACTGGACCGAGCTCAGGGCTGGCGCGAACGGGCCCTGCGTTTCGTGTCCGGACCTGATTGGACTAATTTCGTGCCGACAGGCCACCCGATTGTCACTGTCGGGCATTTGGCGGTGCCGTTTGCAAAAAAGGACCGAAACCACAATTACCGTGCGTGGCGCGCCGAATTTCTGAAGTTGTACGACGCCAAAAAAATGGACGGTCTGGACGCCGCAATCGTTGCCGAAATCCAGGATTGGGACAAGTAAGGCGCAATCAGCGACCGGGATGATCGGGCGGGTGCGGACATGAGCATCGACCAAACGCAAAAAGCCCCGGTGCTTCCACCGGGGCCTTCCATCTAACAAGAAATGGCACCGGTTTACTCCGCGCCCTCTTTCTCGCGCTTCACTTCTTCGCCCGTCGCCTGATCAACCATCTTCATCGCCAGCCGCACCTTGCCGCGGTCGTCGAAGCCGAGCAGCTTGACCCAAACCTCCTGACCCTCCTTCAGCACATCGGATGGATGGTTCAGGCGGCGGTTTTCGATCTGGCTGACATGCACCAGCCCGTCTCGCTTGCCGAAGAAGTTCACGAAAGCGCCGAAATCGACGATCTTGACCACCGTGCCTTTATAGATCACGCCTTCTTCCGGCTCGGCGACGATCGCGTGGATCATGTCATAGGCCTTCTTGATTGCTTCGCCATTGGGCGAGGCGATCTTGATCACGCCGTCATCGTTGATATCCACCTTTGCACCCGAAACCTCGACGATCTCGCGGATCACCTTGCCGCCCGAGCCGATCACTTCACGGATCTTGTCGGTCGGCACCTGCATGGTTTCGATGCGCGGCGCGTGGACGGAAAAATCACCGGCACCAGACAGCGCCTTGTTCATTTCGCCCAGAATATGCAGACGCGCATCCTTGGCCTGCGCCAGGGCTTTCTCCATGATCTCCGGCGTGATGCCGGCGACCTTGATGTCCATCTGCAGGCTGGTGATGCCGTTCTCGGTGCCCGCGACCTTGAAATCCATGTCGCCGAGGTGATCCTCATCACCCAGAATATCGGTCAGGATGGCGTAATCGCCGCTGTCTTCGAGGATCAGCCCCATCGCCACACCGGCTACCGCCGATTTCAGTGGCACGCCCGCGTCCATCATGCTGAGCGAACCACCGCAGACCGAGGCCATCGAAGATGACCCGTTGCTTTCGGTGATCTCGGAAACCAGCCGCACCGTATAGGGAAAATCGGTCGCCGCGGGCAGAACCGCCTGCAACGCGCGCCAGGCCAGCTTGCCGTGGCCGATCTCGCGCCGACTGGTAAAGCCAAAGCGGCCAACTTCGCCGACCGAGTAGGGCGGGAAGTTGTAATGCAGCATGAAATTCGACTTATACATGCCCTGCAGGGCGTCGATCATCTGCTCATCCTCGCCGGTGCCCAGAGTCGTCACAACCAGCCCTTGCGTTTCTCCGCGGGTGAATAATGCCGAACCATGCGTGCGCGGCAAGAGCCCGGTTTCACAAGAGATCGGGCGCACCGTGGTGGTATCGCGCCCGTCGATGCGTTTGCCGGTTTTCACCACATCGCCGCGCAGGATCGAAGCTTCCAGTTTTTTCAACGCCGAGCCGAGGTTCTCGTCCTCAAGCTGTTCCTCTGACAGCGCCGCTTTGATCACCTCGCGCGCCGCGCCGACCGCAGCCGTACGTTCCTGCTTGTCGGAGATGGCAAAAGCCTTGCGCATCGCCTTATCGCCAGCCTTGGCGACCGCCTTGGACAAATCAGAATAATCGGCGGGTTGATAATCAAACGGCTCTTTGGCCGCATCTTCGGCCAGCGCGATAATCAGGTCGATGACCGGCTGCATCTGGGCATGGGCAAAGGTCACAGCACCCAGCATTTCGGCCTCGGACAGCTCGTAAGCCTCCGATTCCACCATCATCACCGCGTCTTTGGTGCCAGCGACGACCAGATCAAGCCGCTGGTCGGGATTGTTGCGCAGCCCGTGCATGTCATCGACTGTCGGGTTCAGCACATATTCGCCTTCGCTGAAACCGACGCGCGCACAGGCAATCGGGCCCATGAACGGCGCACCGGAAATGGTCAGCGCGGCAGAGGCGGCGATCATCGCCAAGACGTCCGGATCATTGATCAGATCGTGGCTCAGCACCGTGCAGATCACCAGAACCTCGTTCTTAAAGCCCGGCACGAACAACGGCCGGATCGGCCGGTCGATCAGGCGGGATGTCAGCGTTTCCTTTTCGGTCGGCCGCGCCTCGCGCTTGAAAAAGCCGCCCGGCACTTTACCGGCGGCATAGTATTTCTCGTTGTAATGCACCGTCAGCGGGAAGAAATCCTGCCCCGGTTTTTGCGTCCTGGCGAATGTCACATTCGCCATCACCGATGTTTCGCCCAAAGTGGCGACGACCGAGCCGTCGGCCTGGCGGGCAACCTTGCCGGTTTCCAGTGTCAGCGTTTCATCGCCCCACTGCATGGACTTTGTGGTTATATTAAACATGTATCGTTTCCTGTTTGCGGGCACTCCCGACCCCTGTCGGGTCCCGCATGTTTCATGGCGGCCCCATTGCCGCCGACCCCTGAATTATCCATTTAGGGGTGCCGGGGTCAGGGCACCACATCTTCGGATGGCGCGCGTTTAGCGGATAATGGGGGGGATGGGAAGAGGGGAGTGCTTGTCGCAAAACACAAGGGCCGCGCCTGACCTTGGGAGGGCGCAAAACGCCTTCCCGGGTGGAAGGTCAGGCGCGGCCCGTTACAAGTACGCGCCAAGGGTGAGGTCAGTGGAATCATCATTTGCAAAACAAGAAGATCGGGTGCCTTGTGAAATTATCCTTACGACGAGTGAAGTCCAAAATGGATAGAAAGAAGTAAAATGGAACAAAGTGATAAACTAAAACCTTCGATTGTGGATCGGAAATCCTTGCCGGAAAAATATCCCACGCACTTGCATTCGGCAAAGTTTTGGGAACAACTTGGAAGAACAATAGCAACCTATGGGTTGCTTGAAGAAGTACTGGGCAGAGCCATTTTCGCCTTCACTGGCACCCGGCGGTATTCAAATGACGAAGTCGAAGACGTCTACCGCGATTGGTTGGCGCAGTTGGAAAGGGCGCTAACTGATGCGCTCTGGAATTTGATTGAATCTTACGGAAAAGCGGTAAGAGATAACCCAGACTCTAAGTTCGACAACATAAACGATTTTGTTGATGTGATGAAGAAAGCAGCGGTTTGGCGAAACGCGTTATGTCACGGTTCATGGCG
>CBDCFL010000010.1:0-19251 GCA_965216135.1 Paracoccaceae bacterium
GCGGCAAGAAGGTCCATACGCCCAATGCAATCGACACGACGATCGGCAGGCAGGAAACGAGCATCATCGATTTTTGAATTGGCAAGGCCAACAAGCGGCTGGGCAGGTTAATCATAAGCGCAACGATGGAAATTTCCGACCGGTCAGACCATGTGCGCTGAAGGCTTTCAGAATGGATAACGTGGCAAAGCGGCCTCAGGCGCGCCGATGTTAGGGCGGCAAATTCTTGCCTTGAGCCTGGATCTAGCTGGAGTCCGCGGTGCAGTTATCATGCCCCGTGCAACCGCGTATGTCCGATGGCACGGCCAATTGCCGGCCCTTAAAAAGAGCGTTGCGATGGCCAGAGTTGCATGGTGTTCTTGGGATGGGTTAATTCATCATGAGGCTTATCCCTCTGACCCCGGTTTGACGACATGTTGGGTTTGCGGTTGCCATCGGCAGGATGTTCGCCTAATGTTCTGTCATGCCCAGCCGCTGGAAATACGACCGCCCGATGTCCCGCGCCGCCTTCGAGGCGCGCTTTCCCGATGAAGCCTCCTGCGCCCGGCATCTCGCAGCCAAGCGCTGGCCCGACGGCTTCGTCTGCCCCGCCTGCGGCCATGACAGGGGATGGGGACTGAAGCGTCGCCGGGCGAGCTGGGAATGTGCGGCCTGCGGGAAGGAGACTTCGGTGACCGCAGGCACGATCATGCACCGCAGCCACTTGCCCCTGAAGACCTGGTTCATGGCCGTTCACATCGTGACCAGCCACTCGAACGGTATCTCCGCCCTGCAACTCCAGGCCCAGCTCGGGCTCGGCAGTTACAAGAGTGCCTGGCTCCTGCTACACAAGCTGCGCCGTGCCATGGTCGATCCGGATCGCAGCCTGCTTGAGGACCTGGTCGAGATCGATGAGGCCACCCTACCGTTCCGCACCGTAAAAGACCCGACCGCAGGCGGGCAAGGTCGCAGCCCGCAAGGCAAGATGCGCATTGCCGGCGCGGTCGAGCTATCGCCCGAGGGCGAGCCACGTCGCATCCGGCTGGCGCCGATCGGGGATTTCTCCGCGCGCAGCCTTCATGCCTTCGTTGCCGGGACCTCGGCGCCGGGCGCGCGGGTAATCACCGATGGCTGGAGCGGTTATTGCGGCCTGCCCGACCACGACCACCAGCCCAAGGTCGTCGGTGCAACGCTCGCCCATCTCGTGCTGACGTGGATCCATCGTGTGTTCTCGAACCTGAAGCGCTGGGCGCTCGGAACCTTCCATGGCCTGCGCCGCGCCCATCTGCGCCGCTATCTCGACGAGTTCGTGTTCCGCTGGAACCGCCGCCGCCACACCGCAACGGCCTTCGACACCCTGCTCGGCATCGGCACGCGCCTCCGACCCGCCGACTACCGCGACATCGTCGGACAACGCGGCTGATCCCGGCAGGCCGGGCGCCAGCCACCGCCCGCCCTCCGATCCACCTCAATCAGGGCCGAGTGCCGGCCCTCCAGCCTGCCTGACAGCACTCGAAACCAACTTCCCCAAGCCCAAAAGCTCCCGCACATCGCCCGGCACGGTCCAGGAACCGTGCCTGGAACGTAGAAGGCCGATCAACATCTGGTGTGACCGGAAGCAAAGGGAGAAGCCCTTTCATCATTTTGGACCGGTGCGATGGCGGACAATGCAGAGCTGACTGAACGGCGCGCCCGCCTGCTGGGCCCAAATGTCGCGACCTTTTACGACGAGCCCGTGCATATCGTGCGCGGTCAGGGTGTGTGGCTTTGGGATGCCGAAGGGCGGAAATACCTCGATTGTTACAATAACGTCGCCCATGTCAGCCATGCCAACGAGCGGGTGGTCGAAGCCATCCGATCCCAGGCCGCAACGCTGAACACGCATACGCGATACCTGAGCGAGACAATCCTGGATTATGTCGAGCGCCTTACCGCGACATTTGATGCGCCGCTGTCGAGCGCCATCCTGACATGCACCGGTTCAGAGGCCAACGACATCGCGCTTCGCATGGCCGAAGCAGCGACAGGTAACCGGGGCATCATCGCGACCGATTACACCTATCACGGCAACACCGCATTGGTTAGCCAATTGTCACGGTCAAATGCACCGGCTGGCGGGTTCGGGTTGGATCAGTTTGTCCGGTTTGTGCCCGCGCCGGACAGCCTGCGCCCATTGGGGGGGGGGTCGCCGGGGAGAGCCACGCGCAGACCTTCGCGGCAGCGGTGAGCGAGCAGATTGGGGAATTGCAGCGCGCGGGACACGGGTTTGCCGCGATGATCCTGTGCCCGTACTTTCTGAACGAGGGATTTCCGTCGCTCGATGCCGGTTGGCTGCAACCGGCGGTTAAGGCCGTCAAAGATGCTGGCGGCCTGATCATAGCCGACGAGGTTCAGCCCGGATTTGGCCGTTTAGGCAGCCACATGTGGGGGCATCAGTTTCGCCGGTTCACCCCCGACATTGTAACGATGGGCAAACCGATGGCCAACGGTCATCCGGTGGGCGGGGTGGTGACAAGTGCCGGGATTATGGCAGAATTTCGCGAAACATTCCGTTATTTCAATACCTTTGGTGGCAACCCGGTGTCCTGCGCGGCCAGCATGGCGGTGCTGGACGTTCTAGAGGATGAGCACCTGATGGCCAATGCTGCGCGCGTCGGCCAATATGCGCTTACCCGGCTTACCGAGCTGGCACGGAACCATGAGATAATCGCGGATGTCCGCGGCCGGGGATTGATATTCGGTGCTGAATTCGTGACCGACCGCGCTACTCTGAACCCCGCCACCGGTCTTGTGCACCGCATTGTCAATGAAATGCGCCAGCGCGTCGTACTTTTGTCAAGCGTCGGACGCCACAAAAACATGCTCAAAATCCGACCGCCAATGCCGTTTTCAAATGACGATGTCGATCTGTTGATAGAGACGCTGGCAATCGTTCTCGAAGGACTGTCGGATGAGTAAACGTGATTGAAGTTGCCCAGGCGGCGCTGGAATGCTGGGGGCTCGCCGACGCAAAACTGAGCCTTGCCGCAGCGCGCGAAAATCATGTGTTCCGTGTTCACACTGCAGATGGTGATTTTGCGCTCAGGGTGCATAGGCGCGGATACCGCAGCGACGCAGAGCTGAATTCAGAGCTCGACTGGATGACCATGGTTGCAGCGGGCGGCCTATGGGTGCCGCGCCCCGTGGTGCTGCCCAGTGGCGGGTGGCTGACCGAATGTCGCGGCTATCAGATTGACCTTCTAAGCTGGTGCCCGGGCGACACCCTGACCGCGACAATCGAGCCCGACGGCGTCAGCCGGGGCCTGCCGCATCTGAGCAGGCTTGGCGAGACGATGGCAAAGCTGCATCTGCTCTCGGACGCCTGGGAGCGGCCAGAGAAATTTGACCGGCCAAAATGGGATCACGACGGTTTGCTGGGCGCAGCCCCTCTTTGGGGGCGGTTTTGGGCAAATCCGACGCTGGATCGCGATGATCACATCGCGCTGCAGGATTTTCGCGATCGCGCGTCGCACCGTCTGATCGCGTGTCAGGATGAATTGGATTTCGGCCTGATCCATGCCGACCTGATCCCCGACAATGTGCTTGTCGATAACGACCGCCTTCACCTGATCGATTTCGACGATGGCGGGTTTGGCTACCGGTTGTTTGAGCTTGCCACGGCCCTTATCCGCTATATCGAGATGCCCGAATATGAGGCGATCAAGCAAGCGCTTCTGGAAGGTTACCTACAACATCGGATGATTGATCTGTCACATTTCGACTTGTTCATGGGCCTGCGGGCAGTGACCAATCTCGGCTGGATCGCAGACCGGCTGACCGAGGCGGGCGCGCGCGAACGCAATGAAAAAGCCATACGCATTGCCAGAAAACTGGCCCTGGCACCGGACTTTTGACTAAACGCTGGTTAATTGCCGCGCCGGCCCGGTCGAACGCCCAACGACAAGATCGGCCTCAAGCAAACGGCTGACCGGCCCGCTGTCGGGATGATTGATCAGCCCGATCAGCATTTCGGCCGAGATCTTTCCAGCCTCGCGCACCGACGATCTGGCGGCAGTAAAAATCGGAATATCCTGGCCGTTAGCGAGATAGGACAATTCATCGTCAAAGGTGATCACAGAAACGTCCTTGCCCATGGTCAGGTTCAATTCCTCAATCGCGCGCCGAACGCCCAGCGCGGAAATCATCGAGGAACACAATATCGCCGTCGGCGGTTTATCCAGTCGCAGCATTTCTCGGGCCTGATGATGGCCATAAACTTCCGTCATCTCTGCGCTGCGCAACAGAGTTGGCTGGGGCCTTATGTCATGGGTCGCCAATGCTGCCAGATAGCCGAGTTTTCGGCGGTCGGCAAAGTCCATGTGATCCTGACCGTTGATCAGTGCGATGCGCTCATGGCCAAGATGCAGAAGAAACTCTGTTGCCCGCTCAAACGCCATCTTGTTGTTGACGTCCACCCAGCTGTAGGGCGCATCTATGCCGGTGGCGCGGCCGTGGACCACATAGGGCATGCCGATCGCGTTCAGCATCTCGATACGCGGATCATTCATCTTGGGCCCGTGGACGATAATGCCGTCGACCAGGCCCTTGGATGCCAGTGACCGGTAAGCGCGCTCTTCATCGCCATCCTCGACCAGCGACAACATCATGTCATAGCCGTTCTGTTTGTAGACCGAAGACGCCCCGGAGATGAAATCGCCGAATATCGGGTTCACCATTTCGTGCTGGCCGGAGACCTGGATGACATGGCCGATCATCCTGGAGCGGCCAGTGGCCAGGCCCTGCGCACGGGTGTTGGGGCTGTAGTCATGCTGGCGCGCGGCTGCCTGAACCCGGACGCGCGTTGCTTCGCGCACCTCCGGATAGCCATTGAGCGCGCGACTGACAGTTGTCTGCGACAATTCCAGTAGTTTCGCTAGTTCCTTCAGGTTCACCGTAAATCTCAAAGCGGTTTCAAATGTGTCGCCCGTGACTTCTCCAAATGTAGGATGCGCAGTCAATAAGAAATTCGGAAATTTCCCGAATTCAGGCCAAATCGTCAGATTTGAACTCGAAAATGGTCGAATCCCGTTGACAAAAGGGGGCTTGATGGAGTTATAAATATCCATTCAAAGCGCTTTGAGCGCTCGGCAGCAAGCTGGCACGAGAGCGCAAACTGGGAGGACAAAATATGAAACGTCTTTTACTCGCTGGCGCAGGTGCGCTTGCGTTGACTGCTGGTGCGGTATCTGCCGAACAGGTCACCGTGTTTGGTCCATGGCTCGGGCCGGACCAGGAAAATGCCGAGGCTGTTTTGGCGGCATTTGCGACCGCATCTGGCCACGATGTTCGTTATGTCGGTTCTGACAGTTTCGAGCAGCAAATCATGGTTGACGCCGAGGCCGGATCGGCCCCGAATGTTGCCGTCTTCCCGCAGCCGGGTCTGGCTTCTGACATGGCGTCGCGCGGATTTCTGACGGCCCTGGCCGATGGCACGGGCGACTGGGTGCGTGACAATTATGCCGCCGGGCAGTCCTGGGTCGATCTGGGCACCTATGCCAATGCTGATGGTGCGGACGAGTTGTTCGGGTTCTTCTACAAGATCGATGTGAAATCGCTGGTCTGGTATGTGCCGGAAAACTTTGAGGACGCAGGCTATGACGTGCCGGGCTCCATGGAAGACCTCAAGGCGCTCAGCGATCAGATCGTTGCCGATGGCACCACGCCATGGTGCATTGGCCTTGGTTCTGGCGGTGCGACCGGCTGGCCCGCAACCGACTGGGTAGAAGACCTGCTGCTGAGGACGCAAACACCGGACGTTTATGACGGCTGGGTCGACAATTCGATCCCGTTCACCGATGCGCGCATCGTCGCGGCGATCGATGAATTCGGCGCCTTTGCGCGCAACGACGACTATGTCGCTGGCGGCGCGGGCGCGGTTGCATCGACCGACTTCCGTGACAGCCCCAAAGGCATGTTCTCATCGCCACCGCAATGCTACATGCACCGGCAGGCCAGCTTCATTCCGGCCTTCTTCCCGGAAGGCACGGTTGTTGGCGAAGACGCTGATTTCTTCTACTTCCCGTCTTACGCAAGCAAAGACCTCGGCAATCCGGTTCTGGGTGCTGGCACGCTCTGGGCGATTACCAACGATAGCCAAGGCGCGAATGACCTGATCGCCTTCCTGCAGACACCGGAAGCGCACGAGATCTGGATGGCGCGCAAGGGCTTTTTGACGCCGCACAAGGGCGTGGATTCCTCGGCATTCGGCGACCCGACGCTGAAGAAGATGAATGACATTCTGCTTGGCGCCACCACCTTCCGCTTTGACGGCTCTGACCTGATGCCGGGCGGCGTTGGCGCGGGGTCGTTCTGGACAGGCATGGTCGATTATGCGGGTGGAAAATCCGCAAGCGACGTTGCTGGTGAAATTCAGGCGTCCTGGGATGCGCTGAAGTAAAAGCGAAAATCGTGGGTCCGGCCTGATCGCCGGGCCCGCGTTGCTGCCACACTAAATTATCAATCTGGCTTAGTCCCGGAGGGATCCATGCATCCTGCATTCCAAGGGTTGATCACGATCATCATCGGCGTTGGCGGATGTATTGGTTATTTCTTTTTTTCTAATCAAGTACTTGACAAATTCATCTTTCCGCCGCGCACCGACGACGCAGGGCGCAACATCAATCGCGCCAATATGGTCCGGCCCTGGTTGTTCTTGTTTCCGGCAATTTTTGCGCTCGGCTTGTATCTGGCCTACCCGGTCGTTGAAACGCTGCGCCTTTCGCTGACAGACCGGTCGCAAGGCGGCGCCTTTGTCGGGCTCGAAAATTATGCACAAATGTTCAGCGAGCCCAAATTCTGGGAAGCCATGAGCAACAATATGCTGTGGCTGATCATTGTTCCGGCCGCCGCTACCGGGTTCGGCCTTTTGGCGGCGCAGCTGAGCGATCGGATCGCTTGGGGCAATCTGGCCAAGTCGCTGATATTCATGCCGATGGCGATCTCATTTGTTGGCGCCGCTGTCATCTTCAAACTAATCTACGATACCCGCCCGGCGGGTCAGGACCAGATCGGCGTTCTGAATGCTGTGTGGCTGCAGTTTGACGGCGGTTTGGGTTCGCTGCTGTTTCTCAAGATATTACCGGCGCTGATCCTGCTCAGCTTTGCTGCCATTGTGGCTTACGTCGTTTATCTGCTCGTCCATCCCATTTTCGACAAAGATCAAAGCGGTGGCGGCGTGATCCTGTCGGCTCTGCGATTGCTGGCCGGAACAGGCGGCGCTTACCTGGCGATCCTTGCGCTGATCAACACCGGCCAGATTTTCGGAGCAAGCTATCCCTACGGCGAACCGCAGACATGGCTGACGCTGCCGTTTTGGAACAGTTTCTTCCTGATGGCGGTGCTGGTCTGGATACAAACCGGATTTGCCATGGTGATCCTGTCGGCGGCCCTGCGCGGCATCCCTGAGGAAACCATTGAGGCCGCCATCGTTGACGGGGCCAACCCGTTTCAGGTGTTTTTCAAGATCAAGGTGCCGCAGATTGTCAGTACGATCGTTGTCGTCTGGACAACTATCACGTTGGTCGTTCTGAAAATATTCGACATCGTTTTTGCCATGACCAACGGTCAGTGGGAAACGCAAGTGCTGGCCAACTACATGTTCGACAAGCTCTTTCGCGCCAACGATTGGGGCGTCGGGTCGGCCAGCGCGATCATTATCATGGTGCTTGTGTCGCCAATCCTGGTCTGGAACGTAGTGAACGCGCGCAGAGAAATGCGCTGAGGGGAACGCTCAGATGGACAATATCGCAGGCACAAAATCCAGTCTTACTTGGGCGGTTCATATCTCGGTTCTGGCGCTGGTTCTGCTGTGGTTGTTCCCGACGTTTGGACTTCTTGTTTCGTCATTCCGCTCAGCCGATCAAATCTCGACCAGCGGCTGGTGGAAGGCAATGTTTCCATCCGAACAGAACCTTGTGCTGCGCGCCGCCGATCCCGATGATTTTCGGGTGGAACACCAAGGTGCTTTTGTTGTCGAAGGCAATCTGTTTGACGACGCCAGCGAGGCCGTCATCAGCGTTTGGGGCACCTCGTCGCGGGCAATATCTGACTATGCTCCCGGCGACACCGCTGATCTGGGCGATGGCGAGATGGTGACCGTTCAGGCCGATGGCGCCTATGTGTGGTCCGGCAACGATGAACAGATGTCCGGGCGCGGGCAGCGCATCTTTGCAACCGCTGAGGCACCACCGGAATTCACGCTGGCGAATTATGATCAGATCCTATTTAGCGGCAATAACACCGACAACATGGCCAAGGCATTTTTCAACACGCTGACGGTGACAATCCCGGCCACGATCATTCCGATCGTCGTGGCGGCTTTTGCGGCCTACGCGTTGGCGTGGATGGATTTTCCCGGGCGCGCTTTGCTGATCGCGATGGTCGTCGGGTTACTGGTCGTGCCGCTGCAGCTGGCTCTTATCCCGCTGTTAAAACTGCACCTGAACATCGGGATCGGAAAGGGCTACCTGGGGGTCTGGCTGGCCCATACCGGCTTTGGCTTGCCGCTGGCGATCTATCTGCTCAGGAATTACATGGTCGGTCTGCCGCGCGACATTATCGAAAACGCCAAAGTCGATGGGGCGACCGATTTCCAGATTTTCACGCGCATTATCCTGCCGCTCAGCTTCCCGGCGCTGGCTTCTTTCGCGATCTTTCAGTTCCTTTGGACATGGAATGACCTGCTGGTGGCCAAGGTTTTCCTGATTGACGCAACCGGCGAGACGACCGTGATGACCGCCCAGATTGTCGAATTGCTGGGCACCCGCGGCGGCAACTGGGAAATTCTCGCTACCGCAGCTTTTGTCTCAATCGCAGTGCCGCTGGCAGTGTTTTTCGCGATGCAGCGCTACCTCGTGCGCGGCCTGTTGGCCGGGGCGGTGAAATAGACCGATGCCGATGGATGCCAGCACCCAGCGTTCCCGTGACGCACAATCAACCGCTGCAAAGGACTGGTGGCGCGGCAGCGTAATTTATCAGGTCTATTTGCGCAGTTTTCAGGACAGCAACGGCGATGGAAACGGGGATCTTGCCGGAATTGGAAAGCGATTGCCATATATTGCGTCCCTTGGCGTCGATGCCGTCTGGATTACGCCGTTCTTCAGATCGCCGATGAAGGATTTCGGCTATGACGTCAGCGATTACCGCGACGTTGACCCAATGTTCGGCACGCTTGCGGATTTTTATGCGGTTGTGCGCAGTGCACATTCGCTGGGGTTGAAGGTTATGATTGACCTGGTGCTGAGCCATACGTCAGATCAGCACAGCTGGTTCGCGAAAAGCCGGACCAGTAACGACAATCCCAAGGCCAATTGGTATGTTTGGGCCGACGCCAAGCCCGACGGCACACCACCCAACAACTGGCTGTCGATTTTCGGCGGACCCGCCTGGCATTGGGATGCGCGGCGCTGCCAGTACTACATGCATAATTTTCTGGCAGAGCAGCCCGATCTGAATTTCCATGAACCTGAGGTCCAGGGCGCTCTGCTTGACGTGGCCCGGTTTTGGCTGGACCGCGGCGTCGACGGGTTTCGCCTGGACACGATCAATTTTTATTTCCACGACAATTTGCTCCGCGACAATCCACCGCTGCCTCCTGAGCGCCGCAACGCTAGCATCGCGCCTTCGGTAAATCCGTATAATCATCAGGAGCATGTCAACTCGAAGAACCGCCCAGAAAACCTTGAATTCCTGGCAAAATTTCGGGCGCTTTTGGATGAATACGAGGCGCGGACATCGGTTGGTGAGATCGGCGATGCGCAACGCGGACTCGAACTGCTGGGCGCTTATACCGCCGCCGATGAGCGCGTTCACATGTGCTATGCGTTTGAGTTTTTGTGCGCCGACAGGGTGACGCCCAAGCGTCTGAAGGATGTTTTCGACCGCATTGATGCGGTTGCGGCAGATGGCTGGGCCTGCTGGGCCTTTTCCAACCACGACGTTATGCGTCACGCGACAAGGTGGCGCCTTGGCGATGCCGCGCTCAGACTGCACACAACCATGCAGATGTGCCTGCGCGGATCGGTTTGTCTTTATCAGGGCGAAGAGTTGGGTTGGCCCGAAGCCGAGGTGGCCTATGAAAACGTGAAAGATCCGTATGGCGCGCAATTTTGGCCGGAATTCAAAGGTCGTGACGGATGCCGCACGCCCATGGCCTGGGATGGGCAGGCCGAAAACGCTGGCTTTGGGACCGGAAAGACCTGGCTGCCGGTCAGCCCGCAGCATGTCGCGCAAAGCGTCGCCGCCCAGGAAACAGATGCAGGTGCGATCTTGCACCATTATCGCCGGGCGATCGCCTTCAGGCACGCGCATACAGCCCTGGTAGATGGTGCTCAAAAGGAGCTGACGGTTGCCGGCGATGCTGTGCACTTCATGCGCGAAAACGCGCGCGAAGCAATTTTTTGCGCCTTTAACCTGAGCGAAAACGACACAACCGTGACTGTGCCCGCGGGCACATGGCAAAACATTTCAAAAAACCTGGGCGGGGCCGATGTCGGCGCACATGGACGCACACGCCTTAAGGCCTGGCAATGTTGCATTGCGACAAAGGTGAGGGATTAGACGATGGCCGACGTGAAACTAAAGAATATCGAAAAGACCTACAGCGGCAATATCAATGTTCTAAAAGACATCAATCTTGAGATTGCGCAGGGCGAATTGATCGTTTTCGTCGGCCCCTCGGGGTGCGGTAAGTCCACGCTTTTGCGGATGATTGCGGGTCTGGAAAAAATCACCGGCGGCATCCTGGAAATAAACGGGCAGGTCGTCAACAACGTGCCGCCTGCCCAGCGCGGTATAGCCATGGTCTTTCAAAGCTATGCACTTTATCCGCATATGACCGTGCGCGACAATATGTCTTTTGCGCTGAAGATCGCCAAGCGGTCAAAGGCTGAAATAGACGAAGCGGTCGGAAATGTTGCGCGCATATTGCAGCTTGATCCTTATCTTGATCGCCTGCCCAAGGCTCTGTCTGGCGGGCAGCGCCAGCGCGTCGCGATCGGTCGCTCGATTGTGCGCGATCCCAAAGTCTATCTTTTCGACGAGCCGCTTTCCAATCTTGACGCCGCCTTGCGCGTCGCCACCCGGATTGAGATCGCACGGCTGAAAGAGGCGATGCCCGACAGCACGATGATCTATGTCACCCACGATCAGGTCGAGGCGATGACGCTGGCCAGCCGGATTGTGGTGCTTGCAAACAAGGGCGTCGCGCAGGTCGGCACACCACTTGAGTTATACGAAAAACCGAAAAATGAATTCGTCGCGCAATTCATCGGATCACCTGCGATGAACCTGTTGACCGGCAAGATCACCGCAACCGGTGAGAACACTTCCATTGCGCTTGACGACGGCGGAACGGCGGATTCGTCGATCCCGAGCTCGGGCGACGACATGGGCAAGAGCGTCAAAATCGGCGTCAGGCCGGAGGATCTTGTGCCCACCGACGGGCAGCACATCTATCAGGGCAAGGTCGACCTGACCGAGGCGCTGGGCGAGGTCACGCTGCTTTACTTTGAAGGTGAGCAGCAAGAGCTTGGCGTCATTGCAAAATTACCGGGCGTCCATAAGGACCTCAGAGGTCAAACCGTGCGCATGACTGCCGATCCGGCCAAGGTCCATCTGTTTTGCGACGGCACATCGCTGTTGTATCGCTGATCGGCTGGACGAATGCCCGAACTACGTCGTCTGTCGGCGCGGCGGCTGGTCCTTAAATAAGTCAGCCACCCCCAAAATCGCGGCACACAAGAGCGGTAGCTACAGCAATTATGTGATCCGATTAGGTAAGCAAACTGCGCTCTTTTGGGACCGGCGCGAAGACCGGACAGGTTCGGTTCCTAAACTTCCGCGGTGCGTTGCATACCCAGCCGCCGACCTTGCCAAAGATAGATCAGTATTACGATCAGCAACCCCGGCAGATAAAACCAATGCTTGCTCATGCGCTCCTGGGTGGACGTCGCATCAAGCACTGTCATGCCGTTGGACAAACCCGCTTTTGCACCCGGACCCGAAAACTGTTTCAGGGTTATCTGCAGACCCTCGTCATGCATAAGCGACGGAAGCGCACTCACGCCCAAGCTGTTCCACGAGATAACGGGCCCATCGACATCGCCTCTTTCGACAGTGACAATGCGCTCATCACCGAACGCGGTGATGGTTTTCAACGTGATCTTGTCCTCGTCAACCCCGTCGGCAAGCCGTTCAATCGCAAATGGCTCTCGAATTTCCGGCACCACCTGGTTCAGCAGCAACTCGGGCAGAAAAAGGATCACGGTAGCCACGGCCAGCAATGCATATTCGGCCAGGTTCAGCCTCACCCGCATGTAGCCCTGCGAAATGGCAGTAAACGCGAGAACTGCGATCAGACTCATCACAAAAACCAGCACGCCGATAAACAAACTGTTTACACCGATCAACAAAAGCTCGGCGTTGAAAAGGAACACAAAGGGCAAGATAGTAGTGCGTGATGAATACCAAAACGCCTGAAACCCAGTCTTTATCGGATCGGCCCGGCTGATGCTGGCAGCCGCGTAAGAGGCCAGCCCGACCGGGGGCGTCACATCAGCCATCAACCCAAAATAGAAGCAAAACAGATGAATGCCGACCAGCTCAAATTCATATCCGGCTGCGATCCCGGAATTGGCAACGATGCCAACCATCAGGGTGGATACAATCAAGTAATTGGCAGTTGTCGGCAAACCCATGCCAAGAATGATCGACAGGATTGCCGTGGCAATCAGGATCATGAAGATGTTGTCGCCCGCGGTTGCGGTCAGAATTTCCTGCAAAGCGTTGGACAGACCGCTGGCCCCGATGGAGCCCATGACCAGACCGGCGGCGGCAACCGCGATGGAAACCGTTATCATGTTCCGCGCGCCCGCCAGCAGCCCCTGCCAGATCACCAATGCCGTTCGCTTGACGCTGGCTCCGATGAAATTACGGCTCGATTTCGCGTGTTCTTCCAGAATGTACTCGACGAAAAACACTGCGAGCAGTGTCAAAATGCTAAAGAACACGGCTCGGTCCGGCGATTTCAGCAGCACCGTCAGGGCGAAGATCAACACGACAATCGGGATCAGGTAATGCCAGCCCTGTTTGAGTAGCCCAAGGGCTCTTTGCGCACGACCTGCGGGCTGCAAGCCCAGCTTAAGCGCTTCAAGGTGAACAATGTAAAACAGCGCGATATAGGAAATGATTGCCGGGATGAACGCGTGTTTTATCACGTCAAAATAGGGGATGCCCAAAACCTCGGCCATAACAAAAGCCGCGGCACCCATGATCGGGGGCATGATCTGACCATTGACTGACGCAGCCACCTCGATCGCGCCGGCCTTGACCGCCGGGTAGCCGTTTTTCTTCATGATCGGGATGGTAAATGTGCCTGTCGTGACCGTGTTTGCGATCGATGATCCGGAAATCATACCGGTCATTCCCGAGGCCAGCACCGCCGATTTGGCTGGCCCGCCGCGCATGTGACCGACGCTGGCGAAGGCAATATCAATGAACCATTTCCCGGCCCCGCCCTTGTCCAGCAGGGCCCCAAACAGGACAAACAGAAAAATGGTTTTCACCGAAACGCCGACAGGAATTCCGAATATGCCCTCCTGCCCGTACCATTGCGTCGTGACATAGCGCAGAGGGCTGACTTTGGAGAGGCCAAACGGTTCCGGCAGCGCGTGATTATAGAGCGAATAGGCAATGAAGAAGGCACCGATCACCGCTAACGGCAGACCAACGGCGCGGCGGGCTGCCTCCAGAATTATCGCGATTGCGACCCAGCCCAGGACGAATTCAAACGGAACCTCACCAAGACCCGGAATGTTCATCGGCCTGGTGGCACCGGTGGTGCCGATTATTTCGGCGAAAAAGGACGCCTGCCAAAAGCACGCCAGAACAATCGTTGCCGCCAGCGCATAATCATACCAGGGAATATGCCTTAGTCCGTGCCCGGTTTTGCCGCCAGCAAACAACAGAAAACAAAGCGACGCGCCAAAGGCGACATGCGCCGCGCGCGCATCAATATCGTTGACGATGCCAAAGCCGAAATTGACCGCAAGAAACGGGCCAAACCCGGATGACAGATAAAGCTGAAACAACGACCACGCCGCGAGGAGCGTTATGGTCAGGTAGTTCGCATAGCCCGAGATCCTGATTTCGCCGCTTTCACGCGCCAGCGCCTGTTCAACGCTGTCAGCAGACTCCGCCTGATCATGTTCAGACATGCGGCATTCTCTCAGCAAACCCAAAGAAACATCACCGGAACATTGGCTGTTCCGGTGATGCGGTTAGTCAAGGCGTCGAAGGATGCTGATGCTACATCCAGCCTTGTTCCTTGTAGTATTTCACGGCACCTGGGTGGAATGGTGCCGAAATTCCCCTGGTCAACATTTCCTCTGGCGTAAGATTGGCAAACGCCGGATGCAAGGATCTGAAAGCATCGAAGTTTTCAAATACCGACCGAACAACGTGGTACACCATATCTTCGGATACATCAGACGAGGTTACGAATGTCGCCATGACGCCGAATGTGGTGACGTCGTCAGTAATGGTCAAATAGGTACCCTCTGGAATGGTTGCAAAAGCATAGAACGGATTGTCGGCAACCAGCTTTTGCACCGCGTCGTTGTCGAGGTTGATGATCGTGGCACCGCAGCCATCAGCCGCCTGTGCAACGCCCGAGTTGGGAATGCCGACAGTATAGCCGTATGCGTCGATATCGCCGTTGCACAGCGCGCTGGATTGCTCGGACGAAGTGAACTCGGTCGCCGCCGAGAAATACCCTGTGTCAACACCATTGGCGTCGAGCAACACTTCAAACGTACCGCGTTGACCGGAACCTTCGTTGCCGATGTTAACGCGTTTGTCGGCAAGATCGTCCCAACTGGTAATTCCGGATCCCTTGCCTGCCAGAATTTGAAACGGCTCTGGGTGAACAGAAAACACGGCGCGCAGGTTTTCAATCTTGTTGCCTTCGAACTTGGATGTGCCGTTGACGGCGTGGTATTGCCAGTCAGACTGGGCCACGCCGAACTGCAATTCGCCTGATCCGATGTTGGAAATGTTGTAGGTCGACCCGGCCGTTGATGGTGCCGAGCAGCGGTACCCGTGTTGGGCGCCACTTGAACGACCTTCTGCCGCTTCTTTGTGGACCAACTGGCAAACGGCGTTTCCGACCTGGAAGTAGACACCCGTCGGCCCACCAGTTCCAATGGCAAAAAATTCGGCCGATAGCGCCGGCGCGGCTCCAAAGGCAAGTCCGGCGCTGACCACCAGAATCGATAAATCTCTACGCATGTCATTTCTCCCGTTGATGTTTTGTTTTGCAGAAATAATGGGCGAAGTTAGATCATTCGAAAATAACTTGTCAACGCGCCGCGTCTCAGCGGTAGATATGTGGCGAGTAATTGGGGAACACCGATAGCATCCCAATTCAGGAAATGAGGAAGATTTCATGACGGATGTACAGCGGGTTAGTGGGCTGCGCTTTAATCCCGGTCGGTCGCGGATCGGTGGCTGAGCGATGGCACGACCCCTGATCATGGTGGCCCCGAACGGGGCGCGTCGCGGTAAGCAAGATCATCCCGCGTTGCCGGTCACTACGCCGGAGATCGTCGAGACCGCACGCGCTTGTTTCGCAGCTGGCGCCGACGCTCTGCATTTGCATGTGAGGGACGACAACGGCGCGCATTCGCTGGATGCGGGACGCTATCGCGAAGCGCTGTCAGAGCTTACCCGCGCGGTGCCTAAGATGCGCGTGCAAATCACCACCGAGGCCGCCGGAGCCTACCACGTGCCCGCGCAGCTGTCCTGCCTATGTGCGGTGCAACCTGATTGGGCTTCGATTTCAGTACGCGAGATTGCCCGGCAGCCCGATTTGGCCGACCGCGTCTATGGGGCTTGCGCCGCACAAGACACCGAAGTTCAGCATATCCTTTACGACACGGCGGATATCCAGCTTTTGCAAGACTGGCAGTCACGGGGCATTTTGCGCGACGGACAGGATAGTGTGCTGTTCGTGCTGGGGCGCTACAGCGGGCGGCCAGCCTCTGCGCCGAGTGATCTTGACCCGTTCCGTGCGGCCATTGCTGACGCCCGGGCCTGGATGGCCTGCGCATTTGGCCCCAACGAGCACGCTTGTCTGGCCAGTGCTGCTACTTTGGGAGGAGACTTGCGCAACGGGTTTGAAAACAGTTTTCTGAACGCCGATGGCGTCACTCACACCGACAGTGCTGCATCGGTTGCCACACTTATCAAATCTCTTGAAAGGATTTCGGCATGAGCCACGTTTTTCCCCGTCATTGCCACGCGGATTTCCCGACAGCGGTCGCGGGCGATGGCTGTTTTCTGATCGACCGCTCTGGCAAGCGCTATTTTGACGGCTCTGGCGGTGCAGCGGTGTCCTGCCTGGGCCATTCTAACCAGCGGGTCATACAGGCGATCAGGGATCAGGTTGAGAAACTGGCCTTTGCCCATACCGGGTTTTTCACTTCCGAGCCCGCTGATGATCTGGCCGATCTTTTGATCGCCAATGCGCCTGGCGAACTGGATCGGGTCTATTTCGTTTCCGGCGGGTCGGAAGCAGTGGAAAGTGCGCTGAAACTGGCGCGGCAATTTTTCACCGAACGAGGCGAGCCACAGCGCCGCCACATCATCGCACGCCGTCAAAGCTATCACGGCAACACGCTGGGTGCCTTGGCGGTGGGCGGCAATGCCTGGCGGCGGCAACAATTCGCGCCGCTGCTGATCGAGGTCAGCCATATCGCGCCGTGTTACGAATATGCCGAGCGCGGCGAAGACGAGAGCCTGAATGCGTACGGCCAGCGCACAGCACAGGAACTGGAAGATGAAATCCTGCGCCTTGGCCCGGACGCGGTGATGGCGTTTATCGCCGAACCGGTGGTTGGCGCGTCCCTGGGTGCGGTGCCGGCGGTTGATGGTTATTTCAAACGCATCCGCGAAATATGTGACACATACGGCGTGTTGCTGATCCTTGACGAGGTGATGTGCGGCATGGGCCGGACCGGGCATCTGTTTGCCTGCGACGCCGAAGGGGTGGCCCCCGATATCCTGTGTATCGCCAAGGGCTTGGGCGCAGGCTATCAGCCGATTGGTGCGATGCTGTGCACCGACGGCATCTATGACACAATTGCGCGTGGCACCGGTTTCTTCCAGCACGGCCATACCTATCTTGCTCATCCCGTGGCAACGGCGGCGGGGCTGGCCGTCGTGCAGGAAATTCTGGAACGCGACCTTGTCGCCCAGGTCCGTGCGCGCGGTTCCTACCTGGAGACCCAACTTCGCGCCCGGTTCTCACAACACCCGCATGTGGGTGACATTCGTGGCCGCGGCCTGTTCTGGGGCCTCGAATTCGTCAGCGACCGCGAGACAAAAACACCCTTCGATCCCGCACTGGGCCTGGGGGGCAGACTCAAAAAAGCTGCCTTCGATGAGGGCCTGATCTGTTACACCATGCCAGGCACTCGTGACGGAAAACACGGTGATCACGTGCTGCTGGCCCCGCCCTTCATCGCAAGCGAAAATGAACTCGACCAAGCCGTGGACGCCCTGCAAAGAGCGTTCGACAAGGTCATAGGCGGAGTTGGTTAGGATCACAACGGTGCGTTGATTTTGCGGAGGAGGAGTCCGTATAACCTATGTTCTTCCATGCCCATCTCTGTTCTGTGGAGTTCAAATTACTCGTTTAATATTAGGTTATTAAATTCACTCGTTGCCATTGCAGTTCGCTCACGTTCACCCTAAATCAAGACAAAGTGTGGGAACGAATGTGGGAACGGCATGAAGCTCAGTGCGCGAAAAGTTGAGACGGCGAAGCGGGGACGACACGGCGATGGTCGTGGTTTGTTTCTGTACGTCAAACCTTCCGG
This sequence comes from Paracoccaceae bacterium, assembly GCA_965216135.1. Classification (GTDB taxonomy): domain Bacteria; phylum Pseudomonadota; class Alphaproteobacteria; order Rhodobacterales; family Rhodobacteraceae; genus CBDCFL01. The sequence continues at coordinate 17,895 of CBDCFL010000010.1, forward strand.
TTCACGTTCATGGGTATTGCGGTATCAAGTTCAGGGACGGCGGCGCGATCTGGGCCTTGGGGCCTTTCCAGATGTGAGCCTTGCCCTAGCGCGGGATCGCGCTTCTGAGGCCCGGCGGCTCATTGCCGAGGGTCAAGACCCCATCAACAAGCGGCAACAGGCCAACCCCAAAACATTCAAAGACGCAGCGCTTGAACTGATCAAAATCAAGCGACCCGGCTGGAAAAGCGCCAAGCATGCGGCCCAATGGACCTCGACTCTAGAAACATATGTGTTCCTCAAATTCGGCCAGTTCCAAATTGCCAGGATCGAAACGGCAGACGTAATAGCTGCGCTCACACCGATTTGGGTGGACAAACCGGAAACAGCGAACCGGGTGCGCCAACGCATCGAGGCCGTGATCGACTATGCTACAGCACTTGGCATCCGCGCAGGTGACAACCCGGCAAGGTGGCGTGGGCATTTGGATCATCTTTTGCCGAAGCCCACCAAGGTACGCGCGGTCAAGCATCACCCCGCCCTGCCCCACGCGGAGATTACCATTTTCATGGATGAGTTGGCGACACGCAAGGGCGTCGCCCAGCGCGCGTTGGGCTTTACAATCCTGACAGCCGCGCGATCTGGCGAGACGCGGGGGATGAAGTGGAACGAAGTCGATCTTGATCAACGCATCTGGACCATCCCCGCAGAAAGGATGAAAAGCTGGCAGGGAGCATCGCGTTCCCCTAAGTGACACCGCAGTCTCCTTTCTTGGCACACGCAGCTCCGAGGACGCGCTGGTGTTCGAGAGCGAGGCTAAACCCGGCAGGCCGATTTCAGACATGAGCATGACGGCAGTCTTGCGACGCATGGGGCGCGACGGAATAACTGTTCATGGTTTCCGCTCCACCTTCCGCGATTGGGCTGGTGAAACAACTGGCTTCCCTCGGGAAGTTATCGAAGCCGCCCTCGCTCACGGGATAAAGGACAAGGCCGAGGCTGCATATGCGCGCTCCGACCTCTACGACAAGCGGCGCGACCTCATGGACGCGTGGTCAAGCGTGGCAACCCAACGCGGCCTAGGCGCGAACGTTGTGTCCCTTTCATAAGGTGTATTAGTTCCGATTTGATCTGACACCGCCCCCAATCTTTTAGATTGAATTGGGGGCGGTGCATCTCTTGAAAGAGACTGCGGTTATCCGTTTTGATGGTGGTGCAAACCAAACCACAAAACGAGGAAACCACGATGTTGAATACTACAGACAAGATCATCAAACACAAAGTCGGCTTGCTGAACTTGGCCGACGAATTGGGTAATGTGTCCCAAAGCCTGTCAGGTCATGGGCATGTCGCGGGATACATTCTATCGGGTATTGCC
>CBDCFL010000011.1:0-25083 GCA_965216135.1 Paracoccaceae bacterium
CGCATCGTAAAGACGATCAGCATCGGGCCAGATTTTTCGCGCGACAAAGCAATCCGAACGCCGCAGCAATTGCAGATGATCATCATAGAAAACGTGCGGTTTGCCCTGGAAATCGAACTTTGAAAGGGTCAGCGACTTGCTTTCGATCTCGGTCGAATAATGCCGCGTCAGGGTCTGGAAATAGCTCTCGTCGGGGATCCAGACCTTGGAAAAGTAGCGGTCATAAATCTCGCGATCCGCATCTTCCAATATCGCCGACAGGGTTTGCCGCGTCAGGCACCACCATTGTGAGCCCAGATGCGGCACGATCCCATCGGGTATCTTGCGGCGAAATCTGATCCGGCGTTGCAGGCTGACATAGGCATCAAACATCCGCCGCCGCCGTTTCCACGAAAACGGAAACCGCATGGTAAAGCGCTCTTCATCCAGACCGCCGATCGTCCAGAGCACGCATTCTGTGGCAACCGACTCAACGAAATCCGTTCGTGGCCGGGCGTCGAGATATTCAACCAACTCCTCAACCGGCCGCAGCGGCAAGCAGGAGCCAGAGGCCAGATAAACATGCCTGACCGATGGGAAGGACGATAACATCACCTCGGATGCTGCTTGTGTCGCCTGGACCAGCTTGAAGGTTCCCCATTCGCATCGGTGGCGCTTGCAAAACCGCACATCTGCCAGATCGGCAAGGCTGTGTTTGAATTCCGCAAACCTATCGCGGGGCACCCGCCTGTCCACATGAATAACCACCGGGCACCCGCCGGCCACCCAATGACGCACCAGTTGTTCGGCGCGATCAAACGTATCGTGGACCAGCATGACGACGCCGACGCTCATGCCCAGTTTCCCTTGGACATCAGGCCGAGTATCTCAAGCTGGCGCCAGTTGATGTATTTTTCAGACCACCGGCACCAAAGATCCGGCGATGTCAGCAGTTTTTGCTGATAAGCCTGATATTCAGCGGATCTGGAAAAATGTTGTTTTCTTTGCTGCTCTTCGCTGGTTTTCTCAAGCATCAGATCGAGAAATTTGGCGTGCAACAGGCAACCGGATGTCTTTTCGCCGCCCCATTCGTCATAGACGATATTCAAACCGCGTGGCAAAAGCATGTGGGTGGATGAGACAAAAGCAAAATGTCTGTCCCATTTGACCAGCGGCACTTTGTTCAGCGCCGGGGCTTTTTCGGGCTCATCGGCGAAAAACACCCGCGATCTTGCCCCGCCCTGTATCCACAAATTGTTGTAAGCGTGGTTTTTGAAATAGGTGTAATACCAACGGCATCAATTTCTGACTCTGTGGGGATTCCCAAATCGGTTTTGATCTGATTCAAGGTTGGCAAAGGAGGATCGCCATGCCAGCCAGTGTTCCGCTTCGTCGCGACTTTGATGCCCGCCACCTTCGTAAACTCGCCAGCCGTTGCAAGGATGCCCGGCAGAGCCGCCGTCTGTTGTCTCTTGCGGCGGTCTACGATGGCATGAGCCGTGGAGAGGCCGCAAGGATCGGTGGGATGGATCGCCAAACCCTGCGGGACTGGGTTCACCGGTTCAACGAAGAGGGACCGGATGGCCTCACCAACCGCAAGGGCGCGGGCCGGACGCGCTACCTGAGCGATGTCCAGATGAAAGAACTTGGCGAGATTGTCGAGACCGGCCCCGATCCGGCGGTGGACGGGGTTGTCCGCTGGCGGCGGATCGACCTGAAGCGGGTGATCGAGGCGCGCTTTGGCGTCATCTATTCCGAGCGCGGGATATCCAGACTGCTTGGCGAACTGGGCTTTGCCCATATCAGCGCCCGCCCGCAGCATCCCAGGCAGGATAAGCGGATCATCGAGGCGTTTAAAAAAAACTTCGCCGACACGCTCCAGGTGCATATAGCTGACCTGCCAGCGGGAACGCCGGTGGAGATCTGGTTCCAGGACGAAGCACGCCTTGGCCAGAAGAATGGCCTGACGCGCCTGTGGGCGAGAAAGGGCACGCGCCCCCGCCAGCCGGCCGATCAGCGCTATCACAACGCCTATCTGTTCGGCACCATCTGTCCGGCTCACGGCAAGGGGGCGGCGCTCATGCTGCCTTGGGCGGACGCGCAAGCCATGCAGATGCATCTCGACGAGATCAGCCGCCACGTCGCCCGAAAGGCCCATGCGGTTGTGCTGATGGATCGGGCCGGATGGCACACCACCGGCAAACTCAAAGTCCCGAAGAACCTCACCATCATCCTGCTGCCATCGCGCGCTCCGGAACTGAACCCGGTGGAAAATATCTGGCAGTACTTGCGCGCCAATTGGCTCTCCAACCGCGTGTTCGAAGACTACAATGCCATCGTCGATGCTGGATGCGAAGCTTGGAACAAGCTCATCGCACAGCCCGAAACCATCACATCAATCGGAATGCGAAAATGGGCCCATATCGGTCAATGTTAAATGCCGCTGGTATAATACCACCGAGCGGAATGCCTGACTCACGTTGGGGATTCCCAAGCGGTCCGATCTCTGACTCAATGTGGTGAACCAATGAGGTTCGCCATGGCAGCGCCTATCGACTTACGGAACGATTTTGACAGCGTCTCACTGCGGCGCCTCGCGAAGAGGACCAGGGACGCGACCCAGAGCCGTCGTCTGCTGGCGTTGGCCGAGGTCTACGATGGTGGCAGCAGGACGGATGCGTCGCGGATCGGCGGCGTCGGTCTGCAGATCATTCGCGACTGGGTGCTGCGCTTCAACGCCCGCGGACCGGACGGGCTGGTCGATGGGAAGTCACCGGGCGCACCCTCGAAGCTCAACGCCGATCACCGCCGCGCACTGGCGGAGGTTGTTGAGGCCGGCCCGGTCCCGGCGGTGGACGGCGTCGTGCGCTGGCGGCGCAAGGACCTGGCGCGGTGGCTCTTGGAGACGTTCGCCATCTCGCTCGACGAGACCACGGTCGGGCGCGAGTTGAAGGCGCTCGGCTTCGCCAAGATCTCGGCGCGGCCGCGCCACTACGCGCAAAACGAGCTGGCCGTCGAGGCTTTTAAAAAAAACTTCCCCGCCGAACTGGCGAAGATCCGGGCGAGGCTCCCGAAAGGCGTCGAGATAGAGCTGTGGTGGCAAGATGAAGCCCGCATCGGCCAGAAGAATAAGCTCACACGCCGATGGGCCAGACGTGGCACGCGCCCGCGGGCGCCCCGCGACCAGCGCACCGAATGGGCCTATATCTTCGGCGCGATCTGTCCCGCGAAGGGGAAAGGCGCCGGGCTGGTCATGCCCTGGTGCGACACCGACGCCATGGCGGCGCACCTCATCGAGATCAGTGCCGCCGTCGATCCCGGCGCCCATGCGGTGCTGATCGTCGATCAGGCCGGTTGGCACTTGACGCCCAAGCTGGCGATCCCCGACAACATCACCGTCCTGGCGCTGCCGCCACGATCGCCCGAGTTGAACCCGGTGGAGAATGTCTGGCAATTCATGCGCGACAACTGGTTGTCGAACCGGATCTTCAAATCCTACGAAGACATCGTCGCGCTGTGCTGCCAAGCCTGGAACAACCTCATCGACCAACCATGGAAGATCATGTCCCTCGGCATGCGCAAATGGGCGCATGGGTTCTGATCAATGACCGTTGGTATAATTCCCGCTGTCGAACCAGCAGGCGAGCTCAACCGGATCCTGGCCCTCTTTGTAAGGATGTTTGTCAATGCCGCCTTTTGGATACATATCGACCATCATCGAACCGAAAGCGCGGATCAATGAGGCGTCCAGCCAATCGGTTAACGCGCCGACAGGCCGGGTATCGCAGAACGGATAGATCAGAAATTCGTCAATATCGACCGTCAGCGTCCAGTGGCCGTGTCCGTATTTTTTGAGCAGCCAGTTAACCAATCCATGCCAAAGCGAGCGGATTTATAGTTTTTGGAGGTTTCCCATAGCGACACATCGGACTGCGCGGCAAGATATTGCGTGGACCCATCCGTTGACCCGTTATCGACGATGAAGAAATGTTTGATGCCCAACGCGCGGTAATACTTCAAAAAGAACGGCAGGCGCACCTTCTCATTGCGCAGCACGATGAAACACAACACATCGCTGGGCGACAGGTTTCGCGCTCTGAATTCAACGCCGCCAAGATCGCGCCGCTTGCGAAAAGCGCGCAGCAACAACCGTTTGCGGCGTAACCGCATACGGTATGAATCGATCAGCCCCATAATCCGACCATGCGCCGCATTGAGCTGCTACCTGGGATCGGCCCCAGCATTATCATTGCCAGTTACTGCCCGCTCTGCCCGTTGTTTTGCGCCATCATAGAGTAAGCATGGTTAGCGAAACAACAATATATGTTCTGGGCGCGGTCATTTCGGACCCCGCCAGTCGCCGCGCATCATAAGCCCAAGCCTCTCTAACTGCCGCCAATCCTCAAATTCCACCGATCCCGGCATCCACAAATCCGGCCCTGCCGCCAAAGCGTCATAATAATCTTCGTAAAGCGGCGAGTTCGCGAAATGCTCCTGACGATAGCTTTCGTCCGCGGATTTCTTGGTCACATCAGGCAGGAATTTGGTGTGCAATAATATGGCTGCGGGCAGCGCGATGCCGCCAACCGCCGCGACTTCGTTCAGCGCGGGCGGCAACACGACATGGGTGCTGGTCAGATAGGCATAGCGTCGGTGCCACTTGATCAGCGGAACCTTATTCAATGTCGGCGCGCGGCTGGCGTCATTATTGAAAAATACTCTGGCGCGCGCACCGCCGCGGACGATTGACGAGCTTAGTTCCGGGCGATCAGTCCGGGAATAATTGTCGGCGTCAAACCAGCGCAGAATATCCAAAGGATCAGAATTTTCGCCAAAAGACTGCTCGCCAACGGGCCCCTTGGGGTAAAGGTCAAGCATCAGCCCCCCAATGATCTCGCACCGCGAGCATCGAGCCAACTGGTCAATTCGGCCAGTCCGCAGCTTTCGACAAATGGCGGTAGTAACAACTCGTCAGCATCCAGCGTCAGGCTCCAGTGCCCATGGGCATAGCGAAACTGCAACCAGGTCAGCCAATCCACCCCGAAGCGCGACTTTTTGTAGCTGTGGGCGGTGTGCCAGACCGAGACATCAGGTGCCGCGCGCAGAATGTCTGCGGTCTTGTCCGAGCTGTTGTTGTCTACGATCAGAAAATGGCCGACGCCAAGTTTGCGGTGATGATCCAGAAAGTGGCCAAGCCGCATGTCTTCGTTCTTGATTGTCGAAAACAGCAGAATGTCAGCGGGTCGAATATTGGCGGTGCGATCAACCAGAACCCGCAGCTGGCGACGGCGACGGATGGCCCGGGCCAGAAAATACCGCCGCTTCCACCCCAGCCGGTACGACCGCCAGATGCGCCTGAATGCGTTTGGCTCAGTATCCCGGCGATTGGTGCCAGCGCCAGGCATCAGTGATCATCGTGTCCAGATCAGACTTTTTCGGCTGCCAGCCTAACTCTTGCTGCGCGCGGGTGCCACCAGAGACGAGGCGCGCGCAATCTCCACTGCGTCTGGGCCCTTCGGTCACGTTAAGCGGTCAGTTGGTAATTGCCTTGGCCCGTTCGACAACTTCGCGCACCGAAAACCCATGCCCGGTGCCAAGATTGTAAACCCGGCTGTCCTTGCCATCCTCAAGGCGCCTTAGACCAAGCATATGTGCATCAACCAGATCCATGACATGCACGTAATCGCGCACGCCGGTGCCGTCGGGTGTATCGTAATCCGTTCCATGGATCGTCAAAGCATCACGCTTACCCGCGACGACATCCAGAATAACCGGGATCAGATGGGTTTCGGGGTCGTGGGCCTCGCCGATCTCGGCTTCAGGATCGGCACCGGCCACGTTGAAATACCGAAATGTCACGCATTCCACGCCATGCGCGGTCTGATGATCTCGCAACATTTCTTCGATCGCGCGTTTTGAGGACCCATAGGCATTGTTGGGCTGCTGCACCGTATCTTCGGTCAGTATCACATTGTCATGATCGCCATATACGGCGCAAGTCGATGAAAAGACTACCTTTTTACATCCCGCGTCAACCGCTGCCTCAATCAGGTTAAGCGACCCAAGGACGTTATTGCGCCAATACAGCCCCGGCTTTTCGCCACTTTCGCCGACCAGGCTGAGCGCTGCAAAGTGCATAACCGCATCCGGGCAATATCGGGCGAAAACGGATTCAATGCGGCGCTTGTCCAACAGATCGCCGCGTTCAAACGGGCCAAATTTGACCGCCTCCGAGTGGCCAGTCGCCAGATTGTCAAATGTGACCGGAACGTAACCTGCGGAGCGCAAAGCCTTGCAGGCATGCGATCCAACATAACCGGCACCGCCCGTTACAAGAATGCTTGTCAAAATAGCACCGCCACCAAGCGCATTATTGCGCAGCGGCCGGCATCGACACCATCTGGCGCAGGTACTGGTCGAATTCGTCGCGCAGCTCCGGCCGTGCCAGCCCGAACGCCACGGTTGCCTGCAGGAACCCGGCTTTCGACCCGCAATCAAAGCGCTGACCACGGAAACGGTAGCCATAGACATCGCGACCGGCATCAATTTCCGCGGCAATTGCGTCGGTCAGTTGAATCTCGCCGCCAGCGCCAGACTTTATGCGGTTGAGGTTCTGCAGAACCCGCGGGTTCAAAATGTAACGCCCGATAACGGCCAGATTAGACGGCGCGTTTTCGGGACCGGGCTTTTCAACCATCCCGCGCACCGACACTATGGCACCCATATCTTCGCGCACATCCAATACGCCATAGGCACCGGCTGCATTCGGCGGAACTTCCATCGCTGCAACCATCGAACCGCCGGTTTCAGCATAGGCTTCGACCATTTGTTGCAGGCAGGGGGTCTCGGCAGCAATCACATCATCGGGCAGAATGACCGCAAAGGGTTCGTTGGCGATCAGACGGCGCGCGCACCAAACCGCATGGCCAAGACCCAGCGCCTTGTGCTGGCGGATATAGGCAATCGCGCCGCTATCCATGTTGGTGTTTTTCAGAATTTCCAACAATTTATCCTTGCCCCGGCGGCGCAGCGACGATTCAAGCTCGGGCGCATGATCAAAATAATCTTCCAGCGCACCCTTGCCGCGCGACGTGACAAATATGAATTCCTTGATCCCGGCCGCCCGCGCTTCGTCAATCGCGTATTGGATCAGGGGCCGATCCACCAAAGTCATAATCTCTTTGGGAATAGATTTCGTTGCCGGTAGGAAACGGGTTCCTAACCCTGCAACCGGGAATATTGCCTTCGTTACTCTGCGTCTCATCAAATCGCCTCGCAAAACCGCTTATCGAAATCCCCAACCCAGTGCGTCCTAATCTCCATAACCACTAGTTCGCGTCAATTAGAATTTCGCGGCCGGTGCCATCTAGTTACCCTCAGCAGGCGATTTTTTTCGCCAGAAAACCGTTTTTGAACATGAACGTAGCGTTAACGGATTGGCTGTTTGGTCGAAATTCTGTTTGTTTCTCATTGACCTACGCCCCGGGCACAATGGCCGCCAAATCCAATCCGCCAGACCAAATTGGAAACATTGCGCCCGTAACCCACTAGTCGAGGCCCATGTCACGCATCATGGCTTCGATGGTCGCCACATCTCCGGGATTGTTTATCTCCCAAAACCGCCGTCCCCGCGCATCAACTTCAACACAAGCTATTTGCCCGCCGTTTTCAAGAATGCGAAGTTGTTCCAGCCCCTCTTGCTCCTCAATAGGGCCCGGCTTCCATTTCCGGTAGTCTGCCAACAGGTTGGGCCGAAACGCATAAACGCCGACATGGTGGAAGACCGGCGTTGCATCGGCGGGGCCAAAAATGTCTGCGCAAAACGGGATAACTTCTTTTGAAAAGTAAAGCGCGCGGCCTTGGCCATCAAAAACCACAGTTGTGGCACCCACACGCCCCTGCTGGCGGTCGCGTTTGAAGCCCGCCAGCGCCTCGCCGTCACATCTGAGCACCGGAGTGGCCATGTCGACGAGCGGATCGCCCATAAGCGCTTTGATGATGTCTTCAACAAACCACGGCGGCGTCAACGGCGCATCGCCCTGAAAATTAACAACAACGTCAAAGTCCCCGCCCAGCGCCTCGAGCGCCTCGGCGCATCGTTCTGTTCCGTTTGCGCAATTGGGTGACGTCATGACGACATCGCCACCAAATGCGCGCGCAGCGGCAGCGATGCGGTCATCGTCCGTCGCGACGACTACTTTGGTCACGCCCGCCACCTGGCGGGCCGCCCGCCAGCTTCGCTCGATCAGGCTCTTGCTAACTTCGGTCGCGCCGACCAGTTCGACCAGTGGTTTTCCCGGGAATCGGCTGGATTGAAAGCGTGCCGGTATGACGATCAGCACTGGCATCAGCTCGGTTTCAGCTCAACACTTGGCGCGAACGCGATAAAGAACGGATTTTCGTACCCCGGTTTGCCGTAAGTCAGCTGCGCCCGGTCATCAAATCGCACCACATTGCCGCCCGCACCCGCCAGTACCGCATGGCCCGCGGCTGTGTCCCACTCCATTGTCCGGCCCAGCCTTGGGTAAAGATCCGCCTCACCCGTCGCGACCAGACAGAACTTCAGCGATGACCCGGCGCTGCGCATCTCCTTGATTTCGTATTTAGCGATATAGCTGTCGGTCGCCTGGTCTCGATGCGATTTGCTCGCTACGACCAACAGGGCGCTGTTATCAGGATCGGAGACGCCTATCGGGCGCGTCGGCCCGGCGATGTCCGCAATCAACGCGCCAGTTTCTTCAACAGATTGCCCGGCGCTGTCGGTGTAAAGCATCCGATTTTTCGCCGGCGCATAGACAACACCGCGAACCGGCGAACCATCTTCGACATAAGCAATGTTGACGGTAAAATCGCCCCGGCGCTTTACAAATTCCTTGGTTCCATCAAGTGGATCCACAATCAGAAACCTGTCCGCGCGGTGGTCATGCGTGCCTGCCTGTTCTTCGGTGATCAGCAATACATCGGGAAAGGCGCGCGCCAGACCGTCTGAGATTATCCGGTCCGCGGCCAGATCGGCGGCAGTGACCGGGCTGTTATCGGACTTTGCCCGCAGATCAAAATCATCGCTGTCGTAGATTTCCATGATGCGCGCACCAGCCTGCAGGGCCAGCTCTCGCATTACTTGAGCGAGTTTTTCATAATCCAAGCTGTTCTGCGCCCCCTGTCAGCCAACGTGATTGTGCGGCTTCGATTTGCACTTTATGCTGTGCCATAAAAGGAACAGCAAGATTTCCTTGGTAATTGAGTAGCGCAGACCAGAGGCAGGCACATGTTTCAGCCTAACATCCCGCGCAGCCGGACCAGTTCGGTATTCAGCATACTTGAGCTGATCTACCACGCCACGGTTCGCAATCTGCGCATGAGCCACGGCAATGCGATTGTTGGCCTGTTGTTGAATATCCTGCAATCGGCACTCTTCGTCGCTGTGCTGTATGTCATGTTTGTCTGGCTTGGATTGCGGTCCTCGGCGGTCAGGGGCGACTTTCCCTTATACATCATGTCGGGTGTGTTTTTGTTCATGACCCACACCAAGGCCATGGGCGCGGTGGTGGGTTCCGAAGGGCCGTCTTCGCCGATGATGCACCATGCGCCGATGAACACAGTCGTGTCGATCACATCGGCCGCGCTGGCCTGTCTCTATATTCAGCTGTTGTCGATGATGGTCATGCTGTCGATTTACTACGCGCTGGTTACGCCATTTGTCATTGTTGACCCGGTGGGTGCATTGGCGATGTTTCTGCTTGCCTGGTTTTCCGGCGTCGCGGTGGGAATGGTGTTTCTCGCGCTCAAGCCCTGGTTGCCGTCTTTCGTCGGGATCGCGTCCCTGGTCTACCGGCGCGCGAATATGGTTGCATCGGGCAAGATGTTTTTGGCCAATTCGCTGCCGCCGTCGCGGCTGATCATGTTCAGCTGGAATCCGCTGTTTCACACCATTGACCAAAGCCGCGGCTTCATCTTCATCAATTATACGCCGCACAATTCTTCAATCGAGTATCCGTTCTACCTGAGCCTGGGACTGATCATGATCGGGCTTTTGGGCGAGTTCTACACCCGGCATCGCGCGTCGCTGAGCTGGGGCGCACGGCGCTGACGCGGCCTGCGCACCCCAACCTAAGTGACCATCCGCAAGGTCAGGTTGATGCGCCCGCCTTCGGCCATCAGATCGCACGAGCGATAGCGAATACGATCCACGCCGTGAAACGCCAGCCGGCTTTCGCCTGCCAGCACAATCACGTCACCCGAACTGAGCCAATGGCTCTCGGTCGCGTCCCCACGGTTTGGCCCGCCGATACGGAACAAAGCATCGTCGCCAAGCGAGACCGACACCACCGGCCAGTCAAAACACGCCTCATCGCGGTCCTGGTGCAGACCCATGCGTGCGCCTTCGCCGTAATAATTGATCAGGCAGCTGTCGGGCGCGTGCGCAAGTTTCGTGACATCGCGCCATATCGCCTCGACCAGAGCCGGGATGGCGGGCCATTTCGCTCCGCCGGGGTGACGGCGCTCATAGCGATAACCGCGACGGTCCGAATACCAGCCAAATCGGCCAGCCGAAGTCATGCGAACCGACAATTTCTTGCCCCGGCGCGTCTTTGGCTGGAACAAAGGTGCATCTGCAACAACCCCGCGTACCTGCGCCAGCAACGCCTCTTGCTGGCGGCGATCCAGATGGTTCGGGAAATAGCGCGCTGCACGGATTATTCGGGGCACGTGATCCATGACCATCGATTATCCCGAATTGCTGCAATTTTCGCCGGTTTTTTCGCAGCACCGCGTGCTCCAGACGCTTGCAGCACACCTGCCCCCTGCCTATATACCCCCGGAAACCGAAAACGGTGGAAATCTACCGCTTTCGTCAATTGGGATCAGAGCCTGGTGCCGTATCGGGCCAAGCTCTTAAATATCGCCGGAAGAGGAAAGAAAATATGGGCAAAGTCATTGGGATTGACCTCGGGACCACAAACTCCTGCGTCGCAATTATGGACGGCTCTCAGCCCCGGGTCATCGAGAACGCCGAAGGCGCGCGCACTACCCCGTCGGTTGTTGCGTTCACCGATGGCGAGCGTCTGGTCGGCCAGCCCGCCAAACGCCAGGCAGTCACCAACCCGGACAACACGGTTTACGCCGTCAAACGCCTGATCGGGCGCCGCGTAACAGATGCCGAGGTTGAGAAGGACAAAAAACTCGTCCCCTATTCAATTGTCGATGGCGGCAATGGAGATGCCTGGGTTGAGGCCGGCGGCGACAAGTATTCCCCCAGCCAGATCAGCGCCTTCATCCTGCAAAAGATGAAAGAGACCGCCGAATCCTATCTGGGCGACGACGTTGATCAGGCGGTGATTACGGTGCCTGCCTATTTTAACGACGCTCAGCGCCAGGCGACCAAGGATGCCGGCAAGATCGCCGGCCTTGAGGTTCTACGCATCATCAACGAGCCGACCGCCGCGGCACTGGCCTATGGTCTCGATAAAAAAGAAGCCAAAACCATCGCCGTCTACGACCTCGGCGGCGGCACCTTTGACATCACCATTCTGGAAATCGACGACGGTCTGTTTGAGGTCAAATCGACCAACGGCGACACCTTCCTTGGCGGTGAAGACTTTGACATGCGCATCGTCAATTACCTGGCCGACGAGTTCAAAAAGGAAAATGGCGTTGATCTGACCAAAGACAAGATGGCTCTGCAGCGTCTGAAAGAGGCAGCCGAAAAGGCCAAGATCGAATTGTCGTCATCCAGCCAGACCGAGATCAACCAGCCGTTCATCTCGATGGGCGCGGACGGTCAGCCGTTGCATATGGTCATGAAACTGACGCGCGCCAAGCTGGAAAGCCTGGTCGGCGATCTGATCAAAAAGTCGATCAAACCCTGTCAGGCCGCGCTCAAAGACGCCGGATTGTCCATTGGCGACATTGACGAGGTGGTCATGGTCGGCGGCATGACCCGGATGCCGAAAGTGACCGAAGAAGTTTCCAAGTTCTTCGGCAAGGAACCGCATAAAGGCGTAAACCCCGATGAGGTCGTCGCCATGGGTGCGGCCATTCAGGCGGGCGTGCTGCAGGGTGACGTGAAAGACGTCGTTCTTCTGGACGTGACGCCCTTGTCGCTGGGCATCGAAACTCTGGGTGGCGTGTTTACCCGGCTGATCGACCGCAACACCACCATCCCGACCAAGAAAAGCCAGATATTCTCAACCGCTGAGGATAACCAGAACGCGGTGACGATCCGCGTCTTCCAGGGCGAGCGCGAAATGGCCACCGACAACAAATTGCTCGGCCAGTTCAATCTTGAAGACATCCCGCCCGCCGCGCGCGGAATGCCGCAGATCGAGGTGGCATTCGACATCGACGCCAATGGCATCGTGTCTGTATCGGCCAAGGACAAAGGCACCGGCAAAGAACAAAAAATCATCATCCAGGCCTCTGGTGGGCTTAGCGATGATGAGATCGACGAAATGGTCAAGGATGCCGAGGCCAATGCCGAAGCGGACAAAGAGCGCCGCGAATTGGTCGAGGCCAGAAACCAGGCAGAGGGCCTGATCCACTCGACCGAAAAGTCGATGGAAGAGCATGCCGACAAGGTCGATCCAACCACGATCGAAGCAATCGAGCTTTCGATAGCCGCGCTGAAGGACGAATTGGAAAACGACAATGCCGGCAAGATCAAATCCGGCATCCAAAACGTGTCCGAAGCTGCAATGAAACTGGGCGAGGCCATCTACAAGCAAGAGCAAGCCAAGGCGGAAGGCGCCGAAGGCGCTGCTGACGGAGATGAGCCGCGCAGCGTGGACGATGACATCGTAGACGCCGATTTCGAAGACCTCGACGACGAAAAGCGCGCCTAAGCGCGTACGGGAATGATTAACCGGCCCGAACGATTTGTTCGAGGTCGGCGGCGTTTCCCGAAAGGACATGACACATGGCTAAACGCGATTATTACGACGTTTTGGGCGTGTCAAAAGGCGCAAACGCGGATGAACTTAAGAAAGCCTACCGCTCAAAGGCAAAAGAGCTTCACCCCGACCGCAACGCAGAAAATCCCAACGCCGAGGCCCAGTTCAAAGAAGCGAACGAGGCTTACGAGGCCCTGAAAGATCCCGACCGCAAAGCCGCCTATGACCGGTTTGGCCACGCGGCTTTTGACGGTTCGATGGGCGGGGCCGGCGGTCCGCGCGGCGGATTTGGCGGACAGGGCGACTTTGCCAGCGCATTCTCGGATGTATTTGACGATCTGTTTGGCGATTTCATGGGCGCTGGCCGTGGCGGCGGGCGACAGCGCGCAACCCGCGGCTCGGACCTGCGCTATAATCTACGTGTCACACTAGAAGAGGCGTTCACCGGCGCGCAGAAAACCATCAATGTGCCAACCTCGGTTCAGTGCGAGACCTGTAACGGCACTGGTGCCGAAAGCGGTGCTGAACCGGTGACCTGCCCGACCTGTTCCGGAATGGGCAAGGTCCGCGCCCAGCAGGGCTTTTTCACCGTCGAACGCACCTGCCCGACCTGCACGGGAACCGGCCAGATTATCAAAAATCCCTGCGCGACCTGCCGGGGCAGTGGCCGCCAGGAACGCGACCGCGCCCTGTCGGTGAACATCCCGGCGGGCGTCGAAACCGGCACCAAGATCAGGCTTGCCGGCGAAGGCGAGGCTGGCCTGCGCGGCGGACCAAGCGGCGATCTCTACATCTTTATCGACGTGCGCGAGCACGCGATATTTCAGCGCGACGGTATGCAGCTTTATTGCCGGGTGCCGGTCAGCATGGTCGCCGCCGCTAACGGGGGCGAGGTCGAGGTTCCAACCATTGACGGTGGGCGCAGCCGTGTGAAAATCCCGGTGGGCAGCCAATCGGGCCGCCAGATGCGCCTTCGCGGCAAGGGCATCCCGGCCCTGCGTGGGGGCGGGACCGGCGATATGCTGATCGAACTGGCGGTTGAAACTCCGGTCAACCTGACGGGACGGCAAAAAGAACTTTTGCGCGAATTTGCCGGCCTCAGCGAAAACAACAGCCCCGAAAGCTCTAACTTTTTCTCCAAGGTCAAGAATTTCTGGGAAGCGATGAAAAGCTGATCGAAGGCGCGCGCCTTAACGCTTTGTTCACCATGATTGCGCGAACCTGTTTGCATGGTACGCACCCTGCAATACGAATTTTTTGAAGCCCCGCTGAATTCCTACGATCATGACGAGATCGCGCCGGTTTCCGATGGGACGCTGCCGTCCTACATCCGCGATCATCGCAAACGATTGCGCGAGCGATTTATGGCTGGCGGGGCCGAGGCGATGCCCGATTACGAATTGCTCGAACTTGTGCTGTTTCGCGCCATTCCGCGCCAGGATGTCAAGCCATTGGCGCGGTTTCTGCTTGAGAAGTTCGGCGATCTGAGCGGCGTGCTAAGTGCCCCGCACGACCGGCTGTGCGAGGTGTCCGGCGTCGGCCCTGCCGTGGTGACAGAACTGAAAATCGTGCTCGAGGCAGCAGAGAGATCGGTGCGCGCGCGCGTCCGCGACCAGGATGTCATATCAAGCTGGGACGCGCTGGTGGAGTATTGCCATACATCCATGGCGCACCGGACAATTGAGCATTTTCGCGTCCTGTTCCTGGATCGCAAAAACATTCTGATCGCCGATGAAGAACAGGCGCGCGGCACCGTCGATCATGTGCCGGTTTACCCCAGAGAGATCGTCAAACGCGCGCTTGAGCTGGACGCCTCGTCGCTGATCCTCGTGCACAACCACCCCAGCGGCGACCCGACCCCGTCACAATCGGATCTGGAGATGACCGAACAGATCGTATCGGCCGCCAGCGCCCTCGGTCTGGAAGTCCATGACCACCTGATCATCGGCAAAGACGCAGATCTGAGTTTCCGCACTGAGGGTCTCATTTAGGCCGCCCGCGCGCTACTTTACCCAGACCTCAACGCGGCGGTTTAACCCGCGCGCCCAGGCAGCATCACCGCAGGCCAGCGGCATGATCGCGCCCAGTCCCAGAACTTCAACGCCCAGGCTATCGGGATCGAATGTCGGCGCTTCTCGCATAACGGCGGTGCGCACTTCTTCGCCCAGTTGCAATGACACCGCCGCATTTGCCGCAGAGCCCCGGCCATCAGAGAACCCAACAAATCTCAAACTCTTCGCAGCAATTGCCCCGGATTCCAGTGTACGCGCCAAAAGCGTTACGTTGGACGCTGATTGCGCATCCAGTTTCGCGCTCCCGTCCACAAAACGGAACGTCACCGACAGGCGGCTTTCACCTTCCATCTCGTCGACAAGATCGTGCAGTTTCGACGGTGGCCTCAACGGGTGGACGCAACACTTTAATCTTTAGGAAGAGATGGAGTGTTGAGCATGAAGTATCGTCGCCGCATTTACTATTCGGCCACGCAGCGGGCTGAGATTTGGGATCGTTGGCAGCGCGGAGAGTCGATGAGTTCGATTGGGCGGGTGTTTGACCGGCAATCATCCTCGGTCTTTTCCGTTATCTCGCCGACAGGCGGCATCCGCCCGCCAGGTCGCAGACGTGGTAGCCGCGCCCTGAGCCTTTCTGAGCGCGAGGAGATTTCGCGCGGGCTTAGCATCAAACGATCACTTCGCGTGATCGCCCACCAATTAGGACGCGCGCCCTCAACCATCAGCCGCGAGGTTCGACGGAATGGCGGATCTGCTAACTATCGCGCGACGACCTCTGATCAGGCAGCATGGGATCGCGCATTGCGCCCCAAGACATGCAAGCTGGCTTGCCACCCAGCTTTGGCCCAAGCAGTATCGGCAAAGCTTCGGCGCAAGTGGTCACCCGAGCAGATTGCGGGCTGGCTCAAGCGTACGTTCCCGAAAAAAGCGCAGAAACAAGTGTCGCACGAAACGATATACAGAAGCCTTTATATACAGGCGCGCGGCGTACTGAAGAAGGAGTTGCTGGAGCATCTGCGCGCCAAACGCACTGTCCGGCGCTCCAAGCATGCAAGCCTCAAGCGCAACGGTTTGGGGCAGATCAAAAACGCCGTATCGATCAGTCAAAGACCCGCGTCCGTGGAAGACAGAGCGGTGCCAGGGCATTGGGAAGGCGATCTGATCGGAGGGTCGAAGAACAGTTATACCAACGGCCCTAGTCGTTGACCGTTTTGGCCCATTGTCTGGTAGTGATTGACGTGATTGCGGTTTTGTCGTTTGCAAAGAAGTTCCATGCTTCGCAACACCTGTCGACGATCTGCTCATAATTGTCGAAGACGGATATGGCGAGCTTGTTGGCACGCAGATAAGCCCACACATTTTCCATCGGGTTGAGTTCAGGGGAATAGGGCGGGAGTTTGAGCAGGGTGATGTTGTCGGGTACCTCCAGCTCTGCCGAACCGTGCCAGCCAGCGCCATCCAGAATGAGAAGGGCATGTGCGCCCGATGCGACGGTTTTAGCGATCTCGGCGAGATGCGCGCTCATGGCCTGTGTGTCGGCATGTGGCATGATCAGAGCGGCCGCTTCAGCCCGTTCCGGGCAGACGGCGCCGAAAATGTAGCTCCAGATATAGCGGGTGTCGCGCGGGGCACGGGGGCGTGTTCCACGCTCGGCCCAGATACGGGTGAGCGTGCCCTGCTGGCCAACCCGCGCTTCATCCTGAAACCATATCTCCAGGGGCTTGCTGCGGGCTGTTTCCGGCAAGGCTGCTTCTACCTCTGCGGCGAAGTTTTTTTAAAAGCCTCCTGTGCATCCGGGTCGGATTTCGGATGCTGCGGGCGCACCGACAGACGCCGAAAGCCCAGGCTTGCCAATTGTTTGCCAACAGTTCGCTCATGCATGGTGACGCCGAAGCGCTCTTCGATCTTGCGTTTCAGATCAATGCGCCGCCAGCGCACAACCCCATCGGTTTCGGGGTCGGGACCCGCCCGAACCATTTCCGCCAACTCCTCCTTCTGTGCCGCGCTCAGCAGACAGGGTGGATCCGGCGGGCGACGGTTGAACAGGCCCGACACGCCCTCCGCATTGTAACGGTGGGCCCAATCCCGCAGCGTCTGCCGATCCATGCCGCAGTTTTCTGCCGCCGTCTTGCGGTCAACCCCATCCAGAACCAGGGCAATCGCCAACATCCGTCGCGCCGCTTTCCCATCCCGGCACCGCGCCGCTTCCTGGCGAAGCTCGCCTGCGGACTTGTCTTTGCGCGTAATCCTTACTGCCATCAAAGCCTCCCTTGCCTTGATGCCACTGAATCAGATCACGCCGCTCGTGGGAATCCCCTTGAGTCAAATCTGGGGGCCGTTGGTATTATATAGCGACCCTAGTGGAACGCCATTCGCGGTATGTGATGCTGGTCAAAGTCGCCAACAAGGACACCGAAAGCGTCATCTCTGGGCTAATCAAATCGGCACAGAGATTGCCACGCGAACTCTACAAGTCCCTGACATGGGATCGCGGCAAAGAGCTGGCAGATCACCCGCGCCTGACCATAGCGACCGATATCGACGTCTACTTTTGCGACCCACACTCCCCGTGGCAACGCGGTTCGAACGAAAACACCAACCGGCTTCTCCGGCAATATCTGCCAAGGGGAACTGATTTATCCGTTCATTCTCAAGCAAAGCTCAGCGCGATCGCACGTCAGTTGAACGAAAGGCCTCGCAAGACCTTGCAATACCAAACGCCAGCAGAGAAATTTGCCGAGTGTGTTGCGTCGATCAGTTGAGCCCGCCACAGATCGCGGACATTCTGCGCGTGGCGGATCGCGTTGGCCAGCCTGTCGCCCTGCTGGGCCAGGCCGATGAGGTCAAATCCCTGATCAACAAAGCCGCTTCGCGAGATCGCCATCTGCGCAGCGGGCGAGGTCACGAAATGCCAGAATTCACGCATGACTTTCGGAGCCAAACCGTCACCGGTGTAGATATAGACCGGCGCCGTGATCGGATAATCCTCGGTCTTCAGACTGGCCGCGTCCGCCCTGCTTAGAAACCCGCACGCGCCGGTCAGATCGAGGGCGCGTGTCACACCCAGCGCCGACAAACGCGCCAACCCAAGACCAAATGGATCGCCCGCAACCGCCTCGGCAAGCTGGGCGGGCGTATCCACGATGCTGGCGGGCACCGAGATCGCCTGACCGTGGGGCAGCAACAGCCGCTCCAGGATCAGGGCCCGTGGCACATCGTCGTCGCGCGCCAGATAGAGAATTACGGGTGCATCCGCGCCGCCCAGATCCTGCCAATTGCTGATGTCACCGGCAAGAAGCCTGGCCAGATCGTCAAGGGAAATGGCGCGCAGATTATTGCGCTCCGACACAACCGGAACAATTGCGTCAAGTGCCACCACCTGGCCTTGGGCCGGGCTGGTCAGGGTGCCAAGCCCCGCATCCGCTGCCAGCTCCGCCTCGCCCGGCAGCACCGCGCGGCTGACCATCACCATATTGGCCTGTCCGGCGATCAGCCGTGCGAAACTCTCTGCGTTATACCAACGGCATCAATTTCTGACTCTGTGGGGATTCCCAAATCGGTTTTGATCTGATTCAAGGTTGGCAAAGGAGGATCGCCATGCCAGCCAGTGTTCCGCTTCGTCGCGACTTTGATGCCCGCCACCTTCGTAAACTCGCCAGCCGTTGCAAGGATGCCCGGCAGAGCCGCCGTCTGTTGTCTCTTGCGGCGGTCTACGATGGCATGCGCCGTGGAGAGGCCGCAAGGATCGGTGGGATGGATCGCCAAACCCTGCGGGACTGGGTTCACCGGTTCAACGAAGAGGGACCGGATGGCCTCACCAACCGCAAGGGCGCGGGCCGGACGCGCTACCTGAGCGATGTCCAGATGAAAGAACTTGGCGAGATTGTCGAGACCGGCCCCGATCCGGCGGTGGACGGGGTTGTCCGCTGGCGGCGGATCGACCTGAAGCGGGTGATCGAGGCGCGCTTTGGCGTCATCTATTCCGAGCGCGGGATATCCAGACTGCTTGGCGAACTGGGCTTTGCCCATATCAGCGCCCGCCCGCAGCATCCCAGGCAGGATAAGCGGATCATCGAGGCGTTTAAAAAAAACTTCGCCGACACGCTCCAGGTGCATATAGCTGACCTGCCAGCGGGAACGCCGGTGGAGATCTGGTTCCAGGACGAAGCACGCCTTGGCCAGAAGAATGGCCTGACGCGCCTGTGGGCGAGAAAGGGCACGCGCCCCCGCCAGCCGGCCGATCAGCGCTATCACAACGCCTATCTGTTCGGCGCCATCTGTCCGGCTCACGGCAAGGGGGCGGCGCTCATGCTGCCTTGGGCGGACGCGCAAGCCATGCAGATGCATCTCGACGAGATCAGCCGCCACGTCGCCCGAAAGGCCCATGCGGTTGTGCTGATGGATCGGGCCGGATGGCACACCACCGGCAAACTCAAAGTCCCGAAGAACCTCACCATCATCCTGCTGCCATCGCGCGCTCCGGAACTGAACCCGGTGGAAAATATCTGGCAGTACTTGCGCGCCAATTGGCTCTCCAACCGCGTGTTCGAAGACTACAATGCCATCGTCGATGCTGGATGCGAAGCTTGGAACAAGCTCATCGCACAGCCCGAAACCATCACATCAATCGGAATGCGAAAATGGGCCCATATCGGTCAATGTTAAATGCCGCTGGTATTAGAGACGTATATCAGCGATATTTGGGCGGCGGTGCGTTCGGTTTCAGGATCGGATAGCTCAAAACGCGCGCCGCGCGCAGCCGGTATTACCGACATTTCATAGCCCTCTGCGCCGGCAAATGCGGCAAACAATCCCGGCAATATGCGCGAACCGATGATCTCAACGGCGGCGACTGTGATCTCGGCCACGTAATCGGATAGATCGGGACAGGCCGGGCCGGTGCATTCCACGCTGCTGCCATCCAGGGTCAGATCGCCGTAAATGCTGCGAATTCTGTAGAACTCGCCGTCATAGCCGATCAGCGTGCCGGTAACCTCAACCGATCCATCGCGCGATGTCAGCGTGACATCGTCGGCGCGCGCTGCGCCCGCGACCAAGGCCAATAGAACGAATGCGGCAATTTGGGCAGCGCCAAAGCGCACCAACATCGCCCGGGCGGCGATCAGACCAGACGCCCGTGGCAATGTTTGAACTTTTTGCCCGAACCGCAGGGACATTGCTCGTTACGACCCGGATCGCCCCAGGTCTCGCGATTGTATTCGTCAAATCCAGGTTTGGCATTGGCAGCGTCCGCAAGGACATTTGGCGCCACAACCGTATCCTGTCCGCGCAACTTTGCCTGCTGTGCGGCGAGTTGGGCCATCAGCGCAACCCGCTCTGCCTCGGTCATCGGACGGATTTGCGACAGCTTTTGGGTGACATCGCCCCGCAGCGCGTCAAGCAACCCCTCAAACAGCTGAAACGCCTCGGTTTTATATTCGTTCAGCGGGTCGCGCTGGGCATAGCCGCGAAATCCGACAACCGAGCGCAAATGTTCCAACGTCAACAGATGCTCCCGCCATTTCTCATCAATCGTCTGCAACAGGATCTGTTTTTCAATGTTGCGCATCGCCTCGCTGCCAAAGGCCTCGGATTTATCAATCATCTGTTCATCGGATGCCGCATAGAGCCGCTCGATGATCACCTCATCATCAACGCCGTCTTCGCCGGCCCAGGCCGCAACTGGTTGTTCCAGCATCAGCCGTTCTTTCAGCGCGTCGCCCAATCCTTCCATATCCCACTGTTCTGCATAGGATTTCGGTGGAATGTGAATCTTGACCAGATCGTCAATCACCTGATGACGCATGTCCTGGGCAATCTCGGACAGATCGGCGGCCTCCATGATCTCGCGCCGTTGCGCAAATATGACCTTGCGCTGGTCATTCATCACATCGTCGAATTTCAAAAGCTGCTTGCGGATGTCAAAGTTCCGGCCCTCAACCTTGGCCTGCGCGCGTTCAAGCGATTTGTTGACCCATGGGTGCACGATCGCCTCGCCCTCGGCCATGCCCAGCGACGACAACACCTTTTCGAGCCTCTCAGAGCCGAAAATGCGCATCAGATCGTCTTCCAGCGACAGGAAGAAATCCGAACGCCCAGGATCGCCCTGACGCCCCGACCGCCCGCGCAACTGGTTGTCGATGCGGCGGCTTTCGTGGCGCTCGGTACCCAGTACAAACAATCCACCCGCCGCGATGACGGCAGCTTTGTCGGCGGCGTGTTCCTCTTCGGTTTTCGCACGCAGCTCGTCGGGGTGCGCATCAGGGTCCGCGCTCAGCGCATCCATCACGATCATCTCGACATTGCCGCCAAGCTGAATATCGGTGCCCCTGCCCGCCATATTGGTGGCAATCGTCACTGCCCCCGGCTTGCCTGCATCGGCGACGATCTGCGCCTCTTTTTCGTGCTGGCGAGCGTTCAAAACGTTATGAGTGACCCCCTCTTTGGACAACATTTCTGACAAAATCTCCGATTTCTCAATCGATGTCGTCCCCACCAGCACCGGCTGGCCCTTGTCATGCGATTTTTTGATCTCGGTAATGATGGATTCGTATTTTTCGCGCGCGGTGCGATAGACCTGATCGTGATTATCCTCACGCGCAATCGGCTCGTTAGTCGGTATCTCAATTACCCCAAGGCCATAGATTTCCGCAAACTCCTCGGCCTCGGTCGCCGCGGTGCCTGTCATCCCGGCGAGCTTGTCATAGAGACGGAAATAGTTCTGAAAGGTAACGCTGGCCATGGTGATGTTTTCGGGCTGAATTGTCGTGCCTTCCTTGGCCTCGATGGCCTGATGCAGCCCGTCGGCCAGGCGGCGACCCGCCATCATGCGCCCGGTAAATTCGTCAATCAGCACGACCTCGTCGTCGCGCACGATATATTCTTTGTCCTTCTGGAACATTTTATGGGCCCGCAGGCCCTGATTGACGTGGTGAACTATCGTCGTGCTTTCAGGATCGTAAAGCGACTGTCCCTCGGGCAATATGCCCTCGCTTAACAGCAATTGCTCAAGAAACTCATTGCCTTCCTCGGTGTAAGTTACATTTCGCGATTTCTCATCCAGCGAGAAATGCTCGTCCGTCAGGCTCGGGATCAGCTTGTCGATCGTCTTGTACAACTCTGAGCGATCCTGAGACGGGCCCGAGATGATCAGCGGCGTGCGCGCCTCGTCGATCAGGATCGAATCCACCTCGTCCACAATAGCGAAATTGTGGTGATGCTGATTGATCTGGTTCAACTCCGATTTCATATTGTCGCGCAAATAATCAAAACCCAGCTCGTTATTGGTGGCATAGGTGATATCGGCCCCATAGGCCTCGGCTTTTTCGGCATCGGGCTGCTGGGGATAAACCACACCAGTTTTCAGACCCAGAGCCGCGTAAACCTTGCCCATCCACTCGGCGTCGCGCTTAGCCAGATAATCGTTGACGGTGACGATATGCACGCCCTTGCCTGTCAGCGCATTCAGATAGGCCGGAAATGTCGCGACCAGGGTTTTGCCCTCGCCCGTCTTCATCTCGGCGATATTGCCCTGATGCAGAAATACCCCGCCCAAAAGCTGCACATCAAAAGCGCGAAGCCCCAGCGCGCGTTTGGCGGCTTCGCGGCAATTGGCGAATGCCTCCGGCAACAAATCTTCCAACGCCGCGCCGCCTTTGGCGCGGTCCTGCAATTCGATGGTTTTTACCTTGATCGCCTCGTCGCTCAGCGCCTCATATTCGGGCTCCAAAGCGCTAATCGCCTCGACCATGGGTTGGGCGATTTTCAGGGCCCGTTCGTTTGACGATCCAAAGACCTTTTTGGCCAGCGATCCAATTCCAAGCATATGCGCGTCCGCTCGATCAATTCTCGCTGATTGAAGGCTCAGCGCTTGCCCGCCCCGGCTGGCCATCTTAAAACACGCGGGATTTGGCCTGTTATCAGCGCCCTAAGAGGCGATGTAAGCGGCGGCATGCAAGGTGTCAACGCTGCCCGGGTTCACGATGTGTTTGAAGGAGATACCGATGCTGAAACGTCCGCATTTGCTGGCAGCTATTCTGATCATCGGCCTGAGCGGAACCGCGCAATCCCAGCAGGCGGATGCGTCCACCGTTATCGTAACAATTGATGGCACCGAGATTACGCTGGGCCACATGATCATAGTGCGCGACAGCCTGCCCGACCAATACAGGAACCTGCCCGATGATGTGCTGTTTGACGGCATCAAAGAGCAACTGATCCAGCAGACCGTTCTGGCGCAGAGCTTTGAAGGTCTTGAAGTGGCCATCCGGCTTCGTCTTGAGAATGAAGAGCGCAGCCTTAAGGCGGGCACCGCAATTAACGCAGCGGTTGAGATCAGCGTGACCGAAGAGGCGCTTGCCGAGCTTTATCAGACCCGTTTTGCCATGTCGGCGCTAGATACCGAATATAACGTCTCGCATATTCTGGTGGAAACCGAGGCCGAGGCCCGTGCTCTGATCGACCAGCTGTCCGAAGGCGCAGAATTCGACCGCCTGGCCCAGGATCATTCAACCGGCCCGTCCGGCCCAAACGGTGGTCAGCTTGGCTGGTTTGGTTCGGGCATGATGGTCAAAGAGTTTGAGGATGCCGTCGTCGCACTCGGAGTTGGCGATATTTCTGCGCCGGTTGAAACCCAGTTTGGCTGGCATGTGATCATCCTCAACGAAAACCGCGTGGTTGACGCCCCGCCAATTGACGATGTTCGCGCCGATCTGGAAGAAGAACTGCGGCAAATGGCCGTTGACGAGCTTGTCACGATCCTGATCGACATGGCCGAGGTCGTCGAGGCCGACACCAGCAGCATCGACCCCGCAGTCCTGAACGACACCAGCCTGGTCGGGCAATAGGCCAGGGGCTGCGTCATGTGCGCCAAGCTCGTTAAGGTATCGCCGCTCGCACCAGCTGGGGGCTTTCCGCCATTGCCGGTCATCGACGGCGTTCGATTTGGCGCAGCAGCGGTCGGCGTCAAATACCAGGACCGCACGGATGTGATGCTGGCCGAGCTGGCACCGGGCACGGCACTGGCGGGGGTTTTCACTCAGTCGGCCACCCGCGCGGCTCCGGTATTGGATTGCCAGGCCAAATTGTCCGCCTGTGGCGGGCGGCTGCCGGACGGCGGTGCGATCCTGGTCAATTCCGGCAATGCCAACGTATTTACCGGCCAAGCAGGTGACCGCTCGGTTGCGCGCATCTCGGCAGCCGTGGCCTACATATTGGATTTGCCGCAGGAATCGGTGTTTACCGCGTCAACGGGCGTCATCGGCGAGGTCTTACCCGACAACCGGATCGTCGCCGGCTTGGATGGTCTGCGCGCGGCCCTGTCACCGGATGGCAGCCAAGATGCCGCCCGGGCGATCATGACCACTGATACGTTCGCCAAGGGCGCCGCCGCAGAAATAGTGACTGAGCAGGCGCATATTCGCATTTCCGGTTTCGCCAAGGGCTCTGGCATGATCGCGCCGGACATGGCGACGATGCTGGCTTATATATTCACCGATGCTGCAATTGAGCCTGCGGTGCTGCAATCTATGCTGGCACGGGCAAATGGGCAGACCTTTAACTGCATCACCGTCGATAGCGACACATCGACCTCTGACACGCTGCTTGTCGCTGCGACCGGACGCGCAAGCAATCCGACCATCGCTAGCGTCGACACGGAACTCGGTTGTCTGTTCGCAGCCCGGCTCGAAGATGTGATGCTGGCGCTTGCCCATCAGGTCGTGCGCGATGGCGAGGGGGCAAGCAAGTTCGTCGAAATTGCTGTGACCGGTGCTGTCGACGAGACGGACGCAAAAAAGGTCGCCTTTGCCACCGCCAACTCGCCGCTGGTCAAGACCGCCATCGCGGGCGAGGATCCGAACTGGGGCCGCATCGTCATGGCGGTGGGCAAATCCGGTGCCCGTGCTGACCGTGACCGCCTGACGATACGCTTTGGCGACATCCTGGTTGCCGAACGTGGCTGGGTAAGTCCCTCGTATCGCGAAGAGGCCGGCGCAGAATATATGAAGCAGCAAGAGTTGCGAATCGCCATCGATCTGGGCCTCGGCGACGGCCAGGCAAAGGTCTGGACCTGCGATCTGAGCCACGGCTACATCTCGATCAACGCCGATTACCGCTCATGAACACGGTTCTGGTTGCTGCGGTCGCCCTGATCGACCGCGATGGCCGGGTGCTTTTGGCCAAGCGGCCCCCGGGCCGGCCAA
>CBDCFL010000012.1:0-30475 GCA_965216135.1 Paracoccaceae bacterium
CCCGAATGCATCCTTGCGGTCTGCTCAACCTCTTACATGCGCGAACGTGGCGGGTTAGAGGCAACCTTGCACAATCATACACTGTCAATCGGCATTGAATGTTGACCCCCTATCGGCACCCAAAAGTGACCCCCCTTTTGTGCTGAGCTGGCCCGTTGCTGCGTAGTCTCCATATAACGCAGCGGCGGCGGGCCAGCGTGGTTGCGGTTAGGGGTCAGGCTCGGTTTTTGAAACGCCAGCTTTCGTTTCCGGTTTCGACGATCTCGCAGTGATGCGTGAGGCGGTCGAGCAGTGCGGTGGTCATTTTTGCATCACCGAAGACGCTCGGCCATTCGCCAAAGGTCAGATTGGTTGTGACGATGATCGAGGTGCGCTCGTAGAGCTTGCTGATCAGGTGGAACAGAAGCTGTCCACCGGTCTGGGCGAAGGGCAGATAGCCCAACTCGTCCAGGATCAGGAAGTCGAGGCGAGAGATCAGATCTGCGGTTCGTCCCTGCCGTTCTGCACGGGCTTCGGCATCCAGCTTGTTCACCAGATCGACGCCATTGAAGAACCGCCCGCGACGGCCACTGCGGATGCAGGCGCGGGCGATGCTGACGGCAAGATGGGTTTTGCCGGTTCCGGTGCCACCGATCAGCACCAGGTTGCGCTGGTGATCCAGGAAGTCTCCCGCAGCCAGGTCACGGATCAGCGTTTCGTTGATCTCGGTCGCTTCGAAGTCGAACTCTTCCAGTTCCTTGGCCAGCGGCAGCCTGGCGATGATCATCTGGTATTTGATCGATCTTGCCAGCTTCTCGCTGATCTCGGCATTCAGCAGATCCCCAATGATCTGTTGCGGCTCGTGCCGGCGCTTGACTGCGGTGGTTATGATCTCATCGTAGGAGGCCTTCATTCCGTAGAGCTTCGGCTTTCCCATCGCGTCGAGCAGGTCTGAGCGTTCCATCTGTTTTTCTCCTCAAGCTGTCATAACGGTTGCAATCGGCGGCAGGCTCGCAGTTCAGCCGTCGTGCCAGAGGCACGCCTGCGGCGTGACGCATCCGGGGTTGTGATTGTCAGGGGCGGCGGCGGTTCCCGGTGTGTCGATAACAAACTGAATTGACCGGTTTATGTACCATATGATTTGACCGCTTCTGTTGCGGTTTCTGGCCCTGTGGGGAAGTGGTCGGTCGCGGAGCGGCGGTCCACTTGTCCACAGGGTGCCGGCCGGTCGCGTCGAAGCGGATCACGCGGCCCGCCTTTCGCTGCTTTCGATCGGCGTGCCGTCTTTCTTGTAGCGGGCCAGGCAGCGCCGGCCATGGAAGACGGCAAGGTCGCCGTCGGGATATTCGTGCACACTCACTTTGGCCTTAACGTAGTGGTGGCGATGGCGGTCTGCCGGGATCTGCAGGCTCAAGTTCTTGTAGCGCACCGTGTTGTCATTGCCGACCACACGGTCCTCCTGCACACAGAGGATGTCCGCCAGGTTGCCGGCGAACGGCACGAAGGCGGAGCCTGTGTCCTCGGCCGGCCGGGCGAAGCGGGCATTGTGGGCCGGCAGGAAGTCCTCTTTCAGGAACCGGTTGGCGGCCGCCATATCGGTGATGCCGGCGAGCTCGAGTTCCTGCGGCAGGCGTTTCTGCAGGGTGCCGAACATGCGCTCCGAGCGGCCCCGGGCCTCCGGCGAATAGGCCGGGATCAGCTCAATACCGAGTTGCTGCAGGGCACGTCCGACCTGGGTTGGATTGTCCTTGTCGACCTTGCCGCCGGCCTCCGGCGTGTGCCAATAGTGCGAGGCCCGGTCTGCATAAAGCGAGCAGAACAGCCCCATGGCCGACCCCACCTCCAGCAGCGCCACAAAGCTCGACATGGTGCCCTCCTCGGCGACGAAGAAGGCGGAATAGATCTCCGAAGTGGCATCGTCCATGGTCACGATCAGGTCCCAGTACTGACCCGGCACCCATTGGTGCGTGGAGCCGTCCTGGTGCAACATCATGCCGACCATCGGCCGGCGCGGCCGCTTGCGGCGGTGCACGCCGCGCCGCGGCGCCGGCGCGACCCGGCCGTGCGCCTGGAGCGTCAGCCGCACCCAGTTGTAACTGCGCGTGACGTCGTGCTTTGCAACCAGCTTCTCCCAGAAGTGCCAGGCGGTGAAATGCCGGTACCTGGTATCGAACAGATCCAACAGTGCCACCACCTCGTCGACCCCGGCGCGGCGCGCGGAAACCCGACCCAGGCGGCGGTCGTAAAGACCCTCCGCGCCCTCGGCCTCAAAGCGATCGCGCCAGCGTCGGAACGTGCGCTCGGACATGCCCAGGATCTCGGCTGCCTCCAGCTGGCTCAACTCACCCCTGTAGGTGCGTCCGTAAACCTCATCGAACTTCATCAATCTCAACCCCTGTAACTGCTCTGTCCGGCGCATCAGCTCCTCCACTTCCTGGAGGAGTTCTAATGCCGGACAGATCATTTGTTACATTGACCGGCCATATCACGTGTTATCGACATTACCGACAGGCGCACTGTCGATAACAAACTGAATTGACCGGTTTATGTACCATATGATTTGACCGCTTCTGTTGCGGTTTCTGGCCCTGTGGGGAAGTGGTCGGTCGCGGAGCGGCGGTCCACTTGTCCACAGGGTGCCGGCCGGTCGCGTCGAAGCGGATCACGCGGCCCGCCTTTCGCTGCTTTCGATCGGCGTGCCGTCTTTCTTGTAGCGGGCCAGGCAGCGCCGGCCATGGAAGACGGCAAGGTCGCCGTCGGGATATTCGTGCACACTCACTTTGGCCTTGACGTAGTGGTGGCGATGGCGGTCTGCCGGGATCTGCAGGCTCAAGTTCTTGTAGCGCACCGTGTTGTCATTGCCGACCACACGGTCCTCCTGCACACAGAGGATGTCCGCCAGGTTGCCGGCGAACGGCACGAAGGCGGAGCCTGTGTCCTCGGCCGGCCGGGCGAAGCGGGCATTGTGGGCCGGCAGGAAGTCCTCTTTCAGGAACCGGTTGGCGGCCGCCATATCGGTGATGCCGGCGAGCTCGAGTTCCTGCGGCAGGCGTTTCTGCAGGGTGCCGAACATGCGCTCCGAGCGGCCCCGGGCCTCCGGCGAATAGGCCGGGATCAGCTCAATACCGAGTTGCTGCAGGGCACGTCCGACCTGGGTTGGATTGTCCTTGTCGACCTTGCCGCCGGCCTCCGGCGTGTGCCAATAGTGCGAGGCCCGGTCTGCATAAAGCGAGCAGAACAGCCCCATGGCCGACCCCACCTCCAGCAGCGCCACAAAGCTCGACATGGTGCCCTCCTCGGCGACGAAGAAGGCGGAATAGATCTCCGAAGTGGCATCGTCCATGGTCACGATCAGGTCCCAGTACTGACCCGGCACCCATTGGTGCGTGGAGCCGTCCTGGTGCAACATCATGCCGACCATCGGCCGGCGCGGCCGCTTGCGGCGGTGCACGCCGCGCCGCGGCGCCGGCGCGACCCGGCCGTGCGCCTGGAGCGTCAGCCGCACCCAGTTGTAACTGCGCGTGACGTCGTGCTTTGCAACCAGCTTCTCCCAGAAGTGCCAGGCGGTGAAATGCCGGTACCTGGTATCGAACAGATCCAACAGTGCCACCACCTCGTCGACCCCGGCGCGGCGCGCGGAAACCCGACCCAGGCGGCGGTCGTAAAGACCCTCCGCGCCCTCGGCCTCAAAGCGATCGCGCCAGCGTCGGAACGTGCGCTCGGACATGCCCAGGATCTCGGCTGCCTCCAGCTGGCTCAACTCACCCCTGTAGGTGCGTCCGTAAACCTCATCGAACTTCATCAATCTCAACCCCTGTAACTGCTCTGTCCGGCGCATCAGCTCCTCCACTTCCTGGAGGAGTTCTAATGCCGGACAGATCATTTGTTACATTGACCGGCCATATCACGTGTTATCGACATTACCGACAGGCGCACTTGACAGATTCTCAGGAATCGGTAGGATTACCGCGTCATTGAGTCTGTCTCGTGCGTCCTCTGGGGTTACACGAGACCATCAAATCCCCTTTCGGGGCGCTTAGGCCGGACCTCCAACAGTCCGGCTTTTGCGTTGATGGCCACTGCGATGCGTCGTCGCACAAAGGCACCATATATTGGGGCAACCGCTCTGGTCAACCACCAAATGCCAAGAAACCTACAGGATTTGAATCACTTACTGGGAAACTGACCGGCCGCTCACGGCGTCAAGTATATAAGCCCCAAAGATTAGGCCATAGATAAGCGGTTCTGCTGAGATAACCATAGAACTCATTCCTCGAATGGCTCGAATATGGACGCGGGCAAATCGTAACCCCACATCCGAAAACGCTCTGAAAAGTGGCTGCGCACACCGGTTGCGGTGAAGTGGCCGATGATTTTGCTGTCCGGGGTCAATCCGACACGCTGGTAGCGGAACACTTCCTGCATCGAGATGACTTCGCCTTCCATGCCGGTCACTTCGGTGATCGACACCATCCGACGCGAGCCGTCTTGCAGGCGGCTGACTTGAACAACCAAGTTAACAGCCGAAGATATCTGGGCGCGAACCGCCTTGAGCGGCATTTCCATGCCGGCCATCGAGATCATGTTTTCCAGACGGCTGACCCCGTCGCGCGCCGAGTTGGCGTGGATTGTGGTCATCGAGCCGTCGTGGCCGGTGTTCATCGCCTGTAGCATGTCGATGACTTCGTCGCCGCGTGTCTCACCAACGATGATGCGGTCCGGGCGCATCCTGAGCGCGTTCCTGAGGCAATCGCGCTGGGTCACCGCGCCCTTGCCTTCAACATTCGGCGGCCGGCTTTCCATCCGGCCAACATGGGTTTGCTGAAGTTGCAATTCGGCGGTGTCTTCGATCGTCAGAATGCGCTCGGCATCGTCAATGAAGCTCGACAGCGCATTCAGCGTCGTGGTCTTGCCCGAACCGGTCCCGCCCGAAACGATGATGTTCAGACGGGTTGATACAGCGGCCTGCAGATATGCAGCCATTTCCTCGGTAAACGCACCGAAATTCACCAGATCATCAATCGCCAGTTTATCTTGGGTAAACTTCCTGATCGAGACCAGTGAGCCATCCACGGCAATCGGCGGAACCATTGCGTTGAAACGCGAGCCATCGGCAAGGCGGGCATCGACATAGGGGTTCGATTCATCGACCCGGCACCCGACTGCAGAGACGATCTTGTCGATAATCCTGAGCAGGTGCTTTTCGTCTTTGAAGCTCGTGTCGGTCAACTGGAGTTTCCCGTTACGCTCGATAAAGACCTGGTGCGGGCCATTGACCAGGATGTCGTTGATCGTATCGTCCTTGAGCAGGGGCTCTAGCGGACCCAGGCCGGTGACCTCATCAAAAAGATCCTGGTTCAGCGTCGCGCGTTCCTCGCGGTTCAGCACGACGGCCAGTTCTTCGAGTGCCTCACCTGCGATGGAGGAGATTTCAGAGCGCAATTCGCTTTCCGAGGCAGTTTCAAGTGCGGACAGATTAAGATTGTCCAAAAGGCGCTTGTGCAGCTCTACTTTCCAATTCTTAGGGTCAGAGCCACCGGCTTCCAGCCGGTCTGCTTCAGCTAAATTCTGATGAGCCTTCCCCCTGATTTTGGCTCGCCCTTGGGTGAAAGCCAAAATCAGGGGGAAGGCTCATGGCCTATTGTACTGGTAGTCATACCAAATTTTATCACCGATATCATATCGTTTGGGTTACGAAGTATCGGTTCAAGGTTTTGCACGGCGATATGCGGGTGCGCTTGCGTGAAATCATCCGCCAGACCTGCAGTGAAATGGGCGTGCGGATCGAGAAGGGCGTCCTGTCGAACGATCACGTTCATATGTTCGTGTCGATCCCACCGCACCTGGCGCTGTCGACGGTGATGCAGCGGATCAAGGGGCGCTCATCCCGCAAAATCCAGATGGAGTTCCCGGACCTGCGCAAACGATACTGGGGCAGGCGGTTTTGGGCCCGTGGATATTTCTCGACCACATCAGGCAATGTGACTGACGATGTCATACTTCAGTATCTGGAGCTTCACTCCAAACGGAAACCTACCGGCATCAGCCGGTAGTGGTTTAGCTTGACCTCGCTGAGCCGTTCCTTGCGCTTTTTTTCCTTGTCCATCGGCACAACCTGGCCCGGTGTCACGACGGGTTGTTTGCGATGCGCTGCGGGGCGGCGTTGAACCTGTGCGGGGGCCTCTGCCACTGCCGCCGATTCTGGTTTTTCGGTGGAAACTTCGACGAGGCTCGGCTTGCCGCCAGTCGGTTTTTTGTAGCGGGAAAACATATTTGTTACCTTCCGACGTTTATCCGGTTGCGACTGAGACGTTCAGTTCGTGCATTTGTTGTGCAAGTTTCAGGATCTCTTTGCGGTACGGGTTCTTGGCCGCGGTTTCCGCCAACGGCTGTCCGTGGTCTGTCGATTCCGTGATCTGACAGCCGCCATCGGGCATCTGCACCTCGATGTCGATGTCGAGGCTTTCGCCAAGACGTTTGACACGCGCCTTGCCCGACATATCGGTGAATTTCGGCGCCCGGTTCATGACGAAACGCAGCTTTTCAACTGGTAGTTCTTCGGATTTCAGTGCGCGGATCATCCGGAGCGTGTTTTGGGCGGACCGCATATCAATCTCGAGCGGCGCAAAATAGACATGCGCGCTGTGCAAAACCACCTCGGTCCATGCGACGACCGTCGATGGCATGTCGATGATAACATAGTCGAAGTTCGATTTTGCCGCTTCCAGAACCCGCTCGATATCCTCGGGGCCGACGATATCCAATGGCAGCATTTCCGCGGGCGCGGTCAGCACGCTCAGTTTTTCGTTGAATAATACCAACGGCATCAATTTCTGACTCTGTGGGGATTCCCAAATCGGTTTTGATCTGATTCAAGGTTGGCAAAGGAGGATCGCCATGCCAGCCAGTGTTCCGCTTCGTCGCGACTTTGATGCCCGCCACCTTCGTAAACTCGCCAGCCGTTGCAAGGATGCCCGGCAGAGCCGCCGTCTGTTGTCTCTTGCGGCGGTCTACGATGGCATGAGCCGTGGAGAGGCCGCAAGGATCGGTGGGATGGATCGCCAAACCCTGCGGGACTGGGTTCACCGGTTCAACGAAGAGGGACCGGATGGCCTCACCAACCGCAAGGGCGCGGGCCGGACGCGCTACCTGAGCGATGTCCAGATGAAAGAACTTGGCGAGATTGTCGAGACCGGCCCCGACCCGGCGGTGGACGGGGTTGTCCGCTGGCGGCGGATCGACCTGAAGCGGGTGATCGAGGCGCGCTTTGGCGTCATCTATTCCGAGCGCGGGATATCCAGACTGCTTGGCGAACTGGGCTTTGCCCATATCAGCGCCCGCCCGCAGCATCCCAGGCAGGATAAGCGGATCATCGAGGCGTTTAAAAAAAACTTCGCCGACACGCTCCAGGTGCATATAGCTGACCTGCCAGCGGGAACGCCGGTGGAGATCTGGTTCCAGGACGAAGCACGCCTTGGCCAGAAGAATGGCCTGACGCGCCTGTGGGCGAGAAAGGGCACGCGCCCCCGCCAGCCGGCCGATCAGCGCTATCACAACGCCTATCTGTTCGGCGCCATCTGTCCGGCTCACGGCAAGGGGGCGGCGCTCATGCTGCCTTGGGCGGACGCGCAAGCCATGCAGATGCATCTCGACGAGATCAGCCGCCACGTCGCCCGAAAGGCCCATGCGGTTGTGCTGATGGATCGGGCCGGATGGCACACCACCGGCAAACTCAAAGTCCCGAAGAACCTCACCATCATCCTGCTGCCATCGCGCGCTCCGGAACTGAACCCGGTGGAAAATATCTGGCAGTACTTGCGCGCCAATTGGCTCTCCAACCGCGTGTTCGAAGACTACAATGCCATCGTCGATGCTGGATGCGAAGCTTGGAACAAGCTCATCGCACAGCCCGAAACCATCACATCAATCGGAATGCGAAAATGGGCCCATATCGGTCAATGTTAAATGCCGCTGGTATAACACCAGCGCCTGCAGGAAGCTTTCGTGATCCATGCTTTCAGTATCGGAAAGCAGCTCGTAGACGGCTTCGCGGCGGCTCAGGTCCAGGTATGTTGCGGCCGAGCCAAATTGCAGATCGAGGTCCAGCAAGCAGACGCTTGGGGGGTCGTCCTTGTCGATATTGGCCAGCTCCCAGGACAGATTGACGGCAAACGTCGTTGCACCGACACCACCGGCCATGCCCTGGACCGCGATCACGACACCGTCCTTGTCGCCTTTGGCCTTGGGCGTGTGCGGCGTGCTGGCCTGTACTTCGGGTGGCCGGCGCAGACGTTCGATCGCTTCATGCAGTGCGCCATCAGGCAGAGGGTAGGGGACAAATTCTTCGGCACCCAGCTTGAGCAGCTGGTGCAATCCCGCCGGGCTGACATCTTCGGCGATAACGATCACTTTGACTTTGCTTGAGACCGCCGTCTTGATCAGCTCTGAAATTACCGCGAGCTGGTCCTCGTCTTCCTGGTCGATCGTTATAGCGACAAATTCCAGGCCCTCTGCGTCGGGCTGGCCAAGGAACAGCCGGGCGTCGTCAAATGACAGATCGCCCCAGCTCTCACCCAGCTCGGCTTCCATATCTTCGATCAAGAGATCAAAGTTCTGAACGTCGCGAGAGATCGTACACGCGACGATCGGGGCGACATCCGACTGCAATGCTGCGTTACTCGACATTGCTTTCTCGTCCTTCCAAACTTTCGGTCTGGCGGCTGAAAGGACCCGGGAAGTTTGTTTAGTTGGATCCCACCGTCGGACCTGCACGACTCAAAGTATCGCGCGCTGCTCCTAAGTCCGAAGGATGGTGGGTAATCTGGGCAAGATTGGGGCCAAAATACCGAATTAATTCGGTAATATCAGTTTATCAGCCCCAATCGGCTTTATGGTCCAAGGCCGATCGCGCCCAAGTTCGCATCTTGAACCGCGTCTTTGGGACGGGCGCTGGCGACGTATTCGCGGAAGATCACCATGGCGTATTTGCCGTTGAGCAATCCGTCGCTGTCGACGAATCCGGTCACTTCGGTGACGGTCCGGCGATTGCGCCGTTCGCGAGCCTCGGTCACGATCACTGGCTGAGTTTCGCCAAAGCTGGCGACCGCCTCAAGGCGCGAGCGGTCAATACCGGTGCCGACCAGATAATCGACAACAACATCGGCGCGGCGTTGGCCCAATGCCTTGTTATAAGCATCAGTGCCGACCAGGTCGGTGTGGCCGTAGACGCGGAACCGGACTTCGGGGAACTGCTTGATCCAGTTTGCCTGAACATCCAGCGTCGCCATTGCTGCGGCGTCCAGATTGGACAGGTCAAACTCGAAGTTCACCATAGGATCGACATCATCGGCGAAGCGATTGTTCAGATCGCCCACGACGTTACCGGTTCCCATATGGGCGGCCATGTTATTCATGGTCGGATTTCCGAACCCGCCTTCGTCCAGGTAGGCCCCTGCTTGCTCAGTTGGTGTCTGGACATTCGACTTGCGTTTCAATGATTTCTGCGCCACGCCGCGTCTTGACGGTGCAGACTTTTTCGCTCTCGACCTCGACGACTTGACGGTCACCAAGTCCCAACACATCGCGTGTGTCTGCTTCGGCACTTTCGATTAGCTCTGTGTCGTCTGCACCAACCAGCGCCAGTG
The DNA here is from genome assembly GCA_965216135.1 of Paracoccaceae bacterium. Lineage (GTDB taxonomy): Bacteria > Pseudomonadota > Alphaproteobacteria > Rhodobacterales > Rhodobacteraceae > CBDCFL01. The sequence continues at coordinate 9,624 of CBDCFL010000012.1, forward strand.
ACAAGCTGCCGGTCGCCTGAGCCTGTGCCAGACCGGCAACCTGCTGAGGCGTGGCCTCTACAGTGACCGTGCGGGCAATTGTCGGGCTGTTGCGTTCCCCGTCGGCGATCTGGTCAACCGCGATGATCGAAATTGCCGGTTCGATCAGGCGGGTTATATTGCCGCGCGCGGAACCGTCGTCGCTGATTGTCTGTCCGGTCCAATAGATATCGACCCGGTCACCGGGGCGAAGGAAGCCGGACACGCCGCTGGTCACGTCGACCTTGATGGCGAAAGCGCGCATACCGCGTTTGAGGCGCGAAGACACACCTGCGTCCTCGCCGGGCTTGGTGACCTTGACTGCAAGGACGACCTCGTCCTTTTCCATCGCGCGCAGAATAGTGCGAAGTTCGTCCTGGCCATAGGGAAACAGCACTTCAGCTTGCTGGAATGCGCCCTCTGGAATTGCGTTCACGGGCCACCGGACGGTGCGCACATCTTTTTCAGTAAGTGTCTGACCATACCGCAATGCGCGCGTTGCCACGAACACCGGCACTGTCTCGACCATTTGGGCGCGCGCGGCGCGTTCACGGTCCAATTCTGTCTGATAAACAGAAATGTAATCTCTGGCCATATAGACGGCGAACCCCGCCAAACCCATACCGACCAGAAGAACGACACCAAAGATCATTCTCATTTTCAGCCCTCTCACCTTAACAGCCCGTTGACGAAGTCGGCACTGGACGCAAGCGGCCTGGTCTGATTCTTTGATGTTCTGATTTGACCGGAGGATTCGCCGATGGCGATGGGACAGCAGAAGGATCGTCAGGGGGACTTGATGGTGGGCTGGGCGGAGATGCCGCGCTCGCCGGGTCATGTGTTTTACGACCGCCTGCAGTCGGTGCTGATCGAGGGCGGCTTCGACGCCTTTGCCGAGGCGAGCTGCCGGCCCTATTACGCGGCCAGGATGGGCGCGCCCTCGGTGCCGCCCGGGCGCTATTTCCGCATGCACCTGGTGGGCTACTTCGAGGGCATCGACTCAGAGCGCGGTCTGGAGTGGCGTTGCTCGGATTCCCTGTCGCTTCGGGAGTTCCTGCGGCTTGAGAACCGGGAGCGGGTGCCGGACCATTCCTGGCTGTCACGGACCCGCACGCGCCTGCCTCATGAAGTTCACACGGCGATCTTCGACTGGGTTCTGGCGCTGATTGCCGAAGCAGGTCTGGTCAAGGGCGATCGTATCGGGGTGGATGCCTCGACCATGGAGGCCAACGCGGCGCTGCGCAACATCGTGCGAAGGGACACGGGCGAGGGTTACCGGGGGATGCTGGAGCGCTTGGCCCAGGAGAGCGGTATCGAGACGCCCACGGCCGAGGACCGGGCGCGTCTGGACCGCAAGCGCAAGGGCAAGAAGCTCTCGAACCAGGACTGGGTTTCCAGGAGCGACCCCGAGGCCAAGATCGCCAAGATGAAGGACGGCACGACCCATCTGGCCTACAAGCCTGAGCACGCGGTGGATCTGGACACCGGCGCGGTGGTGGCGGCCGAGCTGCACCCCGCCGACGAGGGCGACACGACGACGCTTCCCAAGACGCTGGCGGCGGCCCAGGAGAACCTTGCCAGCGTTGACGCGGCGCCGACGGCTGAGGACCCGGCCGAATGTGTGACCGACAAAGGCTATCACTCACGGGCGGTCTTGAAGGCCTTGGACAACGGCCCGTGGAAGACGCGGATCGCCGAGCCCAAGGCGAAGGGCTTCGCGCGCTGGCGCGGCGACGAGGCGGCGCGGCGGGCGGTCACCAACAACCGGACCCGGCTGTTATCGGGGGTGGCCAAAGAAGCCTTCAAGCTGCGCGCCGAGATCGTCGAGCGCTCCTTCGCCCACAACCTCGATCGCGGCGGCATGCGCCGGACCTGGCTTCGGGGCCGCGAGAACGTGCACAAGCGATACCTGCTTCACGTCGCCGGCCACAACCTCTCGTTGCTGATGCGCCAACTCATCGGTGCCGGCACCCCGCGCGAGGCCGTGGCGGGCGGATATGGCGGTATTTTCGTGCTGCTCACGCCCACCGGGGCCATGCTGGTCGCACTGGGGGTCTCGCAAAGCGGCCAGACGGTTTTCGCCGCCGCATTCCTCATCTGGGAGTGAGAGCCGGAAAAAGCCACTTAATCAACGGGCTGTTAAGGTGCCACTTTGTGTGGTCCGAACACGCGGCCCAGACCGGTTTCAGCGTTCACAGTGCAGGTCAATTAGGGCAGAAGATTGAACAAAGATTGTTCTGCGCAAGAATTCTTGCCGATATTGAAATAACAGAAATTAATACAATTGCGGATGGAATGAAAATGCGGCCCCGTCGCGGAGCCGCATCGAAGTAACATTTCGCCCGTCGCTAGGGGGTGTTGACGTTCATCGTGTTTGAATGACGATTGCAGCAAGCGAGATGAATGCTTTGAAGCTGTCATCTGTTTTGCAGGAACGCATTGCGATCCCTCTGTATTCCTTCAGCTTTCCGAAGAAGTTTTCGACCAGGTGACGCCATTTGTAGGTGTGGCGGTCGAACTCCGCCGGGAAGCGGCGGTTTGATTTTGGAGGGATTACCGGCTCGATCCCGGCACTGGTCAGCGCTTCGCGCAGCCAGTTCGCGTCGAAGGCACGGTCGGCGAGAAACTGGTCGCAGGTGAGGCCCTCGATCAGTGCGGCGGTACCCCGCAGGTCATGCGCCTGACCGGGCAGAAGGCGGAAGTCGATCAGATTGCCGAGCGCGTCCGTCAGAGCCATGATCTTTGTCGTTATCCCGCCGCGAGAGCGTCCGATGGCTTGGCTTTGAGTCCCCCTTTTGCGCCCTGACCGTGTCGGTGGACTTTGACGATACTACCGTCGATCATCGTGTATTCGAAGTCTGCATCTTCGGCTAATACCCTGAACATACGATAGAAAGCGTCGGCCCTCACCCACCTTCGGCTCAAGCGCGGATTGAACAATTGGCTCTCCAACGCTGTTCCAGCGCCCGAACTCTTCCGGCAGGTCGCGCCAGGGGCATCCGGTCCGCGAGATCCAGAGAACTGCCTCGACAAACCGGCGCGGGTCAGGGCCGGTGCGACCGGGGTCGCATTCCCGGCCAAGGCAGTGCGGTGCGATGACAGCCCATTGGGCGTCGGTCAGAACTGTGCGGATCAAGGCTGCTCTCCTCTGTTTGCAACCTTGAATCAGTCATCATACCACCGAGCGGAATGCCTGACTCACGTTGGGGATTCCCAAGCGGTCCGATCTCTGACTCAATGTGGTGAACCAATGAGGTTCGCCATGGCAGCGCCTATCGACTTACGGAACGATTTTGACAGCGTCTCACTGCGGCGCCTCGCGAAGAGGACCAGGGACGCGACCCAGAGCCGTCGTCTGCTGGCGTTGGCCGAGGTCTACGATGGTGGCAGCAGGACGGATGCGTCGCGGATCGGCGGCGTCGGTCTGCAGATCATTCGCGACTGGGTGCTGCGCTTCAACGCCCGCGGACCGGACGGGCTGGTCGATGGGAAGTCACCGGGCGCACCCTCGAAGCTCAACGCCGATCACCGCCGCGCACTGGCGGAGGTTGTTGAGGCCGGCCCGGTCCCGGCGGTGGACGGCGTCGTGCGCTGGCGGCGCAAGGACCTGGCGCGGTGGCTCTTGGAGACGTTCGCCATCTCGCTCGACGAGACCACGGTCGGGCGCGAGTTGAAGGCGCTCGGCTTCGCCAAGATCTCGGCGCGGCCGCGCCACTACGCGCAAAACGAGCTGGCCGTCGAGGCTTTTAAAAAAAACTTCCCCGCCGAACTGGCGAAGATCCGGGCGAGGCTCCCGAAAGGCGTCGAGATAGAGCTGTGGTGGCAAGATGAAGCCCGCATCGGCCAGAAGAATAAGCTCACACGCCGATGGGCCAGACGTGGCACGCGCCCGCGGGCGCCCCGCGACCAGCGCACCGAATGGGCCTATATCTTCGGCGCGATCTGTCCCGCGAAGGGGAAAGGCGCCGGGCTGGTCATGCCCTGGTGCGACACCGACGCCATGGCGGCGCACCTCATCGAGATCAGTGCCGCCGTCGATCCCGGCGCCCATGCGGTGCTGATCGTCGATCAGGCCGGTTGGCACTTGACGCCCAAGCTGGCGATCCCCGACAACATCACCGTCCTGGCGCTGCCGCCACGATCGCCCGAGTTGAACCCGGTGGAGAATGTCTGGCAATTCATGCGCGACAACTGGTTGTCGAACCGGATCTTCAAATCCTACGAAGACATCGTCGCGCTGTGCTGCCAAGCCTGGAACAACCTCATCGACCAACCATGGAAGATCATGTCCCTCGGCATGCGCAAATGGGCGCATGGGTTCGGATCAATGACCGTTGGTATTAGCCGATTTGGGAATCCCTAAACGTCAACAAGCCCTAGTATGAATCCACGGTTTGTGAGTTCAGATGGGCACCAAGGCCGGCGGAGTGATTGAGCGCACCCGCCGAGACGCTCGCGATTACCGCGATCCCAAGGCCCACAATGGCGGCCGTCAGTACCACCCAATCTACCGTTACCGCGCCGTCATCAGATTTGCAGAAGTTCTTTGTAAGCTGTGACATGCTGAGACATCCCTTTTAATACACTGGTCCGACCCCATCCGAACCCTTCCCAAGTCAACGTAGCTATTCGCTGTGACGACAATATGACATCACGGAGAATAACGCTCGTATTTACAAGGCGTTGAACGGGAAAGGCCGCGCAGGTTTGGCGCGGCCTTTCAAGTCAATCGACGTCGATATTAGTAAGACGCGATGGTCCGCGACGCCAGGTTCGAGCTGATCTTGTTGGCCAGGCTCGTGGTGCCGCCGGACACGGAGGTCAGGACAGCAATGCCGAGGCCGACGATAGCGGCGGTCAGCACGACCCAGTCAACAGTTACAGCGCCGTCTTCGTCGCGCTTGAAAGTTTTTACAAAGTTGAAGATTTTCATAGTTTTAGCTCCAGTCAAGGTTTTGCGCAGTTGCGCGGATTAGTAAGACGCGATGGTCTGTGAGGCCAGGTTCGAGCTGATCTTGTTGGCCAGGCTTGTCGTACCGCCTGACACCGAAATCAGAACTGCTATGCCGAGACCAACAATGGCAGCGGTCAGAACAACCCAGTCAACGGTTACAGCGCCGTCTTCATCGCGCTTGAAGTTCTTAGTAAGCTTGAACAGTTTCATTTGTTCCTCCAAACGTTCTTGCTCAGTTCCACGTACCAGGTCGGGCCACGGCAGCTTTTGGCCGGAACACCGAATTGGCATGAGCGGCATTAATGGTTTTGATTGGGGCGAGAGTTGGGCGGGCTTCGTACAATTTTGTATTCCGTTAAGAAACTGACTGAATTGGGGTAACTGCCTTGAAAAATAAAGGAAAATCCAGAATCCGGATGAGTCCATTCGCCCCTGAATTTGCGACAAAAATCGCATTACCAGATTATTTGATCCATATCGTGAACAGATCGCTGGAATACCTGCGCGGCATTTTGCAGTGTCCGCTTAAGAAATTGGAAAGGTGTTACGATTTTGAGAATCGTGAAGGTAGCCATTGCAGGGTTTTTGCTGTCGGGCATTCCGGGCTGGGTTATCGCGCAATCTGAGGATTCATCTGAGCAGCCTGTATTTAAGCGCATCGCCGCACCGAAACCCGGCAGCGCGCCGAAAATTACCGTGCAAATCGATCCCGATGACTACTTTGCCTATTTCAACCCAGAGCCGCTGCCTGAGGACACACCGGTGCTGACAGGTCGGGACTCGGCCCTGACAATAGGATTGCCGTACGATCTGTTTTGGCGGGAATTTGTTGCCGCGGGGCAGCCGCGAAATCTCGACGCCATTGCATCGGCTATGGCCAAAGACCCCGCAGAGCCGCCCAAATTGGCAGCATTGCGTGCAATCACTGGCAATTACGGCGGCGACATTATGGTCGCGACCATCGGCACACGGGTGTCGCCCGCCCTGGCGCTTGCGGTTATCTGGGCCGAAAGCGGCGGCGATGCGGTCGCCCAAAGCTCAGCTGGGGCGCAGGGGCTGATGCAATTGATCCCTGCCACAGCCGATCGGTTTAATGTCGCTGATGCGATGCGCCCTGACCAGGACATCAAAGGCGGTATCGCTTACCTGGATTGGCTGATGGAAGAGTTCGCCGGCAATCCGGTGCATGTCCTGGCCGCGTACAATGCCGGGGAAACGCGGTTATTCGCCACAACGGGGCACCACCATTCGCTGAAACGCGCGAATATGTCCCAAAAGTGCTGGCGGCATGGAATATTGCCCGCACATTGTGTGTCACGCCGCCCGAAATGATTTCAGACGGATGTGTATTCTTGAGCGGTGAGGTAACCGGTGAAGGCTGATGTAACGCCGCTAGTATTGGATGTCGACGGAACGTTCCTGCGGACGGACATGCTTTATGAATCGCTGTGGGCCGCGCTCGGAAAGGCACCGCTGAAAACGATCGGCGTCGTGGCGCGGCGATTTTTCGATCCAGCGCGGCTAAAGCACAGATTGGCGGAGATCGCGGATCTGCGCGTGGACCTGTTGCCGGTCAATCCCGAATTGAAAGCTCTCGCAGATCAGAACAAATCCGCCGGGCGCAGGGTCATCCTGGCGTCCGCATCGACAGAAAGCCTGGTTTCGCAACTGGCTGAGAGCCACGAGCTTGACGACGCCAGCTTTGGCTCGACCGAGACGGATAACCTAAAAGGCAAACGCAAGGCCGACGTGCTGGTCGAGGAATTTGGCCGCGACGGGTTTGACTATGCCGGGGACAGCCGCGCCGATATTGTCGTTTGGGAACAGGCGGAAAACGCGCTGGTTGTCGGCACCGCCGGCGGCGCGGCACAACGGCTGGTGCGTCGCGACAAGAATGTGACAACCTTTCCCGGCGGATGGTCGTGGAGCGACCTGTTGCGCGCGCTGCGGCCACAACAATGGGTGAAAAATATTCTGCTGTTCCTGCCGATGCTGGCGGCGCATGATTTTACTTTGTCGACCCTGACAAGTGTTTTGGTCGGTATTGTCGCATTTTCGGCCGCCGCGTCGTGCATCTATATCGTAAACGACCTGCTTGATCTTGAGGCGGACCGCCTGCATGCCACGAAAATTCAACGGCCCTTTGCCTCGGGCGCGGTGCCGATATCAGTCGGCATGGCCACAAGCGCTGCCTGCGGTCTGTTTGCGCTGTTATTAGCCGCGAACTTGAACATCGCCTTTTTCGCCGTTGTGGCGGGATATATGTGTCTGTCCTTCGCCTATTCGCTGAAATGGAAGCGTCTGCGCTGGATCGATATCGCCACGCTTGCCGCCCTATATACGATCCGGGTGGTCGGCGGGGCAGCTGCTGGCGCTGTTTTCGTGTCTGGCTTTATGCTGATCTTCATATTTCCGGTGTTCGTCACTCTGGGCTGCGTGAAGCGCCTTACTGAATTGACCCTGGCCAAATCAGACGGGCGTCTGCCGGGACGCGGATACAGCCGCGAGGATCGCGGTGATTTGCTGAACATGGCGCTTTTGGGCGTGGCGGGGGCGTTGCTGGCATTCTTTTTCTATTCATTGTCCGATCAGGCGCAGACCCTATACCCCACACGCTGGGTTTTGTGGCTGGCCATGGCACCGATGTCGATCTGGATGCTGCGAATGGTGCGTCTTGGGTATTTCGGAAAACAGGATTACGACCCGATTGTATTCGCGCTTCGCGACAAGCGCGGTATCGGACTGCTGATGTTGACGCTGTCGATCATGTTTTACGCCGCCGGTCTGTGGCAGCAATGGTTCGGCTTTTAGAACTGGCCAGGGCAGGTGGCGCAGAACTTATACCAAGGGCATCAATTTCTGACTCTGTGGGGATTCCCAAATCGGTTTTGATCTGATTCAAGGTTGGCAAAGGAGGATCGCCATGCCAGCCAGTGTTCCGCTTCGTCGCGACTTTGATGCCCGCCACCTTCGTAAACTCGCCAGCCGTTGCAAGGATGCCCGGCAGAGCCGCCGTCTGTTGTCTCTTGCGGCGGTCTACGATGGCATGCGCCGTGGAGAGGCCGCAAGGATCGGTGGGATGGATCGCCAAACCCTGCGGGACTGGGTTCACCGGTTCAACGAAGAGGGACCGGATGGCCTCACCAACCGCAAGGGCGCGGGCCGGACGCGCTACCTGAGCGATGTCCAGATGAAAGAACTTGGCGAGATTGTCGAGACCGGCCCCGATCCGGCGGTGGACGGGGTTGTCCGCTGGCGGCGGATCGACCTGAAGCGGGTGATCGAGGCGCGCTTTGGCGTCATCTATTCCGAGCGCGGGATATCCAGACTGCTTGGCGAACTGGGCTTTGCCCATATCAGCGCCCGCCCGCAGCATCCCAGGCAGGATAAGCGGATCATCGAGGCGTTTAAAAAAAACTTCGCCGACACGCTCCAGGTGCATATAGCTGACCTGCCAGCGGGGCAATCCCCAGGTCATCGCGGTATCGACGAACGGCAAGGGGGCCGGGCTTGACGGTGACGACGTGACACCCAGCGCGCGCCAGGCGATTTCTGAGCTCCGGAACTGAACCCGGTGGAAAATATCTGGCAGTACTTGCGCGCCAATTGGCTCTCCAACCGCGTGTTCGAAGACTACAATGCCATCGTCGATGCTGGATGCGAAGCTTGGAAAAAGCTCATCGCACAGCCCGAAACCATCACATCAATCGGAATGCGAAAATGGGCCCATATCGGTCAATGTTAAATGCCGCTGGTATTACAGGGACATGCGCTTGAATATGGGCTCATAGACATAGTTGGACATGCGCCCGCGATCACCGGCAACCGAGCCAACGCCGACTATCGTCCCGGTCGCGCGTGCCTCTAATATTGGCGCAAGCGCCTGCAAAAACTGCAAAAACCTGGCTGGCCCGGCGAAGCAGTCAGCGACAACGCCGTCGACGAGCGCGGGATCGGCATCAATATCTGCCTGAGGCGGCATCGAGCCGACGAAAACCGCCGCATTGATGGCACCGTCCTCTTTTTCGAGCCGAGCAATGAGCTTGGCGAATTCAGCGGGATCACGGGCATCGAATGCCAGCGCCTCGGCCAGCCGCGCGCCGCGTGCCGCGCAATCGGCGGCGCTGCGCTTAAGGTCTTTCATGTCGCGCCCGGCAAGAAAAATCGCGTGACCCCTTTCGGACAGCTTGCGCGCCAGCGCGCGAGCCATCGAAGATGAGGCCCCCATGATAATCCAGCTTTGGTTCATTTGCTTTGCCTCAGTTGAAGCCTGCGCACCAGATCGGTGACCATCGCGCGATCAGGATCGGCCTTGTCGACGGCTTTGCGCCATTTGCCTAAGTCAGGATAGACCTCGGCCAGATCCAGACCGCCCGACAGCGCATCCTTGGCGAAATACACCCGCCCGCCGGTCTCGGCTGACATCTGTTCGAGGCGCTCAAATAGTGCCGAAACCGGGCCGCGATTGGGAAAGTCGACCGCCAGCGTGTAGCCCTCCATCGGAAAAGACATATACCCCGCGCGGCCCGGACCCATCCGTTTGAGCACCGCAAGGGGCGAAGCCAGACCGGTTTCGGCGATCATTTCCAGCATTTCGCGCAATATTTCGACCGCCGCGATGGGCACCACGCATTGGAATTGATGAAACCCGCGCCGCCCATAGAGGCGGTTCCAGTTGCGAATTTTGTCGAGCGGGAAAAATGGCGCGCTGATCGGTTTTACCGTCGTGCGGCCACTGGCCGGAACGCGCCGGAAATAGGCTTCGTTGAATATCCGCACCATTGGTGCGGACAACGCCCATTGCGGAGCGAAAAACGGCACCTCGCGGGCACGTCCGGTTGTTCGCGAAACACCGGATGTAATCTCGCCCTCTTCCAGAACGCCACGACCGAGCGATGTGCCCTTGGCTGTCGCGTCGATCCAGCCGACCGTGTAATTCGCCTGGGACGTATCAAGGGCGACAAGAAATTCATCCCAGCCGTCGATGCGGCGTTCCGTCAGCACCATCATATCGCCGGGGCATGGCATGAGCTGGATGGTCGCCTCGGCGATAATGCCGGTCTGGCCCAACCCACCGACGCTTGCCTTGAACAGATCAGGGGTCTTGTCGGGCGTCACTTTCCTGGCTTTGCCGTGCTGCAGCAGGGTGAATTCGCTCAGATGCTGGCCAAATGATCCCATGACATGGTGGTTCTTGCCATGCACATCATGGGCGATGCAGCCGCCAACGGTCGCAAATCCGGTTCCCGGCATGACCGGTGGTATCCAGCCGCGCGCTGCGAAAATGCGCCCCAGATCGCCGATTTGCATCCCGGCCTCAACCGTCACGCGCCCGGTATCCTGATCAAATGCGAGCACGCGATTGAGCCGTGTCATCTCGATCGCATGGCCGCCATCATTTAGTGCGGCGTCACCATAAGAGCGCATTTGTCCAATCGCTGGCGCAGGTGCCTCGGCGCTCAGCTCGACAAGCGCGGCGCGCCGCTCTGGTCTGGCGATATGGGCATTTGCTTTGAGAGCGCCGCCCCACCCCGAATATTCAACCTGCTTCCAGCGCATCCTGCCCCTGCTTTGATAGTCGTTCGGCGATCGGGAAGACCACCAACCCGATTGCAATTGCAAACCACAGTGTCGTCAACCGGATGATCGCGGTTGCGGGCAAACTGATCTCTATGGGCACGCCTTGGAGGGTCAGAAAGGCGACCATGGCCGCCTCAGCCCCGCCAAGACCGCCGGGCGCGCCCGTCAGGCCGCCCGCCAAAGTTGCGAACATAAAAATGGCAATTGCGGTTGAAAGAGCGGTTTCAGCGCCCAGCCAGCTCAGCAACAGATAAAACGCATATCCTTCGGCCAACCATCCCGCCGCGCCAATCAGGGCGGCAATCAATACTATATCCGGGCCGGAAAAGCGCGCCAGGGCCCGCGCCGCCGAGCGAATGCGGGCGAAAAACCGGGGCCAGCGGCCAATGATCCGGTACAAGTAGCTCGCGATCATCTGCACCACCACCGCGCGCGTCGACAAAAACGCCCCGATCAATGCAAGAATGGCAACAGGCAAGGCACCGGTAATGCCGGTTGCCGAAAACGAAACTGCAACCGCGAGGATCAGCGCCATCGCGCTTAGATCCGAGGCGCGGTCAACCAGCACCAGCGGCGCGGTTTTCTCAAATCGCGCCCCGGTCTCGCGGCCCAGCCAGCGCATCCGGATCAGCTCGCTAAGCCGTCCGGGTGTTACCGACATGGCAAACCCGCCCAGAAAATGGCGCATGTTCTGGATAAGTTGTGTGTGGAGCCCAAGACGGCGCGTGAACAGATGCCAACGGAAACCCCTAAGGACGTAATTTGCCAGACTGAGCGCAAGCAGAGCCAACACCTGCACCCATCCCAGCTTGGAAACTTGTGCCATGGTTTCCTGCCAGCCTGTCGCCAGCGCCAGGCCCACCAGCCCGGCGATAACAAAGGCCAGCAATCCGCCCAACAGCAGCAAGTCACGCCGGACTTTGGGGCCGCGTGGTGGTGCGATGCTGGACCTGTTCATAGCTGCACTGCTCGGGTTCATTGATCGCCGGTTAGTGGCGAATTTGGGCGATAATATGAATCTGTTCTGGAATTGTGAACCATTTCGCGCATCGCGCCGAATTGCGCCACGGTTATTTTGATTTCGCCGGATTTTGAAGCCCGCGCACGACCTTACCCAAGGGTGTGCGCCAATCGGGCGAAGCAATGCCGTAATCGCTAAAGATTTTCGAGCAATCCATCCTGGAATTCTTTGGCCTCCGCGCGGCGGTTTGATAGTCGCCGCTTGCAATGTCATGAACATCCATGCTCAGCCCTGCCTCTGCAAATATCGCGCGGGCAAAATCCGCCCAGCTTACCGCAGGCGCGCCGGCGAAGTGATATATGCCCGACGGTCCCTCAGCCGCGGCAATTTTCAACAAACAGGTCGCGATGTCAGCTGCAGCGGTCGGTGCACCGATCTGATCTGCCACCACCCGAACCGAGTTACGCATGGCCGCCAGATGCAACATGGTTTTGACGAAATTTGATCCGCGCGGGGAAAAGACCCAGGACGTCCGCAAGATAATGTATCGCGCACCAGAACGCTGTATCGCGACCTCGCCGGCAAGTTTAGTGGTGCCATACACGCCGAGCGGGCCGGTTGGGTCATCTGGTTGCCAGGGGCGTTCACCGGTGCCGTCGAAAACGTAATCAGTGGAAATATGCAGAAATCGCGCGCCAAGCTCGGCGCAGGCCGCCGCCATCGCCGCAGGTGCGCCGGCATTGATAAGTTGTGCCAGTCTGGGCTCATCTTCAGCGCGATCAACCGATGTGTAAGCGGCCGCGTTGATCACGACATTAGGCTTTATCTTCAGGATTTCTGCGGCGCATTTGGGCGGATCGGTCAGATCCGCCTCTTCGCGACCGAGGCTGCGAACACCTCGCCCGTGCGCCAATTCGGTGCCAACTTGGCCGGTTCTACCAAAAACCAGTATCAACGCTCAACCCTCAAAGACGAACCGGTTATCAATATCGGCGAGCAAGGGTGCGTCGCGATCTCTTTCCGACAATACTGCCTCGGTTTTTGAAACACCCCAGTCTATGCCGATTGCCGGGTCGTCAAAGCGCACGGCGCCGTCGCAATCCTGGGCATAAAAATCGGAACATTTATAGATGATTTCGGTATTTGGCCGGCGGGTCGCAAAGCCATGCAAAAACCCCACGGGCACCAATAATTGCCGGCCATTTTCAAAACTCAGCTCGGTTGCGAACCAGCGCCCGAATGTGGGTGATCCGATGCGAATGTCGACGGCCACGTCCAACAAAGCCCCCTGGCCGCAACGCACCAGCTTGGCCTGTGCATGGGGCGGGACTTGATAGTGCAGCCCGCGCAGGGTGCCGGCCTGGGTCGATAGCGAATGATTGTCCTGCACAAACTCCGTGGAAATACCGTGGTCCGCGAGCGTTGCTCGGTTATAGGATTCGGCAAAAAAGCCGCGCGCATCGACACGTCTTTGGGGTGTTATGATCAGCAGCCCCGCAAGACCGGTTTCTTCAATCTGCATGCAAATTGTCCAGCATTGGTCGTCTGTGTTTGGGTAGCAAGGCTTGGCCGTACTGTCACCACCGGAAACCTGCTGGCGTTGGCGATCCCAATCGCGCCGTCGACTAGAGGGCGTGTTGCCGCGGATTATTGACCAAGTGCTGCGCGAAACGGCGTGGGATCCCAATAACACGCATATCCATCGCCGTCGGGATCAATGCCAAAGCGGTCGCGAGTTGGTCCGCCTGCTTTCAGGAATGCCGCCTGCGCGTGATCGGATGACGCATATTTGGCGCAATTGCGGTTAAATCGCGCTTGCGTGGAAAACGCCGAACGGGTGTAAATCTTGGCTCCGGCGGGATGGGTTACGGCAAGCGCAAATTCCACAATTGATGGTTCGGCACCACCACTGCGCGTTGGCAGTTCACCGGGTTGAATAACCTGATAGGCCTCGGCTTGCGCGGCAAGTCGCTCGCGGTCGCTCTCGATTGATTCGCGTGACGCGACCGCGTCAAAATCCTGCTCATCCGAGATTGACGGATTATTGGGATCAACGCTGGGGATTTGCGTCTCGGTGACCAAAACCTCTGTTGTTTGGGTGGTCTCAGCGGCCGTCGTATCGATGGGTTGCAGCAGGGTGGTTTGAATTGTGTTCAGCGACTCGTCAGATATTTGCCCCGCCGCGACAAAAGGCCCGGTAATTGCGGGCGCGCCCTGCGCCTCGACCGGTTGAAGATCGGCAAGCGTGCCAAAGCCAACCCCGCTCCTTGCCGTGCGGTCGATATTCGCGCTGCCGCAGCCCGCGAGCGCAATCGCTGCGATCAAAATAGTCAATCTGTGCATGTCTGACACCCGAATTCCGCCTCGCCGGACTGGCTACCACCATTTTGTGGGCTTGGAAACAAAACCTGCCGCGCGTTCAAGCACATAGGCGGTATTCAGCAGATCGCCCTCTTGCCAGGGTCTGCCAATCAGCTGCAGGCCAAGCGGCAAGCCTTGATTGTCCAGCCCGGCGGGCACTGAGATGCCAGGCAGGCCAGCGAGATTGACCGTCACAGTGAAGACGTCATTGAGATACATCTGGATCGGGTCCGCGTCGGCCATCTCGCCAAGGCCGAATGCTGCAGACGGCGTTGCGGGTGTCAGGATCGCCTCGATGCCATTCGCAAACGCATCCTCAAAATCGCGCTTGATCAAGGCGCGCACCTTGCGCGCGCGGTTGTAATAGGCGTCATAAAACCCCGCCGACAGGACGTAGGTGCCGATCATCACCCGGCGCTGGACTTCTGCGCCAAAGCTTTCGGCGCGGGTCTTTTCGTACATCTCGGTGATGCCGTCGCCCTGTGCCAACCTGGCGCGATGGCCGTAACGGACACCATCGTAGCGGGCAAGGTTGCTGGATGCCTCGGCGGGCGCGATGACATAATATGCAGGCAGCGCGTATTTGGTGTGCGGCAGCGAAATATCCGTGATCTCGGCGCCCGCATCGCGCAGCATCTCGGTGCCTTCGGCCCAGAGCTTTTCGATCTCGCCGGGTATACCGTCAATGCGATATTCCCTTGGAATTCCAATCTTTTTGCCGCGAATATCGCCGCTTAGTGCAGCCTCAAAATCCGGCACGGGCAGATCGGCAGAGGTGCTGTCTTTGGGATCGTGGCCGCACATAGCAGTCAGCATGATCGCCGCGTCGCGCACATCTTTGGTCATCGGCCCGGCCTGATCGAGCGACGAGGCAAAGGCGACAATGCCCCATCTGGAACAACGGCCATAGGTTGGTTTGATGCCGGTAATGCCGGTAAATGCCGCAGGTTGGCGGATCGAGCCGCCGGTGTCGGTGCCGGTGGCCGCGAGGCAGAGGTCGGCCGCGACCGCGCTGGCCGAACCTCCAGACGAGCCACCCGGTGTCAGCTGCGCGTCGTCGTTGCCACGCCGCCAGGGGTTAACAGCGTTGCCGTAAACCGAGGTTTCGTTTGACGAACCCATGGCAAACTCGTCCATGTTCAGTTTGCCCAGCATCACGGCGCCAGCGTCAAATAGGTTCTGGGTAACGGTGCTTTCGTATTCGGGTTTGAAGCCAGCGAGGATAGCTGAAGCCGCCTGCGACGGCACACCGCGCGTGCAATAGAGATCCTTGATGCCCAGCGGGATGCCGCACATAGCGGGCGCATCGCCTTTTCCGATCCGCTCATCCGCGGCACAGGCCTGTTTGAGCGCCAGATCAGGCGTGTGATGAACGAACGCGTTCAGTTTGCCCGCGGCCTCGATTGCCGTCAGACAGGCCGCGGTCAGGTCTGTTGCGCTGGTCTCACCGGCCTTTAGCGCATCGCGGGCCGCGGCGATTGTCAGCTGGTTGAGCGCACTCACTACTCGACGACTTTCGGAACGGCAAAAAAACCTTCGCGTGCATCGGGCGCGTTGGAAAGCACCTTGGCTTGCTTGTCGCCGTCGGTGACCCCGTCGGCGCGGCGTCTGAGACGCATAGGCGTGACGCTGACCATCGGTTCGATACCTTCAACATCTACCTCGTTCAGCTGTTCGATGAAACCAAGCACAGCATTGAATTCCGCGGCCAGGGCCGGCAGGCGGTCCGGATCGACCTGAATGCGGGCCAGCTTGGCCACATGGGCGGCGGTTTTGACGTCGATGGACATGGGCGTTTGCCGGGTCTTTCAGATTTTCGCGCCCGTTTAGCGCGCGGGCTGGCGGGTCGCAAGCACATGGGCGCGCAGGCCGGGTGACATCCGCTGAATTTGGACTAATCTGCAAATCGCCGCGCAACGGAGGTGGATCATGAAAATTATCTGGCTTGGCCATTCGGGATTTCGCATCGAAATTGGCGACCGGGTGTTGCTGGTTGACCCATGGACGCGCGGCAATCCGATGTTCCCTGAGGAACGGCGCGGCGAGGCCATTGCCGGGGCGAGCCATATTCTGGTCAGTCACGGACACTTTGACCATGCCAGCGAGGTCGCCGAGATCGCCGCCGAACTGCGCATTCCGGTGTGCGGCATACCGGAACTGGTCGCCTTGGTGATGGGTGAGAACGGCCACGACAGCATTGATTTCAACAAAGGCGGCACCATCACTTTGGGCGATGTGAAGGTGACGATGGTGAATGCGACTCATTCTTCTTCGCTCGCCTCTGGCGCATATGCTGGCACTGAGTCAGGCTATATGATCGCCGGTGAAGGCCATGTGATTTACTTTAGCGGCGACACTGATGTGATGGCGGACATGGCTGTTTTTAATGATCTTCATGCGCCCGATATTGGCATTCTGTGCGCTGGCGGTCATTACACCATGGACATGGCACGCGCTGCCTATGCGGCGAATAAATTCTTTGATTTCAAGACCGTGATCCCCTGTCACTACCGCACGTTTCCGCTGCTGGAGCAGAGCGCCGATGTGCTTATTGCCGGGCTGCCGGGGGTGGACGTGATTGAACCGCAAGTGATGGAGGCGATTGAGATCTGATCGAAGGCGCGAAAATGGGTGTGGTTCGCGTTAAAACATTGATTAAGATTGGCTCAGTTTACGAACTGTATGCATGGCGTGTGATAGCAGCGGCCAAACAGGCTCGCGGCGAGGTCTGTGGTGTGAGTTTGATGAGATGAAACCATTGCAGGTAGTTGTCGAGATATTTTGTTGCGATGCCACGGTAGCGGCGCAGGAAATCCTTCAGTTGGCTGTGGCGGCTGTTGACCGTCTGAATATGAAAGGCACCCCGGGCCCGTTCGCCGGCTGACAGATTGAGGGCTTCGTGGGCGAACGGGAGCGTTAGAAATTCCGTGTCATTTCTGTAAACTGAAGAAAAGGAATGACACATGCGAGAAGAATTTGATTTTGATGTAGCTTTGGCGGCTTTGCAAGATGGCCAGGGCCTTACAGGCAAGGACGGTATTCTGACGCCGTTAGTCAAGCAACTGACCGAAGCTGCATTACAGGCTGAACTGGAGGCGCATTTAAAGGCCGACAAGTCCAGCAACCGCAGGAACGGAGCTGGCCGTAAGACCATCAAATCCACGTCTGGAAGTTTCGAACTGGCAACGCCACGAGATCGGGCTGGATCGTTTGAGCCGCAACTGGTGAAAAAACACCAGACCCACATGAGCGACGAGATCGAATGCAAGATTATTTCAATGTTCGGGCTTGGAATGAGCTATCTGAACATCGCTGGACACATCTCGGAAATCTACGGTCTGGATGTTTCAAACGCCACGATCAGCGCCGTCACTGATAAATTGATCCCTGAAATCAAGCTCTGGCAGCAGCGGCCCCTGGACAGCCATTACCCGTTTGTTTGGCTTGATGCTATTCACTACAAGGTTAAGCAAGACGGGCGCTACGCAGCCAAAGCGGTTTACACGGTTCTGGGGCTTAATCTTGAGGGCAGGAAGGAAATTCTTGGCCTGTATCTATCTGAAACCGAAGGTGCAAACTTCTGGCTCTCGGTGCTGACGGACCTGAACAATCGCGGCCTGCAAGACATCCTGATTGCTTGTGTCGATGGCCTCACGGGCTTTCCAGAGGCGATCAACGCGATCTTTCCCCAGACCGAAGTCCAGCTTTGTGTCATCCACCAAATCCGCAATTCTCTGAAATATGTAGCCAGCAAAAACCAGAAGGAATTCATGGCTGATCTAAAGCCGGTTTATAAGGCTGAAACTGTGAAAGCGGCTGAAATCGCGTTGGATGCGTTAGAAGAAAAATGGGGAACTAATACCACCGAGCGGAATGCCTGACTCACGTTGGGGATTCCCAAGCGGTCCGATCTCTGACTCAATGTGGTGAACCAATGAGGTTCGCCATGGCAGCGCCTATCGACTTACGGAACGATTTTGACAGCGTCTCACTGCGGCGCCTCGCGAAGAGGACCAGGGACGCGACCCAGAGCCGTCGTCTGCTGGCGTTGGCCGAGGTCTACGATGGTGGCAGCAGGACGGATGCGTCGCGGATCGGCGGCGTCGGTCTGCAGATCATTCGCGACTGGGTGCTGCGCTTCAACGCCCGCGGACCGGACGGGCTGGTCGATGGGAAGTCACCGGGCGCACCCTCGAAGCTCAACGCCGATCACCGCCGCGCACTGGCGGAGGTTGTTGAGGCCGGCCCGGTCCCGGCGGTGGACGGCGTCGTGCGCTGGCGGCGCAAGGACCTGGCGCGGTGGCTCTTGGAGACGTTCGCCATCTCGCTCGACGAGACCACGGTCGGGCGCGAGTTGAAGGCGCTCGGCTTCGCCAAGATCTCGGCGCGGCCGCGCCACTACGCGCAAAACGAGCTGGCCGTCGAGGCTTTTAAAAAAAACTTCCCCGCCGAACTGGCGAAGATCCGGGCGAGGCTCCCGAAAGGCGTCGAGATAGAGCTGTGGTGGCAAGATGAAGCCCGCATCGGCCAGAAGAATAAGCTCACACGCCGATGGGCCAGACGTGGCACGCGCCCGCGGGCGCCCCGCGACCAGCGCACCGAATGGGCCTATATCTTCGGCGCGATCTGTCCCGCGAAGGGGAAAGGCGCCGGGCTGGTCATGCCCTGGTGCGACACCGACGCCATGGCGGCGCACCTCATCGAGATCAGTGCCGCCGTCGATCCCGGCGCCCATGCGGTGCTGATCGTCGATCAGGCCGGTTGGCACTTGACGCCCAAGCTGGCGATCCCCGACAACATCACCGTCCTGGCGCTGCCGCCACGATCGCCCGAGTTGAACCCGGTGGAGAATGTCTGGCAATTCATGCGCGACAACTGGTTGTCGAACCGGATCTTCAAATCCTACGAAGACATCGTCGCGCTGTGCTGCCAAGCCTGGAACAACCTCATCGACCAACCATGGAAGATCATGTCCCTCGGCATGCGCAAATGGGCGCATGGGTTCTGATCAATGACCGTTGGTATAAATACCCAATCGTCATTAAATCATGGCGTAAAAAATGGCCCAATTTGTCGGTCTACTTCAAATATCCAGCTGACATTCGGCGGGTAATTTACACCACCAACGCAATCGAGGCCGTGCATCGCCAGTTCCGAAAACTGACCAAAACCAAGGGCGCGTTTCCCAATGAAAACAGTTTGCTCAAACTGCTGTATATGGGGATCCAG
The DNA here is from genome assembly GCA_965216135.1 of Paracoccaceae bacterium. Lineage (GTDB taxonomy): Bacteria > Pseudomonadota > Alphaproteobacteria > Rhodobacterales > Rhodobacteraceae > CBDCFL01. Next base: position 28,727 of record CBDCFL010000012.1, read on the forward strand.
AACGCTTCAAAAAAATGGACCATGCCATTGCAAAACTGGAATTTGACTTTGTCCCAACTTTCCATCTATTTTGAGGGAAGGTTAGACGATGTCTTGGACATCTAGACTAACCCCGTGACACGGAATTCTGAACACCCTCTGGCGAACGCCCATTGCTGTCGCGCAGGGCGGATAGCCGCGGTGACCGTCGGACACCAGCACGATGTCCCTGTCGACGACCGGGCTGATCGCCTGTTTCAGCGTGTCGGCATTAACCACCGGAAGAACCGTGCTGAATGTCGTGCCATTACGGTCGGCAGCCACTAGAACCGGCACCTGTTCGCACGACAGGCCGCGCTTGCCAGCCTTGCCGCCTCTTTTGCGGGGCTTGCGGTCGAGGGTTCTCTGTCCCTTGTGGCTCTCCAGAACATAGGTTTCATCGACCTCGACGATCCCTTTGAGCTTTTGCGGGGCCTTCTTTGCAGCCTCCAGAAACCGGTGACGCCAACGGAATGCCGTGTTGACGGCAAGATTACAGTGATCGGCTGACGCCCGAACCGTTTCTCCCGCAGCCAGGCATCCGCCAAAGGCCAACCATCGGTCTTTGTAGTGAAGCCCGGACAAGGGCGTGCCGGTAGCGGCGTTGAATGTGCGCCGACAGATCTTGCACTGTAACGACGCAGGCCCCGTGCCTTGCCCCGTGACACCGCACCGGGCTTGCCGCAATGCGGACAGTGCCTATCAGCATCCACCGCAAGTTCGACCGCGGCAAGCGAGGAACCCGACCCTGTCCGCCCTGAAAATACCGCTTCGGCCTCTCTACGCTGTGCAGCGCTGAGGCTGTCTATCCCGGCAAGCCAGCACTGAAATTGTTCATTGTCCATCGACATTCGCTATCTCCCTGAATCCAAAAAGAACATACCATGAACACATACAGTTCGTAAACTGAGCCTTAAGATTCAATAAAACCGACAGCGAGGAAACAAAGATGTCCGAATATTCCAAAGAGGTGAACGCCCTGCATGACAGGCTGCAAAAAGAACATTTCAAAGAAAACGACAATCTCAAAATACCCCGGGTCCACGACATGATGGGCAACCTTAGATCGGCGACCAAGGGGCTGGATGACCGGGTTGCCTTTCGCGATGTCGTCGCCGGTGCTTGGGGCAAGGCAGCCCCGGGATCGGATTGCGGCGGTGCGGAAACGCCGCTGGCAAGCCTGACCGCCAACCGCTGTTTCTGGCAATCGCCGTTCTTTCAGACCGCCACGCCAGCCACGCAAAACGCCGTTATCGCCGACGGCGCGGCTGGCAGTGCAACGCCAGATCAACACCATGTTATCTCAGAAATGGCGCTGCCGGATGTGCCGTACACGACTGGCGATTCGACCAATTGGGAAGGGGTATTCGCTATCGGCGCCGGGATCGGCAATATGGGTGGCGTCGAATATCAGCCGGTGACCAGCAGCAACCCGTTCGGGCATTATAATCGCGCCCATGCCAGCATGGCAGGCAGGATCAACCTGAATGGCGATGATGCGACGACCAGCCCGTTTCAAAAAGCGTATGCTGTCAACCGCAAGAAAGTTCTGGTCAGCGCGCATTGGCAAATCGGGTTCGGCCTGACCTGGGGCTGGCAGCCGTCGATCCTGTTGCCATGGCGCACCGGTGGGTCTGACGGATTTGTTGGCGTGCAGGGTGACATTATTATGTCGCTGGTCGAAGTTGGAAAGCCAGAGAACAACAGGGTCGTCGAAAAGATGTTCCTGTT
>CBDCFL010000013.1:0-46208 GCA_965216135.1 Paracoccaceae bacterium
ATGACCCTCGGCATGCGCAAATGGGCGCATGGGTTCTGATCAATGACCGTTGGTATTATATGGCGCGGATAGAAATTTATGCCGGACCTTTGGACATGACGCGCCGCCTTCCCATCATATTTATCCTGATCACGGTGATGATCGACAGCATGGGCATCGGTCTGATCATGCCGGTGATGCCCGATCTGATCCAGGAAGTGCGCGGCGGAGATCTGGGTCAGGCGGCGATCTGGGGCGGAATTCTGGCCACCTCGTTCGCCGTGATGCAGTTTACCTTCGGCCCGACCCTTGGCAATCTTTCGGACCGTTTCGGGCGGCGCGTGGTGTTGCTGTTGTCGCTGTTCTTCCTGACCATCGATTATCTGATCATGGCGCTGGCCGGAACGATCACGCTGTTGCTGATCGGGCGGCTGATCGGCGGCATCACCTCGGCCACGCAGGCGACAGCGGGCGCTTTCATGGCCGATATTTCCAAACCCGGGGAAAAAGCCGCCAATTTCGGCCTGATCGGTGCCGCCTTTGGCGTCGGCTTTGTGCTCGGCCCGATGATCGGCGGCCTGCTGGCGGAATATGGAACCCGCGCGGCGTTTTATGCCGCCGCGTTGCTGGCCGGGGCCAATTTCATCTTCGGCTATTTGACCGTCACTGAAACCGTCACCGACGCAATCCGCCGTCCGTTTCAATGGCGCCGTGCAAATCCGCTCGGTGCGTTCAAACATCTTGGCATGAAACCGGGGCTGGGCCGCCTGTTCATCGTGTTTTTTTTCCTGGCAATCGCGTTTTTCGTCTACCCGGCTGTCTGGGCCTATTACGGGCAAGAGCGGTTCGGCTGGGGGCCCGCCATGATCGGCCTGTCGCTGGGGCTTTTCGGTATATCGGTTGCCATCGGGCAGGGTCTGCTGATCCGCCCGATCCTGAAAGCCATCGGCGAACGAAACGCGGTTTTCATGGGACTGACGGTTGATATCACTGCGTTTTCACTCTTTGCAGTGCTCGAAAACGGCTGGATTGCGCTGGCCATCACGCCGTTTATCGGGATCGCCTCCGTCTCCGGCCCGGCCATGCAGGCAATCATGAGCAAGATCGCCGACGATGATCAGCAGGGCGAGCTGCAGGGTGCTTTCATGTCGGTCAACGCGGTGGCGATGATCATCGCGCCCATCGTCATGACCCAGGCGTTCTGGTATTTCACCACCGGCCCCGGGCCGATTTATCTGCCCGGTGCGCCGTTTGCCATGGCCGCTTTGCTGACTTCGATCGCGCTGGCGATTTTCGCGGCGAGCCGGACAAAAGAATTGGTGACGGTTTGATGGCGACCTGAGCCCGTCGGTTTCGGGCTGGACGTGGCCGCGCTTTCTTTGCACCGTGCGTTCAATCACGCGAGGTCGCACATGCAAACGATCAAGGCCGCCGTTTGCCGGACACATGGTCAGCCACTGGTCATCGAAGAGGTACATTTGCGTGATCCCGGGACAAGCGAGGTTCAGGTTACGCTAGAGACCTGCGCCATCTGCCAGTCTGACATCTCTTACATCGACGGTGGCTGGGGCGGCGATCTGCCCGCGGTCTATGGTCATGAAGCCGCAGGGAAAATAACTGCTCTTGGCCCAAACACCAGCAGTTACGCGCTTGGCGACGATGTCATCGTAACCCTGCTGCGCGCCTGTGGTGCCTGCCCGTCCTGTCAGGCCGCAGAGCCCGCCTATTGTTCCGATCAGACGCCGCCTGACGGTTCGCCGCTATTTGCCGCGGACGGCACCGGCATCGAGCGACCCATGCACTGCGGCGCGTTCGCCGAGAAAGTCACCGTGCATATCAGCCAACTGGCGCGCATCCCGCCCGACATGCCGAAAACCTCGGCCTGCCTCTTGTCCTGCGGGGTGATCACCGGGGTCGGCGCGGCGGTAAATGTCGCGCAGGTCCGCCCGGGAGAAACAATTGTCGTCATCGGCGCGGGCGGCGTCGGGCTGAACGCCATCCAAGGCGCGCGTGTCGCCGGGGCGGCGCGGATCATCGCGGTCGATCTGAACCCCGACAAGCTGGACATGGCGCTGGAATTCGGGGCCACCCACGGGGTGCTGGCGAGTGACGAAAAACCCTGGAAAGCTGCAGCGAAGGCCAATGGCGGACGCGGGGCCGACGCCGTGCTGGTCACCGTCGGCGCGATCCCGGCCTATAACACCGCCGCCCGGTATCTGGCGCGCAAGGGCCGCCTGATCATGGTTGGCATGACCCACGGCGGCGACCTGGCCAGCTATGACCCCGCAATTATCGCCAATCTCGGCCAGCGCCTGATCGGCACCAAAATGGGCGACACAAGGCTCGCACGCGACATCCCATGGATGGTGGACCTGTACGAGCAGGGCAGCCTGAAGCTGGATGAGCTGGTCTCGGGCACCTGGGCGCTCGACCAGATTAACGAAGCCATCGCCGACACCAGGACCGGTGCGGCGAAACGAAATGTCGTATTTTTCTAGGGGGCCAATATGCCAGACTTGACCGCGAATATATCCAAGGATGGCAATGAGTTGCGCGTCTCAAACGGCGGTGCAATTACCCGTTATCATGCCCTCTGGCTGCGCGACAATGTGCTTGACGCCGATACCCGCGACCCCGGCAACGGCCAGCGTCTGATCACCATGGCCGATCTGCCCGCAGACACGACGATCAAAGTTGCCCGCGTAGCCGGTGACAGCCTTCAGCTGACCTTCGGCCCCGACGGCAAACAGGCCAGCTTTGGTTTCGACTGGCTGTCACAACATGCCTACGACGGCGCCGCCTCATCCGGTCAGGGCCTGCCGGATCACGCGGAACCGTGGGATCGCGGGTTAAACGCCAATGTCCCCGTTGCCGATCTGGCTGACTTGCAAACCGACCCAAGGGCGCTGCGCGACTGGCTTGCCGCAATACGGCGCTATGGATTTGCCAAAGTTACCGGAATGCAGCCGCGCGAAGGCGGCGTTTTCGATATTGTCGATCTCTTTGGCTATGTCCGCGAAACCAATTACGGGCGGCTTTTTGTGGTGCGTACCGAAGTCAACCCGACCAACCTGGCGTTCACCGGTCTTGGATTGCAGGCCCATACCGACAACCCTTACCGCGATCCGGTGCCGACGTTGCAGGTGCTCGCCTGCTTGGAAAACTCGGCCAGCGGTGGCGAAAACATGGTTGTTGACGGCTTTGCTGCCGCCCTGCGGTTGCGCGCCGAAAACGCCCAAGGTTTTGCCCTGCTTGCGGGCCACCCCGTGCGCTATGAATTTGCGGGCGAAGCCGGCGTGCGCCTGCAATCGCGCCGGCCAATGATTGCGCTTTCGCCCGATGGCCGCCTGACCGCAATCCGCTTCAACTCGCGCTCCATCGCGCCGCTGACCGACGTGGCCTTTGACCAAATGGAAGCCTATTATGCAGCCTATCGCCAACTTTCGGAAATCATCGACGACGAAGCGATGGAAGTGACGTTCAAACTGGCACGCGGCACCGCGTTCATCGTCGATAACACCCGCGTTCTGCACGCGCGCAAAGGCTATTCCGGGCAAGGCACACGCTGGCTGCAAGGGTGCTACGCCGACAAGGACGGGCTGCTTTCAACGCTCGCGGCACTGGAGTTTGACGATGCGTAAGGCTGATTTCCAAACCCTCACGCCCGACAATATCGTGGCCTTCCTCGGCAACATTTTTGAGCGCTGCGGCGATACTGAATACCTTGGCGAACCAGTCACCATGGCCCAGCACATGCTGCAAGGGGCCACGATCGCTGAACAAAACGGCATGGATGACGAGATCATCGTCGGCGCGTTGTTGCACGACATCGGCCATTTCACATCCGAGTTCGGCACGTTTTCGATGGATGACACAAAAGACCGCTATCACGAAGAGGCCGGCGCGCGGGTGCTGGCGGAATTCTTCCCGGCGGTGATCACCGATTGCGTGCGTTACCATGTGGCAGCCAAACGCTATCTGTGCGCGACCAAGCCGGAATATCTGGACCGCTTGTCCGAGGCATCGGTCCACTCACTGAACCTGCAGGGCGGCCCGATGGGTGCGGATGAAGTTGCGCAATTCAAGCAGAACCCGAACTTGCAAAAAATCATCCAGGTCCGCTATCTCGACGATGCCGGCAAACGCTCCGATATGGAGACCCCCGATTTCTGGCATTTCGCCCCGCGCGTGCAGGCCATCGTGGACGCATACGCAAAGCCGCGCTGACGCGCGGCTTGCCGTCGCCAAGAAACGCGCGCCTGAACAGGATCGACGGGGTTGTCAAACAACCCCTCTGATACCGCGACCAGCAGGTCAATATCGACCGGGCGGAGATGTCTGATTTTCACCTTTTCGCCGCGCTCGGCCACCGGTCATCTATGCTCCGTATCGGCCAGCCTGACGATGCGCGCTGCGACCGCTGGCGCTGTCGCCGCGTCCAGACGTCGCTGCGCAAATGCCCGCATCAGCTCGGGGCACATAATCGCGATCATCGACGCGGTTCGCCTGATGTCGCGTTTGCTGCCCGCGATCTGGCCTCGCGTGAGGGCGCCGGTCAGTTCGGCTTTGATTTCATTGAATAGTACGTCCAGTGTCGCGGGATTGCTGCGCGCCAGCGATGTGACCAGCATCACCAGTTCGCAATCCTTGTGGCCCAGCTCCATCAACATCGTCAGGCACAGGCGCAGGCGCTTCAGCCCGCGCTTGCGGCCCTTGTGAAGGGCGTCGAAATTTGCCCGGATCGCGGCGGCGGCCTGCACGCCAATATGGGTTCGCAATTCGTCAATATCCGAAAAGTAGTTGTAAAAATTCGTCCGCCCGATGCCCGCGGCCTGGCATAGCGTCTGCACATTTGCCGCTTCAACCCCGTCTTGCCCGATCATTCTTGATGCCGCGGCGATCAGCCGATCGCGGGTCTGCCGCGATTTGGCGGTCAAGGGCGCGGCGGAAGTTTCTGTTTGATGAGCCATGCAACCGGACATAGGTCGCATCATTTACTGACACAACTGTCAATGCTCTAAACAGCCGAATTGCCGATGCATATCGGCAATCTGATGCACAACCCAGCCGGCTGGATGGCCAGCGTGTTGACAGCATATCCGCTGGTAATCCCGCACCGATCCGGCAAATATCCGACATACCGCGCAAGGATCTTCGCCCGATGAAATTGCAGGACCTGGAGATTTTCACCGTTGCCCCGCCGCCGGGCTGGGGCGGGCGCTATTGGACTTTCGTCAAGCTGACTACTGACACTGGCGTCACCGGCATGGGTGAATGTTATGCCTCATCGGTCGGGCCGCAGGCCATGGATGGTGTCATCCGCGATGTATTCGAGCGCCACATGGCCGGTGAAAACCCGGAAAACATCGAATTGATGTTCCGCCGCGCCTATTCATCCGGCTTCACGCAACGGCCCGACCTTACAGTGATGGGGGCGTTTTCGGGGCTTGAGATCGCCTGCTGGGACATCCTGGGTAAAGATCGCGACCGCCCGGTCTGGGCGCTTCTGGGCGGGATGATGAATGACCGCATTCGGTCCTATACCTATCTCTTCCCCCTGCCCGATCAGTCAATGGATGAGTTCTGGGTCTCACCGGATATGGCGGCCGAAAGTGCTGCCGCCATGGTCGATCTCGGCTTCACCGCGGTCAAGTTCGATCCCGCCGGTCCCTATACGTTGCGCGGCGGCCACCAGCCCGCGATGCGCGACATCACCCGGTCGGTCGCGTTTTGCAAAGCGATCCGCGCAGCCGTCGGCGACCGCGCCGATCTGCTGTTTGGCACGCATGGCCAGTTCACCACAGCCGGTGCCATCCGCCTCGGGCAGGCCATAGAACCATACAATCCCTTATGGTTCGAGGAACCCGTCCCGCCGGACAATATCGACCAATTTGCCGAAGTCGCGCGCGCGGTGCGCGTGCCTATCGCGGCTGGTGAACGCCACACCACCAAAGCCGAGTTCGCCGCGCTGTTGCGCGCAGGCGTCAAAATCCTGCAGCCCGCACTAGGCCGCGCCGGTGGCGTATGGGAGGCCAAAAAAATCGCGGCAATCGCCGAGACTTATAACGCTGAAATTGCGCCACATCTCTATGCCGGTCCGGTCGAATGGGCGGCGAATATTCATCTGGCGGCCTCAATCCCGAACCTGCTGATGGCAGAGACAATTCAGACCGGCGGTGCGTTCCATCTCAAGCTCATCAAGAATTCAATCACCTGGGAAGATGGTTTCATTCGCCCACCGACAGCCCCGGGTCTTGGCATCGAATTTGACGAGGCCCTTGCCCGGGCGCATCCCTACAGCGGCGACAAGCTGCATCTGGAAATGCAGGAAGATCCCTGCGATTATACCAACGGCATCAATTTCTGACTCTGTGGGGATTCCCAAATCGGTTTTGATCTGATTCAAGGTTGGCAAAGGAGGATCGCCATGCCAGCCAGTGTTCCGCTTCGTCGCGACTTTGATGCCCGCCACCTTCGTAAACTCGCCAGCCGTTGCAAGGATGCCCGGCAGAGCCGCCGTCTGTTGTCTCTTGCGGCGGTCTACGATGGCATGCGCCGTGGAGAGGCCGCAAGGATCGGTGGGATGGATCGCCAAACCCTGCGGGACTGGGTTCACCGGTTCAACGAAGAGGGACCGGATGGCCTCACCAACCGCAAGGGCGCGGGCCGGACGCGCTACCTGAGCGATGTCCAGATGAAAGAACTTGGCGAGATTGTCGAGACCGGCCCCGATCCGGCGGTGGACGGGGTTGTCCGCTGGCGGCGGATCGACCTGAAGCGGGTGATCGAGGCGCGCTTTGGCGTCATCTATTCCGAGCGCGGGATATCCAGACTGCTTGGCGAACTGGGCTTTGCCCATATCAGCGCCCGCCCGCAGCATCCCAGGCAGGATAAGCGGATCATCGAGGCGTTTAAAAAAAACTTCGCCGACACGCTCCAGGTGCATATAGCTGACCTGCCAGCGGGAACGCCGGTGGAGATCTGGTTCCAGGACGAAGCACGCCTTGGCCAGAAGAATGGCCTGACGCGCCTGTGGGCGAGAAAGGGAACGCGCCCCCGCCAGCCGGCCGATCAGCGCTATCACAACGCCTATCTGTTCGGCGCCATCTGTCCGGCTCACGGCAAGGGGCGGCGCTCATGCTGCCTTGGGCGGACGCGCAAGCCATGCAGATGCATCTCGACGAGATCAGCCGCCACGTCGCCCGAAAGGCCCATGCGGTTGTGCTGATGGATCGGGCCGGATGGCACACCACCGGCAAACTCAAAGTCCCGAAGAACCTCACCATCATCCTGCTGCCATCGCGCGCTCCGGAACTGAACCCGGTGGAAAATATCTGGCAGTACTTGCGCGCCAATTGGCTCTCCAACCGCGTGTTCGAAGACTACAATGCCATCGTCGATGCTGGATGCGAAGCTTGGAAAAAGCTCATCGCACAGCCCGAAACCATCACATCAATCGGAATGCGAAAATGGGCCCATATCGGTCAATGTTAAATGCCGCTGGTATTATTCGCAAGAAAACCGGTTTGAGGGCGGCGCTCCGGCGCGGCGTTATACCAACGGCATCAATTTCTGACTCTGTGGGGATTCCCAAATCGGTTTTGATCTGATTCAAGGTTGGCAAAGGAGGATCGCCATGCCAGCCAGTGTTCCGCTTCGTCGCGACTTTGATGCCCGCCACCTTCGTAAACTCGCCAGCCGTTGCAAGGATGCCCGGCAGAGCCGCCGTCTGTTGTCTCTTGCGGCGGTCTACGATGGCATGCGCCGTGGAGAGGCCGCAAGGATCGGTGGGATGGATCGCCAAACCCTGCGGGACTGGGTTCACCGGTTCAACGAAGAGGGACCGGATGGCCTCACCAACCGCAAGGGCGCGGGCCGGACGCGCTACCTGAGCGATGTCCAGATGAAAGAACTTGGCGAGATTGTCGAGACCGGCCCCGATCCGGCGGTGGACGGGGTTGTCCGCTGGCGGCGGATCGACCTGAAGCGGGTGATCGAGGCGCGCTTTGGCGTCATCTATTCCGAGCGCGGGATATCCAGACTGCTTGGCGAACTGGGCTTTGCCCATATCAGCGCCCGCCCGCAGCATCCCAGGCAGGATAAGCGGATCATCGAGGCGTTTAAAAAAAACTTCGCCGACACGCTCCAGGTGCATATAGCTGACCTGCCAGCGGGAACGCCGGTGGAGATCTGGTTCCAGGACGAAGCACGCCTTGGCCAGAAGAATGGCCTGACGCGCCTGTGGGCGAGAAAGGGCACGCGCCCCCGCCAGCCGGCCGATCAGCGCTATCACAACGCCTATCTGTTCGGTGCCATCTGTCCGGCTCACGGCAAGGGGGCGGCGCTCATGCTGCCTTGGGCGGACGCGCAAGCCATGCAGATGCATCTCGACGAGATCAGCCGCCACGTCGCCCGAAAGGCCCATGCGGTTGTGCTGATGGATCGGGCCGGATGGCACACCACCGGCAAACTCAAAGTCCCGAAGAACCTCACCATCATCCTGCTGCCATCGCGCGCTCCGGAACTGAACCCGGTGGAAAATATCTGGCAGTACTTGCGCGCCAATTGGCTCTCCAACCGCGTGTTCGAAGACTACAATGCCATCGTCGATGCTGGATGCGAAGCTTGGAACAAGCTCATCGCACAGCCCGAAACCATCACATCAATCGGAATGCGAAAATGGGCCCATATCGGTCAATGTTAAATGCCGCTGGTATTAGGCCATCTTGAAGTTGCACCATGCGCTCTTCAGCCCGAACGGACTTCATCGCTTGCACTTGCGAGGAGCGCCCGACTGGGAGCGACGAGCGCCTTAGCTCAAGAGCGGCAAAAGGCTATCCACTGACACCTTCGCATCGCCAAAGAACATCCGCGTATTTTCTTTGAAGAACAACGGGTTCTCACTACCCGAATAGCCCGTCCCCTGGCCGCGTTTGGAGACAAACACCTGACGCGCCTTCCACACCTCCAACACCGGCATGCCCGCAATGGGCGAGTTCGGGTCTTCCTGCGCGGCGGGGTTCACGATGTCGTTTGAACCGATGACAATCGCCACATCTGTGCTCGGAAAATCGGCGTTGATCTCGTCCATTTCCAGCACGATGTCATAGGGCACCCGCGCCTCGGCCAGAAGCACGTTCATATGGCCCGGCAGACGCCCTGCTACCGGATGGATACCGAAACGCACGGTCTTGCCAGCGGCACGCAGCTTGCGCGTCAACTCGCTGACCGATTGCTGCGCCTGTGCCACCGCCATGCCGTATCCCGGCACGATGATCACCGATGCGGCGTCGTTCAGCGCCGCCGCCACGCCATCGGCGTCGATGGCTACCTGTTCGCCCTCAATCTCCATCGCCGGGCCGGTCGGGGCGCCAAAACCGCCAAGGATCACCGATAGGAAATGCCGGTTCATCGCCCGGCACATGATGTAGCTCAGGATCGCCCCGCTCGAGCCCACCAGCGCGCCGGTGACGATCAGCAGATCATTGCCCAGCAAGAACCCGGTCGTCGCCGCCGCCCAACCGGAATAAGAGTTCAGCATTGACACCACCACCGGCATATCCGCCCCGCCGATGGCCATCACCAGATGTGCGCCGATGACAAAGGCGATTGCAGTCATCAGATAAAGCGCCCATAAACTGCCGCCCTGGCTGGCCACGAACATGCCCAGCAGCACCAGTGTCGCCGCAACCATGCCCGCATTCCAGACGTGACGGCCCGGCAGGATCAGGGCTTTGCCGCCGATACGCCCCGCCAGTTTGCCATAGGCAATGACCGAGCCGGTAAACGTGATCGCGCCAATGAATACCCCGAGGAATATCTCCACCTCGTGGATCACTCGTTCGGCATTGGGCAGGCCATGCGGCGGGTTCAACGCAGAATTGATGCCGATGAAAACGGCGGCCAGCCCCACAAATGAATGTAGTGCCGCTACAAGCTGCGGCATGCCTGTCATCGCGACCCGCTGGGCGACGACCACGCCAATCACTGCCCCGATGGCCAGCGTGATCAAAAGGGTCGCGTCGATGGTCACGCCAGGCCCGAAGATCGTGGCCCCAACAGCAATTGCCATACCGACAATGCCGAACCAGACGCCGCGCTTGGCGCTTTCCTGATCCTTCAGCCCGCCGAGCGACAGAATGAACAATACGGCTGCGGCGATGTAGGCGGCGGTCTGCAATTCTGGTGTCATAACCTGGCTCGCCTACGATTTTTGAAACATCTGCAACATGCGCCGGGTCACCATAAAGCCGCCAACGATGTTGATCGTGGCGATGCCGACCGAGATTGCTGCCAGGACCATCACAATCGGAATGTCTGACCCGATCTGCAGCAATGCACCCAGGATGATGATCCCGGAAATGGCGTTGGTCACCGACATCAGTGGCGTATGCAGCGCGTGCGCGACGCCCCAGATCACCTGAAAGCCGACGAATACGGCCAGCACGAAAACAATGAAATGACCCATGAAACTGGCCGGTGTATAAAGCCCGGTCACCGCCATCAGCGCGCCGCCAACAACCAGCAGGCCGATCTGCCTGCGCCCGGCTCGGGTTTGAGCGGCGGCCTCAAGTGCTGCGATTTCTTCCGCTGTTTTGGCCGGCGCGGTTGGCTTGGCCTGGGCAATTGCCTGCACTTTCGGCGGCGGCGGCGGAAATGTGATCTCGCCGTCGAATGTAACTGTGGACCCGCGGATAACATCGTCGTCCATGTCGTGCACGACCTTGCCGTCTTTGTCCGGCGTCAGGTCGGCGACCATATGGCGGATGTTATTGCCGTAAAGGCTAGACGCCTGCACGGCCATGCGGCTTGGGAAATCGGTGTAACCGATGATCGTCACGCCGTTTTCGGTGACGATTTTTTCATCCGGCACGGTGCCCTCGGCATTGCCGCCGCGTTCAGCGGCCAGATCGACAATCACCGATCCGGGTTTCATCGCCGCGATCATGTCTTCCAGCCACAGCTTTGGCGCGGGCCGTCCCGGGATCAGGGCCGTGGTAATGACGATGTCAATTTCCGGTGCGAGTTCACGAAACTTGGCCAGCTGCGCTTCGCGAAACTCCGGTGAAGACACAGCCGCATAGCCACCGGTTGCTGCACCGTCGGCCTGTTCCTCGTCAAAGTCGAGATAGACGAACTCGGCACCCATGCTTTCAACCTGTTCGGCAACCTCGGGCCGCACGTCGAATGCGTAGGTGATCGCGCCCAATGCAGTCGCGGTGCCCACCGCCGCCAGCCCGGCAACACCTGCCCCAACCACCAGCACCTTGGCCGGTGGGACCTTGCCCGCAGCCGTCACCTGGCCAGTGAAAAAGCGGCCGAAATTGCTCCCCGCCTCGATCACCGCGCGATAGCCGGCGATATTGGCCATCGACGACAGGACATCCATTTTCTGGGCCCGCGAAATCCGCGGCACCATTTCCATGGCGATGACATTGGCGCCGTGTTTGGCGGCCCGGCTCATCAGGGCTTCGTTCGCGCCCGGATCAAATAGTGAAATTAGCGTCTGGCCCTTGGTGAGAAGATCAATCTCCTTTTCGGTGGGTGGCCGCACCTTGACCACAACATCGACGGTTTTCCACAAGGCGGCCGCGCTTTTGACCACCGCGACGCCTGCAGCCTTGTAGGTTGCATCGGAAAACCCCGCCGCCGCGCCCGCGCCGGTCTCAACGGCACAATCGTGACCGAGCTTTTGCAAATGCGCAGCGCTTTCGGGTGTCATCGCCACCCGGTTTTCGCCGCCAAAAACCTCCTTTGGCGCTCCGATCTTCAAATTCTAGTCTCCCCAACGGCGGGCAATTCGGCCAAAGCGGTGATACCGGGCTTGAATCGGGTCAACAAGCGCTTTGCCATACGTTTGGGGCCGCCTATAGCCAGCGTCTGGTGTTGTTGGCCCAGTCTTCAAATTCCTGACCAAATGCGGCGCGAAGGCCAGCTTCTTCAGCGAGGATGAAACGCCGTTCGATCACGCGAATAAAGACCCACAATAGCGGCAGCGCCAGCCACGCGCCCAGCCATATTATCGCCGCCGCAATCACCATAAGTCCGCCCAGATAGATCGGGTTGCGCGACCGCGAAAATACGCCGCCGGTTACCAGCGCGTCGGGTTTCTGGCGCGGTATGGCCGTCGTTTGGGCGCGGCTCATTTCGCGCAGCGCCAGAAAGGTCAGCGCCAGCGCGCCAGCCAACACCGCAAGGGCAAGTATGCCCTGTCCGGCAAAGTCAATCCTCCAATCAGGAAGCAGTCGCGCGACAACCCAGACAAGTCCGACGCTCAGCAAGGTCCAGATCGGTGGCAAATCCAAACTTTTCATAATGTCCCTCAAATCAATTTGGTTTCGGTCATAATCGCGGCGCGAGGTGGCGCTGTCCAGCCCAAGTTTGCACCGATCTAAGTGGCGCAAATCGCCTTTGCCATGGCCGATCAGGGCGCGCAAACGCACATCTGCTGGTGATCCGGCGCTTAACACTCGCCCGCGCCCGCTCAACACGATAAGAATTCGTCGAGCGCATCGTTTCGAGGGAACATGTGACCGATTTTGACCATACCCGCGAGCTGTTTTACCTGCCCGAAGGCATTATTTATCTCGACGGAAATTCGCTGGGAGCGATGCCGAAGGCGGCGCAGAAACGCACGGCGCAATGCATTTCGGACGAATGGGGCGAGATGTTGATCACCGCCTGGAACCGCGCTGGCTGGATGGACCTGCCGCGTCGGCTGGGCGACCGGATCGGGCGGCTGATTGGTGCGGAGCCCGGCAGCATCGTTCTCGGCGACACCTTGTCCATCAAAGTTTATCAGGCGCTTGCCTCGGCATTAGAGTTGCGGCCCGACCGCAAGGTTATCCTGTCCGACAGCGGCAATTTCCCGTCTGACCTCTACATGGCGCAAGGCCTAATCGCTTCGCTAAAACAGGGCCACGAATTGCGCGTGGTGGCCCCCGAAGAGGTTGAAGGCGCAATCACCGAGGAGGTTGCGGTGACGATGATCACGGAAGTGGATTACGGCACCGGGCGCAAACACGATATGGCACGTCTGACCACAAAAGCGCATGAAGTTGGCGCGCTAACCATCTGGGATCTTGCCCATTCCGCCGGCGCGGTCGAGGTCAACTTGGCGAGCGTGGGTGCCGATTTCGCCGTTGGCTGCACCTATAAATACCTCAATTCCGGCCCCGGCGGCCCGGCGTTTATCTACATCAAACCAGCACTCGCCGATCAGGTCCGCCCGGCGTTGTCGGGCTGGCTTGGCCATGAAGCGCCTTTCGCTTTTGACCAGGACTACCGCCCCGCGCCCGCCATCGACCGGATGCGCGTCGGCACGCCGCCGATCCTGCAGATGGCCGCGCTTGATGCCTCGCTCGACATCTGGGACCGGGTCGATATGGCGGATATCCGCGCCCGCTCGATTGAGCTGACCACACGTTTTATTGAGGGCGTCGTGGCCGCCTGTCCCGAGTTGACGCTCATCACCCCGCGCGACCCTGACCAGCGCGGCAGCCAGGTCTCGTTTCGCTTTGCGCATGGCTATGCGGTGATGAAGGCGCTGATCGAACGCGGCGTAATCGGCGATTTTCGCGCGCCTGACGTTATGCGCTTCGGCTTTACGCCACTTTACATCGCCCCCGGCGATGTCGACCGGGCGATTGCGATTTTGGCTGATCTGATGAAGGGACGGCTTTGGGATCGCCCCGAATTCCACAAACGTGAGGCGGTGACCTGATGAGCGATCCCTACAATCCCGCCAAGGACGGCGCGCAGATGAGCTTGGCGGGCGATATGTCCTATACCGATTATCTGCACCTCGACCCGATCCTGACCGCCCAGCATCCGCAATCAACAGCCCATGACGAGATGCTTTTTATCATCCAGCACCAGACCTCCGAGCTTTGGATGCGACTGGCCATTCACGAGTTAGGCGCAACGCGCGAAACACTGGTCCAGGCTGACATCCACCCCGCATTCAAATTGCTGGCCCGCCTGTCGCGGATTTTTGAACAGCTGAATTCCGCCTGGGATGTGCTGCGCACGATGACGCCCAGCGACTACACGGAGTTTCGTGAATCCCTCGGCGCGTCCTCGGGTTTCCAGAGCTGGCAATACCGGCTGATCGAATTCATCGTCGGCAACCGCAACCCGGCAATGATCAAACCGCACGAGCACCGCCCAGATCTGGCCGACCGCCTGCGCGCGGAATTGACCAAGCCCAGCCTTTATGACCTGTCGCTCGCTTGCCTGAACGCCACATTCGCGCTGCCGGAAGCCGTTACAAACCGCGATCTGGCCGCGCCCTATGCCCCGTCCGACGCCGTTGCCGCGGCCTGGACCAAGGTCTACCAAGACCCCGCAAACCACTGGCAACTCTATGAACTTGCTGAAAAGCTCGTGGATTTTGAGGATTACTTTCGGCGCTGGCGGTTCAACCATGTCACCACAGTCGAGCGCATAATCGGTGCCAAACGCGGCACCGGCGGCACGTCGGGCACCAGCTATTTGCGCCGAATGCTGGAGGTCGAGTTGTTCCCCGAGCTTTGGGCGCTCAGGACCGAGCTGTGATCTAGCGAGCGGTATTCGCCATCGACCATTGAATGTGCGCCGGATCACCGCGCAAATGGCCTCACGGGCAAGACCGACATTGCGCCAAGCCCAATTTTGCAATTTGGCGCAGCCCATGCCAAAGACCGCCCGATACCCACAGGACGTTCATCCATCATGATCCTCTACCCCGCCATCGATCTCAAAGACGGGCACTGTGTACGTCTCGTCAGGGGCGAGATGGCCGGCGCCACCGTGTTCAATGACAACCCCGCAGCCCAGGCCCGCGCCTTTGCCGATGCAGGCTGCGAATGGCTGCATCTGGTTGATCTGAACGGTGCGTTTTCCGGCAAACCGGTCAATTCGGCAGCCGTCGAGGCGATCCTGGCCGCGATCACCATCCCCGCCCAGCTTGGCGGCGGCATCCGTGATATGGCGACGATTGAGGGCTGGCTTGCCAAGGGCCTGGCCCGTGTCATCCTCGGGACCGTGGCGGTCGAAAACCCCGCGCTGGTGCGCCAGGCCGCGCGCGCCTTCCCGGGCCAGATTGCCGTGGGTATCGACGCGCGGGACGGTCGCGTTGCCACCCAGGGCTGGGCCACCGAAACCGATGTGATGGTCACCGACCTGGCCCGCTCCTTTGAGGACGCCGGCGTCGACGCAATCATTTACACCGACATCAACCGCGACGGCGCGATGGCGGGTCCGAATATCGAGGCGACCGCAACGCTGGCAAACGCGATTTCCATCCCCGTCATCGCCTCTGGCGGCGTTTCTTCGCTGACCGATCTCGTGGCGCTGAAGAACAGTGGCGCACCTCTGAATGGCGCGATTACCGGGCGCGCCCTCTATGACGGCGCGATTGATCTGGCCAAGGCAGTCGAGCTATTGAAATCCTGATGCTTTTTCTTGGAAAAAATACTCAACTTCCTTTGCTGACACGCGCGATGTTCCAAATGGCTGCGTCATGCTGAAAACACGGCTAATCCCCTGCCTCGACGTGAAAGACGGCCGCGTCGTCAAAGGCGTCAACTTCGTCGATCTGATCGACGCCGGCGATCCCGTCGAGGCGGCCAAAGCCTATAATGCCGCCGGTGCCGATGAGCTCTGCTTTCTCGACATCAACGCCACCCACGAAAACCGCGACACGATGTATGATCTGGCCACGCGCACGGCCGAGCAGTGTTTCATGCCGCTGACCATCGGCGGCGGCGTGCGGAACGTGGGCGATGTGCGAAACCTGTTGCTGGCCGGTGCTGACAAAGTATCCTTCAACTCCGCCGCAGTGGCCGACGCGGACGTGGTGGCCCGCGCCGCCGACCAGTTCGGCAGCCAGTGCATCGTCGTGGCGATTGACGCCAAAGAGGCCGCCCCGGGCACATGGGAAATATTCACCCATGGCGGGCGCAATCCGACCGGCATTGATGCCGTCGAATTCGCCCGAACCGTGGTCGCCAAAGGCGCCGGAGAAATTCTGCTCACCTCGATGGACCGCGACGGCACCAAAGCGGGCTATAACCTGGCCCTGACGCGCGCCATCGCCGACGCCGTATCGGTGCCGGTGATCGCCTCGGGCGGCGCAGGCACGCTCGATCACCTGGTCAAAGCTGTGACAGAGGGCCACGCATCCGCTGTCTTAGCCGCCTCGATCTTTCACTTTGGCACCTATACCATCGCCCAGGCCAAATCCCACATGGCCGCTGCCGGTATCCCGATGAGGCTGACATGACCATCCTGCACGACCTCGCCGCCACCATCGCGGCCCGAAAATCCGCCAATCCTGAAACCAGCTGGACGGCTAGATTACTGGCCGACGGCCCCGAAAAAGCCGCCGAAAAGTTCGGCGAAGAGGCGATCGAGGCAATCATCGAAGCGGTCAAAGGCGACAAAGACCGCCTGACATCCGAGGCCGCCGATGCGCTCTACCACCTGCTGGTGATGTGCGCGACGCGCGATGTGACGCTGGCCGACATAGAAGCAGAGCTAACAAAGCGAACCGGTCAGTAAAAGCAAAACCGCTGACTTCATTTTTGCAAAAAATATCCTCGCCGAAGGCGAATATTCACTTCGCGCTGACCGCCACCAATTTCGAAATATCCTCGCCTTCCAGCGTCGTCCTTTGCACCCAGTAATTCAGCTCAGGTGCCACCCACCAGTGGGTCTCAATCTGGCGCTCCTGTTGGTTCTCGCCAAATTGCACCACCGCCAGTTCGCGGTAGCGCACCACGTAGGTGACAAAATCCCCCAGCGGCACGCGCACCTGTTCCACCCGGTCCACGGCAAACGAATATTCCAGCGTGCCCAGCTCCACACTTTCCATGCCAACCCGGCATCCCATCATCAGGGCCACCAGCTTTGGTCTGTCGGTGCAGATCAGCAAATACCGCCCGGTGCCGGATACGGCATTGCCGACCGCCAGCGGCCAGATCTCGGCGGGCTGCGGTCCGTCATAAATAACGGCGATTTGCGGGCCCCTGTCGCCCATCGGCCTGATCTCGGTCAACAGAAGTCCGCGATAGGCCAGCACGCCTTGCGGCATCTGACCACCCGGCGGCAGATAATCCTCCATGGCGTCTTGAGCATCCAGCCGCAGTTCAATTCCCACATCGTCGCCGTCCGGGTTCAGCCAGCGGGTGACAAAGGCCGCCGCCTTGGGCGGGGCTTTTGGCGGTGCTTTGAACCAGGCCGCCAGATCGCCGATGGCCGCCTCCATCTCGTCGCGGGTGTCGCGTGGCAGGATGGTTTGCAGAAACTGCATTTCCAGCCCCGCTGCGGGTGGTGCATAGACAAGCGGCGGCAGCCCAGGGTTTTCGACATCGGGCGTCAGTTCGACAACGTAAAGCGTGAACGCGTCAAGATTGGGGTTCAGCGCAATCGCGATCCGGCTGTTCAGCGCCGATTCCGCCAGCCGCTCTTCGCGCCCGTGACCCATAGCCAGTTCGCCGTAAGGCCCGGTTGAAAACGGCCGGATATCGCGGGCTCGTTCCAGCGGCTCGATCGCTGCATCATTTTGCCGTTCGTCGATCAACAAATAGCCCAGATCGCGCCACGCGAAGTAGCTTCCGGGCCGCAGCTCGGCGGTGTTCCCGTAGGCCGCAATTGCAGCGTCAGGTTGATCCAATTCTTCAAGAACGCTGGCATGCCAGTAATTGTTGAAAAAGCTGTCCGGGTTTGCCGCTATCAGCAACGAACTCGAGGCGAAGGCAGCATCGATTTGATCCAGCTGGTAACTTGAGACTACCAGCCCCTGGTGCGTCGGCAGATAGTCGCCGTCAATCGCCAGACTCTGGCGATAGGCGCCAATCGCTTTGGCATATTACCCAATATCCTTGAAAGCATCGCCGCGGCGCTCAAAGACCCAGGCCTGATCATCGTAATCACCGCTTGCGATCAGCGCGTCGCAGGCCGCCAGGCGTTCTTCGAAGACTGCGCTGTTATCTTTGCAGAGTTCCTCGGCCGCATTGTCCTGGGCGGCGAGCGGGCCGGCGCAGGCAAGTGCTGCCATCGAGATAAACCTCATGAAAACTTGCTGCATAGGCGCAAGGCTATCCGCAGAAGGCGCAACGCGTCGAGTCCCTCAAAGTTTGGACGAGATTATCCCGGTCGCAAATCCACCCATTCTGAGCTCGCCAAACAGCCGCTGATATTCGATCTTCGGGCAGCGGTTCATGATAACCTCGACACCCGCAGCCTCGGCCTTGGCCGCCGCCTCGTGGTTGATCACGCCGATTTGCATCCAAACAACCCGCAGGTTTGGCAATACCGCCAGCGCTTCGTCGACGACTGGCGGCACAGCCTCAGATCGGCGGAATATATCCACCATTTCAATGTCTTCCGGCTGCGGGATGTCCGAAAGGCTGGCAAAGACCGGGCGGCCAAAAATTGTCTGATCCGCATAGGCAGGGTTCACCAGCGTCACGTCAAAGCCCTTTAGCCCCAGATAGCGCGCAACAAAATAACTTGGCCGCACCGGATTGGCCGATACGCCAACGCAAGCGATGTGCTTAACGCCCGTCAATATGCCTTTCAGGTATTGATCTGAATAACTCATGGGCCTTCATAACATCTTGTTTCCCAACAAAAAAGGCACCCGGTTTAAGTCCGGGCACCAGTTTTGGAACGAGGGACAGTGAAAAGGGCTGGCAGTTCCAGGCCATGCCCTGCCACACTAGGTATGTTCAAACGCGCCAAAGAAAAGAGCTGGTAAGATAGTTGTGATTACGCAGGGTTATGCGCCGACCTTGAAGCCGCATAGAGCGCCACCGCTGCCGCGTTTGACACATTAAGCGAGCCGAAATTGCCGCCAAATTCGATGTGAGCGACAAAATCGCATAAATCCCGGGTTCGCTGGCGCAGGCCGGGCCCTTCTGCGCCCAGGACCAACCCCAGTGGGCCGGATGGCAAATCTGCCAGGGTTTTGTCCAGGCCGCGCTCGGCACTGCCCTCAAAGCCGACCAAAAGATAGCCCAGCGCTTTCAGTTCGACCATTGCATCGCCCAGATTGCGCACCCGCAAATAGGGCTGGCGCTCCAGCGCGCCCGAGGCGGCTTTGGCCAGCGCTCCGGTCTCTGGTGCCGCATGGCGTGACGGCGCGATAACCGCTTTTGCTCCAAACACCTCCGCCGAACGCAAAACCGCGCCGACGTTTTGCGGGTCACTGACCCGGTCGAGCAGCACCACTATGTCACGCGCGCGCCCCGATGTCGCCGCCACCGCCGAAAGAGCGCCCCAACTGAGCGGCGAGACCTCCAGCGCCGCGCCTTGATGAACCGAGCCGGGATCCAGGGCGACCGGAAAGTGGCGCGGATCGGCGATCGTGACCTCAACCGGCGATCCGCCCGCCGCATCGCCCAGCTTTGCCATCGCGTTTTTGGTTGCGACGAGATGGTGCTTCTTGCGGGCCGGATTTTCCAGCGCATCGCGCACCGAATGCAGCCCGAAAAGCCAATATGTCGCCGCAGCAGAGGCCCGTTTGCCCTGCTCTTTTTCAATTACCCATTGCGGCTTTTTGCTCATATTATTCCTGTCGATCCTGGTCCGGCCCGGCTTGCCACGCCAGGGCCGCAAGAACAAGAAAAACGCGGCTTTCGCCTTGACGCGATTGCTGGTGCCCGTATATCCACCGCGGGCGCGCCGGCCCGTTTTTGCCCGCGCGATCAGGGCGACGGGCTGCAAGGTGCGGCAGCGGACTGTAACTCCGCCGGGGAGACCCACGCCTGGTTCGATTCCAGGGTCGCCCACCACTTGCCAGCTTATTGCGGTCGCGGCCTTGCCCGGAACAAGGCTCGGAACGAGCCGCCGGGCAGCGCCCGACCGCCCCGGAGGGCGGGCGCGTCATTGCCGCCTGCACACCCGCACAAACGGAAGATATGGCGGCACCATAAAGTGCCAACCTCAACTGTTGCGGCGCCCACCCGCGATCGGGCGCTGCCCTCGGTTGCGTGTCGTCGACACAAAACGGTAATTCATGCGACCCCGCCTACCGGCGCACGTCCATCTGCCGGAATGAATGCTCCAGCCGATCAGCATATTTGACCCGTTCCTCGTCGCTCATTTGATTGATCTGGCCGATCAGCGCCTCGACGCCGATATGCTGGCGGGCGTTCAGGAAACTCTGCGCTTGGGTAAAATTCTGGCGCAATGCATCCGCATCGAACGGCTCTGTGCGCAGGGTTTCCAGAATTGACCCGACAATGCGGCGCAAATCGCCCCTGTTAGAGCTCAGATCGCGGTTGCGCCGGGCGATATCCTGGCCAAGCGCACCACGCTGATCGCGATCCATGGCGCGGGCAAACGGCGCGATACCGGCGTCTGCGGCCGGCGCCAGATCGGCGCGCCGCTTTATCGGGCCGTCGTGTCGCAATATCGCCCCCCCGACAGCACCGGCGATCAGAAGGTTTATCGCAAGTGAGGAAATCAACACAATACGCAGGCCTCGTGACATGCCCTTACCGCCTGCGGCTGCTGGTTTTTGCGGATCTTCGGTCATCTCAACCCTCCTCTGCAATCGACGGGAACGCGGTGAACAAATCATCCACATCGTAGGCGCCAATATCCAGACCGATGGCCTGGGCGGCACTGTCGAGCGCGCCAATATCGGCATAGCCGATCATCAATCCAACCAGGCCGGCCATGGCCAGCCCCGCCGCACCGGGCAGCCCGCCAAACGGGCCAAACAATGACGCCCAGAAATCGCCGCGCGTGGCCCGCGCAGGTGCGGTCCCGGCAGCTCGCGACGGCTGCGCTTGCGCCGCGTCGGCCATCAATCGTCCCAGGAACGCCTCGCTCGGTACCGGCTGATCTTCGCGGACGGTCTCAAATATCCGCTCCAACTCAGTCTCACTCAGCGATCCGCGATCCGGCTTATTCGTCGTCATAGCCCAGCTCCTTTTTTCTGTGGCCAAGCAGCTCTGTTAGTTTGCGTTTGCCGCGGGCGGTCAGGCTCTCCACGGCTTCGATGCCAATATCCATCGCCTCGGCGATCTCGGGGTTGCTCAGGCCCTCAAGATGGCGAAGCGTGACGGCAGTTGCCTGACGATCAGGCAATTCAGCCAAGGCCGCGCGCAGGGCGGCCATGCGCACGGTATTGTGCATCCGGTCTGCAACATCCGTCCCCGGCGCGCGGGGTTCGGCAATCTCGTCCAGCGGGGCAGACTTGCGGCGCTTGCGCAACCTGTCGATGGCCAGATTGGCCGCAACCCGATATGCCCATGTCCCCACTTTCGCGGCGCCATCTGCCCGCCAGCCCGGCGCGGCGCGCCACAGGCGCAGCATCGTCTCCTGCACAACATCCTCGGCCTCAGAGCGGTCGCCCAAAACCCGCGATGCGTAGGCCAACAGACGTGGCGCGAGCCTGCCCAGCAACAGCCTGGCGGCGGTTTGGTCGCCCTGGCCATAGGCTGCAAGCAACGCTTCGTCTGAGGCGCTGCCTGTGGGATCGTCCAGCTTCGGATCGGCCAGCATATTCAACGGCAGTTTTTTCCCCGTTTTAGTTTGACCCGGCATCTAGCATGGATGCCGGGTCAAATGCATCAGTTTCAGCCGTCGTCGCGGTCGCCATGTCCATGGCCGTGCCGGCCACGCTCACCGCGATCGCGGTGTTTGCTGATCGCTGTTTCATATTCCTCGGCCGTTATCTGTCCGTCACCGTCGGCATCCACCCGAGACAGCATCGCGCCCATCCGGTCACCGGGCATCTCATCGGCAGAAAGCGCGCCGTCACCGTCTTTGTCCTGCCAGGCGATCATTCGCGACAGCATCTCGCCTGCCCTCTCGCGCATTTGCGCCACCGCATGTTCCAGCAGCTCATCCTGGTCCAGAACGCCATCGCCGTTCGTGTCGGCCTCGGCAAACTTTGCCGCCTCAAGTGCGCGGATCTCATCCACCGTCACCACGCCGTCGGCGTTGGTGTCCAGCGTTTCAAATGCCGGCGGGCCTTCGCCGCGCGGCCCAAAGCCGTGGCCCATTTTTTCGCTGCCCGATCCTTGCGCGAATGAGTGCGCCGCCAGACCAAGTCCTGCGACACCGACCACCGCGATAAGTGCTATATTGCCTAATTTTGCCATCTACCATTCCTTTCGATTTAGTGGCTTTGACGCACCTGTTTTCGGCGCGTTCAGAGGTTTCACGATTGCGCCCGGATTTTCCGTCGCTCATGAACGTGTGCAACGCAGCGCCCGGGTTGCGACAACACGGCGCACCGACAGAATGCGCCCCTACAATGAACCGTGCCTATCCGGTTGTCACCCACACCCACTACATCTAGGGTGCTCCCAGTCGCCCGAGTAAAGCTCGGCGTAAGTGGGAGCGGTGACATCGCCAGCGATTCCGAGCAGGGACCGGAAGGCGTTGAACGGGTAGAACCGCCTGTTGAAGCGGAAGGTGAACTCGTTGAGGTAGGCTTGGAGGTGCTGGTGGCTCACGCCGTGATGAATGCCACTCAGCCACGTCTTCAGGTTGGCGAAGACGAGATGAATGATCGGCAGATACTCCTCAGCGACCTGGGAGTTGCCTCGCTCGGCGACGGCGAGGTGTTTGTAGCCGCGCTTGGCGAGGCTGGTATAGCCGGACCAATCGTCGGTGATGACCGACGCACCCGAAGTAACGGCGCCCTCGACAAAGCCGCAGAGCGATTCCGCGCTGCGGTCTGGCACGACAGCGAGTCGGACACGTCCGGCGTAGCGACCGCCCTTCCGCTTATCGAGCTTGGTTCCCGGCTTGCGCTGTCGCACTTCAACGGCGCTGGCGACAAGAAGCTTGTGGTGAACGCCCCAGCCCTTGCCGCGCGTGCGGCCGCCGACCCAGGTTTCGTCGACTTCGACATGGTCGCAGGCCTCGCTGCCGATGCGGTCCTGATCCGGCCGAACCATACCAGCGCGGAGCTTGTGGAGGATCTGAAAGGCGGTTTCGTAACGGGAAAGCCCGACCTGGCGCTGGAACTGTGTGGCAGACATGCCGGGCGTCTGGCTGGCAACCAGATAGGCCGCCCAGAACCATACGCCCAGCGACGTATGGGAGCGCTCCATGACCGTCCCCGCCGTCAGCCCGGTGTCGCGGCGGCACTTTCGACAGCGCAGGACGCCGGGCCGGCTGGTGAAGCGGAACGGCTCTGCCGCCGTCTGGCAATGGGGGCAGACGAACCCGTCACCCCACCGCGCCTTCTCCAGGTAGGCGGCACAGGCCGCGTCATCCGGGAAAAGTCGTTGAAACTCGGGAAGCGACCGCGGAAACGAAAGGTCTTCGCGCTGCGGAACATCCATCCCCGCTTCGTCCGCCTCCCGAGCCACTCGACGCCATACCCTACATATAGTGGGTGTGGGTGACAACCGGATAGGCACGCAATGAACCTTACCGGCGCGTATTTTCGTCACAGACCCGCCCACCAAGACGGCGCGGGTCTGGCGCAGCTGGGACATAGACGTAGATGAGCGAACTGGAAACCGCGCGTGAGCTTCGTCCCGCCGCCATGAACGGCTGGCGCAGGCGTTGCCCCAACTGCGGACAGGGCCCTTTGTTGCGCAGCTATCTGGCTGTTCGCGACCAATGCCCGGTCTGCGGCGAAAGATATGTTTCATCACCGCGCCGATGATGGTCCGGCCTATCTGACAATATTAATCGTCGGCCATATCCTGGCACCGTTGATCGTATGGATTTATGTCGAATTTCGACCCGAACCGTTGACGCTGGCGGCCATGTTCTCGGTTGGATGCGTCGCCTTGTCGCTCTGGCTCCTGCCCCGGATCAAGGGCGTGATTGTCGGCGTCCAGTGGGCCAAGCGCATGCACGGCTTTGCACGCGCCACGCGATGACCTAACTTCAACACATGACAGAAACGCCGATCCGAAATGCCGCCACCGTGATTGTGGTTCGCGACCGCAGTGGTCCGGCGTCGGTGCTGATGGGCCAGCGTGGGCAAAATGCGGCATTCATGCCGTCCAAATTTGTCTTTCCCGGTGGCGCGGTTGATGACAGCGATGCCGCCGTATCACTTGCGGCACCGCTGGCTGATGCCTGCGCCGATCGGCTGAGGCTGGACCTGACCACCCCGGTGTCGCCCGGGGCAATCGCGGCAACGGCGATACGCGAGCTGTGGGAAGAAACCGGCCTGCGGCTGGGCAAAACCGCCACCGGCGATTGGGAACTGCCAGAAGACTGGCACGGATTTTCTCAAGGCGGGCTTCTGCCTGACGCCTCGGCGCTGACCTTCTTTTGCCGGGCGATCACCCCGCCGGGGCGGCCCAGGCGGTTTGACGCGCGGTTTTTCCTTGCTGACGCGGCGGCGCTCTCTGACGACCCGGATGATTTTTCCAAAGCCTCGGACGAGTTGAGCCATCTTCAGTGGGTTCGCGTGTCTGAGGCGCGAAAGTTCAATCTTCCGTTCATTACCGAGGTCGTGATTGCTGAGCTGGCGGCGCATCTTCCAAGTCTGAAACCGCCCAATGAGCTGGCCTTTTTCGACAATCGCGGCGAGCGCAGCCGATTTTCGCGGCTTTAGGTCACCGGGGACTGCACGTCTCCAGAACACGCGCAAAGCAGGGCATGGGCAAATTCAGCGTGGCCATTGCGCCCGTCCGCAATACGCGCCCGGCAGGGTGGCATTCTGCCCACCATCCACCCTCTCACCCATTCGCACCGGCAGAGCAGCGGGTTGTCGTCGCGCGGCTGTTTCGGGCAGCGTGCGCGGCCGTTCCAAGCCCATAAACGGTACCAAGGTCGGGTCGGCGTTCTGCCCGTGATCCGCCTCCGCCCTTTTCGCAACGCAAGGGCAGTGCCCGATCGCGGGTGGGCGCCTCTGTCGGTTGAGGTCTGCGCTTTATGGTGCCGCTACATCTTCCGTTCATTCGGGTGCGCATGCGGTGGAGGAGCGCCCGCCCACATGGGCGGTCGGGCGCTGCCCGGCGGCACTTCGTGCCTTGTTCCGGGCTTGCTGTGCCCAACAATCGCGTCACATTTGCGCGCCCGCCCGTCGTGCTGAAGGCTTGCCCCCGGCGAGACGGGGCGGCCGGGCGCTGCCCGGGCCGCTGCGCGGCTACTGGGGGCATGAGCGCGAAGTTGGACGGCCTGTCTCATTTACGGCGGCATTTCCTGCACTTCGGTCAGGGGCAATCGCGGCAACTTACCTGACAATCCGCGAACGCGGATCGGCTCAGATCAAATGCAAGCCGTTTTAGGGCAAATCAGATCGCCAGAATAATCGTCACGATTGACGACAGGATCAGCGCAATGCCGATCCACTCCCGCGCGCTGATGCGTTCTGAGAATATGAGCATCGAGGCCAGGATTGAAAATGCAAGTTCGATCTGGCCGACCGCATTGACATAAGCCGCTTGCTGCAGCGTAAAGGCGGAAAACCAGCAAAACGAACCCACCATCGAGGTTATCCCAACCAGCGCGGCCCGGCGCCAGGCCAGGATCACGCGCCGGATCTGATCGCCATCGCGGATCAGAAACCAGAGTGTCATGGCAATGGTCTGGGCGGCGGTGACACAAGCCAGGGTCAGCCCGGCGCGCAGCGCAATATCGCCACTATCCAGTGACAGGGACGCGCCGCGATAACAGACGCCCGATATGCCAAACAGCGCACCAGAGCCAAGGCCAAGCAGTGCTGATCGGTCCAGACGCAGCCGAAACCGCGCCCGGTCCATGCCGCTCACGTCGGTCAGAAACATCACGCCGAGAAATCCGATCACAATGCCGCCG
Organism: Paracoccaceae bacterium; assembly: GCA_965216135.1. Classification (GTDB taxonomy): domain Bacteria; phylum Pseudomonadota; class Alphaproteobacteria; order Rhodobacterales; family Rhodobacteraceae; genus CBDCFL01. The sequence goes on from CBDCFL010000013.1 coordinate 25,714, forward strand.
AGCCCGAGCGGAGAAACCAGATCGCCCAACACTAAACCACTACCGGCTGATGCCGGTAGGTTTCCGTTTGGAGTGAAGCTCCAGATACTGAAGTATGACATCGTCAGTCACATTGCCTGATGTGGTCGAGAAATATCCACGGGCCCAAAACCGCCTGCCCCAGTATCGTTTGCGCAGGTCCGGGAACTCCATCTGGATTTTGCGGGATGAGCGCCCCTTGATCCGCTGCATCACCGTCGACAGCGCCAGGTGCGGTGGGATCGACACGAACATATGAACGTGATCGTTCGACAGGACGCCCTTCTCGATCCGCACGCCCATTTCACTGCAGGTCTGGCGGATGATTTCACGCAAGCGCACCCGCATATCGCCGTGCAAAACCTTGAACCGATACTTCGTAACCCAAACGATATGATATCGGTGATAAAATTTGGTATGACTACCAGTACAATAGGCCATGAGCCTTCCCCCTGATTTTGGCTTTCACCCAAGGGCGAGCCAAAATCAGGGGGAAGGCTCATCAGAATTTAGCTGAAGCAGACCGGCTGGAAGCCGGTGGCTCTGACCCTAAGAATTGGAAAGTAGAAATCCGATCAATGCGGTCTGCAGAACCTCGGTTTTCTTGAGCGTGATACCAACGGCGAAATTGCGCATCGAAAACAGCTGCACAATGGCGATGGTGGCGAGGATCTGGGCCAAACCGCCGGTCAGCGCATAGGCCCAGAACGCCGCGTCCGGCGCGGGCAGCGACCGTCAGTTGAACTGACCAAGACCGCTAATCCGGCGGCCACCAGCGGGGCGGAATAGATGAACCGAGCGTAGGTGGCGCCGGCAGCTGAAAGTCCGGCTCCAGCCAGTTGTTTTTGCAGTATGAACCGCAGGGTCTGCGCCGTTGCGGCAGCGATGGTGATCCAAATCCACGCAGACATCGAGGCGACACTGTCCGACAGACAGCCGACAGGGTGCCGGCAATGATTTTTTTGTGGCTTTCTGGGTATCGCGGTTCGCGCAAGTTCGCCAGATCGTTTTGTATGGGGTTGAGAACAAAAGAAGAACACTCTATCCTCATGGCATGGATTCCGCCGTTTTACTTCATAACAACCGCCACAAGCGCAGCCGCCGTGAACAGGTTTTTATCAATGATATTAGCCTTTTATGTGCCAGAGCGCATGAGTTTTGCGGGTCCGCCCGGCGCACCCTGGCGATGATGCTGGCCGCCCGGGTGGAGGGGCCGGTTTTTTGGATTTCACCGGCCTGGACGGTCGAAAAGCTCCATGCCCAAGGGATGCAGCGCTTCGTCGATCCGGGCCGCTTCACCTTTCTCACCCCCACCCGCCCCGAAGATGTACTCTGGGTGATGGAAGAGGTTTTGCGCAATGGTATCATACCTTTAGTTGTGGCCGATATTCCCGCACCCCCAGCGCTCACCCCCGTCCGGCGCCTGCATCTGGCCGCCGAAACCGGTGCGAGCGAAAGCGGGCAGGCACCTTTGGGTGTGCTGGTCTGCGGCAGTTCCGGCGGTGCGGCGGGAATTGAAAGCCGCTGGCAACTGACCCCGGCCCATGGCCCGGATCGTCCCGGCTGGTGCCTGACCCGGCAGCGCGCGCGTACCGCACCACCGAAAAGCTGGCGCGTTGAACCGCAAAAGGGCGGCTTCCAACTCAGTCCGGAACCGATCACAGATGCCTCAGATCAGGGCAGAACGGCCAAACCAAACCAGCAAGCAGGCTAACCCGGTGCAGCAGCCGCACCGCGGCATCTTCGGTCCAGGCGTAATTGCAGCCGAATATTTGCATCACCCGTTACCCCGCAAAGGGTGACAGCCACGAAAGGGGCAGGTATCTCTGCGCCCATGACAGTGGACCAAATTATTCTGTTTGCTTTGTTCGGCGCGGTATTTGCGATGCTTTTGTGGGGCCGGTTTCGCTATGATCTGGTCGCCTTTTCGGCACTTATGGCCGGTGTCGTGCTGGGTGTCGTGCCGACCAAAGACGCATTCGCCGGTTTTGGCCACCCGGCGACGCTGGTGGTCGCACTTGTGCTGGTAGTCTCGGCCGGGCTGGTGCGCTCGGGCACCGTCTTTCTGATCACGCGAACGCTGGTCGACAGCGCCCGCGCACTGGGTGCCCACATCGCTTTGATGGGCGTGATCGGCGGCGTGCTGTCGGCATTCATGAATAACGTCGCCGCCCTTGGCCTGTTGATGCCGGTCGACATCCAGACCGCGCGCAAGGCGGGCCGCAACCCGGCGCTCAGCCTGATGCCGCTTTCGTTTGCGACGATCCTGGGCGGAATGGTCACCCTGATCGGCACGCCGCCCAACATCATCATCGCGGCGATCAGACAGGACGCGCTGGGCGAGCCGTTCAAGATGTTCGATTTTGCCCCCGTCGGCGGGATTACAGCGCTGGCCGGGCTGGTCTTTGTCGCGCTTATCGGCTGGCGGCTGATCCCGTCGCGCGATGACGCCGCAAGCAGCGACCCGATGTCCGACATCGCCGCCTATATCGCCGAACTAACCGTGCCAGAGGGCAGCAAGCACGAAGGCACGAGAGTCTCTGAACTGTTTGAAATAGCGGAAAAAAACGACGTCGCGATCCTCGGGTTGGTGCGCGCGGGCAAGCGGCTTTATGGCGCTCAGGCCAACGCGCCGTTGATCGCCGGTGATGCGCTGGTGCTCGAGGCAACGCCAGATGCGCTTGACGAGTTTCGCGCGGCGTTATCGCTCGATTTTGCCGATCCGGCCCGTCAGGGAAATCTGACCGCCGAAGGCGATGGCGTCCAGGTCGTCGAGGTCGTGGTCACCGAGAACTCGCGCCTGCGCGGGCGCACGGCGCAGGCTGTGGGCCTTGGCTGGCGCCAGCGCACCGTTTTGATGGGCATCTCGCGTGGCGGCAGGCGGATCACCAAACAGGTGCGCAAAACGCCGATCCGCGCGGGCGACATTCTGTTGCTGCTGACGCCTTCGGACAACGGCGCAGAGGTGGTTGAATGGCTGGGCTGTCTGCCGCTCGCCGACCGCGGGTTGGCGGTAACCGATGACAAAAAAGTCTGGCTGGCAATCGGCCTGTTTGCCGCCGCCGTGGCCGCGGCCAGCGTCGGCTGGCTTTACCTGCCGGTGGCGCTGGGCATCGTCGTGGTCGCCTATGTGCTGACCCGCATCATGCCGATCTCGGAAATCTACACCCATATCGAATGGCCGGTGGTCGTGCTGCTGGGCTCGATGATCCCGCTTGGCGCAGCGCTGCAAACCTCGGGCGGCACCGAATTGATCGCGGGAACCCTGATCAGCATCACCCAAGGTTTGCCAGCCTGGGCGATCCTGACCGTGCTTATGGTGGTCACCATGACGCTGAGCGATGTGCTGAACAACACTGCCACGACCATTGTCGCAGCCCCGGTCGGCATCCAGATGGCGGCCAGCCTTGGCGTTAATCCAGACCCATTCCTGATGGTCGTGGCCATTGCCGCCTCTTGCGCCTTCCTCACCCCCATCGGCCATAAAAACAACACCCTGATCCTCGGCCCCGGCGGCTACAGCTTCGGCGATTACTGGCGTATGGGCTTGCCGCTCGAGGTGCTGGTCGTCGCCGTTTCGATCCCGTCGATCATGGTGTTCTGGCCGTTTTGACAAGACTGATATCGTGCCTATCCGGTTGTCACCCACACCCACTATATGTAGGGTATGGCGTCGCGTGGCTCGGGAGGCGGACGAAGCGGGGATGGATGTTCCGCAGCGCGAAGACCTTTCGTTTCCGCGGTCGCTTCCCGAGTTTCGACGACTTTTCCCGGATGACGCGGCCTGTGCCGCCTACCTGGAGAAGGCGCGGTGGGGTGACGGGTTCGTCTGCCCCCATTGCCAGACGGCGGCAGAGCCGTTCCGCTTCACCAGCCGGCCCGGCGTCTTGCGCTGTCGAAAGTGCCGCCGCGACACCGGGCTGACGGCGGGGACGGTCATGGAGCGCTCCCATACGTCGCTGGGCGTATGGTTCTGGGCGGCCTATCTGGTTGCCAGCCAGACGCCCGGCATGTCTGCCACACAGTTCCAGCGCCAGGTCGGGCTTTCCCGTTACAAAACCGCCTTTCAGATCCTCCACAAGCTCCGCGCTGGTATGGTTCGGCCGGATCAGGACCGCATCGGCAGCGAGGCCTGCGACCATGTCGAAGTCGACGAAACCTGGGTCGGCGGCCGCACGCGCGGCAAGGGCCGGGGCGTTCACCACAAGCTTCTTGTCGCCAGCGCCGTTGAAGTGCGACAGCGCAAGCCGGGAACCAAGCTCGATAAGCGGAAGGGCGGTCGCTACGCCGGACGTGTCCGACTCGCTGTCGTGCCAGACCGCAGCGCGGAATCGCTCTGCGGCTTTGTCGAGGGTGCCGTTACTTCGGGTGCGTCGGTCATCACCGACGATTGGTCCGGCTATACCAGCCTCGCCAAGCGCGGCTACAAACACCTCGCCGTCGCCGAGCGAGGCAACTCCCAGGTCGCTGAGGAGTATCTGCCGATCATTCATCTCGTCTTCTCCAACCTGAAGACGTGGCTGAGTGGCATTCATCACAGCGTGAGCCACCAGCACCTCCAAGCCTACCTCAACGAGTTCACATTCCGCTTCAACAGGCGATTCTGCCCGTTCAACGCCTTCCGGTCCCTGCTCGGAATCGCTGGCGATGTCACCGCTCCCACTTACGCCGAGCTTTACTCGGGCGACTGCGAGCACCCTAGATGTAGTGGGTGTGGGTGACAACCGGATAGGCACGACTGATATGTCCGCTGAACTGATCTCTGCCCTGTTCGTTTTCGCCTTTGTCGCGTCGGTTACACCGGGGCCGAACAACTTGATGCTGATGGCATCGGGTGCCAATTTCGGCTTTCGCCGCACTACGCCGCACATGTTTGGTATTGCGGTCGGCTTCAACGTGATGGTGGTCCTGCTGCGGATGGGGTTGATGGGCGTATTTGATGCCTTCCCAGCAATGCGTCAGGTGCTCAAAGTCGTCTCTGTCGCTTATCTGTTGTGGCTGGCGTGGAAGATTGCCAATGCCGCTGCACCCGGGCGCGCCGAAGCCGGTGGCAAGCCGCTGACCTTCTGGCAAGCAGCGGCATTTCAATGGGACAATCCCAAAAAGCTGGGCTTTTGCGCTGGCGGCGATCAGTATCTACGCGCCCGGTCGGGATCTTGCCGCGGTTCTGATCGTGGCTTCCGCTTCTGGCCGCGGTCGGACCGGTCGTCACGATCTGGACCTTGCTCGGCCAGCAAATGCGGCGTTTTCTGACCAGCGCGGCGCGGCTCAGGGCGTTTAACTGGACGATGGCCGCAGCCCTGATCGCCACGCTCTATCCTGTGCTTGTGCCCACCGGTTAGAGTCGCACGCGGGCCCGAGGCGTCAACCCCGACGTCGCGCCGTCGAAAAAGCACTGCCGCGTCCGTGCTGATCGCGTTAACAATGCCGCATGCGCATCCTGATTTCATTCGCAGCCCACTTCCTTTCGGTGATATTCCTACAGCTTGGTGCGGGCGGTCTGGCCCCTATCGATGCGATCTCAGGCCTGCAATTCGGATATTCCAAGGGTCAGGTCGGCCTGCTTGGTTCGGCCCATTTCGTCGGTTTTTTTATCGGCTGCTGGTGGGCACCCAGGGTCATGGGCGCGGTCGGCCATAGCCGCGCCTTCGCTGCCTTCACCGCCACCGGCACCATCGGTATCATCGCCCATATGATGTGGGTCGATCCTGTCGCCTGGGCGATTTTCCGCATAATGGCGGGATTTTGCATCGCCGGTGCCTATACCGTGCTGGAAAGCTGGCTGCAGGCCAAGGTCAGCAACGCAACACGTGGCCGGACAAAGGGGATCTATCGCATCGTCGATATCGGCGGATCACTTGGCGCCCAGTTGATTATCGCGGTCCTCGAGCCAGGCCATTACATTTCCTATAACCTCTTGGCGATCCTGTGCTGTGCTGCACTTCTGCCGATCACACTGACCCGGTCCAGCCCGCCCAAAACCCCGGACGCCCCGCGCCTGCACCCGAGCCTGGCCTTGCGCCTGTCGCCACTGGCGGCGGCTGGCGTGGTGGTGGCCGGCCTGACTACCTCGGCGTTTCGCATGGTCGGCCCGATCTATGGCGTAGAGGTGGGCCTGTCGAACGACCAGATTGCGCTGTTTCTGGCGGCATTCGTCGCCGGTGGTGCGGCGGCTCAGTATCCGGCTGGCTGGCTGGCGGATCGCTATGATCGGCGCTGGGTGCTGATCTGGCTGTCAGCCGCGGCGATGGGGTCCTGCGCGATCGCCATTGTGTTTAGTTCCGGCACGACCCAGGTCATGACCACCGCAGCGCAGTTTGGTTTCATGACTTTTCCGATCTACTCGGTCAGCGCCGCGCATGCCCATGATTTCGCCACCAACGAGCAACGCGTCGAACTGTCGGCGGCACTCATGTTCCTCTATGCGCTTGGCGCGATTGCCAGCCCCTATCTGGCATCCGGGCTGATCGAGGCCTTTGGCTCGTCAGCAATGTTCCTGTTCATCTCCGCCGCGCACTTGGTGCTGATCGTGTTCGGCCTGGCGCGGATGCGGGCGCGGCCGACAGCCTCTGAACGCACAACCTATATCTATGCGCCACGCACCAGTTTCATGGTCGGCAGGCTGATGGCAAGACTGCGAGAGAAGCGCTAGCCCTTGCTGGGGCCTTGCGCTAAGCAGCGCGCGAACAATCAGCAAGCAAACGCGGTCTATGGCACGCATCCTCATCACCAGCGCGATCCCTTATATCAATGGGATCAAGCATCTGGGCAACCTGGTCGGCAGCCAGTTGCCAGCCGATCTGTACGCCCGATACATGCGCGCGCGCGGCCATGAGGTTCTGTTCATCTGCGCGACCGATGAGCACGGAACCCCGGCAGAGCTCGCTGCCGCCAAAGCGGGCAAGCCGGTGGCTGAATATTGCGCCGAAATGTGGGCGGTCCAGAAGGACCTCAGCGATGGGTTCCGCCTGTCGTTTGATCATTTCGGGCGTTCTTCCAGCCCGCAGAACCACAAACTGACCCAGCATTTCGCCGGGCGGCTGGCGGATGCAGGCCTGATCGAGGAAGTGGTTGAGAAACAAGTCTATTCTAAGGCTGACGGCCGGTTTCTGCCTGATCGCTATATCGAGGGAACCTGCCCCAATTGCGGTTATGAGCGCGCCCGTGGGGACCAATGCGAAAATTGCACCAAACAGCTCGACCCGACCGACCTGATCGATCCGCGCAGCGCGATTTCGGGCTCGACCGATCTGGAAGTTCGCGAGACCAGGCACCTCTATCTGCGTCAGTCCGCCTTGCGCGATGATCTGGACAAATGGATCGAAAGCAAAACCGATTGGCCGATCCTGACCACCTCGATTGCCAAGAAGTGGCTGCACGATGGCGACGGCTTGCAGGATCGCGGCATCACCCGCGATCTTGACTGGGGTGTGCCGGTGAAACGCGGCGATGCAGACTGGCCCGGCATGGAAGGCAAGGTCTTCTACGTTTGGTTCGACGCGCCGATCGAATATATCGCTGCGACCAAAGAATGGGCCGACGCGAACGGCAAGACCGACGCCGATTGGGAACGCTGGTGGCGCATTGACAAGGGCGCCGATGACGTCACTTACGTGCAGTTCATGGGCAAGGATAACGTGCCATTTCACACGCTGTCCTTCCCGGCCACGATCATGGGTTCGGGCGAACCGTGGAAGCTGGTCGATTACATCAAATCATTCAACTTCCTGAACTACGACGGCGGCCAGTTTAGCACGTCGCAGGGCCGTGGCGTGTTCATGGATCAGGCCTTGTCTATCCTGCCCGCCGATTACTGGAGATGGTGGCTTTTGTCCCACGCGCCGGAAAATTCAGATGCCGAGTTTACATGGGAAAACTTTCAGGCGTCGGTAAACAAAGACCTCGCCGATGTGCTGGGCAATTTTGTGAGCCGAGTCACAAAATTCTGCCGGTCGAAATGGGGTGAGGTGGTGCCTGAGGGCGGGCAAATCGGTACAACTGAAACGGGCCTGATCGCGGAGCTTTCGACACGTATCCAAGTCTACCAGAAACACATGGAAGCGATGGATATCCGCAAAGCGTCGGCAGAGCTGCGCGCGGTCTGGGTCGCAGGAAATGAGTATCTGCAGGCCGCCGCCCCCTGGGCGGCCTTCAAAGACGACCCGGCGCGCGCCGCCGCCCAGATCCGCCTATCTCTGAACCTGATCCGGCTTTACGCCGTCCTGTCAGCGCCGTTCATTCCGGACGCATCAGCCGCCCTGATGGCTGCCCTGAAAACCAGCGATGACAGCTGGCCGGATGACATCGAAACCGCGCTTCAATCTCTGCGCGCAGGTCACGCGTTTGTCGTGCCAGACAACCTGTTTCGCAAGATCACTGACGATGAGCGCGACGACTGGCAGGCGCGGTTTGCGGGTGCGCGCGCCTGATCCTTCATTTTGCCAACAAATATCCGCGCCGACGCAGCAAGTATTGATGCGACCAACTCTGTGATAACATTCGCCCCTGAAACCGCTCCGCCAAGTGGCGATAACCGCAAGGGGACTATCCATGAACGTTTCACGTTATTTTCTGCTGATCGCCATCGTCTGGTTGCTGATCGGCATGGGCATGGGCCTTTATATGGGTGACATCGACGACTTTTCGCTCAGGCCCATACACGCCCACATCAATCTGATCGGGTTCACTCTGACGGCGATTTTCGCCGCCATCTACAAAGTGTTTCCGGCGATGGCCGCCAGCAAACTGGCCCCGGTGCTATTTCTGGCTGCACCAGTTTGGCGCGCTCGCGATCATCACATCGCTGTTCCTGATCTATGGAAACACGTTTGAAAACGATGAAGAAGGGCTCGCCTTAATCATTCACATCGTGTTTTTCGTCGTGTTCGTAATCGGGTTATTCGGCGGCACATTGGTGCTTGGCTGGAACGCCTGGAAAAACGCGCATTAATAGCCAAGGCGGTTTGATTTCCGCCGCAAGCGCCGTAAAATTCGTCCCCTGAAACCGTGCTGCCAAAGGGCGGTAACCAAAAGGGGGACTATCCATGAATGTTTCACGCTATTTTCTGCTGATCGCAATAGTTTATCTGCTGGTCGGCATGGGCTTGGGCGAATACATGGCCGGAAGCGATGATACGACGCTCAGGCCATTGCATGCCCATATCAATCTGGTCGGCTCCACCCTGATGGCGATCTTCGCTGCGATCTACAAAGTGTATCCGGCGATGGCCGCAAGCAGCTGGCAACGGTGCATTTCTGGCTGCACCAGGCTGGCGCTCTCTCTCTTCTCACCCTCTTTTATCTGGTATTCGGCACGTCGGTAGAGGAATCCAAGTATATCCCGTTCATTTTTGTCAGCGAAATCGGATTATTCGGCGGTACGCTGGTGTTTGCCTGGAACGCGGTGCGCAACGCCCATTAGATTTGCGGCACGATGTGTGCTTGGCACCAGCCTAAGGTCGCATTATAGGCGTGCCTTCAGCCAGTGTGGGAGCGCGCGGAAATGCAAGGCAGCGCCAATCTGAACGTCATGATCAAGGCCGCCCGTAAGGCCGGGCGCTCGCTGGTGAAAGATTTTCAGGAGGTCGAAAATCTTCAGGTCTCGATGAAAGGCCCGGGCGATTTCGTCTCAAAAGCCGACATTGCGGCCGAAAACATCATTCGAACCGAATTGAGCGAGGCCCGCCCGACATACGGCTGGCTGGCCGAAGAAAGCGGCGAGACACCGGGCAAGGATCCCACCCGGCGCTGGATTGTCGACCCGCTGGACGGCACCACAAATTACCTGCATGGGCTGCCACATTGGGCAGTTTCTATTGCGCTAGAACACAAAGGCCAGATCATCGCCGGCGTGGTGTTTGACCCGGCCAAAGACGAAATGTTCGTAGCTGAAAAAGGCGTAGGCGCGAGGGTCAATGAAAGCCGCCTGCGCGTCTCTGCGCGCACCCACATGATCGAGGCACTGTTTGCCACTGGCCTGCCCTTTGGCGGGCGCGCCGATCTGCCCGACACGCTTGCCGAATTGGCGCGTGTTCTGCCCACCTGCTCTGGCGTTCGCCGTTGGGGCGCTGCCGCGCTCGATCTGGCCTATGTGGCGGCGGGGCGGCTGGACGGTTATTGGGAGCGGCCCGTGAACCCCTGGGACATAGCCGCAGGCATGTTGATCGTTCGCGAAGCGGGCGGGCTTGTCGACGGGCTGAAGCGCCTCACCGACCCGCTGCAAACCGGCGATATTATCTGCGCCAACGAACCGATCTTTGACCAGTTTGCCAAAGTTGTCCGTGGCTAGGGCACATCGGCCGGGTGATTGCGCCCTTCTGTCCAGTCGAATTCACCCAACCTGTCGATCTCGACCCCTTCAATTGCGGCGCGTCATCGCGGCCTGCGGCGCACCACTGGCACCCGGCTCTGGCTGTATTTGTATTTTGCGTCCGCATGTGGCGGATGACCGTCCGACGAACGCCAGTAGTTTGACGCACCCAACTTCAGCCACAGCGGCACGGTCAGCAAAAACCCCGCGGCGAAGCCACCTGCATGGGCCCAGTAGGCCATCCCGCCGACGCCGCCGAGCGTTGCGGCGCCGTTAAAGAGCTGCAGACCAAACCAGACACCCAGAACCAACCAGGCCGGGATGGGGATGATCTTGAAGAAAATGACAAAGAAAAAGAACACATCAATTCGTGACTTTGGATAGAGCAACAAATACCCGCCCATCACCCCCGCAACAGCGCCCGAAGCACCGATTACGGGAACTCGCGAAAACGGATCGGACGCAACCTGCGCAAGCCCGGCCATAACCGCACAGAGCAGGTAGAATACCGCAAACAACAGATGGCCCATCTGGTCTTCGAGATTGTCGCCGAAAATCCACAAAAACAGCATGTTACCGGCCAGATGCAGCAATTCGGCGTGAAGAAATGCCGAGGTGACAAACCCCTGCCAGCCAAATCCTGACGTTATCTTTGCCGGAACGAGCGCATAAGCATCATACAGCCGAAAAACGATCGCCTGGTCGGCGATCGCCTGCCAGCTCATCAGGAAAATCGCGACATTGGCAAGGATCAGACCAACCGTCACGTAAGGGGTTCGCCGTGACGGGTTGTGATCGCGGATCGGAAACATGTCTCAACAGGTGGTGCCAAGTTGAACGCGCGTCAAGCAGCAAAAGCGCGGCTCTTGAATTGCACCCATGCCTGTCCGAACTCGCCTATCCTATCCAGCCGTCGCAACCGGACGGCACCGAGCTTCGGGCGCTCTTGTCAAACCGGCAAAGCACATTATGGTCGCCTTTCATGCCCGCGTGGTGGAATGGTAGACACAGGGGACTTAAAATCCCCAGGCCCGAAAGGCCGTGCCGGTTCAAGTCCGGCCGCGGGTACCAATCCAGCCTGTCAATCTGGATTATTCGCCTCTAACAACCACTTCGTAGCATATTTTGTGTAGCGCAATTGTAGCAAAATCGGTTACGTTGGGTTTCAATGTCTCCAGTTCACAACGATTGCGCCAGTTCCTTGTACCTCACCCGAATTGCCCGATCGGCCAGATTGGCCTTTGTCGTATCCGCCGTATTTGGCGTGTCTGCCTGCCAGCACGGCGCGGGCCAAATCAGCTACAACATGTTCGTCGATCCGGCCTCGCTCAGTGTCAGCCTCAACGGCTGGACCGCATTTCCCGCCGCAATTGAAACCGCGGCAACGACCGTACGCAATTCAGCGGTCTTCCAGGTGCAGAGCTTTTTTTCGGCATTCACCGGAAAGTCTCATTTTTCGCTATCGACCGCCAACGTCGAATATGCCCATGCCGCAGGGATCACCGGCGCGGGGCAGAAAATCGCGATCATCGACGAAGGCTTTCTAACGAGCCACGAAGTGTTTTCGGGCAAATCTGTCACCACCTATAGCAGCGTTTACGCGCCGAGCGGGAGCGATCCCTGCAATACGGACCCCAACGTGACGTGTCACGGCGCACATGGCACCGCGGTTGCAGCTGTCGCTGCGGGCAGCGATGCGTCAGGTGACATGATTGGCGTCGCACCGGGCGCAAGTCTGCTGCTCGAAGATTTTTCTTCTGACCTCGACATGGCCAGTGCCACCAATCAGGCAGCGGCCGCCGGGGCAATCGTGCAGAACAATTCCTGGGGATATGCCGGGGCATTTGGCACGCAATCGGCCTATAATTCGCTGGTCCAAACGCGGACGCGCAATCCTATATCAATGCCCTGCGAAATTTTGCCAACAGCGGTGTGATCGTCTTTGCAGCCTCTAATGATACCGGCGCGACCACCTATGATCTGGCCGTCGCTCTGCCTGATTTTGTGTCCGGGCTAGAGGCCTCGTTTCTGGCCGTGGTCAATGCCGTACCGACAATGAGCGGCGGCAATATCCAGTCGGCGACACGTTATTCAGCTGCCTGTCTTGAGGCAGCGCGATATTGCCTGACCGCCGACGGCAGCGTCTATGCGGCCAGCATATTGCCTAATCAGCCAAACACGACGACCAATTACCAATTCTGGATCGGCAGCTCTTTCGCTGCGCCGCAGGTTTCCGGCGCCGTGGCGCTCTTGGCCCAAGCCTTCCCAAGCCTGACCGCGCCAGAACTTCGCGCGCGGATTTTGGCCTCGGCCGACAATTCGTTTTTTGTCCACGCCGGATTTGTGCGGTTTACCAGCATAGTTGAACACGGTTTCAATTCCGAGTTTGGTCACGGTTTTCTGGATATTGCCGCAGCACTTTTGCCGATAGGCGGGTCTTACATCCCGGCCAGCGCTGGCGGGACCGTATCGATTGAGGAACCCCTGATCGTCAGCCACGGCGCATCCGGCAATGCGATAATCGCGCGCCTCGCCGCACAGGAGTTTTCATATACAGACGGATTTGGTGCGAGGTTTTCTGCGCAAGCGGATGTTCTCGCCGCAAGTGGCCTGCCTGCCCGCGATCCTGTGTCATTTCTCAATGAGCGCCTGTGGCAAGGCGATATCGAGCTGGCAGCCCTTGGCACCGGATTTGCCGATTACCTGCCCGGGGACCAGCACAGCATCAATTATGGGGTCGGAAAACTGAGTTTTCTGACGCCGATCGACAGCAGAGCGAACAATTTCGGCGTCGATTACCAAAGCCGCGCTGCTTCGGGTTTATATTTTGGGTTCACCGCTCTGATCGAGGATGGCGGATTTGTCGGTAACACACTGACAAGCCCCAACACCGATACACGCGCTGCTCATGCCGGCGTAAATCTTGGATGGTCGGCCGCCATCGCGCCAGGCCTCTCACTGGCGCTGGGGGCGCGGGCGGGGGTCGCACTGCCGGTGAGCGGCGCAGGGGATGTAATTGGTTTCGGCCCCACAGGGTATGACGAACTTGGTCTACAGCTTTTGGCGAGCAATTGGTCGGCGCGCGGAGACCGGTTTTCATTTTCATTGCGCCTGCCACAAGCGGTCAATTCCGGTGCGGCGGCAATCATGCTGCCAGTGACCACCAACAGCGGCGCGCCTGTCCTTCGGCAGCTGGACATATCCATGGTGCCCGATGCGCGCCAGGTTGATCTGTCAGCGGATTATGTGCTGCCGGTCGGATCGGGCCGAGACGTGATCTAGAGCCTCGGATTGAATTTCTGAATCAAAGGGATTCCCACAAGGCTTGATTTGTGATTCACCATATTTGGAGGTGGATCATGGGCAAGACACTATCACTGGACCTGCGTGAGCGGGTTCTTGCGTTCATCGTAGAGGGCCATTCGTGTCACGAAGCTGCGCGGCGGTTTCGGATATCAGCGGCGAGTGCCGTGCGGATTATACCAACGGCCCTAGTCGTTGACCGTTTTGGCCCATTGTCGGTAGTGATTGACGTGATTGCGGTTTTGTCGTTTGCAAAGAAGTTCCATGCTTCGCAACACCTGTCGACGATCTGCTCATAATTGTCGAAGACGGATATGGCGAGCTTGTTGGCACGCAGATAAGCCCACACATTTTCCATCGGGTTGAGTTCAGGGGAATAGGGCGGGAGTTTGAGCAGGGTGATGTTGTCGGGTACCTCCAGCTCTGCCGAACCGTGCCAGCCAGCGCCATCCAGAATGAGAAGGGCATGTGCGCCCGATGCGACGGTTTTAGCGATCTCGGCGAGATGCGCGCTCATGGCCTGTGTGTCGGCATGTGGCATGATCAGAGCGGCCGCTTCAGCCCGTTCCGGGCAGACGGCACCGAAAATGTAGCTCCAGATATAGCGGGTGTCGCGCGGGGCACGGGGGCGTGTTCCACGCTCGGCCCAGATACGGGTGAGCGTGCCCTGCTGGCCAACCCGCGCTTCATCCTGAAACCATATCTCCAGGGGCTTGCTGCGGGCTGTTTCCGGCAAGGCTGCTTCTACCTCTGCGGCGAAGTTTTTTTAAAAGCCTCCTGTGCATCCGGGTCGGATTTCGGATGCTGCGGGCGCACCGACAGACGCCGAAAGCCCAGGCTTGCCAATTGTTTGCCAACAGTTCGCTCATGCATGGTGACGCCGAAGCGCTCTTCGATCTTGCGTTTCAGATCAATGCGCCGCCAGCGCACAACCCCATCGGTTTCGGGGTCGGGACCCGCCCGAACCATTTCCGCCAACTCCTCCTTCTGTGCCGCGCTCAGCAGACAGGGTGGATCCGGCGGGCGACGGTTGAACAGGCCCGACACGCCCTCCGCATTGTAACGGTGGGCCCAATCCCGCAGCGTCTGCCGATCCATGCCGCAGTTTTCTGCCGCCGTCTTGCGGTCAACCCCATCCAGAACCAGGGCAATCGCCAACATCCGTCGCGCCGCTTTCCCATCCCGGCACCGCGCCGCTTCCTGGCGAAGCTCGCCTGCGGACTTGTCTTTGCGCGTAATCCTTACTGCCATCAAAGCCTCCCTTGCCTTGATGCCACTGAATCAGATCACGCCGCTCGTGGGAATCCCCTTGAGTCAAATCTGGGGGCCGTTGGTATTAGGCAGCGCCGCCGACAAACGGGTTCCATCGCACCAGCCAAGCGGGGCCGACCAAAAGGCAGCAGCAGACTGGAAGTGTTTGCGGGGTTTCTCAAGACAACAGTGGATCGCAGGCCAGACATTACGATGCCGGAACTGGCCGAGGCGCTTATTCAGGAACACGATATGCGGGCCGCTCCGGCAGAGCTGTCGCGCTTCCTCAAGCACCGGCTCGGTTATACCACTGAGCGGAATGCCTGACTCACGTTGGGGATTCCCAAGCGGTCCGATCTCTGACTCAATGTGGTGAACCAATGAGGTTCGCCATGGCAGCGCCTATCGACTTACGGAACGATTTTGACAGCGTCTCACTGCGGCGCCTCGCGAAGAGGACCAGGGACGCGACCCAGAGCCGTCGTCTGCTGGCGTTGGCCGAGGTCTACGATGGTGGCAGCAGGACGGATGCGTCGCGGATCGGCGGCGTCGGTCTGCAGATCATTCGCGACTGGGTGCTGCGCTTCAACGCCCGCGGACCGGACGGGCTGGTCGATGGGAAGTCACCGGGCGCACCCTCGAAGCTCAACGCCGATCACCGCCGCGCACTGGCGGAGGTTGTTGAGGCCGGCCCGGTCCCGGCGGTGGACGGCGTCGTGCGCTGGCGGCGCAAGGACCTGGCGCGGTGGCTCTTGGAGACGTTCGCCATCTCGCTCGACGAGACCACGGTCGGGCGCGAGTTGAAGGCGCTCGGCTTCGCCAAGATCTCGGCGCGGCCGCGCCACTACGCGCAAAACGAGCTGGCCGTCGAGGCTTTTAAAAAAAACTTCCCCGCCGAACTGGCGAAGATCCGGGCGAGGCTCCCGAAAGGCGTCGAGATAGAGCTGTGGTGGCAAGATGAAGCCCGCATCGGCCAGAAGAATAAGCTCACACGCCGATGGGCCAGACGTGGCACGCGCCCGCGGGCGCCCCGCGACCAGCGCACCGAATGGGCCTATATCTTCGGCGCGATCTGTCCCGCGAAGGGGAAAGGCGCCGGGCTGGTCATGCCCTGGTGCGACACCGACGCCATGGCGGCGCACCTCATCGAGATCAGTGCCGCCGTCGATCCCGGCGCCCATGCGGTGCTGATCGTCGATCAGGCCGGTTGGCACTTGACGCCCAAGCTGGCGATCCCCGACAACATCACCGTCCTGGCGCTGCCGCCACGATCGCCCGAGTTGAACCCGGTGGAGAATGTCTGGCAATTCATGCGCGACAACTGGTTGTCGAACCGGATCTTCAAATCCTACGAAGACATCGTCGCGCTGTGCTGCCAAGCCTGGAACAACCTCATCGACCAACCATGGAAGATCATGTCCCTCGGCATGCGCAAATGGGCGCATGGGTTCTGATCAATGACCGTTGGTATTATGGGCAATCTCTTGTGCCGCAGGTTGTGAAAGGCATCGATTAGTCGGGCGGGATAAATCTCGGCGTATATGATATCAATTTCTGACTCTGTGGGGATTCCCAAATCGGTTTTGATCTGATTCAAGGTTGGCAAAGGAGGATCGCCATGCCAGCCAGTGTTCCGCTTCGTCGCGACTTTGATGCCCGCCACCTTCGTAAACTCGCCAGCCGTTGCAAGGATGCCCGGCAGAGCCGCCGTCTGTTGTCTCTTGCGGCGGTCTACGATGGCATGCGCCGTGGAGAGGCCGCAAGGATCGGTGGGATGGATCGCCAAACCCTGCGGGACTGGGTTCACCGGTCAACGAAGAGGGACCGGATGGCCTCACCAACCGCAAGGGCGCGGGCCGGACGCGCTACCTGAGCGATGTCCAGATGAAAGAACTTGGCGAGATTGTCGAGACCGGCCCCGACCCGGCGGTGGACGGGGTTGTCCGCTGGCGGCGGATCGACCTGAAGCGGGTGATCGAGGCGCGCTTTGGCGTCATCTATTCCGAGCGCGGGATATCCAGACTGCTTGGCGAACTGGGCTTTGCCCATATCAGCGCCCGCCCGCAGCATCCCAGGCAGGATAAGCGGATCATCGAGGCGTTTAAAAAAAACTTCGCCGACACGCTCCAGGTGCAGCTGACCTGCCAGCGGGAACGCCGGTGGAGATCTGGTTCCAGGACGAAGCACGCCTTGGCCAGAAGAATGGCCTGACGCGCCTGGGCGAGAAAGGGCACGCGCCCCCGCCAGCCGGCCGATCAGCGCTATCACAACGCCTATCTGTTCGGCGCCATCTGTCCGGCTCACGGCAAGGGGGCGGCGCTCATGCTGCCTTGGGCGGACGCGCAAGCCATGCAGATGCATCTCGACGAGATCAGCCGCCACGTCGCCCGAGGCCCATGCGGTTGTGCTGATGGATCGGGCCGGATGGCACACCACCGGCAAACTCAAAGTCCCGAAGAACCTCACCATCATCCTGCTGCCATCGCGCGCTCCGGAACTGAACCCGGTGGAAAATATCTGGCAGTACTTGCGCGCCAATTGGCTCTCCAACCGCGTGCGAAGACTACAATGCCATCGTCGATGCTGGATGCGAAGCTTGGAACAAGCTCATCGCACAGCCCGAAACCATCACATCAATCGGAATGCGAAAATGGGCCCATATCGGTCAATGTTAAACTGGTATGAGTTATTCTGCCTTCGGCGAGGATATTTTCGGCAAGATGAATTGTGCTTAACGTTTGTCAGCGAAAAAGGACTTTAGCAATTCCTCGGCGTCTCGCGCGCCAATGCCCTCGTAAACTTCGGGCACATGATGGCTCTGCGGATGGCTAAACACCTGCGCGCCATGCGCCACGCCGCCCGATTTTGGGTCATCGGCCCCATAATAAAGCCGTGCAATGCGGGCCTGGGAAATGGCGCTGGCGCACATCGCGCAAGGTTCCAGCGTGACGTATAGGTCATGGCCGACAAGACGCTCTGAGCCAACCGCCGCACAGGCCGCGCGGATCGCGAGGATTTCGGCATGCGCCGTAGGGTCGCCCAGTTCGCGGGTGCGGTTTCCAGCAGCCGCGACGACCGCGCCGCCCGGTCCGACCAGTACCGCGCCCACGGGCACTTCGCCGCGCTGTGCGGCGGCGCGCGCTTCGGCCAGTGCTGCGTCCATATGACTGGTGAAAGTCATGGGTGACCTCCTGCCAAGTCGCTTTCACTTTGTCCATCCAAAGGCTAAGGCGAGCCCATGAGCCAAGTCCCCCAAAAAGGCGACCGTATTGCCAAAGTGCTGGCGCGGTCCGGCGTCGCCAGCCGCCGCGAGGCCGAGCGAATGATTGAGGCCGGACGTATTTCGGTCAACGGCAAAGCAATCGCATCGCCCGCACTGAATGTCGGGCCGAACGACCGGGTTGCCGTGGATGGCAAGCAGATTGACGCCGCCGAGGCATCCCGGCTCTGGCTTTATCACAAACCCGCGGGACTGGTGACGACGACACGCGACGAAAAAGGCCGACCGACGGTCTTTGACAATCTGCCGCAGGGCCTTCCGCGGGTGATCTCGGTTGGACGTCTGGATTTGAATTCAGAGGGATTGCTGCTCTTGACCAATGACGGCGCGATCAAGCGGCACCTGGAGCTGCCGTCCACGGGCTGGCTCAGAAAATACCGCGTTCGCGTCAAGGGCACCCCAAGTGACGATATGTTTGCGCCTTTGCGCAAGGGTCTTCGCTTGGGCAGTGATGCCTTCATGCCGATGAGCGTCACGCTGGACCGCCAACAGGGGGCAAATGCCTGGCTGACAATCGCCCTGCGCGAAGGCAAGAACCGAGAAATTCGCCGCGCCGTTGAGGCGATCGGGATGCAAGTCAACCGGCTAATCCGAGTGAGTTTTGGGCCATTCCAGCTGGGCAATCTCAAGGCTGGTGAGGTCCAGGAAATTAGACGACGGGTGCTGCGCGATCAGCTTGGATCGGATTTCTTTGACAGCGAGCCTGCGCGATCCGTGCGCGTGAGCCGAAATCGCCGTCGTTAGTTCGCTCTACTCAGGCCGGGTTTTCGCGCATGAGGCCGCAAGATGCGGATTGGCGTGTCGAGAACATTCTGAGTTGACCGGTTTATGTACCATATGAGTTGACCGCTTCTGTTGCGGTTTCTGGCCCTGTGGACAAGTGGTCGGTCGCGGAGCGGCTGTCCACTTGTCCACAGGGCGCCGGTCGGTCGCGTCGAAGCGGGTCACGCGGCCTCGCGGGTTTGGCTGTCGATCGGTTGGCCATCGGCGTGGTATCGCGCCAGACATCGCGGTCCATGGAAGACGGCCATTGTGCCGTCGGGGTATTCGTGGACGCGGACCCTGGCCTTGACGTAATGGCGGCGGTGGCGGCCGGCGGGGATCTGAAGTGCCAGGCGCTTGTAGCGCACCGTGTTGTCGTTTGAGACGGTGCGTTCCTCGTGGATGCACAGGATGTCGTCGAGCGCGCCGGTGAAGGGGACGAAGGCGGTGCCCCGGTCCTCGGCCGGGGTCGCGAAGCGGGCGTTGTGTTGTGGCAGGAAGACCTCCTTGAGGAAGCGGTTGGCCTCGACCATGTCGGTGATGCCGGCGAGCCTGAGTTCCTGGGGCAGGCGCTTCTGCAAGGTGCCGAACATGCGCTCCGAGCGCCGCCTTGCCTCGGGCGAGCAGGCCGGGATCAACTCGATGCCGAGCTGCGCCAGGGCGCGGCCGACCTGGGTCGGGGTGTCCTTGTCCACCTTGCCGCCGGCCTCGGGCGTGTTCCAGTAGTGGCTGGCGCGGTCGGCGTAGAGCGAGCAGAACAGGCCCTTGGCCCGGATCGCCTCGGACACCCCCTGGAAGCTCGACATGGTGCCCTCTTCGGCGACGAAGAAGGCCGAGTAGATATCGCTGGTCGCATCGTCCATGGTGACGATCAGGTCCCACCATCGACCGGGGACCCACTCGTGGCTCGAGCCGTCCTGGTGCAACATCATGCCGGGCAGGGCACGGCGCGGCCGCTTGCGCCGGTGCGCCCCACGCCTGGGCGCCGCGCGCCTGCGCCCATGGGCTTGCAAGCTCAGCCGCAGCCAGTTGTAGCTGCGCTTGAAGCCGTGATCGGCCACCAGCTTCTCGTGGAAGTGCTTGGCCGTGAAGTCCCAGTAGCGGGTGTCGAACAACTCCAGCACCCGCGCCACCTCGTCCACCGGCGCGCGCCGCGCCGAGAGGCGGCCCAGGCGGCGGTCGTAGAGACCGTCGGCTCCCTCCGCCTCGTAGCGGTCGCGGCCAGCGCCGGAAGGTGCGCTCCGAGACACCCAGAACCTCCGCCGCCTCCGCCTGGCTCAAGCCACCCCGATGGGTGCGCCCGTAAACCTCATCGAACTTCATCAATCTCAGTCCCTGTACCTGCTCCGTCCGACGCATCGCCTCCCTCCATGGCTTGGAGGCGTTCTAAAACCGGACAGATCATCTGGTACATAAACCGGACATATCGCGTGTTACCGACAAAGATGCGGATTGGCGTAGCCAAGACAACTGGTTTATGGTATGCTGCTGGTTGCGGGATGCGTAGAATCACCCAAGACCTGGGAGACCCCGGTATGATCCTTTACCCGATGATCGAAATTCAAAACGGCA
>CBDCFL010000014.1:0-93191 GCA_965216135.1 Paracoccaceae bacterium
CGAAGCCTTCAACATAATGAATGAAGCTGGCCCTGACAACCGGGCAATTGCCTGTCTAGCAGTGTGTCGGACTTTGGGGAGATTTTCGGTTAGAATCTCGCCATGAGCAAATTTATCGACTGCGAGCGGAACCAGGCGTTTCTGCTTCCGCCCGATCTTCGGGACTGGATCCCGGAGGATGATCTGGCGCACTTCGTGATCGAGGCGGTCGAGCGGGTCGAGATGAGCGCCTTCAAGGTCAACCATCGTGGCACCGGCTCGGCGCAGTATCACCCTCGGATGATGCTGGCGCTGTTGATCTATTGCTATGCCAACGGGATCTTCTCGAGCCGGCGGATCGAGCGCGCGACGCACCGCGATATCGGGGTGCGCTTCGTGGCCGCCAATGTCCATCCCGACCATGACACGATCGCGACCTTTCGGCGCGACAACCTGGCGGCGTTTGGCGAGAGTTTCCTGCAGGTTCTGCTGCTGGCCAAGGAGTTGAAGCTTGTCAAGGTCGGGCTTGTCAGCGTCGACGGCAGCAAGTTCGAGGCCTCTGCGAGCAAGCACCGTTCGGTGACTTATGAGCGGGCGGGCGAGCTGATCGATCAGCTCAAGCTGGACATCGCGGATCTGATGGAGCGTGCCGCGGCGGCCGACGGCGAGGGTGAGGACGACCCCCAGGCGCTGCCCAAGGAGATCGCACGCAGGGAGGCCTTGTGCGATCGGCTGGATGCGGCGCGTCGGTGCCTCGAGGCTCGGGCCAAGGCGCGCGCCGAGGCCGAGCGGGCGGACTACGAGGCCAAGGTGGCGGCGCGCGAGACGCGCACCGGCCGGGCCAAGGGCAAGCACCCGAAGCCGCCCGACGAGACGCCGCGCGCCGACGAGCAGAGCAATCTGAGCGATCCGGACAGCCGGCTGATGCGCAAGAGCAAGCAGCACGAGTACCGCCAGGCCTATAACGCTCAAGCCGTGGTGGATGCCGGGGGCTCTCAGCTGATCGTGGGCACCCGGGTCACCAACTGCGCCAGCGACCGCAATGAGCTGGTGGCGGACATCGCGGCGATCCCGGCCGTTCTCGGCCGGCCCGCGACGGTGCTGGCGGACAACGGCTATGCCAACGGCGACGAGGTCGCGGCGCTTGCCGAGAGCGACATTGAGGCTCTGGTGGCGACCGGGTCGTCGGGCCGTCGGCGGCGCTACGACTTCCGCCCGGCCAAGACCGAGGTGCCGGTGAAGAAACCCAAGGCCGAATGGCTCAAAGTCATGGCCGCCAAGCTCGACAGCGAGGAAGGCCGTGCGCTGTACCGGCTGCGCCAGCAGACCGTCGAGCCGGTCTTCGGCATCATCAAGGCGGTGCTCGGCTTCACCGGCTTCTCGCTGCGCGGCCTCGACAAGGTGGCCGGCGAGTGGGACTTGGTGGCGCTGGCCTACAACTGCAAGCGCCTGCACAAGCTCAAGCTGGAGATGGCCGTGTGACGGCGCTGTTGGCCCGACAGGCCGATCCAAAAGCCCGGCCACAGCCCAGAAGCCTCGGAGATCCGCCGCCCCATCGCTCCGTCCGAACAAATCCTCGCGGTTTCGCCGAACTTCGATCGCGCCTCTGACAGACGACAGCGAAATCACTCAACACCGAAATCCAACGCGCAAGTCCGACACACTGCTAGATATTGATATTCCAACATTTCATGAAAATCCTTAGCGACTTGACCCGGGAATGGGCTTTGCTTAGGGTCCGCGAAATTTGGCCGCAGGGGAGTCGCTGTTCGTGCTGCACGAACACCAAACAGCCAAGCCAACCGCCTGCCTGGCGCTGGCGGACGGGTCGATTTTTTTGGGCATTGGATTTGGGGCAACCGGACTGGCGGTGGCAGAGTTGTGTTTTAACACCGCAATGACCGGTTATCAGGAAATCATGACCGATCCGTCCTATGCGGGTCAGATCGTGACATTCACCTTTCCCCATATCGGCAATGTCGGGGTCAATCGCGACGACGATGAGACCGGCGATCCGGTTGCCGCGGGCATGGTGGTTAAATGGAACCCGACCGCTGCGTCCAACTGGCGGGCCCAGGAGCAGCTGGGCAGCTGGCTGGCCGAGCGGGGCAGGATCGGCATCGCCGGGGTGGACACAAGGCGCCTGACCCGCGCGATCCGCCATCAGGGCGCGCCCCATGTGGCGCTGGCCCATCAACCCGATGGCGCGTTTGATACACAAGCACTGGTGGCCGCCGCGCGCGGATTTTCGGGGCTTGAGGGGCTGGATCTGGCCCGCGAAGTGACCTGCGCGCAATCCTATCGCTGGGATGAAATGCGCTGGGCCTGGCCGCAAGGATATGAGAAACGCCGCGCCCCGGGCCACAAAGTCGTGGCCGTCGATTACGGGGCCAAACGCAATATTCTGCGCTGTCTGGCCGGGGCCGGATGTGACGTGACGGTGCTGCCTGCAACGGCGAGTGCAGACGAAATTCTAAGCCATGAACCAGCGGGCGTGTTTTTGAGCAATGGCCCCGGCGATCCCGCCGCAACCGGGAAATGTGCGGTGCCGACGATTCGCGCGCTGCTGGATCAGCCGGAATTGCCCATTTTTGGAATTTGCCTGGGCCATCAGATGCTTGCGCTGGCTCTGGGGGCCGCGACCGTGAAGATGAACCACGGTCATCACGGTGCCAACCACCCGGTCAAAGACCTGGAGACGGGCAAGGTGGAAATCACCTCGATGAACCACGGCTTCACCGTGGACAGCCAAACCCTGCCGGGCAATGTCAAAGAGACCTATATCAGCCTGTTTGACGGCTCGAACTGTGGAATTCGTGTGGACGGGCGGCCGGTCTTTTCGGTGCAATACCACCCCGAGGCCAGCCCCGGTCCGCAGGACAGCTATTATCTCTTTGAGCGCTTCGTTTCACTGATGGACGAACGCGCCGCGGTCAGCGCCTGAAAATTAAGATCGGGTTAACCTAAATTGCGGAATGGTTAGGCGTGATGTGACGCGAGGACCCATTGGCGATGAACCCCCGACCCGATCCGGCGCAGTTTCCGGTCTATGTTGCCAAGAATCCGATCTTTGTGCCCGCACGGCCGCGACGCCGGACGACGCCGCCGATCGGCAAAGTTCTGACCGATATCGGCGAGGTGACGAGCGGCGATCTGCTGCGCGCGATTGCGATGCGCGGGCGTCAGGACATTTTGATCGGCGAAGTTCTTCTGGCCAATGGGTTCGTTCGCGAAGAGGCGCTTTACCGGGCGCTGTCGATGCAGTTCAATTGCGATGTTGCCGACCTGTCCGCTCAGGCCCCGGACCCCAGGCTGATCGACATGATCGGGGTCGAGCACTGCTTGCGCGAGGGGTTTATTCCCTGGCAGCGCATCGGCGTGCGCCCGGTTATCGTGACCGCCAACCCGGAGCGGTTCGGCGCGCTTCTGGCGCGGCTGCCGCGCGGCTTTGACAAATCCCTGATGGCCATTGCGCCGCGCAACCAGATCACCGCAGCGCTTGTATCCGTTCGCCACCGCGATCTGGTCAGGCGCGCCGAAACCCGTGTTGAGGCCAATGAGAGCTGTCGCGACTGGAGCGCGCCGGCGGCTGCGCGTTATGCGTTGGCGGCAATTTTGTTCCTTGCCGCCTTTCTGATCATCGCGCCGCGCGCGGCGTTTGTCGGTTTGTGCGCATTGGCCTTTGTGGCGCTGGCGGTAAACACCTCGCTCAAACTTGCCGCGGCGATCGCGATGGCGCGCGGATCGGGGGGGCGGTCCTTGGTTTTTACATCGTCGCGGCACAAGCAAGGCATGATGAAATTGCCGGTGGTCTCGATCCTGGTGCCGCTGTACCGCGAAAAGGCCATCGCCGGGCGGCTGATACGAAGACTGTCGCGGCTGAATTATCCCCGCGAAATGCTGGATATTTGCCTGATCGTCGAGGAAGACGATTGGCAGACCCAGGCCTCGCTAAGCGGGCCGGGAATACCGACATTTATCCGGCGCATTCATGTGCCGCGCGGGGCACTGAAAACCAAACCGCGGGCGCTGAATTTCGCGCTGGATTTCTGCAGGGGCTCGATCGTCGGGGTGCTGGATGCCGAGGATGCGCCCGAGCCCGACCAGATATTCAGGATCGTACGCCGCTTTTGGGATGCCGGCCCGCGGGTGGCCTGCCTGCAGGGCGTGCTGGATTTCTACAATTCCCGCGAAAACTGGCTATCGCGTTGTTTTTCCATCGAATATGCGACGTGGTTTCGCGTCGTGCTGCCGGGGCGGAGCGGCTGGGGCTGGTGGTGCCGCTGGGCGGCACGACGCTGTATTTTCGCCGCGATATACTAGGGGGTGTTGACGTTCATCGTGTTTGAATGACGATTGCAGCAAGCGAGATGAATGCTTTGAAGCTGTCATCTGTTTTGCAGGAACGCATTGCGATCCCTCTGTATTCCTTCAGCTTTCCGAAGAAGTTTTCGACCAGGTGACGCCATTTGTAGGTGTGGCGGTCGAACTCCGCCGGGAAGCGGCGGTTTGATTTTGGAGGGATTACCGGCTCGATCCCGGCACTGGTCAGCGCTTCGCGCAGCCAGTTCGCGTCGAAGGCACGGTCGGCGAGAAACTGGTCGCAGGTGAGGCCCTCGATCAGTGCGGCGGTACCCCGCAGGTCATGCGCCTGACCGGGCAGAAGGCGGAAGTCGATCAGATTGCCGAGCGCGTCCGTCAGAGCCATGATCTTTGTCGTTATCCCGCCGCGAGAGCGTCCGATGGCTTGGCTTTGAGTCCCCCTTTTGCGCCCTGACCGTGTCGGTGGACTTTGACGATACTACCGTCGATCATCGTGTATTCGAAGTCTGCATCTTCGGCTAATACCCTGAACATACGATAGAAAGCGTCGGCCCTCACCCACCTTCGGAAGCGCTTGAACACGCTGTTCCAGCGCCCGAACTCTTCCGGCAGGTCGCGCCAGGGGCATCCGGTCCGCGAGATCCAGAGAACTGCCTCGACAAACCGGCGCGGGTCAGGGCCGGAAACCATGCGACCGGGGTCGCATTCCCGGCCAAGGCAGTGCGGTGTCGAGCGCTTGAACACGCTGTTCCAGCGCCCGAACTCTTCCGGCACAGCCCATTGGGCGTCGGTCAGAACTGTACGGATCAAGGCTGCTCTCCTCTGTTTGCAACCTTGAATCAGTCATCAGCCGATTTGGGAATCCCTAAACGTCAACAAGCCCTAGAGGAAATCGGCGGCTGGGACGCCCATAATGTCACCGAGGATGCCGATCTGGGTGTGCGTTTGGCCCGCCGGGGCTATACGACCGAGCTTTTCGCCACGTTCACCGAGGAAGAGGCAAATTGCCGATTTTGGCCCTGGGTGCGGCAGCGGTCGCGCTGGCTGAAAGGCTACGCGATCACCTGGGCGGTGCATATGCGCCGCCCGCGCCAATTGCTGCGCGAGCTTGGGGCGTGGCGCTTTGCCGGGGTGCAGTTGCTGTTTCTGGGCACGTTGATGCAGTTTTTGCTGGCCCCGATCTTGTGGAGCTTCTGGGCGCTGCCGCTTGGGTTTGCGCATCCTTTTGCCGGGCTTCTGGGACCGGTGGCCATTGTTGTGCTGACCGCGACGTTTCTGTTTGGCGAGGCGGTTTCACTTGGCGTCGGCCTGTATGCGACACGCGATAAGGCGCATCGCTGGCTGTGGCCGTGGCTGCCGAGTCTGCATCTGTATTTTCTGCTGGCCACGCTGGCGGCGATCAAGGCGCTTTGGGAACTGACGGTGCGGCCGTTTTACTGGGACAAGACGGAACACGGGCGGTCCGAGGGGCGGCGCAGGCGCAGGTCGCGGCGGCGATCCGGCCGCTCACTCAGCCGGCGAGGCCGCGTCGAGCTTTAGGCGCGTCTCGAACGCCTTGCGGATATGGGCACGCAGCGCATCATAGGCCGCATCGCCGTCGCCGGCTTCGATGGCGGCGACAAGCGCGGCGTGTTCGTGCATCGCGGTCTCGCCACGGCCCTCGGCGGCCAGCGAGGTGGTCGCCAAAAGCGCCATCGTGCGGTGCACAAGATCCAGCTGCTTGACCAGATAGCGGTTGTGGGAGGCGAGGTGAATTTGCTTGTGAAAGCGGCGGTTGGCGCGTGACAGAGCCTCTGGGTCGGCGATGATTTTGCGATCTTCATCAACCATTTGGCGCAAAACCCGGACCTCTTCGGGCACGGCGTGACGGGCGGCCAGCCTTGCTGCCAGACCTTCCAGCTCGGCGCGCACGACGTAAAGTTCGGCAAGCTGATTGTGATCGAGCGAGGCCACGATCAGGCTGCGCCCGTCGCGGGCCAGCAAGGACTGGGTTTCCAGCCGCTGCAGGGCCTCTCGGATCGGGGTGCGCGACACGCCGAAACGGTCGGCCAGTTCGCTTTCGACCAATCTGTCGCCAGGGGTGTATGTGCCGGTGTCAATCGCAGCCAGGATCAGCTGATAAGCATCGCTTGGCGAAGATTTGGCGTCGGTCATTGTGGCCCCCCGGTTGGCGCGCCACATTGGCCCGGTTTGCCCATGCGTTCAAGGCGGTCAAGCCGGCGGCGCGCAATTGGTGGTTTTCCTTTGCGCGCGAGGCGATTATCTGGGGAACATGACGGCGCATCTGTTCAGACATATCCGAACCTGGGTCTTTGATCTGGACAATACGCTATACCCGCCGAGCGCGCGTCTGTTTGACCAGATCGAGGTGCGGATGACTGCCTGGGTGGCGCGCGCGTTGGGGGTGTCGCGGACCCGCGCCGATTACCTGCGCGCGGCCTATTGGCAGAAATACGGCACCACGCTCGCCGGGCTGATGGCCGAGCATGATGTCGATCCCGCGCCCTATCTGTCGGAGGTGCATGATATTGATTTTTCTTCGCTTTCTGCCGACCCAGAGCTTGCGGCGCGGATATCCGATCTGCCGGGCCGGCGGATTGTTTACACCAACGCTTGCGCAAAATATGCAGCCCGCGTGATCGACGCGCGGGGGTTAACGGGGCGCTTTGATGCGGTTTACGGCGTCGAGGATGCCGGATTTGTGCCTAAGCCGCAGCGCGAAGCGTTCGAGGTGATCTTGGCCACGGACGGCGCTGATCCGGCACACGCGGCGATGTTTGAAGATGACATCCGCAATCTCGCCGCGCCCTTTGAGATGGGGATGCGCACGGTTCATGTCGCCCCGGCGCATGAGCCAGCGGCCTATATTCAACACCATACCGATGATCTGGCCGGATTTCTGGCCGATCTTGGCGGGGCGTCGTCAGGATGAGCGCAACAACCGACATCCTGATCGCCGGGGCCGGGCCATCCGGCCTGATCGCGGCGGCGGCCCTGGCCAAAACCGGGCAACGCATCACCGTTGTCGACCCGCAGGCCCCGGAGGCAGACAGCACAAAGCCTACCAAAGACCAGCGATCAACTGCGTTTTTGCAGCCTGCAATTGCACTTTTCCAACAAATTGGCGTTTGGGACGGGCTCGCGGCGCATGGCCACCCATTGCACGCCCTGCGCATCGTCGATCTGACAGGAGAGCCGCCCGAGATACGCGGTGAACGTCAGTTCAATTCCGCCGAGATGGGCGATCAGCCGTTTGGCTGGAATTTCATGAACTGGCAATTGCGTGGCGAACTGATCGCCCATCTCGACGCGCAGGCCAATGTCGATCTTTGCTTTGGGCGGGGTGTTCGCGGGCTACTGGTGCGCACCGGCGTGGCGCGCGTGGCGCTGACAGACGGCAGCCATATTAACTGCAAACTGGCCGTGGCTGCGGACGGGCATAGCTCTGCCTTGCGCACGGCTGCGGGAATTGGCGTAAAAACAACACGTTACGGTCAGAAATCGCTGGCCTTTGTGGCCACCCACGCAGTGCCGCATCACGGCATTTCAACCGAGCTTTACCATTTGGGTGGCCCGTTCACGATGGTGCCACTGGCCGATATTGGTGGGCGCGCGGCGTCGGCGATTGTGTGGATGAATACCGGGCCGCGCGCGATGGCGCTGCTGGGCTTGGATGCTGTCGCGTTCTCCGTGGCGATGATGGGCCGCACCGGCGGGTTGTTTGGCGAGATGGCTCTGGTTGGCGGGCGCAACATTTTTCCGGTCATCACCCAGCGGGCGCGCCAACTGGTTGACGAGCGGGGGGCGGTCATCGCCGAGGCGGCGCATGTTTTTCCGCCCATCGGCGCACAGGGCCTGAATACCTCGGTCATGGATATTATCGCGCTGTGCGAGGCGATCAACACGGGCGGCCGCGATCCCGGTGCGCCCCCGGTGCTGGCCCGGTTTGCGCGGGCGCGGGGACGCGATGTTGCGCTGCGCGCCGGGGCGATCGACCTGTTCAACCGGATCACGCGGTCTGGTCTGCCGCCGGTGCAGAGCCTGCGGCTGGCCGGTCTGAAAGCCGCCCACGACATCGCGCCTTTGCGGCGTGGCTTGATGCGGGCGGGGATGGAGCCATTGTAGGGTGTTAGTTTCATTAGCATAAAATTGGCCGTGAAATTTAGTTTCACCTTGAACTAACATGCGGGGCCGGTTGGAGACGCGATCGCTATCCGATCGGTCCCGGCCATCGCTCTTCACTCAAATGCACATTGGCTTCGACATTTCCCACACCCGGCGGGGTCATGATGCGGCGGGGCAGGATGCGCTGGATATTTCTGCAAGTGCTCATTTTTCCTTGCGGCGCGAACCCATGGTATGTACGCACCGCCGAACCGAAAGAACTAATAATGGGGCTGACATGCGCGTTTATTACGACCGCGATTGCGACATCAACCTGATCAAGGACAAACATGTGGCCATCCTGGGCTATGGATCGCAAGGCCATGCCCATGCGCTGAACCTGCGCGATTCGGGCGCCAAGAACGTCGCCGTGGCCCTGCGCGAGGGCTCGGCCAGTGCCGCCAAGGCCGAAGATGAAGGACTGCAGGTGATGGGTATCGCCGAGGCCGCCGCCTGGGCCGATCTGATCATGTTCACCATGCCCGATGAATTGCAGGCCGACACCTGGAACAAATATGTGCGCGACAATATCCGCGACGGCGCGGCAATCGCCTTTGCCCATGGGCTGAACATCCATTTCGGCCTGATCAACGCGCCCGCGAGCATCGATGTGATCATGATGGCGCCTAAGGGCCCCGGCCATACGGTGCGCGGCGAATACGTCAAGGGCGGCGGGGTGCCCTGTCTGGTGGCGGTCGATAACGACGCCTCTGGTAAGGCGCTGGAGCTTGGGCTGTCCTATTGCTCGGCCATCGGAGGCGGACGGTCGGGCATCATCGAGACCAGTTTCCGCGAAGAATGTGAGACCGACCTGTTCGGCGAGCAGGCGGTGCTGTGTGGTGGGCTGGTTGAATTGATCCGGATGGGCTTTGAGACCCTGGTCGAGGCCGGATATGCGCCCGAGATGGCCTATTTCGAATGCCTGCACGAGGTGAAGTTGATCGTCGATCTGATTTATGAGGGCGGGATTGCCAATATGAATTACTCGATCAGCAACACCGCGGAATACGGCGAATATGTTTCCGGGCCGCGGGTTCTGCCCTACACCGAGACCAAGGCGCGGATGAAGGCCATCCTCGACGACATCCAGCAGGGCCGGTTCGTGCGTGACTGGATGGCCGAATGTGCGGTGGGGCAGCCCTCGTTCAAGGCCACGCGGCGCAACAATGACAGGCACCAGATCGAGGCGGTGGGCGAGACTTTGCGCGGCATGATGCCGTGGATTACGGCGGGGCGCATGGTGGATAAGGCGAAGAATTAGGCGGCTGGCGTGGTTGGGTGACGTTGTGCCGCGCCCTTGCCCGGAACAAGGCGCGAAGTGCCGCCGGGCAGCGCCCGACCGCCCTGATGGGCGGGCGCTCCCTGACCACCTGTTTCACCCGAATGAACGTAAGATGCGGCGGCACCATAAAGCGCAGACCTCAACCGACAGAGGCGCCCACCCGCGGTCTGGCGCTGCCCTCGGTTGGAGGTGCGGCGTCTAATCTGCAGCCCGCGCAAAGCGGGACAGCCGAAACGTGCCAAGATCATGGCCGGGATCGCGGGCCATAACCATGTCGGCCAGCACCCGGCCAATGCCCGGCGCGATGCCAAAGCCGTGGCCGCTGGTGCCGGTGGCCAGGGTCAGACCGGGCAATGCGGCGACATGATCTATGACCGGCACGATGTCGGGCATCAAATCGATCATCCCGGCCCAGGATTGGCGCAACTGAACCGGGCCGAATTGCGGAAACAGGCGATGAAAGCGACGCAGCATCTGACGCAACCGGCGCGGGTTGGCGGCGGGGTTGAGGACGCGCATGGCTTCAAACGGCGTCGGCCGGTCGGCTGGCCAGCGGCGCGCGGTGGTCCAGGCGTCGGGGTAACCCCTGGGTGCGGCGGGCCAATAGCGGGTGCCGAACGGATTGGCGGCCAGTGTAGGGATAAAGCGGGGCAGATGGCGAAAGCTGTCGGGGCCGATGAAAAGCTCATGAAAAAACGCCGGTGCCAGCGTGTAGCCGCCATCGGCGCGCAGGCGCAGCGCCAGTTCGTCGTCGCCGACACCGCCGGTGAACGCCAGCTGCGGCATCGGCCCGGTTGCCGCAACCGTCGCGCGGACCGCCAGCTGTGGAATGCTGAGGCCATGGTTGCGCAAAAACAGCGCTGACCATGCCCCACCGGCCAGGATAACGCGATCGGCTTTGATCAGGCCCTTTTCGGTGACGACACCCGAGACCTGACCGGCGGTCATATCCAACGCGCGGGCGGCACAATATTCAGCGATCACAACGCCTTGGGCGGCCAGCGCCCGGGCCAGTGCCGGGATGGCGACCCAGGGTTCGACGCGTGCATCTGACGGCGTATGTATGCCGCCGCGATAGGTAGTCGCGGCTTCCGGCACCAGCGCGGCCAGCTGACCGCCGGTCAGCATCCGGCTGTCGAGGCCGTGCCCGCGCGCAATGTCGAGCCAGCCCTCAAACCGGGCCATGCGCTTGTCGGATTGGGCGCAATAGAGGATGCCCGATTGCTGAAAGCCGAGGTCCATCTGCGCGGCCAGGTCGGTCCAGTGGCGCATCGCCTCGAGCATGATCGGCAATTCGCCAGGATCGCGCAGCTGCTGGCGCAGCCAGCCCCAATTGCGGGTGGATTGCTCGGCGCCGACACGGCCTTTTTCGACAACCACCGCGCGCTGGCCCGATTTGGTCAGAAACCACGCAGCCATGATGCCGATAATGCCGCCGCCGATGATGACGACATCGGCACTGGCGGGCGGTTGGTTCGGGAAGGTAGCGGGCCTCTGACCGGCAAAATCAAACATTGGCTCACGCAGCCAGCATGTCGATCAGCCGGTCCATGAAGCGCTGACCGGCCTGAAATTGTTCGACGCTGATAAACTCGTCGCCCTGATGGGCCTGGGCGATGTCGCCGGGCCCGCAAATGACAGAGGAATAGCCGCGCGCCTGAAACTGGCCTGCTTCGGTGCCGTAGCTGACCACGTGTGTGGCATTGTCGCCGGTCAGCGTGCGGGCGATGGCCTCGGCCTCGCCGCCGGCCTCTTGTTGCAGGCCGGGGATTTCGGCGCGTTCGGTCAGGGTGATCGCGGCATCGGGATGGACCGCTTTCATGCCCGCCTCGATCCTGGCAACTTCGTCCAGCAGGCGGGCGCGCCAGCCGTCAAGCGGCTCGGTCGGCACGGCGCGAAAGCCAATGGCGAAATGACATTTCCCGGCGGTGATGTTATGTGCGGTGCCCCCGGAGATCATGCCGACATGAATGTTGGTATAGGGCGGGTCGTAGGTGGCGGCGACGCCATCAGGCGTTGCGGCGGCATTTTCGGCGTTCGTCCGGTTGGCCCAGTCGATCAGCCTGGCACCTTCCATGATGGCGTTGACGCCCTGGTACATGATCGAACTGTGAACCTCATGTCCGGTGATCGCCACGTCATAGATGACCGAGCCCTTGTGGCCGGTGACCGCCTGCATGCGGGAAGGCTCTCCGATGATTGAGCAAGATGATCTGGGCATGTCCACCAAGATGCGCTCGATCATCGGCGGCGCGCCGGTGCAACCGACCTCTTCGTCATAGGACAGGGCCAGTTGCAAGGGCCGCGACAGGCCGCGCATCTGGGCATCAACCAGCGCGCGCAGCGCCAGCGCGTCAAAGCCCTTCATGTCGCAGGTGCCGCGGCCGAAATATTTACCGTCGCGTTCGCTCACCGCCCAGGGGCTGGCGGTCCAGGTCTGCCCATCGACCGGCACGACATCGGTATGGCCGGACAAGAGCACGCCGCCGTCGGCCGCGGGGCCGACATGGGCATAGATCGCGGCGTTGATTCCGTCGGGCGCGTCCATACGGTGCCAGCGGATGTTGTGCGCAGCCAGAAGTTCCTGCACCCAGTCAACCAGCGCCAGATTGCCGTCGCGGCTAACCGTCTGGAAGGACACGAGTTTGTCCATGAGCTGTTTTGCCGTCAGGTTCATGTGCCCCTGCTGCCGCGTGGTCAAGATTGACAAACCCTGCGCGTCCCGGATCAATCGGTCAAGTTCGCAAATTGAGCTTCATCGCATAAGCAACCAAAACCAAGTAGAGGCTTGCGATGCACAATTCCGGCGCTAAGGTGCAAAAGCCTGTAGCCAATTCATACCGACCGGAAAAAATCCGGCAATAACAGACCGAACCGCAGGGAGGTTCGCCTATGCCCGATGGGGGCACGTCCGTTCTCGATGTGAGGGATCTAAAGACTGTGTTTCACACCCGTTCGGGTGAGGTTCACGCTGTCAATTCCGTAACTTTTGATCTCAAGCCCGGCGAATTGCTGGGCGTGGTGGGCGAGAGCGGATCGGGCAAATCGGTGACGATGATGTCGCTGATCGGTCTGCTGCCAAGCCCGCCTGCTGAAGTGCGCGGCGGCGAGGTTCTGTTTGACGGTGAGAACCTTTTGCAGGCCAGCGATGACCATTTACGCGACATTCGCGGCGCGCGGATCGGTATGGTGTTTCAGGATCCGATGACCTCGCTGAACCCGGTATTCACCGTCGGCTATCAGCTATCCGAACCATTGCGCCGGCATATGGGGTTGTCCAAAAAGGCCGCACGGGCCCGCGCGATTGAACTCTTGGAACTGGTCGGCATCCCGGACCCGGCGCAGCGCCTTGCAGATTTCCCGCACCAGTTTTCCGGCGGAATGCGCCAGCGGGTCATGATCGCCATCGCGTTGGCCTGCGACCCGCAGGTGCTGATCGCTGACGAACCAACGACTGCGCTGGATGTCACCATTCAGGCGCAAATATTAGAGCTGATCAAGGAGCTGCGCCACAAACTTGGCATGGCGATCATCTGGATCACCCATGATCTCGGCGTGATTGCCGGCATCGCCGACCGGGTGATGGTGATGTATGGTGGCCAGATCGTGGAACAGGCGCCGGTGAAAGAGCTGTTCGCCGACCCGCGCCATCCCTATACGCGGGCTTTGCTGCAGACGATCCCGGCGCTGCATGGGGTGCGCGACGAAAAATTGCAGGTGATCGAGGGCCAGCCGCCGATTATGGCGGGCGCGCCGACCGCATGTCCGTTCCGCGACCGCTGTGTCCACGCGTTTGAGCGCTGCGAGGTTGAAAACCCGGTGCGCCGGATCGTCGCCGCGGATCATGACGTCGCGTGCCACTGGGATGCAAACGGGGGGGACGATGGCTGACGGCAGCGCCCCGCGCAAACTGGTCGAGGTGAGCGATCTGGTGATGCATTTCCCGATCCACGCGGGCGTGCTGCGCCGCCGGGTGGGCGAGGTGAAGGCCGTCGACGGCATCAGTTTCGACATATTCGAGGGCGAAACGCTGGGCCTGGTCGGCGAGAGCGGATGCGGCAAATCCACCGTCGGGCGCGCTATCCTGCGGCTTTACGATCTTACCGGCGGGTCGGTGGTGATTGACGGCGATGAGATTGGCGATATGCCGATGAACGTGCTGCGCCCCAAGCGCCCGTCCATGCAGATGGTGTTTCAGGACCCGCAGGCGTGTTTGAACCCGCGCATGACGGTGGCCCATATCATCGGTGAGCCGCTGACAGAGCACACCAAGCTCAACAAGGATGAAAAACTCGCGCGTATTCATGAGCTTATGGATGCGGTGGGCCTAAACCGCAATTTCGCCAACCGTTACCCGCATGAATTTTCCGGTGGCCAGCGGCAGCGGATCGGCATTGCCCGCGCCCTGGCGCTGAACCCGAAATTCATCGTCTGTGATGAGCCGATCGCGGCGCTGGATGTGTCCATTCAGGCCCAAGTGGTGAACCTGCTGGAAGAGCTGCAGGACCGGTTCGGTCTGACCTATCTGTTCATCAGTCACGACCTTTCGATGGTGCGCCATATCGCTGACCGTGTGGCGGTGATGTATCTGGGCAAGGTGGTCGAGCTGGCCGACCGCGATACGCTTTATGAAGACCCGCAGCATCCTTATACCAAAGCCCTGTTGAGCGCGGTGCCGGAGCCCGACCCCAGTGCCACTGCAGGGCCGGGTCGCGTTATCCTTGAGGGCGATGTCCCGAGCCCGTCGAACCCGCCGCAGGGGTGTAATTTCTGCACGCGGTGTCCGTCGGTGATGGACATCTGCCGCCAGATCGACCCCGAATTTAACGAAACAGAGCCAGGCCGCTTTGTGGCCTGTCACCTGATCACCCAAAATAACCAAAACGCCGGACAAGCGGCGTGAGACCAGAGGCAAAGAGCTAAACCATATGTAACCAGGGAGAACTAACGAAATGAAATTCAAGACAATTCTCTTCAGCGCCGCCGCGGCTTTCGCGCTGGCACCCATGGCCCAGGCCGAGCGAGGCTCGGACGGCCATCTCAACATCATCTACTGGCAAGCGGCTTCGATCCTGAACCCGTTCCTTTCGGGCGGCACCAAGGATACAGAATCAGCCTCGATGATCATCGAACCGCTGGCCCGTTATGACGAAAACGGCAGCATGGTCGCCTGGCTGGTTGACGAACTTCCAACCGTTGCCAACGGCGGAGTCTCTGAAGATCTGACATCGATCACGTGGAAGCTAACAGCTGGCATCAAGTGGTCAGATGGCAGCGATTTCACGGCACATGACGTTATTTTTACTGCCGATTACTGCATGCATCCGGAAGGCGGCTGTGCGCAGGAAACCAAGTTCGGTGACGTCGTCAGCGTCGAAGCGCTGGACGATCTGACCGTTAAGATCACGTTCGGCAAACCCAAGCCTTTCCCGTACGGACCGTTTGTCGGCAATGAAAGCCCGATCATCCAGGCGGCCCAATTTGCCAATTGCGTTGGCGCAGGCGCGCCAACTTGTACCGAGCAGAACTTTGGCCCACATGGCACGGGGCCGTTTCGTGTGACAGAGTTCCGCGCCAACGACGTGATCTCGCTAGAAGCCAATCCGCATTATCGTGATGCGGACAAACCGGCCTTTGCCACCGTCACGTTCAAAGGTGGCGGCGACGCTGCCGCGGCTGCGCGCGCGGTGCTGGAAACCGGCGAGTTCGACTATGCCTGGAACCTGCAGATCGACCCCAATGTGCTCAACAAGATGGCTGGTGCTGGAAAAGGCACCGTGGTTTCTTCATATGGCACCTCGGTCGAACGGCTGATGGTAAATTTGTCAAATCCTGACCCGGACCTCGGCGACGTCCGCTCGACCCTTGAAGGCGGACCGCATCCGTTCCTGACTGATGCGGCTGTTCGCAAGGCGCTGTCACTGGCCATTGATCGCAATCTTCTGGCGGAAGTTGGCTATGGCGCTGCCGGCACGGCCACGTGCAACGTGCTTCCGGCACCTGCGATCTATGCCTCTACCGCGAACGACGATTGCCTTGTTCAGGACGTTGCGGCAGCAAATGCCGCGCTGGACGATGCAGGCTGGGTCATGGGGTCTGATGGCGTTCGCGTCAAAGATGGTGTGCGTCTGTCAATTCTCTACCAAACGTCAACCAATGCTGTCCGTCAGGACACACAAGCCTTGGTCAAGCAGTGGTGGGGCGATATCGGCGTTGAAACCGAGCTGAAAAATATCGACGCGGCTGTCTTCTTTGGCGGCGATCAGTCCAGCCCGGACACCTACCAGAAGATCTTTGCTGACATCGAGATGTATACCAACAACTTTGCCGGCACCGATCCCGAGGCCTACATGGCCAACTGGATTTGTTCAGAAATACCGGAGCCCGGAAATAACTGGCTTGGCGGGAATATGCCGCGTTACTGCAACGACGGCTACGATGCCCTTGTCAGTGAGATGGGCAAGACGGCTGACCTGAACGAGCGTGCACGCCTTGCCATGGCGATGAACGACATGCTGGTGCAGGAAGGCGCGATGATCCCGTTGATCCACCGCGGCGACGTATCTGCGCATGCCAACACACTTGGCGGCGTCAAGATGAATTCCTGGGACAGCGAGCTTTGGAATATCGCTGACTGGCACCGCCAGTAATCCCAGCAATCAACGAAAACCGGGGTGGGCAGAAATGCCCACCCTATCCTGCCCACGAGTGATCTGAACCAAGGCTCCGCTGATGCTGAACTACACAATCCGCCGATTGCTGTTCACCATTCCGGTGCTTTTGTTCATATCTTTCATCATCTTTTTGCTTTTGGATCTGGCACCCAACGATCCAACCGGCAATCTGCCGCTGACCATTCCGCCGGATGTGCGCGAGAAAATCCGTGAGAGCCTGGGTCTGGGTGAGCCCATTCACATCCGGTACTACAAATGGTGCGTGCAGTTCTTCGTCAACGAACCGCTGAACATCATCGATAAGATATTCGACACTTGTATCGGTGCCTGCGAGGACCGGCTGCGGGTGCAAAGCTGGGCGACGCGCTCACCGGTTGTTGATCTGATCGTTGAGCGTATGCCCCAGACGCTGTGGGTGGTTGGCATGTCTTATGTCGTGGGCATCCTTTTGGCGATCCCGATCGGTGTCTATTCGGCCTACCGCCAATACAGCTGGTTCGATCAGGCCGGCACGTTCGTTTCAATGGTCGGATTTTCGGTGCCGACGTTTTTTACCGGGGTTCTGCTGATCGTGGTTTTCTCGGTCATGGTCCCGACCGACAGCTTTTTCTGGTTCCCGTCGATTTACGACACCACCCACAAAGTCACCGATCTTGCGAGTTTCGGTTTCCAGATCAGGCAAATGGCGATGCCGGTCTTTGTTCTGGCGCTGTTTAATGCGGCCCAGATCAGCCGGTTCATGCGCGCCTCGATGCTGGATAATCTCAACCAGGATTACGTGCGCACAGCGCGCGCCAAGGGGTTGACCGAACGGGTGGTGGTGTTGGTCCATGTTCTGCGCAATTCGCTGATCCCGGTGGTGACCGTGATCGCGCTGGGCGTGCCGCAGGTCTTTGGCGGGGCGATCATCACCGAGCAGGTGTTCAAGGTTAACGGGCTGGGCCAGTTGCTGATCATCGGTATCCAGGGCGCCGATATTCCGCTGGTGCAGACGCTGACGTTTATCTTCGCCATCCTGATCGTGCTGTTCAACCTGGTCGCGGATGTCCTCTACGGAATTCTTGACCCAAGGATCCGCTATGACTGACGCCACCGTCCAAACTCAGGCCGCGACCTTCCGGCCCGACCGCAACCAATGGCTGGATGTCTGGGATCAGTTCAAGACCCACCGCGGCGCGGTGCTGGGCATGGCGTTTTTCATCTTCGTGTCGCTGCTGGTGGTGTTCGGGCCGTGGCTCTGGACGCTGGAGCCGAATTTCATCGACATCCCCGCAAAAAATCAGGGGCCATCGCTGGCTCATCCGCTGGGCACCGACCAGCTGGGCCGCGATACATTTGCGCAGGTGCTGGCGGGCGGGCGCGTGTCCCTGGCGGTGGGGGTTGTGGCGATGCTGCTGGCGCTGGTGCTGGGCACCTTTGTGGGCGTGGTTGCCGGCTATTTCAAACGGCTGGACGGGCCACTGATGCGGCTGACCGATCTGTTCCTGGCGCTGCCGCTGTTGCCGCTCTTGCTGGTGATCATCATGCTCTGGCGCGATCCTTTGCGAGCGGCGTTCGGGCCGGAAACCGGTATCTTCATCCTGATCGTTTTCGTGATCGGCATCACCAGCTGGATGCAGACTGCGCGGATTGTGCGTGGCGATGTGCTGGCGCTGAAGGAACGCGAGTTTGTGCTGGCAGCACGCTCGATCGGCACGCCCAACCAGCGCATGATCACGCGACACATCCTGCCCAATGTGATGTCGCCGATCATGGTGTCGGCGACGCTGGGGATTGCCAACGCGATCATCACCGAAAGCGCGCTGTCGTTTCTGGGCCTCGGATTTCCATCCGATTTCCCGACCTGGGGGCGGCTGTTGTTTGACTCGACCAATTTCATGACGCTGAACCCGGAACGGGTGATCTGGCCGGGGCTGGCGATTTCGCTGACGGTGCTGTCGGTGAACTACATTGGCGATGGGTTGCGCGATGCGCTTGATCCGCGGATCAGGGGGCGGTAGGCCACGCGCGGCCGCATCACAAAGGGTGGCCGCTGCTGATGCGCACTGGGTGCGAAGCGCCCTGGTGACGACGATTTTGGCGCGCCCGTGTGCGCCTGCAAGCCCTCCACCCGGAGACAGGAATACCGGTTTTCCGGTTTTCCGGTTTTCCGGTTTTCCGGTTTTCCGGTTTTCCGGTTTTCCGGTTTTCCGGTTTTCCGGTTTTCCGGTTTTCCGGTTTTCCGGTTTTCCGGTTTTCCGGTTTTCCGGTTTTCCGGTTTTCCGGTTTTCCGGTTTTCCGGTTTTCCGAGAAATTCATATCTTGTTGAAAAGTAAAGTGTTTTAGTAGCTATTTGGACAAGATCAACTGGATTGTCAGACAGCCGAAGGCCGCGGTTTCGCGCACCGTCCCGGCGCGGCGAAGCGTATTTTTTGGAAACCAAGGCCTCAGCCGGAATGTCTGCAACGCTCGGCCATTCAGATTTCCCCCAAAGACCAGCCGTCGCCGCGCCGGAGCGATGCGCTCGGTCCGTCCATGCGGACGGGAGCGCCCTTCAGCTCTGACGGGCTTCATCGCTATCACTCAGCCAAGAGCGATCACAGCAGGCGTCGCGGAATGACCCGTTCAAAGTTGCGGGCAAAGAGCAGTTTCTTGCCCTCATAGGCCTCGATCCGAGCGGTGAGCTGAAACGATATTTCGTCAGCCGATATTTCGGAAAACGTTTCGATTCTGACCGACCAGTCGCCGCGCCGGATGGTGCAGGTCCAGTGCGTCTGACCGGTGGCTGACAACGGATCATCGGGGTGAATGTCCCACCATTCGCGCGCGACGGTACCGTTGATCAGCCCGTGATCAAGGTCTTCGATCTCGCCGAAATCATCATGCACCTCGAGCGTCACGGTGCCGGTTTTCTGGTCAATCCGGGTGGCGCGTCCGTTTTCGGGTTCGCGCAGAACGTCGACATTGCGGGCAGGCGCGGCATCGGCTGGTTCAAAGGCAACTTCGCGCGGGTCTTCGGCCAGCAAAGGCAGATCCAGGCGGCCACCTGTCAGCCTCAATGCGGTCTTGCCCGGCGCAGGCCAGATCAGCGGCCAATAGGCATTGGACAATGACAGGCGCAGGCGGTGGCCGGCAGGCACGCGATAGGCGATCTGATCGAGCTGCAGGCGGATGCGCACCGGCTCGCCGACCGGAACCGGCGTCGGGGTTTCAGAGCCGTCGCGGTGTGTCAGGTTCAAAACCCCATAGGTGATCCGCGCGACTTTGCCGTCGGGGCGGATGTCGTTGAGGCGCACAGCAATCTGCGCCACTGGCGCGTCTGCGGTCAGCTCCAGCGCAACAACCGGCGCGCCGACGATGTCGAGCGGTGCATCCAGCTCCAAAGTGTCGAACGTAACCGAATGGGCATCGTCGCGACGCTGGTCGCCGGGCATATCCGGGCCCAGCCATATCGCGCAATACTCGCCGCCATTCATGCCGGTGTCGGCCGGGCTGTCGATGACGCGACGAACCGGGCCTGCAGAATCAACGAGGCGCGCCGCATTCAGATGCAGCGTTTTTGTCGGCACCTCGCGAAAATTCTGGGCGACCCAGCGGCCGGGACGGGCCCTATACCAGGGCTTGGGTTCAACGCTGTCCATCAGATAGAGCCTGAGATCGGGGTCATCCTCGACCCCGGTATCCGCACCTTTGAGCCAGCGGTCCCACCAGCGCAGGGCTTCCTGCAAAAACCCTATGCGGGGTTCGGGCGCGGCGAAATGCGGATATTTGTGGATCCACGGGCCGATGATGCCTTTGGCGGGCGCATCAAGGTTTTCAACCAATTGCTGCACTGCGTTCTTGTAGGCGTCGCCCCAGCCGCCGACGGCTAGCGTGGCGGCCTTGATCGATTTGTAATTTTCGCAGACGCTGGCGTGCTGCCAATAGGCATCGCGATGCGGGTGTTCGAGCCAGACCTCGGCCAGATGCGGCTCGGCCTGCAGGCGTTCCAGCCACATCTCGCGCCACGCATCACCAACAAGGGCGGGATCGGGCGGGCGCGAGGAATAGGACAGCATCGTGCCTGCCCAGCCGAGATTTTCGCCCAACAGGCAACCGCCCTTGTAGTGAATGTCATCGCCAAACCGGTCAACGGTGGAGCACAATGTAATGATCGCTTTGAGCGGTTCGGGGGCAAGGGCCGCGACCTGCAGCGCGTTGAAGCCACCCCAGCTGATGCCCATCATGCCGAGATTGCCGTCGCACCAGGGCTGGCCGGCGATCTGGTCGATCACCTCGAGTGCGTCGGCCAGCTCCAGCGCGGTATATTCGTCGACCATCACACCCTGACTGTCGCCATTGCCGCGCATATCCACGCGGCAACAGGCATAGCCGTGCGAAGCGAACCAGGGATGGGTCAGCGCGTCGCGCGCCGCTGTGCCGTCGCGTTTGCGGTAAGGTAGATATTCCAGGATCGCCGGGACCGGCTGGTCTTCGGCCGCCTCGGGCAGCCAGACCCGGGCCGAGAGCCGGGTGCCGTCAGACAGCGTCAGCCCCAGATCCTCGATCTCGCGAAACTTGTGCGGACCCATCCCCATCCCACATGCCCCCGTTGTCATTGTCGCCGAGTAAGGCATTCAACCGCTTGCAACGCAACGATCATCGCGCCGGCGCGCGATGTGCGGCACGCGGCGGTGTCGCAGGCACAACAGATCGTCACACAAAGGGCGACAGGAAATGGGATAATAGAAAGTGTTTGGGGGTGGCGGTGTGATCGAAAGGCGCTTTGTCTTGAGCGCCTGATCAGATCATCGTGCAGGGTCTGCGTCGTGGCGGGTCGGTCCCGCCATCACGCGTAACATAGCGGGATTGTAGATCAGGCTTCTTCTTCACCGGTATCGACAAGGCAGCCGCCGGGGCCGGCGATGGCGTTGGGCAGCATCATGATCATCGCTTCGCGGATGGCTATGCAGGCCATGGCTGCGAGGGCGAACTGGTCGAATGAGAGAGTAGTGAATTCCATGTCTTTTCTCCGTCTCGTTTGTTGATGAATTTTTCGTTCCCGATCGCGGCGGAAAAAAGGCAGTTTCAGATTGATTTCTTTGTGAGTCAGTGAATGTGCCATGAACGCTGGGCTATTTAGATCGGAATGCACCCCGGCGAACGGCTTTGTTTCGGCTGTGAGATCAATCGCCAATTTGTTGACATAATCGCCCCCTGTCTAGCGAGAGCGAAGATTGCCCCGAAATTGCAATTGCGCAGGTTCGAGTCTTTCGGCAGGGTTTGCCCATGACCAAAGTGCCTGCCCACCCCGTTATCGACTGCCTGCAATATGCCAATTGGTCGGAAAAGATTTTCCGGCAGATGCGCGAGGGCGGTGTTGACGCGGTTCATGTCACGATTGTCTATCATGAGAGCTTTCGTGAGATGGTATTGCAACTGGAGCGTTGGAACCGCTGGTTCGAGCAGTTCGGTGATCTGATCATGCGCGGCACCACGGCGGCAGATGTCGCCCTGGCCCGCGAGAGCGGCCGCACGGCGATCTTTTTCGGCTTTCAGAACCCCAGCCCGATCGAGGACGATATCGGGCTGATCGAGATTGTTCATCAGCTGGGCGTGCGGTTCATGCAGCTGACCTATAACAACCAGTCGCTGTTGGCGACGGGCTGTTATGAGGCCGATGACACCGGGTTGACGCGGTTCGGGGTGCAGGCGGTGGCCGAGATGAACCGCGTCGGGCTGGTGGTGGATATGTCGCATTCCGCCGACCGCTCGACGTTGGAGGCAATTGATGCCTCGGCCCGGCCCATCGCCATTACCCATGCCAATCCGGACTGGTGGCATACGGCGTTGCGCAACAAATCCGACGAGGTCTTGTCCGCCTTGACCGGCGCGGGCGGGATGTTGGGGTTTTCGCTCTATCCCCACCATCTGAAAGGCGGGCCGGACTGCACATTGGCAAGCTTCTGCGAGATGATTGCCGAGGCGGCCAGCCGCTATGGGGCAGAGCATCTGGGCATCGGCACCGATCTTTGCCAGGACCAGCCTGACAGCGTGGTAGAATGGATGCGGGTCGGGCGCTGGTCCAAGGACATCGATTATGGCGAGGGGTCTGCCGACAATCCGGGCTTTCCGCCGATGCCGGGCTGGTTCCGCGACAATCGCGACTTCAGCAACATCCGGGCGGGGCTGGAAGCCGTCGGGCTGTCGGCGGAAGAGAGCGCCGGGATCATGGGGGGCAACTGGCTGCGGTTCTTTGATACTTCTTTCGGGCCAGCATGAGCGGGCCAACCATCGCCCCTGAAGTGGCCAGCCTGCGTCCAGCCTCGCAGATCATGAGATTGTCGGTGATGGGCGCGTCGTTTCCCACCCGGTTGTCGTTTCTACGCCGCCTGATCCGGGCCTTGCGCGATGAAGACGCCAAGGTCGTGCGGCCCGTCTGGAATATCGACGCCAAGGGGTTTGGCCACGCGGTCTATTCGGTTGGCATCGGCGGGTTCACCTATTCACTGGTCGCCTTTACCCGCGATCTTCCGGCAGATGACCGCACCGACCGGGTGATCGCCACCGCGTGGGATGCGGCGTTTGTTCTCTATGATGGCGTGCCGGATGCGCGCGAGATCGCCCGCCTGGGCGCCAACGCCCCCCTGCAAGAGGTCGGCCGGTTCACCGAACGCGATCTGGTGTTAAGCCGGGCCAACAAATCGGTGCGGCTTTTCGCTGAGGTGATTGCGGCGCTGAAGGCCGGTGCGCAGCCCGATCCGGCCCGTATTGCCGAGATCGGCTATCTGATGCGCACGACGGCGGTTTACGGCAACGGCAAGTTCGGCTCGGCGGATCGCTCGATCATAGCCGACCGGCCGTTGTTGGATGGCCCGTTTGCCGCCGAAATGCTGACCGTCTGGCTGATCCGGGGGTTCACCCACGATCTGATCGAACATATCGGCGGGGGCACCTTATACCAACGGCCCTAGTCGTTGACCGTTTTGGCCCATTGTCTGGTAGTGATTGACGTGATTGCGGTTTTGTCGTTTGCAAAGAAGTTCCATGCTTCGCAACACCTGTCGACGATCTGCTCATAATTGTCGAAGACGGATATGGCGAGCTTGTTGGCACGCAGATAAGCCCACACATTTTCCATCGGGTTGAGTTCAGGGGAATAGGGCGGGAGTTTGAGCAGGGTGATGTTGTCGGGTACCTCCAGCTCTGCCGAACCGTGCCAGCCAGCGCCATCCAGAATGAGAAGGGCATGTGCGCCCGATGCGACGGTTTTAGCGATCTCGGCGAGATGCGCGCTCATGGCCTGTGTGTCGGCATGTGGCATGATCAGAGCGGCCGCTTCAGCCCGTTCCGGGCAGACGGCGCCGAAAATGTAGCTCCAGATATAGCGGGTGTCGCGCGGGGCACGGGGGCGTGTTCCACGCTCGG
The DNA here is from genome assembly GCA_965216135.1 of Paracoccaceae bacterium. Lineage (GTDB taxonomy): Bacteria > Pseudomonadota > Alphaproteobacteria > Rhodobacterales > Rhodobacteraceae > CBDCFL01. The sequence goes on from CBDCFL010000014.1 coordinate 23,809, forward strand.
CCCAGATACGGGTGAGCGTGCCCTGCTGGCCAACCCGCGCTTCATCCTGAAACCATATCTCCAGGGGCTTGCTGCGGGCTGTTTCCGGCAAGGCTGCTTCTACCTCTGCGGCGAAGTTTTTTTAAAAGCCTCCTGTGCATCCGGGTCGGATTTCGGATGCTGCGGGCGCGCCGACAGACGCCGAAAGCCCAGGCTTGCCAATTGTTTGCCAACAGTTCGCTCATGCATGGTGACGCCGAAGCGCTCTTCGATCTTGCGTTTCAGATCAATGCGCCGCCAGCGCACAACCCCATCGGTTTCGGGGTCGGGACCCGCCCGAACCATTTCCGCCAACTCCTCCTTCTGTGCCGCGCTCAGCAGACAGGGTGGATCCGGCGGGCGACGGTTGAACAGGCCCGACACGCCCTCCGCATTGTAACTGTGCCGCGCTCAGCAGACAGGGTGGATCCGGCGGGCGACGGTTGAACAGGCCCGACACGCCGCTCGTGGGAATCCCCTTGAGTCAAATCTGGGGGCCGTTGGTATTATACCAACGGCATCAATTTCTGACTCTGTGGGGATTCCCAAATCGGTTTTGATCTGATTCAAGGTTGGCAAAGGAGGATCGCCATGCCAGCCAGTGTTCCGCTTCGTCGCGACTTTGATGCCCGCCACCTTCGTAAACTCGCCAGCCGTTGCAAGGATGCCCGGCAGAGCCGCCGTCTGTTGTCTCTTGCGGCGGTCTACGATGGCATGCGCCGTGGAGAGGCCGCAAGGATCGGTGGGATGGATCGCCAAACCCTGCGGGACTGGGTTCACCGGTTCAACGAAGAGGGACCGGATGGCCTCACCAACCGCAAGGGCGCGGGCCGGACGCGCTACCTGAGCGATGTCCAGATGAAAGAACTTGGCGAGATTGTCGAGACCGGCCCCGACCCGGCGGTGGACGGGGTTGTCCGCTGGCGGCGGATCGACCTGAAGCGGGTGATCGAGGCGCGCTTTGGCGTCATCTATTCCGAGCGCGGGATATCCAGACTGCTTGGCGAACTGGGCTTTGCCCATATCAGCGCCCGCCCGCAGCATCCCAGGCAGGATAAGCGGATCATCGAGGCGTTTAAAAAAAACTTCGCCGACACGCTCCAGGTGCATATAGCTGACCTGCCAGCGGGAACGCCGGTGGAGATCTGGTTCCAGGACGAAGCACGCCTTGGCCAGAAGAATGGCCTGACGCGCCTGTGGGCGAGAAAGGGCACGCGCCCCCGCCAGCCGGCCGATCAGCGCTATCACAACGCCTATCTGTTCGGCGCCATCTGTCCGGCTCACGGCAAGGGGGCGGCGCTCATGCTGCCTTGGGCGGACGCGCAAGCCATGCAGATGCATCTCGACGAGATCAGCCGCCACGTCGCCCGAAAGGCCCATGCGGTTGTGCTGATGGATCGGGCCGGATGGCACACCACCGGCAAACTCAAAGTCCCGAAGAACCTCACCATCATCCTTGAGTCAAATCTGGGTACTTGCGCGCCAATTGGCTCTCCAACCGCGTGTTCGAAGACTACAATGCCATCGTCGATGCTGGATGCGAAGCTTGGAACAAGCTCATCGCACAGCCCGAAACCATCACATCAATCGGAATGCGAAAATGGGCCCATATCGGTCAATGTTAAATGCCGCTGGTATTAGAGCGCCGGCTCAAGCGGCATCTGGGCATTGGCAATGCTACGGGGCTGGGCATGGCACCGTTTCTGGTGAGCCACCCGATCCTGATGCACAAATGGGTGCTGGCGCGCGAAACTGCGCTGGCGCGCTGTCTTGAGGTTGCGGCTGTGTCTGCGGCCACGGCCGCGCGCATTGGCGAGATTGGCGAACGCGCCGCGCGCCACCTTGGCCGTGGCACGTACCCGATGCGGCCTATACAAAGCGTATCGCCGCCCTGTCGGGTGAATGGGCCGCGTTCCGGCGTTACATCGAGCCTGTCGGCGAGATTGCACAGCCTTATCTGCATATGCTGCGGTTTGCCGCCTCTGACGCTGGTATTGCCGCCGAGTTGCAGGAGCTGATCGCAGCACTGATCCTTGAGGCCAACCCCGAGATTGTCGATCCGCTGGCCGAAACGATGGCCGCGCACTCGCATCAGCGCCTGGACGGGGCCATGTCTTGCGGGGCGCTGCGGGCGGGCATTGAAACCCGACTTGGCTGGGCACTGAGCCCGGATTTTGGCCGCCAGCAAGAGACCTGGCAATTCTGGTATGTCTCAGAAGAAAAACTCGAGCTGCGCCTGGGCCTGCGCCACGCCGAACCCGGCGCGGAATTGGAAAGCCCGCTCGATATCGCGCGGCGCATCCAGGCTTTGTATGTCGCGCTTGACGGAGCAGAAGCCAGCGTCGCGGAATTTCTGATGGACCACCCCGAGCACCGGTTTGCGGCACGCCGCGCGCAAACCGCTCTGCTCTATCCTTACGCCGAGATCCACGACAATCTGATCGGCGAGCGTTGCCTGCCCATCGATATGCTGCGCTTCAAGCTGGCGATGTTCGGGGCGTCCAAGTTCGACCCCAAATCCGACCGCTGGACACGCATCACGCTGGCCCAGGGCGCGCCTTTGTTCGATGAACTGACCAGATCTGACGCTGACGATTGGTGGCTGCCGGTGTTTGTGACATGAGCATCCGATCGCAAGCCGAAATTGCCGTGATGGTTCTGAAAGCCGCGCGCGGGGCCAAAGTGACATTGGCATATGCTGAGGACATCGCTGCCGCGGCGCGCTGGCTGGGCGGCGATCTGGCGCCGGTGCTGGAGGCGCTGCAATCGGGCGGGCCGATCATCGGCGCACCGGCGACCATCGACCAGGCGCTGGCCGCACCGGGCCGCGAATATGCGTTTGCCTGCGCGGAGGGCACCGAGCTGCTGGGCGCGCTATTGGCCGAGGCGGGCTTGCGCAACGAGATGCGCCTGACCTGGCGCACAAGTGACGGCGTCGTGCACATAACCGCCAGCGACGGTGCACCGGAGCCGCCACCGGAGGGGCGCGCAGATGTGGATGGTGCGCTCTGGCGTGGCCTGTCCGATCTGGCCGCGCGCACTTACATTGCGGCCTCGACGCAATCGCGCAGCGCTGGTGCGGGCGCCAATCTCGACGACAATGATTGAGTGTGATTTGGTGTGCGCCTAAGCGATTGTGGATTTCGAATTGGCTGACACCAATCCGACCGGGCGGGGGGCCAGCCCCCCGCACCCCCCGGAGTATTTTCACCAGGAAAAAAGTAGAGGGTGAGAGCGCCCAAAGCGCTGCGCCGCCAATGTCAGGCGAACGGGTCCACTGGATAGGTTACGGCGGCCAGATACAGCCCCGCGCCCGGGCAAACCGGCCCGCAGGCGGCGCGGTCGTGTGCCTCAAGTGCGGCTTTCACCGTTTGAGGCGTCCAGGCACCGGCGCCGACCCGTTCCAGCGTACCGACCATCGATCTGACCTGATTGTGCAGAAAGCTGCGCGCGCGGACATCGAAACGAAACTCCGTGCCGCCGGACACGGCTGCGTGGCTGACCTCAAGCGCGTCAAGGGTTTTGACCGGGCTGGCAGCCTGACATTCGGACGAGCGAAAGGTGGTAAAGTCGTGCTGTCCGACAAGATAGCGCGCGGCCTGCTGCATGGGCTCAAGCGCCAGCTCATGGCCGATGCGCCAGGCCAGGCCCCGGTCATGAACCAAGGGCGGGCGGCGATTGATGATGCGGTAGTGGTATTGCCGCCCGGTTGCCGAAAACCGCGCGTGCCAGTCGTCGGCCACCTGGGCTACCCCCATGATCGCCACGGGCGCAGGTTTGAGATGAAAGTTTAGCGCTTCACTCAAACGAAACGGATCCCAATGCGCCGCCATGTCGCAATGGGCAACCTGCCCTATTGCATGGACCCCGGCATCGGTGCGCCCCGCCGCGGCCATCGTCGGGGCACCGTTTTCCAGCTTGGCCAGCGCATCTTCGATCGCCTGCTGGACTGAGGGATGCTGTTTCTGGCGCTGCCAGCCGGAAAACGGGCCGCCGTCATATTCGATTTTCAACGCATATCTTGGCATGATCTGCCCATAGACCGGGCTGCGGCCCATGGCAATCATCCGTCGCTGTGCCTATCTTGGGGGACGGAGCACGGGGACGATCATTGGTTTTCAACGATATAGCCGACAGCATCTGGCGCGGGGTGGAAAACACCCAAAGTGCGGTAAACGAGGCGCTGTTTGAACCGGTCATCAGGCTGGGCGTGACCGGGCTGGCGCGTGCCGGCAAGACGGTTTTCATCACCTCGCTTATCGCCAACCTGACCGGGCGAAATCGCATGGGGCATGTGCGGGCGATCCGCGAGGGCCGGGTTCTGGCGGCGTATTTGCAGCCTCAGCCTGACGACACGGTGGCGCGGTTTGACTATGAGAGGCACCTTGGCGCGCTCAGCGCGCCCGAGCCGCAATGGCCGCAAAGCACCCGCGCGGTCAGCGAGTTGCGCCTGTCACTGAGGGTGCAACCGTCAGGTCTGTTCGCAAGGCTGTCCGGACCGCGCATCATCCACCTCGACATTGTGGATTATCCCGGTGAATGGCTTTTGGACCTGGGTTTGCTCGATCAGGGATATCAGACCTGGTCAGGCCAGGTGCTGGAGCGGGCCGCATCGCGGCCGTTTGGGCAGAAATTCCTGACCCGTCTGCGTGATGCGGACCCGAAGGCCGCATTTGATGAAGCCCAAGCCCAGGATCTTGCCAAGCAGTACGCCGACTATCTGCACGCGGCGCGCGCTGCGGGACTGTCCGATTGCACGCCGGGGCGGTTCTTGCTGCCCGGTGATCTGGCCGGATCGCCGGTTCTGAGTTTCGCCCCGATGACCCTTGACGGCCGGCCCAAGCGCGGCAGCCTTGGCCATGAGATGGCGCGGCGGTTCGGTGCGTATAAATCCCAGGTCGTGCAGCCGTTCTTTCGCAAACATTTCGCCCGGATCGATCGCCAGATCGTGTTGGTGGATATGTTGGGCGCGATCCATGCCGGGCCCGAAGCGGTTGAGGATATGCGCACCGCCATGGCTGCAATCCTTGCCGCCTTCCGGCCCGGACGGAACCCGCGGCTGGCGCGATTGCTGCGTGGGCGGCGGGTGGACAGGCTGCTGTTTGCCGCGACGCGGGCCGATCATTTGCACCACCGCCAGCATCCGGCCCTGACGGCGATCGCCGAAGCACTTCTGGCGGACGCAAAAGCCCGGGCGGAATTCTCTGGTGCGCAAACGGCGGCCCTGTCGCTGGCGGCGATACGCGCCACGGTCGAGGAAAGACGCAAGCACGACGGCGAGACCCTCGATCTGGTTCGCGGCACGCTTCTGGACGGGCGCAACGCCGCGCTTTTCGCCGGGGCGCTGCCCGATGACCCGATGTTGATCCTTGGCCCCGCCAAACAAGGCGACAAGACCTGGCTTGATGCCGATTACAACGTCATGGCGTTTGCCCCGCCGCGCGTCGCCGTCAAAGCTGACAGCGGGCCGACACATATCCGGCTGGACCGCGCGGTTGAATTCCTGCTTGGAGACCGGCTGTGAGCGTCGCAATCGAAAAGGCGCAAACCGCGGACGCAGACGCCGTCGCCACGATCCTTTCAGACTGGATCGACGAGACCACCTGGATGCCGCGCATCCACACCCGCCAAGAGGAAGTGTCATTCGGCAATTTGCTGATTGACGAGGCCGATGTGACGGTGGCGCGGCACGACGCACAGGTTATCGGATTTCTGGCCCGGCGCGGTGGCGTGATCGAGGCGCTCTATGTCGCGGCCAGTGCGCGGCACCGGGGCATCGGCAAATCGCTGCTCGACCAGGCGAAATCGGCTGCCGACGGCCTGGGACTCTGGACCTTTCAGGCCAACGTGCGCGCCCGCGCATTTTACGCACGAGAAGGCTTTCGCGAGGTTGAGACCACCGATGGCGCAGCCAATGACGAAAAACTGCCGGATGTGCGGCTGATCTGGGTTAAGGAGATCGTATCATGACCAAACGCGGCGACCCGGTCATCATAGAGCTGGACGCAAGTGAGGCGTTCGCCGATCCGGCGGAGGCGCCGCCGGTACCTGATGAGGCCCGCCCCGAGGGGCGCGCGATGCGACACGTGATCGCGCTTGGCAATCGGCGATCATCCCGCCTGTCGCGCTGGTTCTGGCGGTTGAGCGGGGCTTTCATCGCGTATCTCGTCTCGGTCTGGGTCTGGGACAGGATCACCGCACTGATCTTGGCCAATACGCTACTTGGCTGGGTGGCGGTTGCGCTTGGGGCGGCGCTGGCGATCGTGACGCTTGCCATCGCGATCCGCGAGGCAGCGGCATTTGCGCGTCTTAAGCGGCTGGACAGGCTGCAGAACCTAGCCGCGACAGCACTTGCCGATCAGAACCTGGCCGGGGCGCAGCAGGTCGTCGGTGAATTGCAGCGCCTTTATGCGAACCGAAGCGATCTGAAATGGGGACGCGCGCGCCTTGGCGAGCAAGCGCGCGATGTTTTCGACGCCGACCGGCACTTGGAAATTGCCGAGGCTGAACTGATCGTACCGCTCGATCAGGCCGCAGTGCAAAGGATTGAGGTAGCATCGCGTCTGGTTGCAGCGGCCACCGCACTGATCCCGCTGGCGCTGGCCGATGTTGCGGTCGCCCTGGCCGCTAATCTGCGGATGATCCGCGCCATTGCCGAAATTTACGGCGGCCAGAGCGGCACGCTGGGCAATTGGCGGCTGGCGCGCAACGTCATGGCGCATCTGGTAGCCACCGGTGCGGTGGCCATCGGTGACGATCTGATCAGCTCGGTTGCCGGTGGTGGGGTGCTGTCGAAACTGTCGCGCCGCTTTGGCGAAGGCGTGATCAACGGCGCGCTGACCGCGCGCGTCGGCATTGCCGCGATTGAGGTGTGCCGGCCCCTGCCCTATGTGGCGGCGAAAAAGCCTTCGGTGCGGGGCATTATGGGCCGCGCCATGGTGGGCCTGTTTGGCAAGAGCGGTCAGACCTCGTAACCACCGCAATTGCCGCGCCAGCTGTTTGCATGGGCTCAGCCCATCGGCCCAGGAGCGCCGCAAAGCTGACGCATGGACCCTGCCGCGGTCTTGACCTAAAGACGTCTGCAACACTTTCCAAGGACATGGCACGATGCCCGCCGAAACGCCTGATTACAAAGACATGCTGAACCTGCCGAGAACCGATTTTCCGATGCGCGCGGGGTTGCCCAAACGCGAGCCGGACTGGCTGGAACGCTGGGCGAACATTGGCGTTTATGACCGCCTGCGCGAAAAGACCGGGCGGCAGCCGTTTACGCTGCATGACGGTCCGCCCTATGCCAACGGGCATCTGCATATCGGCCATGCGCTGAACAAAATCCTGAAGGATTTCGTGGTTCGGTCGCAGCAGATGATGGGCCGCGATGCGCGCTATATTCCGGGCTGGGATTGCCACGGCCTGCCGATCGAATGGAAGATCGAGGAACAGTATCGCGCTAAGGGTCAGGACAAAGATGCCGTGCCGGTTGTCGATTTTCGCCAGGAATGCCGGCGTTTCGCCGAGGGCTGGATCGATATCCAGCGCGACGAGTTCAAACGTCTGGGGGTGACCGGCAACTGGGACGATCCCTACCTGACCATGGATTTCCACGCCGAGCGGGTGATTGCCGAGGAGTTTATGAAATTCCTGATGAACGGCACGCTTTATCAGGGCTCAAAACCGGTGATGTGGAGCCCGGTGGAAAAGACCGCGCTGGCCGAGGCCGAGGTGGAATATCACGACCATAAGAGCCATACGATCTGGGTGCGGTTTGGGGTCGTGGCGCTGGGTGATGCCGCGTCGCAAATGAGTATTTTCGCCAGGAAAAAACTATCGGTGATGATCTGGACCACTACCCCCTGGACCATTCCGCAGAACCGCGCGGTCTGTTTTGGGCCGGATATATCCTATGGACTTTATGAGGTGATCGGGCGGCCCGAGGAATGCTGGGCGACCATCGGCGAGACCATGATCCTTGCTGATGCTTTAGCGGAAAGCGTGTTTTCGCAGGCCCGCCTCGATACGTCTATGGTGCGCCGTCTGCGCGATGTGTCGGGCGGTGAGCTGGCGGCTTTGACGCTGGCCCATCCCTTGCGCGGGGCCGACGGGGCGGGCGAGTGGGACTTCGATGTGCCGTTGCTGCCCGGCGATCATGTCACTGAGGATGCCGGCACCGGCTTTGTGCACACCGCGCCAAGCCACGGCGATGATGACTATCAAATTGCTTTGAAACATGGTCTGCCCATGACCCATAACGTGCTGGAGGATGGCTCATACCGCGAAGATTTGCCCCTGTTCGGCGGGGCGAAAATCCTGAAACCGAACGGCAAAGAGGGCGACGCCAACAGCCGAGTGATCGACAAGCTGGTCGAGGTTGGCGCGCTGTTGGCGCGGGGACGACTGACGCATTCCTATCCGCATTCCTGGCGCTCCAAAGCGCCGGTGATCTATCGCAACACGCCGCAATGGTTTGCCGCCATCGACGCGCCCGTGGGCGACGGTCAGGATGAATACGGCACCACGATCCGCGAACGGGCGCTGCGGTCTATCGACGAGTTGGTAACATGGACCCCGAAAACCGGGCGCAACCGGCTTTACTCGATGATCGAGGCGCGGCCCGATTGGGTGCTGTCGCGCCAGCGTGCCTGGGGCGTGCCGCTGACCTGTTTCGTTATGGTGGGTGCGAAACCCGACGATCCGGAGTTTTTGTTGCGAAATGAAGCGGTTAATGCCCGTGTGGTCGAGGCGTTCGAGGCCGAAGGTGCGGATTGCTGGTATGAGGGCGGGGCGAAAAAGCGGTTTCTGGACGGCATCGTCAACCCGGACGAGTATAGCCAAGTCTTCGATATTCTCGATGTCTGGTTTGACAGCGGCACCACGCATGCCTTCGTGCTGCGCGATCGCCGGGATGGGAGCGCGGACGGACTTGCGGATTTGTATCTGGAAGGCACCGACCAGCATCGCGGCTGGTTTCATTCCTCGATGCTGCAGGCCTGCGGCACCATCGGACGCGCGCCCTATCGCGGAGTGATGACCTGCGGCTTCACGCTGGACGCCAAGGGCAACAAGATGTCCAAGTCCCTGGGCAATATCATCGCGCCTGAAACGGTCATCAGGCAATATGGCGCCGATATTCTGCGCCTTTGGGTGGCGCAGGTGGATTATTCGGCCGATCAGCGGATCGGCGATGAGATCCTGAAAGGGGTGGCCGACAGCTATCGCCGCCTGCGCAATACCATGCGGTTTTTGCTGGGTTCGCTGGCGGTATTCTCTGAGGCGGATCGCGTCGAGGCGGCGGATATGCCCGAGCTGGAGCGCTGGGTGCTGCACCGGCTGGCGGAACTCGACCACAAAGTGCGCAAGGGCTATGAGGCTTATGACTTTCAGGGTGTTTTCAAAGAGTTGTTCACCTTTGCTACGGTTGATCTGTCATCCTTTTATTTCGACGTCCGCAAGGATGTTTTGTATTGTGACGGTGACACGGCCGAGCGGCGGGCGGCGCGCACGGTCTTGGACATCCTGTATCACCGCCTGACCACCTGGCTGGCGCCGATCCTGGTTTTCACCATGGAGGAGGTCTGGCTGGAGCGATTTCCTGGCGACGACAGCTCGGTGCATCTGGGCGATATGCCCGCCACACCGGCCGACTGGCTGGACGAACCGCTGGCGGCCAAATGGGCCGACATCCGCCGCGTGCGCCGGGTGGTGACGGCGGCGCTGGAAGTGCAACGCCAGGACAAAGTGATCGGTGCATCGCTGGAAGCCGGTCCGGTGGTGCATATCGAGGATGCGGATATGCTGGCGGCAGCGCGATCGCTGCCGTTTGCCGACATTTGCATCACATCCGCACTGACCCTGACCGGCGATCCCAGCCCAGCAGAGGCGTTCCGACTGCCCGAGGTTACCGGTATCGGCGTGGTCTTTGAAAAAGCCGACGGCGCGAAATGCCAGCGCTGCTGGAAGATCCTGCCGGATGTGGGGAGCCACGGACACGCAGGGACATGCGGGCGGTGTGATGGGGCTTTGGGCTAATCTGGGTTTCGGATTGCTGGCGCAATCCGATCCGGGCGGGGGGCCAGGCCCCCGCACCCCCGGGGAGTATTTTTGAACAATGTAGATGGTTTGCATGGGGCGCTGAAATCGGCTTCATTCTATTTTTATGGCGCGCACTAGAAAACCCACGTCTCTTCATGCTCCTTTTGCCCCGATGACCGATGACATCTCAACTTTGGTATAGACGCCCGTGCACAGCCTGACCATCGACACAGTTCGACCGGGCGGTTTACGCTGACCGAGGTTGGCGGCACGATTGTGGGCGCGGGCTGGCGTGGGGATTGTGATGATGCGACAGAGCTGTTGATGCACGCCGCGCACCAGGTTGAGGAATATTTCTCGGGCCAGCGGCAGGTCTTCGAGCTACCGCTTGGGCCCGATGTCTCTGCGGCTCAGGCGCGGTTTCTGGCGGCACTCGTGGCCATACCGTTCGGGCAAACCCGCACCTATGGCGAGATGGCCGCGGATCTGGGCATCTCTGCGCAGGCGGCGGGGCAGCTTTGCGGGGCCAATCCGATTGCGATTATTGTCCCATGCCACCGGGTTCTTGGCGCCGACAGCCTGGGCGGGTTCTCTGGGCGGGTTCTCTGCGCCCGACGGAGTTGAAACCAAGGTTGCGCTTTTGCGTCACGAAGGGGCTGCGGGGTTGTTGATTTGAGGCGTGAAGGTCCATGACTTTCGGGGTATTTCTGGCGGTTCTCTTCGCGGCTCTTCTGCATGCCGGCTGGAACGCTCTGATCAAGACCGGGACGGGCCAGATGACCGCATTGGTGGTCATGTCCGCCGCCCAAGGTCTGTTCGGGCTGGCGCTGGGGCTGATGATTGGTTTGCCGCCGGCGCATGTTTGGCCCTGGCTCTTGGCCTCAGGCGTGCTGCACGCGGCATATAAATTGTTCCTTGCCTTTGCCTATGAGCGTGGCGACCTCAGCAGGGTTTACCCAATTGCCCGCGGCCTGGCCCCGTTGCTGGTGCTCGTGGCTGGTGCCTTTGTGTTGTCGGACCAGATTGCGATTGGCGAGGCGATCGGAGTGGTCGTACTGGGGTTCGGCATCCTGATGATGGCCCGCGGGGTATTTACCGGCGGCGAAAGCACAGGATTGCTGCCGTTCGCGGTTGGCTCGGCGTTTGCGACCGCGGGCTATTCACTGGTCGACGGGTTGGGCGTGCGCGCCTGGGGCCTGTCGGGCGCGTATGTGTCATGGATGTTCGCGCTGGATTTGGCCATATTCGTGCCAGCGGCGGTGATCTTGCGCGGCCCGGCGGTTTTTCAAGCCCGCGCACGCGATTGGACGCGCGGCGCGCTGGCCGGGCTGGCAAGCTACGGGGCATATGCAATCGCTGTCTGGGCAATGCTTTATGCGCCGATTGCGCTGGTTGCCGCGCTTCGAGAGACCTCGATCCTGTTCGCGGTATTGATCGGCTGGCTGATGTTTGGCGAGAGAATGGATCGGGGCAAAGCCGCTGCCGCGCTGCTGATCCTGTTTGGAGTTCTCTTAACCCGCCTGTAGAGATCTCAGGCAGCGGGTCTCTCTGCGGCCATGCCTGGTTGTTCCAGACCAAACTGCGGCGCCAAGGAGTCCCTGAGCGCGGACTGCAAAAACGGAAATCGGGAATAAAGCTGATCCATTTCCCTGGCGTTCAGCGCATCGCCTTTGATCATGGCCCTACTGTCGTTTTGGCCATGCACCGTTCGGATGTAGGCGGGGCCGGACCCGTAGAGCAGACGTACTGGGTGGCGGCGAGTCAGTTTTTTGTGGGCCGTCATATACGGATTGCGCCGCGTCGAGCTTGCGGCGACCAAGGTCAGCCCCAGGTTGGTCATCGCCACGTCGCGGTTGAAAAATTGCGCGGTCCCGCGTTCTAAGAGTCCGTCCGGAGACTTTATGTAGGATTACAGAGTTTTCGGAGCATGAGTCGAATGGACGCGAGCTTGATGAAGGCGAGCGCGTTGCGGTTGAGGTTCTCCCAGTCCTTGGCCAGTCGGCGGCAGCGGTTGAGCCAGGCGATGGTGCGTTCGACCACCCAACGCCTGGGCTGGACGACGAAGCCCTTCACCCGATCGGATCGCTTGACGATCTCGGTCTCGAGATCGGGCAGGATGCCGGCCAGGGCGCGGTGAAAGACCGGCCCCTGATAGGCGCTGTCGGCGAACAATTTCCCGAGAAAGGGAAACAGACCGAACAAGGTCGCCAGCAGCGCGAGACCGCCGTCGCGATCCTGAACGTCGGCGGCGGTGACGATGCCGTGCAGCAGCAAGCCTTGCGTATCGACCAGAACATGCCGCTTCTTGCCCTTGATCAACTTGCCGGCATCGAAGCCGTGGCTGTCGATGCGAGCCCCCCTTTTTCAGCGCTTTTCACACTCTGACTGTCGATGATGCAGGCCGTGGGGCTGGCTTCGCGCGCGGCTTTCTCGCGGCACTTGAGGTAGAGCGCATGATGGATGCGATCCAGCGTGCCGTCCCAGTTCCACAGGCCGAGGTACTCATGCACGGTGCTTCTGGGCGGCAAATCCTTGGGCAGCGCGCGCCACTGGCAGCCGGTGCTCAGAATGTACACCACGCCGTTGATCACCTCGCGGATAGCGACGCGCCGTTTGCCGCCGCCGGGCTTGCCCGGCGGGATCAGCGGCTCGATATGCGCCCATTCCGCATCGGTCAGGTCGCTCGGATAACGCAGTTTGTCGCGGTTGTAGCGCGGGCGGTTGTCGGCAGTCCACATGGGGCACCTCAAGAGCAAATTCACCACCCCAGAGAATCACAGCTGATTCAGCTCTTCAAGAGGGCGCGCCGGATAACCGATTCATCCGACTCATAAAGTCCCCGGACGGACACTAAGACCATCGTGGCACCCTGTGGGAATGATAAAAAGCAATAGCGTTCGGCGTTGGTCGACAAACGCAATGCAGAGATCGCCTCGGCGCGACACATCCCAACAAAGTTTGAGCTGACCGCGTCGTCATCGTCCAAAACAACCTGGGCGACGTTCGCAGAGTCTGAGGCGCGCCTGGCGACAAAGCGACGAAAGATCGCCCCAGCGCTGCCCGGTCCGCGAAACATAACATCTACCCGGTGCCGACCGAGAACGTCATAACACATGGCCGAAAGGCGGCGCTGAAATGGTTTTGGCATCAGATCAGAGCTGAGAACCGCCAGCTTGAAGTCCTTGTCATCTTGGGAGCGCAATGAGGCCACGGCGATATGCTCGAAATAGTGAAGACGCTGCTCGAGCCTGCTGTTTTCAAATAATTCTTCGGGTTTTTTTGCTGGCAGCTGATTGCCAGCCAGATTTTCCGAAAAAGGAAAATCGAGTTTGGAATAATACCTGCATGTCACCAGCTCTTGTCGCCGAGCGCGGGCACCTCTTGTCGGGCCCTGCATTTCGTCACGGCGATCGTATGCGGTCAACTGGAATTAATAAAGTAGTAGGCTTATCCCTCTGATCCAGTCACGGATGTTGACGGGACATGTTGGGTTTGCGGTTGCCATCGGCAGGATGTTCGCCTAATGTTCTGTCATGCCCAGCCGCTGGAAATACGACCGCCCGATGTCCCGCGCCGCCTTCGAGGCGCGCTTTCCCGATGAAGCCTCCTGCGCCCGGCACTCGGCCCGTTTGCATCTCGCCTAATGTTCTGCATGCCCAGCCCGCCCGATGTCCCGCGCGCCTTCGAGGCGCGCTTTCCCGATGAGCCTCCTGCGCCCGGCATCTCGCAGCCAAGCGCTGGCCCGACGGCTTCGTCTGCCCCGCCTGCGGCCATGACAGGGGCTGGGGACTGAAGCGTCGCCGGGCGAGCTGGGAATGTGCGGCCTGCGGGAAGGAGACTTCGGTGACCGCAGGCACGATCATGCACCGCAGCCACTTGCCCCTGAAGACCTGGTTCATGGCCGTTCACATCGTGACCAGCCACTCGAACGGTATCTCCGCCCTGCAACTCCAGGCCCAGCTCGGGCTCGGCAGTTACAAGAGTGCCTGGCTCCTGCTACACAAGCTGCGCCGTGCCATGGTCGATCCGGATCGCAGCCTGCTTGAGGACCTGGTCGAGATCGATGAGGCCACCCTACCGTTCCGCACCGTAAAAGACCCGACCGCAGGCGGGCAAGGTCGCAGCCCGCAAGGCAAGATGCGCATTGCCGGCGCGGTCGAGCTATCGCCCGAGGGCGAGCCACGTCGCATCCGGCTGGCGCCGATCGGGGATTTCTCCGCGCGCAGCCTTCATGCCTTCGTTGCCGGGACCTCGGCGCCGGGCGCGCGGGTAATCACCGATGGCTGGAGCGGTTATTGCGGCCTGCCCGACCACGACCACCAGCCCAAGGTCGTCGGTGCAACGCTCGCCCATCTCGTGCTGACGTGGATCCATCGTGTGTTCTCGAACCTGAAGCGCTGGGCGCTCGGAACCTTCCATGGCCTGCGCCGCGCCCATCTGCGCCGCTATCTCGACGAGTTCGTGTTCCGCTGGAACCGCCGCCGCCACACCGCAACGGCCTTCGACACCCTGCTCGGCATCGGCACGCGCCTCCGACCCGCCGACTACCGCGACATCGTCGGACAACGCGGCTGATCCCGGCAGGCCGGGCGCCAGCCACCGCCCGCCCTCCGATCCACCTCAATCAGGGCCGAGTGCCGGCCCTCCAGCCTGCCTGACAGCACTCGAAACCAACTTCCCCAAGCCCAAAAGCTCCCGCACATCGCCCGGCACGGTCCAGGAACCGTGCCTGGAACGTAGAAGGCCGATCAACATCTGGTGTGACCGGAAGCAAAGGGAGAAGCCCTATAAAGTATTAACCAAGGGACCAGCCAGATTGCAACGAAGCTGTGGCTTCGCATCTGACGCGGCTTTAGTCGCCCAGCGCCTGCTGTATTGCGCCCGCTGAGACGAGGTATAGCGAGGTTGCGACCAGCCCCCAGAGCGCCCAGCTTTCGGGGTGGAAATCGACCCAAGCCGCCCAACCGGCAAAGCCTGTCCAAGCTATCGCCATGGGCAGCGACAACACCCGCCAGCGCGCGGTGCGCACAGGGTGGATGAATTTTATCGGCACGAACATCAGTGCGGCCAGCACGATGATAATTGCCAGCATCACCCAGAAATTCAGCGTCATGGCGAACAGCACAAGCACCACCATGTTCCAACACCCAGGGAATCCGGAAAATGAATAATCCTTTGTTTTCATGCGTGTATCAGCGAAATACATGGCGCTGGCAAACGTTATGACGATGATCGCGATCCAGCCGGTCCAGCCTGGCAGCAGGCCCGATTTGAACAAGGCGTAGGCCGGCACAAAGACATACGTCAGATAATCGATGATCAGGTCGAGCAGAACGCCGTCGAATTCCGGCGCGTTTGCTTTGACGTCGTATTTGCGCGCCAGCGGGCCGTCGAGGCCGTCGACAAAGAACGCCACCACCAGCCAGAGGAACATCAGCGACCAGTCCTCTTCAACCGCCGCCAGCATCGCCAGCATCGCAAATACCGCGCCGGTGGCGGTAAACAGGTGGACGGCAAGGGCTTTACGCGCGTGGGACATGGGCCGTTTCTTTGCAGGAATGAGGCATCAAGGCAACAAGCGGGCAGCGGCCGTCGGCAAATGGCGCGGGCGGGCATCGGTCGGGCCTTGCACGCGGTGCCAATTAGCGATGTGATCGCATCAGCGTGCGGAGGATTTGGGTATGGATGATGAAACCAACCAAGCTGGCATGACCGGCGAGATGGCGGCGCTGACGCGCGAAGTGGCGCTGCTCAACCGGCACCGGTTCGTCGTTCTTCACAATTCGCCCATACGTCTGCTGGTATGGCGGTTTGCCGGCGGTCTGGCCTTTGGGCTGGGCACCGTGGTGGGCGCCTCGCTGGTGGTCTCGATCCTGATATACGCGCTGTCGTCGATCGATTTCATCCCGGTTATCGGCGACTGGGCGGCAAGCATTGCCCAGGAGATGCAGGCGCAGCCGGACTGATCAGCGCCTTGCCGGTTAGTCACGGGTTGAGGCGATGGCGGTCATGCGGGTGGTTTTCGGCGGGCCGGTGAGGGCTGCGCCGATGCGGGTTTTGTAGGCGGCAAAGGCGTCCGATGCCTGGAAGGCCTGGAATGCGGCCTCGTCGGTAAAATCAAGCACGCCGATGAATTCGGTGGGTTCCTCGGTGGAATAGGCCGCGTAATGCAGGCCGGCGACGCCCTCGGATTTGAGGTCCGCGATGAAGGCGGCCATGGCGTCGCGCCGGGCGTCGTGGCTGTCGGGCGAGGCTAGGGTGTAGCGGACGAGAAGGGACATGGGTCGCGGGCTCCTTTGGATTGGAATGCTGGCGAATTGTGCGGCCTAGCCGCGGATCAGAACCGCACCAGGCGGCACGATGACATTGCAGGACGTGGGCGGTCCTTGATGGCCGGGCGGACGGCCTATGAACCAGACCTTGCAGGTGCCCGGCGGCGGGAGGTGGCCGGGTGGGATGTCGATGCCGCGGGCTTGTGCCTCGGGGACGGAAAGGATCGCACCGGCGAGTGCCAAGGTGTTGGCCGATTGTACCAGCTCGGTTGAGGTGCAGGCGGTCAATGTCGCAGCGCAGGCGATAGCGGTGAGAGTGATGCGGATCATGGGCGGTCTCCGGTTGGCCGTCGTTGCGGGAGGGGTAGCATGGGGCCGGTGCAATGTCATCGGGGCCGGATGGCTGAGTGGCGAGGTGCGTCCGGTGAGCGAAATCTTGAAAAGATTTCGGGTGCGCTTTCTTTTTAAGAAAGCGGTTGCGTCGTGTTCAGGTTAACCAGCGCACCGGGGCACGATTGCAGATGAGGAGCGCCCGGAATGGTGTCCAGTGGACACCATTCAGCGACGAACGGCGCGCCGCAAGGCGAGGCGGCCACCGCCATTGAGGTCGGGGTCCCGGATCAAGTCCGGGACGTGAAGCGCCCATGCCCGGAACAGCCGCGAAGCGGCCCGGGCAGCGCCCGACCGCCCCGGAGGGCGGGCGCTCTTGCGACGTTGCTCACCCGAACAGACGGAGGATGTGGCGGGGCGATAAAGCGAAGACCTCAGGCCTCGGCAGCGCCCACCCGCGGTCGGGCGCTGCCCTATTGTTGCATGGCGTGGAAGTTGGAAGAGTAAGGTGCTTGCGAGCACGCACCTTACGCTTGCTGGGCAAATAAAAGGGGCATCCCAATCAGGAGATGCCCCATATTTTGAACTGTAGTGGTTCAGACTTGATCTGACAGTTACGCGTTTTTCAGGCGGCATTTGTCAGGTCACATTCAGTTCACGAACTTTTCCTTCCAAATCTTCTTGCCCTCGATCATGGTCTCAATTGGGGTGCGACCGCAACACATTTTGCCCTGATGAGTTCGTTCGGTGTTGTAGAAGTCGATCCATTGATCCAGATCGGCCTGCAAGGCTTCGACAGTTTCGTAGAGCTTCTTGCGGAATGTGATCTGATAAAACTCCTGCAGGATTGTTTTGTGGAAGCGTTCGCAAATCCCGTTGGTTTGGGGCGATTTAACCTTGGTCTTGGTGTGGTCAATGTCGTTGATTGCCAGGAAGAGCTGGTAGTCGTGTTTGTCGACCCGGCCGCAGTATTCGGTTCCGCGGTCGGTCAGAATGCGCAGCACCGGAAGGTCGTGTTCCTCATGGAAAGGCAGCACCCGATCGTTGAGCAGATCAGCCGCAGTTATCGGCGTTTTGGTGGTGTAGAGCTTGGCATGTGCCACCTTGCAATAGGTGTCCACATAGGTCTGCTGATAGACCCGCCCGACACCCTTGAGAGTGCCAACATAGAACGTGTCCTGAGAGCCCAGATAGCCAGGGTGCGCGGTCTCAATCTCGCCACAGGCTTCATCGTCCAGCTTCTTCTTCTCAAGGGCCTGAACCTGAGCTTCGGTAAGAATGCCACCTTCCTCTGCCACCTTGGCTTCCAGCGCCTTCAGGCGGGTTTTGAAGTTCGCCAGATCATGCCGCAACCAGATGGATCGCACGCCAGAGGGCGAGACGAAGACCCCCAGCTTGCGCAGCTCATTGGAGGTGCGGGCCTGACCGTAGGCCGGGAAGTCCGTGGCCGATTTTATGACCGCCTGTTCGGTCGCCTCGTCCACCCGGTTGGCCAGATTGGGCTTGCGCCGGGTGCGTTCAAAAAGAGCTTCAACGCCGCCATCATCGACGGCTGATTTATAGCGATAGAATGTATCCCGCGACATGCCCATGACCTGACAGGCTTTGGACACATTACCCAATTCGTCGGCCAAGTTCAGCAAGCCGACTTTGTGTTTGATGATCTTGTCTGTAGTATTCAACATCGTGGTTTCCTCGTTTTGTGGTTTGGTTTGCACCACCATCAAAACGGATAACCGCAGTCTCTTTCAAGAGATGCACCGCCCCCAATTCAATCTAAAAGATTGGGGGCGGTGTCAGATCAAATCGGAACTAATACATTTGAACCAACCGAAAAATTCTTGACCTACGTGGCCTTCAAAACAATCACGAGAATTGGATACAATAACCGTTGACCTGCCGCCATTAACCAATGCTTTGCTTCGCGTCGGCATAAACGTCTTGCTGCCATTTCTCCTTTCGTCTTCAGTTCGCGCAGATATTTTCTCTGCAAGTTGATCCGGTACTCGCCGAATTCGCGTTTCGGCCAAACGGCGATGTACAGTGGCACCCTAACCCACCACGGGGGAGAGGTTCGGGGACTTTTTGGGTCGACCATTTTCTCTCTCCTTAGAGATCCGCTGGTCGGCTGAACCGAGATTTAGGTAAGCGCCCGCTGCATCCAGAGCCTTCTTGCCGGTTGCGGTTAGTTCGTAGAACTTTCGCGGTCGCCCTCTCGATCGTTTAGAAGGCTTGGATTGGGATACCTCCGGGACATCGGTGACTAGGCCACCTTGCCGGTTGCGGTTAGTTCGTAGAACTTTCGCGGTCGCCCTCTCGATCGTTTAGAAGGCTTGGATTGGGATACCTCCGGGACATCGGTGACTAGGCCACCCATTTCTAGGCGGCGAAGTGCAACAAATACCTGCGCATCTGCTACTTCTCTCCCGGTCATGTCGGACACGCGCTTTGCAATAGCTGTGCCGTATGCAGCAGCTGGCGCGTTTTCAATTGCCGACATGATCGCCATCTGCACTAATCCCAGTGTGCGATGGCGGTTGTACAGTTTGATGTTTTGCTCATGTTTTTCTCCTTTGCCAGCCGCGCAATTTCTTAAGGCGGGCCATTTGGTTGTGCGAAACCATGAGGTTTCACTTTCAGTTGGACGGCCATATTGATGTCCATTGCGATTTTGGACCGTCCGCCCCCTCCATTCAGACCCATGCGATTGGATGCAAATCGAGAGCGCTGTTCCTTGGCTATCTTGCTGCAACTCACGGAACATTGTTAATATAGCAAGTGGTAGGTTATTCGTCAATCCCATTTTCTGGCAAATAATTTACGCCATTGTTACCGCTTGCTGTACTTCCCCCGCAGCCCAGCCCTTCCCCTCCGACTCCGCCCCGCACCCTTCCCCCCACCAGCCGCCGCCACCGCGTATTGCCGCGCCATCGGGTCATCGGCCACCACCAGGTCCACCGCTTCCAGCCGTTTCACCTCATCGCGCAGACGCGCCGCTTCCTCGAATTCCAGGTTCTCGGCGGCCTTCCTCATGTCCACCCTGAGCCCCTCCAGATGCGCCGCAAGGTTCGCGCCGACCAGTGGTTTTTCGACGCTTGCTGTCACCCGCGCCATGTCGGTGTCGCCTTTGTAAAGGCCGCTCAGCACGTCGCTCACGTTCTTCTTGATGGTCTCGGGCGTGATGTCGTGCTCGACATTATACGCCGCCTGCTTTTCGCGCCGCCGGTTGGTCTCGGCCAGCGCGCGTTCGATCGAGCCGGTGATCCGGTCGGCATACATGATCACCCGGCCATCAACGTTCCTCGCCGCCCGGCCGATGGTCTGGATCAGCGAGGTTTCGGAGCGCAAAAACCCCTCCTTATCCGCATCCAGAATCGCCACCAACGCGCATTCGGGAATATCCAGCCCCTCGCGCAATAGGTTGATGCCGACCAGCACGTCGAACGCGCCAAGGCGCAAATCGCGCAGGATTTCAATGCGTTCCAGTGTATCGATGTCGGAATGCATATAGCGCACGCGGATGCCCAGATCGTGCATATATTCGGTCAGATCCTCGGCCATGCGTTTGGTCAGCGTGGTCACCAGCGTGCGGTAACCGGCTTGCGCGACCTTGCGCACCTCATCCAGCAAATCGTCGACCTGCATCTCGACGGGGCGGATTTCAACCGGCGGGTCCAGAAGGCCGGTGGGGCGGATCACCTGTTCAACAAAAACGCCCGATGATTGCTCCAGCTCCCACTTCTGCGGGGTGGCCGAAACGAACACCGATTGCGGGCGCATGGCGTCCCATTCCTCAAACTTCAGCGGCCGGTTATCCATGCAGGACGGGAGGCGGAAGCCGTGTTCGGCCAGAGTGAATTTGCGCCGGTAATCACCTTTGTACATACCGCCGATCTGGGGTACCGAGACGTGGCTTTCATCAGCGAAAACAATGGCATTGTCGGGGATGAACTCAAACAGCGTCGGCGGCGGTTCACCCGGCGCGCGCCCGGTCAGATAGCGCGAATAGTTCTCGATGCCGTTGCAGTGGCCGGTGGCTTCCAGCATTTCCAGATCGAAATTGCAGCGCTGTTCAAGGCGCTGGGCTTCCAGCAGTTTGCCCTCATTGACCAGCTGATCCAGCCGCTGGCGCAATTCTTCTTTGATCGAGATGATGGCCTGCTGCAGGGTTGGCCTGGGCGTGACGTAGTGGGAATTGGCATAGACACGGATTTGCTCGAAGCTGTCGGTCTTTTCGCCGGCGAGCGGGTCAAATTCGGTAATCTTCTCAAGTTCTTCGCCAAAGAAGCTCAACGTCCAGGCCCGGTCTTCGAGGTGGGCTGGCCAGATCTCCAGGCTGTCACCGCGCACCCGGAACGTACCGCGCTGAAATCCCGCGTCGTTGCGTTTGTACTGCTGGGCGACCAGATCGGCCATGATCTGGCGCTGGTTGTAAGACTTGCCGGCTTTCAGATCCTGGGTCATGGCGCCGTAGGTCTCGACCGAACCGATGCCGTAGATGCAACTGACCGAGGCGACGATGATCACGTCATCGCGCTCCAGAAGCGCGCGGGTGGCCGAGTGGCGCATCCGGTCGATCTGGTCGTTGATCTGGCTTTCTTTTTCGATGTAGGTGTCCGAGCGGGGCACATAGGCCTCGGGCTGATAATAATCATAGAAGCTAACGAAATATTCGACGGCATTGTCGGGGAAAAACCCTTTCATCTCGCCATAAAGCTGCGCGGCAAGGGTTTTGTTAGGGGCCAGAATGATCGCCGGGCGCTGGGTTTCTTCGATAACCTTGGCCATGGTAAAGGTCTTGCCGGTGCCGGTGGCCCCGAGCAGCACCTGATTTTGTTCGCTATCGTTGATGCCTGTCACCAGCTCGGCGATGGCGGTGGGCTGGTCCCCGGCGGGCGAAAATTCGGAGTGCATGACCAGCGCGCGCCCACCTTCCAGCTTGACGCGGCTTTTGATCTCTTGTTGCGGGGCGTGAAGTACCGGCTGCGACATGAAGGCGACTCCTGACCCCGAAGATTTGATCACTTTTTGTTCTTATGCAAGAGGCGACGGAAAGGCGATGCGGGGTGGACGTGCATCGGCATTGAGGCGAGTTATTCGCGCGGCAGGATAATATCCATCCGAGCGATCTTTTGTTCGGTGAATTCGACAAGTTCTTGATAGCAGTCAATCACCGTTTGGCGAAGCCAAAGAAGTGCCGGATCATTGGCCAACCGTGAACTCCAAAAAAACCTGAACGATGATTCCAAACCTCCGATTGGTGACTGCAATATGCGCAGATTGTGGACCTCTATGTCGTCCACAAGAGCAACGCCAAAACTGTTAGACAGGAAATTGGTGCGGGTGAGCAAAGGCGCGATGGCGCCAAAATCGGGAACGCGGGTGCCGATGGTGCGATCCAGCATTAACTCGGCCGTACGTCTTTCGATTGCGCCGCGGTCAAAGGCACCTATGTCAATCATAATATGCGGCCATCTCAGCCAGGCCGCTTGTGACCAGTTTTGCAAAGCCGGATGGCCGGAGCGGGAAAAGGTGTACATCGCTAAAGGCGGCATGGATTTGTCGGAGACACCGTCTGTCGGGCGGGTCTGACGGCCCAACATGGCCAAATCGACCAGGCCTTCGGCAACTTGCTTCGGGGTTCGCTCGGTCGGATGGGCCCACTCCAGCTTTACATTCGGTGCTTGGGCATTGACGCGCTCGTAGACCCGGCTCATCAGCCCCGGCAATGTTACCATGGCCACCCGAAAGACGCGCTGACTAGGGGGTGTTGACGTTCATCGTGTTTGAATGACGATTGCAGCAAGCGAGATGAATGCTTTGAAGCTGTCATCTGTTTTGCAGGAACGCATTGCGATCCCTCTGTATTCCTTCAGCTTTCCGAAGAAGTTTTCGACCAGGTGACGCCATTTGTAGGTGTGGCGGTCGAACTCCGCCGGGAAGCGGCGGTTTGATTTTGGAGGGATTACCGGCTCGATCCCGGCACTGGTCAGCGCTTCGCGCAGCCAGTTCGCGTCGAAGGCACGGTCGGCGAGAAACTGGTCGCAGGTGAGGCCCTCGATCAGTGCGGCGGTACCCCGCAGGTCATGCGCCTGACCGGGCAGAAGGCGGAAGTCGATCAGATTGCCGAGCGCGTCCGTCAGAGCCATGATCTTTGTCGTTATCCCGCCGCGAGAGCGTCCGATGGCTTGGCTTTGAGTCCCCCTTTTGCGCCCTGACCGTGTCGGTGGACTTTGACGATACTACCGTCGATCATCGTGTATTCGAAGTCTGCATCTTCGGCTAATACCCTGAACATACGATAGAAAGCGTCGGCCCTCACCCACCTTCGGAAGCGCTTGAACACGCTGTTCCAGCGCCCGAACTCTTCCGGCAGGTCGCGCCAGGGGCATCCGGTCCGCGAGATCCAGAGAACTGCCTCGACAAACCGGCGCGGGTCAGGGCCGGTGCGACCGGGGTCGCATTCCCGGCCAAGGCAGTGCGGTGCGATGACAGCCCATTGGGCGTCGGTCAGAACTGTGCGGATCAAGGCTGCTCTCCTCTGTTTGCAACCTTGAATCAGTCATCAGCCGATTTGGGAATCCCTAAACGTCAACAAGCCCTAGTTGCCGGATCGAAAGGTTGCGGCGGCGTGACGGCCCTTTGAATTGAGCGCAGGATCGGCCGCACATCGTCGATCAATTTCAGCGCAAATGGGCACGGCTGCATTTTTCCGTCGACTTTGACCATCAGCGGATCGCCCAGCTGGTCACGCAATCGGCCCAGCGCGTGGCTGACTGCGGATGGGGTTTTGCCCAGCTTATCGGCCGCGACCGTAACGCTGCGCGTGTCCATAAGTGCTTGGAATGTCACAAGCAAATTTAGGTCGAGGCGGTGCAGCTGAATTTCGTTCATTGTGAATGAAATCGTTTCGTTTGAGAAAATATGAATTCTGTTCAATGAATAAATGGCGACAGACCAAAACGCAACTGGGATAGACGGAGGATACCCATGACCCTGCAAATTATCGGATCAGGCTTCGGCCGCACCGGCACGATGACGATGAAGGACGCGCTTGACGTCCTTGAATTCGGGCCGACCCATCACATGACCGAGATTATGGAAAACCCGGATCAGCTGGGCCACTGGAAGGCGATATTTTCAGGCGCTGACGTCGATTGGGCCGACGTGTTCGAGGGTTACAATTCACAAGTCGATTGGCCCGGGGCGTCATGTTGGCAAAAGTCGATGATTGCCTTTCCGCAAGCCAAAGTTATCCACACCGAACGCCCGGAGGACGACTGGTGGAACAGCTTCAACAGCACGATTGGCAAATTCTTTGCGCTGTTCGATCAGCTCGAACTGCCGCCGGTATTCAAGGAAATCTTCACCGAAATGCGAGGCGGGATCATGCGCGGCAGCCTGTCTGACTTCACCGACCGCACGTCTGCAATCGCCGCCTATCGGGCCAACAATCAAAAGGTGCGCGAAATGGTGCCCGCCGACAGGCTGCTGGTCTTCAATGTTGCTGACGGATGGGGCCCGCTTTGCCGTTTCTTGGACAAGCCAGAGCCCGCCACCAAGTTCCCGCATCATCATCTGCGCCGGGAATTCTGGGAACATTTCGGCGGTGAACCAGCAAGCCAGCCCGCCGTGGCGTGACACAAATTGCCTCGCCATATGCCGCGCACGGCGGCGCTGGCGGGGCAGTGCGAACGACAGTAAAGCACCGAAAGGCCAAGCGATATGACCGAACTATCTTGCAATTTTGCCGGTGCGATCCCGATTACATACGACAGGTGCCTCGGCCCCAATATTTTCGATCCTTACGGGCGGGCGATAGCTGCGCGCGTTGCCGCAGCCAATCCGGCCAATGTGCTGGAGCTGGCTGCAGGAACCGGGATTGTCACGCGACATCTGCGTGACAGTTTGCCCGCGGAAGTGGGCCTGACCGCGACCGATCTGAACGCGGACATGCTGAATATTGCACGCGCCAAGTTCGGCCCTCATGAGCCGGTCAGCTTTGGCCATGCGGACGCGCATTTGTTACCTTACGACGATAGCAGCTTTGATCTGATCGCCTGTCAGTTTGGGGTTATGTTTTTTCGCAACCGGATTGCTGCCTACAAGGAAGCCGCGCGGGTGGTCCGGCCCGGCGGACGCTTTTTGTTTTCGACCTGGGGCACGCAAGCCGAGAATCCGTTTTCAGAGATCGCGCATGAGACGCTGGCTAAGTTTTTCAACCATGAGCCACCGGGGTTTTACAAGACTCCGTATTCGCAGCATGACCCGGATGCGGTGATCGCCGATCTCGCTGCGGCCGGACTGAGCGACGTCGCCCACACGGCGATTGCACATGAGCGGCAGGTGAAAGATTACGCCACCTTTGCCTATGGATTGATCGCCGGGCATCCGGCGTTTGAAGCCGGCCACAAGCGCGGGCGCGGCCCAAAAGCGATTAGTGACGAGATTGCCGCCCGGATGCGGGCGCGGTTTGGCCCCGAACCATCCCAAATGCCGATGCTGGCGCATATGTTTGAGGTAAGGGTTGTGTGACGGGGCATGCGGGTGTTGCGAATCGCCTCTCGCACGCGGTTTACCTGTCAATGAGCGTTCAAAAGTGACCCGGCTTCAGCGTTTAAAAGTGACCCACCCGTGATGAGGCAAAGCCAGCAGGCGAGATGCCCTCAAATAGCGATCTCGTCTGCTGGCTTTGTTTGCGCTGCGGTTTATTGTTTTCGGGCCCTTTTACTCTGAGCGAACCGGTAGGATGTGTTTCCGGTTTCGATTATGGAGCAATGATGTGTCACCCTGTCGAGGAGCGCGGTTGTCATCTTGGGATCGCCGAAGACGGAGACCCATTCACCGAACTCCAGGTTGGTGGTGATGATGACGCTGGTTTTCTCGTAGAGTTTGCTTATCAGATGGAACAGCAGCGCGCCGCCGGACTTTGGGAACGGGATGTAACCCAGCTCATCAATAATGACGCAATCCAGTGGCGTCAGTTGCCGGATGATCTTCCCGGCATTACCCTCGGCCTGCTCCCTGATCAGGGCGTTGATCAGATCCACAGCATTGAAGAAGCGGGCCTTTTTGCCCTGATTGATCAATGTGGTTCCCAGAGCAATGGCGATGTGGGTTTTGCCTGTGCCAGTTCCGCCCACCAAAATGAGGTTGTGGGCGTCTTGGGTGAACTGTCCGGAGCAGAAGGGATCGATCCGAGCCTGAGTAACAGCGGCTGCGCTGTAATCGAAGGTGGCAAAATCCTTGTGATGCGGGAACTTTGCAATCCGCATTTGATACTCGATTGAGCGGACCTGACGTTCTACGGTCTCAGCGTCGATCAGTTGTTTTATCGCAGTGGTCAGGCTCGGCGACTTGCGCGCGGACAGCAAATCATGTGCGCAAGCTGCCATTCCATGCAATCTAAGGCCAGCCAATTGATCAATGAGGGCATTCATGCTGTCATCTCTCGGCGGGCGCACAATGTCTCATATCGTTTGCAGTTGGCCTCCGGGCGCATCGTCAGCATGGGATAGTCATAGCTTTGTGCCAGTGGGGGGATGATCGGTTCGACCAACTGATTGATCAAGTTGATGACGGCAGGCAAGCGTAGGGTGTTTTGCGCGACAGCCAGATCACAGGCCGTTTCCACAACGTCAATCCCGTGGTCTTGCGCCAGCATAAGAAGGTCTACAAACTCCCGATCTCCACCTTTGCCCTTCATGTAATGCACCCTGATCTGGTGCATGGCATCTGGCAGGTGCCAATCCACAAAGGGCGCGCCATCACGCAGGGCTCCGGGCTTGCGTACCAGCAAAGGGACATAATGCCAGGGCTCAAAGTAACTGATATTACGGGTAAAGTGACGTTTGTGCTCGGCGATCACATCTTGACCTGCAACCACTTTGACGCAACCGGCATAGGCCCGCAACGAGACATGGTTTCCAGCAAAACAGGCCGGAACGCTGTAGCGGTTGCTGTCATATTGAACCAGGCAACTAAACCACTACCGGCTGATGCCGGTAGGTTTCCGTTTGGAGTGAAGCTCCAGATACTGAAGTATGACATCGTCAGTCACATTGCCTGATGTGGTCGAGAAATATCCACGGGCCCAAAACCGCCTGCCCCAGTATCGTTTGCGCAGGTCCGGGAACTCCATCTGGATTTTGCGGGATGAGCGCCCCTTGATCCGCTGCATCACCGTCGACAGCGCCAGGTGCGGTGGGATCGACACGAACATATGAACGTGATCGTTCGACAGGACGCCCTTCTCGATCCGCACGCCCATTTCACTGCAGGTCTGGCGGATGATTTCACGCAAGCGCACCCGCATATCGCCGTGCAAAACCTTGAACCGATACTTCGTAACCCAAACGATATGATATCGGTGATAAAATTTGGTATGACTACCAGTACAATAGGCCATGAGCCTTCCCCCTGATTTTGGCTTTCACCCAAGGGCGAGCCAAAATCAGGGGGAAGGCTCATCAGAATTTAGCTGAAGCAGACCGGCTGGAAGCCGGTGGCTCTGACCCTAAGAATTGGAAAGTAGAGCGCACCCGAACGGCCTTCTCAACATAGCCATCAAAAGGGCGGCCGAGAGGGCGCAGTTCAGCCTGTTCTGCAGCAAAGACAGCATCAACTGTCTGATCCTGTCGCTCTGGATGGGGGCGTGATCCAAGGGCATCAGCCAGGCATTCAGGCCCTCCAAATCATCAAAAGCCAGTTTGGGCGTGAACAGCCGACTGCGCAAAAACTGCACCTGGTTTTCGACCTGACCCTTTTCCCAGCCCGACGCGGGCGTGCAGGCCACCGGTTCCATGACATAGTGGTTCATCAAGGCCAGAAAGCGTGGGTGAAAGATCCGGTCTTTCGAGCGCGATACATAGGTCACCATTGTCTTGGGATTATCGATGATCACACGGCGCGGAACCCCGCCATAAAAGGTCAACGCTCTCACGAAAGCGTCAAGCACCATCTCTTGAGGTTCCCCGGGGTAGGCCACAACAAAGGGCTTGCGGCTGTGCACAGACGGAAGTGTGCAATCTTCACCTTCTGGGCAATTCCGCCCAAGACGACATGTTCTTCGCTCCAGTCAAACTGCAGCGCATCGCCAGACTGGAACTGCAACGGAATGAACGCATCTCCTGACCTCAAACCCGTGCGTTTCAGGTCTCGAACAAAACGCTGAACTGGCGAATACGACCCCGTATATCCTTCCAAAACCAGCTGCTCATAAAGCTTCACCCCTGTCCGACGTTCTCGGCGAGGGCGCTTCAGGTCCTGCTCAAACAAGGTTTGGAGCCGCTCTTCATAGTCACACAATTTGTGCCGAACTGGATCAACCTGACGATGGTAGCTCGGAGGCGAGCTGTCCTTCAGATACTTCCTGATCGTGTTCCGCGACAATCCCGTCTCCCGGCCCACAGATCTAATACTTCGCCCATCACGCAAAACCATGCGACGGATCTTCGCTGCACTTTCCATCAATATCACCTGCTCATTCTCCGCGCTAATACGCGCGGACGTTAACAAAACAAGAGGGTCAATTTTAAACGATCATAACCCACCTAAGTGGGTCAGTTTTGCATGCCGATTCACAGTTTACCGTTTGTTAATAATTGAGCCGAAAACCGGGCCGGTAAACCGAAATTGGTTAAAAATTCGTTACCATCTAAAGGCGAATAGATGGAAAAAATATGCAACTTATGTGATTATTTTGGTTGATTCCCGCCACAATCAAAACTAAGCTGATTACCGCAAGCAGCAGAACTGGTTGCCGATCGGGGTGCTACACCCACCCCACCCCTCGCTCCCTTGCACCCCGATCGGCAACTGCTGTTTTCCCCACATCACCAAAGACCGCCCATCGCACCCGCCCGGTCCCGGCCCGCGGCTTGCTTTGCTGCCAAAACTTGGCCATAAGCTGACAAGCACAAGTCCAGGGACATTTGCCGATGCGCGCCCGAATTTACCGACCCTCCAGAACCGCGATGTCATCGGGCACGGCACAGAGCCAGCATTGGGTGCTGGAATTTTCGCCGAGCGCCGCGCGGTCGGTTGACCCGCTGATGGGCTGGACATCGTCCGATGACACCCAGGCCCAGGTGCGGCTGATTTTTGACAGCAAAGAGGCTGCGCTCGATTACGCGCGCGCCCAGGGGATCGAGGCCGCGGTGAGCGAGCCCAACAAGCGCAAGTCGCATATCCGCCCTGGCGGCTATGGCGACAATTTCGCCACCAACCGGCGGACCGTGTGGACCCACTAGCGCCTCGCGCGCTTAATCTGAAGCACTTGCGATGCTCTATATATTTGATTTTGCGCGCAATTTATCCCCGAAAACCGGTGTCCATTTTTCGGATTGTGCTCTAAACGTCTTGATATTGGCGAGCGGCCCGCGCCATACAACCGCCAGCGGGCCCATAGCTCAACTGGATAGAGCAGCTGACTTCTAATCAGCAGGTTGAGGGTTCGAGTCCTTCTGGGCCCGCCAGGCCGTATTCGAGTGGCGTGCGGGCGCTGTTTGGCCAAATCTCAGTGATGACCGGCAGATGGTCGGACGGGTGCGGATGGTCGGCGGTTTGCGGGGGAAACATCCTGGCTGACAGCTGGTGGCAATGGGCAATGCGGTCGAGCGGCAGCAATGGCAGGCGTGCCGGGAAGGTGCGACCGGGTGTCAGCAAGGTGTAATCGCGCGCCAGACCGCCAAGGCCCCTGGTGCGCGACCATTCGTTGAAGTCCCCCATGATAATGGTTGGCCGGTCGCTCAGGGCATCGAGTTCCCGGCGGATGCGCAATAACTGCGCCCGCCGAGACCGGCGCATCAGGCCCAGATGCACGCCCGCGATCCGAAGCGGTCCGGCACGGGTATCCATATCGGCAAACACCGCGCCGCGCGGTTCAAGGCCGGGCAATGCGATCCGGTGAATATCTTGCACGACAATGTCGTCGCGGGCGAGCATCGCGATGCCATGCCAGCCAAGGCCCTGCTCGTGATCGGCAATTGGCAGTGGACTAATACCACCGAGCGGAATGCCTGACTCACGTTGGGGATTCCCAAGCGGTCCGATCTCTGACTCAATGTGGTGAACCAATGAGGTTCGCCATGGCAGCGCCTATCGACTTACGGAACGATTTTGACAGCGTCTCACTGCGGCGCCTCGCGAAGAGGACCAGGGACGCGACCCAGAGCCGTCGTCTGCTGGCGTTGGCCGAGGTCTACGATGGTGGCAGCAGGACGGATGCGTCGCGGATCGGCGGCGTCGGTCTGCAGATCATTCGCGACTGGGTGCTGCGCTTCAACGCCCGCGGACCGGACGGGCTGGTCGATGGGAAGTCACCGGGCGCACCCTCGAAGCTCAACGCCGATCACCGCCGCGCACTGGCGGAGGTTGTTGAGGCCGGCCCGGTCCCGGCGGTGGACGGCGTCGTGCGCTGGCGGCGCAAGGACCTGGCGCGGTGGCTCTTGGAGACGTTCGCCATCTCGCTCGACGAGACCACGGTCGGGCGCGAGTTGAAGGCGCTCGGCTTCGCCAAGATCTCGGCGCGGCCGCGCCACTACGCGCAAAACGAGCTGGCCGTCGAGGCTTTTAAAAAAAACTTCCCCGCCGAACTGGCGAAAATCCGGGCGAGGCTCCCGAAAGGCGTCGAGATAGAGCTGTGGTGGCAAGATGAAGCCCGCATCGGCCAGAAGAATAAGCTCACACGCCGATGGGCCAGACGTGGCACGCGCCCGCGGGCGCCCCGCGACCAGCGCACCGAATGGGCCTATATCTTCGGCGCGATCTGTCCCGCGAAGGGGAAAGGCGCCGGGCTGGTCATGCCCTGGTGCGACACCGACGCCATGGCGGCGCACCTCATCGAGATCAGTGCCGCCGTCGATCCCGGCGCCCATGCGGTGCTGATCGTCGATCAGGCCGGTTGGCACTTGACGCCCAAGCTGGCGATCCCCGACAACATCACCGTCCTGGCGCTGCCGCCACGATCGCCCGAGTTGAACCCGGTGGAGAATGTCTGGCAATTCATGCGCGACAACTGGTTGTCGAACCGGATCTTCAAATCCTACGAAGACATCGTCGCGCTGTGCTGCCAAGCCTGGAACAACCTCATCGACCAACCATGGAAGATCATGTCCCTCGGCATGCGCAAATGGGCGCATGGGTTCTGATCAATGACCGTTGGTATAAGGCCGGTGCGGTCACGGAGTAGGCTTTGCGGCAACGCCGAGGGGCGTGCACCCATTTGATGGTCGGCTTCCTGAAGGATAACGAAATCGGCCCCAAGCGCGTCGATGGCTCCCAATATGCGGTCGGGATCGCGCCTTAGATCGGTGCCCAACGCAGCACGGATATTATAGCTTGCAAGGCGCAGTGGTCTTTCGTGTGGATCGGCCATTACCTAGATAGTGCGTTGATAACAGGCGCCGCTATTTCAGCGACTTAAGCGAAATCGCCTTTTCAATCTCATGGCGCACCATGCGCCGGACGTTTCGGGTAATGCGCTCGCCCAGGCGGCCCTGCAATTCGTCGCGCACGATGTCCGCAACGACCTTGCGCAGCACATCCTCGTCAACCAGAAGCTCCTCATCCGAAGACCAAACTTCGCCGCCGGATGCGCTGTCATCAGGCATCGCCGCAGGTGGTGGCGCGCCGATCTCGGCGGTATCGACTGGCGCGACGGCTGGGTCATGCGCCTCGGCATTGTCAGCCGTTATCTCGGCGACCGGCGTGTGGGGCTCATCGGGAATGCGCGGGGAATGTGAAAACACCGCCACTTCCGACAATATCAGCGGTGGCTCGGTATTGCGCGCCCGCTCCGGCGCGGGAAAATAGCCGGCTTCCACAACCTCATGCTGGTTTTGCTCTGGCTCAAACATCTGAGGTTCAGGCTCAAGCTCGGGTTCTTGTTCTGGCTCCGGCGAATTCTCAGGCATCTGAGGTACGGCTTCAATCTCAGGCTCGGCCATTGCGTCAGGCTGATCCTGCGGCACGACAGCGGCGGTCAAATCCATGTCCTCGCCCGACGCATCAGCCGGCACTTCGTCGCTCTGGAATTCTGACGGCGCGTCGTCGTCATAGCGGTTCCGGTAGCGCTCAAGGAAATGCAGTTTCGGCTGGTGAATGTCCTGCGGTTCGCTGCCGTCGGGCTCCCATTCGCTGCCGGTGCGTCCAACGGCGCGCTCCAGCTCAGCGATGCGAGCCTCCAGCAATTTACGCGACGCATGCGCAGCATCCGGCATCGAGCCTGGCTCCGTGCTCTGGTCGGTCTGGCTTTCGGCAATAACCGGCTCAGCGGGCAGGATCGACGCCGCAGGGTCCGCTGTTGGCTCTGACGTCGCGGCGACTGCGCCCTCATCCGCGCCCAGAAAGACCGGTGGCTGATCATCTATCTCGACCGGTGCTTGGCTGAGATCAAGATCTTGAGGCGATTCTTGGCGGTCATCGTCGGGCACGTCAGCGGCGCTGTGACTGACGCGATGCGCGGGTGTCAGCATAAAAAGCGCCGCCTGCGCCTCGGCCGATGTGTTTTTTGCAGGATCGCGTTCTGAAACCAGCTTTCGGATTGAAGACAGGACATCCTCGGTTTCCAAATTCGTCATCGACTTGGTCATGATTTCCTTCCTGCCCCAATGGACCGATTGTAACCGGCGCGGCCCTGTCGAACAACCAATTGTCTAAATATTACTGTTTTCCGAGCGCTTTGAGGATGTGATCCAGTTTTTTGCCCTGCGGACTTATTTTATGCACCGGAGCCGACCGTGCCGCATCGTAATAAGCACCCGGATCGTAGGTAGCCACGGCAAGACCCAGATGTTTGACGTTCAGCAGGCCCATTGCGGCGAGCAGCGAATAGACGGCGACGTAGCGGTCCGACCCAGCCGAAAGACGCGCCGTCTCGGCATCCAGCAATTCCTGCTCGGCGTTGAGGACATCCAGGATTGTGCGCGCGCCAAGCGCGGTCTCTTCGCGCACACCTCTGAACGCCACACCCGATGCGCGCACCTGTTCCTGGCTGGCTTGCAGGCTGGCCTCGGCGACCGTAAGGCCCGACCAGGCATTGCCAAGGTTGCGGTCGATGTCATGGCGCACGATATGCAAGCTCGCTCGACTGGCGTCGCGCTGGGTGATTGCTTTGCGCAGCGCCGAGGCCAGCGCACCGCCGCGGTAAATGGCGCCGGAAAATGTCAGGCCGAGCGAAGCGCTGCTTGTGCTGTCCTGATCTAACCCGGCCGATGCAGAGCCGGAAAGCACCGGTTTCAGCGCCGCCTCGGCCAGGGCGACATTCATCTCTGCCACCGTGACCGCGCGCTGCGCCTGGGCCATATCCGGATGGCGCTGGCGCGCCAACGCGCGCGCCGCATCGAGGCTATTGGGCACTTCGGGGGCCGGCGGCAGCGCCGAGAGCGATCCGGGATAAGTGCCGACCGAGGCGCGGTAATCTTCGCGCGAGCGGTCGAGATCTCCGCGTGCGGCGGCAAGTGCTGCGCGCGCCGAGGCCAGGCGCGCCTCGGCCAGGGCGACATCGGTGCGGGTAATTTCGCCCACTTCAAAGCGGTCGCGCGCGGCCTGCAGTTCCCGTTCGATGACGCGCACGTTGTTGGTGCGCAGCTCGACAATCGCGCCATCGCGCTGCATCGATGTATAGGCCACAACCGCGCCCAAAAGCACGTTTTGCTCCACCCCGCGCAGTGCTGCGCGCAGCGACATGACGTTTTCGCGGGCCAGATCGCGGCGCAGCTGACCGGCACCGAAATCAAAAAGCACCAGGCTGGCGGTAAGCGACAAATTCGAGCTGGTCGATGCGCTTAGTGTCGAATAATTGCTCGACAATGAATAGCTGAGCACCGGACGCAACGCCGCCGTCGCGGCGGCCACATCTTCATCTGCGGCGCGCAGCAATGCGCGGTTTTGGTCCAAAAGCCCGGAATGGTCATAAGCGCCGCTGAGCGCCCCGGCCAACGTGTCGGACATCGCCACCGAGGGCAGCAATAAGCCCAGCGCCAGAATGGTGGCCAGCGGACGGCCCAGTGATGGCGTGATCATGCGCACCCCCCCGATGCTCCGGGCCAATCCCGGCTAAAGGCATATCGACCGGTTGCGCTAAAGCGCGAAGGCCGCGGCCCGGGCAAATCCCGGCAAAAGAGGCGCTGAGGCATTGAAGGCAAAACGCCAGTTTGTGTTGTCGCCCGATTTATGGCCGATCTTGCAGGTTCCAACCCCATCAACAAAAATAGCAGCAATGAGCCCGCCATCGCGCAGCTGATCAAGCAGCGTCGCGCCGATCACCTCAATACCGCCCTGGATGACAATAACATCGTAAGGCCCGTGTTTGGCATCGCCGTCGGCCAGCTCTGCGGTGATAACCGCGACATTATCCGCTCCGGCCTCTGACAGGCGGGTCTGTGCCTCTTCGGCCAATTCAGCAATGCTTTCGACGGCCACCACTGCCTCGGCCAGATGAGCGATTACGGCGCTGGAGTAGCCGAGACCACATCCCAGATCGAGAACCGCGTCGCCGGGTTGAATATTCAGCGCATCCAGCATCTTGGCCATCGTTCGCGGCTCGAGCACCACGCGATCATCGCCGATCACAATGTTTTCGCTGAGATAGGCAATTTCGCGCAGATGGTCGGGCAGAAAGCTCTCTTTGGGCACGCTGAGCATCGCCTCGATGATCGGATATTTGGTGACATCCGAAGGGCGCACTTGTGTGTCCACCATATTCGTTCGGCGGGCGGCATAATCGGCCATTTGCGGCGCTCATTTGCTTGCTAAAGGTTCGTGCGATGTTTTGGCACATGCGTGCGACACCAGCAACACGGTCTTTGGTGCCCGTTTTGGGGTCGGCGCGCAATTGTCGGCGCGTCGGCATAACCGCTTGACGCTCGATAATGCGAAACCTAATGAAGCCAGGGCTTCGGCGAGTTGGCGGAGTGGTTACGCAGCGGATTGCAAATCCGTGTACACCGGTTCGATTCCGGTACTCGCCTCCAAAAAATCAGCACGGCCGGCCGACGCGGCAACAGCTGTTATGAGCCCATTTATGCAAAATGCATTTCACGCAACGCAGGGCAGCGCCCGGCCGCGGGTGGGCGCCTCTGCCGGTCGAGGTCTGCGCTTTACGGTGCCGCCACATCGTATGTTATACCAGCGGCATTTAACATTGACCGATATGGGCCCATTTTCGCATTCCGATTGATGTGATGGTTTCGGGCTGTGCGATGAGCTTTTTCCAAGCTTCGCATCCAGCATCGACGATGGCATTGTAGTCTTCGAACACGCGGTTGGAGAGCCAATTGGCGCGCAAGTACTGCCAGATATTTTCCACCGGGTTCAGTTCCGGAGCGCGCGATGGCAGCAGGATGATGGTGAGGTTCTTCGGGACTTTGAGTTTGCCGGTGGTGTGCCATCCGGCCCGATCCATCAGCACAACCGCATGGGCCTTTCGGGCGACGTGGCGGCTGATCTCGTCGAGATGCATCTGCATGGCTTGCGCGTCCGCCCAAGGCAGCATGAGCGCCGCCCCCTTGCCGTGAGCCGGACAGATGGTGCCGAACAGATAGGCGTTGTGATAGCGCTGATCGGCCGGCTGGCGGGGGCGCGTGCCCTTTCTCGCCCACAGGCGCGTCAGGCCATTCTTCTGGCCAAGGCGTGCTTCGTCCTGGAACCAGATCTCCACCGGCGTTCCCGCTGGCAGGTCAGCTATATGCACCTGGAGCGTGTCGGCGAAGTTTTTTTAAACGCCTCGATGATCCGCTTATCCTGCCTGGGATGCTGCGGGCGGGCGCTGATATGGGCAAAGCCCAGTTCGCCAAGCAGTCTGGATATCCCGCGCTCGGAATAGATGACGCCAAAGCGCGCCTCGATCACCCGCTTCAGGTCGATCCGCCGCCAGCGGACAACCCCGTCCACCGCCGGATCGGGGCCGGTCTCGACAATCTCGCCAAGTTCTTTCATCTGGACATCGCTCAGGTAGCGCGTCCGGCCCGCGCCCTTGCGGTTGGTGAGGCCATCCGGTCCCTCTTCGTTGAACCGGTGAACCCAGTCCCGCAGGGTTTGGCGATCCATCCCACCGATCCTTGCGGCCTCTCCACGGCGCATGCCATCGTAGACCGCCGCAAGAGACAACAGACGGCGGCTCTGCCGGGCATCCTTGCAACGGCTGGCGAGTTTACGAAGGTGGCGGGCATCAAAGTCGCGACGAAGCGGAACACTGGCTGGCATGGCGATCCTCCTTTGCCAACCTTGAATCAGATCAAAACCGATTTGGGAATCCCCACAGAGTCAGAAATTGATGCCGTTGGTATTAATTCGGGTGTGCAGGCGGTGGAGAAGCGCCCGCCCGTCGCACCGGAGGTGCGCCACTAAACATTGGCATGCCTCCGGCATGACAGGGCGGTCGGGCGCTGCCCGGCGGCACTTCGTGCCTTGTTGCCGGGTAAGGGCGAAGCGTCGCGAGCGCGCGCTATTCCCCGCGGAGCGACCCGCAGCGGCAGCTCGGTATTGACCCGGACCGGGCACTGCCGTCAAAGACGGCCAATGTTGCTGCGTATCTATATGGTTTTGGCAGCGCCGGTTCTTGGGCTGGTGTTGATCTGGCGGATCGTCACCCGGCGCGAGTCCTGGGCTGATGCGGGCGAGCGGCTCGTTTTGGGAGGATCCCGCAGCAGCGATGAGTGTTATGTCTGGGTTCACGGCGCATCGGTTGGCGAGATTACCGCCGCGCGCGGCCTGATCGAGCGGATTTTGCGTGAAACCGGCCGACCCGTGGTTGTGACCGTCAATACCGCGACCGCCAGGTCCGCTGTCGAAAAATGGCGATGCACGGGGCTGGAGGTTCGGCTGGCACCGATGGATGCCCTGGGCGCGACGCGCAGGTTTTTGCGAAGCTGGGAACCTTTATCGCTGGTCTCTCTGGAGCATGAGCTTTGGCCGGGAAGGCTCTTTATCTGTTCGCAAAAATCCATTTCGGTCTTCGCGGTTTCGGCTCGGCTTTCTGTGCGGGCGGCGCGCGCCCCACTTGGCTTGCGTCACATCCGCCGCGACGCGATGGATGCGCTGACCCGCGTCTGGCCGATGGACGACGAACAGCGCCTTCGGCTGCGCCGCGCCGGTGTGGATAGCGACAAGTTAGCGGCCACGCTGAACCTGAAGCTCTTGTCGCGGACTTCGTCTCGCGACCGGCCAGCGGATGACAACGCGCTTTCCGGCTGGGCAGCCGATGACCTCACCGTGCTGCTTGCCGCCTCGACCCATGCGGGCGAAGAAGAGATCGTGATCGCGGCATTTGTCGAGGCGGTCAAACTGCGCCCCGGCCTTCGGCTGATCATCGCGCCGCGCCATTCTGAGCGCCGCGCGGGAATTGCCGCCTTGCTCGGCGCGCGCAGTTTATCTTACGCACAGCGCACCAAGGGGCAGATACCTGACCACGACACGCCGATTTACCTGGCCGACACGATGCACGAGATGGCGCTGTGGTATGGGCGCGCGGCGGCGACCATTATCGGGGGAAGTTTCGTGGACAAGGGCGGGCATACGCCGGTTGAGCCGGTGATGGCGGGCTCGCCGCCGATCCACGGGCCGTATATCGCCAACCATCGCGCCGCTTTTGATCTGCTTGCCCGGGCAAATGCGACACTGTCCGTTGATGGCGGGGCCGATCTGGGCACATGTCTTGCCAACCTTCCGGGGCAGGGTGATTTGCTGCAGATGGCAAAGGCTGGCCAGTCGATAATCAACGAACATGCCGCAAAAATGAACCTGGTAATGGGCGAGGTGGTCGCCGCGGTGAGAGACCAGGCGACCCGCGCCGACAGTGAGTAAGATTAACCCGAAAGCAATCCATTGGCCCGAATATGGGGCTGCGGAAAGTTGTTAGCCGAATTTGAACGCCTGATCTCGCCTGTCGCCAATTCGCGCCGCGGCAATTGATTTCCGCGCATACATGATTATGTTCGCCGCTTATGATCCGATACACTCTGAAATGCCCTGCCAGCCATGCGTTTGAAAGCTGGTTCAAATCCAGCGCGGCATTCGATGAGTTGGTCGCTGCCAGACATGTGACCTGCCCGGTATGCGGCGCGTTGACCAAAGAAAAGGCGCTGATGGCACCTGACGTGCTGCCCGCGCGGGCCAGCGTCGCACCTTTGCAAAAACCTGGAAATGCGATGCACGCTCTGGCCGCGCCAGCCTCACCAGCCGAGGCCGCGCTCAAGGAATTGCGACGCAAGGTGCAGGACAATTCCGAATATGTCGGGCAGAAATTCGCCACCGAGGCGCGGGCGATCCATCTGGGCGACGCCCCAGAGCGGTCGATCTACGGCGAGGCGAGCAGCGAAGAGGCCCGCAAGCTGGTGGACGATGGGGTGCCGGTCGCACCCCTGCCCTTTGTTCCGACACGCAAAGCCAACTGACCCATGCGCGCCATTGTAACCGGTGCGAACCGGGGTATCGGGCGTGGGCTTGCAGATCGGCTAGAGGCAGAAGGCTACGAGGTCGTCGCGACTGCCCGCAGCGCCGCGGCAGGGCTGGCGCAACTGGACGTTACCGATCCCAAGTCAGTGGCTGATTTCGGGGCGCGAATGGCCGCGGTCCCGACCGATCTTTTGGTCTGCAACGCCGGGGTCTATCTCGACAAGGCGCAATCACTGGACCAAGGCTATGATGCTGATCTTTGGGCGCGGACTTTTGCGGCCAACGTCACCGGGGTTTTCCTGACAATTCAAGCACTTTTGCCCAACTTGCGGGCTGCACCAAAGCCCAGGATCGCGATTATCTCGTCAATCATGGCGTCCTCTCTGAGCGCGCCGGGCGGCAGCTATGCCTACCGGGCCAGCAAAGCAGCCGCACTGAACCTGGGGCGTAATCTGGCCAATGATCTGAAGGCCGACGGCATTTCCGTCGGCATTTATCATCCAGGCTGGGTGCGAACGGATATGGGTGGGCAAACGGCGGATATCGACGTTGAGGCGTCGGTTGCCGGTCTGTGCGCCCGATTTGGCGAATTGTCGCTGGCATCGACCGGCGCGTTCCTTAAGCTGGGACGGTGAAGAGATGTTATTTTAGAGCCGCTTGCTCTGACAGCGGCGCCAGAATAGAAACCCGCGAGCGCTGGGACAGGATTGCGACGCGGATCATGCCGATACTGGTGATGAAATTCGGCGGCACGTCGGTGGCGACGCTGGACCGCATCCGCCGCGCGGCCAAGCGCGTCGGCCGCGAGGTGGCCAACGGCTATGGTGTGATCGTCATTGTCTCGGCCATGGCCGGGCGGACCAACGAGCTGATTGGTTGGGTTGATAAGACCAGCAAATTTTACGACGCACGCGAATATGACGCTGTGGTGTCGTCCGGCGAGCAGGTCACAGCCGGCCTTATGGCGCTGACATTGCAGGAAATGGAGGTTCCGGCGCGCAGCTGGCAGGGCTGGCAGGTGCCTTTGGTCACGACATCTGCGCATGGCGCCGCGCGGATCGTCGAGATACCGACAGCTAATATTCTGGCCAAATTCGCCAAAGGCATGCAGGTCGCGGTCGTGGCTGGATTTCAAGGCATCGCCAAGGATAACCGGATCACCACATTTGGCCGCGGCGGATCAGACACCACAGCGGTGGCGTTCGCGGCGGCCTTCGGGGCGGAGCGCTGTGACATCTACACCGATGTCGACGGCGTCTATACCACTGATCCGCACATCAGTGCCAAAGCGCGCAAGCTCGATCGGATCGCGTTTGAGGAAATGCTGGAATTGGCCTCGCTGGGGGCCAAGGTCTTGCAAACGCGCTCGGTTGAACTGGCGATGCGCTACAACGTCAAATTGCGAGTGCTGTCGAGTTTTGAAGACAATGACGAACATGCAGGCACGCTGGTCTGTGCCGAGGAGGATATTGTGGAAGATAATGTTGTTGCCGGTGTCGCCCATTCGCGCGACGAGGCGAAAATGACCCTGATCTCGGTGGCCGACCGGCCGGGAATTGCGGCGGCCATATTCGGCCCGCTGGCCGAGG
Source organism: Paracoccaceae bacterium (assembly GCA_965216135.1). GTDB lineage: Bacteria > Pseudomonadota > Alphaproteobacteria > Rhodobacterales > Rhodobacteraceae > CBDCFL01. Next base: position 63,443 of record CBDCFL010000014.1, read on the forward strand.
CCGGGGTGAATGTCGACATGATCGTGCAGAACATTTCCGAAGAGGGGCGCACGGACATGACGTTTTCCTGCCCCGTCGGTCACGTGGGCCGCGCCGAGCGGGCTGTTCAGGCGGCCAAGGAGCGCGGCGACATCAATTACCACGATCTGGTCGCCGATGAGGACGTGGCAAAAGTGTCTGTCGTCGGCATCGGCATGCGGTCACATGCGGGCGTCGCGGCGCAGATGTTTACGGCCTTGTCCAATGAGGGGATCAACATCAAGGTGATTACAACGTCCGAGATCAAAATCTCGGTTTTGATCGACCGCAAATACTTGGAACTGGCCGTTCAGGCCCTGCATGATGTTTTCGAATTGGAAAAAGCCGCCTGACTTTTTGCCAAAGACGATTCATGCCGGATTATGGCAATCATTCTGCCCACTTGCGCAGGCCCGCAATTGGACTTTTCGCCGCCATTGATCCTGCGCTAGACTAAACTTAATTTTTAACCGGTCGGCTGCCAGCATTGCGATTACTCTGATGAATGACGCTACCGAAAGCGAAAGCCGCAAACTGCTGCGGCGCCTGCGCGACGCACTGGCCGATGAGGGTGCCGGGCAAGCACGGCTGGACAAGATCACCCATCTGATCGCCGACAGCATGCAGATAGAGGTGTGCTCGATTTACCTGCTCCGCGATGCCGAGACTCTGGAGCTATGCGCGACCGAAGGTTTGAACCCCGAGGCTGTGCATCAGACGCGGATGCGCATCGGCGAGGGCCTGGTCGGCCGCGTGGCCAAGAACGGCGCGCCGATCAACACCGCAAATGCGCCGCAAACCAAGGGCTTTCGCTTTATGCCGGAAACCGGCGAAGAGGTGTTTTCGTCCTTCCTCGGCGTGCCAATACAAAGGCTCGGCGACAATCTTGGCGTGCTTGTGACGCAGTCGAAAGTGGCGCGCGAGTTTTCGGCAGACGAAGTCTATGGGCTGGAAGTTGTCGCCATGGTGCTGGCCGAAATGGCAGAGCTTGGCGCATTTGTCGGCGAAGGGGCCGCGCTTTCGGCCCGCCACCAGCAGCCCGTGGTCTTTCACGGCGGCACCGGACAGGAAGGCGCGGCCGAGGGCCAAGTCTACCTGCACGAACCGCGCGTCGTGGTCACCAACCCGATCGCAGACGACCCCAAGGCCGAGCTGATCCGCCTGCAAGAAGCAGTTAACGAGCTTCGCATTTCGGTCGATGACATGCTGGCGGTGGCTGATACCGGTAACAAGGAACAGCGCGACGTCTTCAATGCCTATCGGATGTTTGCCAATTCGCGTGGCTGGTTACGCCGTATGGAGGAAGACATCGCCCGCGGCCTGTCCGCCGAAGCCGCCGTTGAAAAGGAACAATCCGCCGCACGCACGCGCATGGGCCAGGTCCCGGATACCTACTTGCGCGAAAGGCTGGCAGATCTTGACGATCTGTCGAACCGGCTGCTCCGGATATTGACCGGACAGGGCGGCGAGACCGGCGCGGAAATGCCTGCCGATCCAATTCTGGTGGCCAGCAATATCGGCCCCGGCGAGTTGCTCGATTACGGTCGCTCGCTTAGGGGCATCGTGCTTGAACAAGGCTCGGTCGGCAGCCATGCCGCCATTGTGGCGCGCGCGCTGGCGATCCCGTTGGTGATCCATGCCGAAAAGATCATCGGCGAGGCGCTCAACGGCGACCCAATCCTAGTCGATGGTGATCAGGGCGTTGTCCACCTTCGCCCCGAGGACAATGTGGCCACCGCATTTCGCGACAAGATTGCCATGCAGGCCAAGGCGCAGGAGCGTTATGCGGGGTTGCGTGAACTGCCCGCCGAGGGCACATGCGGAACAGTGATCGCGCTGCACATGAACGCCGGGCTGATGGCCGACTTGCCCTCGCTGAAGGGATCGGGGGCCGAGGGCGTCGGCCTGTTTCGCACCGAGCTGCAGTTTCTGACCAGCAACCGGGTGCCGCGGCGCAGCGATCTGGCCGCGCTTTATTCGCGCGTGATGGATGCCGCCGGCGGCAAGCGCGTTGCGTTTCGCACGCTGGACATCGGCTCGGACAAGGTGCTGCCCTATATGAAGCGACAGGACGAGCCCAACCCGGCTATGGGCTGGCGCGCCATTCGGGTGGGGCTGGACAAAAAGGGCATGATGCGCATGCAGTTGCAGGCGCTGTTGCGCGCGGCGGCTGGGCGCCCGCTCAGCATCATGTTTCCGTTCATCGCACAGTTCGACGAATACAAGGAAGCCTGTCAGCATCTCGATCATGTTCTGGAGACCGAGGAAAAACAGGGCCATATTCTGCCCGCAAGCGTTGAAGTCGGGGCGATGCTGGAGACCCCGTCGCTGGCTTTTGCGCCACGGCAGTTTTTTGAGGCCGCCGATTTCATTTCGATCGGCGGTAATGATCTAAAGCAATTCTTTTTTGCCGCTGACCGCGAAAATGAGCGGGTGCGGCGGCGCTATGATACGCTGAACGTGAGTTTTCTGTCGCTGATCCGCCAGATCGTCAATCGTTGCGCGGAAACCGGCACCAGCCTGTCATTTTGCGGCGAAGACGCCGGTCGCCCGGTTGAGGCGGTGTGCTTTGCGGCAATGGGCCTGCGCGCCTTGTCTATGCGCCCGGCCTCCATTGGTCCGGTCAAACATCTGATCCGGCGGATCAATCTGACCGAGCTTCGCGGGGTTATCGAGGCGGCAATGCAGAGCGGCGCGCAATCGGTTCGCCCGGATGTGATGGAATGGTTGCGCAAAATCTAGGGTCAGGCCCGTGATCGATCTTGAGTGACCCGACCTGAAATGCCATCCCAACCGCCCCTCTTGAGTGCAAGGCCCAGAACTCGGTCGGGATTGGTCGGTGGCGGCATTTCGATGTCAGGCAAATGCTGAAACCCAAAGCGTCCGTAATAGGGCGTATCGCCGACCAGAAGCACGCGCTTCCACCCCATGGCCCTGGCCCGGTCAAGCGCGCCATGCATGAGCAACGCCCCCGCGCCTTCGCCCTGCCAAGTCGGATGAACCGCGATGGGCCCCAGCAAGAGCGCGGGCACCGCCGCGACGCAAACCGGCCAGAAGCGAACCGCGGCAGCGAGATTGCCGTCGTCGTCGCGCGCCGTCAGGCAGAGCTGATCAATCCGATCGACACCGTCGCGCAGCCGGTAGGACGACAGCGCCTCGCGCCCGGGCGCAAAGCACAAGTCAAACAGCGCCTCGACTTCCCACCAATCGTCCGGCATTTCCTGCGCCAGATTCACGTTGCGCCCCGTCCCGCCGCCAAATAAATAATCGGACTGGATTGCCTGCTACCACGGCGCTAGGTGGTGGGCAACGAACGAGGAATTCCCATGTTTTACCGCCCCGAAGACGGCCACGGCCTGCCGCACAACCCGTTCAGCGCGATCATCACGCCCAGGCCCATCGGCTGGATCTCCAGCCGCGATGGTGATGCCCACGACAATCTGGCACCCTATTCCTTCTTCAATGGCGTCGCCTATTCGCCGCCGCAGGTGATGTTTGCCACGACCTCGCGCAAATCCGACCGCAAGATCGGCAAGGACAGTGCCGACAATGCCAGTGAGACCGGGGTGTTTTGCGTCAATATCGTCAGCGCGGCGCTGCGCGACGCGATGAACGTCTCGTCCGGCAGCCATGCGCGCGGGGTTGATGAATTCGCGCTTGCGGGTCTTGAAAAGGCAACATGCGAGACCATCGACTGCGCCCGCGTGGCCGCCGCGCCGGCTGCGCTAGAGTGCAGGCTCGCCCAGATCGTCGAGTTAAAGGGGCACGAAAACTACATGGTGATCGGCGAGGTCACCGGCATTCATCTGGACGACGATTGCATCGTCGACGGGCGTTTTGACGTGACCCGGTTTCAACCGCTGGCGCGGCTGGGGTATCGGGATTATTCGGTGGTGGATAAGGTGTTTTCGCTGGCGCGACCGGACGATTGAGGAACGGTTGAGATCGGAATATCCACAAATATCAGATAGGTGAAAAGCATCGCAAAATGCGCGATAATCGCGCGGGTCGGCGGCAGGGTCGTCATCCGAAAAATCTCTAAGAAATTCATGAGCGTCATCGAAACCGACCGGCGCGCCGAAAGTTGGGCGCAATTACGACTTTTCAATTCTGGTCGCACCATGCACTTTCCGGCCTGTCTGACATTGGGAAATTTGCCATGACCACAACCAAAATCGGCGTCATCGGCGGATCGGGGGTCTATGACATCGACGGGCTGGAAGGCGCGGAATGGGTGTCCGTCGACAGTCCCTGGGGAGCGCCGTCGGACCAGATCCTGACCGGGCAGCTGGGCGGTGTCGATATGGCCTTTCTGCCCCGGCACGGACGTGATCATGTGCATTCGCCGACCACCGTGCCCTACCGCGCCAACATTGATGCGCTCAAGCGGTTGGGGGTGACGGATGTGATCAGCGTTTCGGCCTGTGGGTCGTTTCGCGAAGACATGGCACCGGGCGATTTCGTCGTTGTCGATCAGTTCATTGATCGCACATATGCACGCGAGAATTCGTTTTTCGGCACCGGCTGTGTCGCCCATGTCAGCGTTGCCCATCCGACTTGCCCGCGCCTGGGCGCGGCGGTTCATGAGGCGGCGGTTGCGCAGGGCATCACCGTGCATATGGGCGGCACCTATCTGGCCATGGAGGGGCCGCAGTTCTCGACCCTGGCGGAATCGAATTTGTATCGCGAGGTCTGGGGTTGCGACGTGATCGGCATGACCAATATGCCCGAGGCAAAGCTCGCCCGCGAGGCCGAGCTTTGCTATGCATCCGTCGCCATGATCACCGATTATGATAGCTGGCATCCCGATCACGGCGAAGTCGATATAAGTGACATCATCGCCACGCTGATGGGCAATGCGGACGAGGCGCGAAATATGGTGGGCAGATTGCCCAGCATACTGGGGACAGCGCGCCCACCCTGCCCGCGTGGCTGCGACCGGGCGCTGGACCATGCCGTGTTGACGGCGCCTGAGGCAAGGGACGCCGAGTTGGTGGCGAAGCTGGATGCGGTGGCGGGGCGGGTTCTTTGAGCGAATTTCAAAAAGAACGGGCCAGAACCAAGGGCAGCGCCCGACCGCGTGTGGGCACCTCCACAGACGAAGTCTGCGCTTTATGGGCCGCCACGCCTTCCGTTCATTCGGGTGTGCAGGTGGTGGTGGAGCGCCCGCCCGTCGCGCCGGAGGTGCGCCACTAAACATACGCATGCCTCCGGCATGACAGGGCGGTCGGGCGCTGCCCGGCGGCACGTGCCGTGCCTTGTTCCGGGCGGTGCGGGGCAGTCCGACTCCAGCGCTATTAGGCTACATACAGAATCCCAGGCAGAGCCTGACTGCGGGTACGCGCTCTTCGCATGCATTGTCTCTCACATCCGCAGTGCTTTGCCGACCAGTTCCTGTTTGCTTTGGTAGCGCGTCGGGTCGACGCCGCGCCCGGTCAGCGCTTCTCGCAACTCGCCCTCGCTCAGCGCCTCAATTGCATCGGCCGTCATGTTCATGAAATTGACCCTCAGCCGATAGGCCGGGTTGGTTTCGCCAAAACCGCTGATATTGGTGAAATTGAACTCGGCGGCGTATTTGCTAAAGAAATGGGCAAGAAACGTGTTGATGCTGGGGCGAATTCTTGCATCCGCGGCCATCAGGTCCGCGCTATCATCCAGCGTCTCGACCATAAGTTTTGTCCAGCGTGCCCCGCCCTGATCGTTCATCACCTGGATCGCGTTATGGGAGTGATGAAAATTTAGCCGGAATTCGCCACCGTGATAGGCAAAGCCACCGCCCATTACATCCAGCCACATCGAAGATTGGGTTCTGATATGGTGATCAACGCCGCCAATTCTGGCGAATGCCGAACTGAACCACTCTTCGTCATCAAACACCCGCCGATAGAATTTCTTGGCGATCGCGACGATCGGAGCATGGCCAAGCACCGAGTATAATTGCCAGAATTGTATCGGTTTCTTGGGGTCATCCGACGCCACCAGCGATACGATTTCCGCAACTCTGTGTGCGCTTCCGGGAAGCACATTGTCGGCGATGGCCGCGGTGATGTAATCACGCTGGATTTTTTCCGACATATAGCCGTGTTGGGGCGGATAATTGGGGTAAGAAAAGCGTGTCACGGGCTAATTTCTTTCGTCCACCGGGGATATTGCTTCAATCGGGTCGGCTTTGGCCGGTGAACGGTGCACTTAAGTGCGGTCGGGCGAAATTTCCATATTCAATTCATAAATCGCGCAATCAGCCCTTGCAGACGTTTCCCGAAGGGGCGGCTTCCGCCGCAATAATCTCATCAAGCTGCCTCGCCGACACGCGCCCGATCACCAGCGTGCGCCCGATTACCATCGACGGCGTGGCAAACAGCCGGAACCGCGCGGCAAGCGACCGCGTCAAGGCGAGCTGGCCGGTCACGTTCTCAGAAGTCATGTCGCGCAAAAGCTGGTCAGCGTTCAGCCCAGCGCCGGCCGATAAGTCGCGCAGATAGGTTTCGTCCGGCACGAACGCGGCCCGGGTCAGGCGGGCGCGAAAGGCCTCGTACCCACCCTGAATTTGTGCCGCCAGGGCTGCACGGGCGGCGAGTTCGGAGGCCGCGCTCAGGATCGGCCATTCGTGCAACGACAGGCGGATTGTGCCCGCCACAACACGCTCATCAAGCATGCCCGTAAGCACCCGGCAATTCGGGCAGAAATAATCCGAAAAATACGCGACCGGAACACCCTGGCCGTCGGCGTTGGGAAAAAACGCTGCACAAAGGCGCGCATCGCTTATCGGGACCACGCGTGGCGATCCATCATCAATGCCGGCAAACGGATCAAAGGCAGCGTGGGTTGCGGCGCCGCCGGTTATGCGGCGAAATCCGGGCGGGTCGGCAAGCGGTTGGTATTTCAGCTTCGGCGGCCGGGCGATAGTCCATTGAAATCCCACGTAAACGGCTGCCAGACCGCCCGCAAAGATGAGCACATCGCGGCGTCTGCTATCTGTCGGCTTTCCGTCTGACATCTGCCTTGCTTTCCGCTCGCGCATCGCCTGATATGACGCCGCCATAGTTTCTAAGGGGAATGGTCATGGCTGCAAATCACAGTTTGGTCAAAGACTACATCCGCGCCATCGTCGATTTCCCCCATGAGGGGATCATGTTTCGCGATGTCACCACCCTTTTTGCCGATCCGCGCGGGTTTCGGATGGCCATCGACCAGCTATTGCACCCCTATGCGGGGTTGCGGATCGACAAGGTCATCGGGCTCGAGGCGCGGGGTTTTATCCTTGGCGGCGCGATTGCCCATCAGCTGTCGGTCGGTTTTGTGCCAATCCGCAAAAATGGCAAGCTGCCCGGCACTACGTCAGCCAGGATTACAAACTGGAATATGGCGAGGCGATCATGGAGGTCCATGATGACGCGATCGAGCCGGGTGAAAAGATCCTGCTGGTCGATGATCTGCTGGCCACGGGCGGCACCGCTGAGGCCGGCATAAAGCTGATCGAGCGCCTCGGCACCGAAATTATCGGCTGCGCTTTTGTCATTGACCTGCCGGACCTTGGCGGGCGCGCGCTGTTGCAAGGGCTTGGCTATGACGTTCATGCGCTTTGCGAATTCGAAGGCGCGTGAACCCTTTGGTAACCAAAATTGCCTACAGACGAAGTGTCCGATCTGATCGGATGCTGCTTGTACCACGTGTGATCCTCACATACCCGGACGCCCCGCCTGCCCCCCCATGGCGGGGCGTTCAATTTTGAGGGCTAAAGCGATATGCGTATTAACTGAGACGTTCGCGCCCCGGACATGGATACCGGGGCCTCTGCGCGGGAGGTCTGCGGCCCGGGGCCGGGACGCAGGGTGATGCGCAGTGAATGCAATCCGCGTTAGCCAAATGGCGCAATCGGCTCAAGGACCGCCGGACCGCCTCACGATGCCCGAAGCTAGGCACGTAGCGCCGCCGGGCAGCGCCCGACCGCCCTGTCATGCCGGAGGCATGCCAATGTTTGTGGCGCACCTCCGGTGCGACGGGCGGGCGCTCCTTCACCGCCTGCACACCCGAATGAACGGAAGGCGTGGCGACACCATAAAGCGCAGACCTCAACCGGCTGAGGCGCCCACCTGTCTACCGGATTGATGCTATCTCCCAAGTTGGCGGCGAGCCCGTGCGCCCAATAACCGCGACCTAACACCTAATTTAACAAACGTTTGATAAATTCAAACAAATGTTAGATACACGCCTTCGGAAAACCGAATCAATGGGTGCAGATATGCCGATGAAAAACTCGATCACTGTCAACAAACCGGCCGCAGATGCGTGGCAATTGATCGGACCGGACTTTGCGAGTGTCGCCGACTGGATGGCCGCGATACCGCGCGCCGAACCTATTGCCGGAACGCCGCTGCCCGGCGCGCCGATCAAAGGGCGCAATTCTTACCTGATCGCCAAATTCAAGGGCATGTATCAGGAGGAAACCATCACCGCATATGACGATGCGGCGATGTCAGTCAGCGTTGACGTGGTCCTGCGCAACAAGGTGAAGGGCATTCCGGTCAAAGGGTATGACGCGACTGTAACCGTAGAACCGATCAATGACGCGGCATGTAAAGTTACCTGGGTGTCAACGGCGAGCGTCGGCGGGATCGGCTATGTGCTGTACCCGCTATTGAGAAAGTCCTTGAACGCCGGCTTTATTCGTAATCTTGAAGAGATCAAACATTTCGTGGAAACCGGGCAACCTCATCCCCGCAAATTAGACAAAATACGGTCTGAGGCAGAGGTTCTGGCCGTAGCCTGAAAGGGGAATTTCAGGCCGTGAAGGACGACATCTCGGCAAAAGACAGGTTGATAGCAGCTGCGAAAAAGCTATTCGCGGACCACGGTTTCAAAGCGACCTCGGTTCGCGATATCTGCGCGGCGGCGGGCACCAGTTCGACGATGATCCATCACTACTTTGGAAGCAAAAAAGGGCTTTATGACGCTCTGGTCAAACAATTTTCGTCCAGTACGTTTGAGGTTCCATTGCGAATTATCGACCACGCACCCCGCAGCCATGACGATTTTGTCACCCGAATGGGCCTGTTTGTGTCTGAAACTTTTCGCGCGTTGCTCGCGCAAGAGCCGATGTTTCGCATTTTGTCACGCGAGGGCGGAGAGTTTGTCGATCTGGCCCGGTTTCATCAACAACTCGCGCGGTTCCTGAACGCGGCCCAATCAGCCGGTTACGTGCGCAGCACCCTTAGCATAGATTTGGTTACCGGCGCGGTGTTGGATCGTTTGGCGACACAGATCATGTATGCCGCGCAGACCAAGGACAAGACGACGCCCACTGTCTTGACCGACAAGGATTACCTGGAGGAATGGCTGGCGGCCAACACGGAACTCCTGCTTTATGGGTTTGCCGGGCGCACAGGTTAGGTCTGAAACTCGCCCGGCCTTGGTCGCCATACGCCGGGAACTGTAGCGCCCTAGCCCGGAACCAGGCACGCAGTCATGGCCTGTGGCGTGCTTTCAGCACGACGGGCGGGCGATTTGGCGATATTGTAAGGCTAAACGGCCAAGGCCACCCTGTCCGCAATATAGCCCGGTAACAAGGCACGAAGTGCCGCCGGGCAGCGCCCGACCGCCGTGTCATGCCGGAGGCATGCCAATGTTTAGTGGCGCAGCTCCGGTGCGACGGGCGGGCGCTGCCCTCGGTTACTGTGTCCAAAGCGGAATGCGTTTTGTCCGAGACGTTCGCGCGCCCCGGACATGGATACCGGGGCCTCTCTTTGGCGCGATGCAGGTCCCGGCTCGGGGCCGGGACGCAGGGTGATGCGCAGTGAGTGCAATCCGCGTTAGCCAAATGGCGCAATCGGCTCCAAGACTATCGGACCGCCGCAACACGCCCGGAACAAGGCACGTAGTGCCGCCGGGCAGCGCCCGACCGCCGTCACGCCGGAGGCGTGCCAATGTTTAATGGCGCACCTCCGGTGCGACGGGCGGGCGCCGCCTTCGGTTGCTGTGGCTACAGCGAATTGCGTTTAAATGCACATTGAGTGTAGACCGCTTTTGTCCGTCGCGACCGTGGGCAAGCCAGACCTGCTGGATCAGCCGTCCGCCAAGGTGCCAATACGATGCGCATTGGCCATTACCGTTAGGGTGATCGTCGAGGCCGCGATGGCGGGCAACACCGTTGCATCGACGATGTGGATATTCTGCAATCCGGCGGGCCGACCGAGCAGATCGGCCTCAGCGCCGCGCGGTGCCTGGGCCATGGGCAGGCTGGCACCGGTGTGAAAGCTGGCACCTGGTTCGCCGAGCCGTGTGGCGACTTGCAATGCGGTCAATCCAAGCGGGCGCATGGCGCGGCCAAGCACCCTGTTCGCTTTGGCAACCCGCGGTGCAAAATCCGCATTTGCCGTGGCCTCGGCGATCAAACGGTCGTCCGGGCCGAGTTCCAGATTGATCGTTGCACTGTGATCTGAGTGCAAAAACACCTGCGCAACCATCATGCGGCGCGCCAAAGCGCGCCACAGCCCGGCACCCCCTGGCAGATACCGCCCGTAGCTGGCGGTTAGGTCACGGGCGTAAAACTCGTTCCAGCCGTATATTTGCCCGTGGATCAGAAATGGCGATTTGTCCGGCTGTTCGATCTCGGCGAACAACTGCGGCAGCGTCGTCAGCGGGCCGAGGTCGGGCGCGGCGCGCAAGTGCAGCATCGGCAGGAAAGCGAACTGGCTGTCGCGCAACACCAGGCGCCGCACGAACCCCATGCCCAGCACTAGCCGCGCGGTCTGCAGCACGCCTGCGGCAACGAAAATGCGTTTGGCCTCGATCGTTGAGCCGTCGGCAAGACGCGCCTGAGTACCGTCACCGTTTTCCGTGATGGCGACGACGGGCGGGCCTGCCTGATAGGCAAATCCCGGCATTTCGGCGAGCGCATCCAGTCTATGGCCTGCATTCCAGATTAGAGCCCAAGGGCAGCCGTGCAGGCACTGACCGCAGGACTTGCACCCCGGCGCAACCGCCGTTCGCGCCGGCAAAAGCCGCACACCGCCGCGCAGATCGCCGCCCATTGCCCGCTCGAGCAGGGTTTGCGCCTGCTGACCGGGGCCGGGGCCGGGATGGCCGGGCAAATCCGGCGCAGAACCGCCCGCGAGCGGCAGAAATTCCGCGACCGCGCGGTAATGGGGCGCAAGATCGGCCTGGGTGATTGGCCAGCCGGCCATGTCGCTTGCCTGATATGGGGCAACGGCCGCATCCCAGACCATCGACAATCCGCCCCTGGCAAGGCTGGCGCGCTGGGCAATCGCGGGGGTGGAATTGGCGAAGGTTTCGGACCAGGGCTCAACCGCCGCATCCGAGCCGAACCGGCGCACCTGTCCTGGCGGTGTCTCAAATTGCGGGTGCTGCCAGACATCACGGTCGTGATCGGACCAATCGCCGGGCTCCGATGCGGCCAGCCGTGCTTGCAGCGCTGGATCGGCCGGCTCAAGCCGCTTGCCGCCGTCAATCATCAGAACCTGCCGCCCGCGCGCCAGCAAGGCGCTGGCCACGGCCACGCCCGCAGGGCCTGATCCTATGACCAGATTTTCGGTCATGGGCGTCTGAAGATCAGGATCTGGCCGTCGCCGAGCGTGCCGGGGAACAGTTTCAGCAGTTCCAGATCGGCGTCGTCCAGTTCCGGCATCAGCCGAAACGACCGTTCGGGAAAGGTGATGACGAAAAGGCTTGGGCCGGCGGTGCCCAGCGCGGCGCGCAGATCAGCAGGCCCCGTCAGTTTCGACCAATCCGTGGCGAAATGCTCGTTGAACAGATCGGCCGAGTGGCTCACCGCGAACACCCCTTCACCGTCGCGGCGGTTTTCGGCGACGAATTGAACCGCACCGGCAAGGTTTTGCTTGGGCGCGCGGTAGTTGCGGGTGGCGGGAATGGCAATGACCAGCATGACCGCAATCAATGCCAGACCCCACAGGCGCGTTGCGCTCATCGCGGTTGGCAGCCTCTCACCGACAAGATCAGCGGCGTGGCGGATGCCGATCAGGCCGAGGATCATCACAAAACCGATGTCGGCAAAGAAAAACCGCGGCCAGATGCGCATGCCGAGGGTGCTGAGTGCGATCAGTGTCAGTGCAAAATGTGCCAGCACAATGCCGCTGAAGACCGGCCCGGCGCGCAACATACCGGCAAGAATTGCAGCCAGCGCGGAAATTTGGATGGCAATTGCAACTGGCCCGCCGAAGCCCAAAGCAGTTTCAGTGCCTTCCAAGATGGTCCAGAACGGATTTTGGTATTCCTGCATAACGTCTGTGGCAGAGGTGCCGGACACGCCGGTCATGGTTTCGATCAACGAGGCGAGCAGCGGCGCATAGAGGGCAAGTGTGATCGCAAGTCCGGCCACAAATCCAATCGCTGGCCACAAAAACAGGGTTTGGCGGCGCAAAACTACCGCCAAAAGCCAGATTGCCCCGTGTGATGCAAACAGAAAAAGGCTGGTCAGATGGGTAAAAACACCCGCCGCCAGCACCAGCGCGTAGGAAATCCATATGCGCCAATCGCGGCGCTCCAGCCCGCGCAGGAACAGGATTGTGCCCAATGTGCCCCAAAACGCCATTTCCGTGTAGCCGCGGGCATTTTGTGAAAACCAGATGTGATGGTATTGGATCGCCAGCAAAAATGCCGAGGCATGGGCAATCTGCACGCCGGCCAAATCGCGCGCCAAAACCCAGATCATCCAGATCGTGCCCACGCCAAACAGCAGTGCCGGCAAGCGCATCGCCCAGGGATGTTCGCCGAACATCGCGATGGAAATCTTTGATTTCACGTTGAAAAAGTAATGATGGTTCATCTCGTATGAGCCAAACATCTCGGACCAGTCCAGCCGCAGGTGAGAGCCGAGCGTCTGAACTTCGTCAAACCACAAGGGCGCGTTCAACCCCAAAACGCGCAGGCCCAGTGCCAGCAGCAATATGCCGGTCAGAATGTAAAGATCGCGGGCGCGGGTCATCGCACCAGTGCGGCCCGTTTTTCGGCCACGACATCATCAATGATCTGAGCAAGCGGCCGCGTCGGGCGAAATCCGGTGACGCGTTTCAATTTGGCAACATCGGGTTGTCTGCGGGCCATGTCTTCAAAGCCCGGTCCGTAAACCTGATCGTAAGGAACAAGCTGGATTTTCGATGTCGAATTGGCCGCGGCGATCACTTGTTCGGCAAGCGATTTGATGGTGACCTCCTCATCATTGCCGATATTGAACACCTCGCCGACCGCCTCGGCGGTGTTCATCAGGCGGATCATCGCCTCAACCACATCGGCGACATGGCCGAATGAGCGGGACTGGGTGCCATCGCCGTGGACCGTCAGCGGCGCGCCGGCGAGTGCCGCGTTCACGAAATTGGGCAGCACCATGCCGTAGCGGCCGGTCTGGCGCGGGCCGGTGGTGTTGAATAACCGCAGAATAACGGCCGGAAGGGCGAATTCGCGGGCAAAGGCGAGGGCCAGAAATTCGTCTAGCTGTTTGGCGCTGGCGTAAGACCAGCGCAGGTTCTTGGTCGCCCCGATGGTCAAATCATCGTCTTCGCTGAACGCGAATTTTGTGGCCTTTCCATAGACTTCTGAGGTTGAAGCAATGTAGATCGGGGTCTTGCTGGGCAGGCAGGCGCGCAGCACGTTTTCGGTTCCGTTGACGTTGGTCATTATGGATCGGCTGGGCTCTTCCATGATCAGCTTGACGCCCACGGCAGCGGCCAGGTGAAACACCGCATCGGCGCGACCGACGAGGTCGCCAACCAGGGTTTTGTCGAGAATATCGCCCTCGACAAATTCCAGGCGGTTGCTGCCGGACAGCGCGGTCAGGTTATCGCGCGTGCCGGTTGACAGATTGTCCAGAACCGTAACGCGATTGCCTTCCGCGATCAGCCGATCAGCGAGATGCGAGCCGATAAATCCTGCCCCGCCGGTGATGAGAATATTCATGCGTTGCACTCTGACCCCGGTGATCAAATCACTTTATCCCGCTCATAACAGCACCTTGGCCAGCCCGCCAGAATTCAGCAAGACAAAGAGCAATTGTTTCCCGCCATTGCCATTGGCGAAACCGTCCGGGTCTTTGTTTCGCGAAATTGCCGGTGCGGCAATAATTTTGCCTGGATGCTATAGTCAGCGGGCGGGCTGTGATATTTCCCTGCCAAGCCTGCTTGCAATTGCACGGATTGTTCAATGACCAATCAGTTTTCTCTTTATTCCGAAGCACGTGACCGGATTGCGGCGCGCAAGGCGCAGGTCATGGCGGTGGGGCTCGGCTATGTTGGATTGCCTCTGGCGCTGACAATCCACGAAAGCGGTTTTCCAACACTGGGCCTTGATCTTGATGCGGAACGTGTCGAGGCAATCAACGCGGGCGCACAGGTAATTTCGTATTTTCAGGCGGACCGGATCAAGACGGCTGTGGCCAGCGGCACCTTTGCCGCAACGGGCGATCCTGCGCGCATTGCCGATATGGATGTGATCCTGATCTGCGTTCCGACGCCGCTGGGCTCGGACAGAGGCCCGGATCTGTCATTTGTCGAACGTGCGGTGTGCACAATTGCCGATCATTTACGACCCGGGCAATTGATTATTTTGGAAAGCACGGTCTGGCCGGGCGGCACTGCTAATGTGGTGCAACCGATCTTAGAGGCGACCGGTTTAAGCGCCGGGCGCGATTTTTTCCTTGGATATTCGCCCGAGCGCGAAGACCCCGGCAATCAATCCTACAACACCAGGTCCATTCCAAAGATCATTGGCGCCGACGATCCGCAATCAGCCGAACTGCTGGAGTTGGTTTTATTCCAGCATTGTGGAGACCCCGGTTCCGGTGAGCTCTACAGCGGCGGCCGAGGCGGTCAAGCTGGCCGAAAACAGCTTTCGCACCGTCAACATTGCGCTCGTCAACGAGATGAAGGTGGCTTTCGACGCTATGGGCGTCGATGTCTGGGAAGTTGTAAAAGCGGCCTCAACCAAACCGTTTGGCTATATGCCGTTTTACCCGGGCCCTGGCATTGGCGGGGACTGTATTCCGGTTTCGCCTGCCTACCTGAGTTGGCGGGCCAAAGACGTCGGTTCTGAAACGCCGATCATTGATCTGGCCAGAGGCCGAAACGATGCGGCCCCGCGCGACATCGCCAATCGCATTGCCGGTGCGCTCGCCGCAAAAGGTACGGAGATCGCCGGGGCGAAATTGCTAATGCTGGGCGTTGCTTACAAAAAAGACGTCGAAGACACCCGCGAAAGTCCGGCGCTGTCGGCGTTACTGGCGCTGGAGGAGCTCGGCGCAAGCGTCAGTTATCATGATCCATTTTTTGAAGTCATGCCAGAAACGCGGGATCATCCGTCGCTGGCGGGACGAAAATCGTCACCGCTGTCAGCTTCAGATTTGGCGGATTGCGACGCGGTCTTGATCATGACCGATCACACGGGCCTTGATTATGAATTGGTGGCTGCTCACGCTCGCATTGTCTTCGATGCACGCAATGCTATCCAAAGCCGCGGTTTGTCGGTGGCCAAAGGGACGCTGATCAAAATCTGATCGATTAGCCTCGTGCCTCGTTCTCAAGGGCACCCTGTTCCAGCGATTTGGCCAGAGCTTGATCACCTTTGTTATGCGCCGCGCGTGCGAATGCCGCCCCGAAGGCTGCCAAAACCCGATCCTCGCGCCAGATGTGAATCCCGGAGCAATACTGGACCACAGAAACGGTCGAATAATCTGACTGTCGCGGAGTAAAACTCCGCCATTCTGACGCCTGAGGCAAACGAGCTGAGGGCGGGGAGATGTATTCTGTGGAACTGTATAGTCGGGTACGCCGTGCGTGCCATGTGGATGGGATGAGCAAGAGTGCGGCGGCCCGACATTTTGGGATTGATCGCAAGACTGTGTCAAAAATTCTGAAGCATGCGGTGCCACCGGGGTATCGCAGGAATGGGCCACCAGCCCGTCCAAAGCTTGACCCGTTCATTCCGCTCATCAACCAGATATTGGAAGAGGATAAGTCGCGGCTCAAGAAGCAGCGGCATACGTCGAAGCGGATATATGAGCGTCTGCGTGATGAACATGGCTTCGTCGGCGGCATCACCATCGTCACGGACTATGTGCGTGAGCGGAAGCGGCGGACGCGGGAGGTGTTCGTGCCGCTGAGCCACGCGCCGGGCCACGCCCAGGTTGATTTTGGTGAGGCGCTTGGCGAGATTGGCGGGGTCGTGCGCAAGCTGCACTACTTTGCAATGTCTCTGCCGCACTCGGACGCGTTCTTCATCAAGGCCTATCCGGCGGAGACAACCGAGGCCTTTTGTGATGGCCATGTCTCCGCCTTTGCGTTCTTCGGAGGCGTGCCGCTGTCAGGGCTCTACGACAACACCACGATCGCGGTGGCGCGGATCCTCGGGGACGGAACCCGGCAACGCACCAGAACCTTTGCTGAGTTGCAGTCGCATTACCTGTTCGAGGACCGGTTCGGCCGTCCTGGCAAGGGCAACGACAAGGGTAATGTCGAAGGCACAATCGGTTATGGCCGGCGGAACTTCCTGGTGCCGATGCCGCGCTTCGACAGTTTCGATGACCTGAACGTCCGGCTGGAGGAGCAATGCCTCAAACGTCAGGATGAGGTTCTGCGGGGTCATTCCGAGACTATCGGCGAGCGGCTGATGCGTGATCTTGACGCCCTGATGGCGCTGCCGCCTGTACCCTACGATGCCTGCGAGAAAGTCAGCACGCGGGCGACGTCGATCTCGATGGTCCGCTATCGCAACAACGATTACTCGGTGCCGGTCGCCTGCGCTCATCACGAGGTTCAGGTCCGCGGCTATGTCCACGAGGTCGTCATCGGCTGCGGTGCCGAGGTGATCGCCCGCCACCAACGGTCCTATGAGAAGGCTGATATGGTCTTCGATCCGATGCACTTCCTGCCGCTGCTGGAACAGAAGGTTGGCGCGCTGGACCAGGCGGCACCGCTGCAGGGCTGGGACCTGCCAGGGGAGTTTGCCACCCTGCACCGGCTGCTGGAAGCGCGCATGGGCAAGAAGGGCAAGCGCGAATACGTCCAGGTTCTGCGGCTCCTTGAGAGCTTCGAGATGGCGCACGTCCACGGGGCTATCAAACAGTCGCTGGAACTGGGCGCGATCGGCTACGATGCGGTCAAGCATCTGGTGCTTTGCCGGATCGAGAGGTGCCCGCCACGGCTCGATCTCGATATCTACCCGTACCTTCCAAGGGCGCAGGTCGAGACCACCAAGCCCGCGAGCTATATGAGCCTGATGACGCAGGTGCCGGCATGACCGATACACCGCAGGTTCTGCTGCAGCATCACCTAAAAAAACTGCGCTTGCCGACATTCCTGGGCGAATATTCCAAACTTGCGCAACAATGCGCTGCTGAGAAGAAGGATCACGTCCAGTATTTACTGCGGCTCTGCGAACTTGAACTGATAGAGCGGGAACGCCGGATGATCGAGCGCCGCATCAAGGCCGCGAAGTTTCCAGCCACCAAGAGCCTGGACAGCTTCGATTTCAAGGCGATCCCGTCACTCAACAAGCCGCTCGTGCTGGAGCTGGCGCGCTGTGAATACATCGACAAATACCAGAACATCATTGCCCTGGGGCCAAGTGGCACCGGTAAAACCCATGTCGCACTGGGGCTGGGATTGGCCGCCTGCCAGAAGGGCCTCAAGGTCCGCTTCATAACCGCCGCATCACTGGTTCACGAATTGATCGAAGCTGTCGATGAACGCCGCCTGCAGAGGTTCCAAAAACAACTCACCAGCCAGAACCTTCTGATCATTGACGAACTGGGCGTTGTCCCCTTGAGCAAAACCGGCGCTGAGCTGCTCTTCGAAGTCATCTCCCAATGCTATGAACGCGGCTCCATAATCATCACCTCAAATCTGCCGTTCGACGAATGGACCGAAATATTCGGATCCGAGCGCCTCACCGGTGCGCTCCTGGATCGCCTCACCCACCACGTGCATATACTGGAGATGAACGGCGACAGCTTTCGGCTAAACCAGAGCCGAAACGCCAGAGCCTGAACCCGGTCTGAACTTGATGGATGTTGACCCTTGGCCAACATGCGCCTTGTCACGCGTCAGCTTTATGGGGAGCACACCCAACAAGGCGCGGCACCTCAACTGGCCCACTTTTACTCCGGCGAATGGCCCCTTTTTACGCCGGGATTGACACAGCACATCGCCAACGGCCGTTTTCGCAGCGAGATTGCGTGCCACGCCCGGCCCACCGTTGGCCAGTGTTTCAACCACTTTCGCACCCATCTCGGCCGCCAGATTCGCGGTGTCGTCGCTTGATTGGTCGTCAACCACCAGAACCTCGGCGATCACACCTGCCTTGGCCATACGCACCAGTGGCGGCAACACGCGCGGAAGAAACCGTGCGGCGTTATAAGCGGGCATGATCGCGCTTATGGTTAGATCGCTCGCCATAGTCACGCGTCAGGCCTTCGCTGCTTGGGGCGGAATGACAGAACCGCCAGCAAAGCCGCCGCAAACGGCAAAAGCCATACGATCCGGGCGCCATATCTGTCGGCCGGCTGCGATATTGCCCCGCAAACAAAAGCATTGGCAATAATGCCTGCAATTATGAAAAGCGCGAACACCCTGGCCTGCGCCGACAGACGGCCTGGCCAAAGCATCAGGACGACAAGAACAACCACTGAAACCGCGTAAACGCCATTATGGAGCACGTTTGCGGATGGTATCCAGCTTTGCCCGCCCGCCAGCCGCCCAGGTTCAGAAGCGTTATCCGACAGAACCGGTAACGCTTCGATGCCGCGATAATAAACCGGATAGGGCAGCGTCATCCTGATCGAATTCATGCCGCCTGCGTCCAAGTGTTGACGGGGCGGCAAAAAGTCGATTCCTCATGAGAGTCGGCTGGGTTATAATTGTGCATGTTTACTTTACGCGACCGACGGACCGGAGAATTGTTTGATCGCTGGTCCTATTTCGGGGACAAACGTCGGCGCCTGATGGAGCAATCCTGGGCCGGGGTTTTTCGGAACCATCTGCTTGTCGAACTTCCGGTTGACGATCTTTGCCGTCACCTTGATGAACGCATGGGCCGACCATCGAAGGATCTACACGTTGTCATCGGGGTCTTGCTTTTGCAGCAGCTGCACGATCTGAGCGATGCAGAGACCGTCGAGGCCCTGGCCTTCAATATGGCGTGGCACTATGCCTTGGACGTGCGCAGCGAAGCGGACAGCTATTTCTGTGAGAAAACCCTGCGCAACTATCGCCGTCTGTTTATCGAACAAGGTCTCGATGAATTGCTGTTCCGGTGTTTGACGGATCGGATGGTGCAGGGATTCTCTGTCGATACCAGCCACCAACGCATGGATTCGACGGCCCTTCGTTCGGCAATGCGGGCGCTGACACGACTTGGTATCGTTGTTGAGAGCATCTCGAAGTTTGCCCGTGAGCTTGAGCGATATCATCCCGGTCTGCACGAGCAGATCAGCAAGGAGGTGATCCGCCGCTATGTCGATCGCGAGGGCAATGGCGCGTTCGCGAATACGGCACCGAGTGTTTCAAAACGGCGCCTCGGCGAAGCGGGTCAGGATCTCCTAGCCCTGGTGCTGCAATTCCGTGACACGGCGGCGGCAAAGCTTTCCAGTTTTGCGATCCTGGAGAGGGTTCTGCGCGATCAGTTCGAGATCGTTGATGATGAGTGTGGCGATCGTGACGCAAAGCGCGCCGCGATTCGAGATCCAAAGGATGTGCCGTGCGATACCGTCGGCAATCCGGCCGACCCGGACGCGAGCTACAACGCGCACAAGGGTCAGGGATACATGGCGCAGATCGTCGAAACCTATTGTGAAGATGACAGTAACGAGGCGGTTGCCGCGACACCGGACCTCATCACCCACGTGGCGGTCCACAAGATGACGGTGCATGACGGCCATCGCTTGGCCGATGCGCTGGATGATCTGAGCGAGCGCGCGCTGACGCCGGCGGTGATGCTGGGTGATTCACATTACGGTTCCAGTGACAACATGGCTCTGACGCGCGAACAGAACATCAATCTCGTGGCGCCCGCGCGACCGCCGAAAGGCGCCGTCTCGGGACGGTTGACGTTGGAGGATTTCACTCTCAACGAAGAAGGCTTGGTCTTGCGCTGTCCCAATAACGTCGAACCGGTTTCAGCCTCGCTCGCCAAAGCCAAGCTGCAGGCCCGTTTCGACCTCTCCATCTGCCAAAAATGTCCCGATATACTGCGATGTCCCGTGCAGGCGGCCAAGCGTGACGGCCAATTTTCCCGCTTTCAATATACCCCGGCCAGGGCTGCCAACCAAAAGCGCCGGCTTTATGAACAAAGCGATGCCTTCCGCAACGTCTACAGATGGCGGGCCGGCATAGAAGCGACCATGTCGCGATTAAAGTACCAGATGAACCTGGCTCACCTACGCATTCGCGGCATGCCGGCCATGCGCTACGTGGTCAATCTGCGTGCCCTCGGCCTCAATATCCGACGCTGCGCGGCAATCGCACCATAAAAAACGAAGCCAAGGAGAAGCCAAGGATAGGTAATACCAACGGCCCCCAGATTTGACTCAAGGGGATTCCCACGAGCGGCGTGATCTGATTCAGTGGCATCAAGGCAAGGGAGGCTTTGATGGCAGTAAGGATTACGCGCAAAGACAAGTCCGCAGGCGAGCTTCGCCAGGAAGCGGCGCGGTGCCGGGATGGGAAAGCGGCGCGACGGATGTTGGCGATTGCCCTGGTTCTGGATGGGGTTGACCGCAAGACGGCGGCAGAAAACTGCGGCATGGATCGGCAGACGCTGCGGGATTGGGCCCACCGTTACAATGCGGAGGGCGTGTCGGGCCTGTTCAACCGTCGCCCGCCGGATCCACCCTGTCTGCTGAGCGCGGCACAGAAGGAGGAGTTGGCGGAAATGGTTCGGGCGGGTCCCGACCCCGAAACCGATGGGGTTGTGCGCTGGCGGCGCATTGATCTGAAACGCAAGATCGAAGAGCGCTTCGGCGTCACCATGCATGAGCGAACTGTTGGCAAACAATTGGCAAGCCTGGGCTTTCGGCGTCTGTCGGTGCGCCCGCAGCATCCGAAATCCGACCCGGATGCACAGGAGGCTTTTAAAAAAACTTCGCCGCAGAGGTAGAAGCAGCCTTGCCGGAAACAGCCCGCAGCAAGCCCCTGGAGATATGGTTTCAGGATGAAGCGCGGGTTGGCCAGCAGGGCACGCTCACCCGTATCTGGGCCGAGCGTGGAACACGCCCCCGTGCCCCGCGCGACACCCGCTATATCTGGAGCTACATTTTCGGCGCCGTCTGCCCGGAACGGGCTGAAGCGGCCGCTCTGATCATGCCACATGCCGACACACAGGCCATGAGCGCGCATCTCGCCGAGATCGCTAAAACCGTCGCATCGGGCGCACATGCCCTTCTCATTCTGGATGGCGCTGGCTGGCACGGTTCGGCAGAGCTGGAGGTACCCGACAACATCACCCTGCTCAAACTCCCGCCCTATTCCCCTGAACTCAACCCGATGGAAAATGTGTGGGCTTATCTGCGTGCCAACAAGCTCGCCATATCCGTCTTCGACAATTATGAGCAGATCGTCGACAGGTGTTGCGAAGCATGGAACTTCTTTGCAAACGACAAAACCGCAATCACGTCAATCACTACCAGACAATGGGCCAAAACAGTCAACGACTAGGGCCGTTGGTATAATATCAGGTTTTATCCACCAGCAACGCGGAGACAGGCAAATATTCTTCACCGAACCGCAAAGACCTGTACAAGCACGCCATCGGCCAACAACTTTTTACCGCCCCGTCAAGTGTTGTTTATGATTGCGCCAATAGTCTCAAGCGGTTTGGACAGAAAAACGCTGATCGCAAAATCAATCTGCTCGTTTGCGACCAGTTGTTGTTCAATGTCCGGCAGCCGCCGGAACGAGCCAAGACTTTCGCTGCGTTCACACAAAATGTGTGATGCTGTAAGGCGCTCGGGATCCGTGGATTGTGCAAGCGCGTTGTGAAGCGCGCAGGTCTCGACAGCATCATCGGGACAAATTTCGTGCAGGTATTCATAGCCGACACCGTCCTGGATCAGGCGCGCGGTCAGAAATGGGTAATACACAACCTCTGCATCAAGCGATTCTTCGGCCGCATATGAAAATGCTATGCGCTCGGCAATTCCCGCGCCGAAAATCAATCCCACCAAAAGCGCAGGCACCCACCAGCGCCTGCCCGCGATTAGCCAACCGGCCAGTGCGGCAACCGGCAAAAGTACTGCCGCCATAACAAGATGGGAGGGATGGGAAAGCACGGCCAAAATACCCAGCATTATGGCAAGGATATGCTCGGGTATTGTCATGTCGCGGCCAAAAACAGCGACTGGCCGATGCGGGCTTCATCTTGCCACCACAGCTCTATGCAAAGGACCAAGACGCCGGCCAGAATGTCGGGCATGAAATAGGCGATGTAAAACGGCAGCGAACTCTGAAGCGCAGCACCCAGTCCGGCAACCGCCACCGCAATACCAAATGCCCGCGCGCCTGGTGCCGAAGTATTCAAGCTGCGCCCAACAACACGAATAACTAGAGCCCGCCGTTATTAGGAATACCGCCAGGTGCAGAAACGGAATTGCTATAATGCCAAATCTGGCGGAAGCGACGGCAACCAGGATCGAATAGACCACCGAACGCGATCCGTTGACCGTGCCGTCGCCAAGGGCTTCGCCACCGCCTGCCCCGGCGCCGCCGATCGTCTCGGTCTGCAACATGCCCAACATGCGCATGATCGTCTCGGTCTGCAACATGCCCAACATGCGCATGACCTTAAAGCCGTTGTCGAGGTAACCGGCGCTGTCGTAATAAAATAGCGGGCCGCCGTTGATAGCCGTTACGTATAGACTGGCGAATACCGCCAACGCGACCCACAATATCGACCGGCCCAGCGACCTGTCGGCGGGTGTTGTGTGGGTCTCCGTTTCTTGCGCCATAGTCAAATTCCTGTCGCCCGAAGAGCGGAAAAATAATCGATCGTTTCTTTCAATCCGTCATCAAGCGCCACCGCTGGCTGCCAATTCAACACTTGCTTGGCCAAGGTGATATCCGGCTTGCGCTGGACCGGATCATCATGAGGCAACGCCTGAAAACTCAGCTGAGAGTCTGAATTGGTAAGATTAATTCTTGCCTATCCGGTTTACACCCACACCCACTAGGGCTAGAATGGGCGCAAACCGGATATAGGGGAGCGCGCCATGGATGTTCTCGACCGCGCCGATCTCCCATTCCCGCATTCGCTACCCGAGTTCCAGCGACTTTTCCCCGATGATGCGGCCTGCGCCGCCTACCTGGAGAAAGCCCGCTGGGGAGACGGCTTTGCCTGCCCGCACTGCGGCACGGCGGGAGAGCCGTTCCACTTTGAAAACCGCCCTGGCGTCCTGCGCTGCCGCAAGTGCCGCCAGAACACCGGGCTGACGGTGGGAACAGTGATGGAGCGTAGCCACACTCCGCTGAACGTCTGGTTCTGGGCCGCTTATCTGGTCGCCAGTCAGACGCCCGGCATGTCCGCCGTGCAGTTTCAGCGGCAACTTGGTCTTTCGCGCTACGAGACGGCCTTTCAAATTCTCCACAAGCTCCGCTCGGGCATGGTGCGGCCCAACCAAGACAGGATCGGTGGACAGCCCAAGAACCATGTTGAGGTGGACGAAACCTGGGTTGGCGGGCGAACGCGTGGGGAAGGCCGTGGTGTTCACCACAAGGTTCCCGTCTCCTGTGCCATCGAGGTGCGTCATCGAAAGCCGGGCACCAAGCTCGACAACCGGAAAGACGGACGCTATGCCGGACGCGTTCGGCTCGCCGTCGTGCTCGACCGTAGCGCCGAGTCGCTCTGTGGGTTCGTCGAGAGCACCGTCGCGCCGGGATCACTGATCGTTACTGACGATTGGAGCGGCTATGCTGGCCTCGGTAAGCGCGGCTATGAGCACTTCGCTGTTGCCGAGTATGGTGATCCAGAGGTTGCCGAGCAATACCTGCCGATCATCCATCTGGTTTTCGCCAACCTGAAGACGTGGCTGATCGGTATCCACCACGGCGTTAGCCACCAGCACCTACAAGCCTACCTCAACGAGTTCACCTTCCGCTTCAACAGGCGGTTCTACCCGTTCAACGCCTTCCGCTCATTGCTCGGCATCGCGGGCGACACCTCTGCTCCAACCTATGCCGAGCTTTACTCGGGAGAGTGGCGGCACCCTACATGTAGCGGTCATGGGCGTTAACCGGATAGGCTTTGATCATTCATGTATGGTAGGATCTGGCCCAAAGCCTCAAAAATCAAAATGATTATTATCAGGGCAAAAAATATGTTGATCTCATTCGGCCAGGCGCGCTTGGACTTGTCAAAAGTCAGGCCACCGGTTCCGTGCGATGATTCAGCCATTGCGAAACTCTCTGTTTTTTTGCGCCCGCGTTAACGGCCTGTCATTCGGACGTGCGGGGCGACAATGTTGCGCGCCGCCCCACACTGGGATCATAAGATCAGTTCCTGGACAAGAAGTCGCCGACTACGTCAGGTGTAACCAGCAAGAAGGGGATATAAACCTTCTGATCTACGCTTTCGCCGTTGGCGAGCGAGATCGCTGTGTTAACCGAGCCCGCACCTTGGCCGACAGCATCCTGGAACACGGTGACGTCCAGATCTCCGGCCTCCATCGCAAGCAGAGCATCCTGGCTGGCGTCAACCCCGCCAACCTGCATGACGGCCATGTCTATACCCGCGGCTTTCATGGCCTGGATCGCACCGATTGCCATTTCGTCGTTGTTGGCGATGACAAAGTCAAAGTCTTCACCGGCGCTTAGCCAGTTAGTCATCAGCGATTGTGCCTCGTCACGGCTCCAGTTTGCGGTCTGCTCGTCGATCAGCGTCATGAAGTTGCACATATCCATGCCTATGACGTCATGCACGTCCTTCGAACGCTGAACAGCAGCTTGGTTCGACAGTTGACCGTTCATCAGATAGCCGCGGGCACCACCGGCCTTACCAGCAGCGCGCAGATTGTTGCAAATCTGGAAGGCTTCCAGCGTGCCGGACTCGATTTCATTTGAGGCCACGAATGCCTGGGTCGGCGGCAAATCGTCCACGTTGTCCGGCTCACGGTTGACAAAGACCAGCGGCGTGTCGCCGGCGGCTGCAGTCATCGCGGCACCAGCCGACGTATCAACGATGTTGACAATGATCGCGTCGACGCCGGAAGCCACAAAGTTCTTAACCTGGTCAAGCTGTTTGCCAACGTCGTTGTTGGCGTCTTCGACCTGCATGCTTACGCCATCAAGGCTGGCGGCGTGATCAACCATGCCGGTACGCATGACGGTCAGCCAGTTATCGTCGAACGCAGCAATTGATGCGCCAATTTCTTGCGACATAGCGGCGGTTGACATCATGACGGCCATGCTGGCCCCTAGGATAGTACGCTTCATTGTGTTCCTCCTTATTGATCAAGCTAATTCCGCGACGAGTTGGTCGCAGACTTGGAGGAGCCTTAACCGACCTGCGCCTCCTCTAACGCATAGGCTATAAACTCCATTGAGGTTTTGATTGCCTCAAATTGCGCGGGTTCTTCGTGGACAAGGGGCGAGAAGGCTTCAAATGACGCCGGTCCCTGATATCCCCCTTCAATAATTTCACGCAGTTGGGCGATATTGCCCAATCTGTCATCGGCATCGACAAGTATACGATGGGCATCCTGCATTTCGCGGACGCTAACAGTTGGTTCCACCACCCCCGACACGTGAACGATGCCGGTATCCTCACAATAGAGCGCGGTCTCACCAGCAAGTGTATGGTGGAATGTATCATGGGCAAGCTTGAAGACACCGCGTCCGCCGACGCCGTCAATCGCCTCCATAGCCTCTTCTTTAAAGCGCAAAGATGAATGCTCAAATCCAACAGGTTCAACAAGTCCGATTAGACTTGCCTCACTTATCATCGGGACCAATTCGCGAAGCGCGACACGCAAATTCGCCTGACGTTCTCCGTTGCCAAGACCCTGTCCATCACACCTTGGAATTAGGCTAATGCTTTCGGCCCCGATTTCCTTTGCGATGTCGATCAATGTTGCGGCTTCATCCCGCCGCGTTCCGACCATACATTGAACCGTGCCTATCCGGTTGTCACCCACACCCACTACATCTAGGGTGCTCCCAGTCGCCCGAGTAAAGCTCGGCGTAAGTGGGAGCGGTGACATCGCCAGCGATTCCGAGCAGGGACCGGAAGGCGTTGAACGGGTAGAACCGCCTGTTGAAGCGGAAGGTGAACTCGTTGAGGTAGGCTTGGAGGTGCTGGTGGCTCACGCCGTGATGAATGCCACTCAGCCACGTCTTCAGGTTGGCGAAGACGAGATGAATGATCGGCAGATACTCCTCAGCGACCTGGGAGTTGCCTCGCTCGGCGACGGCGAGGTGTTTGTAGCCGCGCTTGGCGAGGCTGGTATAGCCGGACCAATCGTCGGTGATGACCGACGCACCCGAAGTAACGGTGCCCTCGACAAAGCCGCAGAGCGATTCCGCGCTGCGGTCTGGCACGACAGCGAGTCGGACACGTCCGGCGTAGCGACCGCCCTTCCGCTTATCGAGCTTGGTTCCCGGCTTGCGCTGTCGCACTTCAACGGCGCTGGCGACAAGAAGCTTGTGGTGAACGCCCCGGCCCTTGCCGCGCGTGCGGCCGCCGACCCAGGTTTCGTCGACTTCGACATGGTCGCAGGCCTCGCTGCCGATGCGGTCCTGATCCGGCCGAACCATACCAGCGCGGAGCTTGTGGAGGATCTGAAAGGCGGTTTCGTAACGGGAAAGCCCGACCTGGCGCTGGAACTGTGTGGCAGACATGCCGGGCGTCTGGTTGGCAACCAGATAGGCCGCCCAGAACCATACGCCCAGCGACGTATGGGAGCGCTCCATGACCGTCCCCGCCGTCAGCCCGGTGTCGCGGCGGCACTTTCGACAGCGCAAGACGCCGGGCCGGCTGGTGAAGCGGAACGGCTCTGCCGCCGTCTGGCAATGGGGGCAGACGAACCCGTCACCCCACCGCGCCTTCTCCAGGTAGGCGGCACAGGCCGCGTCATCCGGGAAAAGTCGTTGAAACTCGGGAAACGACCGCGGAAACGAAAGGTCTTCGCGCTGCGGAACATCCATCCCCGCTTCGTCCGCCTCCCGAGCCACTCGACGCCACACCCTACATATAGTGGGTGTGGGTGACAACCGGATAGGCACGCATTGAACATTTTCACCTCAGAAAGGCCCAGAATTCGCAAGTTGGCGTCTTTAGCTAGGGCTTGTTGACGTTTAGGGATTCCCAAATCGGCTGATGATTGATTCAAGGTTGCAAACAGAGGAGAGCAGCCTTGATCCGCACAGTTCTGACCGACGCCCAATGGGCTGTCATCGCACCGCACTGCCTTGGCCGGGAATGCGACCCCGGTCGCACCGGCCCTGACCCGCGCCGGTTTGTCGAGGCAGTTCTCTGGATCTCGCGGACCGGATGCCCCTGGCGCGACCTGCCGGAAGAGTTCGGGCGCTGGAACAGCGTGTTCAAGCGCTTCCGAAGGTGGGTGAGGGCCGACGCTTTCTATCGTATGTTCAGGGTATTAGCCGAAGATGCAGACTTCGAATACACGATGATCGACGGTAGTATCGTCAAAGTCCACCGACACGGTCAGGGCGCAAAAGGGGGACTCAAAGCCAAGCCATCGGACGCTCTCGCGGCGGGATAACGACAAAGATCATGGCTCTGACGGACGCGCTCGGCAATCTGATCGACTTCCGCCTTCTGCCCGGTCAGGCGCATGACCTGCGGGGTACCGCCGCACTGATCGAGGGCCTCACCTGCGACCAGTTTCTCGCCGACCGTGCCTTCGACGCGAACTGGCTGCGCGAAGCGCTGACCAGTGCCGGGATCGAGCCGGTAATCCCTCCAAAATCAAACCGCCGCTTCCCGGCGGAGTTCGACCGCCACACCTACAAATGGCGTCACCTGGTCGAAAACTTCTTCGGAAAGCTGAAGGAATACAGAGGGATCGCAATGCGTTCCTGCAAAACAGATGACAGCTTCAAAGCATTCATCTCGCTTGCTGCAATCGTCATTCAAACACGATGAACGTCAACACCCCCTAGTGAACGGACTTTCGCTGGCGCATCGCCGTCGAACAACGCACGTGGGAGATCGTTGCGAAATTCGACGCCGATGCAACCAAGCTTCGATGCCAACGACAAAAATTGGTCGCAGCGCAACATTGCGGTCGTCATGTGGTTCAGCGCGAAAGGAATTGCCATTGACAGCGTGGCCTATTTTCAACCTCACAAAATCTGTCTGAGTTCAAGTAATCACCGAGAAGCGATTCTGATCAAGTGAGCAAATGGCGTAATTTCGTCATTAATGACAAAAACTGACGAACACGAATGACGAAATTACATCATCAAATGGATTCAGGCACAAATAGGTCAGGTTGAAGAAATATTTGGCCAAGTGTTTCAGCTCCACCCTCGACTGCAGATTTAGCCATTTCCGCAAGCAAGCCCTGGCAAAGTTTAGGCAGCGGTGTCGCATCAACTAGGGTCACATATTTTTCCTGTAGGGCGAGCGTAGAGGTCTCAGTTAGTTCATTAACGACCAAAGAAACCGCTTCTGGTTTACGCATCTCTCTTAGGGCCTGAATGGCGCCCTCCATCCCACCACCTGCCACGAAGATTCCTCTTAGGTCGGGGTTTCGGTACAATAAGTCGAGTGTAGCCTCATAGGTAACCTGCCTGGTTTCAAGATTTACCAATGCATCCAGGACAGTAAATGTCTGGGCGTGTTCGCGGAAATAACTCCGAAACCCGGTCTCCCGAAGTTCGTGGCCCTGCCACCTGTGACCACCGACAAACACAGCCACTTTCCCTGGCGTCGACTGCGTACTGGCAATTGCCCAAGCCGCAATTCTGCCAATTTTCAAGTTATTAAGGCCGACATAATGTTGCCTCACCCCCGGAGCAAAATCATTCAGAAGCGAAAATACCGGGATATCTCTGTTTTTTAACTTTTTGACAGCAGCTGTTACTTGGTGACTATTAACCGCCGTAGCAGCCACCACCTGGGAACGACCGCCAAGTTCCAATATCAAATTAGCCTGCTCCTTGGGGTCCTGCGACGAGGCAAAGATAACTTCCACACGTGCACAAACATTGGGAATTCGAGCAGCTGCCTTTTCAATTTCTTCGCGAAACGTGAGGTAAAAGAGTTGATTTTCTTTTTGCAACAAGAAACCCATTTTGCATTGCGGCAGATCTGCGGAAAGCCGTCGCAAGATCAGCGGAGCGGCATGATACCCAATCTCCTCTGCTGCCAGATACACTTTCTGCGCAGTCGCCTCGCGCACTTTTTCCCGCCCATTCAGTGCGCGATCCACAGTCGAGGCGCTCGTTCCCGCAGCACGCGCGACGTCTGCAAGTGTTGGACGACCAGCCATGTCCGTTCCTTCGTGTCAGAAGACCCAAGTATACGTCTTCTGTGCGCTGCGATCTAGGCTGGAGTGCGACAAAACTATTAGGCATCGCGGAAAACGAACGGCAAAATGTGCCAAAACCGACCATCTTCCATTGACTAAAACCGGCCGATTTGTCTGCACTGCCGCCATCTCGCCGACTAGAATGCTGCGCTGTCTATATACGGTAGCAATGCGAAAGCTGCACTGCGGCGTCACGTTGGCTTATCAAAGTCTGATATGGGCCGTGTG
>CBDCFL010000015.1:0-117101 GCA_965216135.1 Paracoccaceae bacterium
CACCAGGGCTAGGAGATCCTGACCTGCTTCGCCGAGGCGGCGTTTTGAAACACTCGGCGCCGTATTCGCGAACGCGCCATTGCCCTCGCGATCGACATAGCGGCGGATCACCTCCTTGCTGATCTGCTCGTGCAGACCGGGATGATATCGCTCAAGCTCACGGGCAAACTTCGAGATGCTCTCAACTACGATACCAAGTCGTGTCAGCGCCCGCATCGCCGAACGAAGGGCCGTCGAATCCATGCGTTGGTGGCTGGTATCGACAGAGAATCCCTGCACCATCCGATCCGTCAAACACCGGAACAGCAATTCATCGAGACCTTGTTCGATAAACAGACGGCGATAGTTGCGCAGGGTTTTCTCACAGAAATAGCTGTCCGCTTCGCTGCGCACGTCCAAGGCATAGTGCCACGCCATATTGAAGGCCAGGGCCTCGACGGTCTCTGCATCGCTCAGATCGTGCAGCTGCTGCAAAAGCAAGACCCCGATGACAACGTGTAGATCCTTCGATGGTCGGCCCATGCGTTCATCAAGGTGACGGCAAAGATCGTCAACCGGAAGTTCGACAAGCAGATGGTTCCGAAAAACCCCGGCCCAGGATTGCTCCATCAGGCGCCGACGTTTGTCCCCGAAATCGGACCAGCGATCAAACAATTCTCCGGTCCGTCGGTCGCGTAAAGTAAACATGCACAATTATAATCCAGCCGACTCTCATGAGGAATCGACTTTTTACCGCCCCGTCGAAAGTTGGTGATGGCCTGAAGCAGGCGGCATATCATGGCGGTGTTAGTACGCCGTCAATTCTCAGAGAGAAAGGGATATGCCACCATGGCCAAATCTACCATTTTACCGTTTGAGCTTCCACCGGAGTTTTCACCGGATCCGCTGACTGAGGTGATCCAAAATGGCGCGAAGGTGCTTTTGCGCACGGCCATCCAGGCTGAGGTATCGGGTTTCATCAAAGAATACGTACATCTTCTAGACAACGAAGGTCGGCAGCGGCTTGTGCGCCACGGGTTTCTGCCCGAACGTGAGGTGATACCAGCGGCATTTAACATTGACCGATATGGGCCCATTTTCGCATTCCGATTGATGTGATGGTTTCGGGCTGTGCGATGAGCTTTTTCCAAGCTTCGCATCCAGCATCGACGATGGCATTGTAGTCTTCGAACACGCGGTTGGAGAGCCAATTGGCGCGCAAGTACTGCCAGATATTTTCCACCGGGTTCAGTTCCGGAGCGCGCGATGGCAGCAGGATGATGGTGAGGTTCTTCGGGACTTTGAGTTTGCCGGTGGTGTGCCATCCGGCCCGATCCATCAGCACAACCGCATGGGCCTTTCGGGCGACGTGGCGGCTGATCTCGTCGAGATGCATCTGCATGGCTTGCGCGTCCGCCCAAGGCAGCATGAGCGCCGCCCCCTTGCCGTGAGCCGGACAGATGGTGCCGAACAGATAGGCGTTGTGATAGCGCTGATCGGCCGGCTGGCGGGGGCGCGTGCCCTTTCTCGCCCACAGGCGCGTCAGGCCATTCTTCTGGCCAAGGCGTGCTTCGTCCTGGAACCAGATCTCCACCGGCGTTCCCGCTGGCCGGTCAGCTATATGCACCTGGAGCGTGTCGGCGAAGTTTTTTTTAAACGCCTCGATGATCCGCTTATCCTGCCTGGGATGCTGCGGGCGGGCGCTGATATGGGCAAAGCCCAGTTCGCCAAGCAGTCTGGATATCCCGCGCTCGGAATAGATGACGCCAAAGCGCGCCTCGATCACCCGCTTCAGGTCGATCCGCCGCCAGCGGACAACCCCGTCCACCGCCGGATCGGGGCCGGTCTCGACAATCTCGCCAAGTTCTTTCATCTGGACATCGCTCAGGTAGCGCGTCCGGCCCGCGCCCTTGCGGTTGGTGAGGCCATCCGGTCCCTCTTCGTTGAACCGGTGAACCCAGTCCCGCAGGGTTTGGCGATCCATCCCACCGATCCTTGCGGCCTCTCCACGGCGCATGCCATCGTAGACCGCCGCAAGAGACAACAGACGGCGGCTCTGCCGGGCATCCTTGCAACGGCTGGCGGCTTGTGCGCCACGGGTTTCTGCCCGAACGTGAGGTGATGACCGGGATCGGGACGGTTCCAGTGCAGGTACCGCGCGTGCGCGACCGAGGCGTTAATGAGGACGGCAGCAAGATCAAGTTCCGTTCGGCGCTGGTGCCGCCGTATCTGCGCAAGGCGAAGTCGGTCGAGGAACTGCTGCCCTGGCTTTATCTGAAGGGCATCTCGACAGGGGATTTCAGCGAGGCGCTGGCGGCGCTGCTCGGCCCGGACGCCGAAGGCCTCTCGTCCTCGACAATCACGCGCCTGAAGGCGGCTTGGTGGGACGAATACGAGGCCTGGCGCAAGCGTGAACTCAAGGAGAAGCGCTACGTCTACATCTGGGCGGACGGGGTCTATTTCACGCCGCGCATGGACGGGGATCGCCAATGTATGCTGGTGATTATCGGTGCCGATGAATACGGCGAGAAGGACGTTCTGGCGATCATGGACGGGTTCCGGGAAAACGCGGACAGCTGGCGCGCCCTTCTGAAATGCCTGAAGAAACGCGGCCTGGCGGTGCCGCCGGAGTTAGCCATTGGCGACGGTGCGCTCGGGTTCTGGACGGCGCTGCGCGATGTCTTCCCCGAGACGCGCGAACAGCGATGCTGGGTTCACAAGACCGCCAACGTCACCGGCGCGATGCCCAGGTCCCTGAGAGAAAAGGCCAAGGCCGATCTGCAGGACATCTGGATGGCTGAGACCAGGAAGGAAGCCAACGCGGCCTTCGATCTCTTCGTGGAAACCTATGGCGTCAAATACGAGCGCGCTGTCAAAAAGCTGACCAAAGATCGCGACGAACTGTTGGCCTTCTACGATTTCCAAGCCGAGCACTGGAAACACATCAGAACCACAAACCCCATCGAGAGCGTCTTCGCAACGGTCAGAAACCGCACTCGAAAAACAAAGGGCTGTCTGAACCGCAAGACCGCGCTTGCCATGGTCTTCAGGCTGATGATGTCTGCCAAGAAGAAATGGCGAAAGATCTCAGGGCCGAACCGTCTGCCCGAGATCATTCAAGGGGTTGAATTCAAAGACGGGATCAAGCAAATTCAAAACGTCGCCTGAAAATGACCATCACCAACTTTTGGGCATAACTCGCCGAACAGCTTATCATGTTTTAGATACGTTACCCACTGATCGAAGCAGATCAGATATTCAGGATCGACCGGCAAGAAATAGGTCGTGAAGGTCTTTGAATTCTAGTCTTAACTTCTCGGGCGTCCTGATACACGCAACCGTCAATCATGTTGATATGTTTGAGACGAAGGGATGCATGTCTGACATCAGCGCCTATGGGTCCATTTAGCGCGATTTAATAAGAGAGAGTTTCTGGCTCATCGTAACCACTGAGGAGTGGACGATGAGACATACAACTGGAACACGCAAAAGCCCTGGCGAGAAGATCGTCAAAGACATCAAACGCGCCACGCGCAAACAGTATTCGTCAGAAGAAAAGATCCGGATCGTGCTGGACGGCCTTCGTGGCGAAGACAGCATCGCAGAGCTGTGCCGCCGTGAGGGGATTTCTCAGGGCGTCTATTACAAATGGTCGAAGGATTTCATGGAGGCCGGGAAGAAACGGCTGGCGGGGGATACTGCGCGTTCTGCAACCGCTGACGAAGTCAAAGACCTGCGCCGCGAAGCCCGTGATCTGAAGGAAGTTGTGGCAGAGCAAACGCTCGAACTCCGGATTCTCAAAAAAAGCATGATCGGCGATGGGGGCGACCACGAATGAGGTATGCTGCATCCGAGAAGCTGGAGATCATCAGGCTAGTCGAAGAGGGTGTTCAGAATTCCGTGTCACGGGGTTAGTCTAGATGTCCAAGACATCGTCTAACCTTCCCTCAAAATAGATGGAAAGTTGGGACAAAGTCAAATTCCAGTTTTGCAATGGCATGGTCCATTTTTTTGAAGCGTTCTGGATCCCCATATACAGCAGTTTGAGCAAACTGTTTTCATTGGGAAACGCGCCCTTGGTTTTGGTCAGTTTTCGGAACTGGCGATGCACGGCCTCGATTGCGTTGGTGGTGTAAATTACCCGCCGAATGTCAGCTGGATATTTGAAGTAGACCGACAAATTGGGCCATTTTTTACGCCATGATTTAATGACGATTGGGTATTTAGTTCCCCATTTTTCTTCTAACGCATCCAACGCGATTTCAGCCGCTTTCACAGTTTCAGCCTTATAAACCGGCTTTAGATCAGCCATGAATTCCTTCTGGTTTTTGCTGGCTACATATTTCAGAGAATTGCGGATTTGGTGGATGACACAAAGCTGGACTTCGGTCTGGGGAAAGATCGCGTTGATCGCCTCTGGAAAGCCCGTGAGGCCATCGACACAAGCAATCAGGATGTCTTGCAGGCCGCGATTGTTCAGGTCCGTCAGCACCGAGAGCCAGAAGTTTGCACCTTCGGTTTCAGATAGATACAGGCCAAGAATTTCCTTCCTGCCCTCAAGATTAAGCCCCAGAACCGTGTAAACCGCTTTGGCTGCGTAGCGCCCGTCTTGCTTAACCTTGTAGTGAATAGCATCAAGCCAAACAAACGGGTAATGGCTGTCCAGGGGCCGCTGCTGCCAGAGCTTGATTTCAGGGATCAATTTATCAGTGACGGCGCTGATCGTGGCGTTTGAAACATCCAGACCGTAGATTTCCGAGATGTGTCCAGCGATGTCCAGATAGCTCATTCCAAGCCCGAACATTGAAATAATCTTGCATTCGATCTCGTCGCTCATGTGGGTCTGGTGTTTTTTCACCAGTTGCGGCTCAAACGATCCAGCCCGATCTCGTGGCGTTGCCAGTTCGAAACTTCCAGACGTGGATTTGATGGTCTTACGGCCAGCTCCGTTCCTGCGGTTGCTGGACTTGTCGGCCTTTAAATGCGCCTCCAGTTCAGCCTGTAATGCAGCTTCGGTCAGTTGCTTGACTAACGGCGTCAGAATACCGTCCTTGCCTGTAAGGCCCTGGCCATCTTGCAAAACCGCCAAAGCTACATCAAAATCAAATTCTTCTCGCATGTGTCATTCCTTTTCTTCAGTTTACAGAAATGACACGGAATTTCTAACGCTCCCTAGTCGAAGGCTCCCATCTGTCCGCCCGTCAAACTTTGGCCAAACTCAACATTCCCCGCACCACATTCTACCGTTGGTATGATCGGTACCGGCAGCGTGGTGAGGCTGGGCTGAAGGACCAATCCCCGAAGCCAAAGCACGTTTGGAACCGCATCCCTGACGCAGTCCGGACCAAGATCGTCAAGCTGGCTTTGACAGAGACGGAGCTGTCGCCGCGAGAGCTGGCGGTGACGTTCACGGATACAGAAAGCTACTTTGTATCAGAGGCTTCGGTGTATCGAGTGTTGAAAGCGCATGACCTGATCACCAGCCCGGCCTTCATTGTAATCAGGGCAGCAAGTGAGTTCAAAGACAAGACCACAGCCATCAATCAGCTTTGGCAGACCGACTTTACCTATCTCAAGGTTCTCGGTTGGGGTTGGTTCTATCTCAGCACGATCCTGGACGATTACAGCCGCTACATCATTGCCTGGAAGCTTTGCACCAACATGAGGACAGAAGATGTGACGGACACGCTGGATCTGGCGTTATAGGCTTCAGGCTGCGATCAGGTCCATGTCGTTCACAAGCCGCGACTGCTGAGTGACAACGGCTCCAGCTACGTCTCGGGCGACCTGGCCGAATGGCTGAGCGACAAAGGCATGAGGCATTCTCGCGGGGCGCCATATCATCCACAGACCCAAGGCAAGATCGAACGCTGGCATCAGACCCTGAAGAACCGCATTCTGCTGGAAAATTACTTCCTGCCAGGCGACCTAAAGCACCAGATCGAAGCCTTCGTCGATCACTACAACCATCATCGGTATCATGAGAGCCTGAACAACGTCACGCCATCCGAGGTCTACTTCGGACGGGCACAAGCCATTCTAAACCAACGAGAAAGGATCAAACGCAAAAGACTTGAAATCCGGCGCTCATTGCAACACCGCAAACATATCGCCGCATAATGACGCCAAAGCGCGCCTCGATCACCCGCTATCAACCAGCCCGTGAGTCAGATCTCGCCAAGTTCTTTTCGCCTAATGCTTACGCGGCGCTCTGGATGCCATCGTAGACGCAAAACGGCGGCTCTGCCTCTGCTTGACGGACACGAAGGTCCATAGCAACGCATGGCGATCCTCCTTTGCCAACCTCAGATCAAAACCGATTTGGGAATCCCCACAGATCAGAAATTGATGCCGTTGGTATTCAGCCTTCGTCGATCATACCATCATCGGTATCATGAGAGCCTCGTATCCAACTACTTCGGAGTGAGCGAGAAAGGATCAAACGCAAAAGATTGAATCCGGCGCTTGCAACACCGCAAACTCGCCGCATAATACTATCAACCAGATGAGTCAGATACTCGCCTAATTTACGCGGCCTCTGGAACCAAAACCTCTGATGACGGACAGGGATGCAACGGCCTCGTCCCTCGCACCTGTGAGCATCAGAAAGGCAAAGAGCGCCTTATTGCGTCGTTCGATTTCAGAAGCCTCTGGCATGTAGTTGAACGCATGACGGGCCATTTCCATTGACGGATAAGGCGTTTCGCGTGTGGCGCTTGCGACCCGTTGGCCCTTGGCATCCATGTTGAAATAATCGGCGTCTGAATGGCGGATTCGGCTTTTGAAGCCAGCCTGACCCGCCAGCCAGAAATAGAACCCTTTGTTTGCAGCAAGGACGGTTGAGATCGTGGATTTCGACAGCGGCTTGCCAGTTGTTTTGCTGATCTCTGAATTGATGCGGTCTTGGAACTTGATTGCCTGTTCGATGTGAAAGCGTTTGAAACTGGCGTAATTCGTACTGGCCTCAAAGCGCAGAATTCCCTCTGCCGCCTTTTGAACCGTGCTGGAATCCTTGCGTTTCGCGGTTTTGAGATATTGCAAGTAGCGACGCTTGATCCGTTCGTTTTCTTCATTGATTTTTCGCACTGGTTTACTCTTTCCTGATTGTGAAGGTTTGAGGCGGCGGCGATGGTATCACTTAGGCGTCGCTGCCTGCCTCTTTGTGGAAGTCGAATGTCCCGGCAAAGTCAGTGGCCTGCATATTCCGGGATATCCGCCCACCTATTCCGACAACATCCGCCCATTTGTACCGGGGTATCCGCCCAGCTTTGACGCGTTGCCGTGAGGCCTTGGTTTTTGATATCAGTTTTCTGGCGTTTCGTCACGTAGTTGAGGGTCTTTCTTTCGGAAGGATTGTCCGTCGAGTTCGAGCCGGTAGGCGTTGTGCACCAGCCGGTCGAGGATGGCATCTGCGAAGGTGGGTTCACCAATAATTTCGTGCCAAGTATTAAGCGGGAGTTGACTTGTGATTAGGATGGAACCGTTGCCGTATCTGTCTTCGACGATCTCCATCAAGTCGCGCCTTTGGCTAGCGTTCAGACGGTCCGGCCCCCAGTCATCCAAGATCAGTAGCTGGGTTTTGGTCAGTGCCTTGAAGACACGCGGAAAGCGTCCGTCACCGTGGGCCAACTCCAACTCGTCAAACAATCGCGTGGTGCGTTTATAGAGGACGGTCACGCCGTCGCGGCACGCCGCTTGGGCCAACGCGCAGGCCAGCCAGGTTTTGCCGACACCGCAGGGGCCAGTGATCATCAAGTTGCGCTTGTCTTTGATCCATTTGCCGCTGAGCAGGCTTTGGAACAACGCCTTATCCAGCCCTCTTCGCGTTTTGTAATCCACATCCTCGGGCGCGGCCCCGATATGGCGCAATCGTGCTGTGCGCATGCGGCTCTCAAACCGTTTTGTCTCTCGACTGATGGCTTCGCGATCAATTAGCAGGCCGAGCCATTCGGCGTGTGTCAGATCGGCGGAACCGTCCTGTGTTTGCAGTTCTGTGAAGGCCTCGGCCATGCCATCGAGCTTCAGTGCTCGGAGGGTATCAAGGGTTGGGTGTGTCAACATTTTCTGTCCTTTCTTCAATGGAAGTATCCGGCACCACGGATGTTGGGGTGTGTGATCGCGGGGCCGTCCGTGGTGGGTTTGCGGCGTTGGCGATCCAATCCATTCTTCAAAATGGAATGCAGGGATTGGTAGGTATAGCTGTTGATGTGAAGTGCACGCTCGCAGGCCGCATCGAGGCGCTCGGGTCCGAATGTTTTGGCAAGCCGCAAGACGCCCATGCAAGTTCGATATCCTTGCTCTGGATGTCGCCGCTTGCGCATGACCATCTCGACAAAGGTCTCGACGTTGGGCCCGACCCGGGCCGCCTGTGTGCGGATGCGTTCTGGTGTCCAGTCGGTACGGAAGCGGTGGTTTGCTGGCATGTGATCACGGATGGTGGAATGTTGCCGGTTGCCCGACGTCCGTTGATGCGCCGCAACACGCTGACCTTTATGATAAACTTCGACCGTGCGCGGTGTGACCCGGGCCCAAAGCTCTTGGCGCATAAGCTGATGGGGCACTGAGTAATAGTGGTGTCCTATATCGACATGGTAATCGAGACCGGCGCGGCACTTCTTCCATTCCGCATAGACGTAGGGTTCATGGGGCAGCGACTTCAGTGCAGGTTTGTCCAGCGTTTCAAACAAGGCCCTGCGGCTGGCACCCAGGTGCCGGGTGACCTTGTTGTTCAGTTGGTCGCGCAAGGGTCGGATCGCCGCGTTTAGCTCATCGAGACTGAAGAATGTCTGATTGCGCAGGCGTGCTAAAATCCAACGTTCGGCCAGCAGAACAGCACCTTCGACCTTTGCTTTATCCTTGGGTTTGCGGGGCCGTGCGGGCACAATTGCAGTATCGTAATGCGCCGCCATATCCCCGTAAGTGCGGTTGATCGCCGGGTCATAAAAACAGGCTTTGATGACGGCGGCTTTGAGATTATCCGGCACAACTTGCGCAGGTACGCCACCCAAGAACGCAAATGCTCGAACGTGACTGGATATCCAATCGGGAAGGCTCTGTGTCCAAGTGGCTTCAACATAGGTGTAGTTCGATGCGCCAAGTGCCGCGACAAAGATTTGGGCCGTGCGTATCTCGCCCGTCTTAGGGCAGGCAACATCTATGGTGTGGCCCGCATAATCAACAAACAGGCGTTCACCAGCAGGGTGTCGCTGCCGCATCACTGGCGAGAGTTTGCCCTCCCAACGAGTATAGAGCTCGCAATACCGGCTATAGCCATAGCCGTCTGTGTGAACCTCTCGATACTCCTGCCACAACAGCGAAAGCGTCACCCCTTTGCGCCGTAGCTCGGCGTGCACATAGGTCCAATCCGGCTGAGGGATCGGTTGAGAACTGTCCGCAGAACGCCGTGGGAAAAGCACATGTTCCAAATCGGCATCCGACAGCGCATCGGGCAACGGCCAGCTCAAACCAGCATCACGGGCGCGGCCTAAATACTCACGCAGGGTTGTGCGACCAATCGCCAAACTCAGCGCCATCTCGCGCGTCGACAAACCTTCAAAGGACAGGCGCAAAGCCTCTCGTATCTTCCGCATCGATAATCTCTTCATTGGGCTCTCTTCCGTTCAAAATGAACGGCAAAGTAGCCCGCTACAGATCACCTCGCAGCAGCGCATCAAGGGGTGGGCGGATGCCCCGGAATCCCCGGGCGGATCAGATCGGTACGGGTGGGCGGATTAAATCGGAATCACCGGGCGGATGTGCCCGGAATGCGCAGTGGCCTTGGCATTCGAAATCATGCGCGTGCAGGTGCCACCACAATGGCTGCAAATGCCTTTCAAGAGCGACGTGCGAGCCGTCAGCAGCGAAATGGTTGCAGCCATATCCACGGGTTGCCGGCCATCACGGCAAGCAGGGCAATAGAGCTTGTCTGGACCAAGTGGGCGCTTTGCCGCTTTGTATTTGGCACGCAAATATTCGCGGATGGCCGCGCCCGAAATGAGATAGGGCTTGCGTGAGGACATGACGGGCAAGCCATCCTTGATCCAGTTGCGGATCGTCGCAGGTGTTTTGCCCAGCGCGGCCGCGACCTCGTTCACCTCATAGGTCAGCGCGGCCTTCACCGCCATCGGGTTGGCGTGCTTAGTCATCGGCTTCGCCCTCAAAGAGCGCACGGATGTGTTCGACCTTCCAAACGGTCGTGCGCGGGCCAAGTTTTCGAGGTTTCGGAAAGCGTCCATCTTTGACGCCCTGCCACCATGTTGATTTCGACACTGGGATTGGGCCGTTGGGGGCCAGTATTTGGGAAAGCCGGACAAACCCGGTTTTGGGAAAGGTAGCAGTCAATTTCGGTCTCCATTGCATTTCAGTGCATGCAATGAGACCAACAGCTTTCTCACCCGCTGTCTGGGAAGAGGTAGGAATAGGCGGGATTAGTTCGCCTATTCTCACGCTCAGTTCCTCAAACGTCTTTTTCGTCCCTCTTTTTCTGCTCCTTCTCGAATCGTTTTCTGGAAGCTTGGGATTCGTTTAGTGTCTTGATTAGTGTTTTCCGATCAAGATTGAGGCCAAGCTCATCCAAGCCGGACACGATGTCACTTTTCATTTCAGGCGTAACTTTACCTTCTCGATAGCCAAATTGAGATGACAGGAGGCCAAGGATGACCTTTAGCGCGCTATCATATTGGCGTTTATCAACACTGTTGAGCATCTTGGGGCGGTGTGGCTCTTTGTCGGCTTTAACGGCTTGGATCAATTCAGCTGGAATCTCTAGCAACTTGTTTTCGGCCCAGCCAACAAATGCAGCTGGAGACACCCGATCGTGATCGAACTTTGTGCTGAAGGGTGCGCGCGGGATCAAAGACACTCGGCCTCTGAAAAAATCTAGTGCTTGGTATGGAAAAGGCTTTCGATCGCGGTACTGGGGCATTTTCTCTGGTTGGAACCCCAGGCTGAGGCAGGCAGCCTCCTCCAATGTCCAGAAATCCATCTTTGCCCAATACTCATAGTCGGGCTTGTAGACACACACCCCAAACCCACCCGCGTACCATGGCGGAGGTTCAAACAACGAATACTCTAGTGCAAAGCTATCGAGCCGACCTAGGGTTTCACAAAGCTCCCACAAGTCTTCATCGGTCATTGCTTGTAGCGCCTTTTCAGCTCGCTGTTCGCTTGCCTGTCGACAGGCATGGTTCTTTTCAAAGAATTCGGGATCGTAAGGGCCAATTCCTTGCTTATGATCAAAAAGAAACTCGGATCGTGGAATATCCAGCAAAGACAATAGGCTCTCGATCGATTTCTCTTTCTTGAAAATCTCCATTATCGAACCCTCGAACGAAACAAGCACAAGTCAGCCAGTCATTTCCGCTGAGCTGTCATGATGTCCCAACATCCTCCAAATATCCAGCCCACCAATCAGCTAGCCGCAACCGCTCTTCCCAGTGCTCACCCCTTGCATAGGCCCGACGCACCTCATTCTTCTCAACATGCGCTAAGGCCCGTTCAATCGCGTCAGGGTTCCAAAACCCGCTCTCGTTGGCCAAGGTCGAAAACGACGCGCGAAAACCGTGAGCGGTCATCTCCTCGCCTGAATACCCCATACGACGCAAGGCGGCGTTGAGGGTGTTTTCCGACATAGGGCGATGCCATGATCGAAGGGAAGGAAAGAGGTATGCTCCCTCGCCTGTAAGTTCCCTCAGGTCTTCGAGCAAAGCCAATGCCTGGCCTGGTAACGGCACCAAATGATCACGGCGCATTTTCATTTTCGCGGCTCGGATCGACCAAACGGCCTCCTTGAAATCAAACTCTTCCCACTTGGCATTGCGTATCTCGCCGGGGCGCTGCGCTAGGATCGCCAAAAGCTGCAATCCAATGCGGGTCGTTGCCTGCCCGTCAAAGACATCTATCTCACGCATGAGTTGACCCAATGCATTTGGGTCTGTGATTGCAGCGCGATGCACTCGGATTGGTCGGATCAACGCGTCTCTAAGTGCATATGTTGGATCAGTCTCTGCGATGCCGCTGGCAACTGCATACCGAAACACAGAGCCAATACGCGCACGCAGACGATGCGCGGTCTCATAGTTGCCCTTATACCAACGGTCATTGATCAGAACCCATGCGCCCATTTGCGCATGCCGAGGGACATGATCTTCCATGGTTGGTCGATGAGGTTGTTCCAGGCTTGGCAGCACAGCGCGACGATGTCTTCGTAGGATTTGAAGATCCGGTTCGACAACCAGTTGTCGCGCATGAATTGCCAGACATTCTCCACCGGGTTCAACTCGGGCGATCGTGGCGGCAGCGCCAGGACGGTGATGTTGTCGGGGATCGCCAGCTTGGGCGTCAA
Organism: Paracoccaceae bacterium; assembly: GCA_965216135.1. Lineage (GTDB taxonomy): Bacteria > Pseudomonadota > Alphaproteobacteria > Rhodobacterales > Rhodobacteraceae > CBDCFL01. Next base: position 12,323 of record CBDCFL010000015.1, read on the forward strand.
GTGCCAACCGGCCTGATCGACGATCAGCACCGCATGGGCACCGGGATCGACGGCGGCACTGATCTCGATGAGGTGCGCCGCCATGGCGTCGGTGTCGCACCAGGGCATGACCAGCCCGGCGCCTTTCCCCTTCGCGGGACAGATCGCGCCGAAGATATAGGCCCATTCGGTGCGCTGGTCGCGGGGCGCCCGCGGGCGCGTGCCACGTCTGGCCCATCGGCGTGTGAGCTTATTCTTCTGGCCGATGCGGGCTTCATCTTGCCACCACAGCTCTATCTCGACGCCTTTCGGGAGCCTCGCCCGGATCTTCGCCAGTTCGGCGGGGAAGTTTTTTTTAAAAGCCTCGACGGCCAGCTCGTTTTGCGCGTAGTGGCGCGGCCGCGCCGAGATCTTGGCGAAGCCGAGCGCCTTCAACTCGCGCCCGACCGTGGTCTCGTCGAGCGAGATGGCGAACGTCTCCAAGAGCCACCGCGCCAGGTCCTTGCGCCGCCAGCGCACGACGCCGTCCACCGCCGGGACCGGGCCGGCCTCAACAACCTCCGCCAGTGCGCGGCGGTGATCGGCGTTGAGCTTCGAGGGTGCGCCCGGTGACTTCCCATCGACCAGCCCGTCCGGTCCGCGGGCGTTGAAGCGCAGCACCCAGTCGCGAATGATCTGCAGACCGACGCCGCCGATCCGCGACGCATCCGTCCTGCTGCCACCATCGTAGACCTCGGCCAACGCCAGCAGACGACGGCTCTGGGTCGCGTCCCTGGTCCTCTTCGCGAGGCGCCGCAGTGAGACGCTGTCAAAATCGTTCCGTAAGTCGATAGGCGCTGCCATGGCGAACCTCATTGGTTCACCACATTGAGTCAGAGATCGGACCGCTTGGGAATCCCCAACGTGAGTCAGGCATTCCGCTCGGTGGTATTAGCCTCAACCTTGCGCAGCGTCTTTAAGATCATCGGCGCGGTGATTTCTGCAATGGGTCTGCGCCCAAAGTCACGGTTTGCGAGTCTCAGATGATATTCAGTCTTGTCCAGTGTGGCTTTTGATTTGCCTTCCTTGCGTTGTTTTTCAAGAAACGCCGCTCCGATTTTTTCGAAAATTTGGCCTGTCTCTTCCCGCCTTGCGCGCTGCTCTACCTGTTTGGCTTCGCTTGGATCGTTACCCGTTGCGACCATTGTTCGGGCACCCTCTTTTACCTTGCGTGCTTGTGCAAGGCTCACATCGGGATAGATGCCTATCGAAAGCAGCCGTTCTTTGCCGAACAACCTGTATTTGAATTGCCAAAGTTTGGAGCCATTGGGCTTCACTAAGACGAACAAGCCTTCAAAGTCCGAAACTTTGTACGCCTTTTCCCGTGGCTTTAGCCCGCATTCCCCAGATGGATGCCCGTTTCTTCACCCGCAGAAGCGTGATATACTAGATTATACAATGAGTTAACCGGGTTGGAGCGGGAATTTGCGAGCGAACGCGACGGGTGAAGTACAAACAAGCCCTCTTCGGTTCCAATTCGACTGCTCGGTCAAGGTCGCGTTCCGTGGATCGTCGATCAGTTCGGACGGCGGGCTATTGCTCCACCGCGAGTTGGACGACGCCCTCGGGCTGACGGACATGGCGGCGGGGCTGATCACCGATCCGCGCACTGGCCGGAATGGCCGCCACAATCTCGCCGGCCTTCTGCGCCAATCGGTTTTCCCACGCCTTGCCGGCTATGAGGACGTCAACGACGCCGACCGACTGTGCCGTGATCCGGTGATGCGCCAACTCATCGGTGGACGTGCGGTGAAGCGGGGTGCGGCGTCGGCCAGCGCCATGGGTCGGTTCGAGACGAAGATGCTGACCCGACCGGAGAACCTCGCCGCCCTCGCTGATCTGCCCGGCCGCTGGATCGACGCGGTGCATGACCGGGGAGGCCGCCGAAGAGCATCACGCTGGATATGGACAGCTCCGAGAGCCCTGTGCATGGCGATCAGGAAGGTGCAATGTGGAACGGGCATTTCCAATCCAAGTGCCTGCACCCACTGTTCGTGTTCAACCAGTTCGGCGATCTGGAGCGATGTGCGCTGCGTCCCGGCAATGTCCACAGCGCCGATGGCCGGGAGGATGTGCTGCGCCCGGTGCTGGCAAGATATTCGAGCGACACGCGACCCTCGATCACCCGGCGCTATTTCCGAGGTGACGCCGCCTTTGCCATCCCTACGCTGTTCGATCTCCTGGAGGCCGAGGGCTGGGGTTACGCCATCCGGATCAAGGGCAACAGCAAGCTCTATGAGCGGATTTCCCGGCTGCTGCGGCGCAGGCCGGGTCGGCCGTCGCACACGGTGATCCGCACCTGCACCAGCTTCCAGTATCAGGCGGGGAGCTGGGTGAAGCCGCGCCGGGTGGTGTCCAGGGTCGAGTTCCATCCGGGCGGGTTGTTCCCGCGCGTGGGCTTCATCGTCACCAATCGCAGCCTGCCCAATGAGCGGGTGCCGGCGTTCTACAACGGCCGGGGCACAGCCGGGCAGCACATCAAGGAAGGCAAGTACGCGCTGAAGTGGACGCGGCTTTCCTGCATGCGCTTTGCCGCCAACGCCGTCCGGCTACAGCTTCATGCCCTCGCCTACAATCCGGCGAACTTCCTGCGCACGCCAGCGACGCCCAGCGAGATCGAGACATGGTCACTGACCTCTTTGCGCGAACGGCTGATCAAGACCGGTACGCGGCTGGGGCGCCATGGCCGCTACGCCATCTTCCAGATGGCCGAGGCGGCACTGCCGCGGCAAGTGTTCGCCGGGATTCCTGGCCTGATCAACGGGCTGCGCGATCCGCCTGCCGCAACAGGGTGCACATGACCAGAAACCCGCCCAGATCGGCTAAATCCAACGCTGGTGACAGGAAAGGTGTGTCCGAAAACGCGTCGAGAGACGCCTTAACAGCCCGTTGATTAAGTGGCTTTTTCCGGCTCTCACTCCCAGATGAGGAATGCGGCGGCGAAAACCGTCTGGCCGCTTTGCGAGACCCCCAGTGCGACCAGCATGGCCCCGGTGGGCGTGAGCAGCACGAAAATACCGCCATATCCGCCCGCCACGGCCTCGCGCGGGGTGCCGGCACCGATGAGTTGGCGCATCAGCAACGAGAGGTTGTGGCCGGCGACGTGAAGCAGGTATCGCTTGTGCACGTTCTCGCGGCCCCGAAGCCAGGTCCGGCGCATGCCGCCGCGATCGAGGTTGTGGGCGAAGGAGCGCTCGACGATCTCGGCGCGCAGCTTGAAGGCTTCTTTGGCCACCCCCGATAACAGCCGGGTCCGGTTGTTGGTGACCGCCCGCCGCGCCGCCTCGTCGCCGCGCCAGCGCGCGAAGCCCTTCGCCTTGGGCTCGGCGATCCGCGTCTTCCACGGGCCGTTGTCCAAGGCCTTCAAGACCGCCCGTGAGTGATAGCCTTTGTCGGTCACACATTCGGCCGGGTCCTCAGCCGTCGGCGCCGCGTCAACGCTGGCAAGGTTCTCCTGGGCCGCCGCCAGCGTCTTGGGAAGCGTCGTCGTGTCGCCCTCGTCGGCGGGGTGCAGCTCGGCCGCCACCACCGCGCCGGTGTCCAGATCCACCGCGTGCTCAGGCTTGTAGGCCAGATGGGTCGTGCCGTCCTTCATCTTGGCGATCTTGGCCTCGGGGTCGCTCCTGGAAACCCAGTCCTGGTTCGAGAGCTTCTTGCCCTTGCGCTTGCGGTCCAGACGCGCCCGGTCCTCGGCCGTGGGCGTCTCGATACCGCTCTCCTGGGCCAAGCGCTCCAGCATCCCCCGGTAACCCTCGCCCGTGTCCCTTCGCACGATGTTGCGCAGCGCCGCGTTGGCCTCCATGGTCGAGGCATCCACCCCGATACGATCGCCCTTGACCAGACCTGCTTCGGCAATCAGCGCCAGAACCCAGTCGAAGATCGCCGTGTGAACTTCATGAGGCAGGCGCGTGCGGGTCCGTGACAGCCAGGAATGGTCCGGCACCCGCTCCCGGTTCTCAAGCCGCAGGAACTCCCGAAGCGACAGGGAATCCGAGCAACGCCACTCCAGACCGCGCTCTGAGTCGATGCCCTCGAAGTAGCCCACCAGGTGCATGCGGAAATAGCGCCCGGGCGGCACCGAGGGCGCGCCCATCCTGGCCGCGTAATAGGGCCGGCAGCTCGCCTCGGCAAAGGCGTCGAAGCCGCCCTCGATCAGCACCGACTGCAGGCGGTCGTAAAACACATGACCCGGCGAGCGCGGCATCTCCGCCCAGCCCACCATCAAGTCCCCCTGACGATCCTTCTGCTGTCCCATCGCCATCGGCGAATCCTCCGGTCAAATCAGAACATCAAAGAATCAGACCAGGCCGCTTGCGTCCAGTGCCGACTTCGTCAACGGGCTGTTAAGCGGTCGGATCGGCCTGTTTGGTCGTGCTATCCGGCCGGCACGCAGCACCACACGCGGATCGGAGGCAGAAATCGCTTGGAAAGTCGCCTTCGGTTGCTTTAGCCTCACGGGAGGCAAGCCAAATGGAGAATGCCGGTTTAGAGAACGAACCTTAGTGTCAGTCAGTGGCATCGCTGGGGGTATCACTTTTTCGACTCTAACTCGATACCCCCACAAACACCCCCAATTTGGGGGTATCACATCAGACGCCAACAAACAGCATCGGACAAAGAGCTATCGCAAAATCCATATAACACGGGCGTTCTCGGATGTCGATGGCGCTGTTTGGATTGTAAAATGGTGCCCCCACACGGACTCGAACCGCGGACCTACTGATTACAAATCAGTTGCTCTACCAGCTGAGCTATAGGGGCATTTCGCGCCATTTACGCGGATGCCGCTGGTATAACACGGGCGTTCTCGGATGTCGATGGCGCTGTTTGGATTGTAAAATGGTGCCCCCACACGGATCGAACCGCCCACGCGCAAGTCTTGGCTGACGCGGTTGGTGCGGGCCAGAACCAGGACCGCAGCCAGCGACACCAGGATGACCAAAACCGCCGCCGGGGCGGCCTGGCCGATCTGCTCAAGCGAGGCTTTTTCGTAGATGCGCGTCGACAAAGTGTTGAAATTGAACGGCCTGAGCAAAAGCGTTGCCGGCAATTCCTTGACGCAATCCACGAATACCAACACCAGTGCTGTGCCGATCGAGCCGCGAATGAGCGGCACAATGATCGTGCCCAAGACCTGCGCTCTGTTCTTGCCGAGCGCGCGCGCCACCAATGTCAGCGACGGCGGAATGCGACCAAGTGCGGCATCCGCGGCGCCCTGGGCGATCGCAAAAAACCGCACGCAATAAGCATAGATGATGGCAAAAGCCGAACCGGTCATGACCAGACCAATGTCGCGTCCCGTCCAGGCCTGGACTGCGTCAGCAATGAAATGGTCGGCCTGCGACATCGGCCACAACAACCCGACGCCCAGAACCGCGCCCGGAGCAGCGTACCCGATTGTGGTGACGGGCAGCACGATCGCGGGCAGCTTGTTGCCCGACAGCCGCACACCATAGGTCAGCATGAGCGCGCCCAGAACCGTGATGATCGCCGCCGACCCGCCAGTGAGCAATGTATTGGCAAGAGCGCGCGCAAGTGTCGGGTCAAGCCAGGCCGCAGCATTTTCGAATGCGTGACCAAGGATCACCGCGCAGGGCAGAACAAATCCGGCAGCGAAAGGCAGCAGACACAATCCGGTGGCCAACCGGCTCTGCCAGCCGTGCAGCCGCGTTCGCTGAGTGGGGCTTGCCTGACGGGGGCTCTGAAAGAACCGGAGCCGGTAGCGACTGCGCTTTTCCAGGGCCACCAGAACGAAGACGACCACCAAGATAAGGCTGGCAATCTGGGCGGCACCACCGGCGCTGCCACCGTCGAGCCAGGTGGCAAAAATGCCAGTGGTCAACGTCTGCACGGAGAAATAGGACACGACGCCGAAATCGCTGATGGTTTCCATCATGACGATGGCCACAGATGCTGCGATCGCGGGGCGTGCGAGCGGCAATCCGATTCTGAAAAAGCGCGCGAACGGACCGGCACCAAGGGCGCGGGCAACGTCAAATGCGCTGGCCGACTGCTCGCGCAGCGCGGCGCGCACCAGCAGATAGACATAAGGGTAAAGTGCTGCGCTGAGCACAGCTATTGCCCCGGCACGCGAACGGATGTCAGGAAACCAATAGTCGCGCGCGTCCTGCCAGCCCATCGCGGCGCGCATCCAGGTTTGCACCGGTCCCGCGTATTCGAGAAAATCCACCAACGCATAGGCACCGACATAGGCCGGGATGCCCAGCGGCAAAAGCAGGGCCCAGCTTAGCCAGCGCGCGCCCGGAAATTCGTACATCGTCACAAGCCACGCAGCGCCAGTTCCCACCGCCCCGGCGAGCAGGCCCACGCCGACCACCAATATCGCGGTATTGGTCAGATATCGCGGCAAAACCGTCGCAATGAGATGCGGCCAGATGTTTTCATCCGGCGCCCATGCCAGGACAAAGACCGCGATGATAGGCATCACCACCAGGGCAGCAATCAACAGCGCCCCGGCGGACCAACGATCAATGCGGTGCATCTTTGGCATCGCGCTTTGTCGAGTGTTTTTGTCAGTCACTAAACCGGCCTAGCCAAAAGCGGTTTGCCTGTCCAGTTTCACAGCTATAGTAGCGGCAAAAGCGGATGCGGCGGGGTCATATGGAGATCGCATTTCATCTTGGGGCGCATTGCACGGACGAAAACCAGCTGTTGCGCTCCCTGCTCGATGACAAGGGCCGGCTGGCGGATCAGGGCATCTGCGTGCCCGGCCCCGGCCGTTATCGCGATGTAATCGTTAAGGCCGCCCAAAAACTTCGTGGACAGGTGGCCAGCGAGGATAGTCAGCAGGATCTGCTCGGTACGATGATTGACGATGACAGCACTGGGCGCGTGGTCATGAGCTTTGAAAATTTCATATGCGTGCCGGGCCGGGTATTCGACGGTGGCGAATTCTATGGCAAAGCCGCCTTCAAGCCGACCTGGCTGCGCAATCTATTCTCCTGCCACCAGGTCGAGTTTTTCATGGCGATCCGCAATCCCGCGACATTTCTGCCGGCATTGTTAGCACATCGCGATCAGACCCATGGCGATCTGCCCACAGCCCTGCAGGGTGCCGGACCAATGTCGCTACGATGGTCGGATGTCGTGGCGGCGATCCAAACAGCCAATCCGGACACGCCGCTGACGATTTGGTGCAACGAGGATACGCCGCTGATCTGGCCGGAGATCATGCGCGAAATCACCGCGCTGGAGGCGAATGTTGAGCTTCGTAGTGGCCTGAGGATCGTCGCGAAAATTATTGAAAAAGAAGGATTACAGCGGCTCAGAAATTATTTGCGACGCCGCACGCCGCAGACGGAAATCCAGCGGCGGCGCATCGTTACAGCATATCTGGACAAATATGCGATTGAAGCTGTGGTCGAAGAAGAAATCGACCTGCCGGGATGGAGCGCGGCACTGGTTGAAGATCTAACGCAAACCTACGAAGATGATCTGCAGGTCATCGCGCGGATGCCGGGCGTTAATTTTCTGTCGCCCTGATGGGCCGGTGCCAACCTAGAGCGTCGTGCGCACCAATGTCCGGTCACATTCCCAGTGCCTGACGATACAATTCCAGAACCGCTTCTTCTTCGGCCAGATCCTGTCGACCGCGTTTGCGCATGGTGACTAGGGCTTGTTGACGTTTAGGGATTCCCAAATCGGCTGATGACTGATTCAAGGTTGCAAACAGAGGAGAGCAGCCTTGATCCGCACAGTTCTGACCGACGCCCAATGGGCTGTCATCGCACCGCACTGCCTTGGCCGAGAATGCGACCCCGGTCGCACCGGCCCTGACCCGCGCCGGTTTGTCGAGGCAGTTCTCTGGATCTCGCGGACCGGATGCCCCTGGCGCGACCTGCCGGAAGAGTTCGGGCGCTGGAACAGCGTGTTCAAGCGCTTCCGAAGGTGGGTGAGGGCCGACGCTTTCTATCGTATGTTCAGGGTATTATACCAACGGCCCTAGTCGTTGACCGTTTTTGCCCATTGTCTGGTAGTGATTGACGTGATTGCGGTTTTGTCGTTTGCAAAGAAGTTCCATGCTTCGCAACACCTGTCGACGATCTGCTCATAATTGTCGAAGACGGATATGGCGAGCTTGTTGGCACGCAGATAAGCCCACACATTTTCCATCGGGTTGAGTTCAGGGGAATAGGGCGGGAGTTTGAGCAGGGTGATGTTGTCGGGTACCTCCAGCTCTGCCGAACCGTGCCAGCCAGCGCCATCCAGAATGAGAAGGGCATGTGCGCCCGATGCGACGGTTTTAGCGATCTCGGCGAGATGCGCGCTCATGGCCTGTGTGTCGGCATGTGGCATGATCAGAGCGGCCGCTTCAGCCCGTTCCGGGCAGACGGTGCCGAAAATGTAGCTCCAGATATAGCGGGTGTCGCGCGGGGCACGGGGGCGTGTTCCACGCTCGGCCCAGATACGGGTGAGCGTGCCCTGCTGGCCAACCCGCGCTTCATCCTGAAACCATATCTCCAGGGGCTTGCTGCGGGCTGTTTCCGGCAAGGCTGCTTCTACCTCTGCGGCGAAGTTTTTTTAAAAGCCTCCTGTGCATCCGGGTCGGATTTCGGATGCTGCGGGCGCACCGACAGACGCCGAAAGCCCAGGCTTGCCAATTGTTTGCCAACAGTTCGCTCATGCATGGTGACGCCGAAGCGCTCTTCGATCTTGCGTTTCAGATCAATGCGCCGCCAGCGCACAACCCCATCGGTTTCGGGGTCGGGACCCGCCCGAACCATTTCCGCCAACTCCTCCTTCTGTGCCGCGCTCAGCAGACAGGGTGGATCCGGCGGGCGACGGTTGAACAGGCCCGACACGCCCTCCGCATTGTAACGGTGGGCCCAATCCCGCAGCGTCTGCCGATCCATGCCGCAGTTTTCTGCCGCCGTCTTGCGGTCAACCCCATCCAGAACCAGGGCAATCGCCAACATCCGTCGCGCCGCTTTCCCATCCCGGCACCGCGCCGCTTCCTGGCGAAGCTCGCCTGCGGACTTGTCTTTGCGCGTAATCCTTACTGCCATCAAAGCCTCCCTTGCCTTGATGCCACTGAATCAGATCACGCCGCTCGTGGGAATCCCCTTGAGTCAAATCTGGGGGCCGTTGGTATAAGCCGAAGATGCAGACTTCGAATACACGATGATCGACGGTAGTATCGTCAAAGTCCACCGACACGGTCAGGGCGCAAAAGGGGGACTCAAAGCCAAGCCATCGGACGCTCTCGCGGCGGGATAACGACAAAGATCATGGCTCTGACGGACGCGCTCGGCAATCTGATCGACTTCCGCCTTCTGCCCGGTCAGGCGCATGACCTGCGGGGTACCGCCGCACTGATCGAGGGCCTCACCTGCGACCAGTTTCTCGCCGACCGTGCCTTCGACGCGAACTGGCTGCGCGAAGCGCTGACCAGTGCCGGGATCGAGCCGGTAATCCCTCCAAAATCAAACCGCCGCTTCCCGGCGGAGTTCGACCGCCACACCTACAAATGGCGTCACCTGGTCGAAAACTTCTTCGGAAAGCTGAAGGAATACAGAGGGATCGCAATGCGTTCCTGCAAAACAGATGACAGCTTCAAAGCATTCATCTCGCTTGCTGCAATCGTCATTCAAACACGATGAACGTCAACACCCCCTAGTTTGCGCAAAACTTTGGTGTCATAGCCGCGGCCTTTTGCCTCCGCCATCACCTCTCTTTGCTGTTCGACGATGTCGCGTTTTTCGGCCGCAAGACGCTCGAACCTTTCAACGAACTGGCGCAATTCGTCGGCAGTGACGCGATAAGTGGGGGCAATTTCCGGCTGGTTCATCTTGCATCCGTCCAATCATGAGAATTTCGCTTGGCGTGCCTATCGGTGTGAACCCGGCCATGCAAGGCTATAAAGCTTGTGTTTTTGCGATGCGCCCTGATACAGGCAATGCCGATGCAAAGCGGAGCTTTTGGGCGATGATTTGGATGGTCTGGACCGGTGCTTTGGTGACCATTTTGGGGGTGATCGCGCTGACCGGCTGCATGTATTCAGCGATGCGCGCAAGAAACAGCGATCTGCCGGATGATCAGATGCGCAAGGTTCTGCAAAGGCTGGTTGCCTGGAATATGGGCGCGCTGGCGCTGTCAGCGGTCGGGCTGATGATGGTGGTTGTGGGGCTGATGCTGTCGTAGCTGGCAGATTTCCGTCTGCGCAAATGACGACCGCCGACAGAGGTGCCCCCTCAGACCGGCAGATTATCCCACAAATCTTCTTCGTCGCGGCGGGCACGATCTTGATCTTTTCTGCCCAATTGCCGAGAAAATTCCTGTGCGGCACCTTGCTTCAGTTTCTGGGCAAGGCGATTATCTTTAATGACCTGATCGACGAGTCGGCTGATTCGCTCTTCATCGGATTTTACTGACACTCAATTATCCTCCGGGTATTGTTCGCATTTCGCCAGTTTGCGCCACCCGTTCCCTGCCCTCGCAAAGGTCTTTTGTCATGGCTGGATCATAGCACATCTGGCTGGGGCGTTCAGATTTATTCGGCTAGTAATATGGAAAAATGCCAGCCGCCCAGCAGCGCTTTTTGCTGCCGCGCATCGACTGCGAACAAGACGTGAGCGAGACATCAATCCGGGGTCGGTAAATCCCCCATCGGCAGGGCCGTGGGCATGGCCATCGGCATTGGCGCAACCGAGCCATCGGGCGTCTCTGCGCCCACTGGCAGGGGCGACAGGTCCAGGGCTGCCGGGGCGTCAGGATCGCCGGGCGTCTCCGCTCCGACCGGCACCATGCCCAAACCGGGTGGCGCAGGCGGCTCAGCCGCACCACCGCCCGCAAGCCCTGACAGGTCCGGCAGCGCCTGAGCCGTATCCGGCGGCGCTGGCGTTGCAAGGGTCGCCAGGCCGGGTGGCGCGAAATCTTCGGACAAAGCCACGGCCCGGTCGCCAGCCTCGCCAGCCTCGCCAGTCAGGCCATATCCGGTGCCGGAAATTCTGATAGCGCGGTGCAACGCCTGCTGGCCCAATTTGCCATGCGCCACCAGGGTACCGTTGGTGCCTCGCAACTGCACATGCAACAGTTGGGCGACGGGGAATTGAATGATCGATCCGGGGCTAAGCTCGCTGATTTCGCGGAGCGCCATTTTCTTACGATGGAATATGGCCTCTAAGCGAACCGGCACTCGCTCGACATGCTGGCGCCAGTCGGTCGCCCAATTGCCCACCTGATCGCGCTTGGTCTGGCCCGCACCGGTGCCGGCACATGGAAAGATCAGCACCATCTGACCTTGCCGGGCGCCGTTGTCGAGATCGAGACCGAGCGTGAAGCGCTGATAGAGAATGTTGTCAAAAGCCATTTCAACGGCGCTCGGATCTCGCAGGATATGCGAAAACGCAAAGCCGGTTATGCTCGGCGGGTCGGTGATGTCGGCCAATTCCGGGGCAATGCGGCGCAAAAACCGGTCCAGCAGATCAGCCACAATCGTTGCATCGGTGTTTGTCGGCTCGCGCGGCTCAATCTCGCCGCGCGAAACCCGTCCGGTTGTCACATGTTCCAAAAGCCCGGACAGCGCGGCAGGATCAAACAGCGCCATCCCGTGATCCTGATCGCGGCCTTTGATCACAAAAATAACCTGCGATGGATCCAGCGTTGCCACCAGCGCGTCAAGTTCCAGCTCATCCTCGGCCAATTCGGTCAGGACCATCGCCAGATTTGAAAAATCCGTCGCTGCCTTTGCACATGCCATGCGAAACGCCCGCTTCAGCGCCCCGGCGTCACCGGATTCCTGCAAGCTTTTGCCGCTGATCTTCAGACGCAGCGCCAGGGCCGAAGGGCAATCGGACATGAACCAGTTGTTTCCCGGTTGTTCTTTGCGCGAACATCACAGATCGTCGTTACGAAAACTAAATCTGCGCCCGTATTCGGCCGCTTTGGCGCTGCGCGGCCGACGCTCCCTGTTGCCGTCTTTGCGGTCCAACTCAGAACCAGGTCCAAAGGCCGCGATTTTCGGCTGGCCATTTGGCCGGACGCAGGTTAGGCCGCGCGCGAATTCCCTCGCCACAGGCTCTGTTTCATGGATTTGCGCAATATCGCGATCATCGCCCATGTCGATCATGGCAAAACCACGCTGGTCGACGAATTGCTCAAGCAATCCGGCTCGTTCAGGGAAAACCAGGCGGTGGCTGAACGGGTGATGGATTCAAATGATATCGAGCGCGAGCGTGGTATCACGATACTGGCGAAATGCACTTCGGTTTTGTGGAAAGACACCCGCATCAACATCGTTGATACGCCCGGACATGCCGATTTTGGCGGCGAGGTCGAACGCATCCTGTCGATGGTCGACGGCGTCGTCCTGCTGGTCGATGCGGCCGACGGGCCGATGCCGCAGACGAAATTCGTCACCTCCAAGGCGCTGGCGCTGGGGCTGCGCCCGATTGTGGTCTTGAACAAGGTCGACAAACCCGATGCAGAGCCCGACCGCGCGCTTGATGAGGTATTCGATTTATTTGCGGCGCTGGACGCAGATGACGATCAGCTTGATTTTCCGCATCTTTATGCCTCTGGCCGGGCCGGCTGGGCCGATACTGAGCTGGGCGGAGCGCGGCGCGACCTGGCGGCGCTTTTCAATCTGATCGTCAACCATGTCCCCGCGCCTCGGCAATTGGCGCATCTGTCCGAGCCTTTTTCGATGTTGGCAACGACACTCGCGGCGGACCTTTTTGTCGGGCGCATCCTGACCGGCCGTGTCGAAAGCGGTACATTGAATGTAGGCGCAACTGTTCAGGCCCTGTCGCGCATTGGCCAAAAGATCGAGCAGTTTCGTGTCACCCGGATCACCGCCTTTCGCGGGCTCGCCCAACAGCCGATTGACCAGGCGCAGGCGGGCGACATCGTGACCTTGGCGGGAATGTCCAAGGCCACCGTATCGGACACCATCGCCGCGCTGGCGGTGGACACCCCGCTTGCCGCCCAACCGATCGATCCACCAACGATTTCGGTCACATTCGGAATTAACGACAGCCCGCTTGCCGGGCGGGACGGCCAAAAAGTGCAATCGCGTGTCATCCGTGAACGGCTGATGCGCGAGGCCGAGCAGAATGTCGCGATCCGGGTGACCGACACGCCCGGGGGCGAGGCGTTCGAGGTTGCCGGTCGGGGCGAGCTGCAGATGGGAGTCTTGATTGAGAATATGCGCCGCGAGGGGTTTGAATTGTCGATCTCGCGCCCGCAGGTCCTGATGCGGCAGGAAGACTACCAGATGCTGGAACCCGTCGAAGAGGTTACCATCGACGTCGATGATGAATATTCCGGTGCCGTGATCGAAAAGCTGACCGGGCCGCGCCGGGGCGAACTGGCCGATATGCGACCCGCAGGCAACGGCAAATCGCGGATCATCGCGCATGTGCCGAGCCGGGGATTGATCGGCTATCAGGGTGAATTTCTGACCGATACCCGTGGCACCGGCGTGCTCAACCGGGTGTTTCATGCCTGGTTGCCGCATAAGGGGGCCATTCCGGGACGGCGGGCAGGCGTGCTGATCTCGATGGAGCCTGGTGTGTCGGTGGCCTATGCGCTGTGGAACCTTGAAGACAGGGGCCGGCTTTTTGTTGGCGCGCAAGAGCAGGTCTATCAGGGCATGATCATTGGCGAACATTCGCGCGGCAATGATCTTGAAGTGAACCCTCTGAAGGGCAAAAAACTGACCAATATCCGCGCTTCGGGGACCGATGAGGCGGTGCGCCTGACCACGTCGGTGCGGCTCTCGCTGGAACAGGCGATCGCCTATATCAATGGCGACGAATTGGTCGAAGTGACGCCAAAAGCGATCCGGCTGCGCAAGCGCTTGCTTGATCCCCATGCGCGAAAACGGGCGGCCAGAGGCGTGGGCTGAACAGGCGCAAATAAACGTGTCCACATGTGGACAGGTTTCAAACCCCAGATAACGCGGCGATAAAAGTGTTAACGCCGCATTAAACCGTCGTGCCGGGGTGGGGCGAGCGGCCTATTCTGTGGTTTCGACGATGACAAGATCGCGCACTGAGGCGTTGCGGCCATGGTCCAGCGCCGCCTGGTATTCGGGCGAATTGTAGCATTCTACGGCCGCTTCAACCGAAGCAAACCGGGTGACGACGTTGCGCGCGCGGTCGCGACCTTCCAGTTGCACGTATCGGCCGCCGCGCGCGATGAACGTGCCACCGTGTTTGGCAATCGCTGGACCGGCAAGTTCGGCATATTTGGCGTAAGCCTCGGCGTCGGTGACTTCAACATTCGTAATCCAAAGTGCAGGCATTACTCTATTCTTCCAGCAACTTGCGCACCGCAATTAATGCAGCATCGGCCTCGCTCGCGTCCGGGCCACCGCCCTGGGCCATATCAGCGCGCCCGCCACCGCCTTTGCCGCCAAGTTCCGCGACCGCGGCGCGCACCAGATCGACCGCCGAATATCGCCCCGTCAGGTCGTTGGTGACCCCAGCTGCGACCGCCGCCTTGCCGCCGGTGTCGGCAATCAGCACCACCACGCCCGCGCCGATGCGGGCCTTGTGCTCGTCAATCAGCGGCGGCAAATCCTTGCCGGTGACTCCGGACAATGTTTGCGCCACCAGAGTCACGCCATCAATCACCTCGTCGCACGCATCAGCCTGACTACCACCCGACAATGCCAGCTCGCGGCGCAATTGGGCCACTTCGCCACGCAAGGCTTTACGCTCGTCGGCCAGCGCCCGCACACGCGCCGGCACATCGGCAAAAGGTGTTTTAAGAGAGGCCGCTAAGGTGTTGATTTGTTGGACAGCATTGACAAAATAGTCTTGTGCCGCTGCGCCTGTCAGAGCCTCGATACGGCGCACCCCGGCGCTGGATGCGCTATCGCCGAGCATCACAAACGTGCCGATGTCGCCGGTGCGCGCCACATGCGTGCCGCCGCACAGTTCGATCGACCAGGTCTGGCAATCCGATCCCCTGCCGGTCGGAGCCCGTCCCATGGACACAACGCGAACTTCCTGCCCATATTTTTCGCCAAAAAGCGCCTGGGCCCCAATCGCACGGGCGTCATCGGGGGACGTGATGCGGGTTTCGACGGGCGCGTTCTGGCGGATGAAAGCGTTGACCTCGCGATCCACCTTCTGAAGCTCGGCGCCGCTTAGCGCTTTGGCATGCGCAAAGTCGAACCTGAGCCGGTCAGGCGCATTCAGCGAACCGCGCTGCGCGACGTGGTCGCCCAACGTCTGGCGCAGCGCTTCGTGCAGCAAATGGGTCGCGGAGTGATTGGCGCGGATAGCTGACCGGCGGTCATGATCGACCGTCAGGCGGACACCGTCGCCTTTGCTGATCTGACCGTCGGTCATTTCGATCTCGTGAACGACGACGCCGCCGACTTTCCTGGTGTCGCCGACGCGGGCTTGCCCCAAAGTGGCGGAGATCTGGCCGGTGTCGCCGACCTGGCCGCCCGCCTCGGCATAAAACGGCGTCTGGTTCACCACCAACTGGCCGCTTTGGCCTGCCGACAGCACCTCGACCGCCGAACCATCTGCGACCAGTGCCAGAACCTGGCCCTCTGCAGCTTCGGTTTCATAGCCCAGGAATTCGGTGGCACCGCTGGTATCGGCAATGTCAAACCAGATCGCCGCATCGGCGCTCTCGCCCGATCCGGCCCAGGCCGCCCGTGCTTTGGCCTTTTGCTCGGCCATCGCCGCCTCAAAACCAACGACATCAACGCCGCGATCAATTTCGCGCAGCGCGTCCTGAGTAAGGTCGAGCGGAAAGCCGAACGTGTCGTAAAGTTTGAACGCGGTTTGGCCCGGCAATTCGGCATCATCGGGCAATTTGCCCAATTCGTGATCCAACAGTTTCAGCCCGCGTTCCAGGGTTTGCTTGAACCGCGTCTCTTCGTTGCGGAATGTTTCCTCGATCAGCGCCTGACCATGCACCAATTCGGGATAGGCCAGACCCATTTCTGCGACCAGTGCCGGGACCAGGCGGTGCATGACCGGATCGCTGGCCCCCAGAAGATGCGCATGACGCATCGCGCGGCGCATGATCCGGCGCAAAACATAACCGCGGCCCTCGTTCGATGGCAGCACCCCCTCGGCAACCAGAAACGAGCACGACCGCAGGTGATCGGCGATTACACGGTGATGGGTCAGATGATCCGGGCCCACCCCGGTATTGGTGGCATGGGCCGAGGCGTCGATCAGCGCCAGCATCAGGTCGGTTTCGAACAGATTGTTGGTGCCCTGCATCAACGCCGCGAACCGTTCCAACCCCATACCGGTGTCAATGGATTGCATGTCCAATTCGCGCAAAGTGCCATCGTCGAACTGCTCGTTCTGCATGAACACCAGGTTCCAAATCTCGATGAATCTGTCGCCGTTTTCGTCCGGGCTGCCGGGTGGGCCACCCCAGATCTTGTCGCCAAAATCATAAAATATTTCACTCGATGGGCCGCAGGGTCCGGTCGGACCCATGCGCCAGAAATTGTCATCCGTTGCGATGCGGATGATGCGCCCATCAGGCACGCCGATCTTTTTCCATATCGCGGCTGCCTCGTCATCGGTGTGATAGACCGTGACCGACAATTTATCCCTGTCGACGCCAAAATCGCGCGTCAGTAGGTTCCAGGCATAGGCGATCGCATCAGACTTGAAGTAATCGCCAAAGCTGAAATTACCCAGCATTTCAAAGAATGTCAGGTGGCGGGCGGTGTAGCCGACATTGTCCAGATCATTATGCTTGCCGCCGGCACGCACGCATTTCTGGCTGGTCGCCGCGCGGCTGTAATCGCGCCGCTCAAGTCCGGTGAACAGGTTCTTGAACTGAACCATGCCGGAATTGGTGAACATCAGGGTGGGATCGTTGCGCGGCACCAGCGGCGAGCTGTCGACGACGCGGTGTCCGTTTCCGGCAAAATAATCCAGAAATGTGGACCGAATGTCGTTGAGGCTGGCCATTTTGCGCGGATCCATTCAGCACATTGTCATTGGCCTCGTTTACCCACGGCGCAAGTCATAGTCCACAGCGCGACAGCAAAGACCGGGCAAATTTTCCCGGCCCGTAATTTCGTATGATGCTGGACCTTTAGGTGTCGAGTAACGCTTCGTCGAGGTCCTCGGACCCATCAAAATCCAGACCATGCGCGGCACGGATCTTGTCCTCGATGTCGCGCGCGATATCGGGGTTGTCGCGCAAAAAACCCTTGGCATTTTCGCGGCCCTGCCCGATGCGTTCGTCGCCGTAGGAAAACCACGACCCCGATTTCTCGACAATCCCGGCCTTGACGCCCATGTCGACCAGTTCCCCGGTTTTGGAAATGCCTTCGCCATACATGATGTCAAACTCGACCTGTTTGAACGGCGGGGCGACCTTGTTCTTGACCACCTTGACCCGCGTCGAATTGCCAACCACCTCGTCGCGGTCCTTGATGGCGCCAATGCGGCGGATGTCGAGGCGGACCGAGGCATAGAATTTCAGCGCATTGCCGCCGGTCGTGGTTTCCGGGCTGCCGAACATGACGCCGATTTTCATCCGGATCTGGTTGATAAAGATGACCATGCACTTGGAACGCGCGATCGAGCTGGTCAGCTTGCGCATTGCCTGGCTCATCAGACGGGCATGAACGCCGACCGACGCGTCGCCCATATCGCCTTCGAGCTCTGAGCGCGGCGTCAGCGCGGCAACCGAATCGACTACCACCATGTTGACCGCACCAGAGCGCACAAGCGTGTCGACAATCTCCAGCGCCTGCTCGCCGGTGTCGGGCTGTGAGATCAACAGTTCATCAAGATCAACGCCCAGTTTCCTGGCATAAAGCGGGTCCAGAGCATGTTCGGCATCGACAAAGGCGCAGACACCGCCGGTTTTCTGTTCTTCGGCCACCGCATGCAGCGCCAGCGTGGTCTTGCCCGAGCTTTCAGGCCCGTAAATCTCGACGACGCGTCCTTTGGGCAGGCCGCCAATTCCCAACGCGATATCAAGGCCCAATGAACCGGTTGATGTCGCCTCGATCTCGGGGATCGGATTATCGCCACCCAGCCGCATGATCGAACCCTTGCCAAACTGGCGCTCGATCTGCGCCAATGCGCTGTCGAGTGCCTTTTGTTTGTCGCTGCTGCGCTTGCTGTCCATTTCCAGAATATCTGCCGTGGCCATATTGTTTTCCTTATTTCACACCCCGATGGGGGCAGCAATGCTGCTTGATGTTCACCTCTTGTTCCAACATCTTATGCGGACAAAAGCAGAACTTATCAAGCTATTTTTCTGAAAATCAGAATGACTGAGTCGTGGTTAAAAAAGCGTTTAGCCGGGGCCGATTCGGGGCGACGGGGCCTAATGAAGCTGATTTGACACCGTTGTCGTCAGATCAGACAGGGAAAACGGTTTGGGCAGAAAGACCGAATTTGGTATGCGTGCCTGCTGGTCGGCGAAATTGTCCTCGGCATAGCCGGACACGAACACGACACGCGTGTCCGGGCGGTCAATGAGCGCTTGGGCGACCCAGCTTGGCCCGTCCAGGCCGGGCATAATGACATCGGTGACAAAAACGTCCACCTGCAGGTCCGGATCTTCGAGCGTTCTGAGCCCATCCTCGGCGCATTCAGCCTCGACCACCGTGTAACCGCGCATCTTGAGCGCGCGCGCGGCAAAGGCCCGCACCGGTGCCTCGTCCTCGACCAACAGGACGACGCCGCCGATATGGGGTTGCCGGGGCTCCGGCAATTCTTGCGGCTCGTTGCCCGGTTCGGGCCGCGAGATTTCAGGTTTGTGGACCGGAAAGAACAGGGTGAATGTCGTGCCGGAACCGGCGACGCTGTCAGCAAAGATAAAGCCGCCGGTTTGCTTGACAATACCATAGGCCATCGACAGGCCAAGCCCGGTGCCCTCGCCGGTCTTCTTGGTGGTGTAAAACGGTTCAAATATCTTCGGCAACTTTTCTGCTGGTATACCGCTGCCCTGATCATTGACCAGAATGACAATATACTCGCCCGGCGGAACCACGGCGCGATCACGCTCATAAGGCTGATCAAGCGTTTCCAGGCGGGTTTCGACATGGATCGTCCCACCGCCGGGCATCGCATCGCGGGCGTTGACGACAAGGTTCATGATCACCTGTTCCAATTGCCGTTTGTCGGCGCAAATTGGTGGCAGGTTCGGGTCGTGTTCTTGGGTCAGAGTAACCTTTTCGCCGACCAGCCGGTTGAGCAAATGGGTCAGGTCCTCGAGGATATCGTGGACTTCGACTATTTCCGGCTTGAGCGTCTGTTTGCGCGAAAACGCCAGCAATTGGCCGACGAGCGAGGCGGCGCGATTGGCGTTTTGATGTATCTGGTTCAGGTCGCCATAATCGGGGTCCCCCTCGTCATGGCGAAGCATCAGCAGGTCGCAATGGCCGCTGATCGCGGTCAGCAGATTGTTGAAATCATGCGCCACCCCGCCGGCCAGCTGGCCGATCGCCTGCATCTTCTGGCTTTGGACAAACTGCGCTTCCAGGGTCTTGAGCTTGGTGGCATCGTTGAGGGTGATGACCAGGCCCGGCTCGCCGTCGTCATTCACCTGCGCCACCGAGACCTGCAGGAAAACATCCGTGCTGGGGCGGGTGGCGCGCACAAATTCCGATTGCAGGTCGCGCTGATGTTCGGTTGCAGTGGCCAGCCAGTCCGCCACTGATCTACCCAGACCTTCCACCAGATCGGCGAAAAACAGGCTCTCTTCGCTATCGATGCCCAAAAGCGCCCGCGCCATTGCGTTGCTGGAACGGATCGTGGCGTCCTGGGCCACTTTCAGGATCGCCACCGGCAATTCGTCAAGACTGTCCAGGGGCCGCACATCCTCGACCGTCTGGCTGCTGGTCGGAAAGATGTAGCTCGCATTCCCCAAGTAACGTGACGATTTCGCGTTCCGGGCGGTCGGTAATGTGTTATATTTCAGCATGTTAATGGACTGGAGGCGGCGGATTATGGATCACCGGGAGGGTGCAGATAAAACGGGTGATGTTCGGCTTGATTTTGACCGTCGCGTGCGGCTGGAATTCCATGGTTCGAAGATCAGTTCAAATGGCGGATTGCTGTTGTTCCGGGAACTGGATGAAGTGCCCGGCCGGCACGACATTGCGGGCGGATTGCTGAGAGACACGCGAACTGGCCACAATCGCCTGCACTCACTGGTCGGCCTGTTGCGCCAGTCGGTCTTTGGTCGGCTGGCCGGGTACGATGATGTGAATGATGCGGATCGTTTATCGCTTGATCCGGTAATGCGGCAGGTGGTCGGCGGACGGGCTGTGGATGCCAGGGCCGCATCCTCAAGCCAGATGGGACGGCTCGAAACCGAGGTGCTGGCAACTTCGGATAATCGCACTGCGCTGGCTGACTTGTCAGGGCAATGGATCGACCGGATTCACGAACGCAAACCTCCCAAGTGGATCACGCTGGATATGGATAGCCCGGTCAGCCCGACCCACGGAACGCAGGAAGACACGGCCTGGAACGGTCATTTCGGCTGCATGTGTTATCACCCGCTGTTCGTCTTCAATCAGTTTGGTCATCTTGAACGCTGCGCTCTGCGGCCCGGCAATGTGCACAGTGCGGATGGTTGGAAAGACGTTCTGAAGTCGGTCATGGCGCGATATGCAGATCGCCACCTGATGCGGTTCTTCCGAGGTGACGCCGCCTTCGCCATCCCGGACCTCTACGGGATGCTCGAAGCGGAGAGCTGTTTCTATGCCAACCGGCTCCGCACCAATCGTGTTCTTCAGGGCAGGATTGCGCATCTGCTCAAGCGCCCTGTGGGCCGTCCGCCCAACCATGTGCGACGCACCTGCGGCGACTTCCAATATCAGGCTGCGTCCTGGGACAAACCCCGTCGTGTCATCGCCAAGGTGGAATGGCATCCGGGTGAATTGTTCCCGAGGGTTGGTTTTGTCGTTACCAATATGCCAATGGAGGCAGACTGGATCATTCAGTTCTACAATCAGCGTGGCACCGCTGAGCAGCACATCAAAGAGGGAAAGCAGGCAATCAACTGGACGCGCCTGTCCTGCAAGGGCATGGCGCAGAACGAGGTCCGCCTTCAGCTTCACGCACTGGCCTACAATCCCGGTGTCTTCCTGCAAGGCACTGATCTGCCCGGGGAGATAGCCGACTGGTCGCTGACCAGCCTGCAGACACGACTGATCAAAACCGGCGCGAGGGTCGTCCGCCACGCCCGCGCCATTACCTTCCAGCTTGCCGAGGTTGCGGTCAGCGGAAATTTGTTCAACCGCGTCCTTGCCGCCATCCAAAGGCTACGCGCGCCACCGGTTCCAACATGACGGTGTCAGCGGCAAAACCTGAAGAAAAGCGGCTCGGCTAGTTTGTTCCAACCGCTGTTGATCAGGCTGAAAGCTGCGTCAAACCAGCCGCTGAGGGCAGAAACCTCGCTAGGATGCCAAATCCACAGCACAGCGAAACCGAAAGGCTTGATCATGGCCCAAATTGGTTGAGGCATACAGAAGATGGCCTTCTACTTGGGGAATGTCGGTTAAGTGCATTCCGAATATTTTTGCTTCATTTTATAGTATATAAACGAAATTACTGCAAGAAAAACAAACAGTTATCCCGTATCTGCAAATCTAAACTCCTGTATTCGCCGCAAGTTATGGCTTAGTAGTCAGGACGGGTTGGGGCCGATCCGGGAGGCCTGCCGCCGGATGCGTTCCGGCGTCCAGTCGGCGCGGAACCGATGGTTCGGGGGCATGTGCTTTTAATTGCAAACCTTTGATAATAAATAAGGAAACTCAATACTTAATATCGTGATCCCGCTTATAAAACAGCCCGCAATATGCGGGCTGTAAGTTGGCCTATGTGCAAACCACCTATTCAACCATCCGTTCCCAGAGGAGAATATGCTGATCGCCTTGTTTGACGAGGCGGGCGCGGATTTCTTCGTCCATGTGGGGATCATCGAGGATGAGGTTGATATATTCCCGCTCACCGTCTTTGGTGGTCTGTTTCCAGCCGCGTCCGATCTGAAACTGTCCGCTGCGGACGATATAGTCCGGTTCGCTGCTGTCCGGTGATTTGTCATATGGGTCTATGATGATATTGCCAAGATCGTGCAGTTTTCTGGTTTCAAGCATCCCTTCAAAATGTGATCCCTTGTCGTAAAATGTTCCGATTTTCAAAGCCATTATTTGTCTCCTTCTCTGGCTGAAGTAACCGGCGGGCGTGGGGTGGGTTTTGATGCGGCGGCAAGTTGGCGGCGCGCTTTTTTGAAACCATTATCCGTGTCAAGAAAGCTTGCGATAATATAGGGTACGAGGTCTTCGATCTTTTCCTTCACGTCATAATCCTGTTCATAGATGCGGGCGTAATCGGTCAAAGCCTCATGGATTTCCGGCGGAAAGGTTGCAGTGATCCTGACCGGTGTGCGCTTGGGCAGTTTTGAGAGTTTCAAGGTCATGGGGTCGTCTTTCTTTGAATGAAGGGCCTGAGGATAATGTCCATATGGACGATCACGCGAAGCGGATAGCCAGGCCGGATTGTGATGGTGGGTTGAATATTGATTTCACGCTCAACGATGCGCTGGCCCGCTCGGTTGATCGAGTTTTGTGAGCCGCGCTGAATGGCCCGCACCAGATCGCTGTCATCATCAAAGGCAAGCTCGGCCCCAACACTGAAGAGAGTGGAAAGGGCAATGCCTTTAATGAGCCGCCATGTATGGAAATCAACCTGATCTTCCAGCCCGGCATAACCGGCCCGGTCGGTGGCAGGCAGATTGTCAATGATGATTGATGAACCATCGGGCAGAATAAGGCGTTGCCAGACGACAAGCGCGCGTTCCTGTCCGAAAGCAACCACGGAATCATATTTGCCGAGCAGACGCGAACCTTGCGGAATCAACATATATTGGCCGGTTACTGTGTCATAAACGGGCTGCGTCACCTGTGCGATTACCCGCCCCGGCAAATCGGAATTCAGTCCCGTGATCAGGCTGGCGGAAATGATGGTCCCGGCCATGACCTGATACGGCGACATGGGGGATTGAAGTTGAAGATCGACATTTCGGGCGATGCCGCCCTGGATGACATGGATGCGCGCCTTTATCGGCCCGCCCGCGCCCGCCACTTCGTGCACCTGATCGGCCCGTATTGGCAGATCGTTCACGACCCGGTCCAGATGCGCGGCGCGCCCACCGAGCAGGCGTTTCAATGTCTCGTTCATGAACAGCACCGTGCCCGCCTTGCTGATCGTCATCATCGGTAAGGCCAGGCTGGCGGCGCTGCGGCTGGCTTGCCCGCGCTCGGCGATTTCTTCGATACGCCACAGAATGTTGTCGTGGCCAATGCGATGCGCAGACAGCCGGATATGGCCGCTGCGCGCAACCACTTCTTCTCTGGCAAAGCCGCTTCGCTCGGCCCGGTCCTTGAGCCGGCGCAATGTCGCGGCGGGCGCACTGATGGTCTGGTCCAGTGCCGAAAGCAGTGTCTCACCGCCGTCCCGGAACCGTGATATGGCTGCCTGATTCCTGTATTGAATTTGGCCACGTCCGTCGGTGGTTACCGCCGGGGTTGAATCATACTCAAAATAATCCGTTACCGAGGCGTGCAGCCCGGCCTGAAGCGATTGATATTGCGAGGCCTTCTGGCGCACGACCGCCGTGACAAATAACAGCGTGAGTCCGACCGAAAATAGCGACAGGCCAATGGTTGGGTTTGGAATGTAAAACGCGCGGCGCCAAACGCGCAAAGCGCCAGTATCAGCAACCCGCCGGATCTGGGCGCAAATTGTAGGGCGGCTTGTGTAAGCGGCCGGTGGCCAATTGCTGGACTCGTCAAATGTGCCCCCGTCGAATCGACTGCGCTCTATTTCGCTGCAAATTGGTTAACTACCGTGAACCGGGCCGCGTCTCGCCGACCAGCAACCTGTGGTTGTATACTATCTGGTTTTGCTTTGCGTCAATACGGCGACGTAAAATCCGTCGCCCCCGTCGCGCGGCGTAAACTGGCGTTGCCGCATCAGAGTCCAATCCGGATGATCGCCAACGAATGATGCGACAGCGTCGTGGCATTCGGCGCGCAAAAGCGAGCATGTTGAATAGGCCTGCACGCCGCCGGGGCGGACAAAGGTGGCCGCGGCGCGCAATATTTGCGCCTGCTGTTTTTGTAGGGCCGCCAGCCGATCCGGGCTCAAGGTCCATTTACCCGCCGGATCGCGGTGCCAGGAACCGCTGCCAGAACAAGGCACATCGCACAAGACCAGGTCAAACGGACCGCGGATGTCGTGGGGCGACATGGCCAGGCGCAGATCCGCACCCGCGCGCGCTGCGCGAACCGGCAAATCCCGCATTCTGGCGGGGGCGGCGTCATACGCGGCAACTTGGCATTTTGTCAGGGCGGCCATTCCAAGCGCCTTGCCGCCGCCGCCCGCACAAAAGTCAAGAACCTGCATGCCTTCGCCAAGCCCCAGAAACTCAACCGTGGCCTGCGAGGCGGCATCCTGAAGTTCAACCAAACCGTCGCGGAATGCCTGCGATTGGCCGATATTGCGCGCATTGCCGGTAATTTCCAGGGCAGTTGTGGCAAGCCGGTGTGGCCGGGCCGACATATCGCCAGCTGCTAGCGCCGCGATGGCATCCGGAACATCGCTTTTGATCAGATTGACACGGCAAAATACCGGGGCGCGCGATTGCATGGCGCCAAGAATATGGATGCGTTCCGGACCGAAATTGCCCAGCATTTCCCATATCCATTCAGGACAATCGCATTGGATGTGCGCCGGCGCTTCCGATAGGGGCGCGCATATGCGTTCCGCGGCGCTCAGCGGCGCAGGCGCAAATCGGGCGCCGGAAAACAGCTCGTCGAGGTTGGAACCGGTCGCGCGTGCCTGACCGATCATCAGTGCCCGCCCACTGAGCGCGCCGCCGAGATGGGCGTATGATGCCCGACACCGGATCGCCTGATAGACCATATCGCGTATCGCTGCGCGGTCCGACGACCCCGCATAGCGATTGCCGCGCGCCCAGTTGGTCAGGCTTTTTTCGACGGGCGATCCTGCCAGATAGTTATCCAGCAACGCGATGGCGGCGGATGTTCGGGCGGCGGGCGTCACGGGCTGGGTGCCTTAGATCATACGGTAATTCGGGCTTTCGCGGGTGATCTGGACGTCATGGACATGGCTTTCTTTCAGCCCCGCGCCGGAGATTTTCACAAATTCGCAATTATTACGCATCGCTTCAATGGTGGCGTGACCAGTATAACCCATTGCCGCGCGCAGCCCGCCGACAAGCTGATGGATCACCGCCGAAGCGCTGCCCTTGTAAGGCACCTGGCCCTCGATGCCTTCGGGCACAAGTTTATCCGAGGCGGCGTCTTTCTGAAAATACCGGTCCGCCGAACCGCGCGCCATAGCGCCAAGCGAGCCCATGCCGCGATATGATTTGAACGATCTGCCCTGGTATAGGATCATCTCGCCCGGGCTTTCGTCGGTGCCGGCGATCATGCTGCCGACCATGGCACATGATGCCCCGGCGGCAATCGCCTTGGCAAAATCGCCTGAATACTTGATCCCGCCGTCGGCGATGACAGGTGTGTCACCGGCAGCAGATACGCAATCGATGATCGCGGTCAACTGCGGCACCCCGACCCCGGCGACCATGCGGGTCGTGCAGATCGAGCCCGGTCCGATACCAACCTTGATCGCATCGGCGCCAACACCGATCAGCGCGCGGGTCGCCTCAGCCGTGGCGACATTGCCAGCGATAACCTGCACCTCGTTGGACATTTTTTTCACCCGCTCGACCGCGAGCGCCACGCCTTCGGAATGGCCATGGGCGGTATCCACGACAATCAGGTCGCAGCCAGCGTCAACGAGCGCCGCAGACCGCTCAAAGCCGGCGTCGCCCACTGTGGTTGCGCCAGCGACCCGAAGCCGGCCAAGCTCATCTTTGCAGGCCTGCGGATTGAGCACCGCCTGTTCGGAATCTTTCAGGGTCAGCAGACCGGTCAGTTTGCCCTTGCCATCTGTCACCAGCAGCTTTTCGATCCGGCGGGCCTTCATCATCGATTTGGCTTCGTCCAGATCGGCCGGTTCGGTCAAAACCGCCAAATTGTCCGCCGTCATCATGACGCGCACAGGCGTGTCGTCCGAAGTCGCAAAACGCATGTCCCGGTTGGTGACAATGCCCACGACGCGGCCCTTGCCGTCCACAACCGGAAATCCAGTGACGTTGTAGCGCGCCCGCAGTTCCTTGGCATCGGCCAGCGTCTGATCGGCGGTGAGCGTGATCGGGTTAAAGACAATGCCGCTCTCGAACCGCTTGACGCGGCGGATTTCGCGGGCCTGCTCTTCGACGTCCAAGTTGCGGTGAACAACCCCGATGCCGCCCGCCTGCGCCATGGCGATGGCCATTCGCGCCTCGGTCACGGTGTCCATGGCCGAGCTTAGGATCGGGATATTCAACGCGACGGATTTGGTGACGAATGTTGAAATATCTGCCGCGGCGGGCAGCACCCGCGAGCTGGCAGGAACCAGCAGCACATCGTCAAAGGTGAGGGCCTCGCGAATCTCCATCGTCCGTCTCCTTGGAGTTTTCGTTTGGCGCTTCCCTATTTCATGGAGGCGGCAAAATGAAAAGGGCATTGTGATCGGGCGCAGAATGCACTGATCCGCGGGCGATCGCGAAATGTTGCTGATCCGATCCTAGGCTCGCCGCTTGTATCTTGTTCCATCTCAATAGCCCTGTTTACGCCTTCTTCACTTCTGTCGCGACCGCACGCAGCCTTAATGCACCCTATTTTGCCAAAATCCTGTCCGACGCAAAGCCGACAGATAGCCGACAGATACCCCGACATCGATAATTGTGCCAAATCAAAGCATTAACTATGATTCCCCGCCGTCCGGGTCTGGCGCGTCTCCAGGATGATCAAATCCGCCCGCGCCCGTGGCCCGATCCTGCCTTGACCCAAGCGCCAAGCCGTCCTAATCGGCGCGGAATAATCCGCAGATGAGGCAATGATCACCAAACCCGGCCCCAACCCCTGTTCGCTCGTCGCCGATATAGGCGGCACCAACACGCGCGTCGCATTGGCCGAGGGTGCGGATGTTGTCGCCTCAACCGTCCGCAAATATCGCAATAGCGATTTTGAGGGGCTGGAAAGCGTCCTTCGGCGGTATCTGGACGACGCAGGCGGGGTTCAGCCGTCGGGTGCCTGCGTTGCCGTCGCGGGCCCGGTGCATAACGGCGTGGGCGAACTTACCAACCGCAACTGGACCTTCGACACTGACACTCTGGTGCGCACGACGAATTCCGAAAAAGTCGCTGTATTGAACGATCTTCAGGCGCAAGGCTACGCTTTGCCATTCATCGCCAAGCAGAACATTCGACAGATCATTCCGGCGAAAGCCGTCTCCGCGAACGCCACTGGCCTGATGATCGGCATCGGGACAGGATTTAACGCCGCGGCTGTCATTCAAACCGGCGCTGGTGTGATCGTGCCACCTTCAGAAGCCGGACACGCGAACCTGCCGATCCGAACCGATGCCGATCTGCGTTTATCTCGATACATCGAAACCGCGCATGGATTTCCTGCCGTCGAGGATGTGCTTTCGGGACGCGGATTAGAGCGCGTCTATGCTTGGCTTGGTCACGAAGCCGGAAAAGAGGATGCGCTCTCGTCAGATGAAATAATGACACGAGTGTCAGAAGGCCGGGATGAACGCGCCACAGAGGCCGTGGCCATGTTCGTGCGCATCCTGGGCACAGTCGCGGGAAATCTGGCGCTCATCCAACTTCCTTTCGGTGGAGTCTTTCTGATCGGGGGGATGGCGCGCGCACTTGCGCCGCATCTGTTGCCTTGCGGTTTTGCCGAAGCCTTTCGCGACAAAGGCCGGTTCGCTGATCTTATGGAGAATTTCGGCGTGTCGGTGATCGAGGACGATTTTGCCGCCCTGACAGGATGCGCCAGCCATTTGACGGCGTTGCACTGAGAAAGTGATCAACGCTTCGTCAAACGCCGCCCCAAATCGCCTCGGATGTTTCAACCACAAGATCGAGTTTGCGCCGCTGATCGTCGTAGGTAATTCTTGTTGCGTTGTTCGGCGCGAAAACCTGGGTTCATCGCTAGGGCTCTTTTGCAGATAAGTGTCTGCACAGGAAGTGTACAGGTTGCAATATACTTTGCTGCCACGCCGTTTTAGGCGTGCCAGCCAGTTCACGACGTCGCCTTGGTGGCCAGGAGCAGATTGGTTTCGGACGAAGAAACACCGTCGATCCTGCGGATCGCGGCCAGCGCGCGGTCGAAATCTTCCAGGGTTTCAGTGGCGATTTGCGCGATAAGATCCCAGCGTCCATTGGTGGTGTGAATTTCGGTCACCTCGGGCAGGCCGCGCAACGACCTGATGATCCGGTCGGCTCCCCTTCCCTCGATCCCGATCATCATCAGCCCGCGGATCGGTGCAGTCTGGCGATCGCCGCGTGTGACAACGGAAAAGCCGACAATTTCGCCGCTTTCCTGCAGCCGTTCGATCCGTGCCCGCACGGTTGCCCGGCTGATCGACAATTCGCTGGCCAAATCTGACAGTGCCGCCCGCCCGTTCTGCCGTAACCGTCCGATCAGCCGCCGATCAAGGTCATCCATTTCGCGCATACCGCCTTGTCATACCGGCAATATTGTAAGCATTGTGCGCAAAAAGCAACGCGAATTTGTCGCCGATTCGGGCGATCATGCGGCGGATCGAAATTGGGGCTAAAACATGAGCAAAGCTGACATCCATCTGATCGGCGCCCCGATTGACAGCGGTAAGCGCCGCATGGGCTGTTTGATGGGCCCTGACTCGCTACGCACCGCGGGGCTGGCAGAAGCGCTTGTCGCGCTCGATTGTGATGTGACAGACATCGGCAATCTTTCAATCCCGGAAAGCGCGGCGGCTGCCCCGCATGCGTCGGCCTATGGCCTGGACGAAACCATCGCCTGGACCAGGGCGATTGCCAGTGCGGCCAGGGCGACACCCGGCGCGGTGGTGCCGATATTCCTTGGTGGAGATCACGCGCTGGCGCTGGGATCGGTGTCCGGGATGGCGGCCAGAGCGGCGGGCGAGGGCCGACCGCAATTTGTCCTCTGGCTGGACGCACATGCCGACTTCAACACGCCGCGAACCAGCGCATCGGGCAATTTGCACGGCACGCCCTTGGCTTATGCAACCGGTCAGCCGGGCTTTGAGGGATTTCCGAACGTCGAGCACCCGGTGCCGGGCAGCAATGTCTGTCTGATCGGCCTGCGTTCGGTTGACCGGCCGGAAAAGGAAGCGCTAGAGGCCAGCGATTGCGCCTATGTGGATATGCGCGCAATCGACGAGCAGGGCATTGCCAGACCGTTGGCAATATTTCTTGAAAAGGTCGCGGCCGCTGAAGGCGCGCTGCATGTTTCGCTGGATGTGGATTTCCTCGATCCTGCTATCGCGCCTGCGGTTGGCACCACTGTTCCCGGCGGTGCGACACTGCGCGAGGCACATCTGGTCATGGAGATGCTGCACGATTTCGGTTTGGTGACATCGCTTGATCTGGTTGAACTGAACCCGTTTCTGGATGAGCGCGGCAAGACCGCGAGCGCAATTGTCGATCTGACCGCTTCGGCCTTGGGCGCAAAGTCTTTGACCGCCCGACCCGGGCCTTTGCCTGATGGCTACGCAATATCCGCAGCCGTCCGAACTTGCACTGGTGCCGTTTGTTAGCGTTGAAAACATGATGCGTCTGATCAACGCGATCGGACTAGAACAGATGCTGGCCGAGCTGACGCAGGCAATTGAGGATGATTTCCGGCGCTGGCCGCTGTTTGATAAAACCCCGCGCATCGCCAGCCATTCGCGCGAGGGGGTTATAGAGTTGATGCCAACCTCGGATGGCGAGGTTTACGGGTTCAAATATGTCAATGGGCACCCGAAAAACATCGCGGACGGCCGCCAAACCGTCACCGCGTTCGGCTTACTGGCCGATGTGGCCACCGGCTATCCGGTGCTGTTGTCGGAAATGACGGTGCTAACGGCGATGCGGACGGCGGCGGCCTCGGCCATGGCCGCGCGCCATCTGGTGCCGAAAGACGCCCAGGTTATGGCGATGATCGGCAACGGTGCTCAGTCGGAATTTCAAAGCCTGGCGATGAAAAAAGTGATCGGGATCAACACGGTCAGGCTGTATGACATCGACCCCGACGCGACCGCCAAATGCGCACGTAATCTGGCGTCTAGCGGACTGCGGGTTGTTGCCTGCAAGACCGCCGAAGAGGCGATCGAGGGGGCCCAAATCATAACCACCTGCACCGCAGACAAGCAATATGCGACCATTCTGAGCGACAACATGGTCGGCAGCGGTGTGCATATAAACGCAATCGGCGGCGATTGCCCCGGCAAGACCGAGCTGCATCGCGACATTCTTCTGCGCTCGGACATTTTCGTGGAATTTGCGGCCCAAACCCGCATTGAGGGCGAGATTCAGCAACTTGACGATGATTTTCCGGTCACGGAACTGTGGCAGGTGATCAGCGGTGATGCGCACGGTCGCCGTGAAGCGCGTCAAATAACCCTGTTTGATTCGGTCGGATTCGCGATCGAGGACTTCTCGACCCTACGTTATGTGCTTGAGAAGATTGAGGGAACTGGGCTTTTTGAGCCTCTGGACATGTTGGCCGATCCCGACGATCCGCGCGATCTGTTCGGGATGCTGGTGCGCGCTGGCAGTTCCTGACGCTGGCATCGCCTGCTCCTAGACAACGCATGCAAGCCGGCCACAGCGGCCCGCAATTGCCCGGTCCCCCTTTGCCACGGCGCCATCTGCCCCCATATTGAGGCAAAGTTAACGAAAGAAACATTCATGTCCCGGCCATTCGACGGCGCGATCAGCGCTTTTTTTGAGCGCCAGGCTCCCAGGGAGATACGCGAGAGCATTCGCGATGGGGCCAAACGCGACATCCTTGACGCCTCGTATCCCTACCAAGAGCAAATGGGCAGCGAGGAATATGAAATCGACATGGCAGCCCTGCAACGCCAGCTGGTGCGGCTGCAAGCGGAGGTGAAGAAATCTGACAAACGGTTGGTCGTCGTGTTTGAAGGCAGAGACGCTGCTGGAAAAGGTGGTTCGATCAAACGGTTACGGGAAAATCTTAATCCGCGGGTCGCGCGCACCGTCGCCCTGTCCAAACCCACTGAACGCGAATCTGGGCAATGGTATTTTCAGCGCTACGTGCAGCATCTGCCCACACGCGGCGAGGTCACGCTCTTCGACCGGTCCTGGTATAATCGCGGCGTGGTTGAAAAGGTCTTTGGGTTTTGTAAAGATGCTGAGAGGGCCGCATTTTTTCGGCAATTGCCCGGATTTGAAAACACCCTGGTCGATGAGGGCATCACGCTCGTCAAAATATGGCTGAATGTCGGGCGCGCCGAACAGCTGCGCCGCTTTCTCAGACGTGAAAAAGACCCGTTGAAACAGTGGAAACTCAGCTGGATCGATGTCGAGGGTTTGCAGAAATGGGACGAATATTCAGCCGCGATTGAAGAAACCTTTGAGAAATCACACCGCGAGCGCGCCACTTGGACGGTGGTCCGGGCCGATGACAAGAAACGCGCGCGGCTGGCTGTCATCAGAACTGTCCTGTCAGCCGTTGATTACGACGGCAAGGACGAGGCGATAGTCGCCAATCCAGATCCGTTGATCTGCGGCGGGCCAGATATTTGGCATGTCTAAACGCGGATACCATCACGGCAATCTGCGCCAGGCGCTTGTCGATGCCTCGCTTAACCTTATCGAGGCGCGCGGACCGACCGGATTCACTTTGTCCGAAGCTGCCAAACAGGCCGGGGTGACGCCGGCGGCAGTTTACCGTCATTTCGAAGGGCGCGAAGATTTGATCGCCGAGGTCGCGCGGCAGGGCTATGAGGTTTTCGCCGATCTGATGGATTACGCCTATCAAAAGGGTCAGCCTTCAGCGCTGGCATCGTTTGAAAGCACCGGGCGCGCCTACCTGGCCTT
This sequence comes from Paracoccaceae bacterium, assembly GCA_965216135.1. Classification (GTDB taxonomy): domain Bacteria; phylum Pseudomonadota; class Alphaproteobacteria; order Rhodobacterales; family Rhodobacteraceae; genus CBDCFL01. The sequence goes on from CBDCFL010000015.1 coordinate 44,303, forward strand.
TGCGCGCAAATATCCCGGCCATTATGTCGCGATGTTCGAAAGTGGTATTTCGATCAACCGAAATACGGAACTGGCCATCGTCGCCAACCGGGCGCTTGGGGTTCTGGAACAGGCTGCGGCAGACCTGTCGCAACACATCGAACCTGCAAAACGGCCGCCTGCGCAGATGGTCTCCGCGCATATCTGGGCGATGTGCCACGGTGTGGTTGAACTGTTCGCGCGCGGATCGCCGGGCACGAAATCGCCGTTCTCGCCCGAGGATCTGTTGGAAAGCGGTATTGGTATATATTTGCGGGGTCTGGGCCTGGTGCCAGCGGATCACTGACGCGTTATGATTTAGGCCGGAATCGCTGCATCGGGCGAAACGAAAGGGTGCGAAGCATTCGCAGTCTCGCGCTTTGAATGCGCGGCTTCGACCAATGCGCATAGTGGCCGAAAATTTGCATCAAGGTCATCGCCAGACCAGCTGACAGAAGCGCTCCGAAAAACACTATTGCAAGTCCGGTCAGGGCGACAAATGTGGTTACGGCGATGGTGCTTAGGTCGGAACTTGATCCACGCGCCAGCGCGGGATGAATGATCGGGACCAGGACGACGCCAAGCCAGGTCAGTCCGCCGAAAAATGCCGCTCCGGTTGCGAATGTTCCGCCAACTTTTCTCAAGCCCCCGCCAAGTTCCCTGAGCGGATCCGGTTCTTCCGGTGTTTCCGGGATCAGATTGAGCCAGGCGTCGAAATCGGGCGATCGCGCGCGGTCTTCTCTTTCGTATTGCGAGCGGATGGCGACAACTGCGGTCATAATCACCATGATCCCGGCCAGGCCGATCACTGTCTGTTCAACGGTTTCGGCGGTGGCCGAAAAGATCATGAAAACGGACATCATCAGGCAGACGAACAGCACGCGGTCGGGCCAGCTAAAAACTCTGACAACAATCCCGGTTGAAACCGCGCGCATGCTCGTGCCGCGCGCGATCAGGTTTGCGTCGAGCATGTCGCGCAATATCATTAACGGCACGCCAAGTGCACCGACAAAAAGCAGGGCAAAGCGGCTCAGCGCCCCGCCCACAAAGGGCTCAATGAACCAAAATTGCAGCACCGCGCCAAATACCAAACCAAATGACGCCCGAAGACACAGCGCCCGCATCGGCAGGCGGCCAAAGGCATGGGCCACTGGATTTGCAAAGCAAACCGCGAAAAACATCGCGCTGGTAATCACGCCCCTAGGCGGTTCGATATCCGGTATTTCAGCGACATTTGCCAGGACGGAGGCGGCAAATCCCCCCGCCCATGTCGCAGCCAACAGCGCGAGCATAATCGTGGCGAAATAGCCAAGACTGTCAATCCCGGAGTAAAAAGGGTCAATGTCCCGGTGCAAAACTGGACACCTGGTTTGATTTAGGTGCGCACCCTGGTGCGTGTGCTTTCCAAATAGCTGATGCGTGCCAGGGTGCGTTGGCCGCAGGCCAACCTTTTCGCAGTTTTGGTATTTTCAGGATTACGGTTTGGCGATTTTGCTCTGGCGCAACCGGTAGCTTTCGCCGTTCATCTCGAGGATATGGACGTGGTGGGTTAGGCGATCGAGAATGGCGCCTGTGAGGCGTTCTGCGCCGAAGACCTCGGTCCATTCATCGAACGGCAGGTTGGATGTGATGATGATGGAGCCACGTTCGTAGCGCTGCGAGATGATCTCGAAGAGAAGCTCGGCCCCGGTCTTGCTCAGTGGCACAAAACCCAGTTCATCAATGATCAGCAGGTCCTGGCTGACCAGTTGTTTCTGCAAGCGCTGCAGGCGGCGTTCGTCGACGGCCTCGATGAGTTCATGGACGAGAGCAGCGGCAGTGGTGAAGCGTACTTTCCTGCCCTTCTGGCAGGCCGCCAGACCCAATCCCAGGGCGATATGGGTTTTACCTGTGCCGCTTGGCCCCAATGCGATGATATTGGCGCGCCGGTCGATGAACTCACTGCGGGCCAGTTGCATGGTCAGGACCTTGTTCAGCGACGGGATGACCTTGAAGTTGAAGCTGTCCAGGCTTTTGGTCGCCGGGAACTTTGCGGCCTTGATCCTGCGCTCGATCATCCGGCGTTCGCGCTCGATCAGTTCCAACTCGCAAAGCCGCAGCAGGTAGTTGATGTGATCCTTGTTCTCCACTGCGCATTGCCGGGCCTGTTTGGCATATTCGCTGTGGAAGGTCGGCAGCCGAGCTTCTTGAGGTGGTGCTGCAGCAGAACCTGCGGGGTGTCGGTCATGCCGGCGCCTGCGCCATCAGGCTCATATAGCTCGCGGGCTTGGTGGTCTCGACCAGTGCTTTGGGCAGGTAGGGGTAGATATCGAGATCGAGCCGGGGTGGGCGTTTCTCGATCCGGCAGAGGACGAGATGCTTCACTGCATCGTAGCCGATGGCCCCGAGTTCCAGTGACTGCCTGATGGCACCGTGAACATGGCCCATCTCGAAAGTCTCCAGCAGCCGCAGAACCTGGACGTATTCGCGCTTGCCCTTCTTTCCCATGCGCGCTTCCAGCAGCCGGTGCAGGGTGGCGAACTCCCCGGGCAGATCCCAGCCCTGCAACGGAGCCGCCTGATCAAGCGCGCCGACCTTCTGTTCCAGCAGAGGCAGGAAGTGCATCGGATCGAAGACCATGTCCGCTTTTTCGTAGGACCGCTTGTGGCAGGCGATGATTTCCGTGCCGCAGCCGATGATGACCTCGTGGACATAGCCGCGAACCTGGACCTCGTGATGGGCGTATGCGACCGGCACGGAATAGTCGTTGTTGCGATAGCGGACCATCGAGATCGACGTCGCCCGGGTGCTGACCTTCCCGCAGGCGTCATAGGGCGTCAGGGGTAGTGTCATCAGCGCATCAAGATCACGCATCAGCCGCTCGCCGATAGTCTCGGAATGACCTCGCAATACTTCGTCCTGCCGTTTGAGGCATTGCTCCTCCAGCCGGGCGTTCAGATCATCGAAACTGTCGAAGCGCGGCATCGGCACCAGGAAGTTCCGCCGACCATAACCGATTGTGCCTTCGACATTACCCTTGTCGTTGCCCTTGCCAGGACGGCCGAACCGGTCCTCGAACAGGTAATGCGACTGCAACTCAGCAAAGGTTCTGGTGCGTTGCCGGGTTCCGTCCCCGAGGATCCGCGCCACCGCGATCGTGGTGTTGTCGTAGAGCCCTGACAGCGGCACGCCTCCGAAGAACGCAAAGGCGGAGACATGGCCATCACAAAAGGCCTCGGTTGTCTCCGCCGGATAGGCCTTGATGAAGAACGCGTCCGAGTGCGGCAGAGACATTGCAAAGTAGTGCAGCTTGCGCACGACCCCGCCAATCTCGCCAAGCGCCTCACCAAAATCAACCTGGGCGTGGCCCGGCGCGTGGCTCAGCGGCACGAACACCTCCCGCGTCCGCCGCTTCCGCTCACGCACATAGTCCGTGACGATGGTGATGCCGCCGACGAAGCCATGTTCATCACGCAGACGCTCATATATCCGCTTCGACGTATGCCGCTGCTTCTTGAGCCGCGACTTATCCTCTTCCAATATCTGGTTGATGATCCCCACAAACGGATCCAGCTTCGGGCGCACCGGCGGACCCTCTCGGCGATAACCTGGCGGCACAGAATGCTTCAGGATCTTCGACACAGTCTTGCGGTCTATGCCGAAATGACCGGCCGCCGCCCGCTCCACCGACATGACACGTACGCCGAACCCGGCTATACAGTTCCACGAGACATACATCTCCCCGCCCTCAGCTCGTTTGCTTCAGGCGTCAGAATGGCGGAGTTTTACTCCGCGACAGTCAGATTATTCGACCGTTTCTGTGGCCCAGCATTGCTCCGGGATTCACACAAGATATATTTGCTGGTTTTCCTGTTCCTTGGTCATCAATAGCGACTCGTCCGACATCCCCTGACGCAGGTTTATCGTGGAACACTTGGCCGATAAGAGGACGCATTCGGGGCGAAACAGCAAAAAGACCGCCCGGTGGGCGGCCTTTCGTCACATTTCCATGAATGCAGGATTAACGCTTGGAAAACTGGAAGCTTCGGCGGGCTTTGCGCTTGCCGTATTTCTTGCGTTCCACAACCCGGCTGTCGCGGGTCAGAAACCCGGCAGCCTTTAGCGCGCTGCGCAGGCTCGGCTCATAAAGCTGCAGCGCTTTTGAGATGCCGTGCTTGACTGCACCGGCCTGGCCGGACAATCCGCCGCCCTTGACCGTCGCACTGACATCGAACTGGTCTTCCACGCCGGCGACGGAAAACGGCTGGCGTAGGATCATCTGCAGCACCGGGCGGGCGAAATATAAATTCAATTCCTTGCCGTTTACGATGACCTTGCCGGACCCCGGCTTGATCCAGACACGCGCGACCGCGTCTTTCCTCTTGCCGGTCGCATAAGCGCGGCCAAGCTCGTCGCGAACCGGCTCTCTCAGAGTTTCTGGCACGACGGCAGGGGTTTCAGCTTCGGCAACGGTGCCCAGGTCTTCCAAAGTATTTACTTGATCGGCCATGCGTTAGCTCCGCGTGTTCTTGGAGTTAAGGGATTTGACGTCCAGTACTTGCGGCTGCTGGGCTTCATGGGGATGCTCGGCACCGGCATAGACACGCAGGTTGGTCATTTGCCGGCGGGCCAGTGTGCTGGTTGGCAACATCCGTTTGACGGCCTGCATCACGACCCGTTCAGGGTGCGCGCCTTCCAGAATTTGACCCGTGGTGCGCGATTTGATGCCTCCGGGATAGCCGGTGTGCCAGTAATGCACTTTATCGGTGCGTTTCTTGCCGGTCAGCTGAATCTTTTCAGCATTGATCACGATGATATTGTCGCCCATGTCCATGTGCGGTGTGAACGTTGGCTTATGCTTGCCGCGCAGCTGGCCTGCTATGATCGCGGCAAGACGGCCCAGCACTACGCCCTCGGCGTCGATCAGGGTCCATTTCTTATCGATATCCGCCGGTGTAGCGGTGTAGGTTTTCATCTTCTCGACCTCAGACGTGAGATTGGATGGGCGGTTTCTAAGGGTTTTTGTGGCACAGTCAAGGCATATTATTTGGGCTTTATAGTGTGATATTAACGGTTTAGATTTGCGGTATTATAGTACCACAGAAGCAATGCATCACTTTTTCGGCGGGATGGAATAGGTCAGCGACGCCTGAGCCACCGGCTTGTCGGCCCCGTCAGAATACACCAGCACCTGTCCCACCGCCAAAACGCGGCCCAACTTGTTGATCCGCGCATGTGCGATCAGGTCGCGGTTGGCGGCGGGTTTGCGTATGAAATCAATCGCGCAACTGGTCGTCACCGCCAGCGCCCGGGGGCCGATCATGGTCAGGACCGCCAGATATATCGACGTGTCGGCCAACGTAAAAATAGTCGGTCCTGAGACCGTGCCGCCAGGTCGGATATGCCGGTGATCGGTTTTCATCCGAACTGTCACTTCAAACGGCTGGACACTTTCGACGACTATGTCGCCGCCCACCTCGGGAAATTCCTGCGCCATGAATTCGGTCAGATCATCGCGTGACATTGCAAGGTCCATGATCTTCCCTCTGCCCCAAACCGTGATAAGACTTCGCGGAAATGAAACCCAGAGGCAAGGCGATGACAGTGATCCGCGAAGATACCGGCACCGTGGCACATCTGACGCTTAATCGGCCCGATGCGCTCAATGCCTTGTCCGATGATCTGCTGGCGGCGCTGAAAGCCGCATTTTCGGATCTGGCCGATGATACGTCCATCCGAGCGATTCTGGTGTCAGGCGCAGGCAAGGCGTTTTGCGCCGGACACGATCTGAAGGAAATGCAGGCCGGCCGTCAGGCACCGGATGGCGGAGCCGCCTATTTTGACGATCTTTTCGGGCGGTGCGGCGATGTTATGCAGATGATCCCGCGGCTGCCCCAGCCGGTCATCGCGCAGGTGCACGGCATAGCGACCGCGGCTGGTTGTCAGCTGGTCGCGTCGTGCGATCTGGCTGTGGCCGCTGTCAGCGCGCAATTTGGCGTAAATGGCGTTAACAGCGGTCTTTTCTGCTCAACGCCGATGGTTCCGCTGTCGCGCAATATCAGCCGCAAGAATGCCTTTGAAATGCTGACGACAGGAAAGTTTCTGAATGCAAATCAGGCACTTGAACAGGGTTTGATTAACCGGGTCGCGCCAGACGGCGAACTGGCGTCGCAATCGCTTGAACTGGCCCAGCAAATCGCCGGCCAATTAGGGTCGGCAATTGCGGTCGGCAAACGCGCATTTTACCGGCAGCTCGAAATGAATGTGGCGCAGGCTTATGACCATACCAGAAAAGTTATGGTCGAAAATATGCTCCACCGCGACACTGACGAAGGCATTCAGGCCTTTATCGAGAAACGCGATCCCGACTGGCGGCAGTAAGAACCCTGGCGATCGGAAATCACAGCCGGTAGAGGGCGCTGAATTTACCTTCCAGATAGTCCAGAAGCGGCCCGACATCGGGATCAAACCCACAAGCGCGTTTGATAACGTCCCGCGGCTCGAACAGGCCGCCATGTCTGTGCACATTGGTGCCCAACCACCTGGTTGCAGCTTCGATATTTCCGCGTGCTAGATAAGCATCCAGATCGGGCACAGCCGCCCGCAGCGCCTGATAGAGACAGCCCGCATAAACATTGCCTAACGTATACGTCGGGAAATAGCCGAACAGACCCTCAGACCAATGCACGTCCTGCAGACAGCCATCTGATGGTTTGCCCACCTTGACGCCGAAATCCGCCGCAAACCTGTCGTTCCAGGCAATCGGCAGGTCCGCGACACGCAAATCGCCCGACAACAGCGCGCATTCCAGATCGAAACGCATCAGTATATGCAGGTTGTAATGCACCTCGTCAGCCTCGGTGCGGATAAATCCCGGCTGAACTCGGTTGATCGCGCCGTAAAACGCATCCGCCCCGCCGGTTGAAAGCCCGCCGAACAGGGCCGACATGCGATCAAAAAGATGCCCCGCAAAGGCACGGTTTCTGCCCAGCTGGTTTTCATAGATCCGGCTTTGGCTTTCGTGCACACCCATCGACGCGCCCTCGCCCAGCGGGGTGAGCAGGTAGTCGCGGTTTATGCCCAGTTCATAGCTGGCATGCCCAACCTCGTGGATGGTGGAATAGATGCAGTTAAATGGGTCGTGTGCGCTGGTGCGCGTGGTGATCCGCACGTCGATCCCGGAACCGGCTGAAAATGGATGGACCGCCTTGTCGATCCGACCGTGATGCAGGTCATAACCAAATGTTTCAGCCAGCTCGCGCGATAACGCCAGTTGGATGGTTTCGTCGAATTGCCCTTGCAGCGGCTCGAATTGGCGGGACGACCCGGCGATTGCCTCGCGCAATTTCACCAAGCGGGGGCGCAGGGCCGCGAACATATCGCGCAAAGCAGACTCGGACGAGCCCGGTTCATAGTCCTGCACGAGCGCGTCATAGCGGCTTTGCCCGGTCTCGATCAGCGCGTCGGCCTCTTGCTGGCGCAAGGTGATGACCTTCTCCAGCATGGGCGCGAATGCGGCGAAGTCTTCGTTTGCGCGTGCCTCGGCCCAGACGCCATGGGCGATTGACGTGGCGCGGGCAATTTCGGCTTCCAGCGCGGCCGGCACTTTTGTGTTGCGATCATATGAGCGACGGATATGGCGCAGATTTGCCGCGCCCACATCGCCCAGTTCGGTCGCTTTGCAGGTCGCCAACCAGTCGCCGATGCGCGGGTCGGTCCGGCGCTCATGCAGGACGGCCGCCATGGCGCCATGTTCCTCGGCGCGTTGCGGCGCGGCGCCTTTTGGCATGTAGGTTTCCTGATCCCAACCCAATCTTCCAGCCACCTGCGACAGCGCTTCTGTCTGGTGTTGATAGGCCATCATCTCAGCGTAGGCTTTTGACACGAACTAACCTCTAATCATTTGACTGCGTGGGTATTTCGCCCAAAAGCGCGCATTCAGGATCAAAACCCACAGTGCGATCGCGACGGACTGGTGCAATAGGGCCAGCCCGACCGGTGCCGTGTAGAGCACGGTCGTGATGCCCAGGGCCATTTGCCCAAGTAGGGTCACCGCCACCCAGTCGAAGCTGCGTTTTGTCGCGGTATTGCCGCTGGCCCTGGAGGCCCGCCACAGGACTATTCCGTAGATAACCAGTGCGTAGCCTGAAAACCTGTGCATGAATTGTACCAACCCCGGGTCTTCAAAGAAATTGCGCCACCAGGGGCTGAGGGCGAAGGGTTCCGGCGGAAACACCCCACCGGCCATGAGCGGCCAGTCGGTGTAGGTGCGCCCGGCATCTATGCCTGCCACCAGCGCGCCCAACAGAATCTGCAGAAACGCAAAAGCCGCCATAGCGGTTGCCATGCCGGGCAGACGCCCTTTGCCAGTACGGCGTGCCTGCATCAGCTCTGCATCGCTGCGACCAAGGCTTAGAATGTACCAAGCGATCAACCCAAGGATGGCAAATGCCAGCCCCAAGTGGATCGCCAGACGATAGCTGGCCACATCCACCATGCCCGCCGAAAGGCCGGACGCGACCATCCACCAGCCGATCGCCCCCTGCAGCCCACCAAGCGCGCCGATCACCAACAAACGCCCGGTCCAACGCGGCGGTATTTGCCTGCGGGCCAAAAACCAGATGAAGCCTGCTGCCCAGACCACACCAATGAACCGGCCCAATTGCCGGTGCCCCCATTCCCACCAATAGATCACCTTGAATTCGGCCAGGCTCATGCTGCGGTTTTGCAACTGATATTCAGGGAAGGCCTGGTATTTTTCAAATTCTGCCTGCCAGGCGGCCTCGCTGCCCGGCGGCAGTGCGCCTGAAACGGGCCGCCATTCAGGGATCGACAAGCCGCTGTCGGTCAACCGCGTCAGCCCGCCCACCAGGATCATCGCCGCCACAAGCAAGAACAAAGCGCCAAGCCAGATGCGGATCGTCCCGCGCGCGCCTTTTGTGCTGTGGTCGATCAATCCCGGCGCGGCCGCAGGCGCGCTCTGATCTGCGCTCACCTCTTCAAAGATCGGTCTTTTCGCTGCCAAAGCATCCTCCGTCGCCCGGTGCGGGGTATATGGCCCGCGCGGCGCATTTGGGCAATCGGCTGTCTGCCAAAAATTTCTTGCGCTCAGACAGCGCGGTCGAACTTGGTCGACAAATGGATGAGGGTTTCTGAACTTCTGATGCCCGGAATTGCAATAACATCGTCCAGCACGCGATCAAGATCGGTGGTGGATCCGGAGGCAATCTGCAGGACAAAATCGGCGCGCCCGGATGTGGAATGCACGATTTCGACCTCTGGTATGATCCTGAGCCTTTGCACGATGGAGGCGGCCGCGCGCGGCTCGACCTGCAGCAACACAGTGGCGCGGATGCGCCGCGCTAGCGCCACATCACCGAGCTTTACCGTGTAGCCCGCGATAATGCCGCGTGATTCCATCCGTTCGATACGGGCCTGAACGGTTGAGCGGGCGACCTTGAAGCGCCGGGCCAGTTTTGAAGTTGGAACACTGGAGTCCGCCGCGAGTGATGCCAGCAATCGTTGATCCAGCTCGTCCACTAAAATTACCCGTTTATTTGGCAGAATTACGAAAATTACATCCAAAAATACATAAACGCCGGGTGATTTCAACAGCCGATGGTGGCACTTTGGCCAAGTAAATGCGGTCACGCGTAAGCTTCGCCCAAAAAACGCCAAATGAAGCAGCCACAATGCAGGCGATAGAGGGTGACAACCGGATAGGCACGGTTGGAACACTGGAGTCCGCCGCGAGTGATGCCAGCAATCGTTGATCCAGCTCGTCCACTAAAATTACCCGTTTATTTGGCAGAATTACGAAAATTACATCCAAAAATACATAAACGCCGGGTGATTTCAACAGCCGATGGTGGCACTTTGGCCAAGTAAATGCGGTCACGCGTAAGCTTCGCCCAAAAAACGCCAAATGAAGCAGCCACAATGCAGGCGATAGAGGGTCACCCACAGGAAATGCAGGTGTCATGGGACGTTCCGATCCGATCTGGTCCAAGCCGACCGATTACCTGAGGCTGTTTTCGCCTGAGGCTCCGGTTTTCTTTTTCTCTGCGTCGGTACTGCGCGACACCTATACGCGCTATGCTGTGGGGTTCCCCGGTCAGGTCACGTTTGCGGTCAAGGCCAACCCGTCAGAGGAAGTTCTGGCCAATTTGTCCGCCGCAGGTCTGACTGCATTTGATGTCGCTTCGTCCAATGAAATCGAACTGGTCCGACGCATCGCGCCCCACGCCGATCTGCATTTCAACAATCCGGTTCGCTCGCCGGCGGAAATCGCCTTTGCGGTCGGTCACGATGTCGCGTCCTATTCGGTGGACAGCGACAGCGAACTGGAAAAACTCACGGCGCAAGTGAGCCGCGACAAAGAAATCGCGGTCCGGTTCAAATTGCCGGTCAATGGCGCCGCATACGACTTTGGCGCAAAGTTTGGGGCCGAACCCAAGCATGCGGCAGGTCTGCTCAGGCGCGTCGCGGATGCCGGATACCGGCCATCGCTGACCTTTCATCCGGGCACGCAATGCCCCGATGCCGCTGCCTGGTCCAAATACATTCGCGCGGCAGGCGAAATCGCCAGCGACGCCAATGTGCGTATTTGCCGCCTGAATACCGGTGGCGGGTTTCCATCGCACAGAATGTTAGATGAAGTCCCTGCGCTGGATGCCATATTTACCGCTATTGAAACTGCGGCAGCAGAGGCGTTCGGCCAGGAGCGCCTGGCACTTTTGTGCGAACCGGGACGCGGAATTGCGGCCGAATGCCTGACACTGGCCGTGCGCGTCAAAGCCACACGCGACCCCGGCACGATATTTGTGAACGACGGCGTCTATGGCGCGTTGTCGGAAAGTCTGGTGATGGGCGCAACCGATCGCGTCATTGTTGTCGCACCGGGCGGTCAGGCCCGCACAGGCACAAAACGGCCTTTCGTAGTCTTCGGGCCAACCTGCGACAGCATCGACCGCATACCACAGGATGTTATGTTGCCCGAAGCGATTCGCGAGGGGGACTATGTCCTGTTTTCCGGCATGGGTGCCTATTCTCTGGCGCTGGCAACGCGATTCAATGGCTTTGGCGATCATCAGACCATTTCAGTGCGAAACCTGAGCTAAGCGCGAACGCGCAAATACCTTGTCAGGATCGATCAGCTGACTGGCAAATGGCCCTGAGAATTCCGTGAAACATCTGCACATCGGCGCGTTCCAACGGCATACGCGACCACAGATTGCGCATATTGAGCCGCATATGGTCTGCTTTTTCAGGCGGAAAGAAAAACCCTGTCTGATCAAGGTGTTGTTCGTAGTGCTCGGCCAATTTTGTGATCTCTAGCTGGGTGGCCAGCTCAGCACCCGACGGATCGGCTGGCGCGTCGCCATCGACCGCCCGTCGCCCCCATTCATAGGCGACAAGCAAGACGCATTGCGCAAGGTTCAGTGACGGAAACCCGGGGTTGGTGGGAACTGAAATTATGGTGTTCGCGAGTGCGACATCAGAATTTTCCAGGCCGGCCCTTTCGGGGCCAAACAGCACACCAATGCGCTCGCCCGCACCTGCCCTTGCGATCATCTCGCTTACCGCCGCCTCTGGCGCAAGCACCCGTTTGGTCAGGTCGCGCGGTCGGGCGGTGGTTGCATAGATATGCGTGCAATCTTCGATCGCCACCGCAAGATCGGTGCAAACCGCGGCCTCATCCAACAGCCGCCCTGCGCCACTGGCCATCGCAACCGCCTTGGGGTTCGGCCAGCCGTCGCGCGGTGCCACGATGCGCAAACGGTCCAGCCCGAAATTCGACATTGCCCGCGCCGCCGCGCCGATGTTTTCGCCCATCTGCGGTCGAACCAGAATGATGGCAGGCTGATTGTTGCCCGCAGGCATCTGCATCCCCTTTGGCACCAAGGCCGTGGTGGTGATACGATTGGCGTATCGGCAAGGCAAGGAGGCACGCGGGATGGCATTCGATGAAGGTTTGGCGGCGATGATGCGCGACGATCTGGTCGATCAAACCGGGATTTCCGAAAAGAAGATGTTTGGCGGGCTATGCTTCTTGCTGAACGGCAATATGGTTTGCGGTGTTCATTCCGGCGGTGCGATGTTTCGGGTCGGCAAGGAACGCGAGCAAGAAGCGATGGCGGTCACGGGCGCGGGCCCGATGATGTTTACCGGCAAGCCAATGGGCGGCATGATCGATGTCTCAGAAGACGCCCTTGCCGACGATGACCGCCGCTCAATCTGGATGGGCTTGTCGCTGACAAATGCTGCAAGTCTGCCAGCAAAGTAGCCAAGCCCGGAACTTTGGGTTATGGGGCCAATCTGAACTTGGACAGGACCGTTTGGAATGGCTGAAACCGACCGCGCCCAGATCTGCGTCATCACCCCGCCAGAAATATCGCTACAGGATTTTCCGGGTGTTTTGGCGCCGGTTATGGACGCGGTTGAGATCGCCTGTCTGCGCCTGGCCCTGTCCAGCACCGACCCCGATCACATCGCGCGCGTTGGCGATGCCTGCCGAGAGGTTGCCCATGCGCGCGACGTTGCAATTGTTATCGAAAACCACGTCTCGATGGTCACACGCCTGGGCCTGGACGGTGTGCATCTAACGCAAGGCGGCGGGTCGGTCCGCGATGCGCGCGACAAACTGGACGGTGATGCGATCGTTGGCTCGTTTTGCGGCTCATCACGCCACAACGGTGTCAACGCTGCCGAGGCCGGTGCCGATTACGTCAGTTTCGGCCCGCTTGGTGATATGGGCCTGGGCGATGGCAATCTGGCGGATCCGAAAATATTTTCCTGGTGGTCCGAAATGATCGTCGTCCCGGTCGTGGCAGAAGGTGGCCTGAATGCCGATTTGCTCGCCCAGTTCGCACCGATCACCGATTTCTTCGGGATCGGGCCGGAAATTTGGGCGCGCGAAGATCCCGCACAGGCGATCAAGGAATTGTCGCTGGCCTATTGACCATGTTGCTGTCTCGGCTGCAGGTCAGGAAATTTGCTCGCCCAGTTCGCACCGATCACCGATTTCTTCGGGATCGGGCCGGAAATTTGGGCGCGCCAGGCGATCAAGGAATTGTCGCTGGCCTATTGACCATGTTGCTGTCTCGGCTGCAGGTCAGGAAACCACGTTTTCGAGCAGCGCCAGCCGGTCGGCCACAATGTTCTCGCACGCCTGCGCGAGCGCCTTGCGGTCCCCATAATCGGCGACGCAAAGCGGCGGGTGATAATAGACGGTGACCACACCTTGGTTGCGGGTTGCGAGTATCTGCGCAAGGTGCCGGCCAAATGTCATATCCCCCCACCAGCCATAAAACCGCGGATCAGCGCCTATTGGGGCCTGATAGTGCACTGCCACGGGCTGAACCCAGGTATCGTCGGCCTCTGCCGACCTGAGCGCCTCAAAGAGGGTGGATTTGAACCGCAATACGCGTTTGCCATCGGTTGACGTGCCTTCGGGAAAAAACAACAGCTTGTGGCCAAGTGCCAGTCGTCGATGCAACAGATCGCGATGCTGACGCGCCTGCTTGGGACTGCGTTCGATAAAGACAGTTCCCGTGGCGCGGGCAAGCGTGCCGATGCCCAGCCAATTTGCAACCTCAGATTTGGCGACAAAGTAAACCCGCTTGCGGGCGTTCAGCGCGAAAATGTCCAGCCAAGAGGAATGATTCGCGACGATCGCACCTTTTTCGCGCATCACCTTGCCGACGACGGTGAGGCGAATGCCCAGTATTCTGAGCCCGTTCCTGCACACAAACTGCACCAGATAGGGCGTCCAGGGGCGATGCTCGCCCCAAAGAGGTCGTTCAATCAGCCGCACCAGCAACAGCAGGCCCAGCGAACCGAAAACAAGCACGACAAATGGCACCATCCGCAGCACCAGGCGGCAATAGCCCATTAATCCGATCTGCCGATATTTTGGGTAATCGTCGGCGGCATTCCACCGCGCCGTCACCGACCGGCCTTTCGGATATAGCTTTCGCGGCTTTTGGCGTTCATCTGCGCGGTGTCCATGACAAGGCAAACATCTATGGTATTGAATTCGTGGTCAACATAGGCACCATCACCGACAAAACCGCCGAGGCGCAAGTAGGCTTTGATCAGGGCCGGGGTCAAACGCATCGCGTTGGCGCGGTCAACCTGTCCTTTTGCGACAAGGCGCATATCCAGCGCATTTGGTGGACACGCAGTCACCCGCAGATCGGGTGGGGCCAGGTGATGTTGGTGCAGATAAGCTAGCGGCGCGGCAATTGCACTGGCGTTGGTGCCGTGAAAGCTGGCGACGCCGAACATGATCTCAACGCCGCGGTCCAACACGTAGCGCGCCAGCGCGTTCCACAATACATAAATCGACGAACCGCCGCGAAGGCTGGGGTGAACGCAGGATCGACCCAATTCGAGCAGCGGGCGGCCGGAGTTGATCAACACGCCCAGGTCATATTCCGATGCCGTATAAAAACGCCCTGCCCGTTCTGCGTGTTCGCGCATCATCATCCGGTAGACGCCGACAACATGATCGCCCTTGGCCGGATCGCGGGATTTGTCGATCAGGATCAGGTGGTCGGAATGAGCATCGAATTCATCCTGTTCGACGCGATCCTGATGATTGACCATCGGCCCGTCGCCGCCAAGTTCCTCGACAAACACCAGATAACGCAGACGCTGGGCGGCGATCAAATCGCGCGGCGTCTCGGCGAGACGAACTTCAAACTGGCTGTTTCGTGCAAGCATTTCGGGCCATGTGTCATTGCACCCAAGGCTGTGCGGGTTCTACGGGCTGGCACCGGTCAATTGCAACAATTGGTATTCGGGTGCCTTAAGACTATCGTTGTGGTTGCAATTTGTGGAAATTTTTATCCTAATGGACGAGTGGGTCGCCCGTCACTTGGAAAATAGGGTTCGAGAACGATTTGTTTACCATCGATTACTACCTTTCCAGCGTGCTCGAACATAACGGTTACTTTGGAATTAATACGTGATTGAACCTGGCCAATTCCCCACTCTGGCCTGCCGGGATGCTGCACCAGCATTCCAGGTGCTAGGAACTCATTCGCGTCACTCATGGGCGCCACATTGCGGGAAATTAGATGTCACAACACTCGCCTGACTTGACCGCCCTTATCGGGTCGAGAATTTGTCATGATCTTATCAGCCCGCTTGGCGCGATTAGCAATGGGCTGGAGCTGTTGACAATGAGCATCCAGGCGGGCCTGAGGTCGAGTTAATCACCGAAAGCGTCGAAAATGCCAATGCCCGCATTCGATTCTTTCGCATTGCTTTCGGCGCGGCCAGCGCGGGGCAGATGATCAGCAACAGTGAAATTTGCGCAGTCCTGCGGGACATGACACATGGCGGGAAACTCAACATAGACTGGACACCCGCCGAAGATCAGGAGCGGGTACAAGTCAAGCTGGCGTTTCTGCTGATCCAGTGTTTTGAAACCGCCATGCCCTGGGGCGGGCAAATAAAGATCTCGGAGCTTGGTGGCGAATGGTCCGTCTATGGCAGCGCTGATCGCATGCAAATTCAGCCTGAGCTTTGGGAAAATTTGTCGCGCCCGGCGGGATCTGATGCGATTAACGCATCCAAGGTTCATTTTGCCCTGGCACCGATTGCTGCCACAGCCGCTGACCGCAGACTGGTTGTGGAAAGCGAGGCCACACAGGCCCGAGTTCGTTTCTAAAGACGGGCGCAGAATATTAGCGCTGCTTACCATGGGTTTCTCGTGGCTCACGCGGCATCGCGATGATCGCGCCTGCAAGAGGGCTCGGCTTGTTCCCTACGCGTTGGCGGTCTAAGACGCGCGCGAGCCGTGCATGATCAACCACCAAGGCGTCTTGTTCCATGATCCCCCGCTATTCCCGACCTGACATGGTGGCCGTTTGGGTGCCGCAGACCAAGTTTCGCATATGGTTTGAAATTGAGGCGCACGCATGTGATGCGATGGCCGATCTGGGGGTCATACCTGCAGCAAATGCTGCCGCTGTCTGGAAAGCCAAAGACACCGAGTTCGATGTCGCGCGCATTGATGAAATTGAAGCGGTCACAAAACACGATGTGATCGCCTTTCTGACCCATCTGGCTGAGATTATCGGCAACGAGGAGGCGCGTTTCGTCCATCAGGGCATGACGTCTTCGGATGTGCTCGACACCACATTCAACATTCAGCTGGTGCGCGCCGCCGACATTTTGATTGCGGATTTGCAAGCGCTTTTGGCGGCTTTAAAGCGACGCGCCTATGAGCATAAGATGACCATCCGCATTGGCCGTTCGCACGCCATCCATGCCGAACCGACGACAATGGGGCTGACATTCGCGCGCTTTTACGCCGAGATGCAGCGCAATCTGGGCCGGATACGGGTCGCGCGCGATGAAGTGGCCACCGGCGCGATCAGCGGGGCCGTTGGCACGTTTGCCAATATTGACCCGGCCGTCGAAGCCCATGTCTGTGCGAAACTAGGTCTGTCCTGCGAACCCATCAGCACGCAAGTCATCCCGCGCGATCGCCATGCCGCCTATTTTGCAGCATTAGGCGTCGTCGCCTCTTCGATCGAAAATGTCGCGGTCGAGATCAGGCATATGCAGCGCACCGAGGTACTGGAATGCGAAGAGTTTTTTTCCGAAGGGCAAAAGGGATCGTCGGCCATGCCGCATAAGCGAAACCCGATCCTTAGCGAAAACCTGACAGGTCTGGCTCGCTTGGTGCGGATGGCCGTGGTGCCGGCGATGGAAAATGTAGCGCTGTGGCACGAACGTGATATTTCGCATTCAAGCGTAGAAAGGAACATCGGCCCCGATGCCACGATCACGCTCGATTTCGCTCTCGCGCGGTTGACCGGCCTGATTGATACGCTTGTGGTTTACCCTGAGAATATGCTGGCAAATATGAACAAGTTCAAAGGTTTGGTCCACTCTCAGCAGGTTCTGCTGGCGCTAACCCAGAAAGGCATAAGCCGCGAGGACGCCTATCGGCTGGTGCAGCGCAACGCGATGAAAGTCTGGGAGGATGGCGCTGATTTCCTGAGCGAACTTCAGGGCGATGAAGAGGTGACTGCGGCGCTTACAGATCGCGAAATTGAGGACGAATTCGCCCTCGATTATCACACAAAACACGTCGATACGATATTTGCCCGCGTATTTGGCGCCGATTAGGCCCGGTCCGCAGCCGGTTTGAAAGGCTGCCTTAACCTCTTTTTGTCACAACGAACCGGGTTATTCCCCGGATGTGGAGCGCGCTTTTGACACTGCCTTTGCCCGCCGTTCAGGATCTGTCCTGGCCCGCCGCGCCAGGCGGTGCTGCGTTGAATAACCGGCAAAAGGCGGCGATTATCGTGCGATTGGCAATGGCCGGCGGGATCAACCTAAAAGTTTCCAATATGCCGGCCGATCTGCAAACCGACCTTGTTCACCAGATGTCGGGGCTGAAATATGTTGATCAGTCGACGATCGAGGCGGTGATTGACGAATTTTTTCTGAAATTTGATGCCGCTGATTTCTCATTCCCACGCGAACTTGCCGAAACGCTGGGTCTGATGTCGGACCTTCTGAGCCCGGAGATCGCGGCAAGGATTCGCCGCCAGGCGGGAATCGCGGTTTCGGGCGATCCGTGGGCCAAGGTTGTCGAGGTCGAGGTCGATGCGCTAGTGCCAGTGATTGAGGCCGAAAGCTCAGAGATCGCCGCCGTCATTCTGTCTAAGCTATCGGTGGCCAAGGCAGCCGAAATTTTGGGCCGCCTGCCTGGAGAAAAGGCGCGGCGTATCGCCTATTCAATTTCCTTGACCGGCTCGATTGCGCCCCGGATCGTCGCGCGGATCGGCCAAACCCTGGCCGATCAGCTGGCGGTCAGGCCGGAACTGGCCTTCAGCGACGGGCCAGTCGAACGCGTGGGCGCGATCCTGAACATCTCACCGGCCGCGACCCGCGATGAGGTGCTTGACGGGCTGGACGAGGATGATGCGGGTTTTGCCAAAGAGGTGCGCAAATCGATCTTTACGTTCGCCGACATACCGGCCCGCCTGGACGCGGTGGATGTGCCCAAAGTGCTGCGCGATGTCGATCAGGTGCAGTTAATCACCGCCATGGCCGGGGCCGATGGTACCGATGAACTGGCCCGCGATTTCATCTTGGAAAACATGTCAAAGCGCATGGCCGAGCAGCTGCGAGAGGAAATTGAGGCCATCGGCGAGGTCAAGAAAACCGATGCAGAAGCAGCTATGACAAGAGTCATTATTGCCATTCGCGATCTCGAAGCCGCGGGCGAGGTCAAGCTGAGCATGACAGAGTTCGAATAGCCGCGTGTGTCTCAGGTGATCCGGCGTCGTTCTTCGGCAATGATCCGCGCGATCAGGTCGCAATCATCCAGCGAAAACGTCATCGGAATACGCATGTCGATCAGACCACTCAGAATCCGATCGGTCTGCGGCAGTGATTGGGTCTCGGCGTAGCGCCAGCTATCGTGACGAGAGGTATAGCCCTTCGGCTCGTCGCGCCCGAACCACTTCAGCTCAACCCCGCGGGTTTGGCACGCGGCGATGTATGTCTCAACCTGCTCTGGTCCCAAATCCACCGCGAAGAACTGAATTGACGATCCGACAAATCCCTCGCTATCCGCCCGGTGGATCGGGCGCAGGCCGGGCTGGTTTCGCAATCCTGCCTCAACCCTTGCGTAGCGTTGGTTCCAGGCCGTGCAAGCCAGCGGCAATTCGGCCAGTTGCGGGCGCAGAATGGCGGCGCGCAGATTGTCCATTCGGCCCGAGACATTTGGCGTTTCAAACCGGGATGTCGCAAAGGCGGAGCCATCCGGCGCACTCAGATGACGGTCGAAATGCATGTACGAGCCCGACAGCATGACCATCCGCGCCATCAATGCGCTGTCGTCGGTGACAATCAGGCCGCCTTCGCCGGAATTCAGGTGCTTGTATGTCTGCGTCGAATAGCATCCGGCCACGCCGTGCCGGCCTGAGGTTACCCCAGCCCAGGACCCGCCCATGGTATGCGCGCAATCTTCGACGATCTGAACGTCCCTGGCGGCGCACAAAGCGCTAAGGCGATCCATATCGCAGATATGTCCGCGCATGTGGCTGAGGAGCAAAACCCGCGCGCTACTAGCGATGATCTTGCGATCAAGGTCATCGATGTCGATCACCAGGTCTGGAGTGACCTCGACGAAAACCTGCCGCGCCGAAAGCGCGGCAATCGCGCCCGGCACCGGCGCGAGCGTAAAGGCATTGGTCAGAACCGGATCACCCGGCCGCACCGAAAGGGCACGCAGGGCGCATCCCATCGCATAGCCGCCCGAAGCGACCGCCAGACAGTATTTGGCCCCGGTAAATGCAGCGAACTCCTGCTCCAAAAGCGCGGTTTCGCCCGCCTCACCATCGGCGAGGTTATAGCGGTGCAATCGACCGTGACGCATTACCTTGAGCGCTGCAGCAATCCCGGTTTCCGGGATTGGCAGTTGCTGCGTGAATGAACCTCTGAATATTTCCACTGTCGTGCCTGAGCCTAGATTGCGGCCAGTATGTCGCCCAGATCGTCGAAATGATGCAAGAGCGCATCTGCGCCAAAATGCTCTATGCTGAATTTTTCTCAGGCGATAAATCGCCGGACACTGTAATCAATAGAAAAGAGTTTTGATACGCTCAGGACTTGCGGTGATTTTGGCACCGCGTAAAAGCGTTCTAATCGACAACGACGAGGATCGGGTATGCCACTGGCGCTGATTATCCTTGCAGCGGGGCAAGGGACGCGGATGAATTCAGACGTCCCCAAGATGCTGCACCAGGTCGGAAATCGCCCGCTTGTGGCCCATGTATTGGTACTTGCCCGAAACGTTAAGGCCGACAAGACGGTGCTGGTTGTCGGCCATGGCAGCGAGGCGGTGAGCCAGATCGCCCGCGATACTGACCCCGACGTCGCAATCGTTGTGCAATCCGAGCAAAAGGGCACCGGACATGCAGCCGCGACGGCCAAGCCGGCGCTGGACGGATTTGCGGGCGATGTGGTCGTGCTCTTTGGCGATACGCCGTTTTTGCGGCCGGAAACTCTGGCACGTGTGATCGAAGCGCGCAAATCATATGACATCGTCGTGCTGGGTTTTGAGCCAACCGATCCAGGCCAGTATGGGCGGCTGATCATGGATGGTGCCAAGCTGGACAGGATCGTCGAATTCAAGGACGCGAACGAGGCCGAACGCGCCATAAAATATTGTAATAGTGGCGTTTTTTGCGCTGAGGCGGGCGTATTTTTTTCGCTTGTTGATCAGCTGGAAGACAGCAATACAAATGGCGAATATTACCTGACCGACATCGTGGCGCTGGGCAAAGAGCGCCGGATTTCGGCCACTGCCGTGATGTGCGACGAGGCCGAAACGCAAGGGGTGAATTCGCGCGCCGATCTGGCCGCTGCCGAGGCGACATTTCAGGCCCGGGCCCGCGCTGACGCGCTGGCCAATGGCGTCACGCTGGTGGACCCCGCAACCGTATTTTTCAGCGCCGATACCGTGCTCGGCCGTGATGCGACGGTTGAACCGAACGTGGTATTCGGCCCAGGCGTCTCTGTCGAAACCGGGGCCAAAATCCGGGCGTTTTCTCATCTTGAGGGCGCTCATGTCGGTGCGGGCGCGATTGTCGGCCCCTTTGCCCGGCTCAGGCCAGGCGCGGAACTGGCCGGGGACGTCCGTATCGGCAACTTTGTCGAAATCAAGAATGCGACGATAGATAGGGGCAGCAAAGTCAATCACCTGAGTTATATCGGCGACGCTGCGGTGGGGCGCGACACCAACATCGGTGCCGGGACCATCACGTGCAATTACGATGGCGTCGCAAAGCACCGCACCGAAATAGGCGACCGGGTGTTTGTTGGATCCGATACAATGTTTGTGGCACCGGTCAAAGTTGGCGATGACGCGATGACCGCAACCGGCACAATCGTAACCAAAGACGTGCCAGCCGGCGCGCTTGCAAAATCGCGGACGCCACAACACAATAAGGCCGGATTTACGGCCAAATTGTTTGAAAAGTTCAAGCCGACCGGAAAAAGTCGGCGAAAAGGTTCATAAAATGTGTGGTATTGTCGGGGTCTTGTCTGAGCATGAAGCGGCACCGATCCTGGTGGATGCGCTCAGACGGCTTGAATATCGCGGCTATGACAGCGCCGGCGTGGCCACCATCAACGATGCCGGTGAACTTCATCGCCGCCGCGCCACCGGCAAACTGATCAACCTCAGCGACCTTTTGGTGCACCAGCCGCTGCCGGGCAAAGCTGGCATCGGCCACACCCGCTGGGCCACGCATGGCGCACCCAATCTCACTAACACCCATCCCCACCGCGCAGGCCGCGTGTCGGTCGTTCATAACGGAATTATTGAGAACTTTCAGGATCTTCGCGCCCAACTGGCGGCCATGAACATCGCCCACGAAACAGATACGGATACCGAGATTGTTGCTTTGTTGACGCAAAGCTACCTGGATCAGGGATTGAGCCCGCGCGACGCGGTGGAACAAACCATTGCCCGTCTTGATGGCGCCTATGCGTTGTGTTTCCTGTTCGACGGCGAGGAAGACTTGCTAATCGCCGCGCGCAAAGGCTCAGCACTAGCGATCGGCCATGGCGAGGGCGAGGTCTACGTCGGCTCTGACGCGATCGCGCTTGCCCCAATGACCAACAGGATAACTTATCTTGAAGAAGGCGACTGGGCCGTTCTGACGCGAAATTCGGTCGAGATTATCGACAAACATGGCCGCCGCGCCAACCGGCGGGTGCGCCGCATAAAAGTAGATGCGACCCATATCGACAAAGGCAGCCACAAGCATTTCATGGCCAAGGAAATTGCCGAACAACCCAGCGTTTTGGTCGACGCAATCAGCCACTACGTCGCAACCGACGGCCAGTCCATTCAGATCCCCGGCCAGGGCATAGATTTCCAGGCCTTTGACCGCATTGTCATGGTGGCCTGCGGCACGGCCTATTACGCCTGTATGACGGCGAAATACTGGATCGAAGAGCTTGCGGGCCTTGCTGTCGAGGTCGATGTCGCCTCTGAATTCCGCTATCGCACGCCGCCCATGGGTGCCAAGACCCTGGCAATTTTCGTCAGCCAGTCCGGGGAAACCGCCGACACCCTGGCCGCGCTGCGCTATTGCCGGGGTAAGGCCAGACTGATAGCCGCCGTCGTCAACGTCGCCGAAAGCTCCATTGCGCGCGAGAGCGATCTGGCCCTGCCGATATTTGCCGGACCGGAGATCGGCGTCGCCTCGACCAAAGCCTTTTCGTGCCAGTTGGCCGTGCTGTTCGCGCTGGCGCTCAAAGCCCAGGCAGATCGGGCCGCTACGGAGTCTGGCGCGCGTTTCGACTTGATCGACCAGCTTCAATCAATGCCCGGCCTAGTGAACCAAGCACTTGATATGTCTGGGCAAATCAAGAAAGTTGCGCGCAAACTGGCCGGCGCGCAGGATGTCTTGTTTATCGGCCGGGGACGCATGTTCCCGCTGGCGCTGGAAGGTGCGCTCAAGCTCAAAGAGATCAGCTATATCCATGCCGAGGCCTACCCCAGCGGCGAACTGAAACATGGGCCCATTGCCCTGATCGACAAAGATGTTCCGGTCGTGGTCATGGCACCAAGCGACGGACTGTTCGAAAAAATCGTGTCGAACATGCAAGAGATTATGGCGCGCAACGGCAAGATAGTTCTGATTACTGATGCCAAGGGTGCCAGGAATGCCGGCGCGGGGTGCTGGGAAATCATTCAGATGCCAAAGGTTCCGGACTTGTTGGCACCGGTGCTGTATGCGGTGCCAGCCCAGCTTTTGGCTTACCATACCGCGGTGGCCAAGGGCACGGATGTGGACCAACCCCGCAATCTGGCGAAATCCGTGACGGTCGAATAGACCGGCGCGCGAGGGGCGAAAGATGAGCAAACAGTTTGACCGAATAGAAGACGCGCATCGAAAATTTGTCGAAGAGCAATCTATATTCTTTGTCGGATCGGCGGCGCGTGACGGTCGCGTGAATGTTTCCCCGAAAGGGATGGACAGTCTGCGCGTGTTGGCCCCTGACCGCATTGTCTGGCGCAATCTGACCGGCAGCGGCAATGAAACCGCAGGCCATGTCGGCCAAGTCAATCGAATGACGTTGATGTGGTGTTCTTTTGACGCGCGACCGATGATCCTGCGGTGCTATGGCCAGGCCCGGATCGTCCATCCCCGCGACCCGGACTGGCAGCATTTGAACAGCGACTTTGAACCTGATGAATGGGCGCGGCAAATTTTTGATGTGACGGTCGATCTGATTCAGACCTCTTGTGGCTATGGGGTCCCTCTTATGGATTATCGCGGTGACCGCGACACATTGCAGCGCACGCTAAAATCCAAGGGTGAGGGCGCGACCGAAACCTATTGGGCAGAGCGCAACACACTGACGATAGACGGATATCCGACAGATATCCTGGGACAAGATGCATGACGCTAGATCGGGCGCTTGCAGAACTTAAATCGCGAATTGCGCCCGGTCGCGCCGAAGGTGCGGCGGCGTATCACAAAGTCGAGCGTGCGTATCTCGGCGTTACCAATCCCGATCTGAATGAGCTTGCCAAGACCTGGCAGCGCGACCTGGAAGTAGAAGCGCGGGTGCGGCTGGCCGACGATTTGTGGATCACCGATATATTTGAAGACCGCATCGTTGCGGCGAAGCTGCTGACGCGCGCCCGTATTCGCCCTGATCGCGCGGTCTGGGCGCTGATCAAAAGCTGGGTGGCAGATTTCGACAGTTGGGCCATTGCCGATCACGCCTGCATGGCCGGACACCCGCGTCTGGTTGCCGAGCCATTGCGCCTAGGTGAACTGGAGCCCTGGACGCAGTCTGACCATATGTGGACCCGCCGCGCCGCGCTGGTCATGTCGCTGCCTTGGGCGCGCATGAAGCAGCCCAACAAGGCAGAGTTGGATGGACGCGAACGCATACTCGGTTGGGCGGCGGCTTACACCACTGACGCGGATTGGTTCATTCAGAAATCAGTGGCCTGGTGGGTAAGCGAATTGTCAAAACGCGATCCTGACCGGGCGGCGAAATTTCTTGCTGATCATGGGACGAAGATGAAGACTTTCGCGCGAAAGGATGCCGGAAAATATCTATCATCATCAGGTGGCTGACCCAGCGCAAGAATACTATTTGCTGCGCGACAATCACTAGCTGCGAGCCACCGGCGCAATCATCGACACCACGGGCGTGAGCCCTGTTGGACAGCCTTGCACTTGAAAGTAGCAGGGCCGATAAACCTGAAAATGCCAATTGCACCGGAGCCGGTTTATGAAACTCTTGCGGTACGGGCCGAAAGGCAAAGAACAGCCGGGAATGCTGGACGCGCATGGCGTTTTGCGCGATCTGTCGCCACATTTGTCCGATCCTGCGGGACCGACGGTTTCGCTGGCGAGCATCGACAAATTGCGCGGTCTCGATCCGGAAACTTTGCGGCCCGTTGACGGCACCCCGCGCATCGGTGCCTGCCTGGCTTACGTTCCGAATTTTTTCTGTATCGGATTGAACTATGCCAAACATGCGGCGGAAACCGGCTCGCCACAGCCGGCCGAACCGATCCTGTTTTCCAAGGCCAGCTCGGCGCTTTCCGGGCCTTTTGATCCGGTCGTTATCCCCAAGGACGCCAACCAGACCGATTGGGAATGCGAGCTGTGCGTGGTAATCGGCGCGGCCTGCGAACATGTGAGCGAGGCTAAGGCACTCGGCCGGGTCGCAGGCTATTGTATCGTCAACGATGTCTCAGAGCGCGACTTTCAATTGCGACGCAAGGGTCAGTGGATAAAGGGTAAATCCGCCCCGGGCTTCGGCCCCGCGGGGCCATGGCTGGTCACAACCGACGAGGTTGAGGATCCGCAGGATCTGTCGCTGTCGCTAAAGGTCAATGGCGAAATCCAGCAAAGCAGTTCGACTGCTGACATGATTTTTAGCGTTGCCGAAATCATATCCTATATGTCCCGATTTATGGCCTTGCAGCCCGGTGATATCATCGCCACGGGAACGCCCGAAGGGGTTGGAATGGCCCAGAACCCCGCTCGTTTCTTGAAACCCGGCGACGAGATGGAGCTGGAAGTTCAAGGCCTTGGCCTGCAACGCCAGAAAGCGCACGCTTATCCAGGATAGGCCGCATTTCCCGACAATCCGAGAGGAACAACGCACATGCCCGTAAAAAACAGATTTGCCGAGCTTTTGCCCGAGATCACTGCCTGGCGACGTGACATCCATGCGCATCCTGAGATTTTGTTTGAAACCCACCGCACATCGAAACTGGTGGCCGATAAGCTGCACGAATTTGGCTGTGATGAGGTCGCGACCGGGATCGGACACACTGGCGTCGTGGGGATTATCAAAGGCAAATCAAATACTTCCGGCAGAGTTATTGGCCTGCGAGCCGACATGGATGCGCTGCCGATGACGGAAGAAACCGGCGTCGATTACGCGTCCAAGACACCCGGTGCGATGCATGCATGTGGCCACGATGGGCACACCGCGATGCTGGTGGGTGCCGCCAAATACCTTGCCGAGACACGCAATTTCGACGGCACCGCGGTGTCGTCTTTCAGCCCGCCGAAGAGGGCGGCGGTGGCGGCAAGGAAATGGTCGATGATGGCATGATGGAACGCTGGGGCATTCAGGAGGTTTACGGAATGCACAATATGCCGGGCTATCTGCTTGGCTCATTTGCGATCCGCGAGGGCGTGTTTTTCGCAGCAGCGGATCAGTTTGAGATCGAGGTCGAGGGCAAGGGCAGCCATGCGGCCATACCGCAGGACGGGGTGGACACAACTGTCGTGGCGGCGCAAATAGTTCTGGCACTTCAGACGATTGCCAGCCGCAATGCAAATCCGATCAAACGAATTGTGGTATCGCTCACCTCCTTTGAGACGGACACCAAAGCCTTTAATATCATCCCGCAGCGCGTGCATCTGAAAGGCACAGTGCGGACCATGGATGTGGACATTCAGGACATGGCCGAGCGGCGCATCAAGGAGATCGCTACCGGTGCGGCGGCGATGATGGGGGCGGTGGCAAGGGTCGATTATCATCGCGGTTATCCCAAGATGATTAATGCTCCCGAACAGACCGAATTCGCCGCTAGTGTTGCGCGCTCGGTGTCGGGGGATTGCTCTGAGGCACGTGTGCTCATGGGCGTTGAAGATTTCTCATTCATGCTGAATAAACGTTCGGGGGCCTATATTCTGGTCGGCAACGGGGACACGCCGATGGTCCACCATCCGGCTTATGATTTTGATGACGATGTCATCCCCGCAGGCTGTTCCCGGTGGGCCGAAGTGGTTGAACGACGGATGCCAGCCGCCTGATAATGAAACCTTTTCTAATACTACAGTTGCGCCCCGAAACCGAGGCGGCGGATGACGAATTTGCGGCGATTCTGGCCAAGGGCGGCTTGTCTGTGCAAGACACACATAGGATCCGGCTGGATGGTCAGGACTTGCCGGCAGATTTGGCGCTGGACGAATATTGCGGTGTGATCGTTGGTGGGGGGCCGGGCTGTATCTCGGACCCGCCGCAGAAAAAGTCGCTGGTGGAGGCCAACATGGAACGCGCGGTGCTCGGCCTCATGCCCGAAATTACCGCCCGCGATTTTCCGTTCATGGGGTGTTGCTACGGCATCGGTGTTCTGGCCCATCACCTGGGCGCTGAGGTCAGCAAAAAACGATGGGCCGAAGCGGTCGGCACAACGCGGTGCCACATCGAACACGACGGCGCGCAAGACGCGTTACTGGTTGGATTTCCACAGGATTTTGATGCCTTCGCCGGCCACAAGGAAGCCGTTCAATCACTTCCCAAGGGCACCGCGCATCTGCTGTCCTCACCCGGTTGCCGGTATCAGCTGATCCGGTTCGCCCAGAACGTCTATGCCACACAGTTCCACCCCGAAGCTGACGCCGCGGGCTTTGAGACCAGGATCAGAATTTACAAGGATCACGGCTATTTTCGACCTGAAGAGGCAGATGATCTGATCGCGATGTGCCGTGCGGCAGATGTGACCGTTCCAGAGAAAATTCTGCAGAATTTTGTCGCACGATATTCGGCATAAACGCATCGCGCGGTGCTTATCACCGCACCCTGAATGCTGCGGCGCGGCACAAGTATTAACGCGGGCAATTTCAATACCTTGCCGGAGTCAGGCTGTGTCGGACATCCATCGGACTCCTGTCGGACTCCTGTCGGACCCAGTTTTGAGCACCAATCCGGGGGTTAACATTGCGTTCGCAAGACTTGTTAACCAAAGGCCCCTAGAGCAGCGCCCAGATCGCCAGCAATCCGATTGCGATATTCAAACTCACCGACAAGACATGGGTGTTGGAGCGCAGGCCGCCGCCGTCCTTGCCAATCCGCATCGTGTAAATCGGCCAATAGGCAAGGCGCAGAACCACCGTCGCGACCACCAGAATGGTCAACGTCGTGACATGCGCGCCCGCGATCATCGCCAGAAGTGACGCGGCGAATAATGCCGACGCATTTTCGATGCCGTTCATGTGCACGCGCACGATCCGGAAGGTCTTGTCGCTGATGTCGCCGGTGACCGGCACGCCCGGTGCCTGCGCGCCAATTCCGTTCTTGTAAAGCCCGGCGATCCAACTTTGGACGGCTAGTGCTGTGGCCAAAACAGCCAGCGCGAGAAGTGCGGTGGAATAAGTTGCGACGAGTTCGGGCATGCAAGCCTCCCCTTTTGATTAACCATACGGTTAATTGAAGAGGGCCTGGATGGGAAGGATTATTTTTCTCACACGGCGCAATTTCTGCCGTGTGTGTCTTGCGAGTGATTACTTTTGCCTTCACCGGTCGCTGTGCTAGATTGTGCGAGAGTGGTCAGGGGGGACAGGCAAATGCTTGAATTCATACACTATCTGCATGTAGTTTCCGCGGTCACCTACGGTGGTAGTGTCGTGCTGTTTGGCTGGGTCGTCGCACCTGCGCTTTATCGGATGGAGCCGGATGCGCGCGCCGAACATTTCGCCGCGCTTGAAAAGCTCGCCGCTCCGGTGGTGGCAGGTTCGGCAATACTAGCTGTCCTGACCGGGGTGATCCGGGTCTGGCTATCCGGTGCGGTCGGCAGTTTTGGCGATCTGTTTTCCGGATATGGCCTGATGGCCACATTGGCGGGCGCGGTGATCGTTGTTTGGCAGGCAATCGACACACCGGGGCGCGCGCGCATGTCAAAAGCTGTCGCAAACAGGGATACCGACACCTTTGGGCGCGAGTATCGCCGCTCGCGTACTCTGGATGCGCTGGCGCTCTTGATCATCCTAGGCCTGATGGTGTCGATGCGAATGGGGCTTTACTGATGCTGCTAGAGGGGTCGTGCCATTGTCAGGCGGTCCAATTTAGCCTGCAGGCAAAACATCCCTACCCGTTCAACCTGTGCTATTGTTCGATATGCCGCAAAACCGCGGGCGGCGGCGGACTGGCGATAAACCTGGGCGGTGATCGCGAGACGCTGAGAATTGCCTCCGGGTCACAGCACATCAGGAAATACCACGCGCGGATGGTCGATGATGAAACCGGCGACGTCAGCCATAGCCCGGCAGAACGGGCATTTTGTGGGCTGTGCGGCAGCGCCCTGTGGGTCTGGGCACCACGATGGCCGGAACTGGTGCATCCGCATGCCTCGGCGATTGACACCGAGCTGCCAGTTGCGCCGGAACACACGCATCATTTTCTGGGCAGCAAGGCCGGTTGGGTCGAGCCGTGCATTCGTGATGGCGACAAAGAATTTGACGAATTTCCGCAGGAAAGTATCGCGGCCTGGCATCAACGGTTGGGAGTGGAGCGGTAAGGCCTGCCCGCGCGCTTTTGTTGGACTGTGGCGACGCAATCCTGTTTGGTGAACGATAGCGCTATTTGTGCGGGGAACCTATGACAGAAACGGGCTATTTGGTCATTGCCGACATCACCGGCTACACGCGGTTTTTGACCGGCAGCGAGCTGGATCATGCCCAGGCCGTATTGCAGGACTTGTTTACTGTCATTCTCGACCGGCAGCACTCACCGCTGGCGTTGTCAAACATCCAGGGCGACGCGTTTCTGTCTTTCGCGACCGACGATACCATAACCTCCGGAGGCCAGATATTCGATGCAGTCGAGGCGCTGTATTTTGGCTATCGGGAAAAGCTGAAATCCATCATCGACAACACCACCTGCACCTGCCGCGCCTGTTCGAACGCACCGAAACTGGACCTGAAATTCATCATCCACCACGGCGAGTTTGTTATCCAAGAGCTTGGCGACCGGCGAGAGCTGGCCGGATCCGACGTCATTTTGCTGCACCGGTTACTGAAAAACGATGTGGTGGAGAAAACCGGGATCAAGGGCTACGGGCTGTTCACTGCCGCAGCCGTCAAGGCGATCGACATTGCCGTGATTGCCGACGACGGTATTGATTACCAGACCGAAATGGATGAATTCGGAACGCTGCATGGTCGCGTCATCGACTTTCACAAACGCTGGCATATCCATCACGAAAACAATCCCATCGTCGTTCCGGAAAGTGAATATTGGTTTGAGCCGGTCTCTGGGGAAATACCCTTCCCGCCGGCGCAGGTTTGGGAGGCATTTGTCAACAACACCAAGACCAGAGTATTGTGGTCAAATCAAGTGGACACCGTCGATCGAGTTGTTGGTGACAAGGGGCATTTGCAAACCGGCGCGGTCGAGCATTGCGCGCATGGCAATTACGAGTTTGATGTTCGCTATCTCGATGTCCGTCCGCCACACCTGTTGACTTGTGAAAATACAGTGCCGCTGGGTGGCACCATGCTGTATATGATCCAGTTTGAAGCAACTGAAACCGGCACCCGGCTAACCGGGGCCGCGGCGGCCCCGCGTACCGATGACTGGTTTCGTGGCTTGCTGTTGAAACTCATGGCCAACCTGATGATGAAAAAGCAGATGGTAAAGGGGATGGAGGCGGCCGTGGTTGATGTTGCGGCGTATTTGGAAAGTAACGCGCCCGATGCGCCTGCGGCCATGGGCGTTGGCCAGGGTGACATCAAGGATATGGCGGGCGGGATACTGACCGCAGAGGCCTGCCTCGATGATCCGCTTATCCTGCCTGGGATGCTGCGGGCGGGCGCTGATATGGGCAAAGCCCAGTTCGCCAAGCAGTCTGGATATCCCGCGCTCGGAATAGATGACGCCAAAGCGCGCCTCGATCACCCGCTTCAGGTCGATCCGCCGCCAGCGGACAACCCCGTCCACCGCCGGATCGGGGCCGGTCTCGACAATCTCGCCAAGTTCTTTCATCTGGACATCGCTCAGGTAGCGCGTCCGGCCCGCGCCCTTGCGGTTGGTGAGGCCATCCGGTCCCTCTTCGTTGAACCGGTGAACCCAGTCCCGCAGGGTTTGGCGATCCATCCCACCGATCCTTGCGGCCTCTCCACGGCGCATGCCATCGTAGACCGCCGCAAGAGACAACAGACGGCGGCTCTGCCGGGCATCCTTGCAACGGCTGGCGAGTTTACGAAGGTGGCGGGCATCAAAGTCGCGACGAAGCGGAACACTGGCTGGCATGGCGATCCTCCTTTGCCAACCTTGAATCAGATCAAAACCGATTTGGGAATCCCCACAGAGTCAGAAATTGATGCCGTTGGTATAACGCGCCCGATGCGCCTGCGGCCATGGGCGTTGGCCAGGGTGACATCAAGGATATGGCGGGCGGGATACTGACCGCAGAGGCCTGACGCGCAGGCATAGCGACGGCGGGGTTAGCCGCTCAACCGGCTGATCACCACTGTAACCTCGGGCTTTTTGCCGATCTCGTTCTGCGCGGTGCGCCGGGCGATATTGCGCAGTTCTTTTTCCAGCGCATCGTCGTCGGCCAGCGTTTTGCGGCCCGCGCGATTGATGAACTGGGTCAGATCGTGTTCCAGCACGTCCGTCAACGGGGCTTTGGAACTGCCGGTTTCCGGCAGGCCGATGATTTCGACCCAGGCTTCGCCCAGTGGTTCACCCTCGTCGAGGATCACGCTGATCATCACATGGCCGTTCAGCGCCATGCGGATACGGTCGCGGACCACGCCATCGAGCGCGCCGATCTTGACCGTGCCGTCCAGATACACACGTCCGGTTTCGACGTAGTCCACAACCTCGGGCTTGGTGCCGGTCAGATCGACCATCGTGCCGTTGGGGGTCAGCGCCGAGGCGATGCCCGCCGCCTGGCCAAGTTTGACATGGGCGCGCAGTTGCCGGTGCTCGCCGTGCATGGGCACCAGGATTTCCGGTTCCAACAGCTTGTGGACACGCGCCAGATCGGGCCGGTTGGCATGGCCGGAAACGTGATAATCGCCAGACATGTCATCGACAACATCGACGCCCATTTCAGAGAAATTGTTGACGATGCGGATCACCGATTTTTCGTTGCCGGGGATGGTTTTCGACGAAAACAGGAACAGATCGCCCGATTTCAGCTGCAGCCCCAGATATTTGCCGCGCGATAGCTGGGCGGTTGCGGCGCGGCGCTCGCCCTGGCTGCCGGTGGTCAGCAGCATCAGGTTTTCGCGTGGAATGTCGCCCGCATCCTCGGGGCTGGTCGTTCTGGGGAAATCCGTCAGCACGCCGGTGGCGACGCCTGCGGCGATCATCCGATTCATCGCGCGGCCCAGCAAAACCACCGAACGCCCGGCCCTTTGCCCGGCCTCGGCCAGCGTTTTGACGCGGGCGATATTGCTGGCGAAAGTCGTGGCGGCGACCACGCCTTTGGCCTGACTGACCAGTTTTTCAATGGCCGGGCCGAGAGAGGATTCAGACCGCCCGGGATGGGGCGAAAACACGTTTGTGCTGTCGCAAACCAGCGCCTTGATGCCCGGTTTGGCGATCTCGCCGAACATGTCCGCGTCAAACGGCTCGCCCACACCCGGGGTTTCGTCCAGCTTGAAATCGCCGGTATGGACGATCCGGCCCGCGCCTGTGTCGATGATCAGTGCCGAGCTTTCCGGTGTCGAATGGCTGATCGGGGCAAAACCGACTTTGAACGGTCCGATCTCGCCCATGTTTGGCCAGGCCGAAACAATGTGGATCGCGCCTTTGTCCAGCGCATGTTCGTCGAATTTCAGCGCCGCGATGTGGGCGGTAAAGGCGCGGGCATAGACGGGGGCTTGCAGGCGCGGCCACAGATGGGCCAGCGCGCCGATGTGATCTTCGTGCGCATGGGTGATGAATATCGCATCCAGCCGGTCGCGGCGGTCTTCCAGCCAGCTGATGTCGGGCAGGATCAGATCGACGCCGGGGGTGGTGTCCATGTCCGGGAAGGTCACACCCAGATCAACGAGGATCAGGCGTTCTTTGTCACGCGGGCCATACCCGTAGACATATGCGTTCATGCCGATCTCGCCCGCCCCGCCGAGCGGCAGATAGATCAGCCGGTCATTGCTCAATCTTCTGGGCCTTGTTGTGGGCGTGGATCACCGTTAACCCGTGCATCGTCAGATCATCCTCAAGCCTATCAAACAAGTGTTCGGTCTGCTCAAAGAGCGGCGCCAGACCGCCGGTGCCAATGATCTGCATGGGCACGCCGTGCTCGGCCATGATCTGGGCGCAGATTTCCTTGATAAGGCCAATGTACCCCCAGAAAACACCTGATTGCATGCAGGCCACGGTGTTGGTGCCGATAACCGCCTGCGGTTTGGTGATGTCGACATGCGGCAGGGCGGCAGCGGCATGGTGTAGTGCTTCGAGCGACAGGTTCACGCCCGGTGCGATGACCCCACCGATATAGGCACCGTCGTGGGCGACCACATCGAAAGTTGTAGCGGTGCCGAAATCGACGACGATCAGATCGCCGCCGTGGCGATCAAATGCGCCTGCGGTATTTACCAGCCGGTCCGGGCCGACGATGGTGCCCTGATCGACGCGTGGGTCATTTGGCAGATAACAGTCCGGTTTTCCAACCACATAGGGCCGGGTGTTGAAATAACGGTCGCACAACATGCGCAAATTCAGCACCACGCGCGGGACGGTGGACGAGATGATGACCTCGTCTATTTCGACGTCGATTTTGTTGGCTTCCAACAATGTCGACAGCCAGACGAAATATTGATCCGCCGTGCGCTGCCACTCGGTCGAGGTGCGCCAGGTCATCAGAAATTTGTCGCCGTCCCAGATGGAGAAAACGGTGTTGGTGTTGCCGGTGTCGATGCAAAGCAGCATGGGGTCTGGCCCTTAGAAAAAGATGTCGGCGGCGGCGATGGCGCGGGTTCCGGAGGCGGTTTTCAGGATGATGTTACCTTGGACGTCCACATCCTTGAAAGTGCCGTTCAGTTCGTCGTTACCAGTGCGCGCCATGACGCGCTCACCCAGTTTGGCGGCACGCGCCAGCCACGCCGTGCGGATCGCGGTAAAGCCATGAGTGCGAAAAGTGTCTTCATGGGCCGCATAGGCATGCGCGAGACAGGAAAGCAAATCCAATACATCGACCTGCGCGCCGGTCTCGGACATCAGTGAGACCGGGCGGGTCGCGTCGTTCTCGACCTGCGGCGCGGCGGGCGCATCCAAAAGGTTCACGCCGATGCCGATGGCCAGCCGGTCGTTAGGCAGGCTTTCTAGCAGGATGCCGGCAACCTTTCCGCCGTTCAGCAAGACGTCATTGGGCCATTTCAGCGCCAATCCATCCGGACGACCGGTAACGGCCGTCAGCGCGTCGTACAGCGCCAGCGAGGCGACAAAACTGCGCAGCGCCATGGTTGCGGGGCTTTCGCCCTGGCAGATCAGCACCAATGTCGCCGCGAAATTGCCCTTGGGATTGACCCATTGCCGACCACGACGCCCGCGCGCGGCGGTCTGTTCAAGCGCAAGTATCCATTCATTGCCCGCCAGATCGCGCGCGATCCGGGCGGCCTCGGAATTGGTGCTATCAACCGACGCCAAGACTCGATGGCCGTAGCCTGGCGGAAACTCAGTTGACAAGGGCCGCTGCCGCCGCTGCCGCGGCACCTTCGACGCCGAAGAGGTTCACCACCCCCAACACCATGACCGCCGCCGCGCCCACCAGCATCACCCAGGCGACAGGCTCCATCGTGCCGTCGATGCCGTCGCCTTCTTCGCCGAAATACATGTAATAGACGATACGCAGGTAATAAAACGCGCCAATGACCGATGCGATCACACCTGCCACCGCGAGCCAGGCCATATCCGCCCTCACCGCTGCTTGCAGCACGTAGAATTTGCCGAAAAAACCCACCAACGGCGGCACGCCCGCCAGCGAGAACAGCAGGATCATCATCGCCAGCGCTTTCAGCGGTTCGGATTTGGACATCAGGTTCAGCGCGTCGATATCCGTGACTGGCTGACCATCGCGCTCCATGCTGAGAATAAAGGCGAAAGTCCCGATATTCATCGCCACGTAAATGGCCATATAGACCAGCATGGCCTGCACACCGCCCACGGTGCCGGCCGCCAACCCCATGAGCGCGAAACCCATGTGAGAAATTGAGGAATAGGCCATCAGGCGCTTGATATTGCGCTGGCCGATCGCAGCGATGGCACCAAGGAACATCGAGGCGACGGACAATAGCGCCACGACCTGCCCCCAATCATCGGTGACATTGCCAAAGGCATCGAACATCACCCGGGCAAACATCGCCATGGCCGCGACTTTCGGCGCGGTGGCAAAGAAGGAAGTGACCGGGGTGGGTGAGCCTTCGTAAACATCCGGTGTCCACATGTGGAAGGGGACTGCCGAGACTTTGAACGCCAGACCGGTGATCAGGAAAACCAGGCCGATGAGAAGGCCGAGCGAAACCTGGCCCTCGGTCGCCGTCTGGATGATACCGCTGAACAGCGTGGTGCCCGCAAAGCCGTAGACCAGTGACGCCCCATAGAGCAGCAGGCCGGAAGACAGCGCGCCAAGGACAAAATATTTCAGCCCCGCTTCGGTTGAGCGAACGCTGTCACGGCGCAGCGCAGCCACGACATAAAGCGCCAGCGATTGCAGCTCCAGGCCCATATAAAGCGCCATCAGATCGCCCGCCGAGACCATCATCATCATGCCGACGGTCGCCAGCGCGATCAGCAGCGGGTATTCAAACCGGCCAAGATCGCGTTTTTCCATGTAGGGCGCCGACATCAGCAGGATCGCGGCCGCCGACAGCAGCACCATGACCTTGGCAAAGCGGGCAAATCCATCGTCGATGAACATGCCGCCAAAAGCGGTGCGCGCGCCCTGCCCGTTAAAGCCGATCAGAAACGCCAGCACCACCATCAGGATGGCTGTGGCCCAGGTCAGCATATGGGCCATGCGGTCCTTGCCGCCATAAGCTGCCAATATCAGCGCGCCCATGGCAAAGACCGACAGGGTCAGTTCCGGCAGGACAATATTCAGATCGGCAGAGGTCATGTTATCCACCCGCTTGGTCGGCCATGGCCAGTTCGCCAACTGGCAGGCCGGATTGATAATTGTCGAGCAGTGCCGCCACTGACGGGCCGATGATGTCGGTGACAAGGGCGGGATAGACGCCCAGAAGGATGGTCATCACCACCAGCGGCGCGAATATCCAGCGTTCGCGGGCGGACATGTCGGTGATTGATTTGAGGCTTTCCTTGATCAGCTCGCCCAACACCACGCGGCGGTAGAGCCAGAGCGCATAGGCCGCACTAAGGATAACGCCCGAAGTCGCAACGGCGGCCACCCAGGTGTTGGCCTGGAATATGCCGACCAGCGTCAGGAACTCTCCGACAAATCCGGAGGTGCCCGGCAGGCCGACATTGGCCAGCGTAAACAGCATGAAGATCAGCGCATAGGCCGGCATCCGGTTGACGAGGCCGCCATAGGCGGAAATGTCGCGGGTGTGCATCCGGTCGTAGATGACGCCGACGCACAAAAAGAGCGCGCCGGATATGAAGCCGTGGGACAGCATCTGAAAGATCGCGCCGTCAATGCCCTGCTGGTTCACCGCGAAAATACCGGCGGTCACGTAACCCATATGGGCGACGGATGAGTAGGCGATCAGCTTTTTCATGTCTTCCTGCGCCAGCGCCACCAGCGAGGTGTAAACAATGGCGATCGCGCTGACCCAGAGCACGAAATTTGCCAGCAGGTCCGATGCGACCGGGAACATCGGCAGGCTGAACCGCAGGAAACCGTAGCCGCCCATTTTCAGCAGGATCGCCGCCAGCACCACCGAACCGGCGGTGGGTGCCTGAACATGCGCATCCGGCAGCCATGTATGCACGGGCCACATCGGCATTTTGACGGCGAACGAGGCAAAGAAGGCGAACCACATCAGCGTCTGCGCCCCGCCAACGATCTGAATGCCCAGAACCGGGAAAGTCTCGGATGCGAAATTATGGGTCAGAAGCGTTGGAATGTCGGTCGAGCCTGCATCCATATACATCGCGATCATCGCAACAAGCATCAGAACCGAGCCGAGCAAGGTATAGAGGAAGAACTTGAAGGCCGCATAGATGCACTGTTTGCCGCCCCAGATGCCGATGATCAGGAACATCGGGATCAGGCCGCCCTCAAAAAACAGATAGAACAGCATCAGATCGAGCGCCATGAAAACGCCCAGCATCAGCGTTTCCAGCAGCAGGAAGGCGATCATGTATTCCTTGACGCGATCGGTCACACCCCAGCAGGCGGCGATGGTGATTGGCATCAGGAACGTGGTCAGCATGACGAACAGCACGCTGATGCCATCCACGCCCATTTTGTAGGTAAAGCCCAGGATCCAGGGGCGCTCTTCGACAAACTGAAAGCCGGTATCGTGTGGATCAAAGCCGAACAGCATGAACAGCGAGACGATGAATGTGACGCTGGTGGTGATCAGTGCAAACACCTTGGCGTTGCTTTGTGCCGCCTCGTCCTCACCGCGCAGAAACAGTGCCAGGATGGCGGCAGCTACGGCGGGCAGGAAAGTGATGATCGACAGCAGCATCAGTTCGCGCCCCCGCCAACCGTCATCAATGTGATCAGCGCGGCGATCCCCAGCACCATCGCGAATGCGTAAGTAAAGAGGTAACCCGACTGCCAGCGACCGGCCAGACGCGTAAAGAACGGCACAATGCCCATGGCGACGCCATTGAGGAACCCGTCGATGGTCCTACCGTCGCCACGCCGCCACAGGAAATTGCCCAGCCACTTGGCGGGGTTTACGATGGCCCAGTCGTAAATCTCGTCGATATACCATTTGTTCAGCAGGAACTCGTAAAGCGGGCGCTGCTGGGCGGCCAGTTTGGCGGGAAGATCGGGGCGGCGGATATACATCTGGAATGCCAACAGAAAGCCGATAGCCATGGCAATGAACGGGCTGACCTTCACCCATTTCGGCGCGTGGTGAGCATCGTCGATCACGCTATTGTCGTCAGCCATAAAGATCGCCCCAGCCGGTGCTGGCCCGTGATGATCTGGTGCAAGCGATAGGTCGGGTTCTGCGGCCACCGCGATGGTGGCATTATCCGCGCCTTCCGGCATGTCCGTGGAATGATCGTCGGCGGCCACCGCATGATCATCTGCATCTTTCGCTGCATGGTCGTCTGTCTCGGCGACCGCGTGATTATCGGTTTCGCTCGCCGCGTGATCGTCCGCTTCGTCAGCCACATGATCGCTCTCACTCGCATGCGCCTCGATGCCAAAGAACGTGTTCAGCTTGTCATGGTCGCCAAAGAACGGGTTCAGCCAGATCATGCCCGCCAGAACTGAGCCAACGGCAAGCGCCCCAAGCGGCACGGTCATCGTCCACGGGCTTTCTTTGGCGTGCTCATGCGCGTGCATATCGCCGCGCGGCTTGCCCCAGAAGGTCATGAACATCAGCCGCCAGGAATAGAAACTGGTGAAAAGCGCCGCGATGACCAGCGCCCAAAAGGCAAAGCCGCCTTGGGTGCCAGCATAGGCGCTCTCGATAATCGCGTCCTTGGACAGGAAGCCGGCGAAACCGATTGTGGTCAGCGGAATACCGACGCCGGTAATCGCCAGCGTGCCGATCAGCATCGCCCAGAATGTCAGCGGGATTTTTTTCCGCAGCCCGCCATAATTGCGCATATCCTGCTCGTGGTGCATCGCGGTGATGACCGAGCCTGCGCCCAAGAACAGCATCGCCTTGAAAAACGCATGCGTCAGCAGATGGAACATGGCGACCGAATAGACGCCGACGCCGGCGGCCACGAACATATAGCCAAGTTGCGAGCAGGTCGAATAGGCGATGACGCGCTTGATGTCGTTTTGCACCAGGCCGACCGTGGCGGCGAAGAACGCGGTTGTTGCGCCGACATATACCACCAATTGCTTGGCCTCAGGCGCATATTCAAACAACGGCGACATCCGGCAGACCAGGAAAACACCCGCGGTGACCATGGTTGCGGCATGGATCAGGGCTGAAACCGGGGTCGGGCCCTCCATCGCGTCGGGCAGCCAAGTGTGCAGGAAAAACTGCGCCGATTTGCCCATCGCGCCGATGAACAGCAGCACGGCCAGCAAGTTCGCAGCCCCCCAGTCGCGCCACAGGAAATGGATGCTTTCATGGCTGAGATGCGGCGCGGCAGCGAAAACATCATCCAGACGGATGCTGTCGACCAGAAAGAACAGGCCGAAAATACCCAGCGCAAAACCTAAATCGCCGATCCTGTTGACAATGAAGGCCTTGATCGCGGCGGCGTTGGCGCTTGGTTTCTTGTAGTAAAACCCGATCAACAGGTAAGACGCGACGCCCACCCCTTCCCAGCCGAAAAACATCTGCACCAGATTGTCGGCGGTCACCAGCATCAGCATCGCGAATGTAAAAAATGACAGATAGGCAAAGAACCGCGGGCGATAGCTCTCGCCTTCGCGGAAGTTCTCGTCATGCGCCATGTAGCCGACGGAATAGAGATGGACCAGCGCCGAGATGGTGGTGACAACGATCAGCATGATCGCGGTCAGCCGGTCCAGCCGGATCGACCATTCGGTGGACAATGCCCCGCTTTCGATCCAGCGCATTATCTCGATCTGGCGCATCTCTCCATCGAAGGTCAGAAAGATGATCCAGCTAAGCAGGCAGGCCAGAAACAACAGACCTGTCGTCAACCATTGCGCGCCCTGATCGCCAATAATTCGCCAGCCGAATCCGGCGACAAACGCACCAACCAGTGGGGCAAACAGGATGATGGTTTCCATGGCAGCCTTAGCCCTTCATCACGTTGACATCTTCGACATCAATCGTGCCGCGATTGCGGAAAAAACAGACTAGGATAGCCAGGCCAATGGCAGCTTCGGCGGCGGCGACGGTCAGCACGAACATGGTGAACACCTGACCCACCAGATCATTCAGGAACGCCGAAAAGGCCACGAGGTTGATGTTGACCGCGAGCAGAATAAGCTCGATCGACATCAACAGGATGATGACATTCTTGCGGTTCACGAACAGGCCGAAGATGCCGATGACAAACAAGCCCGCGGCTACTGAAAGGTAATGTTCAAGTCCGACCATCCCGTCCCTCTTGTCCTTTCGTTTCGCCGTCCCGGGCTTGACCCGGGATTTCGATTATCCCTGCGACCGGCTGGCCGCTCTCGCTTTGCCGTCCCGGGCTTGATCCGGGACCTCTGGCATTTCGTAGACCTTCATCGGTCTACCAGGACCGGCGAGGCCCGGATCAGGTCCGGGGCGGGGCAGGCTCACAACCCCTGCCCCGGTTTCACGTCCCTTAACTCCAGCGTCTTGGCCGGGTCGC
This sequence comes from Paracoccaceae bacterium, assembly GCA_965216135.1. Taxonomy (GTDB): domain Bacteria; phylum Pseudomonadota; class Alphaproteobacteria; order Rhodobacterales; family Rhodobacteraceae; genus CBDCFL01. The sequence goes on from CBDCFL010000015.1 coordinate 83,990, forward strand.
GCCACATTTGCTGCAGAACGTCCTGGCGTTTGACATGGGGGCGGTGGCGCAGCGTCAGGACAATCGCCCCGATCATCGCCACCAGCAGGATCAACCCCGCCAATTGAAACAGAAGGATGTAGTCGTCATAGATCAGCCGCCCGAGCGCGGCGGTGTTATGCGCCTCGGATACACTCGGCGTCACTGCAGCGCGCAGATTTTCGGCCTGATCTGAGAATGTCCAGACGCCCAGAGCCATCCCCAATTGCATCAGGATGATCACCCCGATCAACAGCGCCAGCGGCATATATCGCGCCATCTCGGCCTTTAGTTCGGCAAAATCCACGTCCAGCATCATCACCACGAACAGGAACAACACGGCGACCGCGCCGACATAGACGATCATCAGCAGCATCGCAATAAATTCCGCGCCCAGCAGCACGAACAGCCCCGCCGATGAAATGAACGACAGGATCAGCCATAATACCGAGTGAACCGGGTGCTTGCTCATCACCGTGAACAGCCCGCCGACAAGCACGCTGATCGCGAATAGGTAAAAGGCGAAATCGGCAACGCTCATTCATCGCCTCCGGTTTCGGCGAATACGGCTTGCGCGGCCTGCAAGGCCTTGGTCATCGCCGGCAGCCCGCCGAGCATGGCATCTGCGTAATAACTTCGGCGATTTCCTTTTCCGTGGCACCGGCCTTGAGGCCATGGCGCACGGTCGTCTTGAACATCGGCTCTGCGGGCACGCCTTGAACCGTCATGCCCGCGATCATCGCCAGAAGGCGGGTCTTGGCATCCAACCCATCTGGATTGGCGGTGTTGCCCCAGATCATTTCCATGAATTCTTTGGGCATGGTCGGCATAATTTTTTCAAAATCGGCCGCCTTGAAACTTTCCATTTCCGGGTTGAAATCGCTGACCATTTTCTGGCCCTGCGCCATCATTTGTTCAAAGAGTTTGGTGAAATCGTTCATCGGTAGGGTGCATCCATTTCGAGATTGCGGGCGATCTCGGCTTCCCAGCGGTCACCGTTGGCCAGCAGGCGATCCTTGTCGTAAAACAGCTCTTCCCGGGTCTCAGTTGAAAACTCGAAATTCGGCCCCTGAACGATGGCATCGACCGGACATGCCTCCTGACAAAACCCGCAATAGATGCATTTGGTCATGTCGATGTCATAACGCGTGGTCCGCCGGCTGCCATCTTCGCGCGGTTCGGCGTCAATGGTGATCGCCTGGGCGGGACAGATCGCCTCGCACAATTTGCAGGCGATGCAGCGTTCTTCGCCGTTGGGATAGCGCCTGAGCGCGTGTTCCCCACGAAACCGCGGGGAAAGCGGGCCCTTTTCGTGCGGGTAATTCAGCGTGGCTTTGGGGGCGAAGAAATATTTCAGGCCGAGGCGGAAGCCCTTGATGATGTCAAACATCAGGAAATATTTGATCGCGCGGGTATAGTCGATCTGGGCCATATGCTTACCCTCCCACTGCCCAGCGAGCATAGGCCCCGCCGAACGCGCCATATTGGGCAAAGAATGCTACGATCACCACCCAGGCCAACGACAGCGGCAGGAACACTTTCCAGCCGATCCGCATCAACTGATCATAGCGGTAGCGCGGCACGATGGCCTTGACCATCGCGAAGATGAAGAAAAAGAACGCCATCTTGCCAACCATCCACAAGACCCCGTCAGGCAGGCCCGGGATCGGCGACAGCCACCCGCCGAAGAACAACAGCGAGGTCAAGGCGCACATCAGGAATATCGCGATATACTCGCCTGCCATGTACAACAGGAACATCGTCGATGAATATTCGACCTGATAGCCCGCAACCAGTTCAGACTCGGCTTCCGACAGATCGAACGGCGGGCGATTGGTTTCTGCCAGGGCAGAGACGAAAAACAGGATCACCATCGGAAAATGCGGCAGCCAGTACCAAGAGAACAGCCCATAGGCCCCATCTTGGGCGGCCACGATGTCGCCGAAATTCATCGAGCCTGTGGACAGGATCACACCGATGATGATCAGGCCGATCGAGACCTCATAAGAGATCATCTGCGCGGCCGATCTTAGCGCGCCAAGGAACGGGTATTTCGAGTTCGAGGCCCAGCCGCCCATGATCACGCCGTATACCTCGAGCGAGGAGATTGCGAAAACGTAGAGGATCGCCACATTGATGTCGGCCAGCACCCAGCCGTCGTTAAACGGGATAACCGCCCAGGCGACCATCGCCAGCACAAAGGAAACCAGCGGTGCCAGGATGAACACCGGCTTGTCCGCGCCGGCCGGGATCACCACTTCCTTGACCACATATTTCAGGGCGTCGGCCACCGATTGCAGCAATCCATAGGTGCCCACAACGTTCGGGCCGCGCCGCATTTGGACGGCGGCCCAGATCTTGCGGTCGCCGTAGACCAGAAACAACAGGCTGATCATCACAAAACCCACGACCAGCAGGCTCTGGGCCAGGATCAGAACGAAGGTGCCGAAAGGTGTTGCCAGAAATTCGGCCATCAAATGTTTTGCCCCTTCAGCCCGTCGGAATGCCCAGTTCCGCGCAATTTTGCACGGCAACCTCGGCGTCGATATTACGCATACCCTTGGGCAGCGCCGGCGTGATGCTGTAAACAGCATCCGCGCGCCAGTTTCCACCTGTATTTGCGCGATGGGTGCGAATGTGGCGGGCAAAACCGAAGCCCTGGTCCAGCGCATATTGCGCGGCTACGCATTCAGCATATTGGGTGGAAAGCCCGTCGGCATCCGGCCCGGAGGTTTCGACCAGGACATTGATCAGGTTTTCGTCGATGCGAAGCTTGTCGATCACGCGAATGCGGTCAGTGTCGGGCGTGCCAACGCATCCGGCCAGGCCCATGCCGGCAATCCCGGTTATGGCGACGCAGCGGGCCATCATTCAGCGGCGAACTTTCCGGCAACCCGCGCGGCGGCGTTGGCGCTAAGCTCGGCCATGACCGTGCTCGCCCGCGCGATCGGGTTGGTCAGGTAAAAATCGCTCACCGCGCTTTTGAAGGCGGCCTTACCCGGTTTTTTGATGGGCGTTGGCTGCCACGGGTTGTCGGGCACCTGGTCAATGTCGCCCAGATGCGGGTGCATACCAACGATTTCATCAACCAACTGCGCCAGGCTGTCCCAGCCTTGAGTCGCATCAAGTTCTGCAGATAACGCTCTGATAATCGCCCAGTTTTCCTTGGCCTCGCCCGGCGCGAACCCAGCCCGCGTCGCCAATTGCGGACGGCCTTCGGTGTTGACGAACAGGCCGTTTTCCTCAGTCCAGGCGGCAGCTGGCAAGATCACATCGGCCCGATGCGCGCCGCGGTCACCGTGGCTGCCCTGATATATGACATACGCGCCATCGGGCAGGTCAACTTCGTCTGCCCCAAGGTTGTAGATCACGTCGGCCCCTTTGAGGGCGGCGTCGATGCCGCCCTTGGCCACGGCACCCACATCCATGGCCCCAACCCGCGCTGCGGCTGTGTGCAGAACCATGAATTTGGATTCTGTAATTTCGGCGAATTTCATCACCTGCGACAGAACCGCCGCGCCATCGCCCGGTTGCAGGGCACCCTGGCCGACGATCACAATCGTATCCTTGCCGTGCGCGTCGGTGTGCGCGGACGCTGCCATCTTAACCAGATCGTCGCGCCCGGTTCCGAGGTGAAAATATTCATACGTTAGATCGGCGGCTTCGCCGACAAATCCGATTTTCGCCCCGGCGATCCATGCCTTGCGAATACGGGCATTCAACACCGGCGCTTCGACCGCAGGATTGGTGCCGATCAGCATTATTGCCTTGGCGCTGTCGATATCCTCGATCGTTGCTGTCCCGACATAGGCCGACCGGTTGCCGGCGGGTAGCTTCGCGCCATCCGTCCGGCATTCCACTTTGCCGCCCTGCCTTTCGATCAACTGTTTCAGGGCGAACGCCGCCTCGACCGGCACCAGATCGCCGATCAGACCGGCGACCTTCTTGCCCTTGATTGCTTTTTCGGCGGCTGCCAGCGCCTCGGGCCAGGTGGCGGGCTTTAGTTTGCGGTTCTTGCGCACATACGGCTGATCCAGACGCTGACGGCGCAGCCCGTCCCAGACGAACCGCGTCTTGTCGGAAATCCATTCCTCGTTCACGCCGTCATGGTTGCGCGGCAGGATGCGCATGACCTCGCGCCCCTTGGTGTCGACGCGAATGTTGGAGCCCAGCGCATCCATCACGTCTATCGTCTCGGTCTTGGTCAGCTCCCAGGGACGGGCGCTGAAGGCGTAGGGTTTAGAAGTGAGCGCGCCGACCGGGCAAAGATCGATGATATTGCCCTGCAAATTGCTGTTCAGCGACTGGTTGAGGTAACTGGTGATCTCTGCATCTTCACCCCGGCCGGTCTGGCCCATCTGATTGATACCCGCCACTTCTGAGGTAAACCGCACGCAGCGCGTGCACGAAATGCACCGCGTCATGCAGGTTTCAACCAGCGGACCAAGGTCCAGATCTTCGCTGGCCCGCTTCGGCTCTCGGTAGCGGCTGAAATCCACGCCAAAAGCAACGGCCTGATCCTGCAGGTCACACTCGCCGCCCTGATCGCAGATCGGGCAATCCAGCGGATGATTGATCAGCAGGAACTCCATCACGCCTTCGCGGGCTTTCTTGACCATGGGCGAATTTGTGCGCACCACCGGCGGCTGGCCTTCGGGCCCGGGGCGCAGATCGCGCACCTGCATGGCGCAGCTTGCGGCGGGTTTGGGCGGCCCGCCGACCACTTCGACCAGGCACATCCGGCAATTGCCAGCAATTGACAGACGCTCGTGATAGCAAAAGCGCGGCACTTCCACGCCAGCCTGCTCGCAGGCCTGGATCAACGTCATCGCGCCGTCGACCTCCAGCTCTTGCCCGTCGATATTGATCTTGCGTAAGTCAGCCATGTCTCACCTGTTTACCCATGTTTCGGCGCGATCATTTCGCCCTGATCAGTTGACCCGCCAATGTTCCGTTTGCAATTTCTGTGCGTCCAAGGGTGCAAAATGATTGCTCATTGTCACGCTCGACACCATTTTTGGCCAGATAGGTCTCAGCCGCAGATTGCATGCGATCCTGTTCAGATTTGTCACTTATGAAAATGTCAATTTCGGCCTCGGTATAATCGTGATTAAGCGCGTAATTCTTCAACTGCCACGCCTTGATCAGCGCGGTCCACCGGCGCGGCACGATCGTGTCGCATTGATCGGCAATCATCGCGGCAATCGCGGCGGACAAAAGCGAGCCGTTTATGTGCGGTTCCTGGTTCAACGCAACGCGGGCCTGGGCAACGGCGGGCAAGGCGATGGCCGACAATGTCAGCGCGCCGGCGAATGTTAGGATCGGAAGATTAGGCATGGGCTCGGCTCCTGTGGCCCGTGTCAGCACGGTGCCAATTGAGATCATGGGCCGCTGACGCGGGCCCGTTATCGCCCAGCATTTTCAGGCGCTTATACGCCTCTTGCACGTGGCCCGGGATGAGATCGGGCGCGTTATGTGTGGCAACCGGCGTCATTCGATCCGCACCAGTGCGGCAAGGTCGCCGTCTTCTGCCGCCTCGGCCCGGATCGCGTCGCAAAGCGCTGCATCCCCCTCGGTGGCCACGCCGTGTTTTTCGCGTAAAGCGGCCGAGCGCGCCTCGATCCGTGCCTCGGCCTCTTCTGTTCCAAGATATTCCACCGCCGCCACCGGATCAGCGCCGAGTTTCTTGACGCTGGTCAGCATCTTCAACATCGCACTCTGGACGCGAAACTTGCGAACGCTGATGCCGTCGCATTGTTGATCGGCGGTATTGGCCATCGTCACCCGCATCAACGCATCCATCGCCTCTTCAGGGAAGACGACATCCTCGGCTGCGACCGCAGAGGCGGCGCACAGACCTATCGCACATATGTGTCCGAAGATTTTCATCCGGCCAAAGGCTCCATCCTCAAAACACCGCGACCAAGGTCATGATCGCTAGTGCGTAAACAACCAGCGACGTCAGGATCATGAACCCGGTGCGGATGCCGCCATAGGGTTTGCCGATACCGCGCAGATACACAAAGGCCGCGCAGATGCGAAACGCCAGTGCGGCCGTTGTCAGCGCATTGACCCATGCTGCGCTAACGCCCGCCAGGATCGCCGCCACCACCACCAGACCCAGAAACGCCAGCACTTCGACGGTGTTCATGTACGCACGGTCGAGCCGGTAGGATGGATTGGAATAATCCTGATCGGGCGCGGTGCCGGGCGTCAGCTCCAGACTGCCTTTTCTGATGCCCGTAAGCGCGTTAAGGATCTGTGCGATGACCGCATAGATGACGATCGCGGCGATGGCCCAGCGGTAATCCGCGAATTGTTCCATGACTTTCCTCTCCCTTACTCTGCCGCTGTCGCATTGCAGTTTCTTGTCCGCCACAATTGCGCATCCTTCAGGTGAGCCCAACCGAATGCATGGTCGCTGCCGCCGTGGGCGCATAGGTGCTGCAGCCGCTGCATCGCCTCGTCGAGGGTTGGCCGGTGGTCCTTGGGCACCCACCACATGACCAGATGTTGGTCGCCCGACATTTCGAACCACTCAGCGCGGCGCTCGTAGAACTGGCGGTGAACTGTGTTCCAGACGAAGTGTTCGAGCGATGCGACATCCTTCCAGACGGTCAGGTTGGCGATCATTTGAGGATCGTCGCCAAGGTTATTTGCGGTATTGCCGGTGCCCGGATCGCCAGAGCCTTCCATCATCCAGACAAAGCCGGGGCTGCGTTTGCCCAGGCCGTTGATATGGTCGAGCGCACCCATGAATTCCGCCACGCGCGGATCATCCGTCGGCGCGATCAGGCGGGCGATGTTGAGTTGGGCGAGGTGGTGCGTGGTCTGCATGTTTATTCCGCCGCCACCGCCGTCACCCGGCCCGTCCGCTTGGCCTTGATCCGGTCCTCGATCTCGTCGCGGAAGTTGCGGATCAACCCCTGGATTGGCCAGGCCGCCGCATCGCCCAAAGCGCAGATGGTGTGGCCTTCGACCTGTTTGGTCACGTCCAGCAGCATGTCGATCTCTTCAACCTCCGCCTCGCCGGTCACCAGCCGCTCCATCACCCGCATCATCCAGCCGGTGCCTTCGCGGCACGGCGTGCATTGGCCACAGCTTTCGTGTTTGTAGAACTTCGCCAGCCGCCAGATCGCCTTGATGATGTCGGTGGAGTTATCCATCACGATCACCGCCGCAGTGCCCAGAGACGAACCCACATCGCGCAGGGCGTCGAAATCCATCACCGCGGCGCGCATGTTTTCGCCGCGCACACAGGGCACGGACGAGCCGCCGGGGATCACGGCTTTGAGGTTATCCCAGCCGCCGCGAATGCCGCCACAATGGGTTTCGATCAGCTCTTCAAAGCTGATCGACATAGCGTCTTCGACAACGCAGGGGTTGTTCACATGGCCACTGATCGCATAAATTTTTGTGCCCGCGTTGTTGGGCCGTCCGAACGAGGCGAACCATTCCGGCCCGCGCCGCAGAATGGTCGGCACCACGGCGATGCTCTCGACATTATTCACCGTTGTCGGGCACCCATAGAGCCCCGCACCGGCTGGAAACGGCGGTTTCATCCGCGGCATGCCCTTTTTGCCCTCAAGGCTTTCCAGAAGTGCTGTTTCCTCACCGCAGATGTAGGCGCCGGCGCCGTGGTGCAGGAAGCAGTCGAAATCCCAGCCCGAACCAGCGGCGTTTTTGCCCAGCAAACCGGCATCATAGCATTCGTCGATGGCGGCCTGCAGCGCTTCGCGTTCGCGAATATATTCGCCGCGCAGGTAGATATAGCAGGTGTGCGCGTTCATCGCTGATGAGGCGATCAGGCAGCCCTCGATCAGGGTGTGCGGATCGTGGCGCATGATCTCGCGGTCTTTGCAGGTGCCCGGTTCGCTCTCGTCGGCGTTGACCACCAGATAGGCCGGTCGTCCGTCGCTTTCCTTGGGCGTGAACGACCATTTCAGACCGGTCGGAAAGCCCGCCCCGCCGCGACCGCGCAAACCGGACGCCTTGGTCTGATCAATAATCCAAGTGCGGCCTTTCTGGATAATCCGCCCCGTGCCGTCCCAATGACCACGCGCGCGCGCTCCGGCCAATGTCCGGTCGTGCATCCCGTAAATGTTGGTAAAAATCCGGTCCTGATCCTTGAGCATGTCTGCCCTTCCTATTGGTCTTGGCGGCGCGCACGCCAGATGCGCAGAGCAACTGTAAAGGCCCAGACAAAGGCCGCCAAAGCCGCAAAATCAATCGCGAAAGCATAGCGCCCCGCCAGACCGAGCTTTGGGCCCATGACCTGGGCGGCAAGCCAGATCAGCATCGCGCAGGCAACCACAAGCGCGGCAGATCGACCTTGATGGGCTTGGGCCCTGGAATTGTCTGGCTCAATGCGCATGGCTAATAAACATCGCCATCATCAACCTTGCGCGAAAACTCTGTTTCCCCTCCTTCGGCCAGCACCTTGGCCTGTTCAACCCAATTGTCCCGGCTCACGCGGCCTATTAAGCCTTCCGGGTTTTCATCAACCCAGGCCACTTCCCCTGCTTTCCAGCCGGCAATCTGCTCAAAGTGAAAAAAGCCCATCGAATGGAGTTTTTCCTCCAGCTTCAGACCCACACCCTTGATCTTTTTCAGATCGTCGGTGTTCCCGTCCAGCCGCTCTGTCATCGAATAAGGTTTTTGGAAATCGCCGACGTTTTTCGCCTTTAGTCGGTGACCGGCGTCCCCCATGAAGGACGATGCGCGCATCTGCTGTTTTTGTCTGGCGGAAGATGCATTCCTGTTGATCGCCTTGGGTTCGGCGGGTGTCTCGGCGGGTGTCTCGGCAGGTGTCTCAGCAACCGTCTCTTCTGGTGAGTCAGGCTCCACATCCGGCTCAACACTTGCCTCCGAATCTGCGGGCGGTGCAGCGGCGGTCTCGGCTTCGTCTTGCGAGGGGCGATAAAAAGCGATCCAGACCAATATCGCCACAAGGATGGCAATCAGGAGTGAAAGGATCAAAGCCGGCCAGAACGTGTAATTCGTCACCAGGATGAAAATCGCAAATGCCAAAGTGCCGGCACCGCCGGCGGCTATCCAAATGATATTGCTGTCGTTTTTGTCCATGTCATGCACCACTCATCTTTGTCGTCCATACCGCCAAGCCCGCTCTGCCCGCAGTTAGTATTTCGCCCTTTTGGAGAACTCAGTTTGTCCTCCGCTGGCCAGAATTTTAGCCTGATCGACCCAGTTGTCGCGGCTGACGCGCCCTTTGAAACCAACAAGCTCATTATCCGCCCAATTAACTTCCTCCGGTCCCCAGGTTGCTATCTGGTCATAATGGAAAATCCCGATGTTATTCAAAAGCATCTCAAGTTTCGGGCCGATGCCTTTGATTTTTTTCAGATCATCCTTGCCGGTCTCACGCGCTGATGTCAGCGCCTGCGGCTTGCCTGGTTTGCCCTGAGCGGCGGGCGGTGGTGCGGGCTGGGCTTTGTGATCTAGGCGGTCCTGCCACGGTGTCACCAGCGGCACTTCACTGCCATCGATCCGCTTCACGCTGTCGCCCAGGTCGGTGGCAAGCTGGGCGCTGGCATTATACTGGGTTCGCCCGCTTTCATGCTCGCCAAGGCTGGTCAGGCCGGCCAGCGGCTCGGACGCATAACGCCCGTTCTGCGGGCCCGGCACCGGCACCCGGCCTTGCGCCAGTTCCCTGATGATCTCGCCCAGCCGATCGGTGGTCAGGTCTTCGTAATAATCCTTGCCGATCTGGGCCATCGGCGCATTGGAACAGGCGCCCAGGCATTCCACCTCTTCCCAGCTGAACTTGCCGTCGGACGACAGCTCATGCGGGTTCGGCGCAATCTTATCCTGGCACACGCCGATTAGATCTTCGGCCCCGCAGATCATGCAGCTGGTCATGCCACAAACTTGAATATGTGCTATAGACCCAACGGGTTGCAGTTGGAACATAAAGTAAAACGTCGCAACTTCGAGCGACCGGATATGGGGCAGCCCCAGCATATCGGCCATATGCTCGATCGCGGCGCGCGACAACCACCCCTCCTGCTCCTGCGCGCGCCACAACAGCGGGATGATGGCGCTGGCCTGACGGCCTTCGGGAAATTTGGTGATCTGCACTTCTGCCCAGGCCTGATTGGCAGGCGTGAAGGCGAAGGCGTCGGGCTGATTGTGATAGAGACGCCGCAGCATCAGGCGCATCCTCTAAAGTTGGAAATCGCTATGGTTTGGTCGGTCGCCTCGGGGTGCAAATCGCCGGATGTGAACAGCCGCTCCAGCGCCCCCATCACCCGGCGCTGGCGGATGAATTTGGTGACACCGACGTCGCTTGCCATCTCATCGGGCGTCGGGATGATCCCGTCGTCGCGCATCCGCGCGTCGATCTGGGCGAAACTCATGGTGCAGTCATTTTCAACGAATATCAGCTCCACATAGGCCTCTGCCGCCGACGCATCCTCGATCTTGACTGAGTTCGCGGCCATAGCCGCCGTGCCCAGCAATACAAAAGCGGCGAATATCAACGCAAACACGCTCACCGATCAATCTCCCCGAAAACAACGTCCATCGTGCCGATGATCGCTGCCACGTCCGCCAGAAGATGCCCGCTGGCGATGTAATCCATTGCCTGCAGATGCAAAAACCCCGGCGCGCGCAGTTTGGCGCGATATGGCATGTTAGACCCATCGGCGACCAGGTAGACGCCAAACTCGCCCTTGGGTGCCTCAACGGCGGCATAAACCTCGCCTTTGGGCACTCGAAATCCTTCGGTATAGAGTTTGAAATGATGGATCAGCGCCTCCATCGACGATTTCATCTCGGCGCGGCTGGGCGGTGTGATCTTGCCGCGCGACAGCACGTCGCCGGGTGTTTCCCGCAGTTTGACAATCGACTGGCGGATAATCTTGACGCTCTCGCGGATTTCCGCCATCCGGCAAAGATACCGGTCATAGCAATCGCCGTTCTTGCCGATGGGGATCTGAAAGTCGAATTCATCATAGCATTCGTAAGGCTGCGACCGGCGCAGATCCCAGGCCAGCCCCGAACCGCGCACCATCACCCCCGAAAAGCTCCAATCCAGAACGTCCTGTTCACTGACCACGCCAATATCGACATTGCGCTGTTTGAAAATGCGGTTTTCGGTCAAAAGCCCGTCAATATCGTCGAGCTTGGCGGGAAACTCGATGGCCCATTCCTCAATGTCGTCGATCAGCTGGTCGGTCAGATCCTGATGCACACCGCCGGGGCGAAAATACGCGGCGTGCAGGCGGGCACCAGACGCGCGTTCATAAAACACCATCAGCTTTTCACGCTCTTCAAAGCCCCAAAGTGGCGGCGTCAGCGCGCCGACGTCCATGGCCTGCGTGGTTACGTTCAGCAGGTGGCTCAGCACCCGCCCAATCTCAGAATACAGCACCCGGATCAGCGACGCGCGGCGGGGAATTTCGGTGCCGGTCAATCGCTCAATCGCCAGGCACCAGGCATGTTCCTGGTTCATCGGTGCAACATAATCCAGCCGGTCGAAATACGGCAGGTTCTGCAAATAGGTGCGGCTTTCCATCAGCTTTTCGGTGCCACGATGCAAAAGCCCGATATGGGGGTCGCAGCGCTCGACAACCTCGCCGTCCAGTTCAAGAATCAGCCGTAAAACGCCATGAGCGGCCGGATGCTGGGGGCCGAAATTGATGTTGAAGTTGCGAATTTTCTGTTCGCCCGTCACTTCGTCGTCAAACTTCCCGTCCATCATCTCAGACCCCCTTGAGTGGCCGGCAGCCATGGCTCGGGCAGTGAGCCAAAGATTTCATTGGCGAAATCGTATTGCGGGCGCAGCCAGGCGCGCGCCGCGGCGTGTCTGGCGTCATTGCCAGGACCGGGCCAACATGAACGAGCCTAGATATATCGGGCTCATGCATCCGCAGTCCGAGGAATTGGCATATCTTGGCAATCCCCGAAGTGCTCAGCATTTCCTCGTAAAACATGATAAACAGCTTGCCCGGCTTGATCGCCTCGCCAAGCCGCAGCAGGATGGCGCGATAATCGCTGCGCGCGGCGATATGGGGCTCATCGCCTGCGATTGTGCGCTTTAGGATATGCGCGGCGCGACCCGGATCAACCGATCCCGGCCCGCCACGGCGGCGCGCAATCATCCTGATATGCGACCACAGGCGGGCCACCGGGTCGCGCAGAAAATAGGTGAACCTCACGTCACCGCTCAGATCACCCATGTCACGCAAGGTGTTAACAGGCAGCAACCCATAGGCCGGGGTGAAATCCGCAATCAAGTGCTGATTGGTTGCGCGCCCGAAATTGAGGTAATCAAGATAAGCCTGTCGGTCCGCGGCGCCGCTTTTGATCACGTCCAGCCAATTATCGAGATCGCCGATCATCTGACCCAGCGCCAGCGCCTTGCCTGTCGAAGCGCCGTCAAGTTGGGCTTCGATTTCACTTTTCTGGCGTTCAAAATTGGCTGTCCAGTTTGCAAAGCGTTCCGCCTCGATCATGTCGAAATAATGCAATTCCTTGATGCTGCGGACATGCGCCTCGGGATGCCCCGACAGATAGCGATGAAACCAGCTGGTTCCGGATTTGGTCGCCCCTGCGCAAAACATCAATATCGCCTCATTTGTCATCTCAGATGGCAGGCTTTCTACTTCTCTGCACCGGCCTTGTCGTCGCCGGGCATGATGTATTGTGCACCCTCCCAGGGCGACATAAAATCAAACTGCCGGTATTCCTGCACCAGACTTACCGGCTCATATATGACCCGCTTTTGCGCTTCGTCATAACGCACTTCGCTATAGCCGGTTGTCGGAAAGTCCTTGCGCAGCGGATAGCCGCGGAACCCATAATCGGTCAATATCCGGCGCAGGTCAGGATGGCCGGAAAAGATGATGCCGAACATGTCGAAAACTTCGCGTTCAAACCAATTGGCTGCGGGGTGGATGCTGGTGATCGACGGCACAATCTCGTCTTCGCGCACCGCCGCACGCACCCGGATGCGGTGGTTCTGATACATCGACAAAAAGTGGTAGACGATGTCAAAACGCGCTTCGCGCCCGGGATAATCAACCGCAGTAATATCGACCAAAGTGCTGTATCCGCAGGCCGCATCGCTGCGCAGAAATTCGATCAGAGACTGCAAGGCCGCAAGCGGGACCGTCACGCTTAATTCGCCTAAGGTCACGTCCCAGCCGAGCACGCAATCGGGCCGCTTGGCCTCGATCCGTGCGCCGAGTTCCTGCAGGGCTTCGCTCATCACTTACCTCGCAATCGTTCCGGTGCGCCGGATTTTACGCTGCAGTTGTAGGATGCCGTAGAGCAGCGCCTCGGCGGTCGGCGGACAGCCGGGCACGTAGATGTCGACCGGCACAATACGGTCGCAGCCGCGCACCACCGAATATGAGTAATGGTAATAGCCGCCGCCATTTGCGCAGGAGCCCATCGAGATTACATAGCGCGGTTCCGGCATCTGGTCGTAGACCTTGCGCAGCGCCGGGGCCATCTTGTTGGTCAGCGTGCCTGCGACGATCATCAGATCGGATTGGCGCGGCGAGGCGCGCGGCGCGGTGCCGAACCGCTCCATATCATAGCGCGGCATCGCGGTATGCATCATCTCGATCGCGCAGCAGGCCAGCCCGAATGTCATCCAGTGCAAGCTGCCCGCACGCGCCCAGTTGATAATGTCTTCGGTCGAGGTTAACAGAAAACCCTTGTCCTGCAGCTCGCGACCAACCGCCGCGGTTTTCGGGGTGGCCCCGGCGGCGTTGGTGCCGGTCATCACTGCCATTCCATCGCCCCCTTCTTCCATTCATAGGCAAACCCAATGGTCAGGACGCCCAGAAACACCATCATCGACCAAAACCCGACGGTACCCACGTCCTTGAACGCCACCGCCCAGGGGAACAGAAAGGCAATCTCCAGATCGAAAATGATGAACAGGATCGACACGAGGTAAAATCGCACGTCAAATTTCATCCGCGCATCGTCAAAGGCATTGAACCCGCATTCGTAGGCCGAAACCTTCTCAGGGTCCGGGTTGCGAACGGCGATGACCAGCGCGGCCAGGATCAACACCACTCCGAGCCCGACGGCAACGCCCAGAAAGACAAGTATCGGCAAATAATCGATGAGCAGCTCTTGCAAGGCGATAGCTCCTGATAATGCGCCGCAGCGCAGCGCAAGGCAGTAGCACCGGTTTTATCCTTGCCCCTCAGCAGGGTCAACGGGCAGAAATCGGCGCGGCAGGCCGCTGGTGGCGTCAATCAAATGGCGTGCGGGCTGGATGTTGAGGGGTCGGGCGAGCTAGTTTTCTTCCGGCACAAGGCTGATCAGCGATGCGCCCGCCTCGGTTAGCGCGCCGGGGACCACCAGCACATTCTCGACCACGCCGTCGCGTGGCGCGGCCAGCGTGTGCTCCATCTTCATCGCTTCCAGAATTGCCAGCTTCTCGCCCTTGACCACTTTGGCCCCCGGCTCAACGAAAATCTGCCGCACCAGCCCCGGCATCGGCGCAAAAATGTGATCGCCGGCGGGGGCTTCATCGACGCCGGTCTCCATCGGGTCGGGGCAGGTGAAGTAATGCGTCCTGCCGCTGAAAACGGCGACCTCCAAACCATCGGCCCACAGACGCGCGCTGGTGCTGCCCGCCACCCAAGAACCGTTGGTACTGTGCCCCCGCACCCGGTCATCCGCCAGCGCGACCTCAACCTCGCCGGGCCGGATCAACGATACGCGCAGCGTCCGGGTTTCTTGCCCATGGGTCAGCGTGACATCCACTTGCGACGGTGCCCAGATGGAAAATCCGGCCAGCGGCGCCGCCGCAGCGTCCTGGCCAAAGGCAGCAACCGCCGCCAGTGTCCAAATTTCCGGCTCAGGTGCCAGCCTTTGGGTCAGCTCCACCTGATGGCGGGCGATCAAACCAGTGTCCACCGCGCCGCGTTCAAAGCCCTCGTGCTCGGCAAGGCGCGACAGAAAGCCCAGATTTGTCACCGTCCCGGCCACCTCTGTCTGTCGCAATGCTGCGCGCAGCCGCGCCAGCGCCAGCGCGCGCGTGGCACCGTGAACGACGATCTTGGCGATCATCGGGTCGTAATAGGGGGTGATGGTGTCGCCGGCGCGAACCCCGGTCTCAATGCGCGCGCCATCGGGAAATCGCAAATGCCTGAGCGGCCCGGTGGCGGGCAGAAATCCGGCGGCGGCGTCCTCGGCGTAAAGGCGCGCCTCAAAGGCGTGCCCGTTCATCGCAATCTGGTCTTGGGTGCTGGTCAGCGGCTCGCCCGATGCCACCCTGAGCTGCCATTCGACCAGATCGATGCCGGTGATCGCCTCGCTCACCGGATGTTCAACCTGCAACCGGGTGTTCATTTCCATGAACCAGAACCGGTCGGGGCGCAGACCGCGCGAACCGTCGACGATAAACTCGACCGTGCCCGCGCCCTTATAGCCGATCGCCTCAGCCGCCGTGACCGCCGCGGTTCCCATTGCCGCGCGCATCTCGTCGGTCATCCCCGGCGCCGGCGCTTCCTCGATGACTTTCTGATGACGCCGCTGCAACGAACAGTCGCGTTCGTACAAATGCACTGCGCGCTCACCATCGCCAAAGATCTGCATTTCGATATGCCGCGGTTTTTGTACGTATTTTTCGATCAGAACCGCATCATTTCCAAACGCGCCCGCGGCCTCGTTTTTGGCCGATTGCAATGCGTCGGCAAAATCGCCCGCGCTTTCAACCAGCCGCATGCCTTTGCCGCCACCGCCAGCCACCGCCTTGATCAGCACCGGATAGCCTATCTTCCCGGCCTCGCGCGCCAGGTGCGCCGGTTCCTGATCCGCCCCATGATAGCCCGGCACCACCGGCACACCGGCGTGTTCCATCAACGCTTTGGCGGCGTCTTTCAGACCCATGGCCCGGATCGCATCCGCCGAGGGGCCAATGAACGTGATACCGGCGGCGTCGCAGGCGTCAACGAATTCGGGGTTTTCCGACAGAAAGCCATAGCCGGGATGAATGGCCTCTGCGCCCGTCGCTTTGGCGGCCTCGATGATCGCCTCGATGCGCAAGTAACTGTCGCCAGGCGCAGGCGGACCGATATGCACCGCCTCATCGGCCATCTCGACATGGAGGGCTTTCGCGTCCGCATCGGAATAAACCGCCACCGTGCGCACCCCCATGGCCCGCGCCGTGTCGATGACCCGGCAAGCAATCTCACCGCGGTTGGCGATCAGGATCTTGCTAAACATTCCCCAATTCCCTCATGCGCACCACGATCTGCGCGAACCGCCGCCGTAGACAACCCCGTGCCCCGCCTTGATCATGCACGCGCCACCGGGGTGCCATCGAGGCTCATGAAGACCAGGCTGCGCCCGTATTTGTCGGTGCCCTGGAAAACCATCGTCACGGTTTCCGCCCGAAACAGCAATTTACGCAAATGCCATGTTGCCGCCGTGCCGCGCGCCAGTTCCGACGCGCATCCGGGGCTGAATACTTCGGGTGTTTCATAACCGGTCAGACGCGCCTTGACCAAACCGCGCCCGGAACACCAGAGCCGAACTGTGTCGCCATCTGTGACCGACACCACCCGGCAACCCTCCGACCCGCGGGGGCCAAATGCCGCGTTCACCACGTCCGGCGCAATTTGTAGCGCCAATAACGCCGCCGCGCGAACAGTATGACGGCGCGAAGATTGAACACCGGGTTCAGCGCCCGTCGGCCGCCGCCTGACCCGGACCCAGCGCCGGAATTGCCGCGCGGCGTGCCCATATCCCATTTGGCATGTTTGCGCGCGCCACGGCGAAATCTTGTCACAACATTGCGGGTCATCGGTGCGGCTGGCAGCGGTCGGCCCTGCTGCTTTTTCTTGGTCCAAATACTCGTGCCGAAGGCATATCAATCACATCCTGAACACGCCGAAACGCGTCTTCCTGATCGGAGCGTTCAACGCCGCCATCAGGCTCAGCCCCAGCACCTCGCGGGATTTGCGTGGGTCAACAATCCCGTCATCCCAGAGCCGGGCGCTGGCGTAAAGCGGGTGCGATTGGTGCTCGAACATCTCCAGCGTCGGGCGCTTGAACTCGGCCTCTTCGTCGGCGCTCCACGTGCCGCCGCCACGCTCGATGCCGTCGCGTTTAACCGTCGCCAGAACACCGGCGGCCTGTTCCCCGCCCATCACCGAGATGCGGCTGTTCGGCCAGCTCCACATGAACCGGGGGTCATACGCCCGCCCCGCCATGCCGTAGTTTCCAGCCCCGAACGAGCCGCCGACGATCATGGTTATCTTGGGCACCGAAGTCGTCGCCACGGCGGTGACCATCGTGGCACCATGCCGGGCGATGCCCTCGTTTTCGTAACGACGACCGACCATGAAGCCGGTGATATTCTGCAGAAAAACCAACGGGATACGCCGCTGCGAACACAACTCGATGAAATGCGCGCCTTTCTGGGCGCTTTCGCTAAACAGCACCCCATTGTTAGCAACAATCCCGACCGGGCAGCCGATGATATGGGCAAATCCGGTCACAAGCGTTTCGCCAAACCGCGCCTTGAATTCGTCAAACCGCGAGCCGTCCACGATGCGCGCAATCACTTCGCGGACGTCATAGGGCGTGCGCAGCCCTGCAGGCACCACGCCCAGCAATTCGTCCGGATCATAGGCCGGGTCTTCCGGGCTTTGCCACTGAACCGTTTCCGGTTTGGCAATGTTCAGGTTGCCCACTGCTCGGCGCGCCAGCGCCAGCGCATGGGCATCGTCTTCGGCCAGATAATCGGCCACGCCGGACAGCCGCGTATGCACGTCGCCACCACCCAGATCCTCGGCCGTTACCACCTCACCTGTCGCGGCCTTGACCAGGGGCGGGCCGGCAAGAAAAATCGTGCCCTGCTCTTTCACGATGATCGAGACATCCGACATCGCCGGCACATAGGCACCGCCCGCCGTGCACGATCCCATGACAACGGCGATCTGGGGAATACCACGCGCCGACATCTGCGCCTGATTGAAGAAGATCCGCCCGAAATGGTCGCGGTCAGGGAAAACTTCATCCTGATTGGGCAGGTTCGCGCCGCCTGAATCGACCAGATAGACGCACGGCAGATGGCAGGCTTGCGCAATCTCCTGGGCGCGCAAGTGCTTCTTGACCGTCATCGGGTAATAGGTGCCGCCCTTGACGGTGGCGTCATTGACCACGACCATCACGTCCCGGCCCTTGATCCGGCCAATGCCCGCGATCAGCCCGGCCCCCGGAGCAGCACCTTCATACATCCCATGCGCCGCCGTTGCCCCGATTTCCAGAAATGGCGACCCCGGATCAAGCAGGTTCGCCACCCGGTCGCGGGGCAACATCTTGCCGCGCGATATATGGCGGTCACGCGATCTCTGCCCGCCGCCCGCTGCTGCGAGCGCGGCGGCTTCGGCGACCTTGGCTAGCGCGGCCAGGTGTGCCGCGCGGTTGGCTTCGAATTTGGTAGAATTCGCCAGGGCTGCCGAGGTCAGCTTCATCTCAACGGATCACCTGAATCTCGACGCCGATATCCAGATCGGCCCAGGCGCGGTCGGCGGTCATCACCGGAAGGTCGGTCACGGCGGCTTCGGCTAGACAAGCACGGTCGCCCAACGACAGGCCGCGGTGTCGAGTCGTGGCCCGCATCCGCGCAGCAATCCCAGCTGTACCTGCCGAGAAGTCACGGACACGCAGCATCAGCCCGCGAAAAATCGATTCTGCAACGTATTCGTCGTGGCCCTCATCGATTAGTTTCGAAATCGCCTCGACCATGTTGACCGAGGATATCTGGGCCTCCCGGATCGAGGCTGCCACGCGGTCCCTGCCCGGCTCGCCGAACAGCACGGCCAGTACCGCAGAAGAATCGAGCAGTGTCGGGCTCATCGGTCCGCCTCGCGAGCGGCTTCTTCTCGGCGCTCGGCGATCAGTTCATCGACAATGGACCGCCCCTCGGCCTTGAGCTTGTTGGCCAGCGGCCGGAGCGCCTCTTGCACTCGCCGAAGTGCCACGACCGGCTCAACCATCGTAAGTTGG
Organism: Paracoccaceae bacterium; assembly: GCA_965216135.1. Classification (GTDB taxonomy): domain Bacteria; phylum Pseudomonadota; class Alphaproteobacteria; order Rhodobacterales; family Rhodobacteraceae; genus CBDCFL01. The sequence goes on from CBDCFL010000015.1 coordinate 103,013, forward strand.
CCGTTTTCCAGACGTGCCGAAAGCACGCCCCCGCCGTCGATTTCCAGACCTTTCGTCAATTCAGGCGGCAAATGCAGCATGCCCTTTTCGGAAACGTCCAGCCTGAACACCTCGGTCGGCCCTGGAACGATTATATCGTCGCGGCCCGCTGCTCTGGCGCGATCGCCTTCGAGAACGTTCCGTACATGCTGGTACCGTTTGCCAAGTAGCCGCGCAATTTCGGCACGCTCGAATCCATTTCGGTCCAACAGGCGAATTCGATCCGACACTGTGGAGATGCGGTCGAGTTCGTCGCACAGCGCGTCCGGCAATTTGTTAGTAGTCATGACAACCTCCTATTTAGATACTTAACTAGATAGTATCTAAAATAATGTTAGTCAACCCATCGCCCCCATCATCTCGCGCCCGATCAGCATCCGGCGGATCTCGCTGGTCCCGGCCCCAATCTCCATCAGCTTGGCATCGCGGAACAGCCGCGACACCGGGCTTTCGTTCATGAACCCGGCCCCGCCCATCGCCTGAACCGCCTGATGGGCAACCTTCATGGCCTCCTCGGACGCATAGAGCACACAGGCCGCAGCATCCTGGCGCAACACCTCGCCGCGATCGCAGGCGCGGGCGACCGCATAGACATAAGCGCGGCCTGAATTCATCGCCGTGTACATATCCGCGATCTTGCCCTGCATCAGCTGGAACTCCCCGATCGGTCGCCCAAATTGCTTGCGCTCGGCCAGATAGGGCATCACTTCGTCCAGACACGCCGCCATGATACCAAGCCCGATGCCCGACAACACCACACGCTCGTAATCCAGCCCGCTCATCAAAACGCGCACACCGCGGCCCTCTTCGCCCAGCACATTGTCAAACGGAACCTCGACATCCTCAAAAATCAGCTCGGCGGTGTCTGACCCCCGCATCCCCAGTTTGTCGAAATGTGGGGACGTCGAAAATCCGGTCATTTCCTTTTCGATCAGAAAAGCGGTGATGCCCTTGCTGCCGGCCTCTGGGTCGGTCTTGGCATAAACCACCAGCGTGTCGGCATCCGGGCCGTTAGTGATCCAGTATTTGTTGCCGTTGAGGCGGTAATGATCGTTGCGCTTTTCGGCTCTGAGCGACATCGACACCACGTCGCTGCCCGCGCCCGCCTCTGACATCGCCAGCGCGCCGACATGTTCACCCGATACCAGCCGCGGCAGATATTTTGCCCGTTGCTCATCGGTTCCGTTCAGGGCGATCTGATTGACGCACAGGTTGGAATGCGCCCCGTAGGACAAAGCCACCGACGCCGATGCCCGGGCAATTTCTTCAACCGCCACGACATGGGCCAGATACCCCATATCGGCGCCGCCATATTCTTCAGGCACGGTAATTCCCAACAGGCCAAGCTCGCCCATTTCACGCCAAAGTTCTTTCGGGAATTCGTTTGAAGCGTCAATTTCACCGGCGATCGGCTTGATCCGCTCCTGCGCCCAGCGATGCACCATTTCGCGCAACGCGGCGGTATCCTTACCCAGATCGAACTGCATCGACGACAGGAACATCGGAACACCCAACAATTTATTGAACGGTCGTTCATTTATTGCATGACGCGCGGCCCCTGTCCAGTTTTTTGCGCAATATTGGCACCAAGAATCAATAAGGCCGCCCGGTCACCCGGGCGGCTGATGCGATCCTGAAGATATTCTTAGTTCGGGCTTGCGGATTTGATAAGCTGATCCATCGACAGCGACGGCTGATCGCAGCCCGCCTCGCCAACAATCTTTGCAGGCACGCCCGCCGCTGTCTTGCACGGCGGCACTTCCTGTAACACCACGGACCCGGCGGCGATCCGGCTGCAATTGCCGACCCGGATATTGCCCAGAATCTTGGCCCCGGCACCGATCAAGACGCCATTGCCGATCTTGGGATGGCGATCTTCTTCTTCCTTTCCGGTTCCGCCGAGCGTCACGGAATGCAGCATCGAGACATTGTCACCAACAACCGCCGTCTCGCCGATGACGATCGAATGTGCGTGGTCAATCATGATCCCTTGGCCAAGCCGCGCGGCAGGATGAATATCGACGCCAAATTGTTCAGAACAGCGCATCTGGACGAAATAGGCCAGATCCTTGCGCTCAACCTTCCACAGCCAGCTGGCCACGCGATAGGCCTGTATCGCCTGAAACCCCTTAAAATACAGCAGTGGTTGCAAATATCTGTGGCACGCCGGATCACGTTTATTTACCGCGATTATGTCAGCGCGCGCCTTCTGACCCAATTTCGGGTCGCTCTGATACGCATCATCGGCCATCTCACGCAATAGTTGCTCAGACATTTCGGCCGAGGCCAATTTTTGGGCAAGCCGAAACGCCAGCGCGTTTTCCAGGCTGTCATGATGCAAGACGCTCGCATGTATCAAACCGCCCAACAGGGGTTCGCTTTTAACCGTACTCTCACCTTCGGCGCGTATCCGGTTCCAGACCGGGTCCACACTTGCCAGTTTCTGATGCACCTTAGCCATCGACGCTGTCCTGCTATCTTTGCAATTAGCCAATCACTTATAGCATAGTGGCAAAACTAAAAGGCGACAGGACGTAATTTCTCGCAAATGCCGCACAAAGACGAAATACGAACACGCTTGCTCGCCATGCTTGAGGACATCGCCGCTCAGGACGCGCTGGGCAAAGACAGCGCGCGCATTGTGACGCTCGATCAGCAATCCGTTGGCCGTCTCAGCCGCATGGATGCGCTGCAAAATCAGGCTATGGCACAGGCAACAGAAAGGCGCCGACACGCGACGCGGCAACGGATTCTCGCCGCATTGGCGCGTCTGGATGCTGATGATTACGGATATTGCGCGGAATGTGGTGAAGAAATTCCGCTCGCGCGGCTGGAATTTGACCCCGCCGTTCCGCGATGTATCGCTTGCGCCAGTCCTTAGCTCAGCGGGTAATCCAACCGTAAAACATGTATCGCCAGCCTGATCGATCCGGCGGCAAAATCGCCGCTCTCGCCTGTCAGGATCAGATCTGTTGGCGTGTAATACGTGACAGGGGCCGAGGTCAGCCCGCGCAGCCAAGACCCCAAGCCAAGCCCCAGGCCCGATCCATACCGGTCATCTGACCCAGCAACCCCGATACGCCAGGTCGATAAAGTTCCGGACAGCGCCGTCGTGACGCGACCGGTAATTCCGATAACCATCGCACTGGCCGCAAGCGCGCCGACCGCCGTGCTTGTGGTGCCTGCCGAGAGGCTGTGATCAATCTCGATGATCTCCTGCAGTGTCGCCGCGCCGTTGGGCGAAACTGCCAGTGCACCACTGCGCCAATCTGATCCGTCAAAGATCGCATGCGACGCCATATCTATACCCATGCCTGCCAGCCCATCCCGGGCTGTATGAACACCCAACCGCCGTTTGACATCAGCGCGATTCTGCCGTCCTGACCAGCCCACTCATTCACGCCGCCGACCGGCACACCATAACAATCGCCATCGGGTGCCGATCCGGGCGGTGTCGTCTGGATGCTCGACACCAGAGACAGGTGCACCACACCATCAACCAGCGAAAATGCCTCGTTAACCGTGACATGTTTCTGGGCCTGCGCTGCTTGCAGAAGCGGCAGCGCCAGACGAGGAGAATTAGACATTGATTTGTACCTTCCTGAATAAACCGGGCCCGAAAGATGAAGAGATTTGCGCCACCTCAACATCGACAAGCCCTGAAACGGCGTCAGCGGCCTGCATTGCAGATGTGTAAATCCAGGTGGGAGCCACCGGAATTTCCTCGCGGATTGTGGAGCCTGACTGCGCGACCCTGACCAGATAAAGTTCCGCCTCTTCGCTCAACGGAACGTCCAGCGCCTGCCAATTGTCGCCATCTATGCGCGTCCGTCGCACCCAGTCGATCTGTCAACGCCGGACTAAAACTACTGCACTCGCCGGAGAGAAAGTACCTCAGTTTGACAGGCATAGGTTTGTCCATAGACCCGCATAGCGGAGTGCCCCCGAATAGCGACGCAGTTGTGCGGGGCTGTGGTCAAACCGGGGGGCGTTGTTTGGGTTTCAGGCTTTGTCTGACTGTCGGCTGTGTTTGAGGCGGTAGCTTTCGCCGTTCATTTCCAGGATGTGGACGTGGTGGGTCAGCCGGTCGAGAAGCGCGCCAGTAAGGCGTTCCGAGCCGAAGGTGCTGGTCCATTCATCGAACGGCAGGTTGGACGTCACAATGGTTGATCCGCGCTCGTAGCGTTGTGAGAAGACCTCAAACAGCAGTTCAGCGCCGGTTGTTGACAGGGGCACATATCCAAGCTCATCGATGATCAGCAGGCTGTATTTGCTCAGTTGCTTCTGCAGACGCAGCAGGCGCTTCTCATCCCGGGCTTCGAGGAGTTCATGGACCAAAGCAGATGCGGTGATGAAGCCGACAGCCAGGCCCTTCTGACAGGCTGCCAACCCAAGGCCGAGGCCAATATGCGTCTTGCCGGTGCCGCTGTTTCCCACGGCGATGATGTTCTCATTGCGGCTGATGTAATCACAGCGCGCCAACTCCATCACCAGCATCTTGTTCAACGAGGGCATGGCCTTGAAGTCAAAGCTGTCGAGACTTTTGACGGCCGGGAACTTTGCAGCCTTGATCCGCCGTTCCACCATGCGTCGCTCCCGGTCGATGAGCTCCAGTTCGGCGAGGCGCAAAAGGTAGCGGGAATGATCGATGCCTTCCGCCGCGCATTGTTTGGCGACCTTGTCATACTCACGCAGGAAAGTCGGCAGACGCAGGCTCTTCAGATGATGGGCCAGCAACAGTTGAGGTGTATCCGTCATCACCGGTCCCCTGACAACAGCGCCATGTAGTCGCCTGGGGATGTGACCGCGACATGGGCTTTCGGGAGGTAGGGATAAACCGTCATATCCAGCCGGGAAGGTCTGCGTTCGATCCGGCACAGCACCAAATGCTTCACCGCATCAAAGCCAATTGTGCCGCGTTCGAGAGCACTCTGTATCCCGGCTTCAACATCCGCGATCTGGAAGATCTCCAGCAGTCGCAGAACCTGAACGAACTCACGTTTGCCCTTTTTACCCATCCGGGCCTCCATAAGGCGGCGCAAGATGAGAAAGGCTTCAGGCAGTTCCCAATCAGCCAGCGGGGCTGCCTGATCAAGCGCATTGGTCTTCTGTTCGATCAGTGCCAGGTAATGAAGCGGATTGAAGATGTAATCTTCTTTCTCCCAGGACCGGACATGGCGGGCAATGACCTCAGCCCCGCAGGCAATCACCACTTCATGCACATAGCCCCTGACCAGAACCTCTTGATGACCATATGCAGTCGGCACCGAATAATCATTGCCGCGATAGCGCACGAGGGACAGTGAGCTCACCCGAACTGATTGCTTGTCGCAGGCGTCATAAGGAACAGCTGGTAAGGGTTGGAGCCGTTCGGCGTCAGGCGCAAACCGTTCGCCTATCGTGCCCATGTGACCACGCAGCTTGTCGCCCATGCGCTTGCGGCATTGTTCAGCCAGATGAGCATTGAGATCATCAAAGCTGGCAAATTGCGGCTTGGGCACCATGAAGTTGCGCCGGGTGTATCCCACCATCCCCTCGACTTTGCCTTTGTCATTCCCCTTGCCGGGACGGCCAAATCGATCCTCAAACAGATAATGCGACACCAGTTCCGAGAATACACGGGTCCGTTTGCGTGTCCCATCCCCGAGAATGCGGGCAACTGCGATCCGCGTAGCCTCCGTGGATCGATGTGGGGCGCTTGATTTGGGCCAGACTCCCGTCTCACGCCCTCGCGGCGGCGATCAAGGCGGGAACACCTACCAGAGAGATCGCGCGGCGGATGTTGTAAGCCAGCGCCGTGATGCTGAACTCGCCGCGCACGTTCTCCAGCCGCCGGGTCAGGAAGGCACCCTGGCCCATCCATTGTTTGATTGAGCCGAAGGGATGCTCGACGCTTTCACGGCGCGCATCGAGCAGCTCCGGGCGGGCCGCCAATCGTTCTGCCATGCGCTCCAGGATCGCTTCGTCGACATAGCGCAGGACCCGACGGAAGGCGCTTTTCGTACACTTCGACTTGAGTTGGCACTCCTTGCACGCGGCGCGATTGGCGTAACTGGCGAAGATGAGATCGCGGCGCTTGCGCTTGCTGTGTAGCGCCAGGCGTTGGCCGTCGGGGCAGATGTAAATGTCCTCGCCGCCGTCATAGCGGAAGCGTTCCTTGGGAAAGAGCCCCTGGCTCACCGTTGATCCGCGCTGGGGCTTGGGCACATGCGGCATGACGCCGGCATTCTCGCAGGCCTCGATATCCTCGATCTTGAAGTAGCCCGCGTCGGCGACCGCGTCGATCCGATCGACGGCCAGGTTCCGACGGGCCGCCACCGCCGTCTCGGCCAACAGACCGAGATCGCTGACCTTGCTATGGACCTGCTACTCGGCGATCAGTTTGTGCTTGGCGTCCACCGCGATCTGGATGTTGTAGCCGACACCGACCCGGGTCGCGGCGTGCATCGCCCGGCTGTCCGGATCCGTCAAAGAGAGCTGGTCCTCGCCACTCGCAGCCAGCGCGTCGCGATGTTCCTCAAACCGCTCACGCCGCCCTTGGATCGCAGCGATCTTCTCCCGGATGTTCTCCACTTCGCCGCCGCCGGTGCCGCTCTCGTCTTGCCCGTCGGCCTCGTCGAGCCGGTCGAGATAACGCGACAACCTCTCGTCGCTCTCGGCCAACGCCTTCTCCAGCTTCGCTTTGGTAAAGTTCCGCTCCCGGCTGTTCACTGCCTTGATCCGAGTACCGTCGACTGCCACCAGCTCGCGCCCGAACAGCTCCAGTTCGCGGCATAGCCTCACGAACTCCCGAAACACCTGGCGGAACGCCGCCCGATTGATCCGCCGGAAATCGGCGATCGTCTTGAAGTCCGGCGACAAACGCCGCAACAGCCAGATCACTTCGAGATTACGCTTGCTCTCGGCCTCCAGCCGGCGGCTCGAACGTACCCGATTGAGATAACCGTATATGTAGAGCTTCAGCAGGTCCGCCGGATCGTAGCCGGGACGACCCGTCGCCTTCGGCGTGGCGCGCTCGAAACCAGCGGCCGCCAGGTCCAAACCATCCACGAAAGCGTCGATGAAACGGACCGGGTTATCCCGGCCCACGTAATCGTCCACTGCTTCCGGCAGAAGCAGAACCTGAGAGCGGTCAATGCCAGGAATGTGTCTCATGGCGGACTCTAACATCGCCATGAGCCGGACGGAATCCCCCGCCACCCAGAGTTTTCACACGGTCTGAATCGTGATGCCGCCTTCAAAGTCATGCTCATCACGCAGTCGTTCAAATATCCGTTTCGACGTGTGTCGCTGCTTCTTTGGAACCAGCTTATCTGCCTCAAGGGTCTGATCAATAATCCCGGTAAACGCATCCAACTTCGGGCGTCGTACAGGTTGGCTGCGCCGGTATCCGGGCGGAAAAGAAAACGCCAACATCTTGGCGATGGTGCGTGGATCAACTCCAAATACCCGCGCCGCTTCCCGGCTGCTCATACCGTCAATTAAAACTGCATGACGTACCCGACCGTACAAATCCACGTTCTTCATCCCCGCCCTCTGAAAACAGAAAGCATAACACTGATGGAGTTTTACTCCGGCCAACCAGACATTCTGGCCGCTTCAGTGAGGGATTATTGCACCGGCGTTCTCACAATTTTCTTGTTCAATATATTTTTTCTGTTTGCATAGATAGGCGAAATACAGGATTTCAACAGCCAGGCTTATGAGTTCGGATTCACCACTGCTCAGCTCAGTCGCATTCGCTGGTTGTTTGTCTTGTTTGCAAATTATGTCAAACCCAGCCGTAACTGACCTAACCAGCTCGACCCGATCGAGAACCTCATTTACGTGTGCAATCTCTTCGTCAAATTTGAAGTCACTGGCCCTAACTTCGGGGTCGCCTTCGATGGACCTTAACACAAGCGTTTCAAGATTGCGGAACTCCGCAACGCTTGACTGCCTAAATTGCTCATAGCGGTTCTTCCTGCGCTGCCCCGTTAGCCAAGTTGGATTGTTCGACGTTTGTGTTCCAATTCCGGCGTCGAACGATAGTTCACCACCACGTTCCGGGGTAATGTAGCGAACGCAAACATCATCCCCTGAGAGATGGGTATCCATCAGACGCAGCAGTGTGCTCTTGCCTGAACTGTTCTTTCCAAGGACCACGTTAATCTTGTCGTAACCGTCGATGCTGTTACCATTACCGAGATTAATCAATTCGGGCACCCGCCAAGATTGCTGCAAATATTAGAATGCGTAATTCTGCATGACAAAGCCACAGCCTTTCGCAGAGATGCATGGAGCGCGACGCGTGGGCTGTAAGGATGTCCGCTCAGGGCTCACTGCCGTCGTTAGCGAGGCGTTTGGCTGGTGTCTGGTCTTGGTGAGCGAACGGCTGGTGCCGTCCGCCTTTGTTTCAGATGTCGATACGTTCAGCGATACTCAAGGCATCCTCCAGCTCCACGCCGAGATATCGCACCGTGCTGTCTACTTTCGCGTGTCCAAGCAGGAGTTGAACTGCACGCAGATTGCCGGTCTTGCGGTAGATCAGCGCTGCTTTCGTGCGCCGCATCGAATGGGTGCCGTAGCCGCTCGGGTCGAGACCTATCGCCGACACCCAGTCCCGGACGAGCCGGGCGTACTGCCGTGTCGACAGATGCGGTGACGCGTGGAAACGGCTGGGAAAAAGATGAGCACAGCCGCGCATTTCCGGTGAGTTCGCCCACTCCATCACGGATTCTCGGGTGTTCTCCGACACTTCGAATTGCACGGGTCGACCGGTCTTGCTCTGGATGACCGAGACGCGTTCACGGACGGAACCGCCGACCACGAGGTCGGCAACCTTCAGACAGACCAGATCGCAGCCACGCAGTTTGCTGTCGATGGCGAGGTTGAAGAGCGCGAGGTCGCGTAGATTGCCCGCGAGTTCGAGGCGCGTGCGGATGGCCCAAACCTGCTTTGGAAGCAGTGGGCGCTTCTGACCCACAAGTCGCCCCCTGTTCCAGGGTGTACGTTTCGGCTTGGCAACGGGAAGTTGGATTCTGGACATGATAGAGCCTCCATCCGGCCCTCCTGTCCCATGCGTCGACACCGTGTTGACGCAGCCATAATACCAAGCCCAGGCGAATGGCTGGTTTGGGAGTGTACGAGCAGCGCAGTGTCGCCGCACAGCCGCGGACCGCTTTGAGCCCAAAGCGGACCTGACCAAGCGACGCTCCTTGCACCCGCAGCATTTCGTTCAACCAAGAGGCCCGTCTGGCTCCGCTACGGGGCGGCGGCGAAACCGGCCATTCGTGGCGGCTGCAGCGAGGCACAGAGGCGCGACGGCCGAGTTGCGGACATACCGGCCTGATGCGCCTGCGGCAGAGTTGAGCACGAATTCACAAAGTTGACTTCGCATTTGCCAAACGATTGCGCTGACGATCCCGCCAGACGACCAATAGTCCTCCAGCCGCGATCAGGAAAGCGCCCGGGAAGAGGTCTTTTACTGGTGCCTCGCCAAAGAACGCCCACCCGAAAAAGAAAGCCATCGGAATTCCAAAATAGCTGAACGGGGCGAGATTGCTCTGTTCGGTCATCCGGTAGGAGATGACCAAACAAAGCACGGCTATTCCACCAAACCCGCCCATAGCTGCGATCCAGAAAAAATCAGACTGGCTTTGAATTGGGGTGAATCCACCGAGAAAAAGCGCAAGCACCAATGACCCGGCGACTGCGAAGACCGAGGAATAGAGGTTTGCCAGTGCACTTGGAACTTCCACATCGATTAGCCGCGCCGAAACGCCAGTTAGCGCATAGAGCGCGGCTGCACCCAGAGGTAGAAAAGAGTCCAATGTGAACGTCTCGCGCCCCGGCCCCATCACCATCACCACTCCGACGAAACCGATCAGTACCGCCGTCCAACGGATAGTCCCAACCCGCTCCCCAAGCAAAAGCACGGCAAATCCGGTCATGAATAGCGCACCAGAGTATGAAATTGTTGTTGCACTGGCAAAGGCGATCCGGCCTAGTGACAAATAGAACATGAACTGGGCGAGGGTGACGATTAGACCTCGCGAACAGATCAACCCCCATTGGCGGACCCTCACGCGACGGCCACTGCGGTGCCAGGCTGGTGATGACCAAAGCGCGATGACGCCAGGTATAGTTCCGAATATGTTGCGATACACGGACAGTTCCGCCGCACTGTAGCTTGGCGAGAGAAACTTGATCACCAGCCCCATCAAATCGAAGAAAACAAGGGCCAAAAGGCTAAGGGCAATCGCACGAGAAACGGAACCAGACGGGATCAAAGGTCTTTTCCAGACAGATCAACATCCAGCAAGACTTCTGAACGCCCTTGCATGTCACTGAGAAAGTCTGGGATCAGCAACCCACCTGTCGTTAAGCCGCTGAGGGAAGCCTTGCGCCGCGCACCCGAGACAGCGTTGCCGATGATTGCTGCGAGCAGCAGGCAGCCGCCGACGAGCGTGTTGGTCGTTGCCGTTTCTCCGAGAAACAGCCAGACCCACAGCGGCGCAAGGAGGACTTCGGCCAAAGACAAAAGGGTCAGTTCTGCCGCGGGCAGAGTTCTTGATCCAAGTGTAAATAGGACCAATCCTGCACCAACCTGAAACACCCCCATTCCCATTGCGATGCTACCGTCATTTGCAGACAGGAGAAAAGGCAAACCGACGTTCCAGCAAATCGCTGACGTGATCAGAATCGCGAATATACCGGACAGAAATACTGAGGGAAGCATTTCGCCGGACTTGCCCCAACGAAGTGCCACTGTGAATGCGGCGAATCCCAACGCTGATCCGAGCGCCGCCAGGCTTCCCACCATCGCAACGCCCGCGACTTTGTCAGCAACCATGACGCCAATGCCGGCGACAGCCACCAAGATCGCGATCCAGGTGGCTCTTCGAACCGCCTCGCGCAGCACAATCCAACCAAGGATAGCTGCCATGAATGGAGCCGCTGCAAACAGCAGCATGGCATTGGCCACCGATGTTGATTGAATTGCGTAGATCCCACCGGAATAGGCGGCCACCAAAGATAGCCCGGCAATCATCCCAGGAAATCCTGATCGGCGCACTTGCCGAAACGGGTTCTGACGAGACCGGATGAGGATCACAAAGTATAGAAAAAAGGTGAGGCTGACAGATCGATAGAGCAGGATTTGCCAGACCTCCGCCTCTTGGATGAGCCGGATGCCAAGCCCAACCGTCGACCACAGGACGCCCGCCCCGATGACGAACAGAAGCCCCAGCTTGTGGCTTTGGCGCGCGTCCAAGCTGAGGCTGGAATCCGGCACTATTGAATCCTGCGAAGCTATCCGATGCCGAAGGAGTAGCGGTGAATGGATGCCACCGACCTCCTGATCGCGACTTCAGTTGTCGTGAGAGCTTCAATGATGCCGACCGAGAAGAGGTCCGAAAAGGGCGGCGGGCTCAACTGATCGACGCAACACACTCGGCAAATTTCTCTGCTGGCGTTTGGTATTGCAAGGTCTTGCGAGGCCTTTCGTTCAACTGACGTGCGATCGCGCTGAGCTTTGCTTGAGAATGAACGGATAAATCAGTTCCCCTTGGCAGATATTGCCGGAGAAGCCGGTTGGTGTTTTCGTTCGAACCGCGTTGCCACGGGGAGTGTGGGTCGCAAAAGTAGACGTCGATATCGGTCGCTATGGTCAGGCGCGGGTGATCTGCCAGCTCTTTGCCGCGATCCCATGTCAGGGACTTGTAGAGTTCGCGTGGCAATCTCTGTGCCGATTTGATTAGCCCAGAGATGACGCTTTCGGTGTCCTTGTTGGCGACTTTGACCAGCATCACATACCGCGAATGGCGTTCCACTAGGGTCGCTATATAACTGTTCTTCGACCCTCCGATCAGATCGCCTTCCCAATGCCCTGGCACCGCTCTGTCTTCCACGGACGCGGGTCTTTGACTGATCGATACGGCGTTTTTGATCTGCCCCAAACCGTTGCGCTTGAGGCTTGCATGCTTGGAGCGCCGGACAGTGCGTTTGGCGCGCAGATGCTCCAGCAACTCCTTCTTCAGTACGCCGCGCGCCTGTATATAAAGGCTTCTGTATATCGTTTCGTGCGACACTTGTTTCTGCGCTTTTTTCGGGAACGTACGCTTGAGCCAGCCCGCAATCTGCTCGGGTGACCACTTGCGCCGAAGCTTTGCCGATACTGCTTGGGCCAAAGCTGGGTGGCAAGCCAGCTTGCATGTCTTGGGGCGCAATGCGCGATCCCATGCTGCCTGATCAGAGGTCGTCGCGCGATAGTTAGCAGATCCGCCATTCCGTCGAACCTCGCGGCTGATGGTTGAGGGCGCGCGTCCTAATTGGTGGGCGATCACGCGAAGTGATCGTTTGATGCTAAGCCCGCGCGAAATCTCCTCGCGCTCAGAAAGGCTCAGGGCGCGGCTACCACGTCTGCGACCTGGCGGGCGGATGCCGCCTGTCGGCGAGATAACGGAAAAGACCGAGGATGATTGCCGGTCAAACACCCGCCCAATCGAACTCATCGACTCTCCGCGCTGCCAACGATCCCAAATCTCAGCCCGCTGCGTGGCCGAATAGTAAATGCGACGACGATACTTCATGCTCAACACTCCATCTCTTCCTAAGTGTCCGTCCGGGGACTTTATGAGTCGGATGATTCGGTTATCCGGCGCGCCCTCTTGAAGAGCTGAATCAGCTGTGATTCTCTGGGGTGGTGAATTTGCTCTTGAGGTGCCCCATGTGGACTGCCGACAACCGCCCGCGCTACAACCGCGACAAACTGCGTTATCCGAGCGACCTGACCGATGCGGAATGGGCGCATATCGAGCCGCTGATCCCGCCGGGCAAGCCCGGCGGCGGCAAACGGCGCGTCGCTATCCGCGAGGTGATCAACGGCGTGATGTACATTCTGAGCACCGGCTGCCAGTGGCGCGCGCTGCCCAAGGATTTGCCGCCCAGAAGCACCGTGCATGAGTACCTCGGGCCTGTGGAACTGGGACGGCACGCTGGATCGCATCCATCATGCGCTCTACCTCAAGTGCCGCGAGAAAGCCGCGCGCGAAGCCAGCCCCACGGCCTGCATCATCGACAGTCAGAGTGTGAAAAGCGCTGAAAAAGGGGGGCTCGCATCGACAGCCACGGCTTCGATGCCGGCAAGTTGATCAAGGGCAAGAAGCGGCATGTTCTGGTCGATACGCAAGGCTTGCTGCTGCACGGCATCGTCACCGCCGCCGACGTTCAGGATCGCGACGGCGGTCTCGCGCTGCTGGCGACCTTGTTCGGTCTGTTTCCCTTTCTCGGGAAATTGTTCGCCGACAGCGCCTATCAGGGGCCGGTCTTTCACCGCGCCCTGGCCGGCATCCTGCCCGATCTCGAGACCGAGATCGTCAAGCGATCCGATCGGGTGAAGGGCTTCGTCGTCCAGCCCAGGCGTTGGGTGGTCGAACGCACCATCGCCTGGCTCAACCGCTGCCGCCGACTGGCCAAGGACTGGGAGAACCTCAACCGCAACGCGCTCGCCTTCATCAAGCTCGCGTCCATTCGACTCATGCTCCGAAAACTCTGTAATCCTACATAAAGTCTCCGGACGGACTCTAAAGATTAAAGTGTTGCGTCCACCCGTTGAGGCCACCGCCCTTTTCAGACCCTCGACTTGAGAGCAGCTTCCGATGCGAACTGCGGATTACGAGGTTTCGCTGCGCGTGCAAAAACACTCGGGCAATTTCCGGTGGCCTCAACGGGTGGACGCAACACTTTAATCTTTAGGAAGAGATGGAGTGTTGAGCATGAAGTATCGTCGTCGCATTTACTATTCGGCCACGCAGCGGGCTGAGATTTGGGATCGTTGGCAGCGCGGAGGGTAGTGCCCCAGGGCGTGGTGTAAATTGTTCTCCGGCTGGGTGTTGAGCCGGTTTACAGGGCGGCGATTTTCGCCGGGTCCATGGTGGTATCCTCGCAGATGGCGGCGACGGTTTCCAGCGTCATGTAACGACGTGTGACTGCCCATTCGTCGTTCTGCTCCAGCATAAGTGCGCCGACGAGGCGTCTGATCGCGGCCTCGTTAGGGAAAATACCGACG
>CBDCFL010000016.1:0-173915 GCA_965216135.1 Paracoccaceae bacterium
GGGATTGATGATGATCGCGCTCACACCGCCGCGGGCAGTTTGAATCCAGTCTACCAGTTCGCCTTCATGGTTGGACTGGCGGAACTCAATTTCCAGCCCCGCCGTTCTGGCCCGCGCGGTACAATCAGCGGCGACATCATCCAGTGTTTCGCGCCCGTAAATTTCGGGCTGGCGGGTGCCAAGCAGGTTCAGGTTCGGCCCGTTTAGGACCAGAATGTTCTTTGCCATGCGCATCCTTTCGCCCGCGATCGCGCATGGCCAGCCTTAAAGCTGTTGGGCCAGATTTGCCACGGAAATCGGGCGCAATGACCGGCGATGTGGCGACGACAGCTAGGCGACGATGTTGTGTTCAGGACCGAATGGAAAACCGGTGATATTGTCGGCTCCGTCATCACCCACGACCAGAATATCGTGCTCGCGATAGCCCCCCGCACCGGGTTGGCCATGCGGTATCCACAGCATCGGCTCCATCGACACGACCATGCCCGGTTCCAGCACCGTGTCGATGTCTTCGCGCAGCTCAAGCCCGGCCTCGCGGCCATAGTAATGGCTGAGCAGGCCAAAGGAATGGCCGTATCCGAATGAGCGGTATTGCAGAAGGCCTTCATCAGTGAAGAACCGGTTGATCTCGGCCGAGATGCCCGAGCACGTGGCACCGGGTTTGATCAGGCTCAGACCCAGTTCATGCGCGGCGACGTTGGCCTGCCAGGTGCGCAGGCTGTCCGCGTCCGGCTCGCCCAGAAACAGCGTCCGCTCAAGTGCGGTATAATAGCCTGAAATCATTGGAAATGTATTCAAAGACAGGATGTCGCCCATCTGCAAGCTGCGGGTTGTCACTGGGTTATGCGCGCCGTCGGTGTTCAGGCCGGACTGAAACCAGACCCAGCTGTCGCGCAATTCGCTTTGCGGATGGGCGCGGGCGATTTCCAGCTCCATCGCATCACGGCCGGCAATGGCCACGTCAATTTCGCGCGTGCCTGCACGGATCGCATCGCGAACCGCCGCGCCACCGACATCGGCGATGCGCGCGCCTTCGCGGATCAGAGCAATCTCCTCGGCCGATTTGACCATGCGCGCAGCCATCGTGTCGGGCGCTATGTCCACCAGTTCCGGCGCGCCCAGCATTTCTTTGGCCCTGGATTGCATGGCCATCGTCAGATGATCCGCTTCAACGCCCAGCCGTGCGGCGTTGCCGATCAGGCCCGCAACCGCGCGCCAGTAATTGTCGCGTTTCCAGTCGGTGTAGATGATGTTGTCGCCGTGCGAGCGCCGCCACGGCTGGCCGCCGTCGATATTGGCCGACACGGTCGCGCAGGCATGGGGCGTTACCACGCACGCATAGGGCCGCCCGAAACTGCAGTAAAGAAAACCTGAATAATAGGCGATGTTGTGCATTGAGGTAAGCAAAACAGCGGGAATATCGCGCGCATCCATGATCGCGCGAAGGGTGCCGAGGCGGCGGTCGTATTCGCGCTCGCTGAATGGCAGGGTGGCTTTGTCGCCGTTTTCGCAGACAAAAGTCTGCTGGCGGTTCAGATTGGTGTTCATCTGAAATCTCCTTGTCCGAGGCCCCGGGCAAGGCATATCACCGGGGGCAAAATCCCGGCGTTCAGGACGGCAAACCTGCAAAAAAGACAGGCGGGACAGGATAAACGCCGCGACGCCATCGCGGGTTGCTGTCACCGCCGCCACCGCTAGGGGATCTGATTTGATCCGTCAATATTTAAGTTGACGGTTGTCAACAGCGGTGCGGCCGTCCCATGCTGCGGGCCATGACCAAACAACCGTTCACGCACACAAAGCGCGGGCCCCTTAACCTGACCAACCGGGTGATCTGGTCGCTGGACGGTTGGCGCGATGCCTGGGCGCGCGAGGGTAGTTTGCGCAGCTGGGTTTATGCGGTGGTGATCTCGGATATCGCCGCATTCGCCTTGCCGCTTACCAGCGGTGAGCGGTTATTTATCGTTGTATTAGGGATACTTATCCTAGCTTCAGAGCTGATGAACACGGCGATTGAGCGTCTGTGCGATCTGGTGGAGCCGGGCGAGGATCAGGCGATCCGCGCGGCCAAGGATGCGGGCAGCGCGGCGGTGGCTCTGACCGCGATTGCCGGGGGTGTGGCCTGGGTCTGGGTGCTGGTGGGGCTGGCTTAGGATCGCCGTTTGCGGGCCGCGTAGCCGCCGCCGGCCCACATCGTCAGGCCCAGCAGGAAACCGAAATCATACCAGCCGCCGGAATTTGGCACGCCATAGATTCCGATCGTGTCCGAGAACCAGCTGATAATAAACGCAATTGGTGCCACGGCCCCGTCAAACGGCCCCCAGAAAAAACCGCGCGCGCCTTCGACGGCGGGCGGAAATGTGGCGCAAGCGGCGAGAAGCGGCAGGGCGGCGAGTGGCAAGAGACTACGGGGTTTCATGCCTGAAATTGGCCGATTGCCGGTCGGAATTCAAGGCAGGCTGGTGCAGGGTTGGGTAATAATGGTTAATACCAACGGCATCAATTTCTGACTCTGTGGGGATTCCCAAATCGGTTTTGATCTGATTCAAGGTTGGCAAAGGAGGATCGCCATGCCAGCCAGTGTGCCGCTTCGTCGCGACTTTGATGCCCGCCACCTTCGTAAACTCGCCAGCCGTTGCAAGGATGCCCGGCAGAGCCGCCGTCTGTTGTCTCTTGCGGCGGTCTACGATGGCATGCGCCGTGGAGAGGCCGCAAGGATCGGTGGGATGGATCGCCAAACCCTGCGGGACTGGGTTCACCGGTTCAACGAAGAGGGACCGGATGGCCTCACCAACCGCAAGGGCGCGGGCCGGACGCGCTACCTGAGCGATGTCCAGATGAAAGAACTTGGCGAGATTGTCGAGACCGGCCCCGATCCGGCGGTGGACGGGGTTGTCCGCTGGCGGCGGATCGACCTGAAGCGGGTGATCGAGGCGCGCTTTGGCGTCATCTATTCCGAGCGCGGGATATCCAGACTGCTTGGCGAACTGGGCTTTGCCCATATCAGCGCCCGCCCGCAGCATCCCAGGCAGGATAAGCGGATCATCGAGGCGTTTAAAAAAAACTTCGCCGACACGCTCCAGGTGCATATAGCTGACCTGCCAGCGGGAACGCCGGTGGAGATCTGGTTCCAGGACGAAGCACGCCTTGGCCAGAAGAATGGCCTGACGCGCCTGTGGGCGAGAAAGGGCACGCGCCCCCGCCAGCCGGCCGATCAGCGCTATCACAACGCCTATCTGTTCGGCACCATCTGTCCGGCTCACGGCAAGGGGGCGGCGCTCATGCTGCCTTGGGCGGACGCGCAAGCCATGCAGATGCATCTCGACGAGATCAGCCGCCACGTCGCCCGAAAGGCCCATGCGGTTGTGCTGATGGATCGGGCCGGATGGCACACCACCGGCAAACTCAAAGTCCCGAAGAACCTCACCATCATCCTGCTGCCATCGCGCGCTCCGGAACTGAACCCGGTGGAAAATATCTGGCAGTACTTGCGCGCCAATTGGCTCTCCAACCGCGTGTTCGAAGACTACAATGCCATCGTCGATGCTGGATGCGAAGCTTGGAACAAGCTCATCGCACAGCCCGAAACCATCACATCAATCGGAATGCGAAAATGGGCCCATATCGGTCAATGTTAAATGCCGCTGGTATAACGCGTTGATTTCGGTGCAATATGGGCGTCTGACTCCCGTCGGATTCCTGTCGGACACGCAACTGGTTGCCGGACCGGGTTAACGATGCGGGCGGTGGCGGTGGATAAATCTTAACGAAGATTTTTCGGTTGGCAGAATATTCGTGAATATTCTGTCTTGCGCTGGGAGGGACAGAGAATGGGTTGCGTTGGGGCGGGATGGCGCACCAAGCCAGCGGAAATTGCGGTTCGCATTCGGCGCATATTGGCGATGGTCAGACTGCAGTTGCCCGGAAACAAGGCACGGCACGTGCCGCCGGGCAAGGGCGCGGCGGCTAGCGCCGGCGGGCTCAACTGATCGACGCAACACACTCGGCAAATTTCTCTGCTGGCGTTTGGTATTGCAAGGTCTTGCGAGGCCTTTCGTTCAACTGACGTGCGATCGCGCTGAGCTTTGCTTGAGAATGAACGGATAAATCAGTTCCCCTTGGCAGATATTGCCGGAGAAGCCGGTTGGTGTTTTCGTTCGAACCGCGTTGCCACGGGGAGTGTGGGTCGCAAAAGTAGACGTCGATATCGGTCGCTATGGTCAGGCGCGGGTGATCTGCCAGCTCTTTGCCGCGATCCCATGTCAGGGACTTGTAGAGTTCGCGTGGCAATCTCTGTGCCGATTTGATTAGCCCAGAGATGACGCTTTCGGTGTCCTTGTTGGCGACTTTGACCAGCATCACATACCGCGAATGGCGTTCCACTAGGGCCGTTGGTATAACTGTTCTTCGACCCTCCGATCAGATCGCCTTCCCAATGCCCTGGCACCGCTCTGTCTTCCACGGACGCGGGTCTTTGACTGATCGATACGGCGTTTTTGATCTGCCCCAAACCGTTGCGCTTGAGGCTTGCATGCTTGGAGCGCCGGACAGTGCGTTTGGCGCGCAGATGCTCCAGCAACTCCTTCTTCAGTACGCCGCGCGCCTGTATATAAAGGCTTCTGTATATCGTTTCGTGCGACACTTGTTTCTGCGCTTTTTTCGGGAACGTACGCTTGAGCCAGCCCGCAATCTGCTCGGGTGACCACTTGCGCCGAAGCTTTGCCGATACTGCTTGGGCCAAAGCTGGGTGGCAAGCCAGCTTGCATGTCTTGGGGCGCAATGCGCGATCCCATGCTGCCTGATCAGAGGTCGTCGCGCGATAGTTAGCAGATCCGCCATTCCGTCGAACCTCGCGGCTGATGGTTGAGGGCGCGCGTCCTAATTGGTGGGCGATCACGCGAAGTGATCGTTTGATGCTAAGCCCGCGCGAAATCTCCTCGCGCTCAGAAAGGCTCAGGGCGCGGCTACCACGTCTGCGACCTGGCGGGCGGATGCCGCCTGTCGGCGAGATAACGGAAAAGACCGAGGATGATTGCCGGTCAAACACCCGCCCAATCGAACTCATCGACTCTCCGCGCTGCCAACGATCCCAAATCTCAGCCCGCTGCGTGGCCGAATAGTAAATGCGACGACGATACTTCATGCTCAACACTCCATCTCTTCCTAAAGATTAAAGTGTTGCGTCCACCCGTTGAGGCCACCCCCGCTCTCGGACATTCACGCCACCCTCCCCCACAAATCATACTCCCCCGCCTCGTCGACCTCGACGCTCACGATGTCCCCCGCCGACAGCCCTTCAAACCCCGCATCGATAAACAAATTCCCGTCGATCTCCGGCGCATCGGCGTGTGAGCGACAGGTCGCGCCGTCCGCCTCGACCTCGTCCACGATCACCTCAATCCTCGTGCCCACTTTGGCCGCCAGTTTCGCTTCTGATATCCCTTGAGCACGCGCCATGAACCGGTCCCAGCGCTCCTGTTTCACCTCATCGGCCACATGATCCGGCAACGCGTTCGAGCGGGCACCGTCCACATTCTCGTATTGAAAGCACCCGACGCGATCCAACTGGGCCGCGTCCAGCCAGTCCAGGAGCGTCTGAAATTCGGCCTCGGTTTCGCCGGGATAGCCGACGATGAAGGTGCTTCTAAGCGTAATGTCCGGGCAAATATCGCGCCAGGCGGCGATCTGGTCCAGGGTTCGCGCGGCGGCGGCGGGTCGGGCCATGCGGCGCAACATATCCGGGTGGGCGTGCTGAAACGGGATGTCGAGATAGGGCAGGATCAGGCCATCTGCCATCAGCGGAATGAGGTCGGCCACGAACGGGTAGGGGTAGACATAGTGCAGGCGCACCCAGGCGCCGAGCCCGCCAAGGTCGCGGGCCAGCGACAGGATCGGCGCTTTCTCAGGACGGTCCTTCCAGTCGGTGCCATAGGCCGAGGTGTCCTGGCTGATCACCAGCAGCTCCTTAACCCCGGCCTCGACCAGCTTTTCGGCTTCGCGCATCACGGCATGGGCGGGGCGAGAGGCCAGACGTCCGCGCATGTTGGGAATGATGCAAAAGCGGCACTTATGGTTGCAACCCTCTGAAATCTTTAGATAAGAATAATGCCGCGGGGTGAGTTTGACGCCCGTGGCCGGCATCAGGTCGATGAACGGATCGGGCGCGGGCGGCACCGCTGCGTGGACCGCGTCCAGCACGCGCTCATATTGCTCGGGTCCGGTGACCGCCAGCACTTGGGGATGTGCGCGCGAGATGTAATCGGGCTCAGCCCCCAGGCAGCCGGTGACGATGACCTTGCCGTTTTCGGACAAAGCCTCGCCGATGGCGTCCAGGCTCTCGGCTTTGGCGCTGTCCAGAAATCCGCAGGTGTTGACGATGACCGCCCCGGCACCGGCGTAATCGGGCGAGATTGCGTAGCCCTCGGCCCTGAGGCGCGTCAATATCCGCTCGCTGTCGACCAGCGCCTTGGGGCAGCCCAGCGAGACCATGCCGATGGTCGGCTGGCCGGGGCGGGCTAATTCGGGCGCGCGGGCGCGAGCCAGATCGGGGCGCAAGGAGGGCGGGTTCGCGGTCATACTGGCGGGCCTATAGGACAGGGCGGGCGGAAAAGAAAGGACCGGCGCTGCGCCATTTTGGGCCAGCGCTGTGGCGACCCATCACTTTTGCGCGGCTTCAAAGAAAGCGACGATCCGCTCAGCGGCGCGGACATGATCGGCGGGGGTTTGCAGGGACGCGCGGGCGCTGGCGATCTGATCAGCTGGCAGCTTGTCGGCGTAGTTGTCGATCAAATCCGACATGAAATCGCGACTGATTTCAGGGTGATACTGGGTTGTTTCGATATGACGCGCGAGTTTGAAGGCGGCCAGAGCGCAAATGTCACTGGTAAAGAGCAATTCACCGCCGGGTGGCAGGTTTGTGACTTCATCCTAATGGGCGGCGTAGAGTGTGAGGGGCGGAGTGCCGTCACAGGCGCTCGTGTGCACCAGAGCCATGATCAGCCCGCCCGCGCGTTTGGCCACCTTGCCACCCAGAGCCAGCGCAATCGCCTGATGGCCAAAGCAGGCGCCGTAGAGCGGCAATTTGCGCGCGTGGGCATCGCGGATCAGCGCCATGAGCGGCGCGATCCAGGCGTGATCGTCCAGCACGCTGGCCGGGCTGCCGCCGATGATGGCACCGTCAAAGCCGCCCAGATCGTCCGGAAAGACGCCATCTTTGACCGCAAATGCGGTTAGCTGCCAGTTGGGTCGCAACGGCGCGATCAGATCGCGAAACTTTCGACGGTCATCGGGCCGGGCGCGGGCAAAGGCGCTGTCGTCGGTGTTGGTGATTAGGATTGCCAGGTGCATCAGAATCCATTTGCGGTAGCGGCAGGGTTGAATGAGTATGAGCCAGCAGGGAACTTAACAAGCAATGACTATCTGGACGCCGACAGACGATGGCCATGCCGATCTGACCAGCCACGACGCCTTTGCTGCAGGTGTGCCGCACAACACCTTGGCCCGCCTTAGGCGCGAGGATCCGGTGCATTGGACGCAATATGATCAGGGCATTGGTTTCTGGTCGATCACGCGGCATCGCGACATCACCGAGATGAACCGCAATTTCAAGGTGTTCTCGTCGGCGCGTGGCATTCGCATGGAGGATCAATCTCATGAGGAATATCTGGCGCGGCGGACCTTTCAGGAGACCGATCCGCCCGAGCATATGAAAACCCGGATCAAGGTGGCGCGGGCGTTTTCCAAGACTGTGATCGCGGAGTTTGAGGATGACATTCGTGGGCTGGCGGTCGGGGTTCTGGACCGGGCGCTGCAGGCCCAGGAGTTTGACGCCACCCGCGTGATCGCCCGGCAATTGCCGATGTTCGTGCTGGGTCGCATTCTGGGCACGCCGGAGGCCGATCTGCCGTGGCTGGTGGAACAGGGCGATGCGCTGATCGCCAATACCGATCCGGATTTCACCGATCATGTGCTCGACAAGCTGGACACAGATGAATTTCGGATGATGCCGTTCAACTCGCCCGCCGGGGCAGAGCTTTACGCCTATTCCAAAGAGCTGATGGAGAACAAAACGCGGCGTGGCGACACGCAAGGCATTTTGCACATGATCCTGGCACCGGACGAAAATGGCGCCACGATCAGTGAGAACGAATTTCGCAATTTCTTTTGCCTGCTGGTCGCCGCTGGCAATGACACCACGCGCTATTCCATCGCCGCGGGCATTCAGGCGATGTGCCATCAGCCGGAGCTTTTGGGCCAGATGCAGACTGGCGATATCTGGGAGACGATGGCCGACGAGGTGATCCGCTGGGCCACGCCGGCGCTGTATTTCCGGCGCACGCTGACCCAGGATTTTGAGGCGCATGGCGTGAACATGGTGGCCGGCGACAAGGCGCTGTTCTGGTTTGCCTCAGCCAACCGTGACGATACGGTCTTTGAGCAGCCGTTTCGGGTCAATCTGGCGCGCAGCCCCAACAAGCATCTGGCTTTTGGCCAATCGGGCCCGCATCTTTGTCTGGGCATGTGGCTGGCGCGCCTGGAGGTGAAGGTGATGTTTCAGGAACTGGCGGGGCGGCTGGCCAGCATCGGACCAACGGGCGATCATAAATTCGTGCGCTCGAATTTCGTCGGCGGGATCAAGGAATTGCCTGTACACGTCAGGCTGCAATAGGGGAAATCCAAAACATGGGCGAACGTCTGCGCGCGGTTTTCTGCGATCACTTGAGCATAATCCGGGGCAAATATCTGCCTGGCAGCAAGATTGGCGACGCCGACACGCGGTTCTGCCGCTCAACTTTCGGCGTCCATTACGACAAGGATCTGCTGCCGGCGCCGGGGGCGATGATGATGGAGGGCCTGCCGGATATGGAATTGCGCTGGCTCGGTGCTGACATCCGCGACAGCTGGGACGAGGGCACAAAGATCGTGATCGGCGATCTTTACGACGACGCCGGGGTGCCACTGGCGATGTGCGGGCGCGGGGCGCTGAAACGCGCGGTGGCCGATTGGCGGCTGCGCGGGCTGTCGCCCAAGGTCGGCATCGAGCTGGAGGCCTTTGCGCTGGTGGCCGACGAAAACGGGCGTCTGGACCCCTATGATACGCCCGGTGGCGTGGTTTATGGCACCGGACCGTTCACCGACCCGATCCGGTTCAACGATGCGATCTGGGAAGAGGCGGACCGGCTGGGTTTCAAGCTCGACATGATAACCGGCGAATTTGACGCGCCGCAGTTTGAGTATACGCTGACCTTTGATGATGCGGTGCAAGCCGTTGATGATATTGTGCTTTTCCGTCTGATGGCGCGTGAGATTGCGCTGGATCATGGGGTCCTGCTGACCTTCATGCCGAAACCGGTTGCCGAGGCCGGTGGATCGGGAATGCATATCAACTTTTCCTTTGTTGACGAGGCGGGCGCGAATGCCTTGTCGTCCGGGGATCGCGGCGGGCCGGATCATCTGAACGATCTGGCGCGCGGCTGTCTGGCCGGTTTGTTGCATCACCACAAAGGGCTGGCCGGGCTGATCGCGCCGAGCGCCAATTCCTATCAGCGCCTGCAGCCTGGGTCTCTGAGTGGGTTCTGGCAGAACTGGGGCGGCGATCATCGCAACGTGACCACGCGCATCAGCTCTGAAGGCGGGGACAAGGCGCGGCTGGAACACCGGATGGCCGACGCATCGGCCAACCCCTATACGGCGGTGGCCGCAGTGTTGCAGGCCGCGCGGCTGGGGGTGGAGAAGGGCTACACGCTCGGGCCGATGGAGACCGGCGACGGGTTTGAGGTGACCGACGCGAAAGTGTCGACGGCGGGTGACCTGAAGGGGGCGATTGCTGACCTGGCGGGTGACACCGCGCTTTGCGGCGCGGTGGGCGAGATGCTGGTGGCCAACCATGTCTTCATGAAGCGCGCAGAGGTCAAAAAGACCAAGGATTTAGAGGGCGAAGCGCTTAGGGATTTTTACGTGCATTTTGTGTGAGTCGGGCGGCGGCCGGAGATTGGTCGGTTTGAGCCGAGTATCTCAAAAAGCACGTCACGCGACCGAGGGCAGCGCCC
This sequence comes from Paracoccaceae bacterium, assembly GCA_965216135.1. Classification (GTDB taxonomy): domain Bacteria; phylum Pseudomonadota; class Alphaproteobacteria; order Rhodobacterales; family Rhodobacteraceae; genus CBDCFL01. The sequence continues at coordinate 10,050 of CBDCFL010000016.1, forward strand.
GCCCGTCGTGCTGAAAGCACGCCTGCGGCGTGACGGCGGGCGGGCGCTGCCCGGCGGCACGTGCCGTGCCTTGTTCCGGGCAAGGGCGCGGCTGGCGATCAGCGGTTGCCTCAGCCCCGCACCCGCTCGGATTTCGGGTCATAGAGCGGGCGCAAAGACGCTGTTGCGTCAACCAGCGTGCCAGCCACCTCGATCTGATACGTCGAGGCCAGAACCTGATCCGCCGTTTGACCCGCGCAGGGCACGTAACCCATCCCATCCGCGCCGCCGAGCGTATGCCCGTAATTGCCGGAACTTAGGTAGCCGACTATTTCACCATCCCGCAAGATCGGTTCGTTGTGGTAGACCAGCGGTTCGGGGTCGGTGAGCAGGAATTGCACCATCCGCCGTTGTAGGCCCGCATCGCGTTTGCGTTCGACCGCATCGCGGCCGATGTAGCCCGCCTTGGCCTTGCCGACGGCAAATCCAAGCCCCGCCTCCAGCACGTGATCGGCGCACGTGATGTCGTGGCCGAAGTGGCGAAAGGCTTTCTCGATGCGGCAGCTGTCCATCATGTGCATGCCGCAAAGTTTCAGGCCAAAGTCTTGCCCCGCCGCCTGCAATGTCTCGAACACATGCCCGGCCATATCGGTGGACATGTAAACCTCCCAGCCCAGCTCACCCACATAAGAAACCCGATGCGCACGGGCCAGGCCCATGCCGATCTCGATGTCAACCGCAGTGCCGAAGGGGTTGGTTTCGTTTGAAAAATCATTCGGGCTGACGGCTTGCATCAGATGCCGTGCGTTTGGCCCCATCACCGCCAGCACGCCTTCGCCCGCGGTCACATCGGTTATGACCACGCGGAAATCGCGCGCATGGCGCGCCATCCAGGTCTGATCGGCCAGCCGCGTCGCCGCCGGGGTGACGACCAGATAGAGGGTTTCCGAAAGACGGGTGACGGTGACATCCGCCTCGATCCCGGCGCGCGAATTGAGGAATTGCGTGTAGACGATCTTGCCGATTGGCACCGACATCTGTGCGCCGCAGATCAAGTTGAGGAAGCTTTCGGCATCCGGGCCCTCGACCCGAATTTTGCCAAAGGATGACATGTCATACATGCCGACATTGGTCCGAACGGCACGGTGTTCGCGTGCCGAATTGTCAAACCAGTTCTGGCGGGACCAGCTGTATTGATAGTCGCGGTCCTGCCCTTCATCGGCGAACCAGTTGGCCCGTTCCCAGCCGGCAATCTCGCCAAAGACCGCGCCTTGTGCTTCCAGATGATGGTGGAACGGCGTGCGCCGCACGCCGCGCGCGGTGGCCTTTTGACGGTAGGGGAAGTGGTCGGCGTAAAGCAGGCCAAGTGTCTCTTTGGAGCGTTCATAAAGGTAGCGCTTGTTACCCTGAAACGGCTGCATCCGGGAAATATCGACATCGCCCAGATCGAACGGCTTTTCGCCGCCCTGCATCCATTCAGCCAGCGCTTTACCGGCCCCACCCGCTGACTGAATGCCGATCGAGTTGAACCCCGCGGCGACCCAGAAATTATCCATCTCCGGCGCAAGCCCCAGATGATAGGCATCGTCGGGGGTGAAACTTTCCGGGCCGTTGAAGAACGTGTGAATTCCGGCCTCGGCCAGCAGCGGCACGCGGTTGACCGCCGCCTCGAGGATCGGCTCGAAATGGTCGAAATCTTCAGGCAACTGGTCGAACTCGAAATCGGGCGGAATGCCATCCATGCCCCAGGGCTTGGCGTTGGGTTCAAACGCGCCGAGCAGGTATTTGCCGGCGTCTTCCTTGTAATAGGCGCATTCATCGGGCACGCGCAGAACCGGAATTTGTGTCAGCCCGTCAATGGGTTCGGTGACGATGTAAAAGTGCTCACAGGCCTGCAGCGGCACATTGACACCGGCCATGCGGCCAACCTGGCGGCCCCACATACCGGCGCAATTGACGATGTGGTCGCAGGCGATATGTCCCTCTTCGCCTTGGCTATCGGTCCAATTCACACCGGTTGCGCGCCTGCCGTCTTTGGCAATGCCGGTGACCCGTACGCGCTCTTTGATCTGCGCACCGGCCTGACGCGCACCCCTGGCCAAAGCCAGGGCGATATTGGCCGGGTCGCCCTGGCCGTCCTTGTCGAGATAGACGCCTGAGACGACACCGCTGATATTCAAGTGTTCGTAGCGGGATTTGACTTCCGCCGGGCTGATTTCCTCGACATCGACGCCAAAGGCGCGCGCCATCGAGGCCTGTCGGCGGATTTCCTCGGCGCGCTCGGCACTCAGCGCCACGGTGATCGAACCGACACGTTTGAAGCCGGTGGCGACGCCGGTTTCGGTTTCGAGCGATCCGTAAAGCTCCTGGCTGTATTTCGCCAGTTTGGTCATCGCTGCAGTGGCGCGCAATTGCGCGATCAGCCCGGCGGCGTGCCAGGTGGTGCCAGAGGTCAGTTGCTTGCGTTCCAGAAGCACGACGTCTTTCCAGCCGAGTTTGGCCAGGTGATAGGCCACCGAGCAGCCGATCACGCCGCCGCCGATGATGACCGCGCGGGCCTTGTCTGGGAGTGTCATGGTCTTGCCTTCGCGAAGAAAGCCCGAAAGGGCTTGATGAACGCGCCGCTCTTGGCTTGCTTGTACGCGCTCATCGCTCTGGACAATCTCATGACCCGCAGCCTGCAGGCGGGCGGCAAGCAACCGGGGCGATGGGGCGCTGCCCCCTCGTCGTCGTTGGTCGCTCGGACCAATGGCGCGAACCAATGACAACCCCCCGGGATATTTCGGACAAAATGAAAGGGATGAGGCGCGCCATCAGACGATCTCATGACCGGCTGCATTCAGGCGGGCGGCAAGCTTGGCGATATGGGCCGGACCGGTCTCGCAGCAGCCGCCGACGATGGTGGCACCCATATCGACCCATCTCATCGCAAACCGCGCGTAGGTTTCGGGGGCCATGTCGCGCCGGGCCGTCAACGCTTCGACATTGGAATTGTCTTGCAGAAATTCCTTGGTGATGCCGGTAAAGCCGTTGGCATAGGCCCCAAACGGTTTGCCGCAGGCTTTGAGCGCGCCGAGCGCGTGCGCCATCGCCTCGGGCGCCGAGCAATTAGCCAGCAATGCTTCGGCTTCGCTGGCCAGCGCGCATAGATCCCCGACCGTCTCGCCTGAGCGCAAGCGCCTGCCGTCCTCATCATCGACCGTGACCGACAGCCAAACCGGTTTTCCACCGGCTTTCGCGCCCTCAAGCACCGCGGTCGCATGGGCCAGCGACGCGACGGTTTCGCATAAGATCAGGTCGACATGCGGGCCGATCAGGTGCGCGGCCTCGGCGTAAAGCGCCACCGCTTCGTCGTGGGGTGGGTGCGTTTCCGGGCGGTAGCTGGCGACCAGCGGGCCGATTGAGCCCGCCAAAAGGCCCGCCCCGTGGGTCAGACGGGCCGCCTTGGCCTCGGATAAGGCCATCGATATCAGGTCGCCGTAGCGGTCTGCGAGGTCATGGCGTGCAAGCCTGTCGCGGTGAATGGCATAGGTATTGGTTGTGGCCACAGAGGCACCGGCGCGAAAATAATCCTCATGAACTTCGCGCACCAGTCCGGGGTGATCCAGCATCACCCGTGTGGACCACAGATCGGTGGGTGGCTGGCCCGAGCGATGCACCAGCTCCTGGCCCATGCCGCCGTCCAATAGGGTGATCGCGGTCATAACATTGCCTCCGATCGCTGTTTGATGACGTTCAGGACAGAGATGTGAAAATCCTGCAGAATGCGCTCCGCCCAGGGGCCAAAATAGAGGTTGAGCGGTGTTGCGATGTCCAGCTGGGTTTCAAGCGTGAGCCGGGTGCGGCCGCCCGCGATCGGCTGGAAATTGTAGCTGCCTGAACGGAGCCGGGTGAATTTGGAATTGGGCGAGATATGGGGATCAACCGCGCGCAGGGCGGCCTGATCATAGAAATCGAAATCCCAGGCGATGCGCCGGTTCGGTTCCAATGCGATGACGATCTCGCGCAGACTGACGCCTTGGGTCCAGCGCAGGTGGCGGGTGCCGTTGTCGTATGCGGCGCTGAGCGGCTTGGGGACACCCATGACGTTGTGGCTGAAGGTCCAGACCAGTTCGTGGTCCCCGATGTTAGCGATGGAGAGCGTGTTTTTCCAGACGACGCTGGCACGTGCCTCGATCACAATTTCCGAGCGCACCATCTGCTCGCGCGCCGGATAGGGCAGGCGGACGTCAATGGCGGGCGCAAGCAGGAGCAAAACGGCCAGCGAAACATTGAGGGTCTTGCCATCCACGACATCGCGTTTGGCAACAAATACACCTGCGATCATAGTCACGGCCACCAGCGGCAATCCCATTATGAGACAGGCAAAACTTTCCACACCCACGTAGGCCAGGGAGAACCCGATCACCAAATCGATAATGAGTGCGAGAAGCACAATCTTCCACCAGCTTTGATCGGGGATTACAAAGAAGGGTTGACATTTTCACGCCGCCTCCCTATATACCAAGGGTAGAAAGGGAGAGTGAAAATGGCGAAGAAGGCACTCGGCAAAGCCGATCGCGAAGGGATGACCATCGTTGATTTGATGGACATGTTCCCGACCGAGAAAGCCGCCACGGCGTGGTTCGAATCGGTAATCTGGCCAGACGGTCGCCACTGCCCCAAGTGCGGATCGCTCCGCACCAGTGAGGCCAGCCACGCGAAGATGCCCTATTGGTGCACCGATTGCCGATCCTATTTTAGCGTCAAGACGGGCACCGCCATGCAGCGGTCGAAAATTCCGCTGCGCAAGTGGGCCATTGCGATCTACCTGTGCCTGACCAGCTTGAAATCGGTTTCGTCCATGAAGCTGCAACGCGATATCGGCGTGTCGCAGCCGACCGCGTGGTTCATGCTTCACCGTATCCGCGAAGCCTGGGCGGAAGACGATGACGACCAGTTCGACGGCCCGGTTGAAGTCGACGAGAGCTACTTCGGCGGCGAGCGCAGGAACATGTCTCTTAGCAAGCGCAAGGCGATGAACAAGAGCCGTGGCCCGGTCGGGAAGACGGCGGTGGTCGGCGTCAAGGATCGCGATAGCAACGAGGTTCGGGCCGAGGTCGTGCGTCGGACGGACGGCGCGACGTTGCAAGGCTTTGTCCGCGAGCACACCGAGTCGGGCGCGACGGTCTACACAGATGACGCGGCGGCCTACCGAGGGATGCCGGAATTCGAGCATGAGGCCGTCAATCACACGGTCTACGAATATGTCCGGGGTCAGGCGCACACCAATGGAATAGAGTCTTTCTGGTCGATGCTCAAGAGAGCGCATGACGGGACGTTCCACAAGATGGAGAGTGTCCGTCCTTCTGTGTATGACTGATTTGGCCCATGCTTCCAAACTGAAGGAGCATGACGACAATGAGGGAACTGCTGGACGAGCTGCTTAGCGGCGTTGAACGGCCTGAGGATTTGCTCGGCGACAAGGGCCTGATGAAGGAACTCAAGGTTCGGCTGATGGAACGAATGCTGGGCGCTGAACTTACCGAGCATCTGGGCTATGAACCGCATGGTGAGCCTGCAAGCCAGCAATCCAACCGACGCAATGGGGCGGCGCGCAAGGTGCTGAAGGGCAATGACGGCGCAGTGCCAATTGACATCCCGCGTGACAGGGACGGAAGTTTCGAGCCGGAGTTGATCCAGAAAGGCCAGACCCGGATCGACGGGATGGATGACAAGATCATCGGGCTTTATGCGGCGGGTCTGTCCACCCGCGATATCCGCGCCCATCTTGAAGAGGTTTATGGCCTGCGCGTTTCTGCCGATCTGATCAGCCGTGTCACCGATGCGGTTCTGGAGGAGGTTTCAGACTGGCAAAACCGGGCTTTGGAGCCGGTCTATCCCATCGTTTTCCTAGATGCCCTGCGGGTCAAAATCCGCGATGCGGAAAGCCGCCAGGTTAAGAACAAGGCCGTTTATGTGGCTCTGGGCGTCACCCCTGAGGGTGAACGTGAGGTTCTGGGGCTTTGGATTGCCAACAACGAGGGAGCCAAATTCTGGCTGTCGATCATGAATAATCTGAAGATCAGGGGCCTGGAGGATATCCTGATTGCCGTCGTTGATGGCCTCAAGGGCTTCCCTGACGCCATCAACGCAGCTTTCCCCGATACGACGGTTCAAACCTGTATCGTGCACCTTGTGCGCCATTCCCTGAACTTCTGCGGCTGGAAGGATCGCAAGGCTGTCGCCAAAGATCTGAAGCTGATTTATCAGGCCGTAGATGACGGGGAAGCCGCCAAAGCCCTTGATGATTTTGAAGCCGAATGGGGCGACAAATATCCTTCAATCGCCCCAAGCTGGCGGCGAGCATGGCAGGAGGTCATCCCGTTCTTTGCCTTCCCGCCAGCGGTGCGCAAGATCATCTACACCACCAACGCCATCGAAAGCCTGAACCGGGTGATCCGGAAAACCACCAAAACCCGTGGCAGCTTTCCAACCGATGCCGCCGCCACCAAGCTGATCTATCTGGCCATCCGCAATTTCGAAAAGGCGGGTCGCTGCGTCAGAGAATGGGTTGCCGCCCGAAACCAGTTCGCTATTCTCTACCCAGAACGGTTCAACAAATGACCCGTTTTAACTGCATGGGCTGAGCGCCATACACAGAGTTTCAGATACTCCCACAAGATGTCTCCGAAGCATCTGCAACGCTACGTCTCCGAATTCGCTGGCAAGCACAACATCAGGGACTCAGGAACGCTTGCGCAGATGCGGGACACTGTGGCCGGGCTTGTCGGTCGGAACCTCCTCTACCGCGACCTGATCGCCGACAACGGGCTTCCTTCGGGTTCCGGGGCGTAATACCAGCGGCATTTAACATTGACCGATATGGGCCCATTTTCGCATTCCGATTGATGTGATGGTTTCGGGCTGTGCGATGAGCTTGTTCCAAGCTTCGCATCCAGCATCGACGATGGCATTGTAGTCTTCGAACACGCGGTTGGAGAGCCAATTGGCGCGCAAGTACTGCCAGATATTTTCCACCGGGTTCAGTTCCGGAGCGCGCGATGGCAGCAGGATGATGGTGAGGTTCTTCGGGACTTTGAGTTTGCCGGTGGTGTGCCATCCGGCCCGATCCATCAGCACAACCGCATGGGCCTTTCGGGCGACGTGGCGGCTGATCTCGTCGAGATGCATCTGCATGGCTTGCGCGTCCGCCCAAGGCAGCATGAGCGCCGCCCCCTTGCCGTGAGCCGGACAGATGGCGCCGAACAGATAGGCGTTGTGATAGCGCTGATCGGCCGGCTGGCGGGGGCGCGTGCCCTTTCTCGCCCACAGGCGCGTCAGGCCATTCTTCTGGCCAAGGCGTGCTTCGTCCTGGAACCAGATCTCCACCGGCGTTCCCGCTGGCAGGTCAGCTATATGCACCTGGAGCGTGTCGGCGAAGTTTTTTTTAAACGCCTCGATGATCCGCTTATCCTGCCTGGGATGCTGCGGGCGGGCGCTGATATGGGCAAAGCCCAGTTCGCCAAGCAGTCTGGATATCCCGCGCTCGGAATAGATGACGCCAAAGCGCGCCTCGATCACCCGCTTCAGGTCGATCCGCCGCCAGCGGACAACCCCGTCCACCGCCGGATCGGGGCCGGTCTCGACAATCTCGCCAAGTTCTTTCATCTGGACATCGCTCAGGTAGCGCGTCCGGCCCGCGCCCTTGCGGTTGGTGAGGCCATCCGGTCCCTCTTCGTTGAACCGGTGAACCCAGTCCCGCAGGGTTTGGCGATCCATCCCACCGATCCTTGCGGCCTCTCCACGGCGCATGCCATCGTAGACCGCCGCAAGAGACAACAGACGGCGGCTCTGCCGGGCATCCTTGCAACGGCTGGCGAGTTTACGAAGGTGGCGGGCATCAAAGTCGCGACGAAGCGGAACACTGGCTGGCATGGCGATCCTCCTTTGCCAACCTTGAATCAGATCAAAACCGATTTGGGAATCCCCACAGAGTCAGAAATTGATGCCGTTGGTATTAGGGCTCCGCGCGGCGGAACAGCGCCTTGGCCAGCGTCTCGAAGGGGTCGCGCCGGAGCATGGTCCACCTTCGGATCGAGCTTGGGACGGTAGGTCGGTTCCGGCATTACTCCGAGAAGAAGATGGGCACGGTGGTTCTTCGTGGAAGATGCTGTCTACTTCGTTTGTCATTCTCCACCTCTAGGTCAATCATCGGTCGTACTCTCCTGCATTTCTTTCCATAGGCGTCGGGTGCCGCATATGTTCCGAACTCTGGCTTCGGCGCCAAGGCGGACCAGAAATCTGTGCCAATCCTCGACAACGGTCTCCCCTGTCATCGGGGGATGAGGAATCTTGAGCTCGTCCAAAGCCCTCGCAAGCTTGCGGACTTTTTCTTCATCGTACCCTGAGAGTGGCTGCGAACGGCTCTCTTGTCGCAATGTATCATAGACGATGTTCTGCCCCACAAGACCTCGAACAGTCGTCATTTCATGAATCATGCTCCTCAAACGCCGAGAAGGGCGAAGGGGCTGTGCCAACGTCCAAGAGGAATAGAGAAACACCGCCCCGAACATGGCAGTTAGGGCCGCGTACTCAGGCGGGCCGAGTGCCTCCAACACCTTCAAGCCCCCGCCTGCGCATTCCGGGCACATCCGCCCGGTGATTCCGATTTAATCCGCCCACCCGTACCGATCTGATCCGCCGGGGATTCCGGGGCATCCGCCCACCCCTTGATGCGCTGCTGCGAGGTGATCTGTAGCGGGCTACTTTGCCGTTCATTTTGAACGGAAGAGAGCCCAATGAAGAGATTATCGATGCGGAAGATACGAGAGGCTTTGCGCCTGTCCTTTGAAGGTTTGTCGACGCGCGAGATGGCGCTGAGTTTGGCGATTGGTCGCACAACCCTGCGTGAGTATTTAGGCCGCGCCCGTGATGCTGGTTTGAGCTGGCCGTTGCCCGATGCGCTGTCGGATGCCGATTTGGAACATGTGCTTTTCCCACGGCGTTCTGCGGACAGTTCTCAACCGATCCCTCAGCCGGATTGGACCTATGTGCACGCCGAGCTACGGCGCAAAGGGGTGACGCTTTCGCTGTTGTGGCAGGAGTATCGAGAGGTTCACACAGACGGCTATGGCTACAGCCGGTATTGCGAGCTCTATACTCGTTGGGAGGGCAAACTCTCGCCAGTGATGCGGCAGCGACACCCTGCTGGTGAACGCCTGTTTGTTGATTATGCGGGCCACACCATAGATGTTGCCTGCCCTAAGACGGGCGAGATACGCACGGCCCAAATCTTTGTCGCGGCACTTGGCGCATCGAACTACACCTATGTTGAAGCCACTTGGACACAGAGCCTTCCCGATTGGATATCCAGTCACGTTCGAGCATTTGCGTTCTTGGGTGGCGTACCTGCGCAAGTTGTGCCGGATAATCTCAAAGCCGCCGTCATCAAAGCCTGTTTTTATGACCCGGCGATCAACCGCACTTACGGGGATATGGCGGCGCATTACGATACTGCAATTGTGCCCGCACGGCCCCGCAAACCCAAGGATAAAGCAAAGGTCGAAGGTGCTGTTCTGCTGGCCGAACGTTGGATTTTAGCACGCCTGCGCAATCAGACATTCTTCAGTCTCGATGAGCTAAACGCGGCGATCCGACCCTTGCGCGACCAACTGAACAACAAGGTCACCCGGCACCTGGGTGCCAGCCGCAGGGCCTTGTTTGAAACGCTGGACAAACCTGCACTGAAGTCGCTGCCCCATGAACCCTACGTCTATGCGGAATGGAAGAAGTGCCGCGCCGGTCTCGATTACCATGTCGATATAGGACACCACTATTACTCAGTGCCCCATCAGCTTATGCGCCAAGAGCTTTGGGCCCGGGTCACACCGCGCACGGTCGAAGTTTATCATAAAGGTCAGCGTGTTGCGGCGCATCAACGGACGTCGGGCAACCGGCAACATTCCACCATCCGTGATCACATGCCAGCAAACCACCGCTTCCGTACCGACTGGACACCAGAACGCATCCGCACACAGGCGGCCCGGGTCGGGCCCAACGTCGAGACCTTTGTCGAGATGGTCATGCGCAAGCGGCGACATCCAGAGCAAGGATATCGAACTTGCATGGGCGTCTTGCGGCTTGCCAAAACATTCGGACCCGAGCGCCTCGATGCGGCCTGCGAGCGTGCACTTCACATCAACAGCTATACCTACCAATCCCTGCATTCCATTTTGAAGAATGGATTGGATCGCCAACGCCGCAAACCCACCACGGACGGCCCCGCGATCACACACCCCAACATCCGTGGTGCCGGATACTTCCATTGAAGAAAGGACAGAAAATGTTGACACACCCAACCCTTGATATCCTCCGAGCACTGAAGCTCGATGGCATGGCCGAGGCCTTCACAGAACTGCAAACACAGGACGGTTCCGCCGATCTGACACACGCCGAATGGCTCGGCCTGCTAATTGATCGCGAAGCCATCAGTCGAGAGACAAAACGGTTTGAGAGCCGCATGCGCACAGCACGATTGCGCCATAGTCGAGAGACAAAACGGTTTGAGAGCCGCATGCGCACAGCACGATTGCGCCATATCGGGGCCGCGCCCGAGGATGTGGATTACAAAACGCGAAGAGGGCTGGATAAGGCGTTGTTCCAAAGCCTGCTCAGCGGCAAATGGATCAAAGACAAGCGCAACTTGATGATCACTGGCCCCTGCGGTGTCGGCAAAACCTGGCTGGCCTGCGCGTTGGCCCAAGCGGCGTGCCGCGACGGCGTGACCGTCCTCTATAAACGCACCACGCGATTGTTTGACGAGTTGGAGTTGGCCCACGGTGACGGACGCTTTCCGCGTGTCTTCAAGGCACTGACCAAAACCCAGCTACTGATCTTGGATGACTGGGGGCCGGACCGTCTGAACGCTAGCCAAAGGCGCGACTTGATGGAGATCGTCGAAGACAGATACGGCAACGGTTCCATCCTAATCACAAGTCAACTCCCGCTTAATACTTGGCACGAAATTATTGGTGAACCCACCTTCGCAGATGCCATCCTAGACCGGCTGGTGCACAACGCCTACCGGCTCGAACTCGACGGACAATCCTTCCGAAAGAAAGACCCTCAACTACGTGACGAAACGCCAGAAAACTGATATCAAAAACCAAGGCCTCACGGCAACGCGTCAAAGCTGGGCGGATACCCCGGTACAAATGGGCGGATGTTGTCGGAATAGGTGGGCGGATATCCCGGAATATGCACCCGCCCCAGCACCAAGATAGGAGGGTCCAAACCTCCCCACCAAGAGAGGCCAGCTACGCCAGCCACGGCCCACGCGGCGAATCGTCGTCCAATCCATCCGCCCATCATGCGACTGGCACCCCAGATGTCAACCCTTCTTTGTAATCCCCCTTTGATCGACGGAATTGCCCAGCATTCGACGTGCCCACACGCCTTGCGCAAACCCAAAAAGAGGCAGACCCAGATAAAAGGCGCGCCAACCAGTTCGAAATGCCAAAGCGGTTGAAACACGATGGCATAGGCAATCGCAGATATTGCGGCAAATAACGCGACGCGCCTCAGCAAATATTGCGTGTCCGCGGTCACGCCCTTAGCCTTTTATCGTCCGGATGTTCCGGCATCGGTCCTATCGGCACGATGTCATATTTGGCGTTCCGCGCCGTCATTTTGTCGGGATCCTCGAAATCCGCCGGATTCATCGTTGCCATTTCGGCCAGGAAAGCATCGAAGCCCGAGGGCTGCATGATCATCAGCATCTTAGCAGGCGCGGCATTGGCAACCCGGCAGGCATGCGGGACGCCCGCCGGCACATGGATCGTGGTGCCCGGCACGGCGCGCACCCAATCGCATCCAGATAGAAATCCAGCCCACCTTCAGGGACATAGAAGGTTTCAGCATGCTGGTCGTGTCGATGCAGGCCGAGCGCGAACGTGGCCTTGAGATTGTCTTCGATCAAAGTATAGGCACCGTCTGTATCGGCCGCCGAAACTTTGACGAATGAATGGTCGTTGGACCAATCGTAGTTTGGCCCTTCGCCTGGCAACTGAACGCGGTATGATTTGGTCATGTAATGCTCCCTCGTGTCAGGCCCTCAGCCTTTCGTTATCCGGATCCCAGATTGGCCGGTCCGGTTGCACAACCGCGCGGCAGCGCGTCCCGTAAATCTCGACCTCCAATTCGGTGCCCGGCTCGCTAAAGTCAACCCGCACCATCGCCAGCGCGATCGAGGCATTGATGCGATAGCCCCAGCCGCCGGAGGTGGTTTGCCCGACCGCTTCATCGCCATGCCAGACATTCGACAAATACGGCGCATCCGCCGCACCCGCATCGACGATCAGCGTCACGAACCGTTGTTTCACCCCGCGCTGTGTTTCGGCCAATAGCGCGGCTTTGCCGGGAAAGTCCTGGTCCTTGTCGAAGCGGATGAAGCGGTCAAGCCCGCCTTCCAACAGGCTGTAATCAGTTGATAAATCGCCCTTCCAGGTCCGGTAGCCTTTCTCAAGGCGCAGCGAATTCAGCGCATACATGCCAAAGGGTTTGGCACCGGCTTCGATCAGGGCCTCATAGATCGCGGCCTGATATTCGTTGGCGCAATGCACTTCCCAGCCCAGCTCACCGGCATAAGAAACCCGCGCCATTAGCGCCGGACGGCCACGCACATTGGCGCGCTGCAGGGAAAGCCAGGGCAGGGTCAGGTCGGCATCGGAAATCTGGGCGAAGAGGTCGCGTGATTTCGGGCCGGTCACGATCATGGTGGCGAATTCGTTGGTGTGATCGGTCAGTTCGAGGTTGTCGGGCAGGGCGGTCTTCAAAATTTCATAATCATGCCATTGCGCCGCGCCCGCGGTGATCAGGGTGAAATGATCGCCGGCATGGCGCATTACTGACATTTCGGTGAGGATGCGGCCGCGGGTGTCGGCGAAATAGGCGAGGTTCATGCGGCCCACCTTGGGCAGACCGCCGGTGATCAGGCGCTTGAGCCACTCGGCCGAACCCTCGCCCCACAGGTTGAACCGCGAGAACCCCGGCAGATCGAGCACGCCGACGTTGTCACGTACCGCTTCGCATTCTTCGCGGATGCGCGGCTCCCACGGTCCGGCGCGGTCCCAGGTCTGGGTCGCTTCTTCGGACGTGTCATCACCGGCTTTCGCGAACCAATTGGCCCGCTCCCAGCCGTTGTAGGCACCCATCTGGCCGCCCATTTCTTTCACATTGCCGTGGACCTGGCTCAGTTTCTTGTCACGCCCTTCCGGCCATTCGTGCCAGGGGAAATGCATCGCATATTCGTGGCCATAGACTTCCTGGCCCTTGGCGACGCAGTAGGCGTGATCGGTGTAATCGGTGTAGCGGCGCGGATCGCAAGACCACATGTCCCATTCGGTCGCGCCCTCGGTCACCCATTCGGCCAGCACTTTGCCCGCGCCGCCGCCCTGGGCGATGCCGAAGGTGAAAACGCAGGCCTCGAACGCATTGGGCACCCCTGGCATCGGGCCGATCAGCGGGTTGCCGTCGGGGGCATAAGGGATCGGGCCGTTGATGACCTTAGAGACCCCGGCCTCGGCCAGCAGAGGCACGCGGGCCATCGCGTCTTCGATGTAGTGCTCCAGCCGGTCGAGATCGTCGGGGTAGAGCTGAAAGCTGAAATCCTCGGGCATCGGATCATCCGGCGTCGCCCAGTGGGCGCGGCAGGGGCGCTCGTATGGTCCAAGGTTGAAGCCGTTCTTTTCCTGGCGCAGGTAATAGGACACGTCCACATCGCGCAGAAGCGGCAGTTTGTGGCCGGTCTCTGTCGAATAGGCCCGGACTTTGTCGTGTTCCTCAAAGAGGATATATTGATGGCTCTGCACCATCATCGGCACAGTGCGCCCGCCATAGGGTTTGAACCATTCGCCGACGCGCTGGGCGCAATAGCCCGCCGCATTGACCACAAACTCACAGCGGATGTTGCCCTTGGCGGTATGGATAATCCACTCGCCACCTTCGCGGGAAACACCGGTGGCGGGGGTATGGCGCAATATCCGCGCGCCCATGTCGCGCGCACCTTTGGCCAGCGCCTGGGTCAGCTGCGCGGGGTCAATATCACCGTCCGCCGGGTCATAAAGCGCACCGGCCAGATCATGGGTTTCGAGGAAGGGGTATTTCTGAGTGATCTCATTGGGACTGAGAATCTCCAGATCCATCCCCTGATAAAGGCCCATGCCACGGGCGCGCTGAAATTCCTGCATCCTCTGCCGTGAATGCGCCAGCCGGATCGAGCCGGTGACATGGTAATTCATCGGATAATCAACGGCCTCGCCCAGGCCGCGATAGAGCTCGGTCGAATAGCGCTGCATGTTCATGATCGACCACGAGGTCGAGAAGGTCGGCACGTTGCCCGCTGCGTGCCAAGTGCTGCCTGCCGTCAATTCATTCTTTTCCAGCAAGACGCAATCGGTCCACCCGGCTTTGGCGAGGTGGTAAAGCGACGAGGTGCCGACCGCGCCGCCGCCGATGATGACCACGCGGGCCGTTGTCGGAAAATCAGCCATTATCCCTCCCTAATCCGGCACTTGCGGCAAACCGTCCGCGATGTCGTAATAATCACCTTTGTCGGCGACAAATATATGCTTGCCGCCGGTCAGCCCGGTCGGGGTGTCGAGCGAGCCCGCCGCAATGCCGATATGGCCGGCATCGTTGAGCTGATAAAACAGGCTCGCGCCGCAATGCCGGCAAAACCCGCGCTTGGCCCAGTCTGATGAGCGAAACCATGTCAGCCCCTCGTCCTGGGTCAGCCGAAAATCCGCCAAGTTCGCGCGCGTGGCCGCCCAGTGATGACCGCTGACCCGCCGGCACTGGCTGCAATGGCAGAAATTGACCGTTGCCCGTGCGCCAGTCGCCTCAAACCGCACCGCGCCGCAGAGGCATCCGCCTTTGATCGCAACCCCGCTCATTGGATCGCAAGTCTTGCCGCCAGCCCGCCGAACAGGATCGCGCTGATCCTGTTAAGAATGCGGGATTTGGCGCGCAGGCCTGCCGCCAGCCAGCCCGAAAATGCCCCAAGCGCCAGCGTAAAGATCAACGCCATAATCAGGAAGATGGCCCCCAGGATCAGAATTTGCGCCCAGACCGGGCCGATCCTTGGATCAGCGAATTGCGGGATGAAGGCAAAGATAAACAGCGCTGTCTTGGGGTTCAGCACATTGGTCACAAAGGCGCGCCGCACGGTGGCCAGCACGCCCCTGCCGCCGCCGCCTTGGCCAAGTTCCGAACGATCGCGCCAGGCTTTGATGGCAAGCCAGGCCAGATAGGCCGCGCCGCTGAGCCGGATCGCATCATAAGCCGCCGGATACGCCAAAAACAGCGCCGAAATTCCGGCCGTGGCGGTCAGAACGTGAATGATGACACCCAAATTCACCCCGAGCGCTGCGGCCATGCCCAGCCGGGGCCCGCCGGAAATGCCGCTGGCGGTGATAAAGACGAAATCCACCCCCGGTGTGATGATCAGCACTGCGCAGGCGGCCATGAAGGCGGCGATCACAGCGGCATCGAAACTGGCCAGAATATCAAACATCAGCGTGCCTCATCCTGGGTTTTCCAGGCTTGCGACCACATTTCGTGGTGCGGGAGATTTGGTGTTAAGGTGTAATAATTGCCCTTTTCGTGGGTAAAGACTTCCTCGACCAGCTTCAAACCCGTTGGCGCGTCCAGTGATCCTGCCGCGACCGCGATGTAGGATTTGCTGTCGTGCTGATAGAACAGGCTGGCACCGCAACGGTCGCAAAATCCGCGTTTGGCCACGTCAGACGAGCGGAACCATGTCAGCCCTTCGTCGTGGGTAATCTCCAGCGCCTCTGCCGGGACCGCCGTTGCCGCCCAGAAATGGCCGCTGGTGCGGCGACAGGTTTCACAGTGACAAGAGATTATGTCGCGCCACGGGCCCGCGGACTGATATTTCACTGATCCACACTCACATCTGCCTGTTTTCATGGCCAATATCCCATCAATAGATCGGCGGGGAAATGACCCAGACCGCCTCGGCGGCGCGCGCATATGGGTTGGCCCACCGCAGGGAACTGTCGCGTACCCGGAAACTGTCGCCTTCGGCCACGGTGAATTTCCGGCCCTCGATCCAGATATCCAGCTTGCCCGCGATCATATAGGCCAGCTCCTGGGTCGGGCGGGTCACTTCTTCGTTGATATTTGACCCGGGCGCAAATCGTGAATGCACCACCTCGAAATCATCGGTCAGATCGGGCGACAGCAGCCCTTCGACCAGCCCTTCGGCGCGTGGAGCGATCGCGCGGCGGGTGTTGCGGCGCACCACCAGACCGCGTTCGGCTTTGGGGGCGTTGCCCGCAAGGATTGACAGCGGCACGTCCAGAACATCAGCGATACGGTCCCACTCATTGCCATCGGGCCGCGAAATATCGCGCTCGACCTGGCTGAGCCAGCCGACCGAACGCTCCAGCTTGTCGGCCAGAACCTCAAGCGTCAGACCGCGCGATTTGCGCAAGGCCCTAAGATCGGCTCCGAGCGATGCAGACATGTCATCTCCGATGAAAAAACTTGAGAAAATTTCATCACCAATTTCGTGAAAAAATCAAGCATTATTTCACGCATCGGCCTTTCCTGGTGAAAATACTCGCGCCGCAGGTAGCCGCGCTTGCGCGGCTTTAGAAATCCAGCCGCATGCGGGTTCCCGGCCCGCCCTCGGCCTGCATCGGGCCGAAATCGACGAACCCCGTTGCGCGATAAAACGCCTCCGCATGGGGGTTGCGATCCACATACAGACTGGTCCCGCCGCGCGTACGCACCGCTTCGGCCGCGTGATCCAGCAAGGCCCGCCCGATCCCGCGCCGCATGGCGGTCGGCTCAACGAACAGCCCCTCCAGATCCCACTACCATTGGACTGTTGCACAGAGGCAAAGCCGACCAACTGCCCAATTTCTTCGGCCATGAATACCTGGCCCGCCGTGATAAGATCCGCAGGCACGCGCACCTTATCCTTGTTTTCGCTTAAGAAATCCCGGTCGCTTACGTTCGCCCAGCTCGCCCGCCACATCAGCGCGTTCAATCCGGTCAGATCGCCCTGGCGGGCGTTACGGATCGCGATCATGCCTGAGCCTGTACCACCGTCACCGCGATCATCGCCACAACGTCTTCGGCGGTGCAGCCGCGTGACAGGTCGTTGGCCGGTCTGGCCAGGCCTTGCAAAACCGGACCGATTGCCGTGGCCCCGCCGATCCTCTGGGCGATCTTGTAGCCGAGATTGCCCGCATCGAGATTGGGAAAGATGAACACGTTCGCCTGACCGGCGACGTCCGATCCCGGCGCTTTTGAGGTGCCGATGGCGGGCACGAAGGCGGCGTCAAACTGCAGCTCTCCGTCAACGGCCAAACCGGGCACGGCGGCGCGCGTCAGCTCGGTGGCCTCGCGCATTTTTGCGACCATTGGGTGCCTTGCCGATCCCATGGTTGAAAAAGACAGAATCGCCACTTTTGGCGGCTCGCCGATCAGCGTTTGAAAAGACGCCGCCGAAGCCGCGGCGATGCCGGCAAGATCAGTTGCGTCAGGCTCCACCACCAGCCCGCAATCGGCAAAGATCACCGGCTTGCCCGCCGGATCGCGCAATATCATCAGAAAAAAGCTACTGACCAGCGCCGCATCGGGTGCTTTGCCGATCACCTGCAATGCAGCCCGCACCACATCGGGCGTCGTGTTGACAGCGCCGCCAACGGTTCCGTCCGCTTGGTCCAGGTGCACCATCATTGCCGCAAAAACGAGCGGCTCGCGGACAAACCGTGCAGCCTGATCCGGCGTCACGCCTTTGTGTTTTCGCGCCTGATGAAAGGCGTCGGCAAATTCAGCGTTGCGATCAGATGTTTCGGGATCGTGTGTGGCAATGCCAGCCCCGCCGCCCGCATCGCCCAGCGCTGTGCGCACCTGCGCATCCGGGCCGACCAGAGTTACGTCGGCAATGCCAAGCGCGGTGGCACTGACCGCGGCGGCGGCGATGCGCGGATCCGCGCCCTCGCTCAAGACAATTCGGGCGGGCCGCGTCTGGGCCCGCCTGATAATGTCACCGAGTGGATCCAACCGATCCTCCTTCGTTTACGCGCCGTGTTGCGGGCGCATGTCGGCGGCGTCGATGCCGGCCACGGCGACCGGCGTTTTCATCGCGTCGCGGCGGAACGGATCGCCCAGTTCCTGGTTGATCATCGCCTCGATCAGTGTGGTCTTGCCGGCCTTTTGATCTTTGATTGCCTGATCGAGCGCGGCGGTCAACTCGTCCATCGTGCGCGCGACAACGCCCTGCAGGCCGCAGGCCTTGGCGATACCGGCATAGGAGACTTGCTCGTCCAGTTCGGTGCCGACGAAATTGTCGTCGAACCACAGCGTCGAGTTGCGTTTTTCCGCACCCCATTGGTAATTGCGAAACACGATCTGGGTGATCGCCGGCCATTCGCCGCGGCCAATGGCGGTGAGTTCAGTCACCGCGATGCCGAAAGCGCCGTCGCCGGAAAATCCAACCACCGGGGTGTCCGGGCAGGCGATCTTGGCCCCGACCACGGCGGGCATTCCGTAGCCGCAGGGGCCAAAGAGACCGGGGGCGAGGTATTTTCGGCCGTTCTCGAACGACGGATAGGCGTTACCGATGGCGCAGTTGTTGCCGATGTCCGACGAAATGATCGCCTCTTTCGGCAGGGCGGCCTGAATCGCGCGCCAGGCCATGCGGGGGCTCATCCAGTCCGGCTTGGCGGCACGGGCACGCTCGTTCCAGGTGGTGCCGGGGTCGTCGTTTTCGTGGTCCAGCGACGTCAGTTCCTGGGCCCAGGCCGATTTGGTTTTGGCAATGGTTGCTTTACGGTCGGCGCGGCCCGCATCACCGGCACTGTCGTTGAGCCCGGTCAGAATGCCCTCGGCCACCTTCTTGGCGTCGCCGACGATGGCCACGTCGACCTTTTTGGTCAGGCCAATGCGGTCGGGGTTCATATCGACCTGAATGATTTTCGCGTTCTTCGGCCAGTAGTCGATACCATAGCCGGGCAGGGTGGAAAACGGGTTGAGGCGGGTGCCAAGGGCGAGGACGACATCGGCCTTGGAGATCAGCTCCATCCCCGCTTTGGAGCCGTTGTAGCCCAAGGGGCCAGCGAACAGCGGATGCGAGCCGGGGAAAGCGTCGTTGTGCTGATAGCCGACGCAGACGGGAGCATCCAGGCGCTCGGCCAAAGCGGCAGAGGCGGGGATGGCACCGGCCAGAACCACGCCAGCGCCGTTCAGGATTACCGGGAATTTGGCGTCGGACAAGAGTTTGGCGGCGTCGGCGACCGCCGCAGCACCACCGGCGGGTATTTCAAGGTCGATGATCGTCGGCAGGTCGATGTCGATCACCTGCGTCCAGTAGTCGCGGGGGATGTTGATCTGGGCCGGCGCCGAGGCGCGCCGGGCGTTGATGATCACACGGTTCAAAACCTCGGCGATGCGCGAAGGATCTCGGACCTCTTCCTGATAGGCTACGCAATCGGCGAACATGCGCATCTGTTCCATTTCCTGAAAACCACCCTGACCGATGGTCTTGTTGGCCGCCTGCGGGGTGACCAAGAGGCACGGGGTGTGGTTCCAATACGCGGTTTTGACAGCGGTGACGAAATTGGTGATGCCGGGGCCGTTCTGGGCGATCATCATGCTCATCTTGCCCGAAGCACGGGTAAAGCCATCAGCCATCATCCCGCCCGAGCCTTCATGGGCGCAATCCCAGAAGGTGATCCCGGCTTTGCTGAAAATATCCGAGATCGGCATCATCGCCGAGCCGATAATGCCAAAAGCGTGTTCAATTCCATGCATTTGCAGGGTTTTGACGAAGGCCTCTTCGGTCGTCATTTTCATGCGTCACTCTCCAGGATTTTAGCGGGCAGCACCCATTTCATTTGCGGTATTACTCTGATCGGCGCAAGCCCCGTTAGGGCCAGAATCGGCGTGGGAATAGGGCCAATGGTCATAGTTCCGCCGCCAGCAGCGCGATCCCCTCGCCGATGCGTTTGGCGGGTATCGACGAATAGGCCAGCCGGTAAAACCGGCACTCGTCGCGGGCGGGATCAAAGAACGACCGGCCCGGCTCGATCACCACATCGCGCTGGCGCAATTGCTTGGCCAGTTGGGTGGTGTCGACGCCCTTGGGCGCGCGCATCCAGAAGCTGGAGCCGCCATTTGAGACCGGTCCGACCGGCTCAAGGCCGTTTTCGGCCAGCGCCTCAGCCATCACGCGGCGACGCTCGGCATAAGCGCGGCCCATGCGGGCGACCTGGCTGTCGTAATGGCCGAGCGACAGAAAATAGGCGGCGGTGCGCTGGATATGGCCCGGTGGATGGCGCAACACGGTGGCGCGCAGAACGCGGGCCCGGCCGATGAATTTATCCGACGCGACCAGGTAGCCGAGCCGCAGGCCGGGGAACAATGACTTGGAGAACGAGCCGATATAGATGACACGGCCGTCGCGATCCAATGATTTGAGCGCGGGCGAGGGCGCACGGGCAAACGACATTTCAAATTCGTAATCGTCTTCGACGATCAGAAAATCCTCAGCCCCCGCGCGGCGCAGCAATTCGGTTCGCCGCTCAAGCGGCATGGTCGCGTTCGTCGGGGCGTGGTGGCTTGGGGTGGTAAAGACCACATCAATTCCACGGCTTAGCTGGTCCACCGGCAGACCGAAATCATCGACATCCAACAGCTGCGTGCGGCACTGAGCCTGAGTCAGGATCTGGCGCAGGCCCGGATAGCCGGGGTTTTCCATCACCGCGGTGCGGGTCGGGCTGAGCAGCAATTGCGCAGCCAGCCAAAGTGCGTTTTGGCCCCCGAGTGTCAGCAAGACCTGATCGGGGCGCGCAGCGATGCCGCGCCGGGGCAGGATGTGGCGCAGGATAAATTCGATCAGTTCGGGATCGTCGCTTTGGTAGTAATCCGCTGTTAATGCGGCGAAATCGCGCTGGCCGAGTGCTCTTAATGCGCAAAGCCGCCAGTTCTGGTGATCGAACAGGCTGGCGTCGGCCTGGCCATAGATGAAGGGATAGCGGTATTTGCGCCAGTCCGCAGGGCGGGCCGGACCGCTGAGCCCGGTCGCAACTTGGGGCAGCACGGAAGCCCAGTTGACCGTGTCGCGCATTTTTTCGGGGTCACCCGGTGCCATCGGCGGGCGCGGTGCAGTGTCTGAAACGAAATATCCGGATCGGTCGAAAGATGTAAAATAATCATTTGAAACCAACTCAGTATAGGCAAGTGTCACAGTGATCCGACTGACGCCCAGATGCGCGGCGAGCCGCCGGCTGGACGGAACGCGTTCGCCCGGACGCAGGTGCCCGGACAAAATGCCTTCGATCATCATTTTCTGGATCTGATGTTGCAGCGTGTCGGAACTTTGCGGTGCCAGGTAAAACGTGTGTTCAGAAACCGGCATCTGGCCTTATCTCGCGTGCGACTCTGGACTGATCATCGCAGGTGGGGCCGGGCTGCGCAACACGGAGGTATTCCTGGGGTGTTTTCAGTGTGCACAGCGCGTGCAGCATCCTGTGCACCTTGCGTGCATACGATTAGGCGGTGTTGCCGTTGTACGTTGGCCCGGAACAAGGCGCGAAGCGCCGCCGTGCAGCGCCCGACCGCCCCGTCATGCCAGAGGCGAGCCAACGCTAAGTGGCGCACCTTTGGTGCGACGGGCGGGCGCTTCGTTACCGCATGCACACCCGAATGAACGTAACATGTGGCGGCCCCGTAAAGTGAAGACCTTATCTGTTGAGGCGCCCGCCCGCGATCGGGCGCTGCCCTTTGTCCCGACCCTAGCTGAACACCTTGGTCAGCGCCTTGTCGACCGCACCCGTGATGGCGTCGATGTCATCGGGCGTGGCGATCAGGGCGGGGCTGAAGCACAACGTGTTGTTGAAACCGGGAACCGAGCGGTTGGTGGCCCCGATGATCACCCCTGCGCCGCGCAGGTTTAAGTCAATGACGGCTTGGCGGGGCGGGCTCAACTGATCGACGCAACACACTCGGCAAATTTCTCTGCTGGCGTTTGGTATTGCAAGGTCTTGCGAGGCCTTTCGTTCAACTGACGTGCGATCGCGCTGAGCTTTGCTTGAGAATGAACGGATAAATCAGTTCCCCTTGGCAGATATTGCCGGAGAAGCCGGTTGGTGTTTTCGTTCGAACCGCGTTGCCACGGGGAGTGTGGGTCGCAAAAGTAGACGTCGATATCGGTCGCTATGGTCAGGCGCGGGTGATCTGCCAGCTCTTTGCCGCGATCCCATGTCAGGGACTTGTAGAGTTCGCGTGGCAATCTCTGTGCCGATTTGATTAGCCCAGAGATGACGCTTTCGGTGTCCTTGTTGGCGACTTTGACCAGCATCACATACCGCGAATGGCGTTCCACTAGGGTCGCTATATAACTGTTCTTCGACCCTCCGATCAGATCGCCTTCCCAATGCCCTGGCACCGCTCTGTCTTCCACGGACGCGGGTCTTTGACTGATCGATACGGCGTTTTTGATCTGCCCCAAACCGTTGCGCTTGAGGCTTGCATGCTTGGAGCGCCGGACAGTGCGTTTGGCGCGCAGATGCTCCAGCAACTCCTTCTTCAGTACGCCGCGCGCCTGTATATAAAGGCTTCTGTATATCGTTTCGTGCGACACTTGTTTCTGCGCTTTTTTCGGGAACGTACGCTTGAGCCAGCCCGCAATCTGCTCGGGTGACCACTTGCGCCGAAGCTTTGCCGATACTGCTTGGGCCAAAGCTGGGTGGCAAGCCAGCTTGCATGTCTTGGGGCGCAATGCGCGATCCCATGCTGCCTGATCAGAGGTCGTCGCGCGATAGTTAGCAGATCCGCCATTCCGTCGAACCTCGCGGCTGATGGTTGAGGGCGCGCGTCCTAATTGGTGGGCGATCACGCGAAGTGATCGTTTGATGCTAAGCCCGCGCGAAATCTCCTCGCGCTCAGAAAGGCTCAGGGCGCGGCTACCACGTCTGCGACCTGGCGGGCGGATGCCGCCTGTCGGCGAGATAACGGAAAAGACCGAGGATGATTGCCGGTCAAACACCCGCCCAATCGAACTCATCGACTCTCCGCGCTGCCAACGATCCCAAATCTCAGCCCGCTGCGTGGCCGAATAGTAAATGCGACGACGATACTTCATGCTCAACACTCCATCTCTTCCTAAAGATTAAAGTGTTGCGTCCACCCGTTGAGGCCACCGGACAAAGCTGTCGTTCGTCGTATTTCCGGGTAAAATACCAACTGCTATTTACCGTCATGCCTTTTAGACTTGCGGGTCTGCGATCAGTAGCGCCAGCGACCATGCACGCGATACTCTCGAAAGTTGAGATGCCACTCTGTCGTGCGATAGAATAATGTTGGATCAACCTAGAGCTATGACCATATTTGACGGGGCGGTAAAAAGTTGTTGGCCGATGGCGTGCTTGTACAGGTCTTTGCGGTTCGGTGAAGAATATTTGCCTGTCTCCGCGTTGCTGGTGGATAAAACCTGATATTATACCAACGGCCTTATAGAATGACGCTTTTTGCGTATTCGCGTGAGGTTATGTTTTGAACGGTCTCTTTGTCTTCGGCGAAGAAGTTCCACGCGTCGCAGCACTTCTCGACGATGTGGTCGTAACTGTCGAAGATGGAGATGGCGAGTTTGTTGGCGCGCAGGTAGGCCCAGACGTTTTCGATCGGGTTGAGTTCCGGCGCGTATGGCGGCAGGGGGAGAAGTGTGATGTTGTCGGGGGTGCATAGTGCCTTTGAACCGTGCCAGCCTGCGCCATCAAGCACGATTACGGCATGTGCCCCTGGAACGACGGTTTTGGCGATTTCGGCGAGGTGTTCATTCATCGCCTGCGTATCGGCAAAGGGCATGACGAGGGCGGCGGCAGCGGCGCGTTCCGGACAGACGGCTCCAAATATGTAAGCCCATTTGTAGCGAGTATCACGTGGCGCGCGCGGGCGGGTTCCGCGCCTGGCCCAAACACGGGTGAGCGTTCCCTGCTGTCCGATCCTCGCTTCATCCTGGAACCAGATTTCCAGTGGTTTGCCGCGGGCTTCAGGCGGCAGTGCCGCCGCTACCAGCTGCGCGAAGTTTTTTTGAACGCCGCCTGTGCGGCCGGATCCGATTGAGGATGTGCGGGGCGCACCGAAAGCCGCCTGAACCCAAGTTCGGCAAGCTGTTTGCCTACCGTGCGCTCATGCATGACAACACCGAAGCGCTCTTTGATCAGGTGCTTCAGGTCGATACGCCGCCAACGCACCACGCGGTCCACCTCAGGGTCAGGACCCGCGCGAACGATCTCGGAAAGTTCCGCCTTCTGCGCGGCGCTCAGGTAAGGCGTGCGCCCTGGTGCCGTGCGGTTCGACAGGCCCGCAAGCCCCCCCGGCATTGTAACGATACACCCAGTCGCGCAAGGTTTGCCGGTCCATCCCGCAGCTCCGCGCCGCCGCCGCGCGGTCCGACCCTTCCATAACCAACGCAATCGCCAACATCCTCCGCGCTGCCTTCGCATCCGTTCTCACCGGTTCAACGAAGAGGGACCGGATGGCACTCACCAACCTGCAAGGGCCGGGCCGGACGCGCCGAACCCAGATGACCTCGCCGCCGGCGCGCGAAGGTCCCTCGCCGATAAATCCAACCGTGTAACCGCAACTGTCATGGGTCTCTCCTGCTTGTAGCAGAAGCGAATCACAACCGAGACGAAAAGGGAATCCCAAAAGAGTCACGCATAATGGCCCTTGGTATTACCTATCCTTGGCTTCTCCTTGGCTTCGTTTTTTATGGTGCGATTGCCGCGCAGCGTCGGATATTGAGGCCGAGGGCACGCAGATTGACCACGTAGCGCATGGCCGGCATGCCGCGAATGCGTAGGTGAGCCAGGTTCATCTGGTACTTTAATCGCGACATGGTCGCTTCTATGCCGGCCCGCCATCTGTAGACGTTGCGGAAGGCATCGCTTTGTTCATAAAGCCGGCGCTTTTGGTTGGCAGCCCTGGCCGGGGTATATTGAAAGCGGGAAAATTGGCCGTCACGCTTGGCCGCCTGCACGGGACATCGCAGTATATCGGGACATTTTTGGCAGATGGAGAGGTCGAAACGGGCCTGCAGCTTGGCTTTGGCGAGCGAGGCTGAAACCGGTTCGACGTTATTGGGACAGCGCAAGACCAAGCCTTCTTCGTTGAGAGTGAAATCCTCCAACGTCAACCGTCCCGAGACGGCGCCTTTCGGCGGTCGCGCGGGCGCCACGAGATTGATGTTCTGTTCGCGCGTCAGAGCCATGTTGTCACTGGAACCGTAATGTGAATCACCCAGCATCACCGCCGGCGTCAGCGCGCGCTCGCTCAGATCATCCAGCGCATCGGCCAAGCGATGGCCGTCATGCACCGTCATCTTGTGGACCGCCACGTGGGTGATGAGGTCCGGTGTCGCGGCAACCGCCTCGTTACTGTCATCTTCACAATAGGTTTCGACGATCTGCGCCATGTATCCCTGACCCTTGTGCGCGTTGTAGCTCGCGTCCGGGTCGGCCGGATTGCCGACGGTATCGCACGGCACATCCTTTGGATCTCGAATCGCGGCGCGCTTTGCGTCACGATCGCCACACTCATCATCAACGATCAAATCGCCACACTCATCATCAACGATCTCGAACTGATCGCGCAGAACCCTCTCCAGGATCGCAAAACTGGAAAGCTTTGCCGCCGCCGTGTCACGGAATTGCAGCACCAGGGCTAGGAGATCCTGACCCGCTTCGCCGAGGCGCCGTTTTGAAACACTCGGCGCCGTATTCGCGAACGCGCCATTGCCCTCGCGATCGACATAGCGGCGGATCACCTCCTTGCTGATCTGCTCGTGCAGACCGGGATGATATCGCTCAAGCTCACGGGCAAACTTCGAGATGCTCTCAACAACGATACCAAGTCGTGTCAGCGCCCGCATTGCCGAACGAAGGGCCGTCGAATCCATGCGTTGGTGGCTGGTATCGACAGAGAATCCCTGCACCAGCCGATCCGTCAAACACCGGAACAGCAATTCATCGAGACCTTGTTCGATAAACAGACGGCGATAGTTGCGCAGGGTTTTCTCACAGAAATAGCTGTCCGCTTCGCTGCGCACGTCCAAGGCATAGTGCCACGCCATATTGAAGGCCAGGGCCTCGACGGTCTCTGCATCGCTCAGATCGTGCAGCTGCTGCAAAAGCAAGACCCCGATGACAACGTGTAGATCCTTCGATGGTCGGCCCATGCGTTCATCAAGGTGACGGCAAAGATCGTCAACCGGAAGTTCGACAAGCAGATGGTTCCGAAAAACCCCGGCCCAGGATTGCTCCATCAGGCGCCGACGTTTGTCCCCGAAATAGGACCAGCGATCAAACAATTCTCCGGTCCGTCGGTCGCGTAAAGTAAACATGCACAATTATAACCCAGCCGACTCTCATGAGGAATCGACTTTTTACCGCCCCGTCATATTTCACGCGGTCGCCGATTTCAGGTTCTTTTCGCGGTGATGGTGAGTTAAACAAGTTTCTGGAAGCCGCGGAAAACTTCAAATTGCCTATCTGATCCGTCGAGGTTGTCGCCGGATTTTCACCAAGAGCTCCAAGACATGGACAAACCCAAACGAAGTGAATGGAACCATCACCCGGCCTTGCCGATCACTAACTCACCAGTCTTTGTCTGGCCGCCGCGCCCAAGCGCCGCGTTGCGTCGTCTTACAGATCGCTGGGTGGACATAACGTCCGATGGCATGTTCCTGCTCGTGTCCTTGGCTCTTCTGCATTGGATCATTCCTGATCTTGAGACGATGCGCGCGCTTCAGCTTCACTGGATCGCAACTATCTGGCTCAGTAATATCGCGATAATGACGGTTTTTGCGGGCGGGCTGCAATTGTGGTTTTTGACCTTCACCATGCAGGGCCAGCAGATGAAGTTCGATTTCCGCCCGATGATGACTGACAACGGCTCGTTCACCTTCCGCGATCAGGTCCGTGACAATATGTTCTGGAGCTATGCCAGCGGTGTGACCGCCTGGACGTTTTTTGAGGTCCTTTACTTCTGGTGTGATGCAAACGGCTGGGTAAATGTTCTGTCGTTCCGCGAGGCCCCGATATGGTTTTTTGCCAGCCTACTGCTTACGCCGGCCTTTTCATCGATGCATTTCTACTGGATACACCGGTTGCTCCATTGGCCGCCTCTCTACCGGCGAGTGCACAGCCTGCACCACCGGAATGTGAACATTGGCCCGTGGTCAGGCATGTCCATGCATCCAGTGGAGAGCTTCATGTATGTATCAGCCGTTTTGATCCACTTCGTCGTGCCGAGCCACTTGCTTGTGTTCATGGCGCATCTGCTGACCAAATCCGTCGGGCCTGCCTTTTCCCATGCCGGGTTCGAAAAGGTTATGTTTAGGAACGGTGAGGATATTGAGGCAGGCGACTTTCACCATCAGCTCCACCACAGGTATTTTGAGTGCAACTACGGCACAACCGAGATGCCCTGGGACGCGTGGTTCGGAACTTTTCACGATGGCACGGAAAAAGCAACAGCCCGCATCAAGGAGCGGCGAAAACGATTGCAAACGCGCTAGGGTTGGTTGCTCCAAGCAGCTGCGTCGATTGGCCAAGCGATAGCGACGCCCGCTTGGGGGCGGGCAAAGCAGTCGTTGAAAGAAATGGCTAAATCCAATTCTGCATTGGCTTTACTCAGAAACAACCGAATTCCGCCTTCAGACCAACAGCGGACTTGTCCGCTTTGGGCGGCGGGCTCAACTGATCGACGCAACACACTCGGCAAATTTCTCTGCTGGCGTTTGGTATTGCAAGGTCTTGCGAGGCCTTTCGTTCAACTGACGTGCGATCGCGCTGAGCTTTGCTTGAGAATGAACGGATAAATCAGTTCCCCTTGGCAGATATTGCCGGAGAAGCCGGTTGGTGTTTTCGTTCGAACCGCGTTGCCACGGGGAGTGTGGGTCGCAAAAGTAGACGTCGATATCGGTCGCTATGGTCAGGCGCGGGTGATCTGCCAGCTCTTTGCCGCGATCCCATGTCAGGGACTTGTAGAGTTCGCGTGGCAATCTCTGTGCCGATTTGATTAGCCCAGAGATGACGCTTTCGGTGTCCTTGTTGGCGACTTTGACCAGCATCACATACCGCGAATGGCGTTCCACTAGGGTCGCTATATAACTGTTCTTCGACCCTCCGATCAGATCGCCTTCCCAATGCCCTGGCACCGCTCTGTCTTCCACGGACGCGGGTCTTTGACTGATCGATACGGCGTTTTTGATCTGCCCCAAACCGTTGCGCTTGAGGCTTGCATGCTTGGAGCGCCGGACAGTGCGTTTGGCGCGCAGATGCTCCAGCAACTCCTTCTTCAGTACGCCGCGCGCCTGTATATAAAGGCTTCTGTATATCGTTTCGTGCGACACTTGTTTCTGCGCTTTTTTCGGGAACGTACGCTTGAGCCAGCCCGCAATCTGCTCGGGTGACCACTTGCGCCGAAGCTTTGCCGATACTGCTTGGGCCAAAGCTGGGTGGCAAGCCAGCTTGCATGTCTTGGGGCGCAATGCGCGATCCCATGCTGCCTGATCAGAGGTCGTCGCGCGATAGTTAGCAGATCCGCCATTCCGTCGAACCTCGCGGCTGATGGTTGAGGGCGCGCGTCCTAATTGGTGGGCGATCACGCGAAGTGATCGTTTGATGCTAAGCCCGCGCGAAATCTCCTCGCGCTCAGAAAGGCTCAGGGCGCGGCTACCACGTCTGCGACCTGGCGGGCGGATGCCGCCTGTCGGCGAGATAACGGAAAAGACCGAGGATGATTGCCGGTCAAACACCCGCCCAATCGAACTCATCGACTCTCCGCGCTGCCAACGATCCCAAATCTCAGCCCGCTGCGTGGCCGAATAGTAAATGCGGCGACGATACTTCATGCTCAACACTCCATCTCTTCCTAAAGATTAAAGTGTTGCGTCCACCCGTTGAGGCCACCGCTCAAAGCGGTCCTAGACAGCGACAAGTTAGCAGCTCTTGACCCTAGCTGAACACCTTGGTCAGCGCCTTGTCGACCGCCTGCGTGATGGCGTCGATGTCATCGGGCGTGGCGATCAGGGCGGGGCTGAAGCACAACGTGTTGTTGAACCCGGGCACCGAGCGGTTGGTGGCACCGATGATCACTCCTTGCACCCCGCAATCGGCGACCACGGCGGCGACAGCCTTTTCATCCACCGGTTCTTTGGTGGTCCGATCCCTGACCAGTTCGGCCCCGACGAACAGCCCCTTGCCGCGCACATCGCCGATTATGCGGTGTTTGTTCATTAGTTCGCGCAGGTTGGCCACCATGCGGTCCCCCATCCGGGTGGTGTTGTCCAGCAGCCCCTCTTCCTCGATGATCGCCATGTTTTCCAGCGCCGCTGCGGGCCCAGCCGTGCAGCCGCCAAAGGTGGAGATATCGCGGAAATAATTCAGCGGGTCATCGGCGTTGGATTTGAATTTTTCAAACACCGCCTCGGTCGTCACAGTGACCGAGATCGCCGCATAGCCCGAGGCCACGCCTTTGGCCATGGTGACGAAATCGGGCACAACGCCGTAATGCTGATAGCCAAACCAGGTACCGGTGCGCCCCAATCCGCAGACCACTTCGTCTATGTGCAACATGATCTCGTATTTGGCGCATATTTCCTGCACCCGTTGCCAATATCCTTCGGGCGGAGGGATGACACCGCCGCCCGCAGTGACGGGCTCGAGGCACAACAGCCCGATCTCGTCGGGGCCTTCGCGCAAAATCACCTCTTCGATCGCATCGGCCGCGCGCTCTCCGTAATTTTCGACATCCCACTGGGCGCGGTATTCCAGGCAATGCGGCACTTCGATAAACCCGGGCGTGAACGGGCCGTAATCGGTATTGCGATGTTTTTGGCCGCCGGCGGAAAGCGTCGTGATGGTGGTGCCGTGGTAATCGCGGTCGCGGTAAAGGATCTTGGTTTTCTTGCCGCCGCAATGCTGATGGCCGATCTGGCGCACCATCTTGTACACTTTCTCGTTCGCCTCGGAGCCGGAATTGGAGAAATACACGCGCGACAGGCCCGGCATTTTCGACAGCAGCCGTTCGCAGAATTGCGAACCGGGGATCGAGCCGGCGCTTTGAGAGAAATAATTCATCTTCACCAATTGATCGCGCACTGCGTCGGCGATCCGGGTGCGGCCGTAACCGACGTTGACGGTCCACACGCCGCCAGAGACCGCATCGATGTATTCTTTGCCGTTTGCATCCCAGACCTTGATGCCCTTGCCCTCGACAATGATGCGCGGATCGTTGGTTTCCAGTGGTTTGTGCTGCAACAGATGATGCCAGATATGGGCGCGGTCAGCCTCGATAATGGCAGTCATGTCGTTGGGGGCGATGCGGCTTTGCATGAGGGCGGTCCTTGGTGGCAACTGATCCCAAACATTGCGTCCTGCGACTGCGAAGCGATAGGGCCAGATACAGTGCCCTTGTATAGCCAATTGAACAGCGCAGTTGTCAGGGCGCACTTTGGCTTTCTAGATTGCGCGCGCAAGGGGGCTGTTCGCTAAATTTTGGGACTTATATGCGTGAGTGCCCAAGCGGGTTAGGCTTTCGCCTCCTTTAGGTATTTCCACTCATCCCGCTTTTTCGGCTTCGCCCTGACGAGAGCCTTGGCGACGTTCTCTGGCGTGTCGGGTATTGGCGCAGGCAGAGACTTCTCGACGGGACGGCCTCGGGGTCGCTTTTTGGCAGACTTCATGGCGCGTCCCTCCTAGCTAATGCGGCGTAAGTCTACCTGATCAAATCTCGGTACTGCAACCGCTTCCCAACCAACCCGCGAACGATGGCCTGCATCTGGTCTAACGTGTCCTTGGGGCGGTCGTTGTGGCGACCAGCAAACTCGCCGACATAGCGGTTTATATGCTTTTCACTGATGTGGTGGAAAGTGCCGTGATATCCTCGCTTCAATGCGGCCCAAAACGACTCGATCCCGTTGGTGTGCGCCTGATCACGGACATACTCGCTGACGCTGTGCTTAACGGCCTCGTGCTCAAAGGGCAACCCGCCGTAGCTCTGGTGATCGTCGGTGTAGACCGTCGCGCCCTTGGCGGCAAGGTCGCCCACGAAGCTGTGCAGAGTATCCTTGTCGGTGTTCTCGATCACCCTAGCGCTCACGCGGTTCGTGGCCCTGTCTTTCGCGCCGGCAACGATGGTTTTTCCCACGCCGCCGCGACCGGCCCGCAACTTCTTGTTGCCGTGTTTGTTCTTCTCCTTGCCGCCCATGTAGGTCTCATCAACCTCAACGGGGCCGGTAAAGTCGTCGCCGTTCTCATCCTGCCACGTCTCCCGAAGCCGGTGCGCCAGATGCCACGCGGTCTTTTGCGTGATGCCGAGATCGCGGTAAAACTTCATGCTTGACGTACCTTTGAGTCCGGTGGTCATCAAGTAAGCCGCGATCGCCCAGGCCTGCAAGCCGAGCTTGCTGTCGTGCATGGCCGTACCCGTCTTGACTGAGAACCGCTTGCGGCATTCCTTCTCGCGGCAGCGATAGGGCTGCGACTTATGCGCCGCGCCAGACTGGACGTTGACCGATCCGCAATGCGGGCACCAGGGACCATCGGGCCACCGCGCCTCGGCAAACCAGCGCTCCGCCGCATCGTCGTCCAGGAACATGCGGATTATCTGAGTGATGCTGAGTCCCTCTCTGAAGCTCTTGCCGGGGCCGCCCTTAGGCATGACTTACTCCTTCCCTATTATTAACAATATAGTGCCCACCACTAGGCATTTCAAGGGGATGGGGGAAGGAAAAAGCGGTTGACGCGGAAAGTCGTCCGATCTATACACCATCCTGATCTAAGAAGGGACTCATTCTCACATGCCTATCACCGTGGACCAGATCAAGCGCCGTCTGGACTCCGTCATGCAAAGAGCCGAGGCGGTGCGAGCGAACATCGACCGCTTGGAAGGTAATCTCCGAGAGATCGAGACGGAGAGGTCAGACCTGGAAGCGACCTATCGCGTCTGCACCCAACTCGAAGAAGAGGGTGACGAGCCGAACGGTGCGTCTCACGGCGCGGGCGAGCCGACCCAGCGAGCGCTAATCACGATGATCCTGAAGGAGGCTGATCATCCGATGAAGCCCGCCGAGATCGTGGCGGTGGCCATGGAGAAGCATGGTCGGAAGATTCCGGTCGGCACCATTAATGGAAATCTGAACAGATGGAAGAAAGAGGGGCGAGTGATTAACAGCAACATCGGCTGGTCACTCGCCCCTCCTATTCCCTGCAACCCGCAACCGGAGCGGACTGATCCGGTAGAAAGGGAGTGACGCTGATGACTTGGACAGCTAACAGCCCTGCGGCGGGCTGGGGTCACACTGAGTGTGACCCGAATCGCCGCTCCGATATACCGTAACCACTCCCACCTGCCCCTTCCACAAGGGGCAAGAGCGAACGGCATGTCCCCTGCAACAGGATGCGCCATTCGTGCTTTTTCCCACAATACCAAAGGTGATGTCAAGATGCGTACGGCACTTATAGCGGTTCTGGTTCTAACGGCGGGCTCCGCTGTCGCGGCGAACGACGACCTGACCACGGAGGAAATCGCCAGGAAAGAAGGGTTTTCCTGCGGCGGCGACTTCGTGACAATAGAAACGTTGGGCGGCTCGTTTCCGCCGGGCAAGGTCTTCACCATCCTCAGGACTAACTTTATCGAGGTGGTGACGTGGAACGGAATAGGAGCGTCAAGAGTGTGGATCAAGCAAATAGAGATAAACGCCGGGAAAGAAGAGATGCGGATAATGGCCATCTCGCCGGCGACATCCACCATGCTCCGAAAATGTCTGGAAGGCGGTTGATGCGCGGTGGCGGGAGCGTTGGGCACTCACGCATATAAATCCCTAAATTTTGCTGTTCAGATGGCATGATCAGTGCCAGTCTCCAAAAACCGAACACCCGGCTTGAACTGGGGAAAATTACCAAATGGGAGAAACTTCATAATTCGAAAACTGCGCTCGCGGGCGCTGTGTCGGGGATTGCTTTGCTGGTCGCCAGCCAGGCATCCGCGCAAGAACTTACGGTGGCCTATTTCCTGGAATGGCCGACGCCGAACCAATACGCCCAGCACAATGACATGTACGAAGAAGCCCTGGGGATGACGGTTAACTGGGTCAGCTTTGACGCCGGCACGGCGATGTCCGCAGCGATGGCCTCGGGCGACGTGCAGATTGCCTTTTCGCAAGGTCTGACGCCGTTCCTGGTGGCAACGGCGGCTGGTCAGGACTTGTCGCTGGTCGATATCGCCGTGACCTATTCCGACAATGACAATTGCGTTGTTCGCACCGAACTGGAAATCACTGCCGATAATCCGAGCGAACTTGCCGGTCTGGAAGTCGGCGTACCGCTGGGAACAGCGGCGCATTCCGGTTTCCTGGCGCAGATGAAACACTTTGGCATCGAAGTCTCGTCGATGAAAGTCGTCGACATGGCACCGGTTGACAGCGCTGCGGCCTTTGCATCCGGCAACCTGGACATGGTCTGCGGCTGGGGCGGTGCGCTTGCCCGGACGAAAGAGCACGGCAATGTGCTGTTGTCGGGGTCTGAAAAAGAAGCGGTTGTCGGCAGGGTCTTTGACGTGACCTCGACGCCAACGGCCTGGGCTCAGGAAAATTCGGAAACACTGGCCAAGTTCCTGGCGGTGACGGCGGAAATGAACGCCATCTATGCCGTTGACCGCGAGCCGATGCTGGCGGATATCCAGGCTGAGACCGGCATGGATATGGCCGGCACGATCAGCAATCTGGACGTGTTTTCCTTCCCGACGGTGGACGATCAGCTGTCTGAGCGCTGGTTCGGTGGTTTCCTGGCTGGACATCTGGCGGAAAAGGCAGCCGCGCTTGCCGAAGCTGGTCAGATCACTCCGCTGTCGGATTATTCCACGGTGCTTGACAGCTCATACCTCGAAGCCGCATCGGCGATGTGAGGCTTTGACGTAAACAACCGGCGCGGCCATGCGCTTGGCCGCGCCACCCATCTCTAAATCTGCGTCAAGGGGCGATCGGGGGGCCGCATGTCCGGACTGGTTATTGACGATATTTCCATGACTTTCGATCTGCCCGATGGCGGCAAGGTCGAAGCGCTCAAAAATATCAATCTCGACATCAAGGAAGGCGAGCTTATGTCGGTGCTCGGCCCTTCTGGCTGTGGCAAGACGACGCTCTTGAACATCCTGGCGGGGTTTCTGGGCCCGACTTCGGGACAATCACGCCTGGGCGATCATGCGGTCAGGGGCCCCAGCCCGGAACGCGGCATGGTGTTTCAGCAGGGCGCGCTGTTTGAGTGGATGAGTGTGTCGGACAATATCAGCTTCGGGCCGCGCATGAAGGGCACGCCCGCCGCCGAGATCAAGGCGCGGGTTGACGAACTGCTGGAAATCGTTGGCCTGCACGATTTCGGCACCAAGATGACCTATGAACTCTCAGGTGGGATGCAGCAGCGCGTGGCGCTGGCCCGCTGTCTGGCCAATGAACCCGACATCGTGCTGATGGACGAACCGCTGGGTGCGCTGGATGCGCTAACGCGTGAAAAGATGCAGTCGCTGGTGCTGAAGCTCTGGAAAGAGACCGGCAAGACCATCATCCTGATCACCCATTCCGTCGAAGAGGCATTGCTCTTGGGCGAACGCCTGCTGGTGAAGGCACCGCGGCCGGGTAGGGTGCAAAAGGAATACCGGCTGCCGTTTGCGGAACTTGGTGTCGGCGCCGATCTGCGCGAGATCAAGAAGCACCCGGAGTTCGGCGAGACGCGCGATGAAATCCTCAACATGATCTGGGATATGGAAGAAGAGATCATGGGCCGGACGGAGGGGGATTAGACCATGTGGGCAGAGATTTTTGACCTGTTCGTCACCGTATTCTGGATGGCGCTGGGTATCTTTGGGATATTCCTGATTTACGTTGGATTTTCGGGCCTTGGTGCGCTGATCAACATGGGCTGGACGCGGATGCGCGGTCAGCAACACGGGTATAACACGCTGAAAACCGTGACATTCGGCGACGAAAGCGCGGTGAGCGCAAATCGGCTGGCTTCGGTTCTGGGTGTTGTCGCGGTGTTCTTCATCTGGGGGGTGGCGACCGACAGCAAACTGACGCCATCGCTGCTGCCGGGGCCATTCGTCGGCGAGGCATCTTTCGAATACACCGCCACCAATGCCGCCGGTGAAACCGATACCGCCACCGTGTTCATGGTTGTCCACAAGGAAGGCGTGACGGTCAAAAAGCCGGAAACGTCCGAAAGCGGCGGCTTCGCCCAGGACGATGCCATCACCGTCAAAGAGCGGCGCACCAAACTGCTGGTCGCCCAAAACAATGACGACGGCGGCAAGGAAGACGGTTACCGGATCACCCACATAAACGGCCAGGCAATCGAGCGTGAAGGCTCGGTCGAATTTGGTGAGGGCGCCGTCAATATGACCCAAAAGGGCAGCCTTTCGGTGGTTCCCTATCCGGGCATGACGATGGAGGCGCTGTTTCTGCCGCCGCCCGAAAAGGTGTGGTCAACATTCCTGGAGCTGAACAGGCTGGGCTATCAGAACGTCGGCCTGTGGGAAAACGTATTCTGGTCGCTGATGCGGGTCGTCATCGGCTTTGCGCTGGGATGTGCGTTCGGCATCCCGCTAGGGTTTGCGATGGGACTGAACGGCTGGCTGCGGGGCTGGTTTGACCCGATTGTCGAGTTTATGCGGCCGGTGCCGCCGCTGGCGCTGATCCCGCTGATTATCATCTGGTTCGGCATCTGGGAGCAGGGCAAGATCAGCCTGTTGTTCCTGGCGTCTTTATGGATCATGACCATCGCGGCGCGGGCCGGTGTCTCGGGCGTCAATATCTCAAAAGTTCATGCCGCCTATTCGCTGGGCGCGACCAAGGCGCAATTGCTGCGGCGCGTGATCCTGCCCAATTCATTGCCCGAGATCTTCACCGGGGCGCGGGTTTCGATGGGCGTGTGCTGGGGAACGGTCGTGGCGGCTGAACTGGTGGCCGCCGGAAAAGGTGCCGGTAAGATGATTATTGCGGCATCCAAATTCCAGCTGACCGATATCGTCATCGTCGGCATCATCATCATCGGCATTAACGGCTATGCGATTGATATTCTGGTGCGGGCCGCCGAACGCCGGCTGATCCCCTGGAAGGGCCGCAGCTAGTCAGGATCCATTAGCTGGTTGAAGCCGAAGGTCTGCTTAGCGTCGGCGAGTTCAATGGGCAGACGCTGCCCGGCGGCACGTGCCGTGCCTTGTTTCCGGGCAGGGAACCATCACGTCACCCGCCATAGCCCATGCAGGGCGGTCGGGCGCTGCCCGGCGGCACTTTGTGCCTTGTTGCCGGGCATGGAGCCAAACCCTCACGCGCACAGGACTTGGTTTTCCGCCATGGCCCGCCCGTTATTTTCGTGATTTCCATGAAGGTCATCCAAAAAAAATTAATATGTAGGGGGTGTTGACGTTCATCGTGTTTGAATGACGATTGCAGCAAGCGAGATGAATGCTTTGAAGCTGTCATCTGTTTTGCAGGAACGCATTGCGATCCCTCTGTATTCCTTCAGCTTTCCGAAGAAGTTTTCGACCAGGTGACGCCATTTGTAGGTGTGGCGGTCGAACTCCGCCGGGAAGCGGCGGTTTGATTTTGGAGGGATTACCGGCTCGATCCCGGCACTGGTCAGCGCTTCGCGCAGCCAGTTCGCGTCGAAGGCACGGTCGGCGAGAAACTGGTCGCAGGTGAGGCCCTCGATCAGTGCGGCGGTACCCCGCAGGTCATGCGCCTGACCGGGCAGAAGGCGGAAGTCGATCAGATTGCCGAGCGCGCCCGTCAGAGCCATGATCTTTGTCGTTATCCCGCCGCGAGAGCGTCCGATGGCTTGGCTTTGAGTCCCCCTTTTGCGCCCTGACCGTGTCGGTGGACTTTGACGATACTACCGTCGATCATCGTGTATTCGAAGTCTGCATCTTCGGCTAATACCCTGAACATACGATAGAAAGCGTCGGCCCTCACCCACCTTCGGAAGCGCTTGAACACGCTGTTCCAGCGCCCGAACTCTTCCGGCAGGTCGCGCCAGGGGCATCCGGTCCGCGAGATCCAGAGAACTGCCTCGACAAACCGGCGCGGGTCAGGGCCGGTGCGACCGGGGTCGCATTCTCGGCCAAGGCAGTGCGGTGCGATGACAGCCCATTGGGCGTCGGTCAGAACTGTGCGGATCAAGGCTGCTCTCCTCTGTTTGCAACCTTGAATCAGTCATCAGCCGATTTGGGAATCCCTAAACGTCAACAAGCCCTAGAGAACTATTGGTGCATTGCCGCATGATTTGGTAATATTAAGGCAGGACGGCACCATAGTAATAACCAATCCGCCGTCAGGACAGTGAATACGAGGGAGTTTTCACAATGGCTGATCAAACACTGGGAACCGCGGAACAATTGCGGGATCCGAATTTCATGCCGCCGCTGGGACAGGCAGTGCCGCTGGGCATCCAGCATGTGCTGGCGATGTTTGCCTCTAACGTCACGCCTGCGATTATCATTGCAGGTGCGGCGGGTTTCGGTTTTGGCTCGGATCAGGGCGCGCTCGGGTTTCCGGACATGACTTATCTGATCCAGATGTCGATGTTCTTTGCAGGTTTCGCCACGCTCATCCAAACCATTGGGATCGGGTCTGTTGGTGCCAAATTGCCCATTGTTCAGGGCACGTCGTTTGCCTTTCTGCCGGTGATGATACCGGCGGTGGTCGGGGCCGGGACGGCCGGGATGGCCGGGCTGATGACCGGGGTTTTCGTCGGCGGAATTTTCCACTTTTGCCTTGGCTTTTTCATCGGGCGCATTCGTTTCGCGCTGCCGCCGCTGGTGACGGGGCTGGTGGTTTTGATGATCGGACTGGCGCTGATCCGCGTCGGCATTCAATATGCCGCCGGTGGCGTGCCGAAGATGGGCACCGAGGAATTCGGGACGTTGCAATATTGGTTCCCTGCCCTAGTGGTCATTGTCGTCACGCTGGCGATCAAGTTCTATGTCAAGGGCTTTGCATCCGTGGCCGCAGTTTTGCTGGGCCTCGTTGCGGGCTATATCGTCGCCACGCTTATGGGTCAGGTCAGCTTTGGCGGGATCGGACGCGCCGCAGGGTTCGCCCTGCCCGAGCCGTTCAAATACGGGTTTGCCTGGAATTGGGCGATCATCATCGGCATGTGCCTGATGGCGTTCGTTTCCGCCGTTGAGACAGTTGGCGATACATCCGGGATAACCAAGGGTGGAGCCGGTCGCGAGGCGACAGACGACGAAATTCAGGGTGCCACGTTTGCTGATGGTCTGGGCACGGCTGTGGCCGGTATTTTCAGCGGGTTGCCGAACACATCGTTCAGCCAGAACGTCGGGCTGGTGGCGATGACCGGGGTGATGAGCCGCCATGTGGTGAGCATCGGGGCGCTGTTCCTGATTGCTGGCGGGCTGGTGCCCAAGGTCGGCGCGATCATCAACACGGTGCCGATCCATGTGCTGGGCGGCGGCGTGATCGTTATGTTCGGCATGGTGGCGGCGGCAGGCATCAACATGCTGTCCGACGTTGCCTGGAACCGGCGCAACATGGTGATATTCGCCGTGTCTCTGTCGGTGGGTCTGGGCCTGCAAATGGTGCCCGAGGCCCTGCAGCATGTCGGCGACACGCTGGGGATTTTGTTGACATCCGGGCTGCTGCCGGCGGCATTTCTGGCGATTGTCCTGAACCTGGTTATTCCGCAGGAATAGGCGCAGCGCAACGATAACCAAGGAAGGGCCGCAGCGTTGCGGCCCTTTTATTGGGCCGCGGGGGTGCGCAAGCGAAGAGGGACCGTCAGGGACCGGTTGAGCGGTCGGCCTGGTCGGACCCCGCGCCCGGAACAGCCGCGCAGCGGCCCGGCCAGCGTCTGGCCGCACCAGAGGCCGGACGCTCCGTTACCGCTGGGCACCCGAAAAACCGGAAGATGTGAGCGCCCGCCCGCGGCCAGACGCTGCCCTGCCATCGTGCGAGCGCGATGTCGTTAACCGTAGGTCGCCACTTCCATCCCCGCCAGCGCGGCGACGTTGATCAGCCCGCGCACGGTGATGGCCGGCGTGACGATATGGGCGCGGTTGGCCATGCCCATCAGGATCGGGCCAACCTCAAGCCCGCCGGCCACCGATTTCAGCAGGTTGCGGGTCGCCCCGGCGGCATCCGAATTGGCATAGATCAATACATTGGCGGGTTCCGTCATCCGGCTGGAGGGGAACAGCCGCAGCCGTATGTCGGGGTTGAGAGCGGCATCGGTCTGCATTTCGCCCTCATAGGTGAAATCACGCGGCTCTGCGTCCAGGATCGCCATTGCTGCGCGCATGACCCGCCCCGAACGGCTGTCAAGGTTGCCGAACTGCGAGCCCGAACAGATGGCGATCTGCGGCTCGATGCTGAACCGGCGGACGTGACGCGCCGCAGCGATCACGCATTCGGCCACCTGCTCGGGCGAGGGTTCGGCATTGATATGGGTATCAGCGATAAACAGCGGCCCCTGATCCAGCAGGATCAGCGACATCGCGCCAAGCGGTTGTTTGCCGTCGCGGGCCAGAACCTGGCGCACGTAATTCAGATGCCGCAGAAACTGGCCAATGGTGCCGCAGATCATGCTGTCGGCCTCGCCGCGATGGACCATGACCGCGCCGATGGCGGTGTTGTTGGTGCGCAAAATGGTGCGCGCGGTGTCGGTGGTGACGCCTTCGCGTTCCAACAGCCGGTGATAGGTGGTCCAGTAATCGTGATAGCGCTCGTCGCTTTGCGGATTGACCAGTTCAAAATCCTTGCCGGGCCGGATGGCCAGACCGAAGCGCTCAACCCGGGCCTCGACCACGCCAGGACGCCCGATCAGAACCGGGGTATCGACGCTGTCCTCGATCAGCGCCTGGGTTGCGCGCAACACGCGCTCTTCCTCGCCCTCGGGAAAGACGATGCGCCGCGACGATGCACGCGCGGCCGCAAAAACCGGGCGCATCACCAGCCGGGTGCGGAAGATCTGCGCCTCAAGCGCCGCCTTGTAGGCCTCAAGATCGACGGGCCGCGTGGCAACGCCGCTGTCCATCGCAGCCTTGGCCACCGCATGGGCGATCACCGGCAAAAGGCGCGGATCGAACGGTTTGGGGATCAGGTAATCGGGGCCAAAAGCGAGTTTCTCGCCCTGATAGGCCGCGCCGACCTCGGCGCTTGTGGTGGCGCGCGCGATCGAGGCGATGGCCTCAACGCAAGCCAGTTTCATCGCTTCGTTGATCTCGGTGGCACCGACATCCAGCGCGCCGCGAAATATGAACGGAAAGCACAGGACGTTGTTGACCTGATTGGGGTAATCGGACCGGCCGGTGGCGATCAACGCGTTCGGCGCGACTTTACGCGCCTCTTCGGGCATGATCTCGGGGGTTGGATTTGCCAGCGCGAAAATGATCGGGTCGGTGGCCATCTTGGCGACCATGTCTTGGGTCAGCAATCCCGGCCCCGAGACGCCCAGGAACAGATCGGCACCTTCCATTGCCTGGTCAATCGTGCGCAGAGGCGTGTCCTGGGCAAACTCGGCCTTTTCGGGCGACAGATCGTTGCGCTTGGAATGCACCACGCCTTTGCTATCGATCATCAGGATGTTTTCATGGGCGACCCCCATCGACATCAGCATTTTCAGGCAGGCGATGCCGGCAGCCCCGGCACCAAGGGCCACAACCTTGATCTTGGCGACATCCTTTTTGGCAACGATCAGCGCATTATGGGCCGCAGCGGCGGCCACGATCGCAGTGCCGTGCTGATCGTCGTGAAAGACCGGGATGTTCATGCGTTCCTTGCAGAGCCGTTCGACGATGAAACATTCCGGCGCCTTGATGTCTTCCAGATTGACCGCGCCGAATGTCGGTTCCAAACGCGCGACCAGATCGGCGAGCTTTTCCGGGTCCGGCTCGTTCACCTCGATGTCAAAACAATCGATACCGGCGAATTTTTTGAGCAGCACCGCCTTGCCTTCCATCACCGGCTTAGCGGCCTGGGCGCCGATATTGCCGAGCCCCAGAACCGCGGTGCCGTTGGTGATGACCGCAACCAGATTGCGCTTGGCCGTATATCGCGCTGCATCAATTGGGTTGGCGGCGATCTCGGTGCAGGCCTCGGCGACGCCGGGCGAATAGGCCAGCGACAGGTCGCGCCCGGTGGCCATCGGCTTGGTGGCGCGGATTTCCAGTTTTCCGGGCTGCGGAAATTCATGATAGTCAAGCGCGGCCTGGCGGGCATTGACCTTGCCGCTGTCGTCTGCGGGCATTGCGGCACCTACTGATTACTGTCGGTGTGGCATTGAGCGGTCCGCGTTACCGTGCATGGCTGCGGGGTTCAACCCTGCGCGCGACAATATCAAGGGGCGACATGCAATCCAATCCTGCGCCGGATCGCCCGTGTTGCAGGTTCAATCTGATGTGGTTTATTGAGCGCGAGATCCGCACCCAAGCAGGGCCGAACACATGAAGCGATCGACGGTGAATGAAATACTGCGCGATGCGCACGCCTATATCCGGTCATTTGGCTGTCAATTGCCGCCGTTTGCCTATTGGCATCCCGACGAGCTGGCAGAGCAGGTGTCAAACGGCGCGCAGATGGTCCGCGACCGCGCGCTGGGGTGGGACATTACCGACTTCGGGCTGGGCCGGTTTGATGAGATCGGGCTGGTGTTGTTTACGGAGCGAAACGGCAGTGCGGACAATGTGCGCACCGGTCGCGGCATGCTTTACGGCGAAAAGATCATGATTTCGCGTGACCAGCAGCGCTGTCCGATGCATCGCCATATCCATAAAACCGAAGACATCATCAACCGCGGCGGCGCGACGCTGGCGCTCGAACTTTTCAAGGCCGCCGAGGATGGTTCGGTTGACGAGGCCGCGCCTGTGCCGGTCATCTCGGACGGGCGCAGCACACTAATCGATGCCGGGGAATTGTTGCGGCTGGCATCAGGTGAGAGTGTGACGCTGGAGCCCGATACCTGGCATGCGTTCTGGGGTGAAGGCGGCCGGGTGCTGATCGGCGAGGTCTCAAACGTCAACGACGA
This sequence comes from Paracoccaceae bacterium, assembly GCA_965216135.1. GTDB lineage: Bacteria > Pseudomonadota > Alphaproteobacteria > Rhodobacterales > Rhodobacteraceae > CBDCFL01. The sequence goes on from CBDCFL010000016.1 coordinate 52,145, forward strand.
TCGCACCGATAATATTTTCCGCGACAAGATCGGGCGGTTCGCGGCGATCGAAGAGGACGAACCGGCGCTGCACATGCTGGTTTCGGATTACGAGGGCCAGTTGGTTTAGGCGTTTTGCTTTTGATGTGAGCCAGTCGTCCTGGACATGGATACCGGGGCCCGGATCAGGTCCGGGAAGGCGGTTGATTGAACTCTGGAGCGATCCGCCCGCCTAAAAGGAAATTGCACTTATTCTGATTCACCCGGCGTCCCGGACTTGGATACAGGGACCTCTACGCCGCGCCCGATAGAGGGCGGTGCCCGGCCGCGGGCGGGCGCTGCTGACATTGGAGGTCTGCACTTTATCGTGCCACCACGTTTTCCGTTTGTTCGGGTGTGCAGCGGCAAAGAAGCGCCCGACCACCGGGGCGGTCGGGCGCTGCCCGGCGGCACTGCGTGCCTTGTTCCGGGCAAGGGTGCAGACCGGTCGGCCGATATCAGCGCGCTTTGCGCCAAACCCGCGCCTGAAGCGTTTCAGGACATTTGGCGGCAATTTCTGGTCAGGCTCTGGTCCTGACAAGTGCTTTGGGTTAATCAACGCTGCAAAACTATGAGGCGGCATATTGCAGGGCGAGCAAAGCGTAAGCGTTGACAATGCAGGTCGGCTGCAGAGCCTGGATCTGGCGGTTATCGTGCCGACATTTAATGAAGGCGCGAACGTCCAGATTATGGTGGATAAACTGTTGGCCGCGCTGGATGGTTTTCGTTTCGAGATCATATTTGTCGATGACAACAGCCCGGACGATACCGCCGGTCTGGTGCGCGCAATCGGTGTGGCCGACACGCGCATCCGCTGCGTTCAGCGGGTGGGGCGGCGCGGTTTGTCGTCGGCAGTGATCGAAGGCATGATGGCGACCGCCGCGCCGGTTGTCGCGGTGATTGATGGCGACGGGCAGCACGATGAAACCCGCCTGCTCCCGATGCTGGAAAGACTGCGCGCTGATGGCGTCGATATGGTTGTCGGCAGCCGCTACGTTGAGGGCGGCGGTTTCGGCGACTGGTCGGCGCGGCGGCTGCGCATGTCGCAATTCGCGACCAGATTGGCAAAGCGGCTGACCGGGGTGACGCTGAGCGATCCGATGAGCGGGTTTTTCATGATCAACTGCGATGCTCTGCGCGAAAAAGTCGCCGATCTGACTGGCGTGGGTTACAAGATTTTGCTCGACATATTGTCCGCCCCCGGCACCCAGCTGAGCGTGGCCGAGATACCTTATACATTCCGCAACCGCGAGGTCGGCGAAAGCAAGCTCGACAACAAGGTTCTGCTTGAGTTTATCGAGCTGCTGATTGCGCGAAGTGCGGGGCGATATGTGCCGACTAAGTTTGTGATGTTTGGCATGGTCGGTGCCCTGGGCGTCTTTGTGCATATGTTCGTGCTTTATATGCTGTTTCAGAGCGGGCAGGGGCCGGTCAGCTTTGCGGTCGCTCAGGGAATTGCGACCGCTGTGGCGCTGACGGCCAATTTCTTTGTGAACAACTTTTTCACCTATTTCGATCGCCAGCTGCGCGGCTGGCAGCTTTTGCCGGGCTGGATCAGCTTTGCCGCGGCATCCTCGGTCGGGGCGATCGCGAACCTGGGCGTGGCGGTGTATCTGTTTGAAACCTGGAATGCGGTCTGGTTCCTGTCCGGTATCGCCGGGATCATCGTGGGCGCGGCGTGGAATTATGCGGTTACGGCCTTGTACACATGGAAATAACAGCGTGGCAGGCGAGATGCAGCGATGAGTGAGATCACCCCGGTCGTCCTGTGCGGTGGTTCAGGCACCCGGCTTTGGCCGTCGTCGCGCAAGGCGTTCCCCAAGCAGTTTTCGCGTCTGATCGGCGACGAGAGCCTTTTTCAGCAAACGCTCGGTCGCTTTGCGGGGCCGGATTTTGGCGCGCCCTTGATCATGACGGCCAATGATTTTCGGTTTCTGGCGCGCGAACAGGCGGCGGCGGTCGGTCTGATGGATGTCCAGGTTGTCCTGGAGCCGGTCGCGCGGGATACCGCGCCAGCGGTCCTGATTGCGGCGCTCCTGCGGCGTGAAACGCCGGATGCGCTGTTGCTGATCGCGCCATCGGATCACTTGATTACCGACGTGGATGCGTTTTTGGCGGCAGTTGCGACCGGCGCCGGTGCGGCGGCTGCCGGCCGGCTGGTGACCTTCGGGACCAAACCGAACCGGCCCGAGACCGGTTTTGGCTATCTGGAACTGGCCGGACCACACAAGGCCGGGCAGGCAGTTGATCTGGCGCGGTTTGTGGAAAAACCGGACGCCAGGCGGGCAGCGAGAATGGCCTCTGACGGCCGCCATTTATGGAATGCAGGCATATTTCTGTTCCGGGTCGGCGATATTCTGGCCGCTTTCAGCGAACATGCGGCCGAGATGATCGCGCCCTGCGAGGCAGCGGTGGCCAATGCGCACGATGATCTGGGTTTTCTTCGGCTGGGCGAGGCGGATTATGCGCAGGTCACCGCAGAAAGTATCGACTATGCGATCATGGAAAAGGCCGGCAATATTTCGGCGGTGCCGGTCGATGCCGGATGGTCCGATCTTGGCAGTTGGTCGACGCTCTATGATGTTTCGCCGTCCGATGACGACGGCGTGGCGCGCGATGGCGCAGTGACCAGCATCGATTGCGAGGACACGCTGTTGCGTTCTGAGGACGACAATATCCATCTGGTCGGTCTGGGTCTGAAGAATATCGTCGCGGTGGCGATGCGCGATGCGGTTTTGGTGGCAGACAAAAGCAGGGCGCAGGAGGTCAAGAATGTGGTGGCCGCGCTGCGTATAAAGAATGTCGCGCAGGCCGATGATTATCCACGGTTTTACCGCCCATGGGGGTGGTATGAAACGCTGTGCATGGCGGATCGGTTTCAGGTCAAGCGGATCATGGTCAAGCCCGGTGGTGTGTTGTCATTGCAGAGCCATGTTCACCGGTCCGAACATTGGGTGGTGGTCAAGGGGACGGCCAAGGTGACCGTCGGCGAGGATGTGCAATTGCTGGGCGAGAACGAAAGCGTCTATATCCCGCTGGGCACGGTCCACCGGATGGAAAATCCCGGTAAGGTGGGGATGTATCTGATCGAGGTTCAGACCGGCTCTTACCTCGGCGAGGACGACATTATCCGCTATGAGGATGTTTACGACCGGTCGTAGCGGCCAGGGATCTCGTCAAGGCGTGGGTCCATCACGTGGCGCCACCAGGCCGGAAACACCGCCACAAATCCCATGACCGCCAGACTGCGCGGCAATTGCGGCGCGCCGGACGTATCGGACAATTGCTCAAAGCCCAGATGCGGGCGCAGGTGATGGGCGGCATGGGCGGGCGCGTTCAGCATCAGCCAGCGCGGCAACGTGGGTGCTGCATCCCAGGAGTGGGCCGGGCCAAAGGTTTCAGGACGACCGTCAGGCTGGATACGGCGGGTCAGGCCGTAATGCTGCACATAATCCGAAGTCAAAAGTTGCAGCGTGGCGTAGGCCGCCAAGAACAGATGCACGGCCACGCCGGCAATTCCGGCGAGCAGGAAGGAAATCATGACCGCCACCGCCGCGCCCAGCACATATTGCGGATATGGTGTCGTGCGGCCCGGTCGCAACCGGCGCTCTGCGATCAGGCCGGACCGATAAGAGCCGATCCAGGCCTGTGGCAGAAACCGCCAGAGGCTTTGGCCCCGGCGGGCAGAATTGGGATCGGCGGCGGTGGCAACATGGACATGGTGGACTAGCCGGTGGGCTGATGTGTGGTGGCCGAACAGGATCGTTGTGAAGACAAGCTGGCCAAGCCGGAATGCAGCCGCATTGGTGCGGTGGATAAGCTCGTGCCCTGCCGGGTTGGAGACCTGGCCAAGATAGAGGCCCGCGGCAAGGAAAAGCGCGACCGAGGCCAGCACTGAATACGAATTGGCCGCTAGCGCCCAGATGCACAGATAGAGCAGTGGAACGTGCGCCAGCCCAAGCAATACCGGAAGCCAGCCCGCGCGCCCGCTATTTGCGCCGCCGCGATCGCCTCCCAGCACACCGAAGCCCCAGCTGAAGGCCAGAACCCAGATCAACGCAGCCGCGATCCACACGTCACCGACCGTAGCCGCGAGAACCAGACAAAGCCCGGCGCCGAGGCTGGCAATAGTATGTGGAATGATGTGCAAGCGGGTGCCTCTGGCCGGAAACTGGTTGTGTCGATTTGGCTTGTGCCGCGCGATGGGCGGGGCGGTCAAGGCGGGTGATTGGCCGGGCTTTGCAAGTCAGATGCAGAACGACTAAGTGGACCGGCACGCGAACATCGGGGGCGGGATGTCTTTTTTCAAAAAACTGCGCGACCGGCTGTTCAAATCTTCCAGCAAGCTGGAAGAGGGCCTTGATGCAATCGTTGAGGATGGCGGTGAAACCGAAGACGCGGACACCGAGGCAGAGCTTGACACCACGATTCCTGCAGTTTCGGCTGTTCCAGAGCCAGAGCCAGAGCCAGAGCCAGAGCCAGAGCCAGACCAGAGCCAGAGCCAGAGCCAGAGCCGACGCGTGCCCGCGTACCGGTCGCCGAGCCGGGTCCACTTGCCGCCGCCACGCCGGTGGAGGTCCCGGATCAAGTCCGGGACGTGAAAGAAACGGCCACGCCGGTCGAGGCCCCGGATCAAGCCGGCGACCCGGCAGTAGTCCACGGCGAGCCGGCCGAAGTGCCGGACAAGGTCGGGGATGCGCCTCAAAAGGCCGAAAAACCGGGACTGATCGGGCGGCTTCTGCGGCGCGGGGAGGGCGAAAAGGTCATACGCCGGGCGCTGGACGATGATATGCTGGAAAGCCTCGAAGAGCTGCTGATCAGCTCGGATATGGGTGTCGATACCGCGCTGCGCGTGGTGGCCAATATCGCCGAGGGGCGGATGGGACGCAGGGTTTCGACGGCTGAGTTAAAGGGGCTATTGGCCGACGAGATTGCGCGGATCATGGCGCATGTCGCCAAACCGCTGCCGATCTATCCCAAAACCCCGCAGATTGTGCTGGTGGTCGGCGTCAATGGCTCGGGCAAGACCACGACCATCGGAAAACTGGCCAGCCAGTTTCGCGCCGCTGGCAAATCGGTGATGATCGCGGCGGGCGACACCTTTCGCGCTGCTGCTGTGGAACAATTGCAGATCTGGGGCGCGCGCGCTGGTGTGCCGGTCTTGACCGCGGCGCAAGGCTCTGATCCGGCAAGTCTGGCATTTGATGCCATTGAAAAAGCTCAGAAAGACGGTGTGGATTTGTTGATGATCGACACCGCGGGGCGGTTGCAGAACCGCGCCGATCTGATGGAGGAGTTGGCCAAGATCGTCCGGGTTATCAAGCGCAAGGACGAAACCGCGCCACATAACACGTTGCTGGTGCTGGATGCGACCACGGGGCAAAACGCCCTCAACCAGGTCGATATTTTCCGCCAATTGGCCGATGTTTCCGGCTTGGTGATGACCAAGCTTGACGGTACCGCCAAGGGTGGGGTGCTGGTGGCGCTGGCCGACAAATTTGGCCTGCCGATCCATGCCATCGGGGTTGGCGAGAAGATCGACGATCTGGATGCGTTCGATGCGCGCGAATTCGCCCTGGCGCTGACCGGGGCCGCGGAGTGACCGCATGGCTTATTTCAATCGAAGGCACCGCGACCGGCCATAATCTGGCGCTGGGCCTGGCGCTGATGGCAGCCGTCTTGCACGCGCTTTTCGGGGCGCTGCAAAAAGGGTGCCACGATCCGTGGTTAAGCCGCGGCGTGATTGATTTCAGCTACGGTATTATCGCCGCACCCTTTGCGCTGTTTGTGGTGCCCTGGCCCGAGCCGCATTTGTGGGCCATTTTCGCCGTCGCCTGGGTCATCCACATCACCTACAAAATCGCCCAGGGTTGGACCTATGACCGGGGCGCCTACACGGTTGTTTATCCGGTAGTGCGCGGCACAGGGCCGTTTTTTGCGGTCATCGGGGCCTATCTGATTTTCGGCGAGGTCTTTGGCGCGCTCCAATGGCTGGGGGTTTTCGTGCTGGTGGCCGGAATATTTGGCTTTTCGCTCTATAATTTGCGTAACGTGCAGGTGGACCGCGCGACCATGGGGCCAGCCCTGGCGGGCGCGGTATTCACCGGGGTGATCGTGGCGCTTTATACGACTTGGGACGCTTACGGCATTCGCGCAACCGCCGACCCGTTCACCTTTCTGGCATGGTATTTCATGATCGACGGGTTGTTGGGAATGTGGGCATTTGCAGCCTTTCGCTGGTGGCGGATGGACGTGCGCCCGGCACTTGGCCCGCTCGCTGCGCGCGGGCTGACGGGGGGCATTATCGCCTATTTCAGCTTTGGGGCGATCATGCTGGCAACCCGGCTGGACAAAGTGGGCGAGGCGGCGGTTTTGCGCGAGACATCCGTGCTTTTCGCCGCTTTGATCGGCTGGCTGGTCTTGAAAGAGGGCATCGGACCGCGCAGGTTGGCCCTGATGGCGGTGATTGCGGCAGGTGCCGTAGTGGTCGAACTGGGAGGTTGAGAATTGGCCGAGACGAAGCTGAACCCGTGGGTGAAATTCAGTCTGGAATTCGGGCCGATCGTGGCGTTTTTCGCCCTTTATCTGCGCCTGCGCGACCGGGTGTTCGACATCGCCGGAACCGAATATTCCGGCTTTATTCTGGTCACCGCGATCTTCATCCCGATCCTGGGCGTCGCGACGTTCGCGCTTTACCGGCTGACCGGGCGATTGGCGAAAATGCAGATCGTGACGCTGGTTTTGGTGATGGTCTTTGGCGGGCTGACGATCTGGTTCAACGATGAGCGGTTTATCAAGATGAAACCGACGATCATCTATCTGCTGTTTGGCGGGGTTCTCGGAATTGGGCTGTTGCGCGGGCAATCCTATCTGCGGTTCGCGATGGAAGAGCTGATGCCGCTCAAAGCCGAGGGCTGGATGAAGCTGACCCGGCGGATCACCGCATTCTTTTTTGCGCTGGCGGTTTTGAACGAGGTGATCTGGCGCAATTTCTCGACCGACGCCTGGGTCAGTTTCAAGACCTTCGGGCTGACAGCGGCGATCTTCCTGTTTTTCATCACGCAAGCGCGGTTGTTCAGTGAATACGGGTCTGAAAAGGACGGCGAAAGCTAGCGCTCATCGCTTCGGCCAGCGATGAAGCCCGAAAGGGCTGATGAGCGGCCCCTAGCGCGCGTGCCGTTTGCCGGTTTGGCCGAACAGGATGTCGTGGTATTTCTTTTGCTCGCCGGTCTCGCGCTTGCGGTTGCGAATATCGGCAGAGACCGCCATTCCCGCGATGACGCCGGGACGTGCGGCCATCGCATCGAGCCAGCGGGCCATGTTGGGTTTGTCATCGATGGTCTGCTGCTGACCTTCCCAAAGGGACGCCCAACCGTAAGTCGCCATATCGGCGATGGAATAGAAATCACCGGCGACAAATTCATTGTCGCGAAGTTTGCGGTCGAGCACGGTGTAAAGACGGCAGGTCTCGCGACGATAGCGGTCCTGCGCATAGGGCAGCACCTGGGCCGGGTCCATCGTGGGCGCGTATTTGAGGAAATGGTGGGCTTGCCCCGCCATCGGGCCAATGCCACCGACCTGCCAGAAGAGCCATTGGTCAACACTGATGCGATCGCGTTCGGAGGCCCCGTAAAACTGACCGGTCTTGCGCGCCAGGTATTGCAGGATCGCGCCGGATTCGAATATCGAGATCGGCGCCCCATCGGGACCGTCGGGATCAATGATCGCCGGCATCCGGTTGTTGGGCGCGATTTTCAGAAACTCCGGCGCAAACTGCTCGCCCGCGCCGATGTTGATCAGGTTCAGATTGTACGGCAGCCCCATCTCGGCAAGTGCGATGGTGATCTTCCAGCCGTTGGGCGTGGGCCAATAGTAAAGTTCGATCGGATCAGCCATGATATTCACCTTTCACCGGCAGGAACCATGAACATGGCGATTTTGCTGGCGGGCACAAGATGGCGATGATTACATTTCCGCGACCGGCTTTTTCTTGACCTTTGGGTCTGTGGTTTGTATGCGGGGGGAGCTTCGTGGCGATTTGTTCACCGGATTGCGGGCCACGTAAAACAAGCCGCTAAAGAGGTTTGGGAATGCCCCGGCGCTCTTTGGCGATCGGGGTTTTTTATTGCGTCAGGAGGCGCGCCCATGGCGAAAGATTGGAAAAAGCGCACCAAGCTGGTGCATTCGGGTACGCGGCGTAGCCAGTATGGCGAGGTCAGCGAAGCGATCTTTCTGACCCAGGGCTTCGTCTATGAGACAGCCGAGGCGGCCGAGGCGCGGTTTATCGAGGCTGGCGAGGACGAGTTCATCTATGCCCGCTATGGCAACCCGACGGTCGCGATGTTCGAAGAGCGGATGGCGGCGCTTGAAGGCGTCGAAGATGCCTTTGCCACGGCATCGGGGATGGCGGCGGTCAACGGGGCGCTGATGTCGGTGCTGAAAGCGGGCGATCACGTAGTCAGCTCGCGGGCTTTGTTCGGGTCCTGCCTGTATGTGCTTGAGGATGTTCTGGCCCGCTTCGGGGTTGAAGTCACCTTCGTCGATGGCCGCGATCTGGGTGCCTGGGCGGATGCCATCCGGGCCGACACCGCCGTGGTGTTTCTGGAAAGCATCTCCAATCCGACTCTGGAGATTATCGATCTCAAAGCGGTGACCGATCTGGCCCATGCCGTCGGCGCGCTGGTGGTCGCCGATAATGCCTTTACCACGCCGATCTATTCTTATGCGGTGGAGGCGGGTGCCGATCTGATCGTCTATTCCACCACCAAACATGTGGATGGGCAGGGGCGCTGTCTGGGCGGGATCATTCTGGGTTCCAAAGAGCTGATCCGCAAGAAAGTCGAGCCGTTTTTGAAACATACCGGCGGCGCGATGAGCCCGTTTAACGCCTGGGTGATGCTGAAATCGCTGGATACGCTGGATTTGCGGGTGCGGGCGCAGACCGATACAGCGGCGAAAATCGCGGCAGCGCTGGAGGGCCACGAAAAACTTGCGCGGGTGATCTATCCGCACGCCAAAAGCCACCCGCAGGTGGCGCTGGCCGTCGCGCAGATGGAAGAAGGCGGCACGGTCCTGGCGGTCGATGTCACGGGTGGCAAAGAGGGCGCGTTCAGGTTTCTTAACGCGTTGGAAATATTTATAATTTCCAACAATTTCGCCGATGCCAAGTCGATCGTGACGCATCCGGCGACGACCACACATCAGCGGTTGGGCGAGGAACAGCGCACGCTTTTGGGGATCAATCCGGGGCTGGTGCGCATTTCCTGCGGGCTGGAGGATTGCGATGATCTTTTGGCCGATCTGCTGGCCGCGCTTGAGCGGGTTTGAAACTCGCCAGATTTGTTTTGGAGACAAGTCCGGAGGAAAACCGGACCAAGTGGCCTTATGTGTAGTGGTTCAGACTTGATCTGACAGTTACGCGTTTTTCAGGCGGCATTTGTCAGGTCACATTCAGTTCACGAACTTTTCCTTCCAAATCTTCTTGCCCTCGATCATGGTCTCAATTGGGGTGCGACCGCAACACATTTTGCCCTGATGAGTTCGTTCGGTGTTGTAGAAGTCGATCCATTGATCCAGATCGGCCTGCAAGGCTTCGACAGTTTCGTAGAGCTTCTTGCGGAATGTGATCTGATAAAACTCCTGCAGGATTGTTTTGTGGAAGCGTTCGCAAATCCCGTTGGTTTGGGGCGATTTAACCTTGGTCTTGGTGTGGTCAATGTCGTTGATTGCCAGGAAGAGCTGGTAGTCGTGTTTGTCGACCCGGCCGCAGTATTCGGTTCCGCGGTCGGTCAGAATGCGCAGCACCGGAAGGTCGTGTTCCTCATGGAAAGGCAGCACCCGATCGTTGAGCAGATCAGCCGCAGTTATCGGCGTTTTGGTGGTGTAGAGCTTGGCATGTGCCACCTTGCAATAGGTGTCCACATAGGTCTGCTGATAGACCCGCCCGACACCCTTGAGAGTGCCAACATAGAACGTGTCCTGAGAGCCCAGATAGCCAGGGTGCGCGGTCTCAATCTCGCCACAGGCTTCATCGTCCAGCTTCTTCTTCTCAAGGGCCTGAACCTGAGCTTCGGTAAGAATGCCACCTTCCTCTGCCACCTTGGCTTCCAGCGCCTTCAGGCGGGTTTTGAAGTTCGCCAGATCATGCCGCAACCAGATGGATCGCACGCCAGAGGGCGAGACGAAGACCCCCAGCTTGCGCAGCTCATTGGAGGTGCGGGCCTGACCGTAGGCCGGGAAGTCCGTGGCCGATTTTATGACCGCCTGTTCGGTCGCCTCGTCCACCCGGTTGGCCAGATTGGGCTTGCGCCGGGTGCGTTCAAAAAGAGCTTCAACGCCGCCATCATCGACGGCTGATTTATAGCGATAGAATGTATCCCGCGACATGCCCATGACCTGACAGGCTTTGGACACATTACCCAATTCGTCGGCCAAGTTCAGCAAGCCGACTTTGTGTTTGATGATCTTGTCTGTAGTATTCAACATCGTGGTTTCCTCGTTTTGTGGTTTGGTTTGCACCACCATCAAAACGGATAACCGCAGTCTCTTTCAAGAGATGCACCGCCCCCAATTCAATCTAAAAGATTGGGGGCGGTGTCAGATCAAATCGGAACTAATACACCTTATGGGTCTGCGCGCGGCAAGCGCTGCCGCCGGACGTTCGCCCAGCGGAGATAGCCGGCGTGGGATAGATCGCAGCAGAGGGCAGCGCACGACCGCGGGTGGGCGCCTCTCGCGGGTGGGCGCCTCTGCGGGCAGAGGTCCGCGCTTTATGGTGCCGCCACGTCTTACCTTCGTTCGGGTGTGCAGGTGGTGGGGCAGCGCCCGCCCATCAGGGCGGTCGGGCGCTGCCCGGCGGCGCGTGCCGCGCCTTGTTCCGGGCCGAGCGGTTTGATCGATCGCAAAAATGGCCCCCATCGAGACTTTTGCCCGATACGCGCAGCCAATCCTGGCAGGCATGGCGGCCGAAATATCGGGTCAATTACGTTAACTTTCGACCAGCCCTTTGTGATTGCGAAAAAACCGCTTATCTTGCAGACCTGACATTTGGTGGGGAGACACCCATGAACATCCGGCCCGAAAGGCTTGAGTTGACGCCCGATCGTGAAGCTGCCGAACATGCGCTGGCGGTATTGGCCGCCTGGGCGGGCCAGGCCAGTGCAGATGAGCTGGCCAAGCTCGACCCGCAGATCAAGGCGCTGCTGGACGGCCAGATGCGCACCAATGGCGCACCGTTGTCGCGCGACTATCCTGAAGACTTCATCGTGGATGAGGCCTATCGCGCCAGCCTGCCGGATATCCAGAACGGGCCGCAATCGCTGATCAAGGGCGCGCGCACGGTCATTCAGGATGTGGGAATTTCCAATTTCCGCCTGCCGATCAGCTATCACACCCGCGATGGCGGCGATCTGACGCTGGAAACTTCGGTGACCGGAACGGTCAGCCTGGAAGCGGACCGCAAGGGCATCAACATGAGCCGCATCAAGCGCAGCTTTTACCGCCACGCTGAACGCACGTTCAGTTTTGAGGTGGTTGAGGCGGCGCTGAGAGATTACAAGGCCGATCTGGACTCGTTCGACGCCCGCATTCAGATGCGGTTCTCGTTTCCGATGAAAATCGGCTCGCTCAGGTCGGGCCTGGAGGGGTTTCAATATTACGACATCGCGCTGGAACTGGCCGATCACGGTGATGCGCGCAAAGAGATCATTCACCTCGATTACGTTTATTCCTCGACCTGTCCGTGTTCGCTTGAGCTGTCCGAACACGCGCGCTCAGAGCGCGCCCAACTGGCCACGCCGCATTCGCAACGCTCGGTGGCGCGCGTCTCAGTAGAGCTGGTGCCGCATCAGAGCTGCCTGTGGTTTGAAGATCTGATCGAATTGTGCCGTGAAGCCGTGCCGACCGAAACCCAGGTGATGGTCAAACGCGAGGATGAACAGGCATTTGCCGAACTGAACGCGGCGCATCCAGTGTTTGTCGAAGATGCCTCGCGGCTGTTTTACGAGAAATTCAAGGCCGATGCGCGGATCGGTGATTTTCGCATCGTTGCCAGCCATCAGGAGAGCCTGCATTCACATGATGCGGTGTCAATTCTGACGGAGGGCGAGACATTTTGCGCCAAGAGCCTTGATCCGGCGCTGTTTAGGTCGCTGATCCATTCGGGGTAGGGTAGCCCGCGGATCAACTCGCTAAGCCCGGAACAAGGCTCGAAGAGCCGCCGGGCAGCGCCCGACCGCCCGGGTGGTCGGGCGCATCGTTGCCGTTAGCACACCCGAACGAATGTAGGACGTGGCGTCACCATAAAGCGCAGACCTCAACCGTCAGAGGCGCCCGCACGCGGTCTGGCGCGGCCCTGTGCTCCGCTTCTGTCCCACTCCCGGCGACGACAGCCTGGCGGAGCTGCCAGCGCGCTTCAGGCTACCGCCTGCAGGTCCGCCTGCGGCGTGTGGCCGAGCGCGGTGAGAACTTCGCTGGTCAGACCGGGCCGGTTGAGCGTGTAGAAGTGAAGGTTTTCAACGCCTTCTTCCAGCAATTCAGTGCAAATTTCGGTGCATTGCGCGATCGCCAATAGGTCGTGACGATCATCGCGGATGGCTTTGGCAAAGGCATCGTCGAGATCTGCCGGGACATGTGCCCCGCAGCGGCGCGAAAACTTGCGGGTGTTTGTCCAGTTTTCGATCGGCAAGATGCCCGGGATGATCGGCGCGGTGATCCCGGCATGCGCGCAGCGGTCGCGGAAGCGCAGGAAAGTTTCGGCCTCAAAGAAAAACTGGGTGATGGCAGAGGTCGCGCCGGCGTCAACCTTGGCCTTCAACCAGGCGATGTCTGCATCGGTATTTGCGCTTTCGGGATGTTTCTCGGTATAGGCACCGACGCGAAGGTTGAATTTTCCGGTCGCGGCGAGCGCCTCGATCAACTCGACGGATGAGGCAAAACCGTCCTTGCGGGCGACAAAATTGGCCGCACCCTGGGGCGGGTCGCCTCTGAGTGCGACGATCTCACTGACCCCGGCCTTGGCATAGGCCTCGGCGATGGCAATGGTTTCGGCGCGGCTGGCGTCAACACACGTCAGATGCGCCGCGACGTTCAGGCCGAAGTTTGCGCCAATCGCTTGCACGGCTTCATGGGTCAGCTTGCGGGTGGTGCCGCCGGCACCATAGGTGACCGAGACAAAATTGGGCTGAAACGGCGCCAAAGCGCCGACCGCATCGGCCAGCCGAAACGCTGCGTCGAGCGATTTGGGCGGGTAAAATTCAAACGATAGTCCGGTCATAAACATGAATCCTTTGGGCCAGCCGTCTTGCTTTGTCCCACGGTCGAATTTATGAATCAAATTCAATATCTTCACCATCATCATGAGTTTGATATGAGTTTTCACATAGAATTTCGTCACCTGCGCACCATTCGCTCCATCCATGAGACCGGCGGGCTGGCGCGCGCGGCCGATCAGCTGAACATCACCTAATCGGCTTTATCGCATTAGATCAAATGGTTGGAGGATCAAATTGGCGTGGAATTGTTCGCGCGGCGGTCCAAGCCCCTGAAGCTGTCGGCGGCTGGGCACCGGTTGCTGCGGTTGGCGGAACAAATTCTGCCGGAAATTGAGGCCGCGGCGGAAGAATTCATCGCGCTCAGGTCCGGCAAGGCCGGGCGGTTGCATATTGCCATCGAATGCCACGCCTGTTTTGAATGGCTGTTTCCGGTTTTGGAGCGGTTCCGCAAGGCCTGGCCCGAGGTCGATGTCGACATCCGTGCCGGGCTGGCGTTTGACGCGCTGCCGGCGCTGCAACGTGAAGAGGTCGATCTGGTCATCTCATCGGACCCCGAAGATCTGCGCGACGTGGAATTCGCGCCCTTGTTCGATTACGAGCCGGTTTTTGTGGCCTCCTCGTCGCATCCGCTTGCGGCCAAGGATTATATCGAGGCCGAAGATTTTCGCGATGAGGTGTTGATCGCCTATCCGGTCGACCGCTCACGTCTGGACGTCTTTTCGGCGCTGCTGATGCCCGCCAAGGTCGAGCCCCGCGCCATCCGCCGGGTGGAGCTGACGGCGGTGATCCTGCTGTTGGTGGCGTCCAACCGCGGCGTCGCGGTGCTGCCGGACTGGGTGCTGCGCGAGGTGCGGGTCAGCGACGATTACATCACCCGGCCGCTGACCAGGGGCGGGGTGACCCGGCGCTTGTATGCCGCAACGCGGACCGAGGATGCCGCCAAGCCGTATATGTCGCACTGGATCAAACTGGCGCGCAGCGAGCCGGTCAAGTTGCAGCGGAAAGTGCGGCGGGATTAGCTTTCCGGTCGGCGGCGGTAGATGCCTTCGGGCAGGTTGAGTGCCGCGCTTAGGTCGCGCAGCTGGCCAAGCGACAGGGTAATCCTGATCACCTCGCCTGTGCGCGTATCGAATTGTTCGACCGTCACGCAATCGTCAAAGCCATGGACCGTGACGTCTTCACGCAGATGCGGGCCGGCCTCATCGACCAGCGTGACCACGGTGGCGTCAAATTCATGTTCGATGGTAAACATGGGTGCAACGCTATTTCGCGTCCAGCCTGCGCGCAATGGGCCGTTTTATCGGCCGTTGCGCCTGAGGTTTCGGGCGAAGGCCAGCGTACAGTTGAAAACTTGACCAATCCGGCGCGCGGGCATAAATCCAATGGCGCGCGGATGGCTGGATGGCCGCGGTCGCGGATCTGATCCGGGGTCGAGGAAAGTCCGGACTCCATGAAACAAGGGCGCCGGGTAACGCCCGGCGGGGGAAACCCCAGGGAAAGCGCCACAGAGACGAGACTACCGGCCGTCGAACCAGAGGTTCGCCTTCGGCGAAACGGCGGAAAAGGTGAAAAGGTGCGGTAAGAGCGCACCGCGTTGCTGATAACAGGAACGGTCAAGGCAAGCCCCGCCCGGAGCAATGCCAAATAGGGACCCCGCGCCGCTGGCAGGTTCGTTTTACGCCGAGGGGTCCGGGTTGGCAGCTAAAGCCCGCTGGTAACAGCGGGACGAGATGAATGGTCATCGAACCCCGGATCACGGTCCGGGGCGAACAGAATCCGGCTTACAGGCCATCCGCGCGCTAACGGCAGCAAATTGACATGACGCGCCGCGAGGCGTTCTGGCGAAAGCAGCTTTCCTTTGCCCAGCGCTCGGCTATTGTTCCGGCGGGCAAGCAATTAAATGGCCCGAATTTGACGATTTTTTCAACAGATTCTTGGAGATAAGCAATGGAACCGACAGCCACTTACCAAGGAAGAATGATTGTTTTGAACTGCACCAGCAGCGAGATCACAAATTTGCGCGTAGAGCATCGTTGCGGCCAGGCCTCGCCGTCCGTGGTCAGGGCCGACAAGCTGGCATATGGCAGAGCCAGCATACCGGCCCAGATCACAGCGGTCAAAGGCTCGAACGACCTTTGGGATGTCGAATTCAAGATCGGAAAAACTCAAATTCGGCGTAATGGCAAACAATGTAATACCAACGGCATCAATTTCTGACTCTGTGGGGATTCCCAAATCGGTTTTGATCTGATTCAAGGTTGGCAAAGGAGGATCGCCATGCCAGCCAGTGTTCCGCTTCGTCGCGACTTTGATGCCCGCCACCTTCGTAAACTCGCCAGCCGTTGCAAGGATGCCCGGCAGAGCCGCCGTCTGTTGTCTCTTGCGGCAGTCTACGATGGCATGCGCCGTGGAGAGGCCGCAAGGATCGGTGGGATGGATCGCCAAACCCTGCGGGACTGGGTTCACCGGTTCAACGAAGAGGGACCGGATGGCCTCACCAACCGCAAGGGCGCGGGCCGGACGCGCTACCTGAGCGATGTCCAGATGAAAGAACTTGGCGAGATTGTCGAGACCGGCCCCGACCCGGCGGTGGACGGGGTTGTCCGCTGGCGGCGGATCGACCTGAAGCGGGTGATCGAGGCGCGCTTTGGCGTCATCTATTCCGAGCGCGGGATATCCAGACTGCTTGGCGAACTGGGCTTTGCCCATATCAGCGCCCGCCCGCAGCATCCCAGGCAGGATAAGCGGATCATCGAGGCGTTTAAAAAAAACTTCGCCGACACGCTCCAGGTGCATATAGCTGACCTGCCAGCGGGAACGCCGGTGGAGATCTGGTTCCAGGACGAAGCACGCCTTGGCCAGAAGAATGGCCTGACGCGCCTGTGGGCGAGAAAGGGCACGCGCCCCCGCCAGCCGGCCGATCAGCGCTATCACAACGCCTATCTGTTCGGCGCCATCTGTCCGGCTCACGGCAAGGGGGCGGCGCTCATGCTGCCTTGGGCGGACGCGCAAGCCATGCAGATGCATCTCGACGAGATCAGCCGCCACGTCGCCCGAAAGGCCCATGCGGTTGTGCTGATGGATCGGGCCGGATGGCACACCACCGGCAAACTCAAAGTCCCGAAGAACCTCACCATCATCCTGCTGCCATCGCGCGCTCCGGAACTGAACCCGGTGGAAAATATCTGGCAGTACTTGCGCGCCAATTGGCTCTCCAACCGCGTGTTCGAAGACTACAATGCCATCGTCGATGCTGGATGCGAAGCTTGGAACAAGCTCATCGCACAGCCCGAAACCATCACATCAATCGGAATGCGAAAATGGGCCCATATCGGTCAATGTTAAATGCCGCTGGTATAACATGCCGAATTCAAAGGAAATGAGTTGTGCCGTCATCAACCTTTATAAGAAAAGCTATTCGATCGTAACGCCGGACAAAAGCCCGTGCCTGCTGAACCATTATTGAATGCGCCGCGCTGGTGCGCGTCGCGGCGGGCGGATTGCGGTTGACATGCGCGCGCCTCTGAGTAAAACGCGGGGCTCAGGTTTTTCTCGGCGGCAAAGGCCCGCCCGCGCAGGAGCATGAGCCATGGCCAAACCAACCACGATCAAGATCAGGCTGAACTCGACCGCCGATACCGGCCACTTTTATGTGACCAAGAAAAATGCGCGCACCATGACCGAGAAAATGGTTGTGAAGAAATACGATCCGGTCGTGCGCAAACATGTCGAGTACAAGGAAGGCAAGATCAAATAAGCCATTGCCCGATGCCAGACGTTCAAGACCGCGCCGGATGTGGCGCGGTTTTTTTTGCCCGCGCGACCGGGCGATTGACAGCGGCGATCGCTGGCCGGAGTAGTTGGATTGTCAGGCTGGCGGAGGCAAGAGCATGGACTTGGGTCTAAGCGGCAAGAGCGCGCTGATTACCGGTGGGTCCAAAGGCATTGGGCTGGCGACGGCGCGCCTGTTTGCGGGCGAAGGCGTGGGGCTGCATCTGGCGGCGCGGGGCCTGGGCGATCTGGAACGGGCCCGCGACATGATCGACAGGGATTTCGCGGTAAAGGCCGAAATCCACGGCGTTGATCTGGCCGATGGCGACGCAGTGCGCGCGCTGGTTCGCGAATGCGCTAATGTGGACATTCTGGTCAACAACGCCGGTGCGATACCGGGCGGAAAGCTGGCCGATATAGACGAGGCAACCTGGCGGCGTGCGTGGGATCTGAAACTGTTTGGTTACATCAACGCAACGCGGGCCATGTACATGGAGATGAAGGCGTGCGCACGCGGCGTGATCGTCAACAATTGCGGCACCGCAGGCAATCAGAGACCGGCGGATTATGCGGCCGGAGTTACCGCCAACAGTGCCCTTGTTGCGCTGACGCGCGCGCTCGGAGGCACCAGCCTGGATGACGGGATCAGGGTGGTTGGCGTCAACCCCGGCGACATGGAAAACCAGCGCGGGATCATGTTTTTCAAGCGCCACGCGGCGCAAGCTCTGGGCGACGAGGTGCGCTGGCGCGAGATGATGGGCGAATTGCCGGGCAAATCGGCACCGGTATCTGACGATATGGCGAATGCGATCGTGTTTCTGGCCAGCGATAGGGCGCGGTTCATTAGCGGGGCGATGCTAACGATCGACGGTGGTCTGAGCGCGTCGCAGGCGGTTATTGGGAGCTAGCAGTGTGTCGGACTTTGGGGAGATTTTCGGTTAGAATCTCGCCATGAGCAAATTTATCGACTGCGAGCGGAACCAGGCGTTTCTGCTTCCGCCCGATCTTCGGGACTGGATCCCGGAGGATGATCTGGCGCACTTCGTGATCGAGGCGGTCGAGCGGGTCGAGATGAGCGCCTTCAAGGTCAACCATCGTGGCACCGGCTCGGCGCAGTATCACCCTCGGATGATGCTGGCGCTGTTGATCTATTGCTATGCCAACGGGATCTTCTCGAGCCGGCGGATCGAGCGCGCGACGCACCGCGATATCGGGGTGCGCTTCGTGGCCGCCAATGTCCATCCCGACCATGACACGATCGCGACCTTTCGGCGCGACAACCTGGCGGCGTTTGGCGAGAGTTTCCTGCAGGTTCTGCTGCTGGCCAAGGAGTTGAAGCTTGTCAAGGTCGGGCTTGTCAGCGTCGACGGCAGCAAGTTCGAGGCCTCTGCGAGCAAGCACCGTTCGGTGACTTATGAGCGGGCGAGCGAGCTGATCGATCAGCTCAAGCTGGACATCGCGGATCTGATGGAGCGTGCCGCGGCGGCCGACGGCGAGGGTGAGGACGACCCCCAGGCGCTGCCCAAGGAGATCGCACGCAGGGAGGCCTTGTGCGATCGGCTGGATGCGGCGCGTCGGCGCCTCGAGGCTCGGGCCAAGGCGCGCGCCGAGGCCGAGCGGGCGGACTACGAGGCCAAGGTGGCGGCGCGCGAGACGCGCACCGGCCGGGCCAAGGGCAAGCACCCGAAGCCGCCCGACGAGACGCCGCGCGCCGACGAGCAGAGCAATCTGAGCGATCCGGACAGCCGGCTGATGCGCAAGAGCAAGCAGCACGAGTACCGCCAGGCCTATAACGCTCAAGCCGTGGTGGATGCCGGGGGCTCTCAGCTGATCGTGGGCGCCCGGGTCACCAACTGCGCCAGCGACCGCAATGAGCTGGTGGCGGACATCGCGGCGATCCCGGCCGTTCTCGGCCGGCCCGCGACGGTGCTGGCGGACAACGGCTATGCCAACGGCGACGAGGTCGCGGCGCTTGCCGAGAGCGACATTGAGGCTCTGGTGGCGACCGGGTCGTCGGGCCGTCGGCGGCGCTACGACTTCCGCCCGGCCAAGACCGAGGTGCCGGTGAAGAAACCCAAGGCCGAATGGCTCAAAGTCATGGCCGCCAAGCTCGACAGCGAGGAAGGCCGTGCGCTGTACCGGCTGCGCCAGCAGACCGTCGAGCCGGTCTTCGGCATCATCAAGGCGGTGCTCGGCTTCACCGGCTTCTCGCTGCGCGGCCTCGACAAGGTGGCCGGCGAGTGGGACTTGGTGGCGCTGGCCTACAACTGCAAGCGCCTGCACAAGCTCAAGCTGGAGATGGCCGTGTGACGGCGCTGTTGGCCCGACAGGCCGATCCAAAAGCCCGGCCACAGCCCAGAAGCCTCGGAGATCCGCCGCCCCATCGCTCCGTCCGAACAAATCCTCGCGGTTTCGCCGAACTTCGATCGCGCCTCTGACAGACGACAGCGAAATCACTCAACACCGAAATCCAACGCGCAAGTCCGACACACTGCTAGGACAGGTGACCGGCGATTGACAAGTGCCGGGCCGAGGGCCGAAACTCGCGCCGAACCAGCAGCGGTTTTGATATGTCACAGGTTCTGACAATTCGCGCGGCCGGACCCGCCGACCTCGGCGAGGTCGACACCCTGCTGCGGCGGGCCTTTCCGCGCCTGTTGAAAGGCGGCTATCCACCCTCGGCGATGGTCACCGCTGTGCCTTTGTTGTTGCAGGGCGACCCGGCCCAGCTGGCCGGTGGCCGGCATTGGGTGGCCCAGGACGGCGACGGGCGGATCATCGGCGCAGGCGGCTGGGCACAGCACCGCCGCCGCTGGTCGGCACCGCGAACCGGCGCGTTGCGGCAGTTCGTCACCGATCCCGATTTTGTCCGCTGCGGTGTCGGCGGGGCGATCATGGAAGAAGCAATAGGCGATGCCCGCGCGGCGCGGCTGACCCATCTGAGCTGCCAGTCCACGCTGAACGCGGTGCCGTTTTATGCGGCTTTCGGTTTTGAGTCGCAGGGCCGGCGCCGGATGGCACTGGCGCAGGGGATTGATTTTGTATTCGAGCAGATGGTGCGGGCCATGTGAGTGTCTGGCTGCTCAATATTAATACCACCGAGCGGAATGCCTGACTCACGTTGGGGATTCCCAAGCGGTCCGATCTCTGACTCAATGTGGTGAACCAATGAGGTTCGCCATGGCAGCGCCTATCGACTTACGGAACGATTTTGACAGCGTCTCACTGCGGCGCCTCGCGAAGAGGACCAGGGACGCGACCCAGAGCCGTCGTCTGCTGGCGTTGGCCGAGGTCTACAATGGTGGCAGCAGGACGGATGCGTCGCGGATCGGCGGCGTCGGTCTGCAGATCATTCGCGACTGGGTGCTGCGCTTCAACGCCCGCGGACCGGACGGGCTGGTCGATGGGAAGTCACCGGGCGCACCCTCGAAGCTCAACGCCGATCACCGCCGCGCACTGGCGGAGGTTGTTGGGGCCGGCCCGGTCCCGGCGGTGGACGGCGTCGTGCGCTGGCGGCGCAAGGACCTGGCGCGGTGGCTCTTGGAGACGTTCGCCATCTCGCTCGACGAGACCACGGTCGGGCGCGAGTTGAAGGCGCTCGGCTTCGCCAAGATCTCGGCGCGGCCGCGCCACTACGCGCAAAACGAGCTGGCCGTCGAGGCTTTTAAAAAAAACTTCCCCGCGAACTGGCGAAGATCCGGGCGAGGCTCCCGAAAGGCGTCGAGATAGAGCTGTGGTGGCAAGATGAAGCCCGCATCGGCCAGAAGAATAAGCTCACACGCCGATGGGCCAGACGTGGCACGCGCCCGCGGGCGCCCCGCGACCAGCGCACCGAATGGGCCTATATCTTCGGCGCGATCTGTCCCGCGAAGGGGAAAGGCGCCGGGCTGGTCATGCCCTGGTGCGACACCGACGCCATGGCGGCGCACCTCATCGAGATCAGTGCCGCCGTCGATCCCGGCGCCCATGCGGTGCTGATCGTCGATCAGGCCGGTTGGCACTTGACGCCCAAGCTGGCGATCCCCGACAACATCACCGTCCTGGCGCTGCCGCCACGATCGCCCGAGTTGAACCCGGTGGAGAATGTCTGGCAATTCATGCGCGACAACTGCGGGTTGTCGATCACCTTGGCCCAATGGCGCCCATTCACCGACAACATCACCCTGGCGCTGCCGCCACGATCGCCCGAGTTGAACCCGGTGGAGAATGTCTGGCAATTCATGCGCGACAACTGGTTGTCGAACCGGATCTTCAAATCCTACGAAGACATCGTCGCGCTGTGCTGCCAAGCCTGGAACAACCTCATCGACCAACCATGGAAGATCATGTCCCTCGGCATGCGCAAATGGGCGCATGGGTTCTGATCAATGACCGTTGGTATAAGGCCGCAAATTGCTACAGCGCAAAACCAAAAGGGCCGGTCGAATGACCGGCCCATTGACGTCGTTTGGTTGTGCGTCTATTCGCGCGCGCCGAGAAAATGCAGCAGGAACATGAAGAGGTTGATGAAATCGAGGTAGAGTTTCAACGCCCCCATGATCGCCGATTTCCCGAGCCATTCTTCGTCCATCGAATGGGCGTGTGCGAGATAGTCGGTTTTGATCTTCTGGGTGTCATAGGCGGTTAGGCCTGCGAAGATCAGCACGCCCAGGATCGACACCGCGAACATGATCGCGGGCGATTGCAGGAAGATATTGACGATCATCGCCACGATCAGGCCGATCAGTCCCATGATCAAAAAGCTGCCCCAGCCGGATATGTCGCGTTTGGTGGTGTAGCCCCAAAGTGAAAGTCCAGCGAAAGAGACCGAGGTGATCAGGAAGGTCTGGGTAATCGAGATGCCGGTGAAGACCACAAATATCCAGCTGAGCGAGATGCCCATAACCGCCGCGAAAGCGTAAAAGAACAGTTGCGCCCCTGCGGCGGAAATACGGTTGATCATCGCCGAAAAGGCGAACACCATGATCAGCGGCGCGAACATCACCGCCCAGCCGAGGATGTTCGGGCTAAGCGTGATCGGATCGCGGAAGATCGACATCAGCGCCGGGCTGGTGCCGATCGCCCAGGCGGCCAATGCAGTGACCAGCAGGCCAACGGACATCGTGCCGTAGACCTTGTTCATATGGGCGCGAAGGCCCGCGTCTATTTGGGCCGTACGGACACCAGCGCCTGCACGGGCCGTCTGTAACTCAGCCATTTGGTTTGCCTCCAGCATTTCCAACATTACCGGTGGCAAACGCTGCCACCGGCCTTGCTGCTAAGTATCGTGCCAGATTGTGGATTTTTCAAGACTTTACACGCGTAATTGCCGCGATTTTCGAGACTATGGGCGATGCCAGTGGTTCGGCGCGTCCCAAAGCCTGCGTTTGGCCTCTGTCTCGGCCTCGTCGCGAGAAATTCCGATGTCGTCTAAGAGATCATCGCTTAGCCTTCTAAGCCGCTGACGCTGGCGATAAACCGACAGACCAAAGCCGATGCGGGTCAGAAGAGACGGGTGGGGTCGCAGGTTGGCCCTGACATGTGTGATTTCCATGATGTGTTCCTTCAGGGGTTGTGAAGTTAGGACTGGGTTGCATCAATTCTGTTGATCTTTATTGCAGAACACGGTTTATTTATAAAATGATTGTTTTTGGTGAGATACATCACGGAAATTGATATGATGCGAAATCTTGATCTGGCTGTCTTGCGATCGTTTGCCGCCGTCGCGGAAACCGGCGGCGTGACCCGCGCGGCCGACTATCTGAACCTCACCCAATCGGCGGTTTCGATGCAGTTGAAGCGGCTTGAGGATCTGTGGAAATCGAACTGCTCGATCGCTCGGGTCGCCGCATCGCGCTGACATCCGCCGGAGAGCAGCTGTTGGGCTATGCACGAAAGATGTTGGCATTAAATGACGAGGTTTACGGACGTTTGACCGATCAGGCATATGAGGGCGAGATTAAGCTCGGCGTTCCTGAGGATATCGTCAGCCCGGCAATACCGTCAGTCCTGCGGCGTTTCGCGATGGCCTCTCCACGCATGCGCATTCAATTGATGTCGTCTTATACCATGACACTGAAGCGGCTTTATGAAGAAGGCAAATGCGACCTGATCCTTGCCACGGAAACTGAGTGCGGCGGGGGCGGCCAGGTGCTGATCGAGGCACCGCTGCTTTGGTATGGCGCGAAAGGCGGCACCGCGTGGCGGGCCCGCCCACTGCGGTTGGCATACGATCAAAACTGCAATTTCCGCACGGCGGTTCAATTTGCCCTCAATAGCGCTGGCATTCCCTGGGAAATCGCTGTCGAAAGCGCGTCGAGCCGCACGGTCGAGGCCAGTATCGTCGCCGATCTGGCGGTCTATGCCCAGTTGGAAGGATCGCCGCCGGGGCCATTGACGCCGATTGCCCATAGCGGAACGCTGCCTGATCTGGGCAAAAGAAAGATCAACCTCTACGGGCCGCGCGATGCCGCCGGCCCCGCACTTGCGGATTTGGCCGAAATCATCGGGCAGGAGTACCGCAACAGGCCGCTGGCCGCGAGGGCCGCATAGCGTCGACCATCGAATAGTCAGCGATATTCAGCCTGCAGGCAAGAATCCGCACATACGAGCCGCCCCTGCGCGATGGCTCGCCACTGACCGAGGACAGAGCCGGTCACGCCCGCGTTTCTGCCCGGAAAATAAAAATCACCATTGCGCAATTATTCTTTTTGTTTTCCTGCAACTACGCGAAAATTTCCGGCACTTGATCCTATTTGAGCCGCGCCTGCGCAGGTCCGGTGCCGTTGCAGAGAAGTTTGCTTCAATCTGAGGGCGAGAAGCTTTACGCAACGTAACTCGCCAGACGTGATCCAGTTTTTTTAATGAAATCAACAGAGAACAGGTTTAGAATTGATACTTGCCCAAAAGGATAGGTTGAGCAGGCGGCGCGAAATCGTGCATGACAATGCACGTATAACGAAACACTGCCCGTATAACGAATAAAGGTGGTCGGTATGAAACATCCAGTTGATATTCACGTCGGGAAAAGAGTTCGCCAAAGGCGTTGGATGGTGGGGACAACGCAGCAGCAGCTTGCGGAAGCCGTTGGAATCAAGTTCCAGCAAATTCAGAAATACGAAACCGGGATGAACCGTGTTTCCGCATCGCGGCTGTGGGATATTGCCGAGGCTCTTGATGTCTCGGTCAGTTTCTTTTTCGAGGGATTGGACGATCAAGCCGGTGTTGATACAGGCGGCCATGGCCAGCCCGTACCGGGCGATCTTATGGCCGACAAAGAGGCGCTGGAGCTTGTGCGCAGCTATTATGCGATCCCGGAAAACCAGCGTCGCCGTTTGTTTGATCTTGCCCGCGTGCTTTCTGACGTCGCCTGAGACTGGGCCTGAGACTGGGCCTGACAATCTTGACGCCGAGGACGCAGCGCATTACCCCAAACGCCTGACTGGGCCAAAGGCTGCGTGAATGCCGGCAGACATGGACATCTCGTCACTGCGCGAGGTTGCTGAAGCAGCCGCACTGGCGGCGCGGCGGGTGACGCTGGCTTACTTTCGTTCAGACAGGCTGAACCTGACCAGCAAAGGCGCCGACGGGTTTGACCCGGTCACGCAAGCTGATCGCGAGGCCGAGGAGGCGATCCGCGCGGTATTGGCCGATCGCCGACCGGATGACGCGATCCTGGGCGAAGAGTTCGGGCAAAGCCCGGGCAAAACCGGCCTGACCTGGGTCATTGATCCCATTGACGGCACCCGCGGATTCATATCCGGCACCCCGACCTGGGGCACGTTAATTTCCGTCGGCACAGGGGAAGGCCCGATCATCGGCCTGATCGACCAGCCTTACACGGGTGAGATGTTCGTCGGCGGACCAGGTTTTGCCGAGATGACGCGCGCCGGGACAACTACCCAGCTGCGCGTGCGCCCGAAAAGCACCCTGGCCGAGGCGACGATCCTGACGACCTTCCCTGAAATCGGCGGGGCCAATGAACGGGCCGCCTTTCATCAGTTGGCGAGCAAAACCCGCCTGACGCGATACGGGATGGATTGTTATGGCTATGCGCTGCAGGCAGCGGGACAGGTCGATCTGGTGGTTGAGGCTGGCCTGCAGGCCTATGACATTAACGCCCCGATTGCGGTTGTTCAGGCGGCCGGGGGTATCGTGACCAACTGGCAGGGCGCACCGGCCCATCACGGCGGGCGGGTCATTGCTGCGGCCAGCGCCAAATTGCACGCGGCGGCGTTGGAGATACTTTCGTGCGCCGCGCCGGATTGATTGTCGCCATGGCTTGCCGATAGAATTGCGCCGTTGGTGAACCTTTGCCCGTCGCGTCACATAATGCGAGATGGGCCGTTCGAGAAGTGCCCGCCCGTGCCTGCAGACATTATCATCAAAGGTGCCGAAACGATCATCACGATGGATGATGAGCGCCGGGAGTTATCGGGCCACGAACTGCGCGTGTCGGATGGGGTGATCGCAGAGATCGGCCGCGATCTGGGCCCCGGCGGTGAAATTATCCAGGCCCGCGATTGTGTTATCACGCCCGGATTGGTGAACACCCATCACCATCTGTTTCAAACGCTCACCCGCGCGGTGCCGGGTGGGCAGGATGCGCTGTTGTTTGGCTGGCTGCAGAGGCTGTATCCGATCTGGGGGCGGTTTACGCCTGTGCATATGCATATATCCGCGCTGACCGGACTGGCTGAACTTGCCCTGTCCGGCTGCTCTATGAGTTCCGATCACCTTTATCTATTTCCCAACGGGGCGCGGCTGGATGATACGATTGCTGCGGCCCAAGAGATCGGGCTACGCTTTCACGCCACACGCGGCGCGATGTCGATCGGGATCAACGATGGTGGCTTGCCGCCCGATACGCTGGTTGAGGATGAGCGCGCTATTTTGGACGATTGCATCAGGGTGATCGACAGCTTTCATGACCCGCGCGACGGCGCGATGACACGGGTTGGCATCGCCCCGTGTTCGCCATTTACCGTCAGCCGCGATCTGATGGGTGAGGCGGCAAATCTGGCGCGCGACAAACACGTCATGTTGCACACTCATCTGGCCGAAAATGATGAGGATTTGGCATTCTCACAGGCACAGTTTGGTTGCAGTCCCGGACAATATGTCGAAGATCTGGGATGGACCGGCGACGACGTCTGGCACGCCCACTGCGTCAAACTCGACGCGCAAGAGATTGATTTGTTTTCCAAAACAGGAACCGGTGTCGCCCATTGTCCGTGCTCCAACTGCCGGCTTGGCTCTGGCATCGCTCCGATACGGGACATGGTCGAGGCGGGCGTCAAGGTCGGCCTGGGTGTCGATGGGGCGGCCAGCAATGACAGCGCCAATCTGATGGCAGAGGCGCGGCAAGCGATGTTGCTGCAGCGGGTCGCGCGCGGGGCCGACGCAATGAGCGCGCGTGCGGCGCTGGAATTGGCGACCCGTGGCGGGGCAGAGGTGCTGGGCCGCACCGATTGCGGCTCGATCGCTCTGGGAAAACGCGCCGATATAGCCATCTGGGATGTCAGCGGCATCGAAAGTGCCGGGTCGTGGGACAAGGCCGCCCTGCTGCTGGCGGGACCGGACAAGGTCAGGCATCTGCTGGTCGAGGGCCGCCAGATCGTCCGCGACGGCCAGGTTCAGACGATTGACCTGCCCCTGGTCCTTGAGCAGCAAAACAAACTGGCAGCGGAGCTGGCTGCTGCGAGCTGAGACGTCCGCCTTATTTTGACCGAATTTTCGCGTGAAACTTGTGCTTGCGGAGATTCAAAGACCCACGTTTGCACCATGAAATGCATCCGGCGGGGGATGAATAGGGAAACAAAATGCGTGCTCATTTCTTAGCGCTTTCGGCGCTTGTTATGCTTGGTGCCTGTGTCGGCACAACAACCTCACAATTCAGCAATATCACCTTCAATCAGGCCCCGTTCCAGACGATGATAAACGACGCGCGCAGCACCGCCACCGCCAGCCCGGTCGCTCCCAATGCTCAATTGCGCCAGGCCGCGCAGGGACATGCCAATGATATGTCCGCCAACAATTATTTCTCGCACACCTCCCTTGACGGCAGCAGTTTTGGCGACCGCATCAATGCCACCGGCTACAGCTATTGCTGGGGCGGAGAGAACATCGCGATGGGCTATCCTGACACGACATCGGTCTTTAACGGCTGGATGGGTTCATCGGGCCATCGCGACAATATGCTGGCCTCACAGCCCACGCAATTTGGCCTGGGCCATGCACCAAGCGGCAATTACTGGGTGCTGGTCCTGGCGCGGCCGGGGTGTTGAGGTCATGAGGTGAGCTGAACGGAACCTTGGCCCGGAACAAGGCACGCAGCGCCGCCGGGCAGCGCCCGACCGCCCTGTCATGCCGGAGGCATGCCAATTGTTTGGTGGCGCACCTCCGGTGCGACGGGCGGGCGCTACTTCACCGCCTGTTCACCCGAACAAACGGAAGATGCGGCGGCACCATAAAGCGCAGACCTCACCTGTCGCGGTGCCCACCTGTCTATCGGATTGATGCTATCTCCCAGGGTGGCGGCGAGCCCGTGCGCCCACCTGGGAGTGTGATCCCGTCCGCGGGTTTGGGCCGCCGCCGGTTGGTCTGACCAGCCTGAACAGTTGCATGTGCCACTTTGAGCACGAAGACATGGACAGGATACCAACATGACACAGAACTATATCGGCGTCGATCTTTCCCGCGACTGGCTCGACGTGTTCACCCCCGGTAATGGGCATGGTCGCATTGCGAACACCGCTCCCGCTCTGCAGCAATTCCTTGCCACGCTTTCGGCAGATGACCTGCTCGTCTTTGAGGCCACCAGCCTGTGTGACGGGCTGCTGATGCGCCTCGCCACGGCGTGCGGACAGCCGTTTCACCGGCTCAACCCCCTACACGGATGGCACTTCGCGCGATCGCTGAACCTGCCCAAGACCGATCGGGTGGATGCAGCGATGCTGGTCCGTCTGGGGGCGGAACGCCGACTTGCACCATCCGCCGGGTTTGATGCCACCCGCGCTGAGATGGCCGAGCTGATGGGGCGCCGCGATCAGCTCAAGCGTATGCAAACGCAAGAGAAGAACCGCCTGTCAAAGGCGTCGTCGCGGACCGTCAGCGCCGACATACGGGCTTCTTTGCGTGCCCTGGCTTTGCGGATCAGGCGGGCAGATGCGGCCATCGACGGCTTTCTTGAAGGCCATCGCCGGCTGCGCGACCAGATCGCTCTACTGGAGAGCGTCCCCAGCATCGGCCGTGTCACCTCCGTCACGCTCCTATCGCTGATGCCCGAGATCGGGGCCTGCGACCGGCACCAGATCGCCTCGCTCGGCGGGCTGGCACCCAGGGCGCGCGAGAGCGGTAAATGGCAGGGCCAACGGCATATCGGCGACGGGCGGCGGCACGTGCGCAAGGCGCTCTACATGGCAGCGCTCAGCGCCATCGGTCACCAGCGGCTCTGCCCCGACCTGGTGACGAGAATGCGCGACAGGGGCAAACCCGGAAAGGTCATTGCAATCGCCGTGGCACGTAAAATCCTGACCATCGCCAATGCCGTCATCCGGGACCAAAGCCCTTATCGCGCAGCGGCATGACCAT
This sequence comes from Paracoccaceae bacterium, assembly GCA_965216135.1. GTDB lineage: Bacteria > Pseudomonadota > Alphaproteobacteria > Rhodobacterales > Rhodobacteraceae > CBDCFL01. The sequence goes on from CBDCFL010000016.1 coordinate 80,776, forward strand.
ACAGTTGCCTGCGGTCTGGCGCTGCCCTCTGTGCCGTGACGTCATCCTACGATTTCGCTCAGTTAATGGGGCCAGACCCCAGCTGACCCCCCACCCAAACCGCCCGGATCGCGCGGTCGTCGCCCATCATGATGGTGGGAAACAGCGCTTGCCAGATGGTTTCGGCGCGCCCGGCTGCCTGGGCGATGGCGGGCGTCGATTTCAGATCGAGCACCACCAGATCAGCCTCCATGCCTGCGCGCAGGTTGCCGATCTTGTCGTCGAGGCGCAACGCGCTCGCTGAGCCCACGGTCGCCAGCCAGTACAGCTGCGCGGGATGCAGTGCCGCGCCGCGCAGCTGGGCGACCTCATAGGCCGCCGCCATGGTTCGCAGCATCGAAAAAGACGACCCGCCGCCGGTATCAGTTGCCAGCCCGACGCGCTGGCCCGCGGCCTTCAGCCCGGCCATGTCAAACAGGCCTGAGCCGATGAAGGTGTTGGACGTGGGACAATGGATCAGGCTGGCATCGACCTCTTTCAGGCGATCTTTCTCGCGCCCGTCCAGATGAATGGCATGGCCATACAGCCCGCCGGGGCCGAGCAGCCCATGGGCCTCATACGTGTCCAGATAATCGCGCGCGTCCGGAAAAAGCTCCGTGACCCAGGCGATCTCGTCGGATTGCTCGCTTAGATGCGTCTGCATCAGACAGTCGGGGTATTCGCCCCATAATGCGCCAAGTGCTGCGAGTTGGGCGGGCGATGAAGTTGGCGAAAAACGCGGGGTGATGGCATAGGACAGCCGGTCGCGGCCATGCCATTTTTCCAGCAATTGCTTGCTGTCGTCATAGGCCGATTGGGCCGTGTCGCGCAGATTATCGGGGGCGTTTCGGTCCATGCAGGTTTTGCCCGCAATCGCCCGGACGCCGCGGCGCGTGGCCTCGGCAAAAAACGCCTCCACGCTTTCAGGATGGATGGTGCAAAAGCTCGCAACACTGGTGGTGCCATTGGCCAGCGTCAGATCGAAATACGTGCTGGCCGCGCTTGCGGCATAGTCGGGATCGCCAAAGCGCGCCTCCTCAGGAAACGTGTAAAGGTTCAGCCAGTCAATCAGCCGCTTGCCCCAACTGGCGATGATCGCGGTCTGCGGATAATGCGCGTGGGCATCGACAAACCCCGCGGTGATCAGCGCATCGCCGTAGGCGATCACCTCAGCAGCTGGATATTTGGCCCTGAGCGCATCAGCGTTGCCGGTTGCAAGGATCATGCCGCGCTCAACGACAACGCCGCCATCGGTTTGATGCACCGCGGCGTCCTGCACGGCATGCGAAAACGGATCGCTGGCAAAGGCGAGGGTCTGCCCAGTAATAAGCTGCAATTCGGATGAGTTCCCTTGCTACCTGTCTGAGATACTAGAATTTGCCGCCGTGGCGGTAAATGCGTGCATTTGCTCTGTTTCTTTGAAGGACTTTTGCCTAAGAAAAGGCCAGATGAGGGCCGGGCCATGACCGAGAGCGAGATCGAACAGGACATCGGCGATGACGACGCCTATGCGCTTGACCAGCGTGTTGTCGCATCAATCCTTGCGACAGTGGCACAAGGCGATGCGGCGGCGCTTTCGGCGCAGATGGAGCCATTGCACGCCGCCGATATTGCCGACCTGCTTGAGCAGATTGACGCCAGCGAGCGTGCGCGGCTGCTCGCTTTGTTCGACCGAGAATTCGACGGCGAGATCCTTTCGGAATTAAGCGAAGGCGTGCGCGAAGAGATCCTGACGCTGCTCAGGCCGGAAGTTCTGGCCGAGGCGGTGCGCGAACTGGAATCAGACGATGTGGTCGATCTGATCGAGGATCTCGACGCGCCGCAGCAAGAAGCAATTCTTGGGGTTCTGGACGAGCCGGATCGCGCCGCGGTTGCCCAGTCGCTCCGCTACCCGGAATATTCCGCCGGTCGTCTGATGCAGCGCGAGGTGGTCAGCGGACCTGAGCATTGGAGCGTTGGCGAAGCGATTGATTATCTGCGCGCCAGCGATGATCTGCCGGAAGAATTTTACCATATCATCCTGGTCAATCCCCGCCACGAGCCGGTTGGCTATGTGACACTTGGCCGCCTGATGGGTTCACCGCGCAACATCAAGCTGAGCGCTATCTGCGAGGATAGTTTCCGGACCTTTGATGTTGCTGAGGACGAGGGCGATGTGGCCTATGCGTTCAACCAGTATCACCTGATTTCCGCCCCGGTCGTCGACGAAAGCGGGCGGCTGGCGGGGGTGATTACCATTGATGATGCGATGGTGGTGCTGGACGAAGAGCATGAAGAGGACATCCTGCGCCTTGCCGGTGTGGGCGAGGGCGAGTTGTCGGACACGTTTCTGGAAACCACGCGCCAGCGCTTTCCCTGGCTGGCGGTCAATCTTGTCACCGCGATATTGGCCTCGATCGTCATTGCGCAGTTTGAGGAATTGATCGCCGGGTTGGTGGCGCTGGCGGTGCTGATGCCTATCGTCGCCTCGATGGGCGGCAACGCCGGCACGCAATCGCTGACCGTGGCGGTGCGGGCCATTGCCACGCGCGATCTGACCGCGTCGAACGTCTGGCGGGTGATCCGGCGCGAGGCGCTGGTGGGGCTGGTCAATGGGGTTATTTTTGCGAGCCTGATGGGGGTGATCGGGATGATCTGGTTTGGCTCGCCGATGCTGGGCGCGGTCATCGCGGCGGCGATGGTGATCAACCTGATCGTCGCCGGTCTGGCCGGCATCGCGGTGCCGGTGGCGCTGGACCGGCTCGGCGTTGACCCGGCACTTGGCTCAGGCGCTCTGGTGACCACGGTGACCGATATCATTGGTTTCCTTGCCTTTCTTGGATTGGCGGCAATGGTCTTGCTGTGAATGTTCAGGCGGCCAAGGCCGAGGCGCGAAAGGCAGCGTTCGCGCGGCGCAAGGCCGCACATCGCCCAGATGCAGGCGATCAGGCGTGTGACAATCTGCTGGCCTATCTGACCACGAGATTTGGCCAGCCGATGTCGGGCTATATGCCGATCAGAACCGAGATCAACATTCTGCCCGCGATGAGGGTGCTGGCAACCAAGGGCCAGATCGGTGTGCCAGTGATCATCGGGCAAGGGCAACCGCTGGAGTTTCACGCCTGGCAACCGGGCGCGCAGATGCAGGACGGGCCGTTTGGAGCGCGTGTCCCCGTGGTTGCGGTGCGCGTGGTTCCGCAGGTCGTCATTCTGCCACTGGTGGCCTTCGATGCGCGTGGGTTCCGGCTGGGGTATGGCGGCGGGTTTTATGACCGGACGCTGGCAATATTGCGTGCCGGCGGTGATGTGCGCGCCGTTGGGTTCGCCTATGCGGGCCAGGAAATGGACGCGGTGCCGACCGGGCCGACCGATCAGTCGATGGATGCGGTTGTGACCGAAAACGGCGTCTTGGAACTGGCATCCTAATTTAGCCACAGCAACCGAGGGCAGCGCCAGACCGCGGCGGGCGCCCTGCGGGTCGAGGTCTGCGCTTTATGGTCCCGCCACATCTTCCGTTCATTCGGGTGTGCCTGCGGTGACACAGCGCCCACCCATATGGGCGGTCGGGCGCTGCCCGGCGGCACTGCGTGCCTTGTTCCGGGCTTGATGCGGCGGTCTAATACCAACGGCCCTAGTCGTTGACCGTTTTGGCCCATTGTCTGGTAGTGATTGACGTGATTGCGGTTTTGTCGTTTGCAAAGAAGTTCCATGCTTCGCAACACCTGTCGACGATCTGCTCATAATTGTCGAAGACGGATATGGCGAGCTTGTTGGCACGCAGATAAGCCCACACATTTTCCATCGGGTTGAGTTCAGGGGAATAGGGCGGGAGTTTGAGCAGGGTGATGTTGTCGGGTACCTCCAGCTCTGCCGAACCGTGCCAGCCAGCGCCATCCAGAATGAGAAGGGCATGTGCGCCCGATGCGACGGTTTTAGCGATCTCGGCGAGATGCGCGCTCATGGCCTGTGTGTCGGCATGTGGCATGATCAGAGCGGCCGCTTCAGCCCGTTCCGGGCAGACGGCGCCGAAAATGTAGCTCCAGATATAGCGGGTGTCGCGCGGGGCACGGGGGCGTGTTCCACGCTCGGCCCAGATACGGGTGAGCGTGCCCTGCTGGCCAACCCGCGCTTCATCCTGAAACCATATCTCCAGGGGCTTGCTGCGGGCTGTTTCCGGCAAGGCTGCTTCTACCTCTGCGGCGAAGTTTTTTTAAAAGCCTCCTGTGCATCCGGGTCGGATTTCGGATGCTGCGGGCGCACCGACAGACGCCGAAAGCCCAGGCTTGCCAATTGTTTGCCAACAGTTCGCTCATGCATGGTGACGCCGAAGCGCTCTTCGATCTTGCGTTTCAGATCAATGCGCCGCCAGCGCACAACCCCATCGGTTTCGGGGTCGGGACCCGCCCGAACCATTTCCGCCAACTCCTCCTTCTGTGCCGCGCTCAGCAGACAGGGTGGATCCGGCGGGCGACGGTTGAACAGGCCCGACACGCCCTCCGCATTGTAACGGTGGGCCCAATCCCGCAGCGTCTGCCGATCCATGCCGCAGTTTTCTGCCGCCGTCTTGCGGTCAACCCCATCCAGAACCAGGGCAATCGCCAACATCCGTCGCGCCGCTTTCCCATCCCGGCACCGCGCCGCTTCCTGGCGAAGCTCGCCTGCGGACTTGTCTTTGCGCGTAATCCTTACTGCCATCAAAGCCTCCCTTGCCTTGATGCCACTGAATCAGATCACGCCGCTCGTGGGAATCCCCTTGAGTCAAATCTGGGGGCCGTTGGTATAACGTCCTTGAGCCATTGCGCCATTTGGCTTAGGCGGTTCAACCCGACTGGCAAATCGTCCCATACTTGCCCAACTTGGCCGCCCCACATATAGACGGGCGGCACGGGCAAATCTCGATGGAGGCGGGCGATGGCGGGCCATTCCAAATGGGCAAATATTCAGCACCGCAAGGGCAGGCAGGACGCCGCGCGCTCGAAACTGTTTTCCAAGCTCGCCAAGGAAATCACCGTCGCCGCGAAGATGGGCGATCCCGATCCGGAAAAGAACCCGCGCCTGCGGCTGGCGATCAAAGAGGCCAAATCAAGCTCTGTGCCCAAGGACGTGATCGACCGCGCCATAAAGAAGAGCCAGGGCGGCGAGGGTGAAAACTACGAAGAAATCCGCTATGAAGGTTACGGGCCGAACGGGGTGGCGGTGATCGTCGAGGCGATGACGGATAATCGCAACCGAACCGCGTCGGTGGTGCGCTCGACTTTTTCCAAGAACGGCGGAAATCTGGGCGAAACCGGGTCTGTCTCGTTCATGTTCGAGCGCAAGGGCGAGGTGAGTTATCCGGTATCGGCGGGCGATGCAGACACCGTGCTATTGGCGGCGATCGAGGCGGGGGCGGAGGATGTCGAAAGCTCTGATGACGGGCATATCATCTATTGCGCCGATACCGATCTGGGCGAGGTTTCCAACGCCCTTGAGGATGACCTTGGCGAAAGCGCGACGACCAAGCTGATCTGGAAACCGACCACCACCACGGATATGGACCTTGAAGCGATGGAAAAGCTGATGAAGCTGATCGACGCGCTTGAAGATGACGATGATGTGCAGCGGGTCACCGCCAATTTCGATGTCTCCGACGAAATCATGGCCCAGCTTTGATGGCCTGCCCAAGACCGCGCGCTTGCAACAATTGAGACCACCCGCGCCATGAGTGGCCTCTCGGATAACCGCCCCCTTGCCGGCATTTTCTGGATGGTCATCACCGGCTTTCTGTTTGTCGGTGTAACCGGCGTCGTGCGCCATGTCGGCACCGATTTGCCCGCGGCCGAGGCTGCCTTTCTGCGCTATCTGCTGGGGCTGGTGTTTCTGATCCCGATGATTGGCCCGATCATTCGCGCGCACTTGTCGTCGCGGGATCTGCGCATTTTCGCGCTGCGCGGTGTGGCCCATACACTCGGTGTCACGGGGTGGTTTTTCGCCATGGCGCGCATCCCGATCGCCGAAGTGACGGCGATGAATTACATGGCGCCGATCTATGTGACCATTGGTGCCGCGTTGTTTCTGGGCGAGGCGCTGGCGCTCAGGCGTATCCTGGCGATCGTCGCGGCGCTAATCGGCGCGCTGGTGATCCTGCGCCCTGGATTTCGCGAAATATCCGCTGGCCATATCGCCATGCTGCTGGTGGCGGTCGCGTTTGGCGTCTCATACCTGACCGCCAAATCCGTTTCAGCGCGTCAGAGCGCGGCGGTGGTGGTGGGCATGCTGTCGATCACCGTGATGATCGGGCTGGCGCCGCTGGCAATCGCGGTCTGGGTGACGCCGACATTCGAGCAGATGTTCTGGATGTTCGTGGTCGCCTGTCTGGCCACGGCGGGACATTACACGATGACGCTGGGGCTGGCGGCGGCCCCGGTGAGCGTTACCCAGCCGGTGACGTTTCTGCAGCTTGTCTGGGCGGTCCTGCTCGGCCTGATCGTGTTTGGTGAAGTCATTGACGGCTGGGTCATATTCGGCGGGTCGATCATCCTTGTGTCGATCAGCTATATGTCGTGGCGCGAGGCCCGCCTGAAACGCCGCGTGATCGCGCCGGTGCCGGAGGCGACGAAAGTTTAAGCCCACTTGGGTGCTCAGCGGACTTGCGCGCGGCCCGCACCGCACCGATATTAACCAAATGTTAAGGATTTGTTTGCTGCTTGTTCTGTTGGCGAGCGGGACCGCGTCGGCGCAGGATTTCACCGGCCGCATGGTGTTTTCGGACGGCGATTCGCTAAGGGTAAGTGGCGCGCGCGTCCGCCTTTTCGGCATCGACGCACCAGAGATGGATCAGACTTGCACCCGCCAAGACGGGCGGAACTGGCAATGCGGCAAATGGGCAGCCCGCCAGGCGCGGGCACTCTTTGACCGGCAGCACGCCGATTGTCTGTATCGCGACACCGACCGTTACGGGCGGATCGTGGCCACCTGCCGCGTGGATGGCCAGGATATTGCGGCGGTTCTGGTGAACCTGGGCATTGCGACGGCTATCAACGATTTTCGCTCGATTATGTCGCGCAGGAAAAGGCGGCCGCGATTGCGGGCCGCGGCATCTGGGCGGGCACGATGGTGGCCCCGGAAAAGTGGCGCAGCGGCCAGCGGCAGGCGACCAACGTCAGCGCCGCCCCGGATGGCTGTGTTATCAAGGGCAATATTTCGTCGGACGGCCCGATCTATCACCTGCCCGGTCAACAAAATTACGCGGACACACGCATTACTGCGGCCAGGGGCGAGCGCTGGTTCTGCACTGAGGCCGAGGCGCAAACGGCCGGCTGGCGCCGGGCGCGGAGATAGAGAAGTTTGCTTTTGATCCGAGCCAGCCACGCGCTTTCGCTCCACGCCCACTGCGTTCAGCCCGGAACAGCCGCGAAGCGGCCCGGGCAGCGCCCGACCGCCCGGGTGGTCGGGCGCATCGTCGCCACATGCACACCCGAACGAATGTAAGACATGGCGTCGCCATAAATCGCAGACCGTCACCGTCAGACGCGCCCGCCCGCGGCCAGGCGCTGCCCTCTGTTACGCGACCGGTCTGTTCTGGACCTTTGTCCGGAACGGGAGGTGGGTCAAATGATGAGCAAACCGCGCTAGTCAATCTGATAGGGCAAAACGCCGCGCACATCCGGGTTTACGGTCAATCGCCGTTCCAGCGGCGGGACCGAACGCTGATGGCAGGTCTTGCGCGCGCAAATACGGCAGGAAATGCCGATGGGTTCATAGGCACCGGGCTTGGATATATCCAGACCGTCGGCATAGACCAGCTGATCGGCATGGGCGACTTCGCAGCCAAGCGCCATCGCATAGCGGCGCACGGGGGCGGAAAATGAACCGCCGGATTTGGAAATGTCGCGGGCAAGGCAGAAATAACGCGCGCCATCGGGGGTTTCGGCCAATTGCCGCAGAAAGCGCCCCGGCGTTTCAAACGCCTGATAGACATTCCACAAGGGGCACGCGCCGCCGTAGCGGGCGAATTGCAGTTTTGTCGCCGAATGGCGCTTGGTAATCGTGCCGGCCTGATCGACGCGGACGAAAAAGAACGGCACGCCCTTGGCACCGGGGCGTTGGAGCGTTGAAAGCCGGTGGGCGACTTGTTCGATGGACGCGCCGAAACGCTCTGCCAGCAATTCCAGATCATGGCGGGTATCGCGCGCCACGCCGAGGAATTGGGTATACGGCAGCAAGGCGGCCCCGGCGAAGTAATTCGCCAGCCCGATCTTGGCGATATCGCGCGCGGCAATTGTTTGAAACCGGGCCAGATCAAGCGTCGCCTCAAGCAGATCATTCTGGGTGATCAGCGCAAGTTGCAGCAAAAGCTGAAAGCGTGCGGTGGCGCGTGGCGCGCGGTGCGACAGCGTCAGGGTGCCGGTTTCCCGGTCAAAGCGGCGCAAATCCGGGGTGTCGGCATAGGTCACATCAATACCGAGCTTGCCCAGCAATTGGGTGGCATGTCCGGTCGGATCGCCCGCGGCTTGTCTGGCGAAATGTTCGGCGGCATGGTCCACCGCATCGACGTAATTATCGCAATAATGAAAAAAGTCGCGCACCTCTTCCCAGGGCGAACCCTGCGGTGTCGGATTATCGCGGCCAAGGGCTTCGTCCAGCGAGGCCAGCCGTTCCTGGGTCTGGCGATAAGCGCGATGCAATTCGAGAAAGGCACGCGCCAGAGCGGCGGCGTTGGACGCGGTCAGGCGGATGTCGGCAATCGGCGGCGAGATTTCGGCAAATATCGGATCGGCCAGGGCCTCTCTGACGTCCGAGACCAGACGTTCGGTATCTCCGCCTGCAAGCTCGGTGACGTCGAGGCCGAATTCATGGGCCAGCGCCAGCACAACACCGGCAGAGACCGGGCGATTGTTGTTTTCCATCTGGTTGAGATAGGGCAGCGATATGCCCAGCTTTGCGGCAAAGGCTTTTTGCGTCAGGCCGAGGCGGGTGCGCAATTCGCGCAGTTTGGACCCGGCGTAAATCTTTTGCTGAACCATCAGAGCCGCCCTCTGTCATGCCGGATTTTGCTGATTTGCAATGCCCGCACCTAACATTTGCAAAGCCGATCAGGCAATCCCCAGCCGGCGCGTACGGGACATCACATAGCGGATCGAAACAATGCCCAGGATCGATACAATCAGCATGATCCACAACAGCGGAAATGGGCCGCTGCCGGTTTTCAGAAGGCTGCCGGCCAGGGCCGACAGGGCCGCGCCGCCGCCGATCATCAGCGCGCCGCCCAGACCGCTGGCGGTGCCCGCCAGTTTCGGGCGGACCGACAGGATGCCGGCGGTGGCATTGGGCAGCACCAGCCCGTTGCCGAGGCCCACGAACATCATCAGGCCAAAGAAACTGAACACAGTTCCCAGGCTGATATAAAACAAAGCCAGCGACACCGAGACCCCTGCGGTCGCTATGGACGCTCCGATCAGAATAAGACGATCGGTTCCAACCGACATGGCCAAGCGCCCGGTCATGCCGTTGCCGACAATATATCCAAGCGCCGGTGCGCCAAACAATACGCCAAGCCTGCCGGGGCTTAGGCCAAAAACCTCTGAGCCAACAAACGGCGCCCCGCCGAGATAAGCAAAAAATGCGCCCGACGAAAATGCGGCGGCAAGCGAATAGCCCCAGAAACGCGGCGACAGCAGCAATTCGGGATAATCGGCGAACTGCTCGCGGAAATTTGAGGCTTTGTGGCGATTTGTTTCGCCGCAATCCGCCCAGATCAGCGCCATCACTGCTACGCCTGCGGCCAAAAAGACCCAGAAATTCGACTGCCATCCGAACCTCTGGTCGAGGTAGCCGCCGAGCGCCGGGGTGAGCATCGGCACGACGGCCATGCCCATGGTGACATAGCCGATCACCGATGCCGCCTGGTCCTGTTCGTACATATCACGCACGATCGCCCGGCTCAGGACCATGGCCACCACGATGGCGGCCTGAACCATGCGAAAGGTCAGAAAGACGCGCACATTCGGAGCGTAGATACACCCAAGCGTAGCCAGCAAAAAGATCACCAGACCCCACAGCAGCACCGGCCTGCGACCGAAGCGATCCGAAATTGGCCCGACGATGATTTGTAGCACTGCACTGGCCGCCAGAAACAGGGCGACCGACAGCTGCATCAGCCGGTATTTGGTGTCGAAATATTCTGTCATTGTCGGCAGCGACGGCAAAAACATGTTCATGATCATCGCCGACAACCCGGCCATCAGGATCAGGGTCGCCAACGTGGGCGGAGTGTCGCGGCGCAAAAAACGCGCCCTGGGCAAGTTCGGCATGGCGATCGTGCTATGAGAGTTCGGCATGGAAGTCCATGCGCCAGCGGCGGTCGAACGAAGGCGAAATCTTTGCAGATTTTCATTATTCAATTACACTCTGCATATACTTTGCAAATTTGCGACAATTTGCTTTTTGAACGACCAACTTCCGGCTAGTTTGGCCGCGCTAATTAGAGGTGATGATGACCGACATTCTGACAGAACTCGAGGACCGCCGCGAGGCTGCGCGACTGGGCGGTGGCCAGCGACGCATTCATGCGCAACACGCCAAGGGCAAGCTGACGGCGCGCGAGCGGATTGAGCTCTTGCTGGATGAGGGCAGCTTTGAAGAGCTCGACATGTTTGTGGCGCATCGCTGCACCGATTTCGGGATGCAGAAAACCCGGCCATCGGGCGATGGCGTTGTCACCGGCTGGGGCACGATCAATGGCCGTGTCGTCTATGTTTTCAGCCAGGATTTTACCGTCTTTGGTGGATCGTTGTCGGAAACCCATGCCCAGAAGATCTGCAAGATCATGGATATGGCCATGCAGAACAGCGCGCCGGTAATCGGTCTGAATGACAGTGGCGGCGCGCGCATTCAGGAAGGCGTGGCCAGCCTGGCCGGTTACGCGGATGTCTTTCAGCGCAACATCATGGCCTCGGGCGTGGTGCCGCAAATCAGCGTTATCATGGGCCCCTGTGCGGGCGGGGCGGTCTATTCACCGGCGATGACCGATTTCATCTTCATGGTGCGTGACACGTCGTACATGTTCGTCACCGGTCCCGATGTGGTGAAAACCGTGACCAATGAGATCGTGACCGCCGAGGAATTGGGCGGTGCGTCGACCCATACGCGCAAATCCTCGGTTGCGGATGGCGCCTTTGACAATGATGTCGAGGCGCTGATCGAAGTGCGCCGCCTGGTTGATTTCCTGCCGCTAAGCAACCGCGAAAAGCCGCCGGTTCGACCGTTTTTTGATGATCCGGGCCGGGTTGAGATGTCATTGGACACGCTGATCCCGGACAATGCGAACACGCCTTATGACATGAAAGAGCTGATCACCAAGGTCGCCGACGAGGGCGATTCTTATGAGATCCAGGAAGATTTCGCCAAAAACATCATCACCGGGTTTATCCGGCTAGAGGGCCGCTCGGTCGGCGTCGTCGGCAACCAGCCGATGGTTCTGGCGGGCTGTCTGGATATTGACTCCTCGCGCAAGGCGGCGCGCTTCGTGCGGTTCTGCGATGCATTTGATATCCCGATCCTGACCTTTGTTGACGTGCCGGGGTTTCTGCCAGGCACTGGCCAGGAACATGGCGGGGTGATCAAACATGGCGCTAAACTCCTGTTCGCTTTCGGCGAAGCAACCGTGCCCAAAGTGACGGTCATCACCCGCAAGGCCTATGGCGGCGCCTATGACGTCATGTCGTCGAAACATTTGCGCGGCGATTTCAACTATGCCTGGCCGTCAGCAGAGATTGCGGTGATGGGGGCCAAAGGCGCGGTGGAAATCCTGTACCGATCAGAACTGGGCGACGCCGAAAAAATCGCCGAGCGCACGGCGGATTACGAGAACCGCTTTGCCAATCCATTCGTGGCGGCCGAAAAGGGCTTTGTCGACGAGGTCATCATGCCGCATTCGACGCGGATGCGGGTGGCGCGAGCCTTTGCTTCGCTACGGGGCAAGCAGCTGAAGAACCCGTGGAAAAAGCACGACAATATTCCATTGTAGGAGCAGTCGATGTCTGATGAGCATGAGGGTGGGTGCCTGTGTGGGCAAATCCGGTACAAAGTCCGCGGTGCTCCCGAGCGGGTAACGATTTGCCACTGCACATTTTGCCAAAAAATCACCGGTTCGGGGTATCTAGTCGAGCCGATATTTCTGCGCGAGAAATTCGATTCTGTTGGCGACACTGCACACTACGAGCACGTTTCAGACGTGAGCGGTGCCAAAGTCGACATTAGGTATTGCCCGAAATGCGGCACCAATGTCTGGCTGGAACTGGCAAGATTTCCGGAGAACATCGGAATCATTGGCGGCACATTTGAGCTGCCCAACTGGTTCCCCAGGCAGGGCGACAATGTGCGCCACATCTTCACGCGTTCGGCACAACGCGGCACGGTCCTTCCGGCTGGAGTGGCTCTTTACGCGGCACACGCTGTCCTTCCCGACGGCAGCGCGGCCGAACCGATGATGCTCGATGAACCCTATTCTGTTGAATCAGGAGGTGGCGTTGCCCCTTCCTGACATGACCAAACACCGCGGCTTTCCGGGCCGCCTGGCGGGGACTGATCTGCAGTTCACCGTCCGGCGCGCCAATCCACGCGGTGCCACGGCGATCACCCGGCGCGAACGGCACGCCGACCGCAAACCGGTCGACCGGCACGCCGATGCGGCGTTTCTGGCCGCGCTGGTCGCCCATTTCGGCGGCCAGGCGTTTGAGCGGGGAAACCTCGATGCCGGACGCCTGTCATGGCTTTTCGGACGCGAAGTGGTGCCCGCCGAAGATCCATTTGATCCAGTAAGTTATGAGGCGCTATTGCGCATCGACCGGCGGATCGCGGAAATAGCGTTTCCCGAGGCGTTCGCATGAGCATTTTCGGCCAATTGTCGCGCACGGGTCGTTGGATTCGGCGGGAAACAGCCGATTTTGGCCTGGTCAGGACGGGGTTATTTGCGAATCCGATTTCTGTCGCCAGTGTGGGTGTTGCAGAGGGCCTGTCCAGTCATGGGTTTTTTGCAGAACGTCAAAACCGTTACCCTTCCCCATTGCAGGGACCAGGCCCGATCCCGGCCCGGTCCCTGCAATACCTTTGGGATGGGCGATTGGCCGCCGAAACCGGCCACTATTGTGCCAATGTTATTGCATATCAACCGCCCAGTGCGGCATCTGTGCGCATCAAAATCAACAGTGAAAGAAAACAAGCATGCAAAAGAAATTCTGTATCATCGCAACGGTGGGGTTGCTGGCACTTTCGGCCTGTGGCGACGCGCTGCTGGAACAGGGGCTCCTTGGGGCAGGGGCCGGGGCTGGAGCGGCAATCGTATTGGGCGGCAGCGCCGCGACCGGCGTCATCGTCGGCGCGAGCGCCAACATCTACTGCCAGAATTACAGCAGCCAGTGCTGATGGCGGCCTGAACGCCACATATCCGGGCAGCCGGAACAACAAACACGGCCTTTCGGGAGTGACTCTCCCGAAGGGCCTTTTTAATGGCCGGGTGCGCGCTTGTGCGATTGCGCCGGGTGCCACGGGGATGGTGAGATGTTCAAGAAAATCCTGATCGCGAACCGGGGCGAGATAGCCTGTCGCGTCATCAAGACCGCGCGCAATATGGGCATTGCCACCGTGGCGATCTATTCTGACGCGGACGCGCAGGCGCTGCACGTCCAGATGGCCGACGAGGCGGTGCATATCGGCCCAGCCCCGGTAAACCAATCCTATATCGTGATCGAGCGTGTGATCGAGGCAGTCCGTGCATCCGGGGCCGAGGCCGTTCATCCGGGCTACGGTTTTCTGTCCGAAAACGCGAAATTCGCCGAGGCGCTCGCGTCTGAAGGCGTCGCCTTTATCGGTCCGCCCAAAGCCGCGATTGAAGCGATGGGCGACAAGATCACCTCGAAAAAGATCGCGCAGGACGCCGGCGTGACGACCGTGCCGGGTTCCATGGACCTGATCGAAGACGCGGATGAGGCGGTGAAAATATCCAACCAGATCGGCTATCCGGTGATGATCAAGGCCTCTGCCGGGGGCGGCGGCAAGGGGATGCGCATCGCCCGGAATGACGACGAGGCGCGCGAAGGGTTTCAATCATCGAAAAACGAGGCGGCCAAGTCATTCGGCGATGACCGCATTTTCATTGAGAAATTCGTCACCCAGCCGCGCCATATCGAAATTCAGGTGCTGTGCGATGCCCATGGGTCGGGGATTTATCTGGGCGAGCGCGAATGCTCGATCCAGCGGCGCAATCAGAAAGTGGTGGAAGAAGCGCCCAGCCCGTTTCTGGACGAAAAGACCCGAAAGGCCATGGGCGAACAGGCGGTCGCGCTGGCCCAGGCCGTGGGCTATACCTCGGCCGGCACGGTGGAATTTATCGTCGACGGCGACCGGAAATTCTACTTCCTAGAAATGAACACCCGGCTGCAGGTGGAACATCCCGTCACCGAATTGATTACCGGCGTCGATCTGGTCGAGCAGATGATCCGCGTGGCGAATGGCGAGAAACTGGCTATCGGTCAGAAAGATGTAAAGCTGAACGGCTGGGCCATCGAGAACCGGCTCTACGCTGAAGACCCTTATCGCGGTTTTCTGCCCTCGATCGGGCGGCTGACACGGTATCGTCCGCCAGCTGAGGACGCCAACGAGATGGCCGTGGTGCGCAATGATACCGGCGTTTATGAGGGTGGCGAAATTTCGATGTATTACGACCCGATGATCGCCAAGCTCTGCACCTGGGCGCCGACGCGCGGTCAGGCGATTGAGCACATGCGGGTGGCACTGGACAGCTTTGAGGTTGAGGGGATCGGTCACAATCTGCCGTTTCTGTCAGCGGTGATGGATCACCCCCGATTTATCGACGGCAACATAACCACCGCCTTCATCGACGAGGAATATCCTGACGGGTTTCAGGGCGTCGAGCTGGATGATGGCATTTTACGCCGGGTTGTTGTCAGCGCGGCGGCCATGCACCGGGTTGCGGAAATTCGCCGCACGCGGGTCTCTGGCCGGATGGACAACCACGAACGCCGCGTCGGCACCGACTGGTCGGTGCTGCTGCAGGGCCAAAGGTTCGATGTGGTCATCGACGCCGATCGCGACGGCTCGACCATCCGATTCGTCAATGGTGGCGAGATGCGGGTGGCAAGCGACTGGACCCCAGGCGACAGGCTGGCAAGGTTGATGGTCGACGGTGCGCCGCTTGTCCTGAAGGTCAACAAGGCGACCGGCGGCTTTCGGCTGCGCACGCGCGGTGCGGATCTGCGGGTTCACATCCTGACCCCGCATCAGGCTGACCTGTTCGCGCAGATGCCCGAAAAAGTCGCTGCCGATACGTCGAAACTGCTGTTGTGCCCGATGCCGGGGCTGATCGTGAAAGTTGATGTCGAGGTCGGGCAGGAAGTGGTGGATGGTCAGGCGCTGTGCACCATCGAGGCGATGAAGATGGAAAACATCCTGCGCGCCGAGAAAAAGGGCGTCGTGGCCAAGATAAACGCAAGCCCGGGTGACAGCCTGGCGGTGGATGCTGTGATCATGGAGTTTGAATGACCTACTCGCCCGCCTCCAAAGCGTCGCGCGCCTCTTGCTGGCGCAGTTCGGTCTTGTCGATTGAGCGCACGATCTCGCGCACATTCCACGGTGCCGGTTTGCGCAGTTTGATGACCCCATCCTTGTCGATCAGCACAAAGCCGAACCCGCGCGGGCGTAGCTGTAGCCGGATCGCCGAGGGCGTGATCGGGTCGGTGTCGATGACGATGATGACGTCGCGCTCGATCAGATCGCCGGGCCGCTCGCCCAGAAGCTCCAGCTGCTCGCGGAAATTTGGGTCGCGGTCGGTATTGGCGAAGATGATGATGAACCGGTTGAGCCAAAGGAACTCTTCCAGCACGATCTCATCGGCTGGCCGGATATCCAATATCGGCTCGACAACGTCCTCGCCCGGGACCGGTTCAACAGTTTCCCCGGCCAATGCGGTTTCGGTCGCATCCTGCGCCAGCAGCGGCATCGCCAGAAATCCGGCAAAAACAATGGCTAATAGTTGTCGCATCATCACCTCTCGCCAACCAAATATAGGCGCAAATCCCGTAATGCGAAGCGTTGCGCGGACGATTTTGCCATCAAAATCGTACCAAACGCGAGAAATTGAGGGGAGACAGGCATGAACGCCCGTGAATCTTGGAAAAAACTGGCCGAAAAAGAATTGCGCGGCAGGTCGGCGGATACGCTGATGTGGGCCACGCTTGAGGGAATTGAGGTCCAACCCGTTTACGGCGCCGAAGATGCGGAAGGTCTGCCGCATATGGGGGGCGTGCCGGGCCAAGCTCCGTATACGCGCGGGCCAAAGGCGACCATGTACGCGGGCCGGCCATGGACGATCCGCCAATATGCCGGGTTTTCGACGGCCGAGGATTCGAACGATTTCTACCGCAAGGGTCTGGCCGCCGGGCAACAGGGCGTCTCGGTCGCCTTCGATCTAGCCACGCATCGCGGTTATGACAGTGACCACGAACGCGTGGTTGGCGATGTCGGCAAGGCTGGCGTGGCCATCGACAGCGTTGAGGATATGAAAATCCTGTTTGACGGCATCCCGCTGGAAAAGATCAGCGTGTCGATGACCATGAACGGCGCGGTCATCCCGGTGCTGGCCAGCTTTATCGTGGCCGGTGAAGAACAGGGCGTCGATCAGGCCCAGCTCTCGGGGACCATCCAGAACGACATCCTGAAGGAATTCATGGTTCGCAACACCTATATTTACCCGCCCGAACCGAGCATGAGGATCGTCTCGGATATCATTGAATATACAGCGGAAAACATGCCGAAGTTCAACTCGATCTCGATCTCGGGCTATCACATGCAGGAGGCCGGCGCGAACCTTGTTCAAGAGCTTGCCTTTACGCTGGCTGACGGCAAGGAATACGTCAAAACGGCGATCGCGCGGGGCATGGATGTTGACGCATTCGCTGGACGATTGTCATTTTTCTTTGCCATCGGCATGAACTTTTTCATGGAGGCCGCCAAGCTGCGCGCTGCTCGGTTCCTCTGGCACCGGATCATGGCGGATTTTGGTGCCAAAGAGCCCAAAAGCCTCATGCTGCGCACCCATTGCCAGACCTCGGGCGTCAGCTTGGCCGCGCAAGACCCCTATAACAACATCGTGCGCACCGCTTATGAGGCGATGAGCGCGGTGCTCGGCGGCACCCAGTCGCTGCACACTAATTCCTTTGATGAGGCAATTGCCCTGCCGACCGAATTTTCCGCCCGCATTGCCCGCAATACCCAGTTGATTTTGCAAAACGAAACCGGCGTCACCCGCGTCGTGGATCCGCTGGCGGGGTCTTACTATGTGGAAAAACTGACCGCCGATCTGATCGCCGCAGCGCAGGAACTGATCGACGAGGTTGACGAAATGGGCGGCATGACCCGCGCGGTGGCCTCGGGCATGCCCAAACTCAGGATCGAGGAGGCCGCGGCCAGACGTCAGGCCGGAATTGACCGCGGACAAGAGGTGATCGTCGGGGTCAACAAATTCCGCCTGGACAAGGAAGATCAGCTCGACATTCGCGACATTGACAACACCGCCGTGCGCGAGGCCCAGATCGCACGCTTGGCCCGCATTCGCGCCGAACGCGACAGCGGTGCTGTGTCAACCGCGCTTGGTGCGCTAGAGAACGCTGCGCGCTCGGGTGCGGGCAACCTTTTGGAACTGGCGATCGATGCGGCGCGCGCGCGCGCAACAGTTGGAGAAATATCCATGGCAATGGAAAAAGCATTCGGGCGGCATCGCGCCGAGGTGAGAACTCTCGCAGGCGTTTATGGCGCAGCTTATGAGGGCGACGCGGAGTTTGCTGCCATTCAGGCCGAAGTCGAGAAATTCGCTGAGCAAGAGGGTCGCCGCCCCAGGATGCTGGTCGTCAAGATGGGCCAGGACGGCCATGATCGCGGTGCCAAGGTGATCGCCACCGCTTTCGCCGACATCGGCTTTGATGTTGATGTCGGCCCGCTGTTTCAGACACCCGAAGAGGCCGCACAGGATGCCATCGACAATGACGTGCACATCGTCGGTATTTCCAGCCAGGCGGCGGGCCACAAGACCCTGGCACCAAAGTTGGTGCAGGCTCTGAAAGATCAGGGCGCAGAGGAAATCGTGGTTATCTGCGGTGGAGTAATTCCCAGCCAAGATTATGATTTCCTGCAAAAATCCGGCGTCAAAGCCATTTTCGGGCCCGGCACGAATATACCCAGCGCTGCGCGCAATATTCTGGCGCTGGTGCGTGCAGGGAGTGCCTAAGCAGCCGGTATTGGCGGCGCCGCCCCGGGCGCTGGGCCGAAGGGACAGGACATGCGTTTTAACCATCTGGTGGTTGCGGCTGAAACTCTGGAGACGGGCGTCGACCATGTCGAGCGCTGCGTTGGCGTCACGGCCACCCGCGGCGGTGCGCATGAATTTATGGGCACTCACAACGCGCTGATCTCTCTCGGCCCTGACGCCTATCTTGAAATAATCGCGATTGACCCGGATGCGCGCGCGCCGGGCCACGCGCGCTGGTTCGCGCTGGACGCATTCCGCGGCCCGCCACGGCTGACGAATTGGGTCTGCCGAAGCGACGATCTGAGCATGGAACCGTGCCTATCCGGTTGTCACCCACACCCACTACATCTAGGGTGCTCCCAGTCGCCCGAGTAAAGCTCGGCGTAAGTGGGAGCGGTGACATCGCCAGCGATTCCGAGCAGGGACCGGAAGGCGTTGAACGGGCAGAACCGCCTGTTGAAGCGGAAGGTGAACTCGTTGAGGTAGGCTTGGAGGTGCTGGTGGCTCACGCCGTGATGAATGCCACTCAGCCACGTCTTCAGGTTGGCGAAGACGAGATGAATGATCGGCAGATACTCCTCAGCGACCTGGGAGTTGCCTCGCTCGGCGACGGCGAGGTGTTTGTAGCCGCGCTTGGCGAGGCTGGTATAGCCGGACCAATCGTCGGTGATGACCGACGCACCCGAAGTAACGGCGCCCTCGACAAAGCCGCAGAGCGATTCCGCGCTGCGGTCTGGCACGACAGCGAGTCGGACACGTCCGGCGTAGCGACCGCCCTTCCGCTTATCGAGCTTGGTTCCCGGCTTGCGCTGTCGCACTTCAACGGCGCTGGCGACAAGAAGCTTGTGGTGAACGCCCCGGCCCTTGCCGCGCGTGCGGCCGCCGACCCAGGTTTCGTCGACTTCGACATGGTCGCAGGCCTCGCTGCCGATGCGGTCCTGATCCGGCCGAACCATACCAGCGCGGAGCTTGTGGAGGATCTGAAAGGCGGTTTCGTAACGGGAAAGCCCGACCTGGCGCTGGAACTGTGTGGCAGACATGCCGGGCGTCTGGCTGGCAACCAGATAGGCCGCCCAGAACCATACGCCCAGCGACGTATGGGAGCGCTCCATGACCGTCCCCGCCGTCAGCCCGGTGTCGCGGCGGCACTTTCGACAGCGCAAGACGCCGGGCCGGCTGGTGAAGCGGAACGGCTCTGCCGCCGTCTGGCAATGGGGGCAGACGAACCCGTCACCCCACCGCGCCTTCTCCAGGTAGGCGGCACAGGCCGCGTCATCCGGGAAAAGTCGTTGAAACTCGGGAAACGACCGCGGAAACGAAAGGTCTTCGCGCTGCGGAACATCCATCCCCGCTTCGTCCGCCTCCCGAGCCACTCGACGCCATACCCTACATATAGTGGGTGTGGGTGACAACCGGATAGGCACGCATGGAACTTCGCCGCGCGCCGCCGGAAATGGGCCCGATCACGGATGCCTCGCGCGGGCACCTGCACTGGCAGATGGCGGTGCCGGAAGGCGGGCAATATCCACATGACGGTGGCTTTCCCGGCATGATCGGTTGGATGTCGGGTGGACATCCGGCAAAGCGATTGCCAGATTATGGCCTGCGGCTGGATATGTTGGAAATTGGGTGCAAAGAGGCGGATAAAATGGCCAAATCGTTAGATGAATTGTTGGATATGTCCAATTATCGACTGATCGAGGCGCAAATGACCTGCCTGCGCGCGACGCTGTCTGGGCCATCTGGCGGCGTGCATCTGGCATGATCCGGCCCGCTGAAACCTCTGACGCCGCGCCGATAGCACACTTGTGGAATCCGCTGATCACCGGGGCGGCAATCACCTTCAATTCGACCGAAAAAACGCCGGGCGATGTCGCCGAACTGATTGCAACGCGCCAGGGCGGCGGGCACGGATTTTGGGTTGCAGAACGGGCGGGCAAGGTGCTCGGATTTGCCACTTATGCGCAGTTTCGCGGCGGCGTTGGCTATGCCAGAACCATGGAACACACCATTGTCGTGGCCGAAGGCGACCGTCAGCGCGGAATTGGCCGCGCATTGATGCAAGGATTGGAAATCCACGCCCGCCAAGCCCAGGTCCATTGCCTGATCGCGGGCGTTAGCGGCGAAAATCAAGCGGGCATCAGGTTTCATCAGCGCCTCGGATTTCATGAAGCGGCAATTCTGCGGCAGGTCGGTTATAAATTCGGCCGCTATATGGATTTGCATTTATTGCAGAAACTGCTGAGCAATGGCTGACCAAACGGACATTCGCGATAAGGGGCCGCTCATGTCGATCTGGACGCGCATCGGCGAGGCGCTGGAAGCGCTGGCAAGCGGCGAGCCCTTGTCAGCGGTTTTTGATCGTCTGCGCCAGCCACCGGAATTTTCGGTTGCCTTTACCATCGCAGTGATCGCGCTGGCCGCGAAAATGGCCAAGGCCGACGGTCTGGTGACGCGCAATGAGGTGGCGGCGTTTCGTGAGGTTTTTACGATTGCGCCCGAAGAAGAGGCCAATGCGGCGAGAGTTTTTAACATGGCGCGCCAGGATGTGGCGGGCTTTGAAAGCTATGCAACCCGGATCGCGGCGATGTTTCAGGGACGCGCGGATGTACTGTGCGACCTGCTTGAGGGCTTGTTTCACATCGCCATGGCGGATGGCAATTATCACCCCGCCGAAGATGCCTTTCTGGAGCGCGTTGCGATAGTATTCGGCATAACATCGCGCCAATTCAATGCGTTACGGGCGCGATCGGTCCCCGGATCAGACCCCGATCCGTACCAGGTTCTGGGCTTGCCCGAAGACGCGACAATGGCCGAGGCGCGCGCCGCATGGGCGCGTGAAGTGCGCGAAAGTCACCCCGACCGGGTGATCGCGCGCGGCCTGCCCGAAGAAGCGATCCGCCTGGCCGAGACTCGGATCATCGCGATCAACCGCGCTTGGGAGCAGATCAAAGCCGGGGCGGCGCAGTGATGCGGATCGCAACCTATAATGTCGAGTGGTTCACCAATCTGTTTGCCAATGACGGCAGTCTTTTGGACGATGATCGCTGGTCTGGCCGCCGCGATGTGACCCGCGCGGCGCAACTGGCCGCACTTGGGGTGGTGTTTGGCGCGTTGGATAGCGATGCGGTGATGATCATCGAGGCCCCGGATTCACATCGCAAACGATCCGGGGTCGAGGCGTTGCAGAATTTTGCCGAGCGATTTTCGCTTCGCGCGCGCCGGGCGATTATCGGTTTCAGAAACGACACGCAGCAGGAGATTGCGCTCCTGTTCGATCCGGATCGCATGACAGTGCGCCATGATCCTCAAGGTCCGCAAACCGGCAAGAAAGGCCGCCCGGACGCGCCGCGATTTGACGGCGTATTTCGCTGGGATCTGGATGTTGACGCGAAATCGGATCTGGTTCGGTTTTCAAAACCGCCGCTCGAAGTTGATGTCGAGACCGCGGATGGCACCCGGCTGCGCCTGATCGGCGTGCATGTGAAATCCAAGGCACCGCATGGGGCGCGCAACGCCAAAGAGATCACCCGCATATCGATTGATAACCGGCGCAAACAGCTGGCGCAGTCGATCTGGCTGCGCGGACGGATTGTTAGCCATCTGGACGCCGGCGACAGCCTGATCGTGCTGGGCGATCTGAACGATGGGCCGGGGCTGGATGAATATGAAAAATTATTTGGCCGCTCCAGCGTTGAAATCGTCATTGGCGAGGATGGCGAACCGTGCCTTTACGACCCGCATGCACAAATGCTGATGTCGCGCCGCGTTGGGGCCGCGCCGGTATCGTCGCGCTTCTATATCGCTGAACAAAAACGATATTTACAAGTGCTTCTGGATTACGTCATGGTCTCGCCAGACCTGCGGGCGCTGGCACCAACCTGGCGGATCTGGCATCCCCATGACGATCCGGTTTGCTATCAGGACGCCCGATTGCGCGAGGCCCTGCTGACCGCATCAGACCATTTTCCGGTGTCGATTGATTTGGATATTTGAGGCACAGGCGCGCATATTGGGCGAAAAGGCTGGAAGCGGGCGGCCGATCGCCTATCTTCTGGGCATGCTCAGAGTTTCGATTGCCACCGCTGTTCTGGCCTTCACGGTGCTGCCCGCCGCGGTTCTGGCCGAAGATCACGGCGACGCGCAACCGCGCGGCCAGCTTGAACAGGGCCTGTCGCTGCTTGAAGAGGGCACGCGCCTGCTGATGCAGGCAATCATTGCCGAGTTGGGCCCGGCCTGGGCGGAACTGGAAGAGATGATCGACAATCTCAACGCCTATTATCCGCCTGAAGTGATGCCCAACGGCGACATAATCATTCGCCGGAAATCGCCGCTTGCGCCTGACGACAGCCCAGATCTGGAACTTTGATCAGACGATCTTGCGGTCGATCAGCCGTTCCTGAACCAGGCCGGCAATATTGGCCACATCGCTGACGATCGGCTCGCCGCTGGCGTAATGCGATGACAGGCGCGTTGCCATCTCTTGCAATGGCGGGTCATGGGCAATGCGCGCCAACCCGCTCAGGAATTGCACCGCATAGGAGACCGCCCGGCGGTCGAGATTATCCGATGAGGTCAAAAGATCGGATATATGGGTCAGATCATCCAACAGCGCCAGCGGGTCGGGGTCAATCCCGTCTTCGGCGACCAGGCGCAGACCGTGCGGGCGCGCCGCATTCGGCAGATGCGACACCAGCTCGGCCTGAAACGCCGACAGGCTTTCAATCGGTTTGCCCAAAAATCCATCGGCACCGGCGTCCTTGGCACTTTGTTCAGCGTCGGGATCACCGCTCATCGCCAATATTGCGGTCACCCTGGGCGATCCGGCAACAAGCTCCGCGATCAGTTCGGTTCCCGATCCATCCGGAAGGCCGACGTCGATGATAACCACGGTCGGGCGATAAACCGCCAGGTGCCGCCGGGCCGAGCGCAGGCTGTCGGCGCGGCGAATACGCGCGCCCGAGCGCAGGCACAAAAGGCGCATCGCCTCAGAGGCAAATCGGCTGTCTTCAACCACCAATACGGTAAGCCCCAACAAAGGGCGTTCGGCAGTCGGCGCGCGGGTGTTGATCAGATCTTGAAGATTATCGGCCATCTGAGCACTCCTGGTTCATGCGAGTCCGATTAAGGCAGGTCAGGGTAAACCGCCGGTTATACCAACGGCATCAATTTCTGACTCTGTGGGGATTCCCAAATCGGTTTTGATCTGATTCAAGGTTGGCAAAGGAGGATCGCCATGCCAGCCAGTGTTCCGCTTCGTCGCGACTTTGATGCCCGCCACCTTCGTAAACTCGCCAGCCGTTGCAAGGATGCCCGGCAGAGCCGCCGTCTGTTGTCTCTTGCGGCGGTCTACGATGGCATGCGCCGTGGAGAGGCCGCAAGGATCGGTGGGATGGATCGCCAAACCCTGCGGGACTGGGTTCACCGGTTCAACGAAGAGGGACCGGATGGCCTCACCAACCGCAAGGGCGCGGGCCGGACGCGCTACCTGAGCGATGTCCAGATGAAAGAACTTGGCGAGATTGTCGAGACCGGCCCCGATCCGGCGGTGGACGGGGTTGTCCGCTGGCGGCGGATCGACCTGAAGCGGGTGATCGAGGCGCGCTTTGGCGTCATCTATTCCGAGCGCGGGATATCCAGACTGCTTGGCGAACTGGGCTTTGCCCATATCAGCGCCCGCCCGCAGCATCCCAGGCAGGATAAGCGGATCATCGAGGCGTTTAAAAAAAACTTCGCCGACACGCTCCAGGTGCATATAGCTGACCTGCCAGCGGGAACGCCGGTGGAGATCTGGTTCCAGGACGAAGCACGCCTTGGCCAGAAGAATGGCCTGACGCGCCTGTGGGCGAGAAAGGGCACGCGCCCCCGCCAGCCGGCCGATCAGCGCTATCACAACGCCTATCTGTTCGGCGCCATCTGTCCGGCTCACGGCAAGGGGGCGGCGCTCATGCTGCCTTGGGCGGACGCGCAAGCCATGCAGATGCATCTCGACGAGATCAGCCGCCACGTCGCCCGAAAGGCCCATGCGGTTGTGCTGATGGATCGGGCCGGATGGCACACCACCGGCAAACTCAAAGTCCCGAAGAACCTCACCATCATCCTGCTGCCATCGCGCGCTCCGGAACTGAACCCGGTGGAAAATATCTGGCAGTACTTGCGCGCCAATTGGCTCTCCAACCGCGTGTTCGAAGACTACAATGCCATCGTCGATGCTGGATGCGAAGCTTGGAACAAGCTCATCGCACAGCCCGAAACCATCACATCAATCGGAATGCGAAAATGGGCCCATATCGGTCAATGTTAAATGCCGCTGGTATTAATCCGGCTGCCGGGCCGGGGCCTGCGTCGATCTGGCGCTTGAATATCCAAGTTCCCGGCGGGATAAGCGAACCGCGCCAGATACAGGGGAATTGGCAATGATCGGACGGCTCAACCATGTTGCCATCGCGGTGCCGGATCTGGCGGCGGCGGCCGAACAATATCGCACCATGCTCGGTGCCGAGGTCGGCCCGCCACAGGACGAACCCGATCACGGTGTCACGGTGGTTTTCATCGCCCTGCCCAACACCAAGATCGAATTGCTTTGTCCTTTGGGCGAGGCGAGCCCAATCGCCGGGTTCCTGGCCAAAAATCCCTCAGGCGGCATTCATCACATTTGCTATGAGGTGAACGATATTCTGGCCGCCCGTGATCACCTGGAAAGACAGGGCGCGCGGGTTTTGGGCGGCGGCGAGCCGAAGATCGGCGCGCATGGCAAGCCGGTGCTGTTCCTGCATCCCAAGGATTTCAACGGCACCCTGATCGAGCTGGAGCAGGTCTGATGTCGATCGCCTCGGCCATCGTTCTTTATGCGGTTTTGTGGTTTCTGGTGCTGTTCGTGGCCCTGCCCATCGGCCTGCGAACCCAGGGCGATGAGGGCAGAATCGTGCCCGGCACGCAAGCCAGCGCCCCGGCAAACTTTCAGCTCAGACGCAAGATCATCATCGTAACGATCATCAGCGCCGGTCTGTGGGCGATCGTATATACTGTCATTATTTCGGGCTGGATTTCCGTGCGCGACTTCGACTGGCGCGATGTGATGGGGTGAGTGACTGCGCATGCTGGCACGGCTGAGTTCGAACAGACACCTAGGATTTCTCGTGCGCCCGTAGAACTTTGATTATGGCCGCCGTTTCTTGCGCGCCATAGCCGGCGGCGCGAGCGCGCTCTGCCAGACTGGCCAGTAATACCAACGGCATCAATTTCTGACTCTGTGGGGATTCCCAAATCGGTTTTGATCTGATTCAAGGTTGGCAAAGGAGGATCGCCATGCCAGCCAGTGTTCCGCTTCGTCGCGACTTTGATGCCCGCCACCTTCGTAAACTCGCCAGCCGTTGCAAGGATGCCCGGCAGAGCCGCCGTCTGTTGTCTCTTGCGGCGGTCTACGATGGCATGCGCCGTGGAGAGGCCGCAAGGATCGGTGGGATGGATCGCCAAACCCTGCGGGACTGGGTTCACCGGTTCAACGAAGAGGGACCGGATGGCCTCACCAACCGCAAGGGCGCGGGCCGGACGCGCTACCTGAGCGATGTCCAGATGAAAGAACTTGGCGAGATTGTCGAGACCGGCCCCGATCCGGCGGTGGACGGGGTTGTCCGCTGGCGGCGGATCGACCTGAAGCGGGTGATCGAGGCGCGCTTTGGCGTCATCTATTCCGAGCGCGGGATATCCAGACTGCTTGGCGAACTGGGCTTTGCCCATATCAGCGCCCGCCCGCAGCATCCCAGGCAGGATAAGCGGATCATCGAGGCGTTTAAAAAAACTTCGCCGACACGCTCCAGGTGCATATAGCTGACCTGCCGGCGGGAACGCCGGTGGAGATCTGGTTCCAGGACGAAGCACGCCTTGGCCAGAAGAATGGCCTGACGCGCCTGTGGGCGAGAAAGGGCACGCGCCCCCGCCAGCCGGCCGATCAGCGCTATCACAACGCCTATCTGTTCGGCGCCATCTGTCCGGCTCACGGCAAGGGGGCGGCGCTCATGCTGCCTTGGGCGGACGCGCAAGCCATGCAGATGCATCTCGACGAGATCAGCCGCCACGTCGCCCGAAAGGCCCATGCGGTTGTGCTGATGGATCGGGCCGGATGGCACACCACCGGCAAACTCAAAGTCCCGAAGAACCTCACCATCATCCTGCTGCCATCGCGCGCTCCGGAACTGAACCCGGTGGAAAATATCTGGCAGTACTTGCGCGCCAATTGGCTCTCCAACCGCGTGTTCGAAGACTACAATGCCATCGTCGATGCTGGATGCGAAGCTTGGAACAAGCTCATCGCACAGCCCGAAACCATCACATCAATCGGAATGCGAAAATGGGCCCATATCGGTCAATGTTAAATGCCGCTGGTATAAATCCGGGAATTCGCTGTTTATGCCGGCGTCATTGGCCTGCATCGCAATGCGCGAAACCGCGGCCCAGGCCACGTCAACCGTCGCGCCGCCGCCTGACACGTCGAAATCATTCTGCATCGCCTCGATCAGGTACTGGCCACGATCACCATCGGGAAGAAGATCAGCCAGTTTCTGTACTGGGACACCCTCCGACTCGCACAAATATGCCCCGTGGATGGTGCCAAAGATGTTCGCCGTCAGGCGCGACAGATAGGCGAGATCAAGCGCGCAAGCCCCGCGGATATTGGCCCCGGTATAGCGCAGGTCACCGGCCAAAGCGTCGAGGAACGGCTTGGCATCGTCAAAAACATCCTGCGGTCCGCTCACCAGTACCAGCGCCTCGGGTGATCCAATGTTGCGCGGCCAAACTAGGATACTGCCATCAAGGTAGGTGGCCCCAAGGCTGGCGAAATAATCCTGTGCGTCGCTCGCCTGCTTGGGCGTGCCGGTGCTGAGCTGGATAATCGTTCGGCCCGCGAGGACAGCGCGAATTTGCGGATCGCCCAGCAACGCATCGGTGGCCTCGTAATCCGCAACGCAAACCATTATTCGCTTGCTGGCAGTGATGGCCGCCACCAAATCAACCGCCGCCAGCGCGCCTGCTGACACGAGTTCTTGCGCCTTTTGCGGCGAGCGGTTCCAAACAGTGACGCTGTGGCCCGATTTCAGCATGGCACGCGCAAGGGCAGAGCCCATTGAACCAAGGCCAATCATGGTAATGTCGCTCATCAATGCCCCCCTTGTTCGCCCGCAATACGCGCGCGCAACCCAGAATACCAAGCAGGCGCTAAAGCGCAAAGCTATTCCGCAGCAAGGCTTCAGCTGCTAGCGCCTTCCAGCCGGTGATAAAGATGGGTGAAGGTCGCAGCCCCCAGCACCGGGATCAGCAGGTTAATCAGCGGGAATGTCAGCGGAATGGCCATCAATCCGCCCGCCAGCCAGATGGTGCCCAGATTGTCGCGAAACGCCTGCCGCGCCGCGGCGCGTCCGATGCGGCGCATGGCCACCAGCTGGAAATATTCGCGGCCCAGCAACAACCCGTTCAGCGCCCAGAAAATTATCGGCGCGAACGGTGGCAGCATCACGTAAAGCACCAGTGCCCCTATGTTCGCGCCGATCAGAATTCCGAGAAAATTCAACGTGTCACGCAGGGTATCGCCGAAACTCACACGCGGCGCAGGGGGCAGGGCCGGATAATGGCTTTCCTCAACCGCGTCGGCCACGTCATCGAGGAATATTGAGGTGAACGCCGAGGCCACCGGCACCATCAGGAATACCGACAAGACCATCATCAACAGGATTGATGCGCCCGACAACAAATTGTCCACCCAGCTTACCGGTCCAATGAACGGCAGGTTCACCACATCCGGCGCCAGCCAGTTCGCAATCCAGCCCACGCCTGCGTAAAGGCCAAACAGCAACAGCACCGTCAGCGCGATACCCTTGAACAGAACGCCGCGAAAACGTGGATCGCCGATCTGGCCGAGCGCTTTCAGAAAATCGCCAAAAATCATGCGTCTATCCAGGTGACGATCCTGTCCAGATCGGGCCGCGGGCGATCGGGTGGTGCCCGCCGTCCGGTGCCGATGTGAACGATCCCGGCGATCTTTTCATGCGCGTCCAGGCCCAAACCGACGCGGCAGAATTCGCCATCATGCACCGCCCAGCCGGTCAGCCAGTTGGCACCCCAGCCCGAGGCCAGCGCGGCATTCAACAGCGCCAGACAAACCGCACCGGCAGAATAGCTCTGCTCGATATCCGGCACTTTGGCCGCATCGCGCGGGCACGAGACGACCGCAACCGCGCAACCGCTGTCGGAAAACTGCGCTTTGAGCTTGGCAATCCGTTCGGGCTCTACCCCCAACGCGCGCCCACGCACTTGCGTCAATTCGCCAAGACGGTCCAGCGCGGCATCGCCAAGCACGATGAACCGCCAGGGCTCCAGCTTGCCATGGTCCGGGCTGCGCGCGGCGGCGGTCAGGATCGGGCCGAGTGCGGCGTGATCGGGGTAGGGCGCGGTCAGCATTTTGGCAGGCACCGAGCGGCGGGTCTGCAAAAACCGCAACGCCGCCTCGTTGCTTTGGGCCATGTGATTTCCTGTCATTTGCATTGATCACCCATGTCGTGCATCGCCATCAGCGGATCAAGGGAGTCGCGCGAAAAGGCCGAAATATTTGAGCCGCCGGAATATGGCCACCTCACCCGTCCGTGTCCAACCAGATCGTCACCGGCCCGTCATTGACCAGCGATACAGCCATATCGGCACCAAATTTGCCGGTCTCGACCGGAATGCCGTTTGCGGCAAGGCAGGTGATGAAATGATCATAAAGCCGCTCGCCTTCATCGGGCGGCGCGGCGCTCGAAAATCCGGGTCTGTTGCCGCGTGTTGTGTCGGCTGCCAGGGTGAACTGGCTGACAACCAAAGCCGAGCCGGCGCAATCGCCGAGCGCGCGGTTCATGCGGCCGGACGCGTCGCGAAATATTCTGAGCTTAGCGATCTTTTGGGCCAGATGTTCTGCCTGCTTATCGCTGTCACCGGCCATCGCGCATACGAATACCAACATACCCGGACCAATCTGCCCGGTGATGCGTCCGTCTGTCGCCACAGACGCCTCTGTCACACGCTGGATCAGGGCGCGCATGTCAAAGCTCGCTTGCCCAGGGCGGGTTGGCACCCGCGCGGCTTACGGTGACAGCCGCGGCGGCGGCGGCGAACTGCATTGCCCCTGACAATGCCCCCTCGTCCAGATCAGCAATGCTGGTCTTTGCCAGTGCTCCGGCTCGCTCAAGGCCGGCAAGCAGACCGGCGTTGTATGTATCTCCGGCCCCCACGGTGTCGACGACATCGACCACCGGTGCGGGCACCTGCGCCTTGGTGCTTTTCGTGTAGCCGCTCGCACCGTCTGCCCCTTGGGTGATGCAGACCAGCTTTGGGCCCAGGTGCAATATCTCTTGGGCCAGCCGGTCAACCGACCCGTGGCCATAGAGCCAGCGCAGGTCCTCATCGCTCATCTTGACGATATCAGCCGCGGCAATCATCCGCCCGATCCGCGCCCGATAAGCACCCTCATCATCAATAAATTCGGGCCGGATGTTTGGGTCGACCATGGTGACGCGCCGCGCAGCCTGATCAAGCATCAGCTTTTCATAGACGGTCCCGCAGGGCTCGCTTGCCAGACTGATGCCGCCAAAAAACATCACACTCACGTTGTCGGGGATATGCGGAATGTCCCGCGCGTCGATCATACGGCCCGCTGAGGCCTCGTCATAAAACCTGTAACGGGCCTGTCCGTCTTCCAGCTGAAGCAACGCCAATGTGGTCGGGCGCTCAGAGCGGATGGTGAAATCAGTCGCCGCAGTGCTTGCGGCGAGGGCTGCGATGAGCTGCTCGCCAAACTGATCGCGCGAAATGCCTGACAGCAAGGCCGCGCTCGCGCCAAGCCGGCCCAGTGCGACGGCGGTGTTAAACACCGCGCCACCGGGCCACGGCACCAGGCAATCCACGTTATCCGCGGTCGTGCCCGGCAACATGTCGATCAGAGATTCACCGGCGCAAAGGATCATTGATGCGGGTCCAATATCGCAAGTCATGCAGTGACGGGATGCGCTACCCTATGTTTGGTGATTGTCAAGGCGCGGCCTTGGCCCGGACATATCCGCGGCTACTGCGCCTGCAGCATCGCCGCGCCGTCGCTTTGGTTGATCGCGATCAGAAAACCCAGGGCCCCGCCGACAAGTGCCACGGCGATGATCGCCAGCGCGATCTTTCCACCCGACCACGGGCGTTCACCCTGCACGCGCCCGGTTCGCCCGTTCACGACGCAGCGAAAGGTGCGGCCACGATATTTGTACGCCGCCATCCAGACCGGCAACAAGATATGTTTGAACGTGACGTCCGAGACATGGGTGCTGAGCGAATGGATTCGCTGGCGGTCACCGCTGATGTCAAATTTGACCGCTCGCCGGATTACCCGGTCCATATGCTCGCGCGCTATTGCAAAGCCGTCCTGCAATTCGATCGTATACCCCTCAGCGCGAAATCCGGCAACAAATTCAGGCAGGTATGGCTCAAGTCGCTCAAGATCCCACGGCACCAGACCATCGGTGAATGATTTTGGCAAAGATTTGGACGCAAGCACGAGAACATCGTCAAACCACCGCGCGATGGTTCCCGATTTCGGCCGCCAGCGGATTTTCTGCACGCGCTTTTGCACATGCCTGCCGTCGCGCATCACCGTTGTGGTATCGTAATAGACCGTCCCGCGCTCGCCGCTGTAATTGCTCTGGGTATCGGCATCAAATGTCCAATACGGCATGTACACGCCCTGCAAACGCCGTCCCTTGCGCGCGAACTGCTGCAATCCGCGTGGTGCGAACCACAGGCGCCCGAACCAGTCGCGCATGGCGGCGCGCGCGTCCTGCTTGGCCACCGAAAACGGCAGCACGCCCTTGGGCCGGATGGCGCGAACAATGCCCGCATCGACAACAACCGGCGTCGCGCAGAACGGACATTCCTCGGAAAATGAATCTTGGGCAAATTCAAATTGCGCCGCGCAATTGGCGCATTTGACGATCTGCAATTCCTGCGTGTCGCGGTCCGCCAGGTCCAGATTGAGCCCGTCGTCGAATTCAAGCTCGCGAATGGCAGCGCGGTGGGTTTCCGTAACGTCCGCGGTTTGTCCGCAGTGATCGCACATCAGCGCGCCGCCGGACGGATCAAAGCGCATATCAGCCCCGCAGGCCTCGCACGAAAAACGGTTGATCGCGGCCGATGCAGGATCGTCGGAGTTACCGGTTTCTTCGTTGACCATCGGGGCTTACCCTGTTCAGCACATCCTCAATTGCCGGGCGGCGGGGGCGGCAATACGGTGAACAATTGTGCAAGCTCGCCAATCCTGTCCGCGTGCTGCCAGCCGTCCTGTCCGGCCGTCCAGACATAGGTGCTGCGCGTCAGATTGCCATCACCGGCCATCCGGCCCAGTGCCGCGCGCGAATAGGGGCCATCGGTCTCGCCGTCGCGCGCGATGTGCCAGACACGCTCGACCGGCGTCGGCGGTGGCGCAATAGCCGCTGGCCCCTGCGGCATCATCTGACCGGCCATTGCCAGCCCAAGCCCGGCACCGACGCCTGCGCCCATCGCGCCGCCAGCACTGCCGCCGGGTTGCGACATGGCTTGCGCTGCCGAGAACTGCATGAACTGGCTGAGATCGCCGACAATGCCCATAGACGTGCGTTTGTCGAGCGCGGCCTCGACCGCGGCGGGAAGCGAGACATTTTCGATATAAAGCTCCGGCAGCTCCAGCCCGTATTCGGCCAGCGTGGGCGATATTTTGCGTGCGACAACCGTGCCCAGCGTGCCGGTGTTGGCCGCCATATCAAGCACCGGTATCCCGGATTTAGCGATGACCTGGGCAAAAGCCTGAACGATGATATTGCGGATCTGAAAGCTGATCTCGTCCAGGGTGAATTCGCCGTCGGTGCCCACGACCTCGCCCAGAAACCGCGCCGGCTCGGCCACGCGCACGGTATAGGTGCCAAAGGCGCGCAGGCGCACTGGCCCGAATTCAGGGTCACGCGCGATTATCGGGTTCTTGGTGCCCCATTTCAGGTTGGAAAAACGTGTGGTGTTGACGAAGTAAATCTCTGATTTGAAAGGGCTTTTGAAACCGTGATCCCAATGATTGAGCGTCGTCATGATCGGCATGTTGTTGGTTTCAAGCATGTAAAGACCGGGCGTGAACACATCCGCCAACTGGCCCTCATGGACGAAAACCGCCGCCTGGCCCTCGCGCACCGTTAGTTTCGCGCCGTATTTGATCTCATGGTCTTCGCGCTCGAACCGCCAGACCATAGTGTCGCGGCTGTCATCGACCCAATGGATAACGTCGATGAACTCACCCGTCAGAAAGTCCAGAATTCCCATTACTCGTGCTCCTTGGTCCTAGGCTCAGGACTCATTAACTGACCGAACCGTCAGATGACAGGTATGAGCGGCGGGCTCAACTGATCGACGCAACACACTCGGCAAATTTCTCTGCTGGCGTTTGGTATTGCAAGGTCTTGCGAGGCCTTTCGTTCAACTGACGTGCGATCGCGCTGAGCTTTGCTTGAGAATGAACGGATAAATCAGTTCCCCTTGGCAGATATTGCCGGAGAAGCCGGTTGGTGTTTTCGTTCGAACCGCGTTGCCACGGGGAGTGTGGGTCGCAAAAGTAGACGTCGATATCGGTCGCTATGGTCAGGCGCGGGTGATCTGCCAGCTCTTTGCCGCGATCCCATGTCAGGGACTTGTAGAGTTCGCGTGGCAATCTCTGTGCCGATTTGATTAGCCCAGAGATGACGCTTTCGGTGTCCTTGTTGGCGACTTTGACCAGCATCACATACCGCGAATGGCGTTCCACTAGGGTCGCTATATAACTGTTCTTCGACCCTCCGATCAGATCGCCTTCCCAATGCCCTGGCACCGCTCTGTCTTCCACGGACGCGGGTCTTTGACTGATCGATACGGCGTTTTTGATCTGCCCCAAACCGTTGCGCTTGAGGCTTGCATGCTTGGAGCGCCGGACAGTGCGTTTGGCGCGCAGATGCTCCAGCAACTCCTTCTTCAGTACGCCGCGCGCCTGTATATAAAGGCTTCTGTATATCGTTTCGTGCGACACTTGTTTCTGCGCTTTTTTCGGGAACGTACGCTTGAGCAAGGTAGTGCCCCCGGACGTGGTGTAATTCCGACGTTAGCGCGGGCTGAGTGGAGCCTCGCGTAGCTCAGGCGAAGTCCGCGCGGGTTGCTGGGCGGCCATGGACGTTCTCCGGTAGGGTTTGGGTTGCAACCTGACCTACCGATCGAGGAGATCACCCATGACCAAGGACACGATATCAGAAACCGCCGCGCTGAAGGCGCTTCTTTCCGAGACCGCCGATCATCAGATTTTGGCCGAGATGCTGGGTTTTGTTGCCGACCGGTTGATGGCACTGGATGTGGATCAGCTGTGCGGTGCCGGGGTGCATGAACGCTCGGCCGGGCGGGTGAACCACCGGAACGGATATCGCCCGCGCCGATGGGAAACCCGCGCCGGGACCGTTGATGTTCAGATCCCGAAACTGCGCAAGGGGACGTATTTCCCGGAGTTTCTGGAACCACGCCGGGCCTCGGAGAAAGCAATGACCGCGGTGATCCAGGAAGCCTACATTCAGGGCGTCTCAACGCGATCAGTGGATGATCTGGTCAAGACCATGGGCATGACGGGCGTCTCCAAGAGCCAGGTATCCCGCCTGTGCGTGGAGATCGACGAACGCGTTGACGCCTTCCTTGACCGGCCACTGGAGGGCGAATGGCCCTATCTCTGGCTGGACGCCACCTACATCAAGGTGCGGCGTTCGGGACGGATCGTCAGCGTGGCAGCCATAGTGGCGGTTGCGGTCAACACCGACGGGCGGCGCGAGGTTCTGGGCATCGCCATCCAACCCAGCGAAGCCGAGGTGTTCTGGGACGAATTCCTGCGCGCTCTGGCCGATCGCGGCCTGCGCGGGGTAAAGCTGATCATCGCTGACGAACATAAAGGCCTGAAGGGGGCCGCCGCCAAAGTGCTGGGTGCTACGATCCAGCGCTGTCGCGTGCACTTCATGCGCAATGCCCTGGCCTGCGTCGGCAAGAAGGACCGTCCCATCGTCACGGCCGCGCTCAGAACAGCCTTCGATCAGGACACGCTGGCAGACTCGAAGGAACACTGGACCAAGCTGATCGAGGCTTTCCAGCCGCGTCATCCCAAGCTCGCCGAGCTGATGCTGCGCGCCGAGGAAGACGTGCTGGCCTACAAGACGTTCCCGCAAGCTCACTGGCGGCAAATACACTCCACCAATCCGCTTGAACGCCTCAACAAAGAGATCAAGCGCCGAACAAATGTCGTCGGTATTTTCCCTAACGAGGCCGCGATCAGACGCCTCGTCGGCGCACTTATGCTGGAGCAGAACGACGAATGGGCAGTCACACGTCGTTACATGACGCTGGAAACCGTCGCCGCCATCTGCGAGGATACCACCATGGACCCGGCGAAAATCGCCGCCCTGTAAACCGGCTCAACACCCAGCCGGAGAACAATTTACACCACGCCCTGGGGCACTACCTTGAGCCAGCCCGCAATCTGCTCGGGTGACCACTTGCGCCGAAGCTTTGCCGATACTGCTTGGGCCAAAGCTGGGTGGCAAGCCAGCTTGCATGTCTTGGGGCGCAATGCGCGATCCCATGCTGCCTGATCAGAGGTCGTCGCGCGATAGTTAGCAGATCCGCCATTCCGTCGAACCTCGCGGCTGATGGTTGAGGGCGCGCGTCCTAATTGGTGGGCGATCACGCGAAGTGATCGTTTGATGCTAAGCCCGCGCGAAATCTCCTCGCGCTCAGAAAGGCTCAGGGCGCGGCTACCACGTCTGCGACCTGGCGGGCGGATGCCGCCTGTCGGCGAGATAACGGAAAAGACCGAGGATGATTGCCGGTCAAACACCCGCTCAATCGAACTCATCGACTCTCCGCGCTGCCAACGATCCCAAATCTCAGCCCGCTGCGTGGCCGAATAGTAAATGCGACGACGATACTTCATGCTCAACACTCCATCTCTTCCTAAAGATTAAAGTGTTGCGTCCACCCGTTGAGGCCACCGCCCTTGTCGGACGTGGTCTTCTTCAAATCACTCAACTACAACTGTGCTGACGTCAGTTCCATTGAACGGCGCATTCACTGATGCCGGTGCGACCTCAATGCCAGAAAACAACAGCAGAACCGGCATTATTCTGATCCTCATTGGGGCGCTTTTGTTCGGGCTTTTGCCCACCGCGGCAAAATTCGCCTATGAGGACGGTGCCAATGCTCTTTTCGTGATGCTGAGCCGGGCCGGCCTTGGCGTGGCGGTCCTTTTGATCTTCATTTTCGCGACCGGACGTTCACCTGTCCTCAGCCTTCGGGCCATGAAACGCAGCTGGCTTGCTGGCATTTCGCATACGTTGGCGACATTCGGCTTACTCGCATCGATCGTCTACATCGATATCAGCCTGGCGAGCATCATTCTGTTCATGTATCCGTTTCCGGTTGCTGTCGCTTCCCATCTCAGGGGGGATACTCCTCTGACGATGCCGCTGGTGATGTTGATGATTCTGGCGACCTGCGGCCTGGCGCTGGTTCTGGGCGTCAGCTTTTCCAACTTGGATTTTCGCGGCGTTGTGATTGCGTTTGTTGGAATGGCGTCCTTTTCGGTCATGATCATTTCAATGGCGGACCTGACAAAGGAAATCGGCGCGCCCTTTTCCAATCTGCTCATGACAATTTGGGCCCTGATGATCTTTGCAGCGATTGCGCTGATTGGGCCATTCACTGGGCTTGTCTCGGTGATTGAGCTCCCTCAGACCATGTCAGGCTGGGCCTTCATTCTGGTCGTCGGGCTGACATTCTCGCTCGGGTATCTCTGTTTTTTCGTCAGCGCCAACATGATTGGTGCCGCGCGCGCCTCGCTGCTGAGTACGTCAGAACCCGTAATGATAATTTTGTTCGCTGTTTTGCTTGTCGGTGAATCACTTAACCCGCTTCAATGGATTGGCGTAATAGTCGTGATTTCCAGCTTGAGCCTCAGCGAGGTATTTCGGCGGGTAATCCGACTGCAATCCTATTGAAGCAATTTTTCAATCGTTGGGACGATTGTGATGCAGGACCATTTGCGCCGCTCAGCAAGGAATCGACCATATTGAGCTGACCGGTGAATGACAGCTTCGTCCCGCTATGCAGACCTTCGGCTTCGACCGATTAATGGGTCCTGACCCTAGGGGGTGTTGACGTTCATCGTGTTTGAATGACGATTGCAGCAAGCGAGATGAATGCTTTGAAGCTGTCATCTGTTTTGCAGGAACGCATTGCGATCCCTCTGTATTCCTTCAGCTTTCCGAAGAAGTTTTCGACCAGGTGACGCCATTTGTAGGTGTGGCGGTCGAACTCCGCCGGGAAGCGGCGGTTTGATTTTGGAGGGATTACCGGCTCGATCCCGGCACTGGTCAGCGCTTCGCGCAGCCAGTTCGCGTCGAAGGCACGGTCGGCGAGAAACTGGTCGCAGGTGGGGCCCTCGATCAGTGCGGCGGTACCCCGCAGGTCATGCGCCTGACCGGGCAGAAGGCGGAAGTCGATCAGATTGCCGAGCGCGTCCGTCAGAGCCATGATCTTTGTCGTTATCCCGCCGCGAGAGCGTCCGATGGCTTGGCTTTGAGTCCCCCTTTTGCGCCCTGACCGTGTCGGTGGACTTTGACGATACTACCGTCGATCATCGTGTATTCGAAGTCTGCATCTTCGGCTAATACCCTGAACATACGATAGAAAGCGTCGGCCCTCACCCACCTTCGGAAGCGCTTGAACACGCTGTTCCAGCGCCCGAACTCTTCCGGCAGGTCGCGCCAGGGGCATCCGGTCCGCGAGATCCAGAGAACTGCCTCGACAAACCGGCGCGGGTCAGGGCCGGTGCGACCGGGGTCGCATTCCCGGCCAAGGCAGTGCGGTGCGATGACAGCCCATTGGGCGTCGGTCAGAACTGTGCGGATCAAGGCTGCTCTCCTCTGTTTGCAACATTGAATCAGTCATCAGCCGATTTGGGAATCCCTAAACGTCAACAAGCCCTAGTTCACAGGTGCCGTTGCATCAAAAAACTCCGATGCAATCATCTGCGCCGTGGTGCGCGCCTCGCCGACTTTCATGCCGGCCTTGATGCGACCGTCGTAAAGGATACGCAGCAACATCTCATCATGCGATGTCAGCAGGCCGAATTCCTCGTCATCGTTAAATATGCTGGGCCGCGCGGCGGGGCTGTCATTTGACAACCCAAGGCCCTGGGCAATTTCCTCATGTATGCACGAAAGCCGCAACAGATCGGGATGTTCGGCGCGTATGACCGCGACCGCGCGGTCATAAATGCCGCTGTCGCCGGGATCAGAGGCGAACACCAGGCAAAAAGTCGAGCGCGGCATCTCGACGACCGCGTCAATCGCGGCGTTGGACACACCCGGCAGGATCGCCTCGATCCGGGGACCGATCAGCCTGCGCTCCCTTTCATGGACAACAAAGACGTGAAAATTACCGTTACGCTGCACCAGCCGCATGGGCAGCTTGGTCAGCCGGGCCAGACGCGCCAGATAGCTGCCGATGTTCTGGCGGTCGATATTGCGCTGCCGCTGGGGAACCGTTTCGCCGAAATGCAGCGCGACGCGAATTGGCCCTTGCCATCTGTGAACCTGACTTTCGGTTTGCCGCGCAACGATGCGGCCGTCGATGGTTGTGTATTCCTCAAAAAGCGCAATCCGGACGAAATTATCGACCAGGTTGCGCGCCGAAAACGGAACATCGGGACCGCCGCCATCGCGCCTCAGCAGACCCTGCGCCACCAGCCCGCTTTCGACCCTTTGGTAATAACGCGCCAGCTCCTGGCTTTCCTCGGTTAAGCCGGCGGCACCATCAGCCTCACGTGGCGTCTCGCCCGGTGCCACATTGGCAACGGGCACGGTAATCGGCTCACAGGAAGCCAGCCAGATGCCGGCAAAAGCCGACACCAGATACCTGGCGAATTGATTGAGCAGCCCCGACATGCGATCTCAGCCCCGCCCACGGGCGAAGCCCACCTTTTCACGCATTATTCACTCGCCCCTTTTACCGAACCGCCCCACGAGAATATAGGCGGCTCGCTGATGACTTACCAGCTAGCGGGATTGGTGCGCCGTGCGCTCGGCGGCAAGTTTCCTGCTATAGCCTGACTGGATCACCTCGACGATAACCAGCACCAGCACGCTGAAGTAGAATGTCGTTTTCGACATCGGGATCAACTCGTAGCTGAAGATTCTGATCTGCAGGCTGTCGTCATGCATGGCGTGCGCCGCCGCCGGTCCGGCCTCGCCAAGCAGCACCACACCGACGATGAGCAGTATGAACAGGCCCATCACTTCGTACATGCGGTTTTTCTCCAGGAACCGGGTCACGCCATCGGCCAGAACAACCATCGCCAGCCCGGACAAAAGGATGGCGGCGGCAAGCAACGGGAAGATGTCTGAAATTGCCAGAGCCGACAGGATGGAATCGAAACTGAAGATCAGGTTCATCAGCACGATAAAGACGATCACCTGGGTCGCCGATTTGCCGTGCTTGTTGCCAAGCTGGTCGTCCAGATGCTCGATCGTCAGCATATGGCCGATTTCGCGAACCGCCGTGTACATGATGAAGACACCGCCAAAGACGAACACCACCGTCGCAAAGTTGACCCCGCCTTCCAGAATACCGGGCAGGTTGAAGACGAAAAACGGCTCGGCCAGCGCGTCGATCAGGCGGATCATGACAAACAGTAGCACCACGCGCAGCGCCACCGCGATCAATATCCCCCATCGCCGGACGCTGCGCTGTTGGGCGACGGGCGCGCGCTGGCTTTCGATGGATATATACAGCAGATTGTCGAACCCGAGCACGGCTTGCAGAAAGAGGAGCATCAAGAACGTGCCAAGGTTTTCAAGGGTTAAGAGTTCGGCCATTGTCGGTCACCAGAAAATTATTGGATGCGCCATGTCTAGCTTTGCTGGCGACGGCTTCCAAGGTGATCGGCAAGAGAATGCTGATTTCCCGTTCGCGCGATCAATCGGATCATCGATACTGGGCATCCGCCAAGCAAGCGCAGATGGCCGGTTCACTCAGGGCGAAACCGGCGAAATCGACCGACGTGCTGGTGCAGCCGATGAACGCGCCAGACGCGTGGCGATGATGGTCGCGCCAAGGGCCGTTTGCTGTGGTTGACCGGCACCCGTGTCGGTGGTCAGCGACACCACGCCCAGCGCCTCGGCGAGCCGACAGCCGCCCGTCATTTCATTTTCCCTGCGAACATTGTGTCAGTTATATCTTCATACTCTCAGCGGTAAAGTTTACTGCCAAAATGACCGCGTTCGCGGGTAGTCTCTCAGGTCTGGCGTGGTCCACCGCCTCGCTTCAACTCGGTCAGAGCGACATGGTCGACGTCCGACGCAAGTCCGATGTGTTCTGGGCGATTTATCTGGCCGATGGCGGTACTTTTGTTCGGCAAGTCAGCTGACAGGAGTCCGACGCAATGCCGACAGGTAGCTGCCGTACTCATTCTTGGCAAAAGTTCCGGCCCGCTGTTCTAGCTGGCTGTCATCTATCCAGCCCATTGTGAAGGCAATTTCATCTGGTGATCCCACCTGAAGGCCTTGTCTTTTTTGTAATGTTCTCACGAAGTTACTGGCATCGAGCAGGCTGTCGTGGGTACCGGTATCCAGCCAGGCAAAGCCGCGCCCCATGCGCTCGACACTCAGCAATCCATCGGCCAGATAGGATTCCAGCAGCGTGGTAATCTCAAGCTCCCCACGATCCGAAGGAGTGATCGATTTGGCCCGCTCCGGTGCCGTTTCATCGACAAAGTAGAGACCCGTAACAGCATAATTTGATTGAGGATTTTCCGGTTTTTCGATGATCCCAACCGCTTTACCGGTTTCGTCAAAACCGATAACGCCGTATCGCTCGGGGTCTGCGACCCGGTAGCCGAATACCGTTGCGCCATGTTTTTTAGTGTCCGCGATCCCCAAAAGTTCAGGTAGCCCGTGCCCAAAGAAAATGTTGTCGCCCAGAACCAGGCTCGCCGGCGCTCCGTCCAGAAATTTATCCGCCAGAATAAAGGCTTGCGCCAATCCGTCGGGTGAAGGCTGGACGATGTAAGTCAACTCCAGCCCCCACTGCGCCCCGTCACCAAGCACGCGGCGAAACTGATCCTGATCGTTTGGCGTTGTAATCACCGCGATCTCGCGGATGCCCGCAAACATCAAAGTTGTCAGCGGAAAATAGATCATTGGCTTGTCGTAAATCGCCAGCAATTGCTTGGAGGCCCCCATCGTCACCGGATAAAGCCGCGTGCCCAAACCGCCGGCCAGAATGATGCCCTTGCGTGCCTTGCTCATGTTGCCTGTCCCAATCGTTCACCCACGCCTTCGCGGTCCAGCAATGCCTGCCACCAGTCGCGGTTTTGCAGATACCAGTCAACCGTGCGTTCCAGCCCCTGATCAAGTGTCACCGACGGTCGCCAGCCCAGTTCGTCGCGAATGCGCGATGGATCAATCGCATAACGCAGATCATGGCCCGGGCGATCCTCAACAAATGTGATCTGATCGGCGTAGTGGCTGTTTTTCGGCGCTTTTCGCTCCAGTATCGCGCAAACTTTCGCCACGATCTCGAGGTTTGTCGCCTCGCTTTCGCCGCCGATATTGTATGTACGCCCGATCTCGCCTTTGCCCAGAACGGTCAGCAATGCCTCGGCGTGATCCTCGACATAAAGCCAGTCGCGCACATGTTCGCCGCGCCCGTAGATCGGGATCGGCTGGCCCGCCAGCGCATTCAGGATGATCACCGGGATCAGTTTTTCGGGGAAATGACAGGGCCCGTAATTGTTTGAGCAATTGGTGATGACGACCGGCAGTCCATAGGTTTCTGCCCAAGCGCGCACCAGATGATCACTGGCCGCTTTGCTGGCCGAATAGGGGCTGTTGGGGGCATAGGGGGTATCTTCGTTGAACTTTCCGGTCGCCCCGAGCGAGCCAAAAACCTCGTCGGTCGAGACGTGGTGAAAGCGGAATTTTTCGGGTCTGCCGTATTTTCCCCAATGCGCCCGCGCGCTCTGCAGCAATCGATAAGTGCCGTTCACATTGGTTTCGATAAAGGCACCAGGTGCGTCGATTGAACGATCCACATGGCTCTCGGCAGCCAGATGCATCACCGCGTCAGGCTGGTGGGACGCGAATATCCGGTCAAGCGCTTTGCCGTCGCGAATGTCAGCCTTTTCAAACATATAGGCAGGATGATCGGCCACACCGGTCAGATTTTCCAGACACGCGGCATAAGTCAGCGCGTCAACGTTGACCACAGAATGTCCGCCGGCGATTGCGCGCCGGACGACCGCCGAGCCAATAAAACCCGCCCCACCTGTGACCAGAATTTTCATCGCTTTTTGAGCAACCCGCGCTGTGTTAACCGGTTTGGTTGGCTCTATAGCCCGCTCACGTGTCAAACCAAAGCGGAACCCGAACTAAGCGTATAAAACGAGATGCTTGGTGTTGCCGTGCGCCGATTGTTTCAAAATCCGGCAAGGGGTTCGGCTAGACGATTTTTGCCTCGGTCGCTGCGCGCATCTCGTCTTCGGTTACGCCATCGGCCAGTTCAATGATGCTCAAGCCGCCGTCGACTACGTCCAGCACGCCGAGATTGGTAATTATCCGGTCCACAACGCCTTGCCCGGTCAGCGGCAGGGTACATTCGCGCAACACTTTGCTGTCGCCATGTTTGTTGGTGTGATCCATCACCACGATCACCCGGCCAACGCCCGCGACGAGATCCATCGCGCCGCCCATGCCCTTGACCAGCTTGCCGGGGATCATCCAATTGGCCAGATCGCCGTTCTCGGCCACCTCCATCGCGCCGAGGATAGCGGCTGCGATCTTGCCGCCGCGGATCATGCCAAACGAGGTGGCGCTGTCGAAATACGCGGTGCGTCTGAGTTCGGTGATCGTCTGCTTGCCGGCGTTGATCAGATCGGGGTCTTCGTCGCCTTCAAACGGGAATGGCCCCATGCCGAGCATGCCGTTTTCAGATTGCAGGGTGATGTCCTTGTCACCGACGTAATTGGCCACCAGCGTTGGAATGCCGATGCCA
Organism: Paracoccaceae bacterium; assembly: GCA_965216135.1. Taxonomy (GTDB): domain Bacteria; phylum Pseudomonadota; class Alphaproteobacteria; order Rhodobacterales; family Rhodobacteraceae; genus CBDCFL01. The sequence continues at coordinate 123,212 of CBDCFL010000016.1, forward strand.
AGGTTGACATACATGCCATCCTCAAGCTCGTCGGCGGTGCGGGCGGCCATCTGGTTGCGATCCCAGGGCATCAGGCGTCCTCCCTTTGCCGGGTGGTGCGGTGTTCGATGCGGTTCTCGTGTGTCCCTTGAATGACCCGGTTCACATAGATGCCGGGCAAGTGGATCGCGTCACCGTCCAGGCTGCCAAGCGGCACGATCTCTTCGACCTCGGCCACACAGACACGGCCGCACATGGCCGCAGGCGGATTAAAATTGCGCGCTGTTTTGCGGAATACCAGATTTCCGGTTTCGTCGGCTTTCCACGCCTTTACGATGGAAAGATCGGCGAACAGACCAGTCTCAAGTATGTAGGTTTGGCCGTTGAAATCTTTGTGTTCTTTGCCCTCGGCGATCACCGTACCGACCCCGGTCTTGGTGTAAAAGCCCGGGATACCACAGCCAGCGGCGCGCATCCGTTCGGCCAGCGTGCCCTGCGGGGTGAATTCCAGTTCCAGCTCGCCCGACAGATATTGGCGCATGAACTCGGCATTCTCACCGACATAGGATGAGATCATTTTTTTGACCTGCCGGGTCTGCAGCAGAATGCCGATGCCGAAATCATCGACGCCGGCGTTGTTAGAGGCGAAAGTCAGGTCTTTGGCGCCGCTTTCCTTGATCGCTTGCAGCAGTAATTCAGGAATACCGCACAGGCCAAACCCGCCTGCCGCGATCAGCATGCCGTCGTTCAGAACACCGTCCAGCGCCTCGGCCGCCGAGCCGAATAACTTTTTCATGAATTTCTCCGCCAATCTTGTCGCGGGCGTTGTGACTTTTGAGGCAGGCAGAGTCAATTGTGCGAGCGCCGCTCATCGCTCCTTGGCGGACGCTCTTTGCTCAAGCGATGAAACCCGCAAGGGCTGAAAAGCGCCACCGCCGATCCAAACGTTTTCAAAAATTCTTCAAAGAATTTTGCGGCGCAGATCAAGCCCGCTTTCGCCGCCCGCCTTTTTTTGCCGCTTTTTCGGCGATCAGTGCTACCGCCACTTCCATGGTCACATCGCCCGGCTCGGTGCCTTTGGGCAGGGTCGCATTGACCTTGGCCCATTTTAGGTATGGCCCGTAGCGTCCGTCCATGACATTCACAGGCCCGCCGTTGGGATGTTCCCCAAGCTCTACCAGGGGTTTGGCCGGCGTCCGCGTACCACGTCCGCCTTTGGCCGCCTTTTGCGCCAGCACCTCGACCGCGCGGTTCATGCCTATCTCAAAGACCTCCATGACCTCGGGCAGGTTCGCGTAGACGCGACCGTGTTTCACATATGGCCCATAGCGCCCGATCCCGGCCTCGACCATTTCGCCATCGTCAGGATTCGCGCCGATCTCGCGCGGCAGGTTCAACAGCATCAATGCCTTGGCCAGATCCATATCTGCGGTTTCCCAGCCTTTTGGCAGACTGGCGCGCGGTGGCTTGGGGGTATCTTCCGTTGGCTCGCCACGCTGGACATAGGGGCCAAACCGACCGGACTTCAGGTGGATTTCTTCTTCGGCATCAATGCCTAACACACGCTCGTCGCCTTGGGTGTCTTCTCCGCCCAGCGATTTCGTGAACCGGCATTCCGGATAATTGGAGCACCCAATGAAAGCCCCGCCCGAACGTGCGGTTTTCAGGCTGAGGCGACCGACATTGCATTTTGGGCAGAGCCGGGGGTCTGACCCATCTGCCTTGGCCGGAAACAGGTGCGGTTCCAGAACTTCGTCGATCTTTTCCAGAGCCTCGGAGATGCGCAGATCGGCAGTCTCGGCGATCGCGGCGGCAAAATCGCGCCAGAAGCGGCTCAGAACGTCGCGATAGTCGCGCTGGCCTGCGGAAATGTCGTCAAGCTCATCTTCCAGCTCGGCGGTGAAGTGATAGCCGACATATTTGCGGAAATAACTGGTCAGGAAAATCGTGACCAGACGCCCCTTGTCTTCGGGGATCAGACGGTTTTTGTCTTTGCGAACATATTCGCGGTCCTGGATGGTGGTAACGATCGAGGCATAGGTCGATGGGCGGCCAATGCCCAGTTCTTCCATGCGTTTGACCAGTGTGGCCTCTGTATAGTGCGGCGGGGGTTGGGTGAAATGCTGTTCCGGGGTCACTGATTTTTTGGTGGCAGGCTCGTCGGCCGCGATCTGTGGCAGGCGCTTGTCGTCATCGTCAATTACGGTGTCGTCGCGGCCCTCGGTATAGATTTTCATGAACCCGTCAAACAGCACCACTTGGCCGGTTGCGCGTAAACCCACCTGGCCATCCGCACTGGCCACATCGACAGTGGTCTTTTCCAACCTTGCAGCGGCCATCTGGCTGGCCAGCGTTCGCTTCCAGATCAGATCATACAGTTTGCGTTGGTCTGCATCGGTGACTTTTAGCTGGTCGGGCGCTCGCGTCATATCTGTGGGGCGGATACATTCATGCGCTTCCTGCGCGTTTTTGGCCTTGTTTTTATACATGCGCGGGCTGTTCGGCAGGTAGTTATCGCCATAGCGATCCCGGATCGCATCGCGCGCCGCCATCACGGCTTCGGGTGCCATGTCGATGCCGTCGGTGCGCATGTAGGTGATGTAACCGGCCTCATAGAGGCGCTGCGCATTGCTCATCGTCTGGCGGGCGCCAAAGCCAAATTTGCGACTGGCTTCCTGTTGCAGCGTCGAGGTCATGAATGGTGCCGACGGATTGCGGTTCGCTGGTTTGGCTTCGACCGACGACACCGTCAAATCGCGACTGTGGATCGCCTGCACGGCCAGTTCGGCCTGGGGGGCATTGGCGATGTCCATCTTGTCGAGCTTCTTGCCCGCAAGAACTGTCAGGCGAGCCTCGTAATTCTGCCCGCGCGGGCTGGTCAGGACCGCCGTCACTGACCAGTATTCCTGGGCACGAAACGCCTCGATTTCCATTTCGCGCTCGACGATCAGGCGCAGGCACACAGATTGCACCCGCCCCGCCGATTTGGCCCCCGGCAGCTTGCGCCAGAGCACCGGGGAAAGGTTAAAGCCGACCAGATAATCCAGCGCACGGCGGGCCAGATAAGCCTCGACCAGCGGCTGGTCCACCTGGCGCGGGTTCTTCATTGCCTCGGTCACAGCATTCTTGGTGATTGCGTTGAACACCACCCGCGAAACCGGCGTGTCCTTTTTGATCGCCTTGCGCTTTGTCAGTGCCTCGGCAAGGTGCCAGCTGATCGCCTCTCCTTCTCGGTCAGGGTCGGTGGCGAGGATCAACTCGTTGTCGTCTTTCAGAGCGTCGGCGATTGCCTTGACATGTTTCTTGCTGTCATTTGAGATCTCCCATTTCATGTCAAAACCGTTGTCGGTATCGACCGAGCCATCCTTGGGCGGCAGATCGCGCACATGACCGTAAGAGGCCAATACGGTAAATCCCGGGCCAAGATATTTGTTTATTGTCTTAGCCTTAGCGGGGGATTCGACGACGACGACGGGCATGAATTGCGATCCGACTCTGCTGTTCTTATGACGCGCGGGAACATGTGGGGCGCATATTTGGAATGTCAATCCACCATGAATGGGACTTTAGTTTGGCAATGGCGAAAGATTTACATGCTGGCCAGTTTGCCACCGGGCTGGCGCAATATCTTGCCTTCCATCTCCAGAGTCATGATCGCGGGCGACACAATCGAGGCGGGCAATTTGAGATCGCGGATCAGTTGATCTTCGCTAACCGGCGACGGGCTGATCAGGCCGAGAATGTCCCGGTGTAGCTGAAAGGCGTCGCGCCGGGCGGTGTCGATAGTCTCAGCTGCAGGCGGCGACTGGTCGGGCGGCGTCTGCTCTGATTGTCCGGTCTCCGTGCGGCTTTGCAGCGCCTCGAGCACATCCGCCGCCGAGCGGATAAGCACCGCGCCATCGCGCAAGAGCATGTTGCAGCCTGATGCGCGCGCATCGAACGGGTGGCCAGGCACGGCCATCACCTCGCGGCCCTGATCAAGTGCTGTGCCCGCGGTGATCAGGCTGCCCGATCGTGCCGCAGCCTCGACCACGATCAGTGCGCGCGATAGTCCCGAGATCAGGCGATTGCGCTGCAGAAAATGGCGCGCCTTGGGCGTCAGCCCCGGTGGGTGTTCGGACAGGCGTAACCCAGTCTGGGCAATCTGCTGGGCCAGCACGGCATTGTCCTTGGGATAGACGACATCGACGCCGCCGGCGAAGATCGCGATGGTGCCGGTTTCTAGCGCAGCCTCATGGGCGGCGGTGTCGATGCCGCGCGCCATGCCGGACACAACGACATGGCCGGATTTGCCCAGATCGCCGGCCAGCGCGCGGGTCATGCGCAGCCCAAGGCTGGTGGCATTTCGCGCACCGACAATGCCAATGGCCGGGCGCGATAATAGGCGTACGTCGCCCAAAGCCCAAAGCAGCGGCGGCGCATCGGTCATTTCCGCGAGCAGCGCCGGATAACGTTGGTCGCCGCAGGCCAGCGGCTCTGCCCCGGCAAGGCGCGCTGCCTTTAGCTCCTGATTGGCAGCGTCCCGCGAACACGGCGCGTAAGCCGAAACGCCCGCATCTTCGGCCACTTTGGGCAATGCGTCGAGAGCCGCGGCGGCTGACCCATGCTCGCCCATCAGTCAAAAAAATGTGCTTGGCCCGACCCGGCGGGATCGGATGAGCCGCAGCCAGTCGATCAAGTCATTTTCGGTGTCGGGCGGTTGCACGCCGCTTGCCAAGTTGGTGTCCATTGCTGCCGCCTTCGTCACTCAGGCCAAACTGGCGGCATTTTGGTTAATACCACCGAGCGGAATGCCTGACTCACGTTGGGGATTCCCAAGCGGTCCGATCTCTGACTCAATGTGGTGAACCAATGAGGTTCGCCATGGCAGCGCCTATCGACTTACGGAACGATTTTGACAGCGTCTCACTGCGGTGCCTCGCGAAGAGGACCAGGGACGCGACCCAGAGCCGTCGTCTGCTGGCGTTGGCCGAGGTCTACGATGGTGGCAGCAGGACGGATGCGTCGCGGATCGGCGGCGTCGGTCTGCAGATCATTCGCGACTGGGTGCTGCGCTTCAACGCCCGCGGACCGGACGGGCTGGTCGATGGGAAGTCACCGGGCGCACCCTCGAAGCTCAACGCCGATCACCGCCGCGCACTGGCGGAGGTTGTTGAGGCCGGCCCGGTCCCGGCGGTGGACGGCGTCGTGCGCTGGCGGCGCAAGGACCTGGCGCGGTGGCTCTTGGAGACGTTCGCCATCTCGCTCGACGAGACCACGGTCGGGCGCGAGTTGAAGGCGCTCGGCTTCGCCAAGATCTCGGCGCGGCCGCGCCACTACGCGCAAAACGAGCTGGCCGTCGAGGCTTTTAAAAAAAACTTCCCCGCCGAACTGGCGAAGATCCGGGCGAGGCTCCCGAAAGGCGTCGAGATAGAGCTGTGGTGGCAAGATGAAGCCCGCATCGGCCAGAAGAATAAGCTCACACGCCGATGGGCCAGACGTGGCACGCGCCCGCGGGTGCCCCGCGACCAGCGCACCGAATGGGCCTATATCTTCGGCGCGATCTGTCCCGCGAAGGGGAAAGGCGCCGGGCTGGTCATGCCCTGGTGCGACACCGAGCCATGGCGGCGCACCTCATCGAGATCAGTGCCGCCGTCGATCCCGGCACCCATGCGGTGCTGATCGTCGATCAGGCCGGTTGGCACTTGACGCCCAAGCTGGCGATCCCCGACAACATCACCGTCCTGGCGCTGCCGCCACGATCGCCCGAGTTGAACCCGGTGGAGAATGTCTGGCAATTCATGCGCGACAACTGGTTGTCGAACCGGATCTTCAAATCCTACGAAGACATCGTCGCGCTGTGCTGCCAAGCCTGGAACAACCTCATCGACCAACCATGGAAGATCATGTCCCTCGGCATGCGCAAATGGGCGCATGGGTTCTGATCAATGACCGTTGGTATAAGGAGGTGTGAATGCGGATCGGCAGCGCTCATCGAGCCCTGGCGGGCTCTCTTCGCTGGCGCGATTTCGGCCCGAATCGGATGTAGTGCGCCCGGATCGCGAAACGCGAAGCAGGGCTAAGCCGCCGCACCGCCCACGGTCAACCCGCCGATCATCAGCGTGGGCAGGCCGACGCCGACTGGCACCCATTGCCCGGCTTTGCCGCAATTGCCGACGCCGGGGTCCAGCGCCATGTCGTTTCCAATGCCTCTGATCTGCTTGAGCGCGGTTGCCCCGTCGCCGATCAGCGTCGCGCCTTTGACCGGCGCGCCGATATTACCGTTCTTGACGCGATAAGCCTCGGTACAGGAAAAGACGAACTTGCCGTTGGTGATGTCCACCTGACCGCCACCAAAGCCGACCGCGTATATTCCGTCTTTTAACTCGGCGACGATGGCATCGGGTGGCGTATCGCCGCCTAACATATAGGTATTTGTCATCCGCGGCATCGGCGCATGGGCAAAGCTTTCGCGCCGCCCGTTACCGGTGGGCTGAACGCCCATCAATCGGGCGTTTTGGCGGTCTTGCATGAAGCCCACCAGAATGCCGTCGTCGATCAGCACATTCTTTCCGGACGGCGTGCCCTCGTCATCTATGCTTAGCGACCCACGGCGATCAGGGATCGTGCCGTCATCGAGCACGGTTACGCCCCGAGAGGCCACGCGCTGGCCCATCAATCCGGCAAACGCGGATGTTTTCTTGCGGCTAAAATCGCCTTCAAGTCCGTGGCCGATGGCCTCGTGCAGCAATATTCCCGGCCAGCCGGGGCCGAGCACGACATCCATCACGCCTGCTGGCGCCGGTTCAGCATCCAAATTGACCAGCGCAATCCTGAGCGCCTCATTCGCGGCGGATTTCCAGTTGGCCGGATCAATCCAGCCCAAAAGCGAGGATCGACCGCCCATGCCGTGATAGCCGCTTTCGCGCCTGCCCTCGTGCTCGACAATCAGGGCGACCATGATGCGCGACATTGGCCGCAGATCGCGCACCAGCGAACCGTCGGGGCGCAATATCTCAACTTCCTGCAGGCCAGCAGCAATGGTGGCGTTGACCTGCACGACGCGTCCGTTAAGGCTGCGCGCGTAGGCGTCTATGTCCTTGAGCGTGTCTACCTTGAGGCGAAAGCTCGCCTCGCCAATCGGATCTACGTCAGAATAGAGCCGGCGGTTGGTATTCGGCGGGCTGTCGGCCAATGTACCGCCGCCGCCCGCCACCGCCAGGCGCGCAGTTTGCGCTGCCCGTTTGAGCGATGACTGAGAGACATCGGTGCTGTGCGCATATCCCGCCATTTCGCCGTTGACCGCCCGCAGCCCGAACCCCTCGGCCGCATCATAACTGGCGGTTTTGATGCGGCCATCCTCAAGGGCCAAGACCTCAGATCGGCGGCGCTCCAGGAACAGCTCGCCATCGTCGCCCCCGGCCACGGCGTGGCGGAGCGTCGTCAGGCTTTGGTCAAGATCGAGCGATGTTTCAAATGGGCGAAATTCTTCTGAATTCATTTTCTGGCTCCGGTTTGCGCATTTCGAGGGGTCAAAGCGGCTGTTTGCCGCAATAGCGCAGCTTGTCACTGAGCTACTAATATGGTTTGAGATCGCCCGGACACAATGGGAATCCGGGTGCGTATTCGTGCCACAGCGTTCTCGGCCCACTGCGCGGCCCATAGCAGGGCTTCCAGAGGCCAAGCGAAACGAGATTGGGATATGCGACTAATCAAGGCGATGTCGGCAATATCGGGCCCGTTGTTGGCGATTGTTTTTGGTGCGGCGGCGTCAGCGCAGGACGGCATTTCTGGGCTGGAAACCGTTGGCAAACCGGTGGATGGCGCGTATGGCTTTCAGCCTGCCGCGACCGAATTGGCGCGCGACATTCAGGGGCTGGACGGGCTGGTCAATGTGATCATGGGTCTGATCGTCGGCTTGGTAGTTGGGTTGATGCTGTTTGCGATCGTCCGGTATAATCGCCGCGCCAACCCGCAACCTGCGCAATTTACCCATCATACCGCCGTCGAGGTCGCCTGGACACTGGTGCCGGTTGTGATCCTGGTGTTTATCGGAGCGTTTTCGCTGCCGGTCCTGTTCAAGCAGCAGGAAATCCCGGACGCTGACATCACCATCAAGGCCACCGGATATCAGTGGTATTGGGGCTATGAATATGTCGACCAGGGGTTTGGTTTTGACAGCTTTCTGCTGGCCAGGGAAGAACTGGCAAGCTACGGCTATGCGCCGGACGAATATCTGCTGGCCACCGACACCGCCGTAGTTGTGCCGGTCGGCAAAACGATAGTCGTCAATGTCACCGGCGCGGATGTGATCCATGCCTGGACGATCCCGGCCTTTGGCGTGAAGCAGGACGCGGTTCCGGGACGGATCGCGCAGCTTTGGTTCGCCGCCGAGCGCGAGGGTATCTATTTCGGCCAATGCTCGGAACTTTGCGGCAAGGATCACGCCTATATGCCGATCACGGTCAAAGTGGTCAGCCAGCAAGTCTATGAGGATTGGCTGGCGGGCGCGATTGAGGAATTTGCGGGACTGCCACAAAGCTATGCAGTGGCGCGGCTGAATAGGCGGCTGGCGGCGGGTTGCGTCGCTCAACGGGACTTTGGTGTGCGCGACGGCGCGCATCTTTGCTGGAAGTTGAAATGACCGATCCGACGATCAATGCGCGGGGACGACAGGGCGACGCCGGGTTTGGCGATTTTGTCGCGCTTCTTAAACCGCGGGTGATGTCGCTGGTCGTCTTTACCGCTCTGGCGGGACTGGTCGTGGCACCCGTGGCCGTGCATCCGATCGTCGGTTTCACTGCCATTTTGTTTATTGCTTTGGGCGCTGGTGCATCGGGTGCGCTGAACATGTGGTATGACGCCGATATTGACCGGATGATGCGGCGGACGCGCAATCGCCCGGTGCCTGCGGGAAAGATCGCGCCGGGTGAAGCGCTAGGTCTGGGTTTGGGATTGTCGGGCATTGCGGTGGTGATGCTGGCGCTGGCGACAAATATTCTGGCCGCTTTGCTTTTGGCATTTACGATCTTTTTCTATGCGGTGGTGTACACCATCTGGCTCAAACGCCGCACGCCGCAAAATATCGTCATCGGTGGCGCGGCTGGAGCCCTGCCACCGGTCATCGGGTGGCTTGCAGCGACCGGCAGTCTGTCAATTGAGCCGGTGCTGATGTTCACGCTCATTTTCATCTGGACGCCGCCGCATTTCTGGGCGTTGGCGCTGTTTGTCAAAGATGATTACTCGAACGCCGGCGTGCCGATGCTGACCGTGACGCATGGCCGCCGGGCAACCCGCAATCAGATATTTTACTACGCGCTGGCGTTGGCGGTGGTGTCGTTTGCGCTCGGTCTGACCTCGGTTGGTGGCCCGGTTTATCTGAGCGTGGCTTTGGGTGCGAACCTGTGGTTTGTTCATGCGGCCTGGGTCGTGTACCGGCGCGATGATGCGGCCTCGCATGCCGATCATCATGCCGCAGAAAAGCGGGTTTTCAAATATTCGCTCTATTATTTGTTTTTGCATTTTGGCGCGCTCATGGCTGATGCCGCAATTGGCGGCATCGTCTGATGGGATTGGCGCGCGAACATGAGCTGCACAGGCGGCGGTATTCGCGCAATGCGGGCCTTGGACTTGTGCTGGCGGGCCTCGTTGTGCTGATTTTCGGGCTGACTGTTGTGAAGGTCAGGATCATTGACCCGGCGGTCATGGCCGAAGAGGTGCGCCGGTGAGACGCCTTGAAGGCAAATACCGCACGCTGGCGCAGACGCTGGGCGTTGTCGTGGTCATGGGCGCGCTGGCCTGGGCCTCGGTGCCGTTTTACAACTGGTTTTGCCGGGTGACAGGTTTTGGTGGGGTGACAGCTGTGGCCGATGCGGGCTCGGATGTTGTGCTGGATGAGACTATCAGGGTCAGGTTCGATGCGTCCCTTTCGCGGGATATGCCCTGGGAATTCCGCCCCCTGCAACTGGAGACGAAGCTGCGAATCGGACAAACCGGTTTGGCCTTTTACGAAGCCTATAACCCAACCGACCGCCCCATCGCAGGCAGTGCCAGCTACAATGTCGCCCCGTTTGAGGCGGGTGGTTTCTTCGTGAAGATCGACTGTTTCTGTTTCGAGATGCAGGTATTGCAGCCCGGCGAACGCGTTGAAATGCCGGTCAGCTTTTACGTTGATCCTGAGATCGTCACCGACCGCGATGCGAAATTTGTCAAAACGATCACGCTGTCATACACGTTTTATGAAACCGATCTGCCGGAAGATTATGCGCTCAGTGCGCTGACCGAAGCCGGGTCCGACTAAGCCCGAGACGAGAGAAATAATGGCCCACGCTAAGAACCACGATTATCACATCCTCAACCCCTCGATCTGGCCTTTGCTGGGAGCGATCGGCGGAATGTCGATGCTGGCGGGCATTGTGCTGATGGTATCGCCGCAGATGGACACCAATTCGCCCTGGCTGTTCATGATCGGGCTGGCGCTGGTGCTCTACGTCATGTTTTCTTGGTGGTCGGATGTTGTGGAAGAAAGCCAGATCGGCGACCACACGCCGGTGGTGCGCATCGGGCTGCGCTATGGGTTCGTGATGTTCATCATGTCCGAGGTGATGTTCTTTTCGGCGTGGTTCTGGACGGTATTCAAACACGCGATGTATCCGATGGGCCCGCAAAGCCCAGCCATCGACGGCGTCTGGCCGCCGGTCGGTATCGAAACCTTCGATCCCTGGCATTTGCCGCTGATCAACACGCTGATTTTGTTGTGTTCCGGTGCCGCAGCAACCTGGGCACACCATGCGATCTCGCATGACAACAACCGCAGGGATCTGCAAAATGGGCTGATCCTGGCGGTCGTGCTGGGTGTCGCATTTACCGGTCTGCAGGCGTTTGAATATAGCCACGCAGCGTTTGGATTTTCCGGCAACATCTATGGCGCCAGCTTTTTCATGGCGACCGGTTTTCACGGATTTCACGTGATCATTGGCACCATTTTCCTGGCGGTATGCTACATGCGCGCCCGCGCCGGGCATTTCACGCCCGAGCGTCATGTCGGTTTCGAGGCGGCTGCCTGGTATTGGCATTTCGTCGATGTGGTCTGGCTGTTTTTGTTCTTCAGCGTCTATGTATGGGCAGGCTGACAGAGCAGACGAGTATTTATCGAACAATGAAAGGGGCGCGGCGTATCTCGCGCCCTTTGTGCGTGGGGCCGAGATGCTCAAAGCCTTGATTTCGCCGCTCATAATCGGGGTGGCGGGTGCTTCGATTTTGATCGCATTGGGCGTCTGGCAGGTGCAGAGGTTGACATGGAAAACCGGTGTTCTGGACGCGATTGAAGCGCGGATGGCCGATGCTCCCAAAGATGTGCCGATTGCACCGGACAAGCGCCGCGATCGTTATGCGCCGGTTGAGCTGATCGGTCGGGCCGGCGCGCGCGAGTTGCATGTTCTGGTCAGCCACAAGAAACTCGGCGCTGGTTTTCGGATTATTACATCCTTCGCCGATGACACCGGACGACGGGTGCTGATCGATCAGGGATTTGTCGCGAGCGACGAAAAATCTAACGCTCGGACACGTCTGACGGGCCAAGTGAGCGGAAATCTGCACTGGCCGGATGACCGCACCGGCTCGACACCGGCCAATGACTTGGATGCCAATATCTGGTTTGCCCGTGATATTGCGCAGATGGCCGAGCAATTGGGCGCAACACCTGTATTAGTCATATTGCGTGCGGCACCCGGCCTTGTCCCCGCTATTACGCCTTTACCGCTGGACGCGTCGGCCATACCCAGCAATCACCTTGAATACGCAATCACCTGGTTTTCGCTGGCAACGGTCTGGCTGGGGATGACAGCGTTCTGGGTCTGGCGTATCAAGCGGCAAATTAGCTAAGTGCGGGCGGTCATGCGCTATATTTCCACGCGGGGGACAGCCCCTGAACTGAGCTTTGATGACGCGATGCTGACCGGGTTGGCGCGCGACGGCGGTCTTTACCTGCCGGCGCAATATCCGCGGATGGATGAGGCCGATATCGCCGCTTTGGCGGGTTTGAGCTATGAAGACGCGGCGTTTCGGATCATGCGGCCGTTCATCGGCGACGCCTATTCGGACGCTGAGTTCGCTGCGATTATCGCGCGCGCCTACGCCGGGTTTGATCACGCCGCACGCGCGCCGCTCAGGCAATTGGATGCGAACCAGTTTCTGCTGGAGCTGTTCCATGGGCCAACGCTGGCGTTCAAAGATTTCGCGATGCAGCTGATCGGGCAGATGTTTCAGGCCAGCCTGGCGCGGCGCGGCACCCGCGTGACCATCGTCGGCGCGACCAGCGGTGACACGGGTTCTGCGGCCATTGCGGCGTTCAAGGGCCTCGAGAATGTCGATCTGTTCATCCTCTACCCGCATGGCCGTGTTTCCGAAGTGCAGCGCAGGCAGATGACCACCCCGAACGAGGGCAACGTGCATGCGCTGGCTGTGGACGGCAATTTTGACGATTGCCAGGCGCGTCTGAAGGATATGTTCAATCACTTTGATTTCCGCGATGAGGTGAAACTGGCGGGCGTCAACTCGATCAACTGGGCGCGGGTGCTGGCGCAGGTGGTCTATTATTTTACGTCCGCCGTGACGCTGGGCGCGCCGCATCGCGCGGTTAGTTTCACCGTGCCGACTGGCAATTTTGGGGACATATTTGCCGGTTACGTAGCCCGACGCATGGGCCTGCCGATAGAGCAGCTGGTGATCGCCACCAATCAGAACGACATCCTGCACCGGGCGCTTTCGAGCGGGCATTACAAGGTGGGCGAGGTTGCCGCGTCAATCAGCCCGTCGATGGATATTCAGGTATCCTCGAACTTCGAACGCGCGTTGTTTGAAGCCTATGGGCGCGATGGCAATGCGGTCAGGCAATTGATGGGCGAGCTTGAACAGGGTGGATTTGCAATCAGCCAGGGCACCCTTCAAGCGCTGCGCGAGACCTATGCATCGGCGAGGGTGTCCGAAGCAGAAACCAGCGCCGAAATTTCCCGCCAGCTGGCCGCGACGGGGCAGATCATCTGTCCGCACACCGCCGTGGGCACGAAGGTCGCGGCAAATCATTCAGGCAATGTGCCGATGATCACGCTGGCCACTGCCCATACGGCAAAATTCCCCGACGCCGTTGAGGCGGCCACCGGCATCCACACACCGCTTCCCAAGCATATGGCCGACCTTTATGAGCGCCCCGAACGGATTACGAATGTGGCCAACGATTTGTCCGCAATAGAGCATCTGATCACAGAACGTATCGCCCGGTGACGACACAATTGCACACGCTTTCCAATGGTCTGAGGATCGTGACGGAACATATGCCGGAGCTGGGCTCTGCGGCGGTCGGCCTTTGGGTCACCGCCGGTGGTCGCCACGAGACCGAGACCGAGAACGGCATCGCGCATTTTCTGGAACATATGGCGTTCAAGGGCACCACCCGGCGAAGTGCGTTGCAAATTGCCGAAGAGATCGAGGATGTCGGTGGCTACATCAACGCTTATACAAGCCGCGAGATGACCGCCTATTATGCCCGTGTTCTGGGCCAGGACGTGCCGCTCGCACTGGATGTCATTGCTGACATCGTACTCAATCCGGTATTTGATCCCGCCGAGATGGAGATCGAGCGCGGCGTGATCCTTCAGGAAATTGGCCAGGCGCTTGATACGCCCGATGACGTCATTTTTGACTGGCTGCAACAGGCCGCTTATCCGCATCAGCCGATGGGGCGCACGATACTTGGTCCCTCGGAGCGGGTTTCGTCATACGTGGCCAATGATTTGCGCGCCTTCGTGGGGCGGCATTACGGGCCGGATCGGATTACTCTGGCCGCCGCAGGAGCGGTGGATCATGACGCGATCGTTCGCCAGGGCGAGGCGCTATTTGGCGACATGGGCGCGCGTGAAGCCGAGCCGATGGTGCCCGGACAGTTCCTGGGCGGCGAATACCGGGCCGAAAAAGCGCTTGAGCAGGCGCATTTTTCGCTGGCTTTCGAGGGGCCCGGCTATCGCGATGATCTGATATATACCGCTCAGATTTTTGCCACGGCATTCGGCGGCGGGATGTCATCGCGGCTGTTTCAGCAGGTGCGCGAGAAGCGCGGGTTGTGTTACACGATCTACGCACAGACGACCGCGCATGACGATACCGGCATGATGACGATTTACGCAGGCACATCGGGCGCGCAGATCGGGGAATTGGCGGAAATTACGGTCGATGAGTTGAAAAACGCCCATGATGAGATGAGCGAAAACGAGGTAGCTCGCGCCCGCGCGCAGATCAGGGCCGGTCTGGTTATGGGCTCCGAAAGCCCTGCGTCGCGGGTTGAAAGATTGGCGCGTATGATCGCCATCTGGGGCCGGGTGCCACCGATTGAGGAAACTGTCGCAAAGATCTCCGCCGTGTCGTTGGGCGACGTGCGGGAATTTGCCAAAGAGATGTCGCAGGCCAGCCTGGCGATGGCAGTTTACGGCCCGGTCAGCGGCGCACCGACGATCGGCGATCTGCAGCGAAGGCTGGCGGGTTGATGTTCGGGCTCAGGCGCAGGGTGGTAATCGAGACCGAGCACCTGACCCTGCGCCTGCCCGCGCATTCCGATTTTCGGGTATGGAGCGATCTGCGGCGCAACAGCACGGATTTTCTGACCCCATGGGAGCCGACCTGGTCGTCCGATCACCTGACACGCAAGGCATTTACCAACCGAGTCTATTGGGCGCAGCGCTCAAACTCGGGCGGAACCGGTGTACCGCTGTTTATGATCAGGCGAGAAGATCAGGCGCTTATCGGTGCTATAACGCTTGACACAATTCGGCGCGGGCCGTCGCAGGCTGGCACGTGCGGCTATTGGGTCGGCGCGGCCTATGCGCGTCAAGGCTATATGCGCGAGGCTCTTTCTGCGGTCGTGAATTACGCATTCACCGATCTGGATCTTTCGCGGGTCGAAAGCGCCTGTTTGCCGGAAAACGAGGCGTCGCGGGCTGTGCTGGAAAAATGCGGTTTCAAGTATGAAGGTGTCGCGCAAAGTTATCTGCAGATTAACGGTCGCTGGCGAAACCACGTCCTTTATGCGAATTTGCGCGGTGACAGGCGTGGTCGTACGGACACCATGTAGGTGCCGGTTGCCACAGTGCGGCGGAATTGGTGGAATGAACCGTGCCTATCCGGTTGTCACCCACACCCACTACATCTAGGGTGCTCCCAGTCGCCCGAGTAAAGCTCGGCGTAAGTGGGAGCGGTGACATCGCCAGCGATTCCGAGCAGGGACCGGAAGGCGTTGAACGGGCAGAATCGCCTGTTGAAGCGGAATGTGAACTCGTTGAGGTAGGCTTGGAGGTGCTGGTGGCTCACGCCGTGATGAATGCCACTCAGCCACGTCTTCAGGTCGGCGAAGACGAGATGAATGATCGGCAGATACTCCTCAGCGACCTGGGAGTTGCCTCGCTCGGCGACGGCGAGGTGTTTGTAGCCGCGCTTGGCGAGGCTGGTATAGCCGGACCAATCGTCGGTGATGACCGACGCACCCGAAGTAACGGCACCCTCGACAAAGCCGTAGAGCGATTCCGCGCTGCGGTCTGGCACGACAGCGAGTCGGACACGTCCGGCGTAGCGACCGCCCTTCCGCTTATCGAGCTTGGTTCCCGGCTTGCGCTGTCGCACTTCAACGGCGCTGGCGACAAGAAGCTTGTGGTGAACGCCCCGGCCCTTGCCGCGCGTGCGGCCGCCGACCCAGGTTTCGTCGACTTCGACATGGTCGCAGGCCTCGCTGCCGATGCGGTCCTGATCCGGCCGAACCATACCAGCGCGGAGCTTGTGGAGGATCTGAAAGGCGGTTTCGTAACGGGAAAGCCCGACCTGGCGCTGGAACTGTGTGGCAGACATGCCGGGCGTCTGGCTGGCAACCAGATAGGCCGCCCAGAACCATACGCCCAGCGACGTATGGGAGCGCTCCATGACCGTCCCCGCCGTCAGCCCGGTGTCGCGGCGGCACTTTCGACAGCGCAAGACGCCGGGCCGGCTGGTGAAGCGGAACGGCTCTGCCGCCGTCTGGCAATGGGGGCAGACGAACCCGTCACCCCACCGCGCCTTCTCCAGGTAGGCGGCACAGGCCGCGTCATCCGGGAAAAGTCGTTGAAACTCGGGAAACGACCGCGGAAACGAAAGGTCTTCGCGCTGCGGAACATCCATCCCCGCTTCGTCCGCCTCCCGAGCCACTCGACGCCACACCCTACATATAGTGGGTGTGGGTGACAACCGGATAGGCACGGAATGAACGACAGTCAAGGTGCCGCTGCGAAAGCTGACGGCGCGACAACATGGGTGGTTCTGTTTCGCGGTGTGAACGTCGGCGGATACCGCAAACTGCCGATGGCCGAGCTGCGGACCGCCCTTACCGCAGCGGGATTTACCGCGGTCAAAAGTTATATCCAGTCGGGCAACGTTCTTGTTGCCAGCCGCCTGGATCGCGATGAGATTGGCGCGCGGATTACCCATGTAATTGAAACCGGCTTTGGTTTTTCGCCTGAGATGTCGTTGCTGCAGGTGCGGGCGCTTGTCGCAGCTTTGCGCGACGCGCCATTTGGTGAGCACACCGATCCTGCACGCGCGCATCTGTTTTTTCCGCTGGAAGGCAAGGCGATGGCGGCGATTGGCGATCTTCAAGCCGGCGATGGCGATGCTTCGGTGTTAACGGCTGGCACCATTGCGCATTATCTTTTGACGCCAGACGGCATGTCGAGATCGAAACTGGCGGATGTAGTGTCACGCCGGCTAAAAAACACCGCGACGGCGCGAAACCTGCGCACCTGCACCAAATTGCTGGATATGGCCAATCCATGAGCGACTTGTCTGCAATGTCGCCCGCTATCGAACAGGAATTGCGGGAAAAATTGCCCGCCAGTGCGGTTCGCGATATCGCGGAAACCTATGTCACGGAACCGCGTGGCCTGTGGCGTGGCAAGGCTGGGCTGGTGCTCGCGCCTGAGACGACCGAACAGGTGGCGGCAATTATGCGGGTCGCAAACGCGTGGCGCGTGCCGGTGATCCCGTTATCCGGCGGTACTGGTCTGGTGGGCGGGCAACTCAGTGCCGAGCTGGACGGCCCCATCATCTTGTCAACTGAACGCCTTGATCGCATTCGCGGCGTCTATGCGGATGAGAATGTGCTGATCGCCGAGGCAGGCGTGATCCTGCAAAACATTCGCGATGCGGCGGACGCAGTTGATCGCCTATTTCCGCTGATGCTGGCCTCTCAGGGCAGCGCGCGCATTGGCGGAAATCTCGCCACCAACGCAGGTGGCATGACCGTGCTGCGATACGGCAATGCGCGCGATCTTTGCGTGGGGATAGAAGCGGTGCTGCCCGACGGCGCGATTTTCCACGGGCTGAAGCGCCTGCGCAAGGATAACACCGGCTACGACATCAAGAACCTGTTGATTGGATCCGAGGGCACACTTGGGATAATTACCGCCGCCGCATTGCGGCTTTTCACCAAGCCCCAGCAGAACCTGACGGCGCTTCTGGTCGTGTCTGATCCGGCGAAAGCGGCGGAATTACTAGGGATTGCGCGCGAACATTCAGGCGAAATGGTTTCGATATTTGAGCTCTTATCCGGCACCGGATTTGACTTTATCAATGAGACGATGCCAGACACAAAGCTTCCATTCGATGACGTGCCAACTTGGATGGTTTTGATCGAAATTGGTTTGCCGCGCGCGGTTATGGCCGATCAGTTCTGGGACGATTTTCTGGGTATTGCCTATCAGGCAGGTGTCGCAACAGATGGCGTTGCGGCACAAAGTGAAGGTCAGCGCGCGGAACTGACAGCATTGCGCGAGCTTATCCCCGAGGCCAATACGCGCATTGGTTCGGTGTCCTCGCACGACATATCCCTGCCGATTTCCGCGATCCCGGACTTTGTCGACGATGCGACCAGCCGAGTTGTCGGCCTTGGGCCGTTTCGGATCAATTGTTTCGGGCATTTGGGCGACGGAAACCTTCATTTCAACGTCTATCCGCCCAAGGGAGACTCCACCGACGCATGGCAATCTGCAAAGGCCGATGTCGCGCGTATCGTTTACGATCTAGTCGATGAATTCGGCGGTTCGTTTTCAGCCGAGCATGGGATCGGAAGGCTCAAGGTAGACGAGCTTGCGCGATATGGCGACCCCGGAAAACTGCGCACCATGCGTGCGGTTAAATCCGCGCTCGATCCCCACGGGATCATGAACCCCGGTGTCATCTTTCGTCTAGGCGAGCCAATGACTTAGGTCGCGATCCAAAAGCCCGGCGGTGCGCTTGATGTCTTCGCTCAACCGGTCGCGCAGAATGGTGCGGGCGGTTTCGGACATTGTATCGCTGGTTGTGACGTTGAAACCGGCAAGCCAGTCACGAATGGCCCAGCGTGTTTTCTTAGGCACGACCTTGCCGACTGCGGCGGTTACCGGGTTTGGGCGCATCAGGAAATCCTGAACAAACCGGTTTTTGGGAAGGCCGCCTGCGTTCTTACGCTCTGACATATCGGGCGTGAAAGGCGCGCTCAGACCGATAAATGTGGTCATATCGCGCATCAGCCCGGCGGGATCGTCGCGAAAGTCATCATAAGTTCGAATGAATAATTGATCGCGCGGGAATACATCAAAAAACCGCTCTAACTGCTTGCCGTAGCGCGGAAATCTGGAATAGCCGAACAAGGGCTGCCAGTTCTTGGCGAGGCGTTCTTCTTCTAGCTCCAGCGCTCGTGCGAAATCTTGCTCGCTCTCAATGGCTTGTTTTTTGGCGTAGAGAAAATGCGAATAGGCCTGCTCGATCGGATTTCGCAAAATCGCGATCAGGCGGGCCTTGGGCGCTAAACGGGCAATGTTTTGCGCCGACTTCGGCTCATAAAGATACAGAGGCGATGCTTCGCCCAGAAACATATTTTCCGGCGCGTCCTTGAATAGCGCCCGATAGGCGTCATGGTCCGTAATTGAATTGTTGAGAAATTCCGCGCATGGCCCGCGCACGGTCAGTTTTTCGCCAGCATATGCAAAGAAATTGGGCTCTTTCGCTCCAGCATGAATATCTGTTGAGATTGGCGCAGATAGCCGTGAATTGCGGTTGTTCCAGACCGCGCGGCACCGATGACAATGAAATCCAGTATTTGCCTCAATTCACCCTCTTATGACTTTTTCCAAAGACTCTCAATTTCGGTCCCCTATGCAACCCGGCAGGCACCAGATTGCCGCGATGGTGTCACCGTACGTCCCGATAATCAGTCAACCTGCGCATTCCGGGCACATCCGCCCGGTGATTCCGATTTAATCCGCCCACCCGTACCGATCTGATCCGCCGGGGATTCCGGGGCATCCGCCCACCCCTTGATGCGCTGCTGCGAGGTGATCTGTAGCGGGCTACTTTGCCGTTCATTTTGAACGGAAGAGAGCCCAATGAAGAGATTATCGATGCGGAAGATACGAGAGGCTTTGCGCCTGTCCTTTGAAGGTTTGTCGACGCGCGAGATGGCGCTGAGTTTGGCGATTGGTCGCACAACCCTGCGTGAGTATTTAGGCCGCGCCCGTGATGCTGGTTTGAGCTGGCCGTTGCCCGATGCGCTGTCGGATGCCGATTTGGAACATGTGCTTTTCCCACGGCGTTCTGCGGACAGTTCTCAACCGATCCCTCAGCCGGATTGGACCTATGTGCACGCCGAGCTACGGCGCAAAGGGGTGACGCTTTCGCTGTTGTGGCAGGAGTATCGAGAGGTTCACACAGACGGCTATGGCTACAGCCGGTATTGCGAGCTCTATACTCGTTGGGAGGGCAAACTCTCGCCAGTGATGCGGCAGCGACACCCTGCTGGTGAACGCCTGTTTGTTGATTATGCGGGCCACACCATAGATGTTGCCTGCCCTAAGACGGGCGAGATACGCACGGCCCAAATCTTTGTCGCGGCACTTGGCGCATCGAACTACACCTATGTTGAAGCCACTTGGACACAGAGCCTTCCCGATTGGATATCCAGTCACGTTCGAGCATTTGCGTTCTTGGGTGGCGTACCTGCGCAAGTTGTGCCGGATAATCTCAAAGCCGCCGTCATCAAAGCCTGTTTTTATGACCCGGCGATCAACCGCACTTACGGGGATATGGCGGCGCATTACGATACTGCAATTGTGCCCGCACGGCCCCGCAAACCCAAGGATAAAGCAAAGGTCGAAGGTGCTGTTCTGCTGGCCGAACGTTGGATTTTAGCACGCCTGCGCAATCAGACATTCTTCAGTCTCGATGAGCTAAACGCGGCGATCCGACCCTTGCGCGACCAACTGAACAACAAGGTCACCCGGCACCTGGGTGCCAGCCGCAGGGCCTTGTTTGAAACGCTGGACAAACCTGCACTGAAGTCGCTGCCCCATGAACCCTACGTCTATGCGGAATGGAAGAAGTGCCGCGCCGGTCTCGATTACCATGTCGATATAGGACACCACTATTACTCAGTGCCCCATCAGCTTATGCGCCAAGAGCTTTGGGCCCGGGTCACACCGCGCACGGTCGAAGTTTATCATAAAGGTCAGCGTGTTGCGGCGCATCAACGGACGTCGGGCAACCGGCAACATTCCACCATCCGTGATCACATGCCAGCAAACCACCGCTTCCGTACCGACTGGACACCAGAACGCATCCGCACACAGGCGGCCCGGGTCGGGCCCAACGTCGAGACCTTTGTCGAGATGGTCATGCGCAAGCGGCGACATCCAGAGCAAGGATATCGAACTTGCATGGGCGTCTTGCGGCTTGCCAAAACATTCGGACCCGAGCGCCTCGATGCGGCCTGCGAGCGTGCACTTCACATCAACAGCTATACCTACCAATCCCTGCATTCCATTTTGAAGAATGGATTGGATCGCCAACGCCGCAAACCCACCACGGACGGCCCCGCGATCACACACCCCAACATCCGTGGTGCCGGATACTTCCATTGAAGAAAGGACAGAAAATGTTGACACACCCAACCCTTGATACCCTCCGAGCACTGAAGCTCGATGGCATGGCCGAGGCCTTCACAGAACTGCAAACACAGGACGGTTCCGCCGATCTGACACACGCCGAATGGCTCGGCCTGCTAATTGATCGCGAAGCCATCAGTCGAGAGACAAAACGGTTTGAGAGCCGCATGCGCACAGCACGATTGCGCCATATCGGGGCCGCGCCCGAGGATGTGGATTACAAAACGCGAAGAGGGCTGGATAAGGCGTTGTTCCAAAGCCTGCTCAGCGGCAAATGGATCAAAGACAAGCGCAACTTGATGATCACTGGCCCCTGCGGTGTCGGCAAAACCTGGCTGGCCTGCGCGTTGGCCCAAGCGGCGTGCCGCGACGGCGTGACCGTCCTCTATAAACGCACCACGCGATTGTTTGACGAGTTGGAGTTGGCCCACGGTGACGGACGCTTTCCGCGTGTCTTCAAGGCACTGACCAAAACCCAGCTACTGATCTTGGATGACTGGGGGCCGGACCGTCTGAACGCTAGCCAAAGGCGCGACTTGATGGAGATCGTCGAAGACAGATACGGCAACGGTTCCATCCTAATCACAAGTCAACTCCCGCTTAATACTTGGCACGAAATTATTGGTGAACCCACCTTCGCAGATGCCATCCTAGACCGGCTGGTGCACAACGCCTACCGGCTCGAACTCGACGGACAATCCTTCCGAAAGAAAGACCCTCAACTACGTGACGAAACGCCAGAAAACTGATACCGGCTCAAACAACCAAGGACCCTCACGGCAACGCGTCAAACGGCTCAAAGCTAGGCGGATACCCCGGTACAAATGGGCGGATGTTGTCGGAATAGGTGGGCGGATATCCCGGAATATGCAGTCAACCTGCTCAAGAAGCCAATATTCCTTGTTATTACTACACAGACGCGAAACAATAGCGCCGATTGAGAAGGGGGGCGACTTTTTAACACCGGGTGGATTGGTTATTGAGGCGCTCGACCGGCTGGATATTGATTTGGGAAGATTTGGCGTGCGCAACGACGGCCAAGACAAAAGTGTGCTGGTAATTGGCGGTGGTCCGGCCGGGCTGACAACCGCGTACGAACTTCAGAAAAAAAGCGAAAATCATTTGCCCGTGGTGTTTGAAGGCACGGACATGGTCGGGGGTATTTCGCGAACCGAGAGCAACAACGGCTATCGCTTCGACATAGGCGGGCATCGGTTTTTCACCAAGGTCAAGGAAGTCGAGGACATGTGGTGGGAAGTGATGGGCGATGATTTCATTACCGTTCCCCGCCAGTCGCGGATCTATTATCGCGAAAAATTCTTCGACTACCCGCTGAAGTTTTTCAACGCGCTGTGGAGCATTGGCCCTTATGAGGCCGTGCGCATCGTCATCAGCTATTTGAAATGGCAAATCCGTCAATACAAGGACGAAAGCACGTTCGAGGAATGGGTGATCAACCGCTTTGGCGGGCGGCTCTATATGCATTTCTTTCGCACTTATACCGAGAAAGTCTGGGGCATTTCCGGCAAAGAAATCCGCGCCGATTGGGCCGCGCAACGCATCAAGAATATGTCGCTGTTCAAGGTCGTCTGGAACGCCATCAGCGGGGCAAATGACACATCCAGCCTGATTGAAGAGTTTCAATATCCCCGCCTCGGTCCGGGCATGATGTGGGAAAAAGTGCGCGACCGGGTCAGGGAAAATGGCGGTACGGTCAAAATGCGCAGCGAGGTTGTCGGCGTAAATCGCGACGACCATCACGTAACTTCGCTCGATGTGCGCAAATGGTCCAAGGACGGCAAAGACCTTGGCACCGAGCGGGTTAAAGGTGATTATTTCGTCAACACCATGGCGCTTCGCGATCTTATCAACGCATTTGATCCTCCGCCAGCCGCAGAAGTGATTGAAGCTGCTGACAATTTGTCCTATCGCGATTTTCTGATCGTGACGCTGGTGCTTGATCACCCCGATCCGTTCCTGGACAACTGGATTTACATCCACTCGCCGGATGTCAAAGTCGGGCGCATACAAAATTTCCGCGCCTGGTCCAAGGAAATGCTGCCAGATCAGAACACCGCGTCGATCGGCATGGAATATTTTTGCCAGAAGAATGACGGCCTGTGGTCGATGTCGGACGAAGATTTGCGCGAGCTTGCCGGCCAAGAGCTTGAACAGCTTGGGCTCGCGACTGCAATATCCGTCGTCGGTGCCGCGATAATCCGGCAACCCAAGGCCTATCCGGTCTACGATGCGCAATATCGCGAAGCGCTGGATGTGCTTGAGGCCTGGATGCGCAATTTTGACAATTTTCAGACGGTCGGGCGCAATGGTTTGCACAGATATACCCCCGCATTCCCCAGATGGATGCCCGTTTCTTCACCCGCAGAAGCGTGATATACTCGATTATACAATGAGTTAACCGGGTTGGAGCGGGAATTTGCGAGCGAATGCGACGGGTGAAGTACAAACCGTGCCTATCCGGTTGTCACCCACACCCACTACATCTAGGGTGCTCCCAGTCGCCCGAGTAAAGCTCGGCGTAAGTGGGAGCGGTGACATCGCCAGCGATTCCGAGCAGGGACCGGAAGGCGTTGAACGGGCAGAATCGCCTGTTGAAGCGGAATGTGAACTCGTTGAGGTAGGCTTGGAGGTGCTGGTGGCTCACGCCGTGATGAATGCCACTCAGCCACGTCTTCAGGTTGGCGAAGACGAGATGAATGATCGGCAGATACTCCTCAGCGACCTGGGAGTTGCCTCGCTCGGCGACGGCGAGGTGTTTGTAGCCGCGCTTGGCGAGGCTGGTATAGCCGGACCAATCGTCGGTGATGACCGACGCACCCGAAGTAACGGCACCCTCGACAAAGCCGCAGAGCGATTCCGCGCTGCGGTCTGGCACGACAGCGAGTCGGACACGTCCGGCGTAGCGACCGCCCTTCCGCTTATCGAGCTTGGTTCCCGGCTTGCGCTGTCGCACTTCAACGGCGCTGGCGACAAGAAGCTTGTGGTGAACGCCCCGGCCCTTGCCGCGCGTGCGGCCGCCGACCCAGGTTTCGTCGACTTCGACATGGTCGCAGGCCTCGCTGCCGATGCGGTCCTGATCCGGCCGAACCATACCAGCGCGGAGCTTGTGGAGGATCTGAAAGGCGGTTTCGTAACGGGAAAGCCCGACCTGGCGCTGGAACTGTGTGGCAGACATGCCGGGCGTCTGGCTGGCAACCAGATAGGCCGCCCAGAACCATACGCCCAGCGACGTATGGGAGCGCTCCATGACCGTCCCCGCCGTCAGCCCGGTGTCGCGGCGGCACTTTCGACAGCGCAAGACGCCGGGCCGGCTGGTGACGCGGAACGGCTCTGCCGCCGTCTGGCAATGGGGGCAGACGAACCCGTCACCCCACCGCGCCTTCTCCAGGTAGGCGGCACAGGCCGCGTCATCCGGGAAAAGTCGTTGAAACTCGGGAAGCGACCGCGGAAACGAAAGGTCTTCGCGCTGCGGAACATCCATCCCCGCTTCGTCCGCCTCCCGAGCCACTCGACGCCACACCCTAGATGTAGTGGGTGTGGGTGACAACCGGATAGGCACGGTACAAACAAGCCCTCTTCGGTTCCAATTCGACTGCTCGGTCAAGGTCGTGTTCCGTGGATCGTCGATCAGTTCGGACGGCGGGCTATTGCTCCACCGCGAGTTGGACGACGCCCTCGGGCTGACGGACATGGCGGCGGGGCTGATCACCGATCCGCGCACTGGCCGGAATGGCCGCCACAATCTCGCCGGCCTTCTGCGCCAATCGGTTTTCCCACGCCTTGCCGGCTATGAGGACGTCAACGACGCCGACCGACTGTGCCGTGATCCGGTGATGCGCCAACTCATCGGTGGACGTGCGGTGAAGCGGGGTGCGGCGTCGGCCAGCGCCATGGGTCGGTTCGAGACGAAGATGCTGACCCGACCGGAGAACCTCGCCGCCCTCGCTGATCTGCCCGGCCGCTGGATCGACGCGGTGCATGACCGGAGGCCGCCGAAGAGCATCACGCTGGATATGGACAGCTCCGAGAGCCCTGTGCATGGCGATCAGGAAGGTGCAATGTGGAACGGGCATTTCCAATCCAAGTGCCTGCACCCACTGTTCGTGTTCAACCAGTTCGGCGATCTGGAGCGATGTGCGCTGCGTCCCGGCAATGTCCACAGCGCCGATGGCCGGGAGGATGTGCTGCGCCCGGTGCTGGCAAGATATTCGAGCGACACGCGACCCTCGATCACCCGGCGCTATTTCCGAGGTGACGCCGCCTTTGCCATCCCTACGCTGTTCGATCTCCTGGAGGCCGAGGGCTGGGGTTACGCCATCCGGATCAAGGGCAACAGCAAGCTCTATGAGCGGATTTCCCGGCTGCTGCGGCGCAGGCCGGGTCGGCCGTCGCACACGGTGATCCGCACCTGCACCAGCTTCCAGTATCAGGCGGGGAGCTGGGTGAAGCCGCGCCGGGTGGTGTCCAAGGTCGAGTTCCATCCGGGCGGGTTGTTCCCGCGCGTGGGCTTCATCGTCACCAATCGCAGCCTGCCCAATGAGCGGGTGCCGGCGTTCTACAACGGCCGGGGCACAGCCGGGCAGCACATCAAGGAAGGCAAGTACGCGCTGAAGTGGACGCGGCTTTCCTGCATGCGCTTTGCCGCCAACGCCGTCCGGCTACAGCTTCATGCCCTCGCCTACAATCCGGCGAACTTCCTGCGCACGCCAGCGACGCCCAGCGAGATCGAGACATGGTCACTGACCTCTTTGCGCGAACGGCTGATCAAGACCGGTACGCGGCTGGTGCGCCATGGCCGCTACGCCATCTTCCAGATGGCCGAGGCGGCACTGCCGCGGCAAGTGTTCGCCGGGATTCCTGGCCTGATCAACGGGCTGCGCGATCCGCCTGCCGCAACAGGGTGCACATGACCAGAAACCCGCCCAGATCGGCTAAATCCAACGCTGGTGACAGGAAAGGTGTGTCCGAAAACGCGTCGAGAGACGCCTTAAGCGGTCGGATCGGCCTGTTTGGTCGTGCTATCCGGCCGGCACGCAGCACCACACGCGGATCGGAGGCAGAAATCGCCTGGAAAGTCGCCTTCGGTTGCTTTAGCCTCACGGGAGGCAAGCCAAATGGAGAATGCCGGATAACAATCAGGACCATTCAATGCTTTCGGCGATGTTTGCTGCGCGCAATATTCTCGGCGAAGATCACGATGTCTGGAACGTCAATGTCGAGCGGTCCTATCACGAGGAATTCGAGGTCAAGCAGCCCAAAAGCGATGCCACGGTGGCGGCGACATAATTTGCGCATACCCGGTGACCGCGCACGCCTGATCCTGACAATATTCCTTCAACTTCGTGACAATTTTACATGGCAAGTTGCGAATATGTTAGCGCCCGTGGCCTTGCAGGCATTCGGGCGCAACACTAAGGCTCGGTAAAGAAATTATCTGCTACCCACGAAAACGGCAGCTTGAGGCACGGACATGAGAGATCAGATCGCCACCTGGGAAAATTTCATTATCCCAACGGTGGAAGAGACAACATCGCGCGGGTCGATCCGTTACGACATATTTTCACGCCTACTCAAAGAGCGCATTATTTTCGTGTCGGGCCCGGTGCATGACGAAATGGCGACAACCATCGTGGCGCAGCTGTTGTTTCTGGAGGCGGAAAACCCAACCAAAGAAATCGCGATGTATATCAACACCCCCGGCGGGATCGTGACCAGCGGGTTGTCGATCTATGACACGATGCAATACATCAAGCCCAAGGTGTCAACGGTTTGCATCGGCCAGGCGGCCTCGATGGGTTCGTTGTTGCTGGCCGCCGGCGAGAAGGGGATGCGCTATTCGCTGCCCAACGCGCGCGTGATGGTGCACCAGCCGACCGGCGGGTATCAGGGTCAGGCGACTGATATCCTGATCCATGCGCAGGAAACCCAAAAACTCAAAGACCGGCTGAACCAGATCTACGTCAAACATACCGGCCAAAAGCTAAAATCCGTCGAGGCGGCGTTGGAGCGCGATAATTTCATGTCTCCGGATGAGGCAAAAGATTGGGGTCTGATTGATGAGATTGTGGAAAATCGCGCAAAGATCGGTAGTGAAGAGGACTGATTGGGTCACGGTATCTGGTTAACGAAAGGGGCGAGCGATTTTGAGATTGTGCAGCCCATTTTGCTGACCTAGTGTTGGATGTGCCCCGCTGGAATGTTGGGGGGCGGGCGTCATAAGTGAGGCTGCGATCTTAGGGAACGGACATGGCAAGTAACTCCGGCGACAGCAAAAATACCCTATATTGCTCGTTCTGCGGCAAGAGCCAGCACGAAGTCCGCAAGCTGATTGCAGGGCCGACGGTATTCATCTGCGATGAATGCGTCGAGCTGTGCATGGACATTATCCGCGAAGAAACTAAATCCACCGGGCTGAAATCCGGCGACGGCGTGCCGACGCCCAGGGAAATCTGCAGTGTGCTTGATGATTATGTGATCGGTCAGGATTACGCGAAGCGGGTGTTATCCGTGGCGGTTCACAACCATTACAAGCGGCTCAACCATGCCGAAAAGTCCCCCGAGATCGAGCTTGCCAAGTCCAACATCCTGCTGATCGGGCCTACGGGCTGTGGCAAGACTTTGCTGGCACAAACGCTGGCGCGCATTCTCGACGTGCCATTCACGATGGCCGATGCGACCACACTGACCGAAGCCGGGTATGTTGGCGAGGATGTCGAAAACATTATCCTGAAACTTCTTCAGGCCAGCGAATACAATGTGGAGCGCGCCCAGCGTGGAATTGTCTATATCGACGAGGTCGACAAGATTACCCGCAAGTCGGACAACCCTTCGATCACCCGAGATGTTTCGGGCGAAGGCGTGCAACAGGCGCTCTTGAAGATCATGGAAGGCACCGTTGCGTCGGTGCCGCCGCAGGGCGGTCGCAAACATCCCCAGCAGGAATTCCTGCAAGTGGATACGACGAATATCCTATTCGTTTGTGGTGGCGCATTTGCCGGTCTGGAAAAGATCATATCACAGCGCGGCAAGGGCTCGGCCATGGGCTTTGGCGCTGATGTGAAATCGCAAGAGGACCGTGGCGTGGGCGACGTTTTCACTGATCTTGAACCCGAAGACCTGTTGAAATTCGGTCTGATACCAGAGTTTGTGGGCCGCCTGCCGGTGATCGCGACGCTTGGCGATCTGGACGAAGAGGCGCTGGTCACAATCCTCACGCAGCCGAAAAACGCGCTGGTCAAGCAATATCAGCGGCTGTTTGAGCTGGAGAATGCGCAGCTGACGTTCACCGAAGATGCGCTTAAGGCGATCTCAAAGAGGGCGATCACGCGAAAAACCGGCGCACGCGGGTTGCGTTCGATCATGGAGGACATCCTGCTCGACACGATGTTTGAACTGCCGGGCATGGAAAATGTCGATGAGGTGGTCGTCAATGAAGAGGCTGTCGGTCCCGACGCCAGCCCGCTGCTGATCTATGGCGAAACGCTGAAACAGGGCACGAGCGCGAGCTAACGCGACTGGCACCACGCCGGGTCACGGCAGAATGCCCAGCCAGGCCCATGCTGAAAATATCGAAAGTGCAGTGCAGATCAGCACCGACGACGCGGCCACCCGTTTGGCCGCGCCATACATATTAGCGAACATATAGGCGTTCACGCCCGGTGCCATGGCTGCCGTCAGCACCGCAGCGCGCAGTTGCCCAACGCTCAACGCAAAGACCTGCGTGCCAAGCGTCCAGGTGATCGCCGGATGGATGATCAGCGATACCGACGCCACCATCACGATCACCCGCATGTCGCCTTCTGGACGGTAGCGGTAGAGCACCGCGCCGAGACCAAAAAGTGCCGCCGGCAGCGCGGCGAGTGCGACCATCGAGACCGCGCCATCCAGCGCGCCGGGCAGGGGCGTTCCCGCGACATTCACGGCAAGGCCCAGAATGATGCCGATCACCAGCGCGTTTGAAAATATTGAACGCGAAACATTGCCTACAAAAGACAGGCTAAATGCCCGCTCAGGCGCGCGGACCAGTTCGATGGCAATAATCCCGACGGCAAACAAAAGCGGGGCGTGAAAGGCCACCAACGTATAGTTTGGGGCCAGCGAGCCCGGTCCAAAAGCGCGCTCCATGATCGGCAATCCGAGCAGGACGGAATTTGAGAAAAACGCGGCAAATCCGATGACGATACAATCTCCAGCCGGGCGCGCGAAAATAAACCGCGCGCCCAGCACGCCCAATGCACCCGAAATTGCGACGCCGATGTAGAAACTCGCCAAAAGGCCAGCATCGAAATCGGCGCTGAGGTCGATTTCCGCCATGGCTTTGAAGAGCAGACAGGGAATGGCAAAGCGCTGGGCGAAGGTCATCAGCCCATCAGTTGCTGCCTCGGAAAACAACTTGCGCCATGCGCTTGCATATCCCGCGCCGAGAACCAGAAACACCGGCAGAATAACGTCAGGCAGCGCCGACATCAGCCTGGCAACGTAATCTGCATTCCGTCAAATGCAGGGGTGATATGATCGGCGGTTTCGGCATTGGCGCGCGCCCAGTCAATGTCGATGTGCATATTCGTCAGAACCGCGCGTTCGGGTGCCATGCGCTCAATCCATTGCAATGCCTCGGTCATCGAAAAATGGGTTGGATGCGGCGTGCGGCGCAGGCTGTCCAAAATCCACACCTTCAAATCGCTCAAATAGGGCAGAGCGGCATCCGGTATGGCGGAAACATCCGGCAGATAGACCAGATCGCCGATCCGAAATCCAAGCGCGGTGGCGTGGCCATGCGTGACGTCAAAGGGGTCCAGCGTCACTGTGCCGCCTCTGCCATCAATCGAAATCGGGCCGTCGATGGCGTTCAGCTCCAAAATTGGCGGATACGGCGACCCATCCGGCTGCACGAAAGCATAGCCGAACCGGCCGAGCAGCGCATCGGTCGTGGCCGCATCCGCCCAGACCGGTATGCGGGACCGCATGTTAAAAACGATCATGCGCAGATCGTCGATTCCGTGCACGTGATCGGCATGGGCATGGCTGTAGACAACACCATCCAGTCGTCCGATCCCGGCATCAAGCAACTGGCTGCGCAAATCCGGTGAGGTGTCGATCAGCACATTTGTTGTGCCGTCCGCGCCAATTCGCTGCACCAAGAGCGAGCATCTGCGGCGGGTGTTTTTTGGATTGCCCGGGTCGCATTCTCCCCAAAGCCCGCCCAGACGCGGAACCCCGCCAGACGAACCGCACCCCAGGATGGTAAATCGCAGCTCTGCCATTTACGCGCTGCCTGTATGATTGGCCGCTTTGCGGAAGAGGCGCTCAAAATTCGCTTCGGTTTGTACGGCGAAATCCACGTAGTCCATGCCGAATACCTCAGCACCAACGCGGGCCGTATGCGCGGTATAAGCAGGTTCGTTGCGTCTGCCGCGGTGCGGGGGCGGCGCGAGATAGGGGCTGTCGGTTTCGACAAGGATGCGCTCGAGTGGAGCTGCGGCGAATGTGTCGCGCAGCTCTTGCGCTTTGGGAAAGGCCGCGATGCCCGACATCGACAAATAAAAGCCAAGGTCCAACGCCGCCTCGGCCAGGGCGCGGCCCGACGAAAAGCAGTGCATGACGCAGGCGAACGCCCCCGCGCGGTGCTCTGCGGTGAGAATGCGCGCCATATCTTCGTCGGCGGCGCGCGCGTGAATGATCAGCGGCAGGCCGGTGACGCGCGCCGCCTCTATGTGAATGCGCAGACTTTCCTGCTGAACGGCCGAACTGTCGGCGGTGTAGTGATAATCGAGGCCACTTTCACCGATGCCGACGAATTTCGGATGCTTGGCCAGGGCAACCAACTCTTCCACGCTCGCCGTTGGCTCATCGGCGACGGACATTGGATGCGTTCCGGCAGCGTAGAAAATCGATTCATGCGCCTCGGCGATAGCGCGCACCTGCGGTTCGCTGCGTAAGCGCGTGCAGATGGTGACCATTCGGGTGACACCAGCGGACCGGGCGCGGGCGACAACGCCGTCAAGCTCTCCGCCGAAATCAGGAAAATCCAGATGACAATGGCTGTCGGTTATGTGCGGCGGCATGGCCCCTCAGGCGGCCCGTTGTTGCGCCGCTTCACTGATCCTGAAGATCATATCAAGCAGAAGCGATGAGGCGTCAAGATTGACGGATTTTCCGCGCCGCGCGCGCGCGCCAATATCCGATTGCAGCGCCGCCCATTCACGCGCGTCAACGGTGTTGGCGCATAAATTTGAGAATAGCTTTGCCTCGCCGGGTGCAGCGACCTGATCGGGCAGACCTGAGATGCCGGCGCGGGCAAGCCGCGACAGGAAAAGCTCAACGAGATCAAGGATCAGTTCAAATCGTTCCGCCTGGCCGCGAGTCCCCACGCTATTGGCCAGCGCGATCGCTCCCGGCCGATCGAGTTGGCCGCTTGCCGAAAACAAGGCGACAAGGTCGTGATAGACCTGCACGCCGCCCAGGTTGATCAACCGAACCGCCTGACCAACCGATCCGGAGGCGAGTTCGACCAGAGCGTCGGTGTTGCCGGGCATCTCGAACCCCGCACCGGTGATCGCCGCGGCCAGATCGTCGCGTCCAAGCGTTGCGCAGGCCAGCTCGCGGCACCGCGACCGGATGGTCGCCAAGAGCCGCGAAGGCTGATGCGCGACCATCAGGATCAAAGCATTAACGGGCGGTTCCTCGATTGGTTTCAGCAGAGCGTTTGCCGCGGTCGAGTTCAGATCATCGGCGGCGTCGACAATAACAACACGCGGACCGCCATCAGCTGCCGAGAGGTGAAAGAAATCCTTAAGACCGCGCGCTTCGGTCGCGGTAATTTCCGTTTTGAACCTCTTGTCCGTTGCGCTCCAGGGTATTCGCAGCAAGCAGAGGCCCGGGTCTGAAAGCGCTGCGATCCGGCGTGATCGCGGGTGAACGGCGGCGACATCGAGCGTGGTCGGCTCCGATGGAGCTTCGGCGAGCAAGTCGGGTCCGGAGGCCACAGGCTGCGACAGCACAAACCGCGCAATGCGCCACGCCAGCGTCGCCTTGCCCACGCCCTTGGGCCCGGTGATCAGCCAGGCATGATGCAAACGGCCGGATGTATAGGCCCTAAGGAATTCGTCTTCGGCGGAGATCTGGCCCAAAAGCATGAGAGTTTCGCGTGGGTGGGGCGCATCCAGGGCGCGATCGGATTCAGCGATGAAATCGTCGTTCATGCCAGATACGCACGTACGATGTTTGCAACCTCGCCCGCGACCTCATCAGGGGCACGATTGCCATCCACCACCCGGCAGCGATCCGAAAACTCACTGGCCAGCGCCAAAAATCCGTCGCGCATTGCCGCCTGCAGATCATGGCCAAAGCCCTCAAACCGCTCCTCGACGCCTTTGCGGCCAAGTGCCCGTTCAAGCCCAATGCCAGGGTCCATGTCGATCACAAATGTCAGGTCGGGTTCGCGTTTGATCATCAGCGCATGAAGGTCATCAACGATAGCGCGTAGATCCCCGCGGCTGATCCCCTGATAGAGCCGGGTACTGTCGGCAAACCGGTCGCAGATGACAATTTGGCCGGCCGTCAACGCCGGTTCGATCACTTTTTCCAAATGGTCGCGGCGCGCTGCGGTAAATAGCAATATTTCGGTTTCCGCTGACCAGCGATCAGGTTCGCCTTCCAGCACCAGCGACCGGATCTGCTCGGCACCAGGCGATCCGCCCGGTTCGCGGGTCAATACCACGTCGCGGCCAAGCCGACGCAGCTCTGAGTCGAGCAAACGCGCCTGCGTCGACTTGCCAGAGCCGTCAATGCCCTCAAACGTGATAAACAGGCCGGACGCCATGCTGCTCCGTCGCTAATTTGCGCCGATATAGCGCTCGAACAGGACAGTCGTAGCAGTCCGCAGCCGTGGTAGGAAGCCACCGCGCGCGACATCGCGGTCGGAATAAAGCGGAACTTCAGCCTGCGGCAGGTCTTTGCGCGAAATCACCAGTTTGGCAACCACGTCGCCTTTGGCAATTGGCGCTTCAAGCGGGGTTCGATACACAACCTCGGCCTGCAATTCGTCGCGTGCCAGGGCTGAAGTCAGCAAAGTAACATCTGTGCCAGTCACAAGCCCGATATCGGACTGATCGCCCATCCAAACATCGGCGCGCGCAATTTGCGTGCCTTTGTCGATCACCTTTTTCTCAACAAACTGGCGGAACGCCCAATTGACGGCGCGCTCGGATTCCTCAGCCCGTTCGCGCTCGCTGGTCATGCCGGATACAGCAAATACGATCCGGCGTGTGCCCTGATGGGCTGATCCGACCAGGCCATATCCGGCCTCGGACGTATGCCCGGTCTTGAGCCCGTCCACGCCAATGCCCAGCGACAATAGCGGATTGCGGTTAAAGCGGTTATCTGGCGTCCGGCCGTCATAAAGATATTCCTCCTGTCCGAAATAGCCGTAATATTCGGGGAATTCGGTGATCAACCGTGTCGCAATCACGCCAAGATCGTGCATCGACATGCGGTGATTGGGGTTGGGCCAACCGCTTGAATTTGCAAATGTCGATCCGGTCATTCCCAGATCGGGGGCACGCCGGTTCATCAGCCGTGCAAAAGTGTCTTCCGATCCGGCAAGACCTTCGGCGACAACCACACAAGCATCATTGCCTGACAAAACAACGATGCCCTGGATCAATTCTTCCACCGTCGGGCGATCCTGCTCGTTGAGAAACATCGACGAACCGCCGATTTGCCGGGCGCGTGTTGACACGCCAAATCGGGTATCCAGCGACACGCGCCCGTCCTGCAGGGCTTCAAATAACATGTTCAGTGTCATCAGCTTGGACATCGATGCCGGCGGCAGCGGCGCATCGGGCTGTTTTTCAAACAGCACGGTCTGCGTGGTCACATCGTAGATATAGGCCGCTTTGGCGAGGGTCTCAAATTCCGCCCTTGCAGGCAACGTGCACAGGATCAATACGCCAGCAGCGCCAAATATCCGCAACAGAGCTAACATCGCCATGCTCCCGTTTCGCTAGTTCGTGACCGCATAGGCATCGGCAAACCCAAGGCCGCGTATTTTCGCCATAACCGCATCGCGTTCGGCGGTATCGGTAACCGGGCCGATCAACAGGCGCCAAAACGGTTTGCCGTTGGTTTCAAAAGTTTTCATGGTCGGGATTATGCCGGAGTTGCGCAAGAGCTCGGCGGCCTGATCGGCATTGGCCTCGACACTAAATATGCCGACTTGAACAAAGGGTTTTTCCAAGGCGGCGTTGGTGGTTTGAGGCCTTGGCGTCGGGGTCGGCGTGGCGGCCACGTCGCTGACAGAGCCCTGTGTCGCGGTGGCCGACATGTCCGGGCGCGGGACCGGTTTGACCGACGACGTGACGGCCGCATCAATTGCGGCCGCGGCAATACTGGCCACCGGTTCCAGCGTGGTTTCTTCGATGAGACCGGGTACGGGATCAATCGCCACCACGGCCGCCGGCTCAATCGGCACCGTTTCGCGGATCAGCGCGACCACCGACAATTCCGTGGGTGCGCCGGCCAGCATTTGCAATTCGGCGGCTGCGTCCGAAGAAACCTGCAGCAGCGGTCCTGGGTTTTGCCTCTCGCGCCGGAAAAGCGCCCCGACCACGAACTTGCCGTTGTCCAGATTTCGGATGATCACCCGCTCAGGTTCGTCAACATCCGGGTGCGCCACCCAGATGCCACCCAGCGACGGGCGTCCGTCCCAAAGCGCGGCTTCATGGGCCTCGAAAACCTGCGGCGCCTCGACGTCGCGCTCAACCATCGCGGGCTGTGGGCCGCGCGGGGCAAAGATTGCGCCCCCGGCCGGTTCGACCGGTGCCCCAAATCCGGCGAATGTGGTGCCCTCTTCACAGCCGCTCGCGATCACTGCAACAGCGCCAATCAGGTGGTAACGCAGCGCGTGTGCGTAAATCATGCTCTGGCCCCTTTGTCCGGCGTCAAGCGCCGCAAAATGCTCATCCGGAGGCATGTTTGCCGCTCGTTTTGCGGGCACTCTAACGCCTGCGCGGGTGCAAGAAAAGGCTTGCCGTCAACACTCGGCAGAAACCGGCGGCCCGACCACAGAGGCCTTTCAGAATCAAACGCAGGCCACTAAGTCTTGGGCTTGGCCGGAGGAGTGGCAGAGTGGTCGAATGCGGCGGTCTTGAAAACCGTTGAGGGTTAACGCCCTCCGGGGGTTCGAATCCCTCCTCCTCCGCCACTACATAACTATAAACCACTGATACGACAAAATAAAAATACTTTTCTGTAGCTGGGTTCCCACATTCATTCCCACACAATGAGGTAACTTGAAGCCCATTTGCGCGCCGTGTCGCCGACGATTCGTTTCAATAGTCGTCAGACTTCCCTGTGACTAACTCTCTTTGGCGCTCCCGACTAATTTGACCGTAGCTGCGCAGTGTGGTCAGCACGTCGGAGTGACCTAGGTTCTGCGAGTTGGCGACGAACTCGGCGACTGAAGTTGATGTGTTCACCGCGTGCCGAACCAGCATGTGCCGGAAAGCATGAGGTCCGTAGTTTTGTAAACCTGCCCTCTCAAATGCAGCGCGTACGATCTTGCGCACCGGTTCTGTGCTTCGCCATTGACGACGCTCAAAGCCTTCTGCGGTGAAACCTTTGTTTGACGTGGCGACGAGGCCGGTCGCCGGAAACAGTGGATCGTCTGGACCGTAGAGTGCGACCTCATCTAAATGGCTCAGCCACGCAGCCATTGTCTCTTCGGCCTCATCGAAACCTTGCGAAAAGAAGGTGTCGATGCACTTGCCGGACTTGGTGGCGACCTCTCGCGGATTCTGCGTCACGGATTTTTCAGTCAGGTTGACGTGTTTGATCCGCAACGAGACCAGCGCCGCCACGCGGATGCCTGTCAGGCACAAAAGTGCGAATGCGGCCTTGTCCCGCAACTCGCGCGGGGTCTCGGAAGGCATCATTGCCAGTGACCGTTTGGCTTGGTTCACGCTTGGGGCAGGACGCGGTGGGGCGGCCCTGGCCTCGGCCTCGTCACGCCTGGAGAGATTGAAGTAGTCGGCATCCGCTGCCTTGATACGACTGCGAAAGCCCTCTTGCTGAGATAGCCAAAGTACAAACTCGCGCATGGTCGCTAAGATGGTGCGTATCGTAGATTTGCCAAGCGGTTTGCCTGTTGCGCCTTTTGCCTGTTCTAGATGAGTGCGAAAGCCCATCGCCTGCTCGATATGAAACAGCGCAAAATCCTTGCGCCGGTTCCAAACGTCAAAGCGCTCCAGCGCGGCAATTTCGCGATCAAGAGTTTTGTCCGAGAGCTGACGCGCGTACTTGCGATACTCAAGGAAGCGACGCTTGATCCGTTCGTTTTTCTCATTGGGTCGTTTTGTCATTCCAACCTCCAAACTGCTGTGAGCGTGATGTGTTCAAAACCTGCCTAGCGATAGGGCATCGAAGTGGAAAAACAGGGGGACGTGTGTCCACCACTATAATGTCGTCCCTGGCCGCGTAATTGTTAGTTCGAGGGTCCGCGCAATCTCAGGGATGCGCGTCTCTGAAATTGGCTTGGACACCACGGTTTCGCAAGTAGCACAGAGCGCTCTGAGCGCGACGCGTTTGCCAACAATGACGCATTCTGCGAACCCTTCAGCCGCTTTTCGCGCCGTGCCGCAACGAAAACAGTAGAACTCATCGAGGCCGGTTTTGACCTTTCTGTTTTGACGCCGCGCTTTGATGAATGCGCGCAACACATCGCCTCGAATAAGCGTGGGGCGCACTGAATCCATGAGTTGCAGTCCGTTCCTGGACCAATTGCGGATCGTGCGGGTGGAGACGCCGGTAACATCCGCCGCCTCTTCCATTGTGTAACACCAGAATGCTTTGATCCCGTTCAGGCGCGCTTTCTTCGGCATCTGGTCGCCTCACTCGCCGATCTTCAATTCTTTTTGCCGAAGCCAAGCGCGTATGGCGTCCACAGTGATCAACCGGCGGGTGCCGATCTTGACGCTTTTCAAGTCCCCGGACGACAGTGCTGCGTAGAGAGTCGTGCGTCCGATGCTGCAAAGACGTGCGGCCTCGTTTGGCGAAACTGCAATGATCTGCATTGCCTGAGAAAGAAATTCGGTGTTGTCCGTCATGGCTCATACTCCTTTGTTTGAGTCTGAGCGAACCGTGCCGGACAACAGGTGGATCAAAACAGAGCGTTGGTTTTGACCCAGTTAAAAACCATCTCTCGCCTTGACCAGATAGCGCTTGATCGTCGGCAACGATGGCAGTCTTCCTCCTGAATGCTGGTTCTGGTAGGCATGGAGGATAGCACGCGCTTCCGCATTCAAACCAGTTAACGCGATGCCTTCCTGTGTGCGCTCCAGAATCAGCGCAGACAATTTGTTCTCGAACTGATTTGGACGCCCGCCCTTTGAAACGCGTTGCGCACCGACGATGGCGCAGGGGTCAGAAATCGCGATCATAGCGCCTGTTCCGCGATCCAGGTCTACCACTTCGTCCAGCCGCGCAGTTTTTCCCCCAGGGAACGGGAGCGCCCCATCCGCTGTCAGGATCAGCCGGAAGCGTGATTTGATCTCACAAAGCAGAGCGGCTTCGATGTCTCGGGCGTCTTGTTCGCCTTGCAAACGCGGATGGAAATAAATTACCACATCACCAGCCGGAGTTTGCATCGCTCCGATGCGCCACGTCTTTCCATGAACTGGCGTTGTCTTGCGGCGCTTACACTCAAATGCATCGGCAAGACGAGTGACGAGTTCTTTTGAATCTGGCTCAATCCCTGAGATGCTGGCGTCTGCTACCGGGACAAACCCATGCTCAGGGCATATGAAGCCGTATCGACCTTCTAAAAAGAGCACCTCCGCGTCGTGCGATTCGTCGCATTCACCGCACGGTACTGACTGAACGATGCCCGCTTCTTGCAGCAATCCGCTTTGAACGAGCTCCCCATATCCAGTTCTTATACCAGCGGCATTTAACATTGACCGATATGGGCCCATTTTCGCATTCCGATTGATGTGATGGTTTCGGGCTGTGCGATGAGCTTTTTCCAAGCTTCGCATCCAGCATCGACGATGGCATTGTAGTCTTCGAACACGCGGTTGGAGAGCCAATTGGCGCGCAAGTACTGCCAGATATTTTCCACCGGGTTCAGTTCCGGAGCGCGCGATGGCAGCAGGATGATGGTGAGGTTCTTCGGGACTTTGAGTTTGCCGGTGGTGTGCCATCCGGCCCGATCCATCAGCACAACCGCATGGGCCTTTCGGGCGACGTGGCGGCTGATCTCGTCGAGATGCATCTGCATGGCTTGCGCGTCCGCCCAAGGCAGCATGAGCGCCGCCCCCTTGCCGTGAGCCGGACAGATGGCACCGAACAGATAGGCGTTGTGATAGCGCTGATCGGCCGGCTGGCGGGGGCGCGTGCCCTTTCTCGCCCACAGGCGCGTCAGGCCATTCTTCTGGCCAAGGCGTGCTTCGTCCTGGAACCAGATCTCCACCGGCGTTCCCGCTGGCAGGTCAGCTATATGCACCTGGAGCGTGTCGGCGAAGTTTTTTTTAAACGCCTCGATGATCCGCTTATCCTGCCTGGGATGCTGCGGGCGGGCGCTGATATGGGCAAAGCCCAGTTCGCCAAGCAGTCTGGATATCCCGCGCTCGGAATAGATGACGCCAAAGCGCGCCTCGATCACCCGCTTCAGGTCGATCCGCCGCCAGCGGACAACCCCGTCCACCGCCGGGTCGGGGCCGGTCTCGACAATCTCGCCAAGTTCTTTCATCTGGACATCGCTCAGGTAGCGCGTCCGGCCCGCGCCCTTGCGGTTGGTGAGGCCATCCGGTCCCTCTTCGTTGAACCGGTGAACCCAGTCCCGCAGGGTTTGGCGATCCATCCCACCGATCCTTGCGGCCTCTCCACGGCGCATGCCATCGTAGACCGCCGCAAGAGACAACAGACGGCGGCTCTGCCGGGCATCCTTGCAACGGCTGGCGAGTTTACGAAGGTGGCGGGCATCAAAGTCGCGACGAAGCGGAACACTGGCTGGCATGGCGATCCTCCTTTGCCAACCTTGAATCAGATCAAAACCGATTTGGGAATCCCCACAGAGTCAGAAATTGATGCCGTTGGTATTAGACGAAATGTTTCAGCGGATGCCTTTGCGCCTTGCGCCATGATTTCGCAGAGCAGAGTAACTGCCGACAATTATGCCACCTCGACAAGTTCAGCGTCCTTTGGTGGAGGCGCGATCAGTTTCCAGCGTTCCAAAAGGCCGAACACAAAGTGCCGGTCTTTTTCCGTCTTGTTGGGCAGGGTGGTGGTATTTGGCGTTCGGAGTGTGACGGTAAGGGTCTTGCGCCTTTGGCCTTCACGGGCAGATAGCACAGTGCGGATCGTCGCCCCCGTAACCATCCAGCCACTTGCTTTCAGTGGCGAAGAGCTTCCAAATCGCCGTTCCAGGAACTGGTAGATGTTCTCTTCATCGCCGCGCCTCTCAATCCGACAAAAGCCTCCACCTGTCGAAAAGAAATCCAATGACGAAACCTCGATGCTTTCGATGCCATCCGCAGGATCGGTTTCGAATATTGTAGAAGAGCGAAGGCGATCCAACAGAACTTCCCGGCGCGGCGTCTCGACTGGGGTGTCAGCATGGGGAGCAAAATGCTTGGCGAATGCCTTGGCGTATTCGTCGCGCACCCGCTTTCCACCCTTTGCGCAGATTTCGACCACGCGCTCTTGTGCGTCGCAGGCAACCCCGACCTCCAACACCTTTTGGACGATCTGCCTTTCAACGGTTTCTGAAGGGCCAAAAGCAAGTTCGCTTTCAGCGCGCTCTTCGACGTAGATCGTCGCTTGAACGATTTCCGTTTCCTCTCCGGTTTTGGGATGCACACGAATGGAT
Organism: Paracoccaceae bacterium; assembly: GCA_965216135.1. Taxonomy (GTDB): domain Bacteria; phylum Pseudomonadota; class Alphaproteobacteria; order Rhodobacterales; family Rhodobacteraceae; genus CBDCFL01. The sequence goes on from CBDCFL010000016.1 coordinate 163,043, forward strand.
TTGTACCAATCAGCCTCGCGCTTGCGGTGATCCGGCAGATCGAGGATGGCAATGGCGTCTTTCAGAAACGCATCCCGCGCCGTTTCATCATCAAGCGCCCACGAAATTCCGTCGTCGTCAAACTGGAATGCTGACCAGTTCTTCCCGCCGGTCCTTCGCATCAAGGACGCTTGCGCCGCTACCCGGTCAAGAACCTGGGGATGGTCAATTGAGAGTATCAAGAGCACATCCTGAACTCCCTCCAATCCCTCAAGGTCGATGCCTTGCCCCGCGCAAATTTGTTCGGCGCTCAGCAGCCCGTTGCTATCGGCCAGACTGGCGAGATGGTCCAATTCGGCCTTCAAGGCGTCCTGTTGCCGGTCAGTCAGACTCAACAACAATTCTTCAATGGACCTGACAAGTGCCGTCCCGCGCCCTTCGCTCGTCCAATCGAAATCCTCTGGGGCTTCGACGCCCCTGGCTTCGAAAAAATATCGGAGCCGGTCAGGGGGCGATTTGCGAATGAATCCACTAAAAGATGCCATATATTGTGCTTCTCAAATTACATTATCACAAATATGGGGTTCGCTGCCTTTCGGTTCAAGGTGTTTGTGTTCGTCCCCGTCCTCTCTGAGCGCTAGGGTCAGGACTCATAACCAGAAGATAACGGTTGCTGCGAGGTAGATGGCTGAGCGGAATGTGTGGGCGCATCTGTCGTACCGAGTTGCGATGCGTCGCCAGTCTTTGAGCTTGGCAAACAGGTTTTCGATTTTGTGCCGGGTCTTGCAGTATCTCGCTGGTTTCTTGCGGTTTCTCTTTGGCGGGATGCAAGGAGTGATACCCTGATCAGTAAGTGTGTTGCGGATATTGTCGCTGTCATAACCTTTGTCACCAATCAACGTTTCTGCCTTTGGCAGGTTCTTCAATAGCACCTCCGCCCCTTGGAAGTCGCTGCGCTGACCTTCGGTGAGATAGAGCCGCACGGGACGCCCTTGATTGTCACACAGGGTGTGTAGCTTGGTGTTCATCCCGCCCTTTGTGCGGCCTATAAGCCTTGGCTCGTCGCCCCCTTATTAAGGCTGGAGGCAGTACGGTGGGTTTTGAGGTGAGTGGCATCGATCATCAGAACACCACTGCTTTCCACGCCAGGATTTGCCAGTTCCGCAAAGATACGCTCGAATATGCCGTTTTCTGACCACCGTCGAAACCGATTGTACAGGGTTTTATGCGGCCCATACTCAGGCGGAGCGTCCCGCCAGCGCAGACCATTGCGAATGACATGGGCGATGCCGCTGAGAACCTTTCGGTCATCAGCACGCGCGACGCCACGTGGCTTCGGGAACATGTGCTGGATGCGTTTCAGGTGCTCTTGGTCGAGCCAGAATAGATGCGACATGGACAATCCTCCTGCCGCCCTTGAATCATGAAGCTGTAAAACATGGAATCGGTCATTGCAGTTCGCAAAGCGGTCATCTGACGAAAACACTCAGATGACCGCAAGGAGCCCAAACCTGACATATTGAGACTTCCTACATGGGCCGCCTAAAGCGCAAATCTAATTCGAGACGTCTACCAGTTTGTGGACCCATCCTTGAACTTGCATCGCATCGTCATAGGTTGCGCCGACCGGAATCGGCTCAAGACCACGAACCGCTCGAGCAAATGCCCTGAGTTCCTCGGCCAGCATTCCCGTGGGTCCCGTTGGGTTCGGCCGTATCTCGATACCCAAAGGATAGCGGCTGCAATTATCCCAGATTTGTATCGGGCGCGGATTAGGGTTTAGTCGGGCCGACCAGCCGTCCCCCATCACTTCCAGCCGGTCATATCCGTGCGTGCCCATTCCGGGCGGCGTCAGGAATGAAGCTGCAAAGGAAGCGATCGTATCATCGCCCCATTTCAACTGGGCCAACGCGAGGTCGACCGACCCGCCTTCATGTGGTTTGCGCGATTGTGCTTGAAACGATGACGGCTCTGCGCCGCCCATCAATGCCTGAATGCAATAGAGGTCGTGCACCATGATAAGATCAAAGGGCGAGCTGTGTGGATCATCTTGCAAGCCAGCTGGCCGATGCCTTTCGGCGGAAATGTAACGGATATTTCCACGCCCATTTATACCACCGAGCGGAATGCCTGACTCACGTTGGGGATTCCCAAGCGGTCCGATCTCTGACTCAATGTGGTGAACCAATGAGGTTCGCCATGGCAGCGCCTATCGACTTACGGAACGATTTTGACAGCGTCTCACTGCGGCGCCTCGCGAAGAGGACCAGGGACGCGACCCAGAGCCGTCGTCTGCTGGCGTTGGCCGAGGTCTACGATGGTGGCAGCAGGACGGATGCGTCGCGGATCGGCGGCGTCGGTCTGCAGATCATTCGCGACTGGGTGCTGCGCTTCAACGCCCGCGGACCGGACGGGCTGGTCGATGGGAAGTCACCGGGCGCACCCTCGAAGCTCAACGCCGATCACCGCCGCGCACTGGCGGAGGTTGTTGAGGCCGGCCCGGTCCCGGCGGTCGACGGCGTCGTGCGCTGGCGGCGCAAGGACCTGGCGCGGTGGCTCTTGGAGACGTTCGCCATCTCGCTCGACGAGACCACGGTCGGGCGCGAGTTGAAGGCGCTCGGCTTCGCCAAGATCTCGGCGCGGCCGCGCCACTACGCGCAAAACGAGCTGGCCGTCGAGGCTTTTAAAAAAAACTTCCCCGCCGAACTGGCGAAGATCCGGGCGAGGCTCCCGAAAGGCGTCGAGATAGAGCTGTGGTGGCAAGATGAAGCCCGCATCGGCCAGAAGAATAAGCTCACACGCCGATGGGCCAGACGTGGCACGCGCCCGCGGGCGCCCCGCGACCAGCGCACCGAATGGGCCTATATCTTCGGCGCGATCTGTCCCGCGAAGGGGAAAGGCGCCGGGCTGGTCATGCCCTGGTGCGACACCGACGCCATGGCGGCGCACCTCATCGAGATCAGTGCCGCCGTCGATCCCGGCACCCATGCGGTGCTGATCGTCGATCAGGCCGGTTGGCACTTGACGCCCAAGCTGGCGATCCCCGACAACATCACCGTCCTGGCGCTGCCGCCACGATCGCCCGAGTTGAACCCGGTGGAGAATGTCTGGCAATTCATGCGCGACAACTGGTTGTCGAACCGGATCTTCAAATCCTACGAAGACATCGTCGCGCTGTGCTGCCAAGCCTGGAACAACCTCATCGACCAACCATGGAAGATCATGTCCCTCGGCATGCGCAAATGGGCGCATGGGTTCGGATCAATGACCGTTGGTATTATTTCCTCCAGAAGTTGGCGAAACTCCGTTCCAAAAAGTAAAATGTGTCCGAGCATCAAATGACCCCGCGATTCATCAACCAACGATCGAATTGATTCGGCCTCGTCGAGCGACTGGCTGAGTGGCTTTTCCAACAACACAGACTTGCCAGCTTCAAGCAGTAGTTTCGTGATTGGGATGTGCTGCGATGTCGTTGCCGCCACAACCCAAGCGTCAGCATCGGATTCTGACACCGCCTTTCTCAGATCCATCCAGCCCGGTGCGTCCAGCCCCAGGTGTTTTGCCTCGTCGAGGCTCTCCTGCCGTCGCGCACAAAGTGCGACAAGTTCGGTTTCTGCCAATCCGGTTATTGTTTGCGCGTGGAGTTTGCCGAAAAAACCCAATCCGACGACGCCGATTTTTACAGGATCAAACGATGAATTTGTCATGTCGGTTTCCCCGCAGTCAGATCAATCGTATTCGGCCTGGCTTAAGCGCAACCGCGTTTCCGTCAACGGCAATTGCCTGACCGGAAATTCGCCTGCCTGCGTGAGACGCCAGATAGACGGCCATCGAGGCGATCTCATCTGCATGGCGTTGTTGCATGGATCAGACAATAGTCGCAAGCCGCCCTTACCCGTGATACAGGCTATGAGATTTGTTTGAACACGGGTCGGCCGAGTTCGGTCATTTTGTTGAGAATGGCGACGCCGATTTTGGCCTCCGTTTGCTGATTTTCGAAACAGCGGGCTTTCAGTTTTGGCCCGATAATAGCCTTCCAGCGCCCCATCTGTGTCTCAATTCTACTGCGCTGATTGTAGCCACTGCCAGATTGCCAGGCCATGCGGCCATGAGTTTGAATTTTAACAATATGTCGGTCTCGAAGTGAGGGAAAACACTTGGATTGCGGGCTTGGAATGGCGTTCTTCGGTGGAGGAATAATGATTTCAACCGCCTCGCCAAATCGTGCCTTAAGCAAGTCACTGGTCGGTGCGCCGTCGTAGGCACCGTCCGCTATAAACCGGGAGACCGGAGTGCCAATCTGATTTAATAGATCAGGCAGCACTGTTGGATCGCCAACGTCATCCAGCGTTAAATCCGAACAAACGATATCGCCAGTCACAAGGTTCAGACCAAGGTGAAGTTTACGCCACCGTTTGCGTTTGGCCTTTACATTATACTTGCTTTGCAGCCACTCACCCTCATCGAAAACCTTCAAACCCGTACTGTCGATGGCCAAGTGGACCGGATCTGTTATTTTGATTTTGGGCCTTGCCGGAAGGCTCAGACCACGCCCTCGGCGCGACAGTGTCGAGAAATCAGGAACTGAAATTTCCAGCAGCATCAGCTTTGATATGCTGCGTATCAGCCCTTGGGTCTGGCGCAGCGGCAACCTGTAAACCATGCCCAGCGTCAGGCACATCGTGATCGCCAGATCCGAGTATCGCGGCTGGCCGCCGCGCGACCTGCGCCGTGGTGCAGCCCAGTGCTTTCGCGCATCCCCTGTGATCCAAACCGTCAAATCACCACGATTTCGCAGGCTTTCATTATACCCGCACCAGTTCGTCACCCGATATTTCTTCTTCGCAAACTTGTGCCGGCGGGAGGTGTTGAATTTATGCGGCATTAAGCATATCCGTGGTCGTGGCAAAAGCCTATGTTAACACTTGACACCCGATCCGTGCAACAACGCCTCAACGCAGGCAATCGACCGGTTGCTGATGGCCGGAATGGAACTGCTGCGCCATCATATCGAAGTGTACTGAGATGCCGGAAAGAGCGATTGACAGATTATCCGGGTTTCGGACTCAAACCACAGCGGATCAAATTCCATCGGCTACATTGCTGCGCGCGGCGGATTGCGCACTGGATGCGATCGGATCGGCGCTGGCCGGGCGCGACGCGCACAGCGTTCAGGCGATGCAGGCGGTGATCTGCGCGGAAATGCAGGCCGGGCAGTCGCAAATCTGGTTCAGTGGCAAAAACAGCAACCCGATCGGTGCTGCGACCATCAACGCCATGGCGGCCACGGCACTGGACGTTGACGACGGCCACCGGATGGCAGCGGGTCATCCGGGTGCGGCAATTATTGCCGCCGCCTCCGCTGTTGCAAATCAGACCGGGGCAAGTTTTGGCGACTATCTGGTTGCGATTGTCGTGGCCTATGAGGCCGCGGTACGCGTGGCCCTGGCCCCGCAACCCGGACCATCACACATCAACAGTCAGCGGCCGCTGGAGCGGTGTTGGCGCGGCGGTTGCAATGGCGAAATTGCAGAATTTGTCGGCATCGGTCATGGCGCAGGCTATCCTGATCGCGGAACAACAGGCACCGCGATTGTCCTCAGCCATGCACCACGGCTTTGCCGGATCAGACGTTAAAGAGGGCATCGCTTGGTCGGTCCATTCGGGCATGTTTGCGGTTGAACTGGCCAAGTCAGGATTTCGCGGATACCCCGACACGTTCGAGCAGGGCATTCTGTACGATCCGGCAATGCTGGTTGCCAATCTTGGCGATTTTGCCGCGATATCGGGATTGTTCTTCAAACCCTATGCGTGCTGCCGGTGGATACATTCCGCGATCGACGCGCTTTTGCTGCTGATCAAGGAACGAAATCTTACGCCCGATCAGATCGACGATGTCGAGGTCGCGACATTTGAAAAAGCCGTCAATCTTGGCAATCATGTTGCCCCGAAAACCGAAGCCGAAGCCCAGTTCTCGATCCCGTTTTGCCTAAGCGCGATCGCGATCCACGGGGCGAACTGCCTGACGCCGATAGATACCGCTTTGCTGGGCGACAAGCGCATCGTTGAATTTGCCCACAAAGTGCGGATCACTTTCGATCCCGCCATGCAGGCGATGTTCCCGGCAAAGGCACCGGCAATTGTACGGCTGAAAGTCAGCGGCCACGTCTGCGCAAAAATAGTGGACGCGGCGTTTGGCGATCCGACAAACCCAATGTTCCGGACCGACCTGCATCAGAAATTCAAAACTCTGGCGAAACCGCGGCTGGGCAGCGACAGGATATCGCAGATCATGATGCATTTTGGGACGACAAGCGCCGCACCCGAACATTCTGCCCAAGAGGTGTTGGATCTGATTGCGATGCCTTAAAACGCTTTGCGTTTGATGTGAATCGCCCGGACTGCCGAACGCGGTTGTTTCACAACCACTGCCTCGGCTGACCGGGCGATGCGATGGCTCAAATAAAACGCAAAACGCTGTAGCGGACCAAACCCGCGCAGTTTTCAGGTACGGTTAACGAAGTTGCCCAACCGCCTTTGAGATTCGGGCGCATGCCTCAGCCAAGGCGTCGTCGGATTTTGCAAAACACAATCGCAGGTGCCCCGGTGCACCAAACTCTGATCCGGGAACCAGGGCGACACCGGCATCTTGCAACAGATAGCTGCTAAGATCATTGTCTGAAGACAGGATCTTGCTGCCCGGTGTGGTTTTTTTCATCAATGCGCCACAGGCAATGAAATGGTAAAACGCGCCATCCGGTTGGTTCATCGCCAGCCCGTCAACGACGCTCAACGCGTCACGCACCAGATCGCGCCGCCTTGCATAGGCCGAATTCCAATCGCTCAGATAGTCTTGGGGTCCGGTCAATGCGGCCAACGCGGCGGCCTGACCCACCGACGACGGGTTGGTCGTGGACTGTCCCTGCAATTTTGTCATTGCCGCAATCAAATCTTGCGGCCCGCCTGCGTAGCCAATTCGCCAACCGGTCATCGCATAGCTTTTCGAGACACCGTTGACGGTCAGAACCCGGTCTTTCAGATCGGAGGCAACTTCGACCATCGTGGCAAAAATTGCCGTGTCAAAAACGATTGCCTCGTAAATGTCGTCACACATCAATGCGACATCTCGATGTTCGCGAAGCACGTCGGCCAGTGCCCTTAGATCATCGGCGGAGTACACAGCACCGGTCGGGTTGCCCGGCGAATTCAGGATGAGCCAGCGGGTATTGCCGGTTATTGCCGCGCGCAAAGCCTTGGCGGAAAGTTTGAACCCATCTTCGGCGGAACATGGAACAACAACCGGCGAGCCGTCCGAAATGCGCACCATATCGGGGTAACTTACCCAATATGGCGCCGGAACAATAACCTCATCGCCGGGGTTCAGGGACGCCATAAGTGCGTTGAAAATCAGCTGTTTGGCACCGGTTCCGACGATGACTTCGTCGGGCGTATAGCTGATGGCGTTCTGCGCCCGGAATTTGTTGCAGATCGCCTGGCGCAGTTCTGTCGTGCCCGCGACCGCTGTGTAGCGTGTGGCCCCTGCTTTTGCGGCGGCGAACGCGGCGTCGGTCACGAATTCCGGCGTGTCAAAATCCGGCTCTCCCTCGCCAAGCTCGATTATATCGCGGCCCGCGTCCTTCAGATCGCGCGCCAATTGCGCCAGCTTTACGGTTCCCGAAACCCGCGCCTTTTGCACTTTTTTGCTCAGCTGCATGATTTCATCCTTGAGATCGACAAATATATCTAAAATATATAGATTCCGACTGTTACTCTGTCCACAAATTTAGGGGCGTGAAATGCTTTTATACGATCCAAATGGTGCAGTATTTGAAATCGACGGAACACGCTCTGATCTGGCGGCGGAATACCGCGATAACCTGCGTGGCCCGTTCAGCCTGGAACTGCAACAGGTGTTAGACAAAATGCACACAACACCACTGAAAGGCCGATTTGTTCTATTGGTGTTAAGGCCGTTTGAAGAGTTTGGCCTTGCCCGGCTCAGCGGCGAACGCGGCGTGCCGCCCGAACCCGTTCCCGGTGTTTCCTATAAATCGATGGCGGCGGCTGAGTGGGATATTTTCAAACGGAGTTGGCTGGCGCTGACCGGATTACCTGTCGGTGTGGAGGATCCCTAGGATGCACAGCACAACCGGATTGCTGGGATATTGCCAGCCGCTGCGTTTGCATGGTGGCGAAACAACCGCGCTGAAAATTTCTTCCAACGGGCCGCGCCACTGTTCGGTTGGTATTTTCCGGATTGTCTGTGGCGATATAGACCCCAAAGGCCCTGGTGCAAGTTATGAAGAAATGCCCTGGGGTTCGGCAGATAATCTCGTGGTTCAAAACCAGGCCGTCAATGCAGGATCAAGTGCGATTGTGCAGAAGACACTCGGTCTTGGTGATGGCGCGACTATCCGGGTGTCGTTGAATATTTTTCCCACGATGCCGCTTGGGAAAGAACAAGTGATCTTTCACTGGGGCGACATTTCATTGGTTCTGAACGCTGCGGGTCAAATCTCTGCGCGGGCCGGTGGCACCGTGGTTATGACCGATCAGCCGGTCTTGAAACGACGCTGGTATCGGCTGGAAATGGTCGCCAATCGGAAGAACGAAAAACTTTCACTTGATGTGCGAATGTCAGAAGCGGTCGCAGGTCACGCAGCGCATGAAAATCTTACCGCGCCACTGACTGCGCTCAACACCCCCGGCGATACCGATCCGATGGTTTTTGCCGCGCGTTTTGACCGATTGGAGAATGGGCGTCTGTTCACCCGGGATCACTACAACGGCAAGATCGAGCGCCCCACCATTTCGCATACCGACGAAAACTCCGCGGTGATGGAATGGGATTTTTCAAAAGATCAATCGGGTGTTACGGCGGTGGATATTAGTTCGGGCGGGCATCACCTGACGCTGGTCAACACACCGATGCGGGCGTGCAGCGGGCACAACTGGGACAGCTCGGTCGAAAGCTGGCAGGAAGACCCGTCGCAATATGGCGCGATCCACTTTCACGACGACGATATGACCGATTGCTACTGGGAAACGTCCGTAAATATTACCCCGCCCAAAGACGCGCCATCTGGCTATTACATCGCGCGCCTGACCGCACCCGGCGTTCAAAGCGATGTGCCGTTCTTTGTATCCGTCCTTCCGGCCAAGCCAAAAGCCCGTATTTTGTTGATCGCCCCGACGGCCACCTATTTGTCCTATGCCAACACCCACATCAAATTTGACAGCCACAATACTGAAAACCTGTTCGAGGCACCGATCGCGATAAGCGAGGACGAGTTCTATCTGAACAGCCACCGCGAATTAGGCCTGTCGCACTATGACACCCACAGCGACGATTCCGGTGTGATATATGTCAGCGAACGCAGGCCGATGCTAAATTTCAGACCCGGGCTGTATACATTCAACCGTGCCTATCCGGTTGTCACCCACACCCACTATATGTCGGGTGTGGCGTCGAGTGGCTCGGGAGGCGGACGAAGCGGGGATGGATGTTCCGCAGCGCGAAGACCTTTCGTTTCCGCGGTCGCTTCCCGAGTTTCAACGACTTTTCCCGGATGACGCGGCCTGTGCCGCCTACCTGGAGAAGGCGCGGTGGGGTGACGGGTTCGTCTGCCCCCATTGCCAGACGGCGGCAGAGCCGTTCCGCTTCACCAGCCGGCCCGGCGTCCTGCGCTGTCGAAAGTGCCGCCGCGACACCGGGCTGACGGCGGGGACGGTCATGGAGCGCTCCCATACGTCGCTGGGCGTATGGTTCTGGGCGGCCTATCTGGTTGCCAGCCAGACGCCCGGCATGTCTGCCACACAGTTCCAGCGCCAGGTCGGGCTTTCCCGTTACGAAACCGCCTTTCAGATCCTCCACAAGCTCCGCGCTGGTATGGTTCGGCCGGATCAGGACCGCATCGGCAGCGAGGCCTGCGACCATGTCGAAGTCGACGAAACCTGGGTCGGCGGCCGCACGCGCGGCAAGGGCCGGGGCGTTCACCACAAGCTTCTTGTCGCCAGCGCCGTTGAAGTGCGACAGCGCAAGCCGGGAACCAAGCTCGATAAGCGGAAGGGCGGTCGCTACGCCGGACGTGTCCGACTCGCTGTCGTGCCAGACCGCAGCGCGGAATCGCTCTGCGGCTTTGTCGAGGGTGCCGTTACTTCGGGTGCGTCGGTCATCACCGACGATTGGTCCGGCTATACCAGCCTCGCCAAGCGCGGCTACAAACACCTCGCCGTCGCCGAGCGAGGCAACTCCCAGGTCGCTGAGGAGTATCTGCCGATCATTCATCTCGTCTTCGCCGACCTGAAGACGTGGCTGAGTGGCATTCATCACGGCGTGAGCCACCAGCACCTCCAAGCCTACCTCAACGAGTTCACATTCCGCTTCAACAGGCGATTCTGCCCGTTCAACGCCTTCCGGTCCCTGCTCGGAATCGCTGGCGATGTCACCGCTCCCACTTACGCCGAGCTTTACTCGGGCGACTGGGAGCACCCTAGATGTAGTGGGTGTGGGTGACAACCGGATAGGCACGCATTCAACTATGTAAACGACACCCATCTGACGAAATGGTTAGAGGCAAAAGGTTTTGCCTATGATGTCACGACGGATGAAGATTTGCATCGCTATGGGCGATCCTTGCTGGACAGCTATCAGGTTGTGATCACAGCATCACACCCGGAATATTACTCCACCGAAATGTGGGACGCTTTATTTGGCTATCAACACCATGGCGGCCATCACATGTATCTGGGCGGCAATGGCTTTTACTGGCGTGTGGCGTGGTCTGATGAACACCCCGGCGTTGTGGAAAACCGGCGCGGGGCTGCCGGGGTCCGCACATGGGAGGGGGAGCCGGGTGAACATCATCTGAGTTTTTCCGGTGGACCTGGCGGT
>CBDCFL010000017.1:0-205768 GCA_965216135.1 Paracoccaceae bacterium
GACCGAGGTCTTTGACCAGTTTCGCGCCTATCAGATCTCCGCACCGATCCTGAATATGGGTGCGTTTGTTCCCGCGCTCGGCTGGCTTGGCGGATTTCGCCGGCCCAAGGCGCGCCGCGCTGCCCGGCGCATTCGCCAGCTGATCAGCGGCCTTGTCGAGCGGCGCTTGGCGGACATGGCCGCAGGCCATGCGCCCGACGATCTGGCAACCCGCATCCTAAGTGAGCGCGACCCGCAATCGGGCCGCGGGTTTGACCGCGCCGAGATGATTGATCAGGTGGCGATCTTTTTCCTTGCCGGGCATGAAACCAGCGCGGCAGCACTTGCCTGGGCGCTCTATCTGTTGGCCACGCATTCCGATGCGCAAGAGCGTGTGGCCCAGGAGGCCGCCGATTTGCCGGCCAACCCGGAATTTGCCGACCTCGCCAGTCTGGCCTTCACCCGAAATGTTTTTCGCGAAACTTTGCGGCTTTATCCGCTGGTTCCGATGATGGTGCGCCAGTGCACGGTGCCCGAGACCTTTCGCGACCGCCGGCTCGCCAAGGGCGCGCAGATTGTCATCAGCCCCTGGCATCTCCATCGCCACCAAAACTGGACGAAACCTGACGAATTTGATCCCGACCGGTTTGACACAAATGCGGGCCGGGCTTCGATGCGCGATGGTTTCCTGCCGTTTTCCAAGGGAGAGCGTGTCTGCGCCGGTGCCGGTTTTGCCATGGCCGAGGGCGTTCTGGCGCTGGCACTTCTGGCGGCGAAATTCAGATTTAGCGCAGATCCGGCGCGGGTGCCACAACCGCGCGCGCATCTGACCGTGCGTGCGGCTAACGGCATTCATCTGACCGCAGATGCGCGATAGTTGCGGCCAAGCCTTCATTTGCCCGAAAAAATCGCCTAAATCGGCGCGCATGACGCATTTGCCCGCCGCACGGTTTTCCATCGCGCCGATGATGGACTGGACAGACCGGCATTGCCGGTTTCTGCACCGTCAGATCACCCGCCAAAGCCTGCTGTACACAGAAATGATCCCGGCTGCGGCGCTGGTGCGCGGCGGGGCGGCGCATTTGTTGGATTATCACCCGGTCGAACACCCGTTGGCGGCCCAGCTCGGCGGCTCCGATCCCGCAGAATTGGCCGATGCCGCCGCGATTGTCGCCGCGCGCGGCTATGATGAGGTCAATCTGAACATCGGCTGCCCCTCTGACCGCGTCCAGTCCGGCGCTTTCGGCGCGATCCTGATGCAAGACCCGATACGCACCGCCCAGATCGCGTCGGCGATGATCCGGGCGGTGGCCATCGATGTGACCGTCAAATGCCGCATCGGCGTCGATGATCAGACCCCCGAAGCGGTATTGCCCGATTTTCTTGCGCGAATGCGTGATGCTGGTGTGCGCCGGATCGCCATTCACGCCCGCAAGGCCTGGCTGACCGGGCTAAGCCCCAAAGACAACCGTGCCGTTCCGCCGCTCAATTATCCGCTGGTCTATGATATGAAAGACCGGTTTGGCGACCTGCATCTGTCGGTTAATGGCGGGATTGACACCTTTGGAGACGTCGCGCGCCATCTGGCGGCGGGGATGGATGGGGTCATGGTCGGGCGGGCGGCCTATCAGGGCCCTTTTGATATGTTGAGCCGCGCGGACAGCGAGATATTCGGCAGCCCGCGCAGACCCACCCGCATGGATGTCGTGGATGCCATGCGCCCGTATATTGACGACCATCTGCAAACCGGCGGAAAACTGGCGCAGGTCACCCGCCACATGCTTGGACTTTTTGCCGGGCACCCCGGCGCGCGCCACTGGCGCCGGGTGTTGTCCGAAGGCGCGCATCGCCCCGGCGCCGGGCTTGATCTGATCGACCGCGCGCTGGACGGGCTGGCCGAGGCGGCTTGATGAGCTTTGAGCGGCAACGTGCTGAGATCAAAGAGTTTGGCTGGACAAGGTTTGACCACGATCCGGCTCTGTTTGCGTGGTGCAAGACAGCCAGACCCGCCGCTATGGCAGCAATCGCATCACCGGAGCAGGCACACTGGCTGCGCTGCGGGGGCACCTGGTTTGCTGGTGTCAATGCGCTGTCAAACGATTCCGCCGGAGCACTGGCGAACGACGAGCCGCTTCGCGGTCAGGCAATCGAGTTTCTGAGCGCGGCTTTCGGCCCGATTATACCAACGGCCCCCAGATTTGACTCAAGGGGATTCCCACGAGCGGCGTGATCTGATTCAGTGGCATCAAGGCAAGGGAGGCTTTGATGGCAGTAAGGATTACGCGCAAAGACAAGTCCGCAGGCGAGCTTCGCCAGGAAGCGGCGCGGTGCCGGGATGGGAAAGCGGCGCGACGGATGTTGGCGATTGCCCTGGTTCTGGATGGGGTTGACCGCAAGACGGCGGCAGAAAACTGCGGCATGGATCGGCAGACGCTGCGGGATTGGGCCCACCGTTACAATGCGGAGGGCGTGTCGGGCCTGTTCAACCGTCGCCCGCCGGATCCACCCTGTCTGCTGAGCGCGGCACAGAAGGAGGAGTTGGCGGAAATGGTTCGGGCGGGTCCCGACCCCGAAACCGATGGGGTTGTGCGCTGGCGGCGCATTGATCTGAAACGCAAGATCGAAGAGCGCTTCGGCGTCACCATGCATGAGCGAACTGTTGGCAAACAATTGGCAAGCCTGGGCTTTCGGCGTCTGTCGGTGCGCCCGCAGCATCCGAAATCCGACCCGGATGCACAGGAGGCTTTTAAAAAAACTTCGCCGCAGAGGTAGAAGCAGCCTTGCCGGAAACAGCCCGCAGCAAGCCCCTGGAGATATGGTTTCAGGATGAAGCGCGGGTTGGCCAGCAGGGCACGCTCACCCGTATCTGGGCCGAGCGTGGAACACGCCCCCGTGCCCCGCGCGACACCCGCTATATCTGGAGCTACATTTTCGGCGCCGTCTGCCCGGAACGGGCTGAAGCGGCCGCTCTGATCATGCCACATGCCGACACACAGGCCATGAGCGCGCATCTCGCCGAGATCGCTAAAACCGTCGCATCGGGCGCACATGCCCTGCTCATTCTGGATGGCGCTGGCTGGCACGGTTCGGCAGAGCTAGGAGGTACCCGACAACATCACCCTGCTCAAACTCCCGCCCTATTCCCCTGAACTCAACCCGATGGAAAATGTGTGGGCTTATCTGCGTGCCAACAAGCTCGCCATATCCGTCTTCGACAATTATGAGCAGATCGTCGACAGGTGTTGCGAAGCATGGAACTTCTTTGCAAACGACAAAACCGCAATCACGTCAATCACTACCAGACAATGGGCCAAAACGGTCAACGACTAGGGCCGTTGGTATTACATGGGACCGGGCGCAAATATCCGTCACCTATCCCGGCTATCCGGTTCAAGAGCACGAAAGCGATGCGGCGTTCGGCTATCGCCTCAAGCGCGATGCGGCCCATATCGACGGCCTGATACGCGACGGTCCCGACATCCGCCGCTTTGCGCGCGAATACCACGCATTCATTTTGGGCATCCCGTTGACAGAGACCGGCGCTGGCGCCAGCCCTCTGGCGATTTGGACAGGCTCGCATTGCCTTGCGCAGCCGGTCCTGCAGCGCGCGCTCGGCTGCAGCGATCCGGCCGACTGGCCGGCGATTGACCTGACCGATGCCTATCAAGCCGTGCGGCGCGATATATTCGATCGATGCGATCGGATGCTGCTACACGCCCGCCTGGGCGAGGCCTATGTCGTTCACCGTCACGCGCTGCACGGGATCAGCCCCTGGAAGGGCGGTGCCAAAGCCCCGCCCGAGGGCCGCGTCATCGCCTATTTCCGCCCGGATCAGCCCGACCCGCTGGCCTGGCTTGCCAAGTCCTGATCGCTAGAGCGCTGCACTCGGACCAAACGGTGCGCGTTGCATTCCCGCGATGCGTAGCAACGCGTCCTTGCGACTGGCCCTGATGTTGGGCCGGAAATGCTGCGATTCGGCGCGGGCGCGAATTTCTGCTTCGGTTGTTCGGCAGCCATTTGATCAAACATTTTATCTTTGGCGGCCAGACGAACACGTCAATTCGTCTGGCTTCCAATATCCGCGCCGGTCGCGCCATGAGTTGGGCCTTCAATTCCGCTCCGCACGCCTTGGAGCGCGTTTCTCAATGCGCCCACGTAATCATCCGTTATTCTTCGACCGATTTCCGTCGCATAGCCGGCCATTTCGGCACCGTGGAACACGCCCGGATAGGAGCGGAATGCACATTCGATCCCGGCTTTTTGCAAGCGCTCGGCATAGTCGCGGTTTTCATCGTGAAACAGATCGACCTCGCCAACGCTGATCATGGCGGGCGGCAGGCCCGAAAGGTCCGCCGCCCGCGACGCGGCGGCATAGGGCGATGCGTCGTGGCCGGGCACACCGTCCAGATACATCTCCCACGCCGCCAGCGAACTGGCGCGCGGCCAGATCTGAGAATTCTCGATTCCACCTGAAGCGGTGTCGTGCAGATTGTCGATCATCGGACAGAGCAGCAGTTGAAAAGCGATCGGCGGCCCGGCCTGGTCGCGATTGTAAAGTGCCAGACCTGCCGCTAAACCGCCGCCCGCGCTGATCCCGCCGATGGCGATCCGGTCCGGGTCAACCTCCAGTTCGCCGGCTTTTGAATGAACCCATTTCAGCGCCGCAAACGAATCATGCAGGCCCGCCGGAAACTGATGTTCTGGGGCCACGCGGTATTCGACCGACACCACCGTGCATCCGCTGCGCTCGGCAAACAGCGGGCCGAACCACTTATCCTTCGCGCTGCCCATGAAATAGCCGCCACCATGCAGCAAGAGCAGGCAGGACTGCTGCGTCTTTGTTGTTGTCGCGTTGAATACAATCAGATCCAGCGGACCATCCTGAGTATCAATTACGATTTTCTCGGGCTTGGTTGAGCCAAACGCCAGCCGAGCCGGCAAGTATTCCGAAGACCGCGCCCCGAGCGCGCCAACATTTTGGCGCGAAACCGGCATTGGCGGACCAAATTCGTCCAGCTGCGGCAGAAGTTCCGGTGCGACCCGATCGAGTTGATTCATATTAGTACCCGTTGAACAGTCGACACCTCATACAACAGACAAGTCGCCCGCGAGATGACACGCAGCGCAATGCATACCCAGCGCTTGCCCCAATCGCAATTATGAAGCGGATTGTCGCACTAAGCGCTTGAATTAATTGGCTCCGGCGGTAGGGATCGAACCTACGACCAATTGATTAACAGTTATAACGCTAGTTAATAATAACAGTAAGTTACGCCAATTTGTCTCTATTTTGTCTCTTTGTGTGGAGGCAAATAGACACAAACTACATTTCTGTCTCGGTGGACAGGGTTTCGCTCCGCATCCACCACTTCGTTGGCGAGCGGATCATTGCGCGCAGAGTGCTGATCAGCCCTCAAGCCTTGCCGCATAGGGGAGTGCCGCCGCGCTTACCAACAACGGTCGTCAGGTCGGCAATAAGCTGTGTCTTGGCGCACTAATACCACCGAGCGGAATGCCTGACTCACGTTGGGGATTCCCAAGCGGTCCGATCTCTGACTCAATGTGGTGAACCAATGAGGTTCGCCATGGCAGCGCCTATCGACTTACGGAACGATTTTGACAGCGTCTCACTGCGGCGCCTCGCGAAGAGGACCAGGGACGCGACCCAGAGCCGTCGTCTGCTGGCGTTGGCCGAGGTCTACGATGGTGGCAGCAGGACGGATGCGTCGCGGATCGGCGGCGTCGGTCTGCAGATCATTCGCGACTGGGTGCTGCGCTTCAACGCCCGCGGACCGGACGGGCTGGTCGATGGGAAGTCACCGGGCGCACCCTCGAAGCTCAACGCCGATCACCGCCGCGCACTGGCGGAGGTTGTTGAGGCCGGCCCGGTCCCGGCGGTGGACGGCGTCGTGCGCTGGCGGCGCAAGGACCTGGCGCGGTGGCTCTTGGAGACGTTCGCCATCTCGCTCGACGAGACCACGGTCGGGCGCGAGTTGAAGGCGCTCGGCTTCGCCAAGATCTCGGCGCGGCCGCGCCACTACGCGCAAAACGAGCTGGCCGTCGAGGCTTTTAAAAAAACTTCCCCGCCGAACTGGCGAAGATCCGGGCGAGGCTCCCGAAAGGCGTCGAGATAGAGCTGTGGTGGCAAGATGAAGCCCGCATCGGCCAGAAGAATAAGCTCACACGCCGATGGGCCAGACGTGGCACGCGCCCGCGACCAGCGCACCGAATGGGCCTATATCTTCGGCGCGATCTGTCCCGCGAAGGAGAAAGGCGCCGGGCTGGTCATGCCCTGGTGCGACACCGACGCCATGGCGGCGCACCTCATCGAGATCAGTGCCGCCGTCGATCCCGGCGCCCATGCGGTGCTGATCGTCGATCAGGCCGGTTGGCACTTGACGCCCAAGCTGGCGATCCCCGACAACATCACCGTCCTGGCGCTGCCGCCACGATCGCCCGAGTTGAACCCGGTGGAGAATGTCTGGCAATTCATGCGCGACAACTGGTTGTCGAACCGGATCTTCAAATCCTACGAAGACATCGTCGCGCTGTGCTGCCAAGCCTGGAACAACCTCATCGACCAACCATGGAAGATCATGTCCCTCGGCATGCGCAAATGGGCGCATGGGTTCTGATCAATGACCGTTGGTATAAGACGTCCTCCCTTTGCGCCATCTGAGCGCTTCAGCGCCTTGGCAAGCGGCTTGTCGAAATTAGCACGCCGTCAGTTGCCCGTCAGCGCTAACACATCGTCGAGTAGCGACTGTGGTAGCGTCACCCCTTCTCGCGCGATACGGACGCGGTTCTGTCGTCGTCGATCGCCGGGAAGCCGTGTTCCCTCTAAAGAGAGTAGCCGTTGGAGAAATACCTCGGAATGGGTGCACCAACCGTCGCCGTCGCCGAAGCTGGCAGGGTCAAGTGCGAGCAGAAACTCGCCCCCCTGCGGCGGCCCACCATCAGCGTTGTCCCGTTTGGCCGCCTCGTCACTGAAGGCCTCTCCTATCAAGCCAGCGGAAAGCAGCTCGACCATCAACGCGATCGACGAGCCCTTGTAGCCACCGAACGGTAGTTGAGCACCGCCAGCCAATATCTCGTTCGGATCGGTGGTCGGGTTGCCGGCTTGGTCAATTCCCACACCAAGCGGCACCTTATGCCCGTCACGGGCAGCGATCTGGATCTCGCCCCGCGCCATTGCGGCACTAGCTTGGTCGAACACCATCGGTGGATTACCGTCGCCGCGCGGCCAAGCGAAAGCCATCGGATTGGTCCCGAAAAGCGGACGCTTCGCGCCCGCCGGCACTACGGCCGGCGTATAGGCGGTAAATGCGAAGGCGACAAGCCCCGCCTCGGCCAGCGGCTCAATGTCGGCCCATAGCGCCGAGAAATGATGGGTCCGCACAATGGCCTGCGCCGCCATGCCCTGCGCGCGAGTCAGCTCGATCAGAGCCTGACGGCCGGTCTCATGCGCGAGTGGCGCGTAACCGAGATCGCCGTCCACCCGAAGGACCGAGGGAGCCAGACGCTCCACCTTGGGCGTGGCCTGGCCGTTGACCTTGCCGCTTCTGAGGGATCTGAGGTAGCCCGGAAGGCGGAAGACCCCATGCGAGACGCAGCCATCCTTTTCGGCGGCCGTGATGGTCCGCGCCACAGCCTCGGCCTGTTCCTTCGAGCAGTCGTTCGATTGAAGCGACCGGACACAAAGGGCAAAGACTTCATTAAGCATCATTGTGTCTGTGGACATGTTCGGTACCGCTTTCTGCTTGTCGAGGCCCGGCAGGTGAGGTCTCCGGAACGTTTCCCCCGTCAGGCACAATTAATTCAAACTACCGAGCCAGCTGTCAGATGAGCCGACTCCTGATGACTTCCTCAACCGGAATCATCGTCATTGTCATCGACAATGACAAGTAGCTCCAGCCAGCACCTCTTGAAAAACCCCATTCGGCGAGGAAAACACAAAGCGAGTCGGTGTCGAGCGGCGCCGCATCACTCAGCGCAGCCGCATTCTACGCTAAATTCTCTAATTGCCACCGCAATTCACACGTGGATTGACCCATTCAAAAGAGTCCGGTTTAGGACTCCTTTGTGATCTGCGGCGTGCGAGTCTGTGGCATGCTTACGGGAATGCCTTTCACGGTTTCGACGGCTGACCGCAAGCGGCTTGAAACGATCATTTCTGGTCGGAATACACCTCAGAAAAACGCCGCTCTCAGCCCGACGCCGGAAGCGGCGGAACTGGCTGTTCCAGTTCCCCAGCCTCTCCGGCAGATCCCGCCAAGGCGATCCGGTCCGCACCGGCCAAAACACGGCTTCCAGAATCAGGCGGTTGTCTCCGGCGGTTCTGCCGCTGTCCGAGGCCTTGCCCGGCAGAAGCGACCCCAGCCGCTCCCAAACCTGATCGCTGACCACAAGTCGCTGCTCGTCTATCACAAACTCCCTTTTGGGAGCTTGAATCAGAAAGCACCCAAGATGGAAATCTTGAATGTCCACAGGCCCTAGTACAAAAGTCACTTACCCTGTTGACTCGTTTCGGTTGTAATCATTCCTTTCAGTGGCACCGATAAGTTCACCTTAGTGCGATTCATAACCAGTGCTGTGCGGAAACGCTTGACGTTCGGATTATCAAAGAACAACCGGTGCGTCAGCAGCTTGAATCCCTCCACATCCTGCGAAAGGGCGATCATGATGAAATCAAATTCACCCGTTACGTAGTAGCATTGCTGGATCTGCAACTCGGCACAAACCCTATCCTGAAATCTCTTCAATTCGGACGAGCGTTTGCGCTCAAGCTCGACCAAGACGATGAAAGTCATGCCGAATCCCAGGGATTCGGGCCGGAGCACGGCGGTCTCGCTTGTGATCACGCCACCGGATTTCAGTGCCTTGATGCGACGCTGAACAGTTGCTATCGAAAGACCGGTCTTATCGGCGATGTCTTCCAGTCGCGCCCGGGCGTTCGCCTGGAGCAACTCTAAAATTTCATAGTCATTTGAGTCAAGTCGGTTCATGAGGTGATAATAGCGAAGAATGACGGTTCGTAAATGTTTTTTTCATTAGACCTTGAAAATATGATGCCCATACGTCATTCTACAACTTCTTCTGGAGAAGGTAATGCTTCACCATCGAGGTTGCCCGATGTCGTCCCACGTCCATCTCCGTGTCGACTTGCCGAGGGGTCGCGCTTTCTGCGCGCGCCCCGACCGGCCACTCGCCCTGCTGGCCAAATGTCCCGTTCACGGCGCAACGCCGCTGAACTCGGTCGAACTTGGTGTTGCTGAAATTGTCGTCAAGAACGAAGCAGCTCGGATGCGTATGGGAAGCTTCAAGGCACTCGGTGGAGCATACGCCGTGGCCCAGATTATCTGTGATGTTGCAGGAGTAAGCAATCCGTCGCTGGCGCGGGACTACTCGAAGACCATGACGTTCATCACGGCCAGTGCTGGCAATCACGGCCTATCGGTCGCGACAGGCACCAGGATATTTGGATCGCGGGCAGTAGTTCTGCTGCCCGACGCGGCGCCGTCCGGCTTCGCGAGGCGCATTGCCGCTGCGGGCGCGAAAGTGATTAAGGGAGGTAGCTATGACGATTGTGTGCGTGACGCGATTCGAATGGCCGATGACAATGGCTGGCTGCATCTCTCCGACGGCTCTTGGCCTGGCTATGTGGACCGGCCTGCATTGATTCTGGAGGGGTACACTGTTCTCGCCGACGAATGCCGAAGCGCTTTCGAGAGAAACGGAACCTGGCCGACCCATGTGTTTCTTCAAGCCGGCGTGGGCGGGCTTGCCGCTGCCGTAGCGGCGAATATTCGCGAAGTCTGGCCCCAGCAGCCGCAGATCATAGTGGTGGAACCGGATCGCGCAGCCTGCCTCCGAAACAGCATCATGGCAGGGAATTTGGTTGAAAGTGTCGGGCCAGTTTCGAACATGGGCCGTCTCGATTGCAAGAATGCTTCGATCATCGCATATGAATCATTGCGCGGCGATGCCGACATTTTCGTGACCGTGACCGACGAGGCCGCCGAAGCCGCCCTCACTCGTCTTGAGCGACATGGCTTTGCCACCACACCTAGCGGGGCCGCCGGTCTAGCCGGTTTCATTGAATACGCGCCAAGCGCGGAAGCCCGCTGCTTGGTGATCGTTTCTGAAGGGCCCAAAGATGGATGACAACATTCGTGCCGACGCACTGAAATCCGAGATGACAACATGGCGGCACGAATTTCATGCCGCGCCGGAACTGGGATTCGGCGAACATCAGACAGCAAAACGCGTCGCAGAACTTCTTCGTTCGTTTGGCCTAGATGTGTACGAAGGTATCGGGGGCACCGGCGTTGTCGCTATTCTTCAACGTGGGAACGGGATCCGCAGTATAGGCTTGCGCGCCGATATGGATGCCCTGCCAATCACCGAGGGAGGTGATGTGCCATATGCTTCGCTGTGCAACGGTGTGATGCATGCCTGCGGCCATGACGGGCATATGGCGATGCTTCTCGGTGCGGCCAAGGGACTAGCTGAGCAAGGTGATTTTGACGGTCGCGTCACGTTTATTTTCCAGCCGAACGAGGAAAATGGCCTTGGTGCCAGCGCGATGCTGCGCGACGGGCTTTTTGAACGTTTCAACGTTGATGAGGTCTATGGAATGCACAACATTCCCGGTATGCCAATAGGTACGTTTGCTACGCGCAAGGGTCCGATCACCGCAAGCGAAAGCCTGTTCGAAATTACTGTCTTAGCACGAGGAGGTCATGCAGCGCTTCCTCACATGGGAGTCGACGCCATTGTCGTCGGCGCCGAGATCGTCGGCGCATTGCAGACCATTGTGTCGCGCAAATTGAACCCAAGTCAGAATGGCGTCGTTTCGGTGACCGAATTCCGCACCGATGGCAAACGCAACGTCCTTCCAGGGCACGCAACTCTTTCTGGGGATGCGCGGGCGCTATCCCCGGGAATCAATCAAGCCATTGAGGATCGAATGCGCCGCATCGTTGCGGGCATCTGCATGGCGCATGATGTGACTGCCAGTATCTCCTACGACACAATCTTTCCTCCGACGATCAACGCCGACGGCCCGGTCGAACGCGTGGCGGAAGTAGCAACGGGACTGATGGGGCGAGAGGCGGTAGATGCCGATTGTCCACCGAAACTTTTCTCCGAAGATTTCGCACATTTAGCCTCGCAGCGACCCGGCTGCTTCGTGCTGGTGGGGAACGGGATTGAGGGTCCAAACGCCCGTCCGCTGCATGCCTCGGATTATGACTTTTGCGATGACGCGCTGCCGGTCGGCGCAGCGTTCTGGATGGCGCTTGCCGAGGCTTGCTTAAAGAAGGAATGACTATTTGACCCTCCATGAACTACTCTCAACCCGTTGATAAGGTTTGGTGAGTAGTTCTAAAGCGGTTTTCCTTCGATCTGAATCATTTGAGATTCCTGTCAGATCGTTTGTCTGACTCACTTCCGGAAGGACGTGACGGATGGGCAAATCTTACTCGATGGACCTTCGGGAGTGGGTCTGCCGCTACATCGCTGCCGGTCATTAGCGCCGCGCGGCGACGAAGGTGTTCGGTGTCAGCACCAGCACGGCTGTAAGACCTCTGCACAATTCCCAGGATTCCGTCTGTTTCAGTGAACGGGTACAGTTCCGGAGGATTGTTTGGGATGGTCCGATGGATTTGTTCGACTATGAAAGCAGGCGGCGGGTTGGCGAATAAAATGTGCTTCGCAAGATCGATGCGCTGGTTGACTGGCGGCGGATATCGGGACTCCTGAAGGGCGGCCTGAAACGCTCCGGCCTTGGTCTGCAGGGTTATGATCCGGTGGTCCTGTTCAGATGCCTTCTGCTGGGCCAGTGGCATGGCCTGAGCGATCTGAAACTTGAGGAAAGTCTGCGCGTGCGGCTGGATTTCATGCTGTTCGCCGGGCTCGGCCTGCACGCGCCGGTCCCGGACGAAACGACCCATTGCCGGTACCGCAACGCTCGTGTGCGGGCGAGGGATTTCGACGCGCTGCTGAGCGAGATCTGCCGTCAGCTGGAGGGGCACGGGCTGAAGGTGAAGCAGGCAGAAGCGGCAATCATCTACGTCGAGCCATTAGAGCGCCATTGGTCCGAGAGACAATGGCGAGGGCTCATCGAGAGTCGCCGCGCCCGTGCAGCCACATCGAGGCGCCGGTCGAGGACCGGTCCAAGCCGGATACGCCGCCGGACAATCCCACGGTCAGCTTCAGCGCCGATGACGATGCCCGGTGGGTGAAGAAAGGCCGCAAGAGCACACTCGGATACAAGGGCTTTGCCCGGAGCGATGAGCAAGGCTTCATCGACAAGGTTCATGTCACGCCCGCCAACGTCGCGGAAAGCCCTGAATTCGGCACCATGACCGAAGGCGCGAAGGCCCAACGTGTGCTGGCCGACAAGGCTTATGCCAGCCGCGCCAATCGTGACCGGCTCATGGGAAAGCACCGGGACGGGATCGTGCGAAAGGCCACCCGGGGCCGCCCGCTACGGGCATCGGAGAAGCGCTTCAACCGGTTGATCTCGAAGTGTCGGTTCCGGGTCGAGCAGACATTCGGAACCATGAAGCGCCTTTTCGGCCTGCACCGGGCTAGATATTTCGGGGTCGCGAAGACCCACCCGCAGATGGTCATGGCCGCCATCTCTCAGAACCTGCTCAAGGCCGCAAACGGGATCAGCCTCTCACCCCAAACCCTCATCGCCGCATGACATGAATTCGCACCCTAACTCCGTTCCGAACACAGGAGCGGAGCAGGTGGCGCGGAGCAAAATTTGAAATTGTCCAAATGCCGCCTGTCATGCAGAGGTCTCGCAGATGTAAGAGCCTTGTTCCGGCCCACTTTGGACCGGCAGGCTCAAATGCGGTTCCTCTGCAAATATTGTGTCAAATTCCGTACCACATACGAATATGATTCTCGCGACATGCCACATATTTGATATTGACCGTTCATATTCTGTGTGTAAGATGAGGCCCAGACGCATT
Source organism: Paracoccaceae bacterium (assembly GCA_965216135.1). Classification (GTDB taxonomy): domain Bacteria; phylum Pseudomonadota; class Alphaproteobacteria; order Rhodobacterales; family Rhodobacteraceae; genus CBDCFL01. The sequence continues at coordinate 12,966 of CBDCFL010000017.1, forward strand.
TTGTACGGGGCATTTCGATGTCAGCGCTAGGGTGCATTCATCAGACAATGCCGGATGGCATTCAGTTCGAGGTGCGCCCATATCGGCCACGCATCTTATTGATCAAATGCCCCACCTACACCGCAACTCTGTTCGACCTGGCCGAGGTTCTGGCGCGTGAGGTCAGAGTTTGGTGCTCTGCTCGTCAAGACGAATCGATGCGGATAGTAAGTTTCAAGGCACTGGGCTGGGTCTACGTTGTCGACCAGATGATCTGCGACGCGGCAGGGATCAGCGATCCGACCGAGGCGTCTAGTGGTGAGATTCAATCAGATGGGGCCCTCTCTTCGTCTTATGCTACCCAGAACTCTGCCCTGCCACGCGGACTCAAATGTGTGACTTTTGCCACTAGGTCCAAGATCACGGAGAACGTCTGATGACAGCCTTCAGATTCGCGCGGCGATCCGCCATTCTTGGTCGGTCGGTCTTTGACCACGCTACCGACGTGATCGCGCTAAACAGCGGCGAAGCCTATCCGCCACTTCTTCCTGATGTCGTCCGCGAAGCGGCCGCGGCCTTGGGCCCGCTCCGAGAAGAGGCAATGCAATATGCGCCTCTTATGGGCCTTGACGATCTGCGCGACGAAATCTGCAAATACGTCGCAGCGGAGGGCGTGACGGCTAAACGCGAAAACGTGCTTGTCACCTATGGCGCGAAAAACGCGCTCGACCTTGCCTTGCGGGTCTTTGTGGAGCCCGGCGATCAGGTGATCGTGACGCGCCCGACTTACTTGACTGCGATCCACATCATGCGGACGCACAATGTCCAATTCCTCGACATTGGACAAGACGACGAGGGCATTTCGGCTGCCGAGATCGAAGGCAAGCTGATGCGGCTTGAGGCCAATGGTGAACGGATGCCGAAGCTTCTGTTCGACGTGCCCGACTTCCATAACCCTACCGGGATAACCACGAGCCTCGCTCGCCGCAAGCGCATGATCGAGCTGGCCCAGAGGTACAATTTCGTCATCTGCGAAGATGATCCCTACCGCCGCATCCGCTTCGAGGGAACGCCCGTACCCCCGCTGAAAGCGCTCGATACGAGTGGGCATGTGATTTCGCTTGGTACGGTGTCGAAGATCCTTGCACCGGGGTTGCGAATCGGCTGGGCGATTGGCGATGCGGGGGTGATCCGACGGATGGCGATGCAGAAAGCTGACGGCGGCTCTAACCCCTTTGCTCAGCGGATCGTCGTGCAACTGATGCGGACGAACAAGATGGCACATCATATCGATGAAGTAACCGCGCAGATGCGTCGACACCGCGACGTAATGATCGCGGCTTTCGCCGAGCACCTGCCCGCGGCTAAAATCCGCACCCCGCAGGGCGGCTATTTCCTCTGGGCTGAATTACCGGCGGGCGAAATTGCCGAAAGAGTCGTAGAATTGGGCATCGCAGAGGGGGTCGAGGTTAAACCCGGTCGGCTGAGTTTTCCAGAAGGCGACCCGGGCAATTTCCTGCGTATGGCCTATAGCTTTGTGACAGAAAGTCAAATCCGTGAAGGTACTGCAAAGCTTGGTGTCGCTTATAGTAAGTACAAATCAAGTTTAACCAGGATTTGAACCGGAGATATCACCTTGATTTTGCGCTCGAGCGCGATGAGGCGTTATGTCTTGCGGATCAAATCAGGCCACGGTTACGCCACAGCTTCACGCGCCGCTATCACTTGAAGATGGCGCTTGCGAATTCGATCTCGGGGCGTTTCAAACCGAATAGGATGAAAAATTGTTTGAAGTTAAGTATTATCCGCTGCGAGAATATGATTGTCAATACCGTTCGTCGTCGATTGTCGATAACACGTGATATGGCCGGTCAATGTAACAAATGATCTGTCCGGCATTAGAACTCCTCCAGGAAGTGGAGGAGCTGATGCGCCGGACAGAGCAGTTACAGGGGTTGAGATTGATGAAGTTCGATGAGGTTTACGGACGCACCTACAGGGGTGAGTTGAGCCAGCTGGAGGCAGCCGAGATCCTGGGCATGTCCGAGCGCACGTTCCGACGCTGGCGCGATCGCTTTGAGGCCGAGGGCGCGGAGGGTCTTTACGACCGCCGCCTGGGTCGGGTTTCCGCGCGCCGCGCCGGGGTCGACGAGGTGGTGGCACTGTTGGATCTGTTCGATACCAGGTACCGGCATTTCACCGCCTGGCACTTCTGGGAGAAGCTGGTTGCAAAGCACGACGTCACGCGCAGTTACAACTGGGTGCGGCTGACGCTCCAGGCGCACGGCCGGGTCGCGCCGGCACCGCGGCGCGGCGTGCACCGCCGCAAGCGGCCGCGCCGGCCGATGGTCGGCATGATGTTGCACCAGGACGGCTCCACGCACCAATGGGTGCCGGGTCAGTACTGGGACCTGATCGTGACCATGGACGATGCCACTTCGGAGATCTATTCCGCCTTCTTCGTCGCCGAGGAGGGCACCATGTCGAGCTTTGTGGCGCTGCTGGAGGTGGGGTCGGCCATGGGGCTGTTCTGCTCGCTTTATGCAGACCGGGCCTCGCACTATTGGCACACGCCGGAGGCCGGCGGCAAGGTCGACAAGGACAATCCAACCCAGGTCGGACGTGCCCTGCAGCAACTCGGTATTGAGCTGATCCCGGCCTATTCGCCGGAGGCCCGGGGCCGCTCGGAGCGCATGTTCGGCACCCTGCAGAAACGCCTGCCGCAGGAACTCGAGCTCGCCGGCATCACCGATATGGCGGCCGCCAACCGGTTCCTGAAAGAGGACTTCCTGCCGGCCCACAATGCCCGCTTCGCCCGGCCGGCCGAGGACACAGGCTCCGCCTTCGTGCCGTTCGCCGGCAACCTGGCGGACATCCTCTGTGTGCAGGAGGACCGTGTGGTCGGCAATGACAACACGGTGCGCTACAAGAACTTGAGCCTGCAGATCCCGGCAGACCGCCATCGCCACCACTACGTCAAGGCCAAAGTGAGTGTGCACGAATATCCCGACGGCGACCTTGCAGTCTTCCATGGCCGGCGCTGCCTGGCCCGCTACAAGAAAGACGGCACGCCGATCGAAAGCAGCGAAAGGCGGGCCGCGTGATCCGCTTCGACGCGACCGGCCGGCACCCTGTGGACAAGTGGACCGCCGCTCCGCGACCGACCACTTCCCCACAGGGCCAGAAACCGCAACAGAAGCGGTCAAATCATATGGTACATAAACCGGTCAATTCAGTTTGTTATTGACATACCGTTCGTCGTCGATGCCGCCATGCGGGAATTTTAAGTCTGAAACAGCACGAAGCAAAGTGGAGAAATAGACCATGCTCATCGATCTGCCTACAGCTGCGCGCTACAATCAGTGGGCCAACAGGCGCATCTACGACGTAGCTAGCGAGTTGACGAACGACGCCCTGTGGGAGGACCGCCGCGGCTTCTTCAAATCGATTGCCGCCACAATGAACCACATCCTACTGGTCGACCTGCTTTATCGAGAGCGTTTGGAGAAGAAGCCCACGACGTTTACCCGTCTCGATGAGATCCTCTACGGCGACTTTAATAAACTGCGCACCGCCCACCTCGCGCAGGACCAATCGTATGTCGACTTTTGCGACTCCTCTGCGGTGCCGGAACTGGAGGAAGTTTTTTCGTTCGAATCTGTTGGAATTGATGAACCTTTCAGCGGGCCATGGCGCGTGTGTTTGACAAATCAATTCCAACACCAGACCCATCATCGTGGCCAGGTGCATCACATGATCTCACATGCGAGGCGTTACCCACCTCCTCTCGATTTCATCCAGTTTGTCAGCACCCAACAACAAGCTAACGCATGATAAAATCAACTTACGACGTCGTGGTCATCGGCGCCGGGCAAGGAGGTATTTCCACTTCCTATTTCCTCACCCAGGCCGGTGTCGACCATGTGGTACTTGAGCGCGGCGAGATCGCCAATGCCTGGATCAGGGACAGGTGGGACTCCTTTTGCATGGCGACCCCTAACTGGACGATCACCCTTCCGGGGGCGGCGTACGCCGGGCCTGAACCGAACGCGTTCATGTCGCGCGATGACTTTGTGGCTCACATGCACAACTGGGCCAGATCATTCAGTGCGCCCGTGCGAACAGGAGTCGATGTAATCAGTATTGGTGGTGAGCCGGGGCAGTTCAGGCTGATGACCAGTAGCGGCCCTCTGACAGCAAAAGCCGTTGTGGTGGCCACCGCAACCTTTCAGAAGCCGCGGCTCTTACCGTGCAGGAGCCAGCTTTCTGAGAGGTTGACGCAACTTCAGGCCAACGAGTACCGTAACCCGCAGGGGCTTCCAGACGGCGCCGTTCTGGTGATAGGATCGGCACAGTCCGGTAGTCAGATTACCGAGGAGTTGAGCGAGGCGGGCCGCGAGGTATATCTGTCGGTGGGCCAGTCGGGGCGCCTACCCCGACGTTACCGCGGCAAGGACTGCGTCTCCTGGCAGCGCGAAATGGGTTGGCTTGACCGCACTCCAGACTTCTTTAAAAGGCCCGAAGATCGGTTTCGCAGTGATCCGCACCTGTCAGGCACGAAGGGTGGCCACACCGTCAGTATGCACATGTTCCGCCAAGACGGCATACATCTTATTGGCCGTATCGCTGCCGCCGAGGGCGAGATCATCTTTCTTGACGATGACCTCGAAAAGAACATGCGCCTTGCTGACGAGTATGCGCTCAACTTCTATCAGGCAGTCGACGATCACATCGTGCGAGCCGGCCTCTCAGAACCTGATCCGGTCGCCTGTGAACTGGCCGGCGGGCCGGCCAGCGATGCCTGGACAGTCTCCGCGCCGACCGCGCTTGATCTTAAACAAGCCAATATCACCAGCGTCATCTGGGCCACCGGTTTCGTTTATGATTTTTCATGGGTGGAGTTCCCGGTAGTCGATGCCATGGGCTATCCGGTGACCGACCACGGTGCGACCTCAGTCGCGGGACTGTATTTCAATGGCCTCAACTGGATGACCCGTCGCAAGTCAGGGATCATCTACGGTGTGGGCGAGGACGCTCGGCGGGTTACCGAGCATATTTTTGTCTATCTTGGTGGTGCAATCCGGGGGCGCGAATGTAAGTCGAGAAATTAGCTGTGAGTTGCGCTACCAGGCCCAAGATGACAGACTGGCCGCAGTTCACAAACGCTAGGAGATGAGGATTTCCCCGATGATCGACCCGAATATCATGCGCATGGAAACCAACGCCCCGGACGGTGCCGGCCTCGAGGTGTGGGAAGAGATCAGCCCTGACACGCTGGTCTCCGGCAAGCCCGTGCAGCGCGGCCACACTTGCTTCGACGATAAGAAGACGGGCCTCAGCGCCGGCGTGTGGGACTGCACGCCGATGACCACGAAGATGGAGCCCTACAGCGTCAACGAGTTCGTGCATGTGCTGGGGGTTCGGTCACCATCGTGCACGAGAACGGCAGCGAGGAAACGATCCGCGCTGGCGAGAGCTTCGTCATCCCCAAGGGCACGCCATGTCAGTGGAAGCAGGCAACATACATGCGTAAGTTCTTCGTCATCTTCGACGATGCCTCCGGCGCTGTGACAAGGGACGCCGCATCGCTGAGGGTCATCCGACCGCAGCCTGATGGAACGCTCAAAAAAGTAGAAGCTGAGGATCCGGCCCTTTTCATTGGTCCCGTCCCGATGATCCACGCACACATGTTGCATACCGACCCGACCGGCCAGTTTTTCGTCGGCGTCTGGGAGGCAGGCCCCACCATGAAGCGCCGCGTGAGTCCGATGAAGCGCTGCGAGTTGATGCTGCCCGTAAAGGGGTCCATGACGCTGCGCGGCGATTGCGAGGAGATGGTGTTCAAAACCGGCGAGGTCGCCTTTGTACCCAAGGGCGCCCCCTATGGCTGGCGTAGCACGGAGACGGTGCGCAAGATCTTTTGCTCATTCTTGGAGAAGGAAGCGGCCGCAGCCAGCGCGGAGGCGGCAGAGTAGCAGCTGCATTATTGCGGGAACGCAAACCTCGCCTGTAGCACCGGCGTTTGCGGTTTGCCCGGACGGCTCGGTGAAGTTCGCCATGTCATCAAGACGGTTCCAGTCCTTAAGGTTCCCGATATAGACGAATTCGTTCGGACCCTGCACTGCCATGTAGGGATCCATGTTCCAGTCCGCGACGGACTGCGCGAGTGCCGGGGGCCAGTGATCGAGCCGGCATACATGGCGATAGTTCAAGAGCGTGATGGCTGCCTTGTACTCTTCATGATCGATTGTCCATTCGGCTTCGCGGCGCTGCATCATGCGAACCGTTTCGATGCCGAGACCGCCACGCAAGCGGTTAATACCAAAACGCACTGGCTGATTCATCCTCGGATAGTCAGATGATTGGAATCATTTCTTTTTCTGCCATTTGCATCGCTGGCGGTCAGCGAATTCTTGGTATAATACCAACGGTCATTGATCAGAACCCATGCGCCCATTTGCGCATGCCGAGGGACATGATCTTCCATGGTTGGTCGATGAGGTTGTTCCAGGCTTGGCAGCACAGCGCGACGATGTCTTCGTAGGATTTGAAGATCCGGTTCGACAACCAGTTGTCGCGCATGAATTGCCAGATATTCTCCACCGGGTTCAACTCGGGCGATCGTGGCGGCAGCGCCAGGACGGTGATGTTGTCGGGGATCGCCAGCTTGGGCGTCAAGTGCCAACCGGCCTGATCGACGATCAGCACCGCATGGGCGCCGGGATCGACGGCGGCACTGATCTCGATGAGGTGCGCCGCCATGGCGTCGGTGTCGCACCAGGGCATGACCAGCCCGGCGCCTTTCCCCTTCGCGGGACAGATCGCGCCGAAGATATAGGCCCATTCGGTGCGCTGGTCGCGGGGCGCCCGCGGGCGCGTGCCACGTCTGGCCCATCGGCGTGTGAGCTTATTCTTCTGGCCGATGCGGGCTTCATCTTGCCACCACAGCTCTATCTCGACGCCTTTCGGGAGCCTCGCCCGGATCTTCGCCAGTTCGGCGGGGAAGTTTTTTTTAAAAGCCTCGACGGCCAGCTCGTTTTGCGCGTAGTGGCGCGGCCGCGCCGAGATCTTGGCGAAGCCGAGCGCCTTCAACTCGCGCCCGACCGTGGTCTCGTCGAGCGAGATGGCGAACGTCTCCAAGAGCCACCGCGCCAGGTCCTTGCGCCGCCAGCGCACGACGCCGTCCACCGCCGGGACCGGGCCGGCCTCAACAACCTCCGCCAGTGCGCGGCGGTGATCGGCGTTGAGCTTCGAGGGTGCGCCCGGTGACTTCCCATCGACCAGCCCGTCCGGTCCGCGGGCGTTGAAGCGCAGCACCCAGTCGCGAATGATCTGCAGACCGACGCCGCCGATCCGCGACGCATCCGTCCTGCTGCCACCATCGTAGACCTCGGCCAACGCCAGCAGACGACGGCTCTGGGTCGCGTCCCTGGTCCTCTTCGCGAGGCGCCGCAGTGAGACGCTGTCAAAATCGTTCCGTAAGTCGATAGGCGCTGCCATGGCGAACCTCATTGGTTCACCACATTGAGTTAGAGATCGGACCGCTTGGGAATCCCCAACGTGAGTCAGGCATTCCGCTCGGTGGTATAAGTTCGTTCCGTGCCTATCCGGTTGTCACCCACACCCACTATATGTAGGGTGTGGCGTCGAGTGGCTCGGGAGGCGGACGAAGCGGGGATGGATGTTCCGCAGCGCGAAGACCTTTCGTTTCCGCGGTCGCTTCCCGAGTTTCAACGACTTTTCCCGGATGACGCGGCCTGTGCCGCCTACCTGGAGAAGGCGCGGTGGGGTGACGGGTTCGTCTGCCCCCATTGCCAGACGGCGGCAGAGCCGTTCCGCTTCACCAGCCGGCCCGGCGTCTTGCGCTGTCGAAAGTGCCGCCGCGACACCGGGCTGACGGCGGGGACGGTCATGGAGCGCTCCCATACGTCGCTGGGCGTATGGTTCTGGGCGGCCTATCTGGTTGCCAGCCAGACGCCCGGCATGTCTGCCACACAGTTCCAGCGCCAGGTCGGGCTTTCCCGTTACGAAACCGCCTTTCAGATCCTCCACAAGCTCCGCGCTGGTATGGTTCGGCCGGATCAGGACCGCATCGGCAGCGAGGCCTGCGACCATGTCGAAGTCGACGAAACCTGGGTCGGCGGCCGCACGCGCGGCAAGGGCCGGGGCGTTCACCACAAGCTTCTTGTCGCCAGCGCCGTTGAAGTGCGACAGCGCAAGCCGGGAACCAAGCTCGATAAGCGGAAGGGCGGTCGCTACGCCGGACGTGTCCGACTCGCTGTCGTGCCAGACCGCAGCGCGGAATCGCTCTGCGGCTTTGTCGAGGGTGCCGTTACTTCGGGTGCGTCGGTCATCACCGACGATTGGTCCGGCTATACCAGCCTCGCCAAGCGCGGCTACAAACACCTCGCCGTCGCCGAGCGAGGCAACTCCCAGGTCGCTGAGGAGTATCTGCCGATCATTCATCTCGTCTTCTCCAACCTGAAGACGTGGCTGAGTGGCATTCATCACGGCGTGAGCCACCAGCACCTCCAAGCCTACCTCAACGAGTTCACATTCCGCTTCAACAGGCGATTCTGCCCGTTCAACGCCTTCCGGTCCCTGCTCGGAATCGCTGGCGATGTCACCGCTCCCACTTACGCCGAGCTTTACTCGGGCGACTGGGAGCACCCTAGATGTAGTGGGTGTGGGTGACAACCGGATAGGCACGGTTCGTTCACCAGATGCTGGATATCAGCGGCCGAATTGGCAATATCGAAGGTCTTGTCACGTTACCGAGTGGCAGCCGCACAAAACTACAATGAGTGATTCGATCAGGCCGCAGTCGTCACAGCGCGCCATGTATTCATCGCTCCGCTTCGAAATTGGCGAAGTGTCTTCCGTGAGATGAGGTGGCTCTGGACGTTGAAGGTGTTGAAGACGGCGGCATGGGTTGAGAGAAATCTCTGGGCTGATCCTTGTCATTGCGGAAGGATATCGCGCAACCGCTTGGCAGCCATCCAATTTTATGTGACAGCACTGGCGCGGGGCCATCGCCAGTTCGTGCGCCTACCCCGGCGGCAGCGCGAAGGCAACAGCCCGTCTGACCCGTTGGCCCGATCCGACTGCGCCAGTTGGAAGGCTGCGCCGCATCGGGCCAACTACCGTTCGGCCAGAGGGGTCCTTTTTGGGCGCCGATCGGGGGCCCGATTCGACGCCGATTGACAGTAGCCGCCGCGAGAGCGGCCAAGTGCCTCACGCAGGTCACGTTGTGCTCCGCCGGGATGCTGTGCCACTTCGCCGCGTTCTGATTGCGCCAGAGGATCGCTTCGATCATGCGCCGCAGGTCATGATGCTCCGTCTTGCCCCGTGGGCGGCTCTCCTCAATCAGCGGTTCGACAGCAGCCCATTTGCGCATCCGTGAGAACTCTCATCCCGCCTCCATGCCGTTCAATGGCCAGATAGGGAGAGAGCTCAAGAGCTAACAGGACCTAGAACCCGGTCCGATCCCTGAACCCCTTCCAGGCGAAGATCATTGGCATGAACCACGGCTTTCCCCAATAGAGGGGCCGACTCTTCATCGAGCAGCGATCGAAAGCTGATCTCCCCTCGTCCTTGCCGAGCATTTGCAGTGCAATCTTGTGGCCCATCCAGGGTCCCCAGCTGACGCCGCTGCCGCAGAAGCCAGCGGCGAAGTGGACGCCGTCGTGAACCCCTTTATGGGGCACCAGATCGAAGGTCATCGCTACCCGCCCCGACCAAGAATGGGTCACGCGAACGTCGTTCAGTTCCGGAAACACCGCAATCAACTCGCCTCGCAGGCGCTTCACATCGGCGGCAACAACCGCAAGATCGCCTTCACGGGCCTCCCTCGTCATGGCGCGGCCACCGAGAAGAATGCGCGTGCCATCCGGCGACGAGCGAAAGTAAGTGTGCAAGCGGCGCGTATCGCCGATAACGCGCCGTTTCGGAATCAGCCGGTCCATGACCTCGGGCGCCAGGGGTTCGGTGGCGATCATGCGACTGCGCAATGGTATGATGCGGCGTCCCAGCCAGCGATCCGCTGCGTCCGTGTACCCGTTGGTTGCCATGACGATGTCGCGGGCGCGGAACGAGCCCCGCGATGTGTTGACCGTAAAGCCCTGTCCTTCGCGGATGACCCCGGTGACCCGAGTATGAGCGATGACAGTGACGCCGGCGTCCATCGCGCGGCGCAGAAAACCGGCATGTAAAAGGGCTGGATTGACAGTCTGGATGTACGGCAACAACCGGCCGCCGAAATAGGCGTCGGTTCCGACTTCCCGGCGCTGTTCGGCTCGAGGCACCATCTCGATTCCGAGGTTGAATTGCTTGTTGAGCACGTCGGCCCCCCGTGCAAGGATGTCATAGTTCTTCTCACGGATTGCGCAAGTAAAAAGGCCGGAGACGGCGTAACCGCATTCGATCTTTTCTTTGTCGATCAAGGTCTTCAAGTAGGCGCGCGCGTCCGTGGCCTCGTTGTAAATGGCCTTGGCGGCCTCCAAGCCGAGGTCGCCGACGAGGTTGCCGAAGGCCCGCTGCAGCCCAGCGCCGGCGACGCCGCCGTTGCGAGTGCTCGCCCCTTCGCCGGGCGCCATGGCATCCAGAACTACGACGGAGCGTCCCGCATGGGCCAGGGTCAACGCGGCGACGAGCCCGGTGTAACCGCTACCGACAATGGCGACGTCGGTCTGTTTTGGCAGTGGCTCCGCTGTTACCTTGAGAAGCGGTCTCTCTTCCCACCAATAAGGTGTCGGCTTGAAACTGCCCACCTTAGATCGGGCATTTGATGACATGGCTGATTTCCTTCAATCCAAATCCGCCCGGTAACGCCGCCCGAGCCCCAAAACAACTTAAACTTTGCCTCATAAGCGCGTTTCTTTAAGAGGCTGCAATACATAGGAGGCTGCAATACATCGACGTCGGGGCAATGGTCGCATAAACAGGTGCTGTGCGCCTGCCTGTCGAGGTCCGAGAGGGCGAGCCGGCAGTTGTCCCATTTTGGCGTCGCACCGATCTTCGCCATCTCCCTCGAAGAATGTCAAAGGCGTTCACCATCAGCCGATATATTCCGCATCATCGTTCCAGGTCCTTGCTTCGATTTGTCCTCATCCAACCGGAAAGAACGATCAGGTGCTCACGCCATGCGCGTTGAGCTTGCCCGAAGCGTCCAAGAGTCGCCCGCCGGGTGCCTCTAGGCCATCCCCGGCGAGCGATGACGGGCTCATCTTGGCTTAGCCAATCGCCGCAACAATCGCTTCACCCGAGCCACTACTTCGCATCATTCGAATATACTACGAATAGGCTCCTCGGGATACGGGTTTATGCCGAGCATCTCGTTGGCGATCTTGGCAAATGTGCCGTCGGCTACCATCTCGGCCACCACCTTGTTGATGGCCTTAGCCAGGTTGACGGAGTCCTTCCTCAACACCAAGGACTTCTGGGTACGTTGAAGGAAGCCGGGCACGATCCTCAACGGCTGACCGGACAGCTTGATCATAAAGGCTCCGGCGAGCGACTCAGTGATCATGCCGTCAGTTTTCCCGAGGATGACGTCTTGCATATTGTCGGAGTCGCTCTTGTAGTGCTTAACCTCGCCGGGCTTGAGCGGCTTGGCGAGTTCGACCGAGGTCGAAGCGACCAGCACACCTAAAGAGTGGCCCTCGACGTCCGCGAGCGTCTTGATGTCCGAATCCTCGCGGACGATGACGATGCCACCCGACTCGATCCAGCCGTCGGTAAACAGCGCACGCTCCTGACGCTCCTTGGTTATGTCCATGGTGGAGCAGGTCATATCGTATTTGCCGGCGAAGAGGCCGATGAGGACCGATTCCCACTTGGTGATCACGTACTGGAACTTGAGATCCAGGCGGCTGCTCACCTCCCTCATGAGGCGTATCGTAAGGCCGTCCCGCTGCCCATCAACGGTCTGATAACTCCACGGCGGGTAGGCGGCCTCCGTGGAGCACGTGAGGACGCCCGGCTGAGCCAGTTCGAGCTCCCCGGCCTTCGCCGGCCCGATCAGGCTCAAGGCGAGCGCGACTGCCGCCACGGTGCTGAATGCGTACTTGCTAAGTTTCATTTGTAGTTCCTCCTTGTTTTGTAACCGCCAATTCCAACGGCTACTCCAATTACGACTCCACCAGTTCTCGGCCCGGCGACCAACGTCGTTCTTTGCCTCAGTAAGCTACGGCGTAACGCCGTTCGGACCAGCGCAACAGTATCATTATTACGGTCGTCATGGCCAAGTAGATAAGCGAGACGAGGATGTAAAATTCGAATGGACGGAATGTCGCGCCGACGATCACTTCGGTCTGCAGCGTCAGCTCCATCAGGGTGATCGTAGACAGGAGCGAGGTGGCTTTGAGCGTCGTCGCCGCTTCGTTGGTCATCGGCGGTATGATGACCCGCACCACCTGAGGCAGGATGATGCGCCGCATCATTTGCGCATAGTTCATACCTACGGCGCTCGCCGACTCGCGTTGGCTCACGGAAATGCTCAACAAGCCGCCACGGATGATCTCAGCGACATAGGCGCCGCCGTTGAACCCGAGGGCGATGACGCCGGCCATGAACGGTTCTAAATTGATACCGATCTGTGGCAGGCCAAAGTAAATGAGGAAGATCTGGGTGAGTAGCGGTGTACCACGCACAAACCATAGGTAGAACTCGGCGGAGTACTTCAGCACTCGGAAGGGCGACGTCTTACTCAGCGCCGCGGTCAGGCCGCACGCCCAGGTCAGCAAAATGGAGAGGACAGTGATCTCGATCACCAACCACGACGCCGGAATGAACAGCGGAAGGTAGACCTCGATCCCTTCCCACCAGCTGTCGACCGAGATGACCATGTCGGGGAAAGTCGCAAGGACTCCCGGCGCCGCGTCCGTCTCACTGATGATTTCTTCCATCGCTCGCTCCAGTTTTCACCATTTTGACCTTGTGTAACACGCGTTCGAGGAAGCGCTGCGTACGTTTGTTTTTCGGGTTGTTGAGGACCTCGCGCGACGGTCCCTCCTCCTCAATGATGCCGTCGTCGATAAAGATCACGCGGTCGCTCACATCGCGGGCGAAGTTGATCTCGTGTGTGACGAAGAGCATGGTCATACCGTCGAAGGCAAGGCGGGCCATCAGTTCGAGCACCTCGCCGACGAGCTCGGGATCGAGGGACGAGGTCACCTCGTCAAAAAGCATCAACTTGGGCTGCATGGCCAGCGCACGGACGATGGCGACGCGCTGCTGCTGGCCGCCGGAGAGCCGTGAGGGGTACTCGTCGCTCTTCTCAAGGAGACCGATGCCGTTCAACAACTCCTCGGCGGCGGCTACGGCATTTTTGCGACTCACGCCTTTGACCACCCTTGGCGCCTCGATGACGTTCTCAAGCACTGTCTTGTGCGGCCAAAGGTTGAATTGCTGGAAGACCATCCCGATCTCCATACGCAGCGCGCTGAGCGCCCGGCCACGGTCGAACCACGATTGGCCGACGCCGTACTCGACGCGCTTGCCGTCGAAGAAGATCTCGCCGGAGGTCGGCTGCTCGATAAGGTTGATGCAGCGCAGTAACGTGCTCTTGCCCGAACCACTGACACCGATGATGGCGATCACCTGGCCGTCCGGCACCTCGAGGTTGATGCCCTTGAGCACCTCGACGTCGCCGAATCGCTTATGTAGATCGTAAATTTTGAGAAGTTGCGAATTCGCCTCTGACAAGGTCGCCCTCTACGCGCTGGAGTCGCACCGTTTCAATTACGGGCAAGCAATACCGTAGTCATGATCTTACACCCAGAATTTGAATGGTCAATATCAAATATATGCCACATCGCGAGAATAATGTTCGCATGCGGAGCGAAAATTGACACAATGTTCGCAATGTAATCTGGAGGGTTCTGTGAGGTCGCGCGGCTTGTGTGGCGGGGCGTGACACATTGAAGCCGGATTGAACGAAGCCGCGGTGGCGGTGTGGGTCTATGGGGATTGTGTTGCGGTGCGGATGCCGGGCGGCGGGAAAGTGGCGCTGGATAACGGCTGGAAGGTGAGGTTGCGATGGGTTGGGGGCGGCGGGGAGCCGGGCATCGGTGCAGCGCCGGGCATGGCGGGTTCGATCGCTGCTGAAGATAGCGTGCCTTACGGTGTGTATCGGGCAGCACGGCGGCTGCCGCTCCGGGGTGATTTTACAGCGGCGTCCACATGGTCTGGTCCAGCATCATGTCCGAGGCTCATGGTCTATGTCTGGCGATTGGCGGGCATGGTGGCACCCTCGGTCGGGCGGACGAACGGGGCACGATGTCGATGACGTGCATGATACCGCCGCAGCGGGTGCAGCGGCCGAGGTCGACACCGGCGAGGTCGCGCAGACGCGTGCGATAATCGCCGGTGCGGCAGATCGGTTGCGGCGCGGATTGAACGAGAAGTTGCCGGATCAGCGCCAGCCTAGTCTGCCAATGGAGGTGAAGGGTTAGCAATGCGCAATGGCTATCGCCGCGAGGCGGGGTCTGAAGGAAACGCGGAGCAAACGTGCGAATTGATGGACAAGAACCGGATACGAGGCACCAGCGTCGGACGAGCGGGCAACGAATCGCGAAGTCCATATCCATCAAGGACGCGAAGCGTAGATCCGGCAACTGTGCACCGAAGGCGACTGAACTTACCCCGGGAGGTCTGCGTCGTGTTCCGAGTTCGGAACTGAGGAAACCGCGAGGTGACATGAGCGTAGAGGCCGATGATCTTGTCGTCCATGCCGTCGATCCGGGTCTGGCCCTTCTTCACCAGTTCAGGCTCAAAACTGCCCTCTCGGTCGCGCGGGACAGCGATCGGCATCTCGCCATCCTGGCTCTTCAGGACCTTGGTGGCTGTGCCATTGCGCCGGTTGCTTTGGGCCGGGGGCGCATCCTTACTCCGGCGACTGGACGCACCCTACATGTAGTGGGTGTCTGCGTTAACCGGATAGGCAGGGATGGAACAAGGGCAGTCCTGGCGTGGATGGGATGCCAAGGATTACCTGCGTGAGAATTGGCCAAGCATTCGGTCTCGACTGCTCGGGGGAACCTACCAACCGCAACCGGTCAAGCGGGTTGAAATACCCAAGCCGGATGGCGGGATCAGAAAGCTCGGCGTGCCTTGCGTCGTCGACAGGCTGATCCAGTAAGCTCTGCTGCAGGTTCTCCAGTTGCGGCCACCGCCTGATCCTGCGCCGGCGTGAGGCGTCCGTTTGTCACGCGTTGCAGCCAAAGCTACGGGAGAGGTACGTCTTGATCACCACCAAGTCGACATTCTCGGGCGTGCCGCAGAGCATTTTGGCTCATGAAGAGCGCCTTTCGCACCGTCGCCGACGCTCAGTCAAGTCAGGAAAACCGAAATGACCCAAACTGCTGTCCGATTGCCGGTTCATATGGGGAATGCCGGTTCAGAACTCCGCAGACCGCGCAAGCTTGGAAACAGCGGCCGAATTGCTCCGCATACATAGACCGAAAGATCCGGCTGAACGTGTCATGCGACTGAATGCCGTGCGGCAAGCTCAGGAACTTCTTGAGAAACCTTTCCTTGGCCTTGCCGAATGCCTCCATGTCCACGCAGCCCTCCGCCCCGCACTGCATGGCGCACAAGGCGATCATCAGGACCTCCAGCAGCAGATGCCGGGTCGGGTTGCCGGTGCGCGGGTCACGAAGATCAGCAAAACACTCCGCAAAACCACCCATAGCGACTTCTCCACGCTGAACACACGATATCCAGCGTGTAGAATCCAAAATCGAGTCAGATGCAAGAGCCTTGTTCCAGCCCATCTTGGACCGGCAGGCTCAAACGCGGTTCTCCTGCGAACATTGTGTCAAGTTCCATGCCGCATACGAACATTATTCTCGCAAAACATCGCATATTTGATATTGACCGTTCAAATTCTGGGCGTAGGATAAAACCCAGACGTATTTTGTACGGGGCATTCCGATTGAAAGGAGGACGGCCATGGTGACGGACGGTGGGAACTTTTGCCTGTTGCACACTAAGCTCAATGTCAAGGACCTGGACAGGTCCATCGACTTCTACACCCGGCACTTAAGGATGCAGGTGCTGCGCAAGGTGGACTTCTCGGAAGGCCGCTTCACGCTGGCCTTCGTCGGCTACGGCGACTTAGCCCGCAACACGGTGGTCCTGCTCAGACACAACTGGGACCAGGTCGAGCCTTACGAGGTGGGCAACGGGTTCGGCCACCTGGCCATCGGCGTCCCCGATATCTACGGGGCCTGCAAGCAGATGGAAAAGGAAGGGTTGAGCATCCTGCAGCAGCCGGGCCCTTGGAAGCACGGCACCACGGTGATGGCCTTCATCGAGGACCCGGACGGCTACAAGGTCGAGTTGGTCGAGCGCAAATGACGAAGGCCGCGGCCGGTCTCGCCCCACGGCACCTTGCGTTAACCCCGCTCCTCGATGGGCACGAAGTCCCCTCAGACCTTATGGATAAAGGCCACCTTGAGCGAATGAGACATCTGCACGAAATTTATCACGCCCGCGTTGAGAAACGCGGGATGGGATGAGATGTCCACTACGATGACGCCTGTATGTCGCCCAAGCACACTTCCTGCAAATCATGGCATCCGGCTTTACGCTACGTCGGAGACCTGCCGTATACAGCTTCTCAATGTAATTGAACTTGACGTAGGTTTGATCATTATAGGGCACCTCGAAAAATCGTAACTTCGAAAATCCGCCTTCAATGATTTCAAAGACTTACAATTGCAAATTTGCTGAAAATCGGAATTTTTCGAGGTGCCCTATAGAAGATGCAATGGATCGGGTCGAAACACCTCATATAGATATCGATTATAGAGTTCAGCCTTTTCGTCGTGCCTTGCGCAAATCCTCGAGAATTTAGCATGGTCGAATTTAGGAAAATCTTTACTCATGCCAATTCCCGTTTCCAGCACTCGATACACGCTCGCCCGACCAATTCCCAACTCCTTTGCAATAACCCGCTATCGCGAACGCGAGTAATGCTTTGGCGTCGAAATGCTCGTGGCGCGGGAGCTATCCGGTGATGATATCGGCAAATCTCTTTCCGCCGTGCCTGCCGTTTCGACAACGAAAATGCGCCATGTTCCACTTTCGGCAGATGCTAAGTTTGCAGAAATTCGCCGCCGTCCACTCATCCGTCTTCAACCATTTCAACCAGGAGCGCAGTCTCTACTCTCGACCAAACTTCAAGCTAAACTGTGCCGTTGCTCTTGCCGAGTGGCGTCAGCTCGGCGCGGCATAACGGGCAGTCGTACTGTCTTGCCCGAGACTGGGTCGCATTTGTCTGACACCACCCCGTAGCGACTTCTCCACGCTGAACACACAATATCCAGCGTGTAGAATCCAAAATTCACTAGATGTAAGAGCCTTGTTCCGGCCAACCTTGGACCGGCAGGC
Source organism: Paracoccaceae bacterium (assembly GCA_965216135.1). Taxonomy (GTDB): domain Bacteria; phylum Pseudomonadota; class Alphaproteobacteria; order Rhodobacterales; family Rhodobacteraceae; genus CBDCFL01. The sequence goes on from CBDCFL010000017.1 coordinate 30,339, forward strand.
TCAAACGCGGTTTCTCTGCGAACATTCTGTCAAGTGCTATGCCACATACGAACATTATTCTCGCAATATGTCATATATTTGATATTGACCGTTCAAATTCCGGGTGTAGGGTTATGACTGCGATTATCCTTCCCCGTGAAGGAGACTGAGCCGAAGACGTGCCAACGGTGGCGCGTTTCTGCTAAGGGAGGATAAGGGGAGAACATGGTTTCCAACTACGATGTCATCGTTGTCGGCGCCGGCGTCACCGGGTCGAGCGTTGCCTACTGGCTGAAGAAGAAGGGAGTCGGCAGCGTCCTCCTTTTGGAAAAGGGGGCCGGCCCGGCCTGTTCCAACACTGGGAAAAGCGCCGCCGTCTTGCGCACCTTCTACAGTATCCCGCTGATGGCGCGCATCGCTAAGGCGTCGGTGGATCTGTTTGCCTCTCTGGCCGACGAGTTGGGCCGCGACGGCGGCTTTCGTCAGACCGGGTATACCCAACTTATCCCCCCCGACTGGGCGGAGATCGCCGCCGAAAAGTCGGTGATGCACCGGTCCTTGGGCATCGACATCAGCCTCTCCGATCCCCACGACTTCGCCCGCGACCATCCTTGGCTCAACCCCGACGGTGTCGGCGTCGTCGTCTACGAGCCCAATAGCGGTTATGCGGATCCGGTGCAGACCACCGAGGCCTTCGCCGACGCCTTCGTCGCCGCCGGCGGCGAGGCGCGCTATCGGACACCGTGCCGGGGTCTGGTTCGCGACGGCGACGGCATCACCGGCGTCCTCCTCGACGACGGTCCCGTCGGGGCCGGCGCGGTGATCAACGCGGCCGGCCCGTGGGCCAGATACCTAGCCGAATTCGCCGGCCTCGACATGCCCATGCGAGCGATGCGCGAGCAGGACACCATCTGGGAGATTCGATCCGGCCGCCCCCTGCCCACGACCCCGGTGTCCAACGCCGTCGACGCCGCCTATCTCAGGCCTATGGGCGGGTCGCGGTGGCTGATGGGCCGCGGCTATCCCAAGCCCTACGTCGACGTCGACCCCAACAATTACAAGCTCACCGTCGATAACGAGCAGGCCGTCGACATGTACGATCGTATGGTGAGGCGCATCCCGCCGCTGGAGGGGGCCAAGCTCGTGGCGGGTTATGCCGCCCTTTACGACGTGACGCCGGACTGGATGCCTTTCGTCGGCCCGCGCTCGGGTGTCGCCGGTTATTACGACTTCTCGGGCGGAAGCGGCCACCTGTTCAAGACCGGGTCCGTCATCGCCCGCGAGCTCGCCGACTGGATCGTCGACGGCGAGGTCCGGGACGACTTCTGTCAGTTGAGCCACGACCGCGTCGCTGCCGGCAACCTGTTCCAGCAGAGTTTCGGCGCCAACCGGGGGTGAAGGAGAGGCTGTGCCCACCCCACGAAACCAGTGTTTCGACGGCGACATGTGTTCTCCTTTGACGATACCCGCCTGCCGTCGCAGGATGAATGACAGGATGGAAGTGTGGCTGAGAACCTACCCGCAACAGACAGGGTCGCCGGCAAGCGGTTCCGCGCTGGCATCGATGTCGGCGGCACCTTCACTGACGTAGTGCTGGTCGAGGAAACGACGGGCGAGATCCTCGTCGCCAAGGTGGCGACGGTTCCCGCCGACCCTTCCCAGGGGTGCATAGACGGTATCGACAAGGCCCTCGGCGCATTCGCCGTCGATCCGTCGGCGATCATGTTCACCGTCCACGGCACGACCATCGCCACCAACACTATCATCGAGGGCAAGGGTGCCAAGGCGGCACTCGTGACCTCGGAGGGCTTCCGCGACGTCCTCGAGATCGCCTATCAGACCCGCCCCGCCGCCTACGACGTTTTCTACGACAAGCCCAAGCCCCTGATCCCCCGCTACCTGTGTCTGGGGGTGCCAGCACGGATGGGACCCGACGGAGAGGAGATCGTGCCCCTGGACGAGGAGGTCCTGCGCCGGAGGGCGCAGTTCTTCCGCGACCAGGGCGTCGAGGCCATCGCCGTCGCCTTTCTTCATTCCTATCTCAACCCCGCCCACGAAAGCCGGGCCGCCGCCATCCTGGCCGAGGAATGCCCCGACATCCCGATCATCCTATCCTCCGACGTCTGTCCAGAATACCGCGAATACCCGCGCACCAGCACGACGGTGGTCAATACCGTCCTGGTGCCGCGGGTCGCCCCCTACTTGCGACGGCTGGAGGACCGGCTGGCGCGACGGGGCGTCAAATCCGGCCTCCACCTCATGACCTCGTCGGGCGGCATCATGGCCGCCGCCGCCGCCAAGCACCAGCCGATCCACCTCATCGAATCGGGGCCCGCCGCCGGCGTCATCGGCGCTGCCTTCGTCGCCGGCCTTTCGGGTTACGACAACCTGCTCGCCCTCGACATCGGGGGGACCACCGCCAAGGTGGCGGTAGTAAACCACGGCCAACCCCGGGTCGCCGACGAGTTCGAGGTCGGGGCCTCGGCGGTGGCGACGGTGATGGCGGCGCGAGGCAAGGGATATCCGGTCCGCACCCCGGTCATCAGCCTCGTGGAGGTGGGGGCCGGGGGCGGCAGCATCGCCAGCGTCGATCCCGGCGGGGCGCTGACCGTCGGCCCACAGAGCGCCGGCGCCGATCCCGGCCCCGCCTGCTACGCCAAGGGCGGCGCCGAACCGACCCTGACTGACGCAAACCTGGTGCTGGGCCGCATCAACCCCGACTTCTTCCTCGGCGGCGAAGCCAAACTGGATACCGGCCTGGCCGCTACCGCGATGCTCCTCAAGGTGGCCGAACCCATGAGGCTCGACGTCATCGACGCGGCCCTCGCGGTGATCAACATCGCCAACGCCAGGATGGCCGGCGCTCTTCACTTCATCACAGTGCAGCAGGGCATTGATCCCCGCGACTACGTGCTGGTCCCCTCGGGCGGTGCCGGCCCCATGCAAGCCGTCGCCATCGCTCGCGCGCTTGGTATCGGAATGGTCCTGGTGCCGCCGACGCCGGGTGTCAATTCGGCCGTCGGGCTATTGGCTACCGACCTCAAGCACGAGGTCGTGCGCACTTTCATGACGCGGGCCGACAAAGCCGACCCGGCCCAACTCGAACGGGTCTTCGGCAAGTTGGAGGCGCCGACCCGGGCGCTCTTGCGCGAGGAGGGCGTGCCCGACGACGGCGTCGAGGTGCGGCGCGAGATCGAGATGTGCTATTTCGGTCAATCCTTCCATTTGCGGATTGCCATGAACATGGGCTTCGACGAAGGAACCGCCGGGGCCATGAGCGCCGCCTACCATGACCGTCACCAGGAGGTCTACGGCTTCTGCGACCGCAGCGGTTCGACCATGTTCGTAAACCTACGCCTGACCGCCATCGGCAAGATCGAGCGCCCGCGCCTGCGCGAGCTCCCGGAGGCTTCCGATTCTGCGGACCGCGCCCTGAAAGGGCGGCGCAAGGTCTGTTTTTCGGGTGCCGCAGGCATGCTCGATTGCGACCTCTACGACCGCGAGAAGCTGCTCTTCGGGGACCGTTTCGGGGGCCCGGCGATCATCGAGCAGATGGACACCACCACCGTCGTTCCGCCCGGCGCCGCCGTCGCCGTCGATCGCTACGGTAATCTGAAGATAACGGTGGGAAGCGAGGAAACGTCATGACCCAAATGGATAGGACCGCGGGCCAGGGGCTGCATCCGGATATGGATCCGGTGACCTTCGAGGTGATTCGCAATGCCTTCCTCAACGTCACCCAGGAAATGGCGCTGACCGTCCGGCGCGCCGCCTACTCGACTAACATCAAGACCCGCGCCGATTTCAATTGCTCCCTCTTCGACAACCAACTGCGCTGCGTCGCCCAGGCCTTTCCGACGATGACGCATCTGGTCTCGCTTGCGACCATCACTCCGGTTTCGGTCCGCGATTTTGGGCTCGACAGGCTGGAAGAGGGCGATGCGATCATCGTCAACGATCCCCACCGCGGGTCCAGCCACCTCAACGATATATCGCTCATCGCACCGGTGTTCGTCGGCGGCCAGCGCATCGGCTTCGTCTCCAACATGGCCCACCACATCGACGTCGGCGGTTCTTCGCCGGCCAGCCTGGGTCTCAACAAGGAACTCTTCCAGGAAGGTCTGATCCTGCCGCCGACGCGCATCGCCCGCAACGGCGTAATCGACGACAACGTTCTCAACCTGATCCTCACCAACATTCGGGCGCCACGCGAGACCGCCGGCGACCTTCGGGCCCAGATGGCGGCCAACGTCGTCGGCTGCCGGCGCCTCGGTGAGTTGGTCGAGCGGTTCTCCGCGGAGACCCTGGAAACCTTTTGCGACGAGCTGATCGCTTACACCGAGCGGTGGACGGAGCGGGAGATCCGGAAGTTGCCTGAGGGGGTCTACGAGGTCGAGGGCTATCGCGACGACGACGGATTTACCGACGAGCCCATCCGCCTCGCCCTCAAACTCGAGATTAGGGACGGGTACGTGACCCTCGACCCCAGCGGCTCCTCGCCCCAGAGCGTCTCGCCCATGAACTGCACCCGCGCCATGGCTGCGGTCGCGCCCGCCTTCGTCCTCAAATGCCTGGCGGATGAAAGTCTACCGGCAAACGAGGGGTTCCTGCGACGTATCCGCGTGGTTGGCTCCGACGGTCTAGTCTGCACAGCGGTCAGGCCGGCGGCGGTGGTCGGGGCCTGGGAGATAGTCTTCCGCATGACGGAGTTGCTGTGGCTGGCCCTGCATCCGGCCATGCCCGACCGGGTGCCGGCGGCGGGCAAGGGTCTGATCGTCAACCTCGGCTTCGGCGGCCGCGACCCGCGTATCGACGAATACTTCTGTTACATGGAGACCATCGGCGGTGGCAACGGGGCGCGACCGACCAAGGACGGACCCGATGGCGTGCAGACCTCCATCCACAATACTGAGAACGCGCCCGTCGAGGAGGTGGAACTCAACTATCCCATTCGCTTCAAGCGCTACGAACTGATCGCTGACAGTTGCGGCGCTGGCACGTTCCGGGGCGGCCTCGGCATCCGCCGCGATTTCGAATTCCCCTATGCCGACTGCACCTTCACGGTGCTCTCGGACGGCCGCAAGTTCGCGCCTTGGGGGCTGGCCGGCGGCCATTCGGCGAGACCCGCCCATTTCATCCTCGACCCCGAGGGCGAACACCGGGAGTTGCCTTCAAAGACGACGGTGGAGGTACCCAGGGGCGGTTGCATCCGGGTGGAAACGCCGGGCGGCGGTGGCTTTGGCGACCCCCACGGCCGCGACCGCGAAGCGGTAGCCCGTGACGTCCGCGACGGCAAGATCTCGGATAAGTTGGCGCGCCAAGTCTACCGTCTGGCAACGGCGTCCCCGGCAGATGACGGCGGCCGAACTGATGGAGAGTGGCGACGGCACAAAGCAGAACGACGAGGGAAAGACGACAGATGACCACATTCTTCAGTCGCGGCCTGTTCAGCTTGTTGTTCCTGGCCCGCGTGCCATGGTGCCACCACCCCTTCCGCCACATGATGGCAGCCAAGCCGGTGCCCACCCTCAAGGATGTCTCGATCCTCAAAGGCGTGCCTCTGGGAAGGCTATTGGCGCAAGGGCCTGACCTCCGAAATCGAAGGCTTTAAGTGCTGGCGTCAAGCGATCGATCCGGCAGGGACGCGGTACCGAGACGGTACGCGTCATTGGTCAACGCCATCTATTCGACACTAAAGGGGGAAAGCCAGGGCCTCGTCATTCCGCCCCGCGCCCAGTTGGACGAGGCCGCCCTGGTGCAACGCTTCGGCATCAGCTGGACGCCGGTGCGCGAGGCCATTCGGCGCGTGGTCGCCGACGATCTTGTGGACCTGGTCCCCCATCAGAAAGCCCGCGTCAGCCCCATCCTCTTTGAGGGCGTGCGACAGGTCCATGCGTGATTACTTCGAATGCCTGCATATGGGAAATGCGATTGAGAATATATCATACTTTGTCTACATTACGGCTTTCCAAACGCGAGAAGGATTGCAGTGGCGATGATTGTTAGAACATTCGAGGAGCTTCAGGGGACGGAGCGGGCAGTGAAAGGCCAGGGTTTTGTGGCCACCCGCTATCTGGTCAAAGACGACAAGATGGGATACACATTTTCCGAGGGCCATTGGGCTGCGGGATGCGAATTGGTGATCGAATACCCGCACCACCTGGAATCTTGCTATATTATCGAAGGCAGGGGAACGATTGAGATCTTGGAGACGGGAAAGGTCCATGACCTCGTTCCCGGCGTATTTTTCGCTTTCGACAAGAATGAGCGACATCGTTTCCGTGCAGAGGAAGCGATGCGTCTCGTCTGCGTATTAACGCCGGCCCTTGTTGGTCCTGAGGTTCACGATGAGCATGGCACTTATGCTCCTGCTCCGGGAGTGTCATGAACTCTGTGTATCTGGCCCCGCGCATGCGGGTTTCAGATATGGTCACGCGTTGAAGCGCTCTTCGAACATGACTGGCCGGGATCACATCCAGCCGGTCCGAGACATCTTCACCGATCGCATGCAGGGCGCCGCCACAACCGCAGACGAGACTTTCCGGCTCGATCAATTCTTGGATGCGCGGCAGGTGAACGCTGGACGCAGCCCCAGCCTCGATAGAAAACAGCTCTGCCACGGTTCTGTTGGAGTGGACAACAAAGTTGCTTCGATTTTCCAATATTTGAGGAATTGGCGGACAAAATCCCGACTCTCGCGTGCGATTTAGTTGTAAATATCTGAAATTACAGTGCTATACGTACTTTACCATTTGATATAAGTTCAAACTCATGGACCGCAGCACCACCTTCGAAGCCCCGGACCCGGAACTCGTCGAGGCCATGCGCGACCGCGTAGTTCGGCGCAAACAACAGGACTACGGGTAGGACCAGGAACCGAGCTCACTTGGTGTCTCAACGCGTCTTAGAATGTCAGCCCGCCCGACCCATCTTCTAGAGCTACGGACATTTATTCTGCAACATAGTTTGCAGCTCTGAAGTAGTTTTCGCACTCTTGAGGTTCGAATAGATCGCAGATGTCACCCACGGCTTCAGTCAGGGCATCAAATGTTCTGGCGGCCATCCTTCGCAGGTGGGCTTTGAGCTTGGAGAAGGCCATCTCGATCGGGTTCAGGTCGGGGCTGTATGGTGGCAAAAAGAGCATCCAGTTTCCCTGCGCCTTCAGCAACGCCTGCGCCCATGCGGACTTGTGTGAAGACAGGTTGTCGGCGATCACGACGTCACCGGGCTGAAGCGTCGGGGCGAGCTGTGTTTCGATATAGACATCGAAGGCAGCACGGTTCATCGGGCCGTCAAGCAGCCAGGGAGCGGTCAACTCATCAACGCGCAGCCCTGCAATGAAGGTCTGGGTGCGCCAATGGCCGAAGGGGGCATCCGCTTCCAGACGCGCGCCGCAGGGAGATCTCCCGCGCAGGCGCGTGAGCTTGGTCGTCACCGCCGTTTCGTCGATAAAGACCAACCTGTGCGGCTCAAGTCGCATCCTCGGCTGGCGTCGGTGCCGCCACTCGTATCGCGCGGCGCGCACCCGCTTGCGCCGCCTCTCCGTTGCAATCAAGGATTTTTTTATATGTGTAACCGAGCCGGTGCTTGAGGAAGCGCGACAGCTCTGCCGGAGCGGCCCGCATATCGTGTTCCTGAATAAGCGCCTCGGCCAGTTCCGGCATCGTAATGTCTGGCCTGCGATCCACTGTTGTCTTGAGAAACCCCGCAAACACTTCCAGTCTGCTGCTGCCTTTTGGTCGGCCCCGCTTGGCTGGTGCGATGGAACCCGTTTGTCGGCGGCGCTGCCTAATCCGCACGGCACTCGCCGCTGATATCCGAAACCGCCGCGCAGCTTCGTGACACGAATGGCCCTCTACGATGAACGCAAGAACCCGCTCACGCAGGTCCAGTGATAGTGTCTTGCCCATGATCCACCTCCAAATATGGTGAATCACAAATCAAGCCTTGTGGGAATCCCTTTGATTCAGAAATTCAATCCGAGGCTCTATCCTCCAACGACGCCTGAATTATGATTTCAGCACCGGACATCATGGCGGCATGTGTCGCTGAGACGGCTGTTGGTGTGACGTCGATCCCGTCGATCTGAACCGCGATGACGCCTTGGGATTCCAGGTGATCGATGAATGCTTTCTCATGACGGTCACCGCGCTCTCGCAGGATTTCCAAAAGCGGGTCCCAATGTTTGGGCTTTGCCAAGGCACCTTCTGCGACTTGCAGGTCCAGCTCCGTCTTGTTGATTGTTCCTTGCCATCTAGGACATCTGTTCCAATTTGCTCCCGGTGATGCCCCAGGCCCCCGGCGTGTGCATGTTTTCACGGTCAACCAATTCGATCACCTGATCGGCAAGAAAATCTGTTGTGATACCAACGGCCCCCAGATTTGACTCAAGGGGATTCCCACGAGCGGCGTGATCTGATTCAGTGGCATCAAGGCAAGGGAGGCTTTGACGGCAGTAAGGATTACGCGCAAAGACAAGTCCGCAGGCGAGCTTCGCCAGGAAGCGGCGCGGTGCCGGGATGGGAAAGCGGCGCGACGGATGTTGGCGATTGCCCTGGTTCTGGATGGGGTTGACCGCAAGACGGCGGCAGAAAACTGCGGCATGGATCGGCAGACGCTGCGGGATTGGGCCCACCGTTACAATGCGGAGGGCGTGTCGGGCCTGTTCAACCGTCGCCCGCCGGATCCACCCTGTCTGCTGAGCGCGGCACAGAAGGAGGAGTTGGCGGAAATGGTTCGGGCGGGTCCCGACCCCGAAACCGATGGGGTTGTGCGCTGGCGGCGCATTGATCTGAAACGCAAGATCGAAGAGCGCTTCGGCGTCACCATGCATGAGCGAACTGTTGGCAAACAATTGGCAAGCCTGGGCTTTCGGCGTCTGTCGGTGCGCCCGCAGCATCCGAAATCCGACCCGGATGCACAGGAGGCTTTTAAAAAAACTTCGCCGCAGAGGTAGAAGCAGCCTTGCCGGAAACAGCCCGCAGCAAGCCCCTGGAGATATGGTTTCAGGATGAAGCGCGGGTTGGCCAGCAGGGCACGCTCACCCGTATCTGGGCCGAGCGTGGAACACGCCCCCGTGCCCCGCGCGACACCCGCTATATCTGGAGCTACATTTTCGGCGCCGTCTGCCCGGAACGGGCTGAAGCGGCCGCTCTGATCATGCCACATGCCGACACACAGGCCATGAGCGCGCATCTCGCCGAGATCGCTAAAACCGTCGCATCGGGCGCACATGCCCTTCTCATTCTGGATGGCGCTGGCTGGCACGGTTCGGCAGAGCTAGGAGGTACCCGACAACATCACCCTGCTCAAACTCCCGCCCTATTCCCCTGAACTCAACCCGATGGAAAATGTGTGGGCTTATCTGCGTGCCAACAAGCTCGCCATATCCGTCTTCGACAATAATGAGCAGATCGTCGACAGGTGTTGCGAAGCATGGAACTTCTTTGCAAACGACAAAACCGCAATCACGTCAATCACTACCAGACAATGGGCCAAAACGGTCAACGACTAGGGCGTTGGTATGAGTTGTGTATCCCACTGTGCCCTAAATTCAGCAATCGACACACCCTGAGCAGCGGCATAGGCTTCCGTCGCTATTTCACCGGTGCTTGTACCTACGATAAGTTGGAGCGGATAAACTGTGAAACAACGCAGACCCAATTTTCTCCGGTCGGATTCCTTTGACGCATAATTGGTTAGAAAATGCTGCATCCGTTTCGCCCCGGCATACCCACCTGAAAGCCATGAGCCGTTGATTGCGGCGCCGCCTGCGAATGTTACGATCACGCTATCCTGAGCCATCGGCGTGGTTACGGCCGCTTTCAGAAATTCAAAAGTCGATTTTGTGTCGCCGTTCCAAGCGGCGCTAAAGCTCTCCCAATCCTGATCGAAGAATGAACCCATCCTTGGAGTGATACCGCCAGCAAGCAGCAACAAGTCCGGCTGAATATCGGCGACCAAGCCATTCGCAATATCATTCGAGCCGTCCCCTACGACAATTTCTATAGCGGTGTTTTCCGCTTTCAATTTTCCGAGATCAGACGCCGTGCGCGCTACGGCGGTGACATCGGTTCCAGCGTCGGCCAGCTTCAATGCCAATGCGCGTCCTGTACCACGCCCTGCACCGATTATTAGCGCCTTGCTATATTGGGTTGTCATCTGTCGTCCTTTCACAGTGGTTATGTAGGGAAGACACCTGAGGATGCAGAAAGGGTTCGCAGATGATGATTTTTTGCCGACATCGATGAAATCGTCGGCTGACACGGGGCATGATCGCTATGTGCTTGAATCAGGGAATGATGGTGCTTGATGGTCAGAAATGGGCTGAGAGCAGACCTTTTCGCCAATTCCGCCAGCGGCAGCTTTGTCCCGCCCTGCCGACACAAACATAACGCGCGGCGAACGACCGCCTCCCACACATCGCGTCGAATGCTGCGCGGCTCGCCTGTTTGGCGGGTGGGGCGCGGGGCACCCAATCGCCGCGATTTCGCTGTGCGGTGGTTCGGCACGCATTGGCCCCCAACAAAGATTGCCCCGCTTGTCACAGCTTGCCGCATAGACTCGCCCTCTGCCTTGCGCTATCGCACCGCCCAGATAACCGGGGGCGTCTATGAGCGACGGCAAGAACGGACTGACCTACGCGCAAGCGGGCGTCGATATTGACGCCGGAAATGCGCTGGTCGAGCGGATCAAACCGGCTGCCGAGCGAACAAACCGGCCCGGTGTTATGGCCGGGCTGGGCGGGTTCGGAGCGCTGTTTGACCTCAAAAACGCAGGCTTTAGCGATCCGGTTCTGGTGGCCGCCACCGATGGGGTCGGCACCAAGCTGAGGATTGCGATTGATACCGGAAATGTGGACACCATCGGCATTGATCTGGTCGCCATGTGCGTCAACGATCTGATCTGTCAGGGCGCGGAGCCTTTGTTTTTTTTGGATTATCTCGCCACCGGCAAGCTGGATGTTGACAGCGCCGCACGCATTGTCGAGGGCATTGCCACAGGTTGCGCCGCGTCCGGTTGCGCCCTGATCGGCGGCGAGACCGCAGAAATGCCCGGCATGTATGCGCCCGGCGATCTCGATCTGGCCGGATTTGCGGTGGGGGCTATGGAACGCGGCGGGGAATTGCCCAGGGCCGTGGCCGGGGGCGATGTGCTGCTGGGGCTGGCCAGCAACGGGGTGCATTCCAACGGCTATTCGCTGGTGCGCCGGATCGTGGCAAATTCTGGTCTTGGCTGGGCAGACGGCGCGCCCTTTTCCGAAGGCACGCTGGGGCAGGCGCTGCTGGCGCCCACCCGGCTCTATGTCAAACCGGCACTGGCCGCGATCAGGGCGGGCGGTGTTCACGCGCTGGCCCATATCACCGGGGGCGGGATAACCGAGAACCTGCCGCGGGTGTTGCCGGAAGGTTTGGGGGCCGTGGTTGATCTGGGCGCCTGGTCTTTGCCGCCGGTTTTCAAATGGCTGGCGTCTCAAGGCGGGCTGGATCAGGGCGAATTGCTGAAAACCTTCAACGCCGGGATCGGTATGGTGCTGGCGGTGGATCCCGCACGCGCCGACGAGATCGCCGGACTGCTTGGCGATGCCGGTGAAAGCGTCCACCGCATCGGGCATGTGACCGCCGGTCAGGGAATTGGCTACACCGGATCGCTTGCGTGAAGCGGGTCGCCATCCTGATTTCGGGCGGCGGATCGAACATGGTGGCGCTGGCCCGCAACATGGTGGGCGGCCATCCGGCGCGACCGGTTCTGGTTTTTTCAAACCGCCCGGATGCGGGTGGGCTGGACAAGGCAAAGGCGCTGGGGATTCCCACGGCTGTCGTCGATCACGCGACCTTTGGTGACGACCGCGCGGGCTTTGAGGCTGAGCTGGACAAGCACCTGATCGGGGCAGCGGCGGAGGTGATTTGTCATGCCGGCTTCATGCGCATCCTGACGCGCGAATTCGTGGCGCGCTGGCAGGGCAGAATGCTGAATATCCATCCCTCACTTTTGCCCAAATATCCCGGCCTGAACACCCATGCCAGAGCCCTTGCCGCAGGCGATGAATATGCGGGATGTTCGGTTCATCAGGTCACCCAAGAGCTTGACGCCGGACCGCTGCTCGGTCAGGCGCGCGTCGCGGTTTTTCCGGGCGATACGCCGGAAATTCTCGCCGCCCGGGTGCTGGCAGTTGAACACAGACTGTATCCTGCCGTTCTGAGGCATTTTATCGACGGCAGAAGTGAATTGCTGCGATTGTGATGCTTTTCATTTGTGCGCTCATTGCCTATCAACGCAAAGACAACTCACCAAGGCCCGTTTTCTGAATGCACATGATTACGACAACGGATGCGCTTGCCGATTATTGCCGCCGCGCTGCAACATTTCCCTTTGTCACCGTCGATACCGAGTTTCTGCGCGAGCGGACCTATTATTCGCGCCTTTGCCTGGTGCAATTGGCCCTGCCATTCGATGGCCCCGAAGATGCGGTTCTGATCGACCCGCTGGCAGCTGATCTGTCGCTCGATCCGCTCTTTGATCTGATGCGCGAGCCTGCGGTGATCAAAGTATTTCATGCGGCGCGCCAGGATCTGGAGATTTTCTATATCGATGGCGGGGTCATCCCTGAACCGCTGTTTGATACGCAAGTTGCGGCCATGGTCTGCGGGTTTGGCGAGCAGGTGGGATATGAAACCCTGGTGCGCAAGATTGCCAATGCCAGCCTGGACAAGACCTCGCGCTTTACCGACTGGTCGCGGCGTCCTTTGAGCGATGCGCAAAAAACCTATGCGCTAGCGGATGTGACGCATTTGCGGGTGATATACCAAGAGCTGGTTCGCCAGATCGAGGCATCAGGGCGCACCAGCTGGGTTGACGAAGAGCTTGCGCCCCTGAGCGATGCGCAGCTTTATATCAACCGGCCCGAAGATGCCTGGCAACGGATCAAAACACGGACCGGATCGGGCAAATTTCTGGCGCTGGTGCGCGAACTGGCGCAGTTTCGCGAGCAATATGCGCAGACCAAAAACGTGCCGCGCAGCCGGGTGCTGAAAGACGAGGCGCTGATGGAGCTGGCCTCGAGCAAGCCCAAATCCATCGCCGATCTGTCGCGTTCAAGGCTGTTGCTGCGCGAGGCCCGCAAGGGCGACATTGCCCAGGGTATCATTGCCGCGATCGCGCGTGGGTTGGACTGCGCGCCGGAAAACTACCCCAAGCCCAACAACAACCGGACCCATCTGCAGGTTAATTCGGCGCTGGCAGATATGCTGCGGGTCTTGCTGAAGGCCAAGTCCGAACATGCAAGTGTTGCCCAGCGGATGATTGCCAGCGCCGCCGATCTGGACGATCTGGCCGCTGGAAGGCGCGATATTCCGGCACTGGCTGGCTGGCGGCGCGAGGTCTTCGGCGACGATGCCTTGCGTCTTTGCGCCGGTGAGATCGGACTGGCGGCGCGCGACGGCAAGGTCGATGTCGTCGAATTGAGCGACTGAGTGAGCAGGTCGCGATCCCGGTTCTTTGGTTGATGCGGTGCACCGGATAATTTAGCTTTGAACGGTAATTGAATGGAGGGCGCCATGGCCGCCAAATCCTTTGACATGATCGTAATCGGAGCCGGACCCGGCGGGTACGTGGCTGCCATTCGCGGCGCGCAACTGGGGATGAGCGTGGCCTGCGTCGAGCGCGAGCATCTGGGCGGGATTTGCCTCAACTGGGGCTGCATTCCGACCAAGGCGCTGCTGCGCTCGGCCGAAGTTCTGCACCTGATGCACCGCGCCAAGGACTTTGGGCTTTCGGCCGATGGCGTTGGTTATGATCTGGACGCGGTGGTCCAACGCTCGCGCGGCGTGGCCAAGCAATTGTCCGGCGGGATCGGGCATTTGTTCAAGAAAAACAAGGTGACCAGCGTTATGGGCGCGGCGAAACTGGCGGGCAAGGGCCGGGTATCCGTGACCACCGACAAGGGGGTCGAGGAGTTGAGCGCGCCTACCATCGTGGTGGCCACTGGCGCGCGGGCACGTGAATTGCCGGGGCTGGAAGCCGATGGCGATCTGGTCTGGACCTATAAACACGCGCTGCTGCCGCCGCGGATGCCGAAAAAACTGCTGGTGATCGGATCAGGTGCCATTGGCATTGAATTTGCCAGCTTTTACAACACGTTGGGGGCCGAAACGGTGGTTGTCGAGGTGTTGGACCGGGTGCTTCCGGTGGAAGACGCTGAGATCAGCGCATTGGCTAAAAAGGCGTTCACCAAACAGGGCATGAAGATCATGGAAAGTGCCATGGTCAAGCAGCTGGACCCCGAAGATTCAAAGTCCGGGGGCAAAGTGACGGCGCATATCGAGGTGGGCGGAAAGATCGAGAAACACGCGTTCGACACGGTGATTTCAGCGGTCGGCATCGTCGGCAATGTCGAGGGGCTGGGGCTTGAAGAGGCGGGCGTCAAAGTGGACCGCACCCATGTGGTGACCGACGCCTATTGCCGCACCGGCGTGGACGGGCTTTATGCCATCGGTGATGTCGCCGGGGCACCCTGGCTGGCGCATAAGGCCAGCCACGAGGGCGTGATGGTGGCCGAGATGATCAAGGGAATGCACGCCCATGCCGTGAGGCCCGAAAGCATCGCCGGGTGCACCTATTGCCAGCCGCAAATTGCTTCAGTTGGATATTCCGAGGCGAAAGCCAAGGACCTCGGGTATGAGGTGAAGGTCGGCAAGTTCCGGTTCATCGGCAACGGCAAGGCGATCGCCTTGGGCGAGGCGGAAGGCATGATCAAAACCGTGTTCGACGCCAAGACCGGCGAGCTGTTGGGGGCCCATATGATCGGCGCGGAAGTCACCGAACTGATCCAGGGCTATGTTGTCGGCCGTCAGTTGGAAACCACTGAGGCCGACCTGATGAACACCGTCTTCCCACATCCCACATTGAGCGAAATGATGCACGAAAGCGTTCTGGACGCCTACGGGCGGGCCCTGCATTTCTAGTGGCACTGCGTGCAGCCGCCTCCGGCGGGAGTATTTCCACCAGGAAAAGCATGTAATACCAACGGCATCAATTTCTGACTCTGTGGGGATTCCCAAATCGGTTTTGATCTGATTCAAGGTTGGCAAAGGAGGATCGCCATGCCAGCCAGTGTTCCGCTTCGTCGCGACTTTGATGCCCGCCACCTTCGTAAACTCGCCAGCCGTTGCAAGGATGCCCGGCAGAGCCGCCGTCTGTTGTCTCTTGCGGCGGTCTACGATGGCATGAGCCGTGGAGAGGCCGCAAGGATCGGTGGGATGGATCGCCAAACCCTGCGGGACTGGGTTCACCGGTTCAACGAAGAGGGACCGGATGGCCTCACCAACCGCAAGGGCGCGGGCCGGACGCGCTACCTGAGCGATGTCCAGATGAAAGAACTTGGCGAGATTGTCGAGACCGGCCCCGACCCGGCGGTGGACGGGGTTGTCCGCTGGCGGCGGATCGACCTGAAGCGGGTGATCGAGGCGCGCTTTGGCGTCATCTATTCCGAGCGCGGGATATCCAGACTGCTTGGCGAACTGGGCTTTGCCCATATCAGCGCCCGCCCGCAGCATCCCAGGCAGGATAAGCGGATCATCGAGGCGTTTAAAAAAAACTTCGCCGACACGCTCCAGGTGCATATAGCTGACCTGCCAGCGGGAACGCCGGTGGAGATCTGGTTCCAGGACGAAGCACGCCTTGGCCAGAAGAATGGCCTGACGCGCCTGTGGGCGAGAAAGGGCACGCGCCCCCGCCAGCCGGCCGATCAGCGCTATCACAACGCCTATCTGTTCGGCGCCATCTGTCCGGCTCACGGCAAGGGGGCGGCGCTCATGCTGCCTTGGGCGGACGCGCAAGCCATGCAGATGCATCTCGACGAGATCAGCCGCCACGTCGCCCGAAAGGCCCATGCGGTTGTGCTGATGGATCGGGCCGGATGGCACACCACCGGCAAACTCAAAGTCCCGAAGAACCTCACCATCATCCTGCTGCCATCGCGCGCTCCGGAACTGAACCCGGTGGAAAATATCTGGCAGTACTTGCGCGCCAATTGGCTCTCCAACCGCGTGTTCGAAGACTACAATGCCATCGTCGATGCTGGATGCGAAGCTTGGAAAAAGCTCATCGCACAGCCCGAAACCATCACATCAATCGGAATGCGAAAATGGGCCCATATCGGTCAATGTTAAATGCCGCTGGTATAATTTTTCTTGGGTGAAATACTCCGCGGGGGTCCGGGGGTGCGAAACCCCCGGCCTTGCCGTATCAGCGCTATTCAACCGTGACCGCCACCGTGGCAATCACCCGGTCGTCGGCACGCATGTAGTATCGCACTTCGTATTCGCCCGGCTCGTCTGGTATTTTCAGGTCCAAAGGCGAACCATCGCGGGTGTAACTGTATCGCTTGTATCTTTCGCCGACCTTGCCGATGCCAATGAAATCGCGCGCATAATCTGGGCCTTGCCAGATCACCTGCATCACGCCACCCGCCGTCACCTTGGCTGGTGTGGTCAATTCTGCAGCGACATCCTCAAGGAAAACGGTTTGGCTGGTCAATGCCCGGTCCGGATTGCCGATCGCAATATAGCGCACGACATATTCGCCCGGCTCCGAGGGCAATTCCAGATCAAGTGGCGAACCGGCGCGCGTATATGTGTAGCGATCGAAATTCAGTTCGGGCATGCCGACATGCGCGATCGACACAAAATCCCCCTTGTAGTTTGGCCCGGTCCAGATCACCTGAACCGTATCGCCAACGCTGGCCGACGCCGGTGCCCTGATCTCGGCGCTGACATTTGTCACCTCAATTGTCGCACTGGCCTGCACTTCGCTGTCTTGCGCCAGGATATAGCGGATCTCGTATTGACCGGCTTCCAACGGAAGCCGCAAATCCAGCGGCGAACCCTCGCGCGTATATGTATAGCCACGATATTTTCGCCCGTCAGAACCGACCTCGGCCACCGATATGAAATCACTTTTGTAGTCTGGTCCGGTCCAGATGACCGGCACCCTGGCCCCCGCCACCGCCGTTGCTGGCGCTTTGATCGAGTACTCGATGCCGGTCACGGTGACCTGCCCCCAATTTGAGGGCCACTTTTAGGTAGACTCTGTTCCTCTTTTGTTTGCCATTATTCGGCGGCGTGAGCAATGGGCGGTGGCGCGGAGCCTTCAGATAGCTCAAGCGTCGCTGCCCATTGCGGTTTATGGAAAGGCCTGTTTGCGGCAAATTCTTCCGGGGTTTGATAGTTCAGCGAAGAGTGGGGCCGGTTTTGATTGTAATCGATCCGCCAGTCCTCGATGATCCTTTCTGCCTCGGCCAGCGAGGTGAACCAGTTCAAGTTCAGGCATTCTTCGCGAAACCGGCCGTTGAAACTTTCGATGTAGGCGTTCTGGGTCGGCTTGCCCGGGTCGATGAAGTAGAGTTGCACGCCGTGATCATCTGCCCAGCCATCAAGCGCGCGGCCTCGTAGTTCAAGCCCATTGTCAACGGTCAGAACATCCGGGTACCCCCGCTCACGAGCCACCCGTTCCAGCATTTCCACCACACGGGAGCCGGGGATCGACAGGGCCACATCAATCGCCGGACATTCCCGTGTGCAGTCGTCTTTCAGATTGACGGTGCGGAACTTCCTGCCGTTGGCGAGCGCATCCATGGTGAAGTCCAGGCTCCACCGCTGGTTGGCGGCGATCGGGCACCAGGCACCTTCGCGCACGCCCTTGGGGATTTTCTTGCGATTGCGGCGGCGCAGGGTCAGGCGCTCCTCTCGGTAAAGTCGCTCCACCACTTTCACGTTCACCTTGAAACCCTCCTGGCCAAGCTTGGCATGCAACATGCGATAGCCATAGCGTCGGTGTTTGCCGGAAAGCGTGACCAGCCGTTCCCGTATCCTCGCATGGCGATCCGGCCTTCCTCTGTATTCATTACTCGATCTGGAAAACCCAATCAGCCCACAGGCCCGCCGAGTTGAAAACTGATAGTCACGGCAAAGAACCATGACTGCTTCCCGGCGGCTTGCAGGCTTCAGAAGTTTTTTGCCAGAAGCCCTTTCAGGCCAGCATTATCAAGCATGGTTTCGGCCAGCAGCTTCTTCAGCTTGCCGTTCTCCGATTCCAGGTCTTTCAGCCGCCTGACATCGGAAATCTGAAGGCCGCCATACCTGGCTTTCCATTTGTAAAAGGTGGCATCCGACATACCGTGCTTACGGCACAACTCTGACACTTTCGCACCCGCCGCATACTCCTGAATGATCCGAACAATCTGCTCTTCGCTAAACCGTGACTTGCGCATTCTCTGTTCTCCTCGTTCTCGTGAACATTAGGCGAACAGATACTCCTTTCAAATGGACCAGTTTTCGGGGAGCAGGTCAACGGTGATCGCAACCCGCGCGATGATCGTGCGTTTCTGCCCCATTGTGTAGACCAGATCATATTCGCCAGCCTCGGCGGGCATTTCCAGCAGCAACGGCGATCCTTCGCTGGTGTAGGAATAATTGACATGCTGATCCGCGCCACGTTCGCTGACGGTGATATAATCGCCCTGGTAATCCGGTCCCGTCCAGGTAATCTCGACATCCGCACCAGCAGGCAGTTCGTCCGGCGCACTAAGCGTCGCGCTCACCGGGGTCACCGAGATCGGCATTTCCGCGAGCATCTTGCGACCATCGCCAAGCACATATTGAACCACAAATTCCCCTGGCACCGGTGGCATTTTTAGATCAAGCAACGGGCCTTCGCTTGTGTAGGTATATTCGATCAATTTGGAGCCCTTTCCGTCGGCCGGGGCCACCGCGATATAGTCGATTTGTGCATCGGGTCCGGTCCAACGCACTTGCACGGTCGACCCTGCCACCGCGCTCTCTGGCACTTCGACCGTGGTGCCCGGTTTGTATTCCGGCAGCTCCAGCACAACGACTTTATTCACCGATCCGACGCCGAAGCGTACTTCGGCAAAGGCCTCGTCTATGGGGCGCATCACCGAAACGGAATATTCGCCCTTGGACAGGTCTTGCTCCAGCCATGCCACAACTTCTGAAGTTAACAATTGCGCGTCGCCACGGCCCAAATCCCAGACCAGATCATCGGCGATGCGTGGTCCGTTCTTGCCATTGGTGGCATAGATCGTCACTTGCACAGGTTCCGGTTCTGGTTGCGGCGAAGGTTCGGCCACTACGGTCAGCGCCTCGCTTAACTCGGAAGCATTTGAGGCTGCGCGAAACGTGCCGCCGGTTTCATGCGCCAAACACTGCATCTGGGCGATGACTTCGGGGTCGTCAATATTGAAGCCCACCACATGGACGGTAAAATCAATGCCTGCCTCTTCCAGCAGGCGAGCGGCTTCGCAGGGGTCGGGGTGGCAGGTTTCAATCCCGTCGGACACCAATATGACGGTCGCCTTTTCCTCGGTGTAACGCAGCGCCTCGGCTGCGGCGATCACCGCGTCGGTCATCGGGGTTTTGCCTTTGTGCTGGATCGCATTGACCGCAGCCTCAATGGCCGCTCGGGTATCGCCGGCGGGTTCGACCAACGTTTCAATGTCGCTACAGTCGCCGCGGCACCGGTGGCCGTAAACCGTAAGCCCCAGGGCCTGTTCGGCAGGCAACCCCTGCAGCAAATCTAAACCGGCATTCTCCATTTGGCTTGCCTCCCGTGAGGCTAAAGCAACCGAAGGCGACTTTCCAGGCGATTTCTGCCTCCGATCCGCGTGTGGTGCTGCGTGCCGGCCGGATAGCACGACCAAACAGGCCGATCCGACCGCTTAAGGCGTCTCTCGACGCGTTTTCGGACACACCTTTCCTGTCACCAGCGTTGGATTTAGCCGATCTGGGCGGGTTTCTGGTCATGTGCACCCTGTTGCGGCAGGCGGATCGCGCAGCCCGTTGATCAGGCCAGGAATCCCGGCGAACACTTGCCGCGGCAGTGCCGCCTCGGCCATCTGGAAGATGGCGTAGCGGCCATGGCGCACCAGCCGCGTACCGGTCCTGATCAGCCGTTCGCGCAAAGAGGTCAGTGACCATGTCTCGATCTCGCTGGGCGTCGCTGGCGTGCGCAGGAAGTTCGCCGGATTGTAGGCGAGGGCATGAAGCTGTAGCCGGACGGCGTTGGCGGCAAAGCGCATGCAGGAAAGCCGCGTCCACTTCAGCGCGTACTTGCCTTCCTTGATGTGCTGCCCGGCTGTGCCCCGGCCGTTGTAGAACGCCGGCACCCGCTCATTGGGCAGGCTGCGATTGGTGACGATGAAGCCCACGCGCGGGAACAACCCGCCCGGATGGAACTCGACCCTGGACACCACCCGGCGCGGCTTCACCCAGCTCCCCGCCTGATACTGGAAGCTGGTGCAGGTGCGGATCACCGTGTGCGACGGCCGACCCGGCCTGCGCCGCAGCAGCCGGGAAATCCGCTCATAGAGCTTGCTGTTGCCCTTGATCCGGATGGCGTAATACCAGCGGCATTTAACATTGACCGATATGGGCCCATTTTCGCATTCCGATTGATGTGATGGTTTCGGGCTGTGCGACGAGCTTGTTCCAAGCTTCGCATCCAGCATCGACGATGGCATTGTAGTCTTCGAACACGCGGTTGGAGAGCCAATTGGCGCGCAAGTACTGCCAGATATTTTCCACCGGGTTCAGTTCCGGAGCGCGCGATGGCAGCAGGATGATGGTGAGGTTCTTCGGGACTTTGAGTTTGCCGGTGGTGTGCCATCCGGCCCGATCCATCAGCACAACCGCATGGGCCTTTCGGGCGACGTGGCGGCTGATCTCGTCGAGATGCATCTGCATGGCTTGCGCGTCCGCCCAAGGCAGCATGAGCGCCGCCCCCTTGCCGTGAGCCGGACAGATGGCGCCGAACAGATAGGCGTTGTGATAGCGCTGATCGGCCGGCTGGCGGGGGCGCGTGCCCTTTCTCGCCCACAGGCGCGTCAGGCCATTCTTCTGGCCAAGGCGTGCTTCGTCCTGGAACCAGATCTCCACCGGCGTTCCCGCTGGCAGGTCAGCTATATGCACCTGGAGCGTGTCGGCGAAGTTTTTTTTAAACGCCTCGATGATCCGCTTATCCTGCCTGGGATGCTGCGGGCGGGCGCTGATATGGGCAAAGCCCAGTTCGCCAAGCAGTCTGGATATCCCGCGCTCGGAATAGATGACGCCAAAGCGCGCCTCGATCACCCGCTTCAGGTCGATCCGCCGCCAGCGGACAACCCCGTCCACCGCCGGATCGGGGCCGGTCTCGACAATCTCGCCAAGTTCTTTCATCTGGACATCGCTCAGGTAGCGCGTCCGGCCCGCGCCCTTGCGGTTGGTGAGGCCATCCGGTCCCTCTTCGTTGAACCGGTGAACCCAGTCCCGCAGGGTTTGGCGATCCATCCCACCGATCCTTGCGGCCTCTCCACGGCGCATGCCATCGTAGACCGCCGCAAGAGACAACAGACGGCGGCTCTGCCGGGCATCCTTGCAACGGCTGGCGAGTTTACGAAGGTGGCGGGCATCAAAGTCGCGACGAAGCGGAACACTGGCTGGCATGGCGATCCTCCTTTGCCAACCTTGAATCAGATCAAAACCGATTTGGGAATCCCCACAGAGTCAGAAATTGATGCCGTTGGTATAACCCCAGCCCTCGGCCTCCAGGAGATCGAACAGCGTAGGGATGGCAAAGGCGGCGTCACCTCGGAAATAGCGCCGGGTGATCGAGGGTCGCGTGTCGCTCGAATATCTTGCCAGCACCGGGCGCAGCACATCCTCCCGGCCATCGGCGCTGTGGACATTGCCGGGACGCAGCGCACATCGCTCCAGATCGCCGAACTGGTTGAACACGAACAGTGGGTGCAGGCACTTGGATTGGAAATGCCCGTTCCACATTGCACCTTCCTGATCGCCATGCACAGGGCTCTCGGAGCTGTCCATATCCAGCGTGATGCTCTTCGGCGGCCTCCGGTCATGCACCGCGTCGATCCAGCGGCCGGGCAGATCAGCGAGGGCGGCGAGGTTCTCCGGTCGGGTCAGCATCTTCGTCTCGAACCGACCCATGGCGCTGGCCGACGCCGCACCCCGCTTCACCGCACGTCCACCGATGAGTTGGCGCATCACCGGATCACGGCACAGTCGGTCGGCGTCGTTGACGTCCTCATAGCCGGCAAGGCGTGGGAAAACCGATTGGCGCAGAAGGCCGGCGAGATTGTGGCGGCCATTCCGGCCAGTGCGCGGATCGGTGATCAGCCCCGCCGCCATGTCCGTCAGCCCGAGGGCGTCGTCCAACTCGCGGTGGAGCAATAGCCCGCCGTCCGAACTGATCGACGATCCACGGAACGCGACCTTGACCGAGCAGTCGAATTGGAACCGAAGAGGGCTTGTTTGTACCGTGCCTATCCGGTTGTCACCCACACCCACTACATCTAGGGTGCTCCCAGTCGCCCGAGTAAAGCTCGGCGTAAGTGGGAGCGGTGACATCGCCAGCGATTCCGAGCAGGGACCGGAAGGCGTTGAACGGGCAGAACCGCCTGTTGAAGCGGAAGGTGAACTCGTTGAGGTAGGCTTGGAGGTGCTGGTGGCTCACGCCGTGATGAATGCCACTCAGCCACGTCTTCAGGTTGGCGAAGACGAGATGAATGGTCGGCAGATACTCCTCAGCGACCTGGGAGTTGCCTCGCTCGGCGACGGCGAGGTGTTTGTAGCCGCGCTTGGCGAGGCTGGTATAGCCGGACCAATCGTCGGTGATGACCGACGCACCCGAAGTAACGGCACCCTCGACAAAGCCGCAGAGCGATTCCGCGCTGCGGTCTGGCACGACAGCGAGTCGGACACGTCCGGCGTAGCGACCGCCCTTCCGCTTATCGAGCTTGGTTCCCGGCTTGCGCTGTCGCACTTCAACGGCGCTGGCGACAAGAAGCTTGTGGTGAACGCCCCGGCCCTTGCCGCGCGTGCGGCCGCCGACCCAGGTTTCGTCGACTTCGACATGGTCGCAGGCCTCGCTGCCGATGCGGTCCTGATCCGGCCGAACCATACCAGCGCGGAGCTTGTGGAGGATCTGAAAGGCGGTTTCGTAACGGGAAAGCCCGACCTGGCGCTGGAACTGTGTGGCAGACATGCCGGGCGTCTGGCTGGCAACCAGATAGGCCGCCCAGAACCATACGCCCAGCGACGTATGGGAGCGCTCCATGACCGTCCCCGCCGTCAGCCCGGTGTCGCGGCGGCACTTTCGACAGCGCAAGACGCCGGGCCGGCTGGTGAAGCGGAACGGCTCTGCCGCCGTCTGGCAATGGGGGCAGACGAACCCGTCACCCCACCGCGCCTTCTCCAGGTAGGCGGCACAGGCCGCGTCATCCGGGAAAAGTCGTTGAAACTCGGGAAACGACCGCGGAAACGAAAGGTCTTCGCGCTGCGGAACATCCATCCCCGCTTCGTCCGCCTCCCGAGCCACTCGACGCCACACCCTACATATAGTGGGTGTGGGTGACAACCGGATAGGCACGGTTTGTACTTCACCCGTCGCGTTCGCACGCAAATTCCCGCTCCAACCCGGTTAACTCATTGTATAATCGGGTATATCACGCTTCTGCGGGTGAAGAAACGGGCATCCATCTGGGGAATGCGGGCTGAGACAACCTCTTGCGCTATGGTGATCTTGGCGGTGCCGTCAATCTGGCCCCACATCGAACCCGACCCATCTAGAACCAATATGGTGCGTGGATTGTCATGGGCCCAAGCAGCCGTCGTCAGAACGTAAAGGAGTGAAATTGTGACAAATTTTAGCATCGACCCACCCAGCTGGTTGTCTAAGAGTCCGTCCGGAGACTTTATGTAGGATTACAGAGTTTTCGGAGCATGAGTCGAATGGACGCGAGCTTGATGAAGGCGAGCGCGTTGCGGTTGAGGTTCTCCCAGTCCTTGGCCAGTCGGCGGCAGCGGTTGAGCCAGGCGATGGTGCGTTCGACCACCCAACGCCTGGGCTGGACGACGAAGCCCTTCACCCGATCGGATCGCTTGACGATCTCGGTCTCGAGATCGGGCAGGATGCCGGCCAGGGCGCGGTGAAAGACCGGCCCCTGATAGGCGCTGTCGGCGAACAATTTCCCGAGAAAGGGAAACAGACCGAACAAGGTCGCCAGCAGCGCGAGACCGCCGTCGCGATCCTGAACGTCGGCGGCGGTGACGATGCCGTGCAGCAGCAAGCCTTGCGTATCGACCAGAACATGCCGCTTCTTGCCCTTGATCAACTTGCCGGCATCGAAGCCGTGGCTGTCGATGCGAGCCCCCCTTTTTCAGCGCTTTTCACACTCTGACTGTCGATGATGCAGGCCGTGGGGCTGGCTTCGCGCGCGGCTTTCTCGCGGCACTTGAGGTAGAGCGCATGATGGATGCGATCCAGCGTGCCGTCCCAGTTCCACAGGCCGAGGTAATCATGCACGGTGCTTCTGGGCGGCAAATCCTTGGGCAGCGCGCGCCACTGGCAGCCGGTGCTCAGAATGTACATCACGCCGTTGATCACCTCGCGGATAGCGACGCGCCGTTTGCCGCCGCCGGGCTTGCCCGGCGGGATCAGCGGCTCGATATGCGCCCATTCCGCATCGGTCAGGTCGCTCGGATAACGCAGTTTGTCGCGGTTGTAGCGCGGGCGGTTGTCGGCAGTCCACATGGGGCACCTCAAGAGCAAATTCACCACCCCAGAGAATCACAGCTGATTCAGCTCTTCAAGAGGGGGCGCCGGATAACCGATTCATCCGACTCATAAAGTCCCCGGACGGACACTTAGTTAATGGCGTAACGCAATTCGGCCAAATTTGCTAGGGCTTGTTGACGTTTAGGGATTCCCAAATCGGCTGATGACTGATTCAAGGTTGCAAACAGAGGAGAGCAGCCTTGATCCGCACAGTTCTGACCGACGCCCAATGGGCTGTCATCGCACCGCACTGCCTTGGCCGGGAATGCGACCCCGGTCGCACCGGCCCTGACCCGCGCCGGTTTGTCGAGGCAGTTCTCTGGATCTCGCGGACCGGATGCCCCTGGCGCGACCTGCCGGAAGAGTTCGGGCGCTGGAACAGCGTGTTCAAGCGCTTCCGAAGGTGGGTGAGGGCCGACGCTTTCTATCGTATGTTCAGGGTATTAGCCGAAGATGCAGACTTCGAATACACGATGATCGACGGTAGTATCGTCAAAGTCCACCGACACGGTCAGGGCGCAAAAGGGGGACTCAAAGCCAAGCCATCGGACGCTCTCGCGGCGGGATAACGACAAAGATCATGGCTCTGACGGACGCGCTCGGCAATCTGATCGACTTCCGCCTTCTGCCCGGTCAGGCGCATGACCTGCGGGGTACCGCCGCACTGATCGAGGGCCTCACCTGCGACCAGTTTCTCGCCGACCGTGCCTTCGACGCGAACTGGCTGCGCGAAGCGCTGACCAGTGCCGGGATCGAGCCGGTAATCCCTCCAAAATCAAACCGCCGCTTCCCGGCGGAGTTCGACCGCCACACCTACAAATGGCGTCACCTGGTCGAAAACTTCTTCGGAAAGCTGAAGGAATACAGAGGGATCGCAATGCGTTCCTGCAAAACAGATGACAGCTTCAAAGCATTCATCTCGCTTGCTGCAATCGTCATTCAAACACGATGAACGTCAACACCCCCTAGTAGAGGCCCTTACCTTTCGCCGGACAATGGTGCGTCACGCTCCCGGTTGATGATGAAAAAGTCGCTAAACATTATGACCCCGAAAATCAAATACGGAAAAAGTTCGCTCTTTGTTCTCATTTTTCGGTTGGATGCGATGACTATATCAACTATCTCTTAACCACAGGATTCAAGGACTGGCATGGCCGAGCTGAAAAATATCGAGGTGCGCGGCGCGCGCGAGCACAACCTCAAAGACGTCGATGTGGACATTCCGCGCGACCGGTTGGTGGTGATCACCGGGCTCAGCGGATCCGGCAAATCGTCGCTTGCCTTTGACACGATCTATGCCGAGGGCCAGCGCCGCTATGTCGAGAGCCTGTCGGCCTATGCCCGCCAGTTTCTGAACATGATGGAAAAGCCGGACGTGGATCACATCGCCGGTCTTAGCCCGGCAATATCGATCGAGCAAAAGACGACGTCAAAAAACCCTCGTTCGACCGTTGGCACGGTAACCGAAATCTACGATTACCTGCGCCTGTTGTTCGCGCGTGCCGGGACACCGTTTTCACCGGCAACCGGCAAGCCGATCGAGGCCCAGCAGGTCCAGGACATGGTCGACAGGGTGATGACGATGCAGGCCGGCCTGCGCGCTTATTTGCTGGCCCCGATGGTGCGCGACCGCAAGGGCGAATATCGCAAGGATTTCCTGGAATTGCGCAAGCAGGGGTTCCAGCGCGTCAAGGTGGACGGTGAGTTTTACGAGCTTGATACCCCGCCGAAACTAGACAAGAAATTCCGCCACGACATTGACGTGGTGGTCGACCGGATTGTGGTGCGCGAAGGTCTGGAAACCCGGCTGGCGGATTCGTTTCGTACCGCGCTCGATCTGGCAGACGGCATCGCCATTCTGGAGACTGCGACAGAGGATGAAGAACCGGAGCGGATCACCTTTTCGGAAAAATTCGCCTGCCCGGTCAGCGGTTTCACCATTTCTGAGATTGAGCCGCGGCTGTTTTCGTTCAACGCCCCGTTCGGGGCCTGTCCGGATTGTGGCGGGCTGGGGGTGGAATTGTTCTTTGATGAACGCCTTGTGGTTCCCGACCAGACCCTAAAGATTTACGACGGCGCGCTGGCCCCCTGGCGCAAGGGCAAATCGCCCTATTTTCTGCAGACCATCGAGGCCATCGCGCGGCATTATGAATTCCACCGCAATACCAGGTGGAAAGACTTGCCTGAAAATGTGCAGCAGGTCTTTCTTTATGGCTCGGGTGAGGAAGAGATCAGGTTTCGCTACGACGATGGCGGTCGTGTTTATGAGGTGAGCCGCTCCTTCGAGGGCGTGATCCCGAATATGGAGCGGCGCTATCGCGAAACCGATTCGAACTGGATCCGCGAGGAGTTTGAGCGCTATCAGAACAATCGCCCGTGCCACACCTGCGGCGGGTTTCGGCTGCGGCCCGAGGCCCTGGCGGTGAAAATCGGTGGTCTGCATGTCGGCGAAGTCGTGCAGATGTCGATCCGGCAAGCCTTTGACTGGATCGACAAAGTGCCGGGCGCGCTGAGCAAGCAGAATAACCAAATCGCCGCTGCGATCCTGAAAGAGATTCGCGCGCGGCTGGGGTTTTTGAACAATGTCGGCCTGGAATATCTGACCCTGTCGCGCGCCTCGGGCACGTTGTCGGGCGGCGAGAGCCAGCGGATCCGGCTGGCCAGCCAGATCGGGTCAGGCCTGACCGGGGTGCTGTACGTGCTGGATGAACCCTCGATTGGCTTGCACCAGCGCGATAACGGGCGGTTGCTGGAGACGCTGAAAGACCTGCGTGATCAGGGCAATACGGTGATCGTGGTCGAACATGACGAAGAAGCGATCCGATCAGCCGATTACGTCTTTGACATCGGCCCGGGCGCGGGCGTGCATGGTGGCGAGATTGTCGCCCAGGGGACACCCGACGAGATCGCTGCCCATCCCGCCTCGATCACCGGGCAATATCTGAGCGGGCAGCGGGCGATTCCGGTTCCCGGCCAGAGACGCGCCGGGCAAGGCAAGAATGTCACTGTTTCCAAAGCCACCGGCAATAATTTGCGCGCGATGACCGCGGATTTCCCGCTGGGCAAATTTGTCTGCGTCACCGGGGTTTCCGGCGGGGGAAAATCGACGCTGACGGTGGAGACGCTGTTCAAGACCGCGAGCATGAACCTGAACGGCGCGCGCCAGACGCCAGCGCCCTGTGAGACGATCAAGGGTCTGGAACATCTCGATAAGGTGATTGAGATTGACCAGCGGCCGATCGGGCGCACGCCGCGCTCCAACCCGGCCACCTACACCGGGGCGTTCACGCCGATGCGCGACTGGTTTGCCGGGCTGCCCGAGGCCAAGACGCGCGGCTACCGGCCAGGGCGATTTTCGTTCAACGTCAAGGGCGGGCGGTGCGAGGCCTGTCAGGGTGACGGGCTGATCAAGATCGAAATGCATTTTTTGTCGGATGTCTATGTGACCTGCGAAACCTGCAAGGGCGCGCGCTATAATCGCGAAACGCTGGAGGTCAAATTCAGGGGCAAATCCATCGCCGATGTGCTGGACATGACCGTTGAGGAGGCGCGCCTGTTCTTCAAGGCGGTCCCGGCGATCCGCGACAAGATGGAGGCGCTGCACCGCGTCGGGCTGGGTTATGTCAAGGTCGGCCAGCCGGCCACCACGTTGTCGGGCGGCGAGGCGCAGCGAGTCAAATTGTCCAAGGAATTGTCCAAACGCGCGACGGGGCGCACGCTTTATATCCTTGATGAGCCGACGACCGGTCTGCATTTTGAGGACGTGCGCAAGCTGTTGGAAGTGCTGCATGAACTGGTCGATCAGGGCAATACGGTGATCGTGATCGAGCATAACCTCGATGTCATAAAAACCGCCGATCATATCATCGATATCGGACCCGAAGGCGGCGATGGTGGCGGGCGGATCGTCGCGACCGGCACGCCCGAAGAGGTGGCGAAATCCAAGGCAAGTTATACCGGGCATTATCTGAGCTCGATGCTGGGCAGGCGGAAAGTGGCTGCTGAATAGGGCGCACGCAGGCGTGATTTCGCGCCCTGGCGCGGCGCTGTTAGGCTCAAGCACCAGATCAGACCAGGGGGGGGCCCAGGATGCAGACGCGCAGGAAATTCCTATACATGTCAGGTGCTGCAAGTGCAGCGACACTTCTGCCGATGCCGGTTGGGGCGACCACCCGTCTGGGCGAAAGTTTTGCCGGTGGTGCGATCATCGTATTTCCGATCGCACATGCGTCCTTTGTCATGACCACGCCGGCTGGCACGATCTATGCCGATCCGGTCGGCAATCCGTCGGACTATGCGGGCCTGCCACCGGCGGACATGATCCTAGTGACGCACGAGCACGGCGATCATTTCAATGCCGGGACGTTGGCGGCGCTGAGCACCGAAGCGACCCAGCTGATCACCAATCCGGCGGTATATGCCATGCTGCCGGGAGATTTGCAGGCGCAGGCCAGTGAGATTGGCAACGGCGGTTCGATTGCCGGTGCCCGACCATTGACGCCATTCCAGCCTATAACATGACCGCAGACCGCCAGCGCTTTCACCCGCAGGGGCGCGACAACGGCTATGTGCTGACGATCGACAGGTTTCGCATCTATATTTCCGGCGATACCGAGGACATTCCGGCGATGCGCGCGTTGGCGGGCATTGACCTGGCCTTTGTCTGCATGAACTTGCCGTTTACCATGGATGTGGCCGCGGCGGCCTCGGCGGTCGCTGAGTTCAGACCGGCGGTTGTCTTTCCCTATCATTTCCGTGTCCAGGGCGAGGGTGGCACGCAAGACCCGGCACTATTCGCTGAACTGGTGGGCGATGCCAGCGACGTGCGGATCGGGCCGTGGTATAGCTGACAGGGGCTTTGCCGCTAATTATCCGCATGCCAGCGGTCCCAGTCGGCGGGCGTGTCCAGATCGGTAATCGCATGCGCGTCGGGCAGGGGCACGCCAACCACCGCTTCGCCCGCCAGCAAGACACGGGCACCCTGATCGCCGGTTAGGCCAGCGAACTGGCTAACCAGATCGGCGGGCAGGATCACCGGGTGGCCGGGTTGGTCGTTTGAGGTGCCGCGATGGACGCGTGTGGCACCGTCGCCGAGAAACGCGGCAATGACCGCGTTCATGTCGGCGGTGGTCATCTCGGGCATGTCGGCAGGCAGCACCATGACCGCAATGCCTGCGCGCGCCCGCGCGGCGTAGGCCCTGAAGGACGCCGCCATCCCGGTGCGGGCATCGGCGACGGACAATATGTCGACGTCTTCACCCACCAGTGCCGCCTGTCTGTCCGCTGCGCCTGCCTGTGGCAGCGTCACGATCACCCGCAAGCCGGTGGCAACCGCTCGCCTGACCACGCGCGTCATGAGCGGCTCACCGGCGATGTCCATCAACAGTTTGTCGCGCCCGCCCATCCGGATCGAGGCGCCGCCGGCCGGGATCAGGATCTCGACCGGTTGATCACTCATTTCTCAGGGATCAGACCGCGCGGGCTGAACCGAAGAACCAGCAACAGGATTACACCCATGGTCAAAAGCCGCATATGCGCGGCGCTGTCGATCAGATGTTCTTTCAGCGCCGAGCCGTCAGCCATACCGGAGGTGATCACCTGCATGAACCAAAGGCCAATCGGCTCGACCTGGACCCAGAAAAACCAGATCATCAAGCCGCCCAAAACCGCGCCCCAGTTGTTGCCCGATCCGCCGACGATCACCATGACCCAAATGAGGAAGGTGAACCGCAAGGGTTGATAGGTGCCCGGTGTCAACTGGCTGTCCAGCGTCACCATCATGGCGCCGGCCAGCCCGCACACCGCCGAGCCCAGGATAAACACCTGCAAATGCCGGCGGGTCACATCCTTGCCCATCGCCTCGGCCGCCACCTCATTGTCTCTGATGGCGCGCATCATCCGCCCCCAGGGCGATTTCAGCGCCATTTCCGTGGCCCAGATTAGCACCAGCAGCACGATGCCGAAGAGCCCTGCATAGCAGAGCTTTACAAAGATCGAACTGGCGATCACCGGATCAACGCCCAGCGCCTCGACACGGTTCAGAAAGGCCGATGAGTTTTGCAGGTCGATCTCATAAGGCACCGGACGCGGCAGGCCGATGACGTTTTTGACGCCGCGCGCCAGCCAGTCTTCGTTCTTCAGCAAGGCGATGATAATCTCGGCAATGCCGAGTGTCGCAATGGCCAGATAATCCGAGCGCAGGCCAAGGGCGGTTTTGCCGATGATCCAGGCCGCACCGGCGGCCAACACGCCGCCGACTGGCCAGCCGATCAAAATGGGCAACCCGAGCCCGCCGAGATAGCCGGTTGTCGCCGGATTGATCGCCTCGACCGCGTCCACGCCGGGATCAAAGACGCCGCGATAGACGAAAAATCCTACGATCAGCAAGGCAAGCATGGCCAAAGTCCGCAGCCCGCCCGCGGCCATGCGCCCGTAGACGATGATCGCCGCGCCAATCGTGGCAGCGCCAACAGCAAGACCGGCGATGACCCTGAGACCACCGGCTGCCCAGGCCTCGCCCACGGGGGCCGTTGACACCAGAACGGCGCCCAGCCCGCCGAGCGCGACAAAGCCCATAACGCCGACATTGAACAGGCCCGCATAGCCCCATTGCATATTGACGCCGAGCGCCATGATGGCGCTGATCAGGCCCATATTCATGATCGCCAGCGCCACGTTCCACGAACTGGTTAGTCCGGTGAAAATGATCAGCCCGAAGACACTCGCAAAAAGCAGGATGTTGCGCGTATTCATACCGCTTTCCCCCTAAACAGCCCGGTCGGTCGGAACAGCAGGACAATGACAAGGATGACGAAAGAGACCGCGAATTTGTAATCGGTCGACAGAAGTTGCACCAACCCGCTTGGGTCCAGGCTGTCAGGCATCAGGTATGTCAGCACTTTTTTCCAGGCATAGGTGATCGTCACCTCGGAAAACGCGATCAGAAACCCCCCGGCGATCGCGCCAATGGGACTGCCGAGACCGCCTACAATGGCGCTGGCAAAGATCGGCAGCAACAGCTGAAAATAGGTGAACGGCTTGAAGCTCTTGTCCAGCCCGTAGAGCGTGCCGGCGATGGTTGCCAGGGCGGCGACGATGATCCAGGTATACATCACCACCCGCTCGGGGTTGATGCCCGACAAAAGCGCCAGGTCTTCGTTGTCGCTGAAGGCGCGCATGGATTTTCCGGTGCGGGTGCGGTTCAGAAACCAAAAAAGAACCGCGACCACGATCACCGCGGTGACCACGGTGATCGCTGAGCTGGAGCGGATCGCCAGCCCCTCGCTAAGCCCGGTCATGGTCTTAAAGTTACGGGCCGAAATAATAAACCGCTCGCCATCTGCGAACCGCTGGTCGCCGACGCCGATGATGAACCTGACCAGCCCGTTCATGATGAACATAACCCCCATCGACACGATGACCAGGATGACCGGGGCGGCCTTGGCGCGGCGGTAGAATTGATAGACGACCTTGTCGGTGCCCAAGAGCAATAACGCGGTCGCGGCAATCCCGAAGGGCAGGGCGAGCAAAGCGGTGGGCAGGACGCCGAAACTGATCCCCCAAGATTGGAACAGCCAGGTCACAAGGATCGTGCACATGGCGCCAAAGGCCATGGTGTCGCCATGGGCAAAGTTGGAAAAGCGCAAAATGCCGTAGATCATCGTCACACCCAGCGCGCCGAGGGCAAGCTGGCTGCCGTAACTGATTGCAGGGATCAGGACGAAATTGGACAAGGCCACGATGGCGTTCAGGAAATCCATAAGAATGCCACCTCGCAACGGCCATAAAACAGTTGATGGAAATTGAAATCGTCCTTGATAGCTCGGCGCGAAAGAACGCCCGTTCCGTCACGCCCGACAATCAGATGAACAAATGATCCGTCGTCTGCGTGATGGGTTACGCGATAGATTTCAAAGTCGCTCCAAGAGGCGACCTTCAGAATGCCCTCGCCTTCCAAGATGTGCTCCCAAGCGAAATCACCAACCGTCGCGACATTGCCATTCTCTGGCATTTGCCCCTGAAAACTTGCTTTGGTGGTTTGCGCGATACAATCCTCTGTGTCCGCGCAATGGAAGAACAGATTGCAGGCCAGGCTAATTGGTCCGGCGCCCGCAGACGCGTCTTTCGCAACGCTGAAACACAGAGCGAGGCAACCGAGAGCTATGAATCCGTTCTTCACCTTCAGCCCCCCAAAAAGCTCTGCCGCACTTCCGGATCGGCCAGCAGTTCCTTGCCCGTCCCGGTATGCCCATTACGACCCTGCACCAGCACATAGCCCTTGTCGGCAATGGCCAGCGCCTGACGGGCGTTTTGTTCGACCATCAGAATTGAAATGCCGGTGCGCGCGACCTCGATGATCCGGTCGAAAAGCTCGTCCATCACAATCGGGCTTACGCCCGCGGTCGGCTCGTCCAGCATCAGTACCTGCGGTTGGGTCATCAGGGCGCGCCCCACCGCGACCTGCTGGCGTTGCCCGCCAGACAACTCACCGGCGGACTGGTTACGCTTTTCGCGCAGGATCGGGAAGAGGGTATAGACCTGCTCCATCGTGCTGGTAATATCGTCGCGGCGCAGAAAAGCGCCCATCTCAAGGTTTTCCTCGACCGTCAGCGAGGTGAAAATGTTCGAGGTCTGCGGCACGAAGGCCATGCCTTCGGCAACGCGCGCCTGCGGGCTGAGAGCGGTGATGTCCTTGCCGCCAATGCTGACCGCGCCTTGCCGGACGTTCAGCATCCCGAATATCGCTTTCATCGCGGTCGATTTGCCGGCGCCGTTGGGCCCGACGATCACCGCGATCTCGCCCTTTTCCACCGCGATCGTGCATTCGTGCAGGATGTCGGGGCCCTTGCCGTAGCCGCCGGTCATCGTGTCGCCGATCAGATATGGATGAGCCAATTCAGCGTCCCCTGCTTTTTCTTGGAAAAATACTCATCTTGCCGTCACTAACCCCCGACCGCATCCTTGTTCTTCAGGCCCGTCCCAAGATAGGCCTCGATCACATGTTCATTGGCCTTGATCTCATCGAGCGTGCCCTCGGCCAGCACTTTGCCCTCGGCCATGCAGATCACCGGGTCACAGATTTTGCCGATGAAATCCATGTCATGCTCAATGACCACGAAGGTGTAGCCGCGTTCCTGGTTCAGCCGGACGATGGCATCGGCTATGGTGTTCAGAAGCGTGCGGTTTACCCCCGCGCCGACCTCGTCCAGAAACACGATGCGCGCATCGACCATCATCGTGCGGCCCAGTTCCAGGAGCTTTTTCTGCCCGCCGGAGACCTGCCCGGCCTTGTGGTCAGCCAGATGATCGATGGTCAGAAATTCCATCACTTCGTCGGCCTTTTCCGCCAACGCGCGTTCTTCTTCGACAATTTGTTTGCGTCCGAACATGGTGTTCCAAAACACTTCGCCCGATTGCCCGGCGGGCACCATCATCAGGTTTTCGCGGCAGGTCATCGAGGCAAATTCATGCGCGATCTGAAAGGTGCGCAGCAATCCTTTGTCGAACAGCTCGTGCGGGGCCAGGCCGGTGATGTCCTCGCCAGCCATCCGAACCCGGCCTGACGTCGGCGGCAAGCCCCCCGCGATCACGTTGAAAAGGGTGGTTTTTCCGGCACCATTGGGGCCGATCAGGCCGGTGATCGAGCCCTCGGCGATCTTCAGCGTCGCGCCATCGACAGCGTGAAACCCGCCAAAATGTTTGTGCAGGTCATGGACCTCGATCATCTGAATTTCCCCCGCACCGCTCTTGTCGCCTGCATTTCGGGTTCCCTTCGAGCCAGCGAAGAGGCCCGTCAGGGCCGATGAGCGTCGTTTTTCTAAAACAGCCCAGAGGCGAACTCTAGGCTGTTTCGTGTTTAGATTACCCCGTGATTAGCGATACTGAACCGTAGTGATCGCGCCGCCAGAGATTTCGATCTGGCGATAGTTGCCAGCCGATTCACCCGGCTCGATCAGCTCAACCGCGGTCGCGCCGATATAATCGATTTCACCGCCGCCGGCCAGGATTTCCAGCGCCTTGCCCAATTCGCCGGGCAGGATCGGTTCGCCCGGCGCGTTGGCCACAGCCATCACGTGATCCTTGTAGACCCCCGGATCAGACGATCCGGCCGCCTGCATGGCCAGCATGATCAGGGCGGCTGCGTCATAGCCTTCCGCCGTGAACGGCGAGGTTGCATCAAAGGCATCGCCGACCATCGCATTGAATACAGTATTACCTTCGCTGTCGGTGGCCGGGTGTTGCCCGGTCGAGCCGTCAATTTCGGAGCCAAAATTTTCTTCCAGCGAGGCGCTGATCATCCCGTCGGGGAAGTGGAACGTATCAAAAGCGCCCGAGTCCAGTGCTGCACGGACGATGCCCGCGCCACCCTGATCCGCATAACCGGCAACAACCAGACGATCGCCCCCGGCTGCGGCCAGCGCGCCGATTTCAGCCGAATAATCGGCCTTTCCGTCTTCATGCGCGGCGTTGATGGTCACGGTTCCGCCAGCCATTTCAAACGCGGCCTGAAACGCATCGGCCAGACCCTTGCCATAATCGTTGTTGGTATAGGTCACGGCAACGGAATTGATGCCCAATTCCACCAGAATATCGGTCATCACCGCACCCTGACGCGCGTCAGATGGGGATGTTCTAAAGAACAGGCCGTTGTCCGGGGCGTCGGTTAGGCCTGGCGAAGTCGCAGACGGCGATATCATCACCACGCCGTTGGCCATCGCCACATTGGCCAGGATCGCGCCGGTCACGCCGGAACAATCGGCACCCATGATGCCCTTGACGCCATCGGCGGTGATCAGCCGTTCGGCCGCTGCGGTCGCTGCACCGGAGTCGACGCAGGTCGAGTCAGCGCGAATCGAGGTCACGCTTGCCCCCCCAAGCAGCGCGCCGCTGTCGGTCACCTCGGTCATCGCCAGTTCGGCGGCATCGGCCATCGAAGGCGTCAGCGATTCAATCGGGCCGGTAAACCCGAGTATGATGCCGAGCTTGATCTCTTCGACATGGCTGCCCGCGAACGCCGCACTGGCGCTAATCGCCACAGCAGTCGTGGCCATAAGTAATTTTCTCATGATATTCTCCCTGTTTGGATCGTTGTCCATTGTTAGACCATTGTCCTGACCGCCGACATTAATGTGTGATTAATCAAAATGAAAGCCCGTGTGTTTTGCGAATATGACGGCACGCGACGGTCCGGCGTCAGATAATTGGTGATTGCCGGTCGCTTGCGCATTATTATGAATCCATATCCAGGTGATCCCATGCGAACATTGATCATAGCGCTGACATTACTGGGCCTGCCCCTTGGCGCGGGCGCCGATTCGGTGGCTACAAGTGCCGGACCAATTAGCGTGACCCGCGTGCTTGGCGGGTTGAACGAACCCTGGGGGCTGGCCTTTCTGCCCGGCGGCGGTTTTCTGACCACAGAACGGGGCGGACGGCTGATCCATGTCACCAACGAAGGCGCAGTACTGACGGTCAGCAATCTGCCGCGAATATTTGTCAGCGGGCAGGGCGGGCTGCTGGATATCATGGTCCCGCGCGATTTCGCCAGATCGCGCCAGATTTTCCTTAGTCACGCGCGCCAAAAGGGCTACCGTGCAGGCACGGCGCTTAGCGTCGCGACATTGTCGCAGGACGGCAAGCGGCTGGAGAACGTAGGACTGTTCTTTGAAATGAAAAAGCAATCGCGCAGCGATGTGCATTTCGGCAGCCGGATTGTCGAAGGACCGGGCGGCCACATCTTCCTGACCATTGGCGAGCGCGGCGACCGCGATCAGGCCCAGAACCTGGACACCCATAACGGCACAATTATCCGGCTGAACCGCGACGGTTCGGTGCCTGCGGACAACCCATTTGTCGGGGTTGCAGGCGCATTGCCCGAGATCTGGTCGTATGGGCATCGCAACCCGCAGGGGGCGGCATTGGACCTGCAGGGGCGGCTCTGGGTCAATGAACATGGCGCCAAAGGCGGGGACGAGGTGAACCGGATTGTGCGCGGCGCCAATTACGGCTGGCCGGTCATCTCTTACGGGACGCATTATACCGGATTCAAAATCGGCGAGGGCACAGCAAAGGCGGGCATGGAGCAGCCGGCGCATTTCTGGGATCCGTCGATCGCGCCCTCGGGGATGATGATCTATTCCGGCAAGCTCTGGGCCGACTGGCGGGGCGATTTTTTTATCGGATCGTTGAAGTTTGACTATCTCAGCCGCCTGGACCCCGATGCAGGCTGGGCCGAAGAGCGGATCAAAGGCGGCGAAACCGGGCGCGTGCGCGATGTGCGCGAGGCGCCGGACGGCACGATCTGGTTTCTGAGCGTCGATAATGGCGCGGTTTATCGGATCAGCCCCGGGTAGGGCGCTTCGCTTGCCAGCGGGTGGCCGTCGCTGGGGGCTAGTCACAGCCCGAGCATGGCGCGAATGTCCGCGAGAGTCGCCCCGTCGCCGCGGTATTTGGCGATCGCGCGGGCATCGTCGCGTTTGGCCAGGCGTTTGCCTGCCTCATCGCAAATGAGCCGGTGATGATGATAAACCGGCGTCGGCAGGCCCAGCAGGTGCTGCAGGATAACATGGATTTTCGTCGCCTCGAACAAGTCCTGACCGCGCACCACATGGCTGATCCCTTGGGCCGCGTCATCGACCACGACCGCCAGATGATAGGATGTGCC
The DNA here is from genome assembly GCA_965216135.1 of Paracoccaceae bacterium. Taxonomy (GTDB): domain Bacteria; phylum Pseudomonadota; class Alphaproteobacteria; order Rhodobacterales; family Rhodobacteraceae; genus CBDCFL01. Next base: position 67,612 of record CBDCFL010000017.1, read on the forward strand.
CATGTCGCGCCGGGCCAGAACCACATCCCCGATACTGCGGATGGCCTCTGACATTGAGACCGCGATATTGTCCCGCGCGCCGTCTGTGCCGGACCCGGTTTCGTGGAATGACAGAGCGGCCAGATCAGACATCGCATTGAGATTGAGACGTAAAACACTGTTATTGGGCAATTGTGTCGGCAATTTCGGTATATCCGGGCGGCAAGTGCCAGGATAGATCGTGCCATCGGGCCCAATTGACGGCTGACTGCCCGCTTGCGGCGCATTTGCCGCCTTGGCGATATCACGGCGATTGCAGGTGCAGACGTACAGCAGCCCGCGATCCCAAAGTTGATGCAATTCGGCGCGATAGGCCTTCATCCGGTCCGATTGCCGCATCACCGGTTCGGGCCAGTTCAGACCCAGCCATGCCAGATCATCGCCAATCTGCGCTTCCCACACGGGCCGGGCGCGGGAGCGGTCAATATCTTCTATTCGTAGCAGAAACCGGCCGCTGTTTGCCTGGGCCATATCAAAGGCCAGTATCGCCGAATAGGCGTGACCCAGATGCAGGGGTCCGGTTGGGCTGGGGGCAAAGCGGGTGGTGAAACTCACGTCTTTTGAAGGACGTAGATTGTGGAGTTCATGTCCTTGCCGGGCAGGTGGGGGCCATGTTCCTCATACATTATTTCGACGTCGCCATCCGCCAGTATCGCGGCCAGTTTGTCGGTATAGGTGGCCGCCGCTAGGGTGGCGTCATTGTAGGAAAACGCCAGTAATCCGGCAGGGCCCAGGACATTGACCAGCATGTCGAGTGTCTCAGGCGGGGCTGCACCCAAGCTGACCACGCCAACCGCGGCAATGATCGGATAATCACCGCGCCCGATATGGCCCATGGAGCCGGGTTGACCGAGCCAGACCTGACGGTAGACGCCTTTATCGGCCGCGCTTTGCAGCATTTCGGCAGAAATATCGACGCCGTCGATCACATCGAAACCAGCCGATTTGAGCGCCAGGCCCGAGATACCCGTGCCGCAGCCGAAATCGAGCAGCGGTTTGGCCGGATTGGCACCCGCCTGACGCAGCGCCACGGCCAGCCGTTTGGGTGTTGCATAGCCCCAGCCGGTGACATCGCCGTTGTAATTACCTGACCAGTTTTTGTAGATCTCCAGCGTTTCTGCGACGCTGCGTTCTTTCCACAATTCCTTGGGTGAAACCTGATCGCTCATGGCGCGACGCTAGCAGTGCGCATCAAGCCGCGTCCAGTGTCGATTGGGCCAGCCAGGCGTGCCATGCGGCCTTGGCGCGGTCGGTATAAGCCTTGTAGCGGTCGCGGCGCCCGCGCCGCCCGCCCTTGACGCCCACAAGCGGGTGAAACAGGCCGAAATTGACGTTCATCGGCTGAAAACTTTTCGCTTCGGCCCCGCCGGTGATGTGGCCCACCAGCGCGCCCATCGCCGTTTCAGGCGGCACCGGTGCCAGGATTTCGCCGCTGATTTCGGCGGCCGCCATCCTGCCCGCCAGCATTCCCATGGCGGCACTTTCAACATAGCCCTCAACCCCGGTGATCTGGCCGGCAAAGCGGATATTCGGCCGGGATCGCAGGCGCATCTGGGCGTCGAGCAGACTCGGTGAATTAATGAACGTGTTACGATGGATGCCGCCCAGACGCGCGAAGGATGCACCTTCAAGTCCCGGTATCATCGCGAAAACATCACGTTGCGCGCCATACTTCATCTTGGTCTGAAATCCGACGATGTTGTAAAGCGTGCCCAGTTTGTTGTCGCGGCGCAGCTGCACGACGGCATAGGGCTTGTCATCGGGCGCATGCGCGTTGGTCAGGCCAACCGGTTTCATCGGGCCAAAACGCAGCGTCTCGCGTCCGCGCTCGGCCATCACTTCGATCGGCAGGCACCCGTCAAAATAACCGGCGGTTTCGCCGTCGTGAAACTCGGTCTTGTCGGCAGCGAGGAGGGCGTCGATGAAAGCCTCGTATTCCGGTTTGGTCATCGGGCAATTGAGATAGGCTTTCTGCTCTGCCTCGGTCGCGCCCTTGTCATAGCGCGATTGCGCCCAAACCACGTTCATATCAATCGTGTCGGCATAGACGATCGGTGCGATCGCATCGAAAAACGCCAATGCCTGGGCACCGGTGGCTTCGGCAATAGCCGCGCCCAGCGGCGCGGAGGTCAGCGGACCGGTGGCGATGATCCAATGGCCGCTTTCAGGAAGCTCTGTAACCTCTTCTTCTGAAATCGAAATCAACGGATGACCACGGATGCGTTCCGTCACGCCTGCGGCAAATGCTTCGCGGTCCACAGCCAGCGCCCCACCGGCTGGCAGGGCATGGGCGTCGGCCATTTCGATGATCAGACCACCCGCGGCGCGCATTTCCCAGTGCAGCAGACCGACAGCATTTTGCTCGTCATCATCAGAGCGGAACGAATTTGAACAGACCATCTCGGCCAGATCGCCGGTTTTATGCGCAAACGTGCCGATCTTGGGGCGCATTTCGTGAATGACGACCGGGACGGACATGTTCGCAGCGGACCAGGCAGCCTCTGACCCGGCCATGCCGCCACCGATGATATGAAGCAATTCCGCCATGGGCGGCCATTTAGGCCATCCATGGCGGATTGAAAAGCTGCTCGACTGAGGTTTCTTGCCGAAACCGACCGACTGAAAACGTTAGGCTGGGAAAATATTGACGACGTCGGGGGCGTCATTCGCAGGAAAAGTGATAACCGGGCGTTGGGTGCTGTCTTTACGTGCCGAAAGCGGGGCTACGCGGCGCGGGGTGACCGTCACACCAGGCTGGACCTTGCGGGCCCTGGGCAGGCGGCGCAGCATCGCGCGGCGGCGGGTGCCACGAGAGCTGGTTTGCAGGTAAGTCATCATCAGGCCCGAGACGAGTGCGATGTCGCGCCAGAAATCGCTCATCAGCTGCGGCGGGTGATAGACAAATGTTGCATAGGCGCTGGCTGCCAGAACAAAAGTGCCCAAAAGCAGGGCGGCAGGGCGCAGCCACATGCCCATCAGAACCAAGTATGCCAGCAGGAACACCGAGGTGTTGGCCGCGAAGTCCGCAATTTTGGGCGATGCCACATGATGAAGGATAAGAGTTGTGTTGGTGCCTTCGATCAATCCCAACGACAGGGCGATGAAATAAGAGGCAAGTACAATGCGCAACAGATTCAAGCCCGACTGGCTCATCTGGGGTGTGGCGGCAGCTACTGTCATTGTTGACATCCCTTCGTCATTCGTTCTGAATTCGGCGGCAATACCCCGATGATTGATCCGGCGTGATCTGATTGTTCATAATCCGTTAATAAAAGGCTCAGGCGGGGCCGATTTGTGATTACCGGGTGAATTTTTTTGGGCAAGATTGTGTTCAAGGGCGCAATTGTCCCCGATTATCAGTTAATAAGTCGAATTGATCATCGATTGTCTCAGAACCGGAATAAGCCGAAATATGGACAGTCATGCCTCAGCTGGCGATTCTTCCTCGTCGCGCTCTGCAATCCAGGCGACCGAAACGACGCTTTCGTCTTTGCCGGTGTCAAAAACCTTAACCCCGCCCGCGCTGCGCGAGCGGAATGAAATTCCGTTGACCGGGCATCTGATTGACTGCCCGGTTGACGTCGCCAGCATGATCTGATCCTCGATTGTAACCGGAAAAGACGCCACCAGCGCCCCGCCGCGCATCGCCTTGTCTATCGCCGCTACGCCCTGGCCGCCACGCCCGCGCACCGGGTAATCATGGGCCGAACTGAGCTTGCCTGAGCCATTTTCAGTGATCGTCAGAATCAGATCCTCGGCCGCCTGCATTTCATCGTAGCGCTCTGGGGTAATCGCGCCTTCGGCTGTTTCATCCTCGTCATCGCCGACCTCATCGGGCGCGCCCGCCTGCGCGCGGCGCATCTTCAGATAGGCAGTGCGCTCATCGGCGGTGGCCTTGAAATGGCGGATCACGGACATCGATACGACATGATCGCCGCCGGCCAGACGCACGCCGCGCACGCCGGTCGAATCGCGACCTTTGAACACCCGGACCTCGGTGGTCGGAAATCGAATGGCGCGCCCGCCGGCGGTGACTAGCATAATGTCGTCATCTGTCGTGCAGATGCGGGCATTCACCAAACTCACGCCTTCAGTGAGTTTCATCGCAATCTTGCCATTGGACCGCACGTTGGTGAAATCCGACAGGGAATTACGCCGCACGCTGCCGTCGCCCGTGGCAAAGAATATCTGAAGGCTGTCCCAGTCTTCCTCGGGCACATCGACAGGCATGACTGCGGCTATCGAAACACCCCGCGGGATCGGCAGGATATTGACGATGGCTTTGCCCTTGGCGGTGCGCCCGCCTTGGGGCAGGCGCCAGGTTTTCAGCTTGTAGACCATGCCGTCGGCGGAAAAGAACAACAGCGGCGTGTGGGTATTGGCCACGAACAGCGTGGTAACGACGTCCTCTTCCTTGGTGGACATGCCCGACAGGCCCTTGCCGCCGCGTTTCTGGGCGCGAAACTCGGCCAGGGGCGTGCGTTTGGCCCAACCGGCCGAGGTGATGGTGACGACCATATCCTCGCGCTCGATCAGGTCTTCGTCTTCCATGTCGCCGGACCATTCGACGATCTCGGTGCGCCGCGGCACGGCGAATTGGTCTTGCACCTCTTTCAGTTCATCCGAGATGATGGTCATCACGCGGTCGCGCGAACGCAGGATGTCGAGGAAATCGCGAATGGAAGCGGCCAGCTCCTGCAGCTCGTCGGTCACTTCCTTGACGCCAAGTGCTGTCAGGCGTTGCAGGCGCAATTCCAAAATGGCGCGGGCCTGGGCTTCGGAGAGGTTATAGGTACCGTCGTCGTTGACCTTGTGGGTCGGATCATCGATCAGGTTGATATATTCGATGATGTCGCCTGCTGGCCAGGCCCGCGTCATCAGGCTGGCGCGCGCATATGCGGGGTCGGCCGAGGCGCGGATGGTGGTGACAATCTCATCGACATTGCTGACAGCAACCGCCAGACCGCACAGGACATGGCTGCGCTCGCGGGCTTTTTGCAGTTCAAATGCGGTGCGCCGGGTGACCACCTCTTCGCGGAAGGCGATGAAATGGATCAGAAAATCGCGCAGCGTCAGTTGCTCTGGCCGCCCGCCGTTCAGCGCCAGCATGTTGCAGCCAAAGCTGGTCTGCATGGGGGTAAATCGGAAGAGCTGGTTCAGCACCACCTCGGGCGTTGCATCACGCTTTAGTTCAACGACGACACGCACCCCGATGCGGTCGCTTTCGTCGGCGACGTGCGATATCCCCTCAATCCGTTTCTCGCGCACCAGATCGGCGATCTTCTCGATCATCGCCGCCTTGTTGACCTGATAGGGGATCTCGTCCAGCACGATGGCCCAGCGGTCCTTGCGCACTTCTTCAAAGCGGGTCTTGGCGCGGTTGATCACCGATCCGCGGCCTTCCAGATAGGCCTTGCGCGCGCCGGAGCGGCCGAGGATCACGCCGCCGGTCGGGAAGTCCGGGGCAGGGATGATCTCGACCAGCGCTTCAAACGACAGATCGGGGTCGTCGATCAGCGCTAGCGTGGCGTCGATCACTTCGCCCAGATTGTGCGGCGGGATGTTGGTGGCCATGCCGACGGCAATGCCGCCCGCGCCATTGACCAGCATGTTGGGAAACCGTGCCGGCAGGACGGTCGGTTCGCGGTCCTTGCCGTCGTAATTGTCCTGAAAATCGACCGTGTCCTTGTCGATGTCGGCCAACAGCGCGGCGGCGGGTTTGTCCATCCGCACCTCGGTATAACGAAAGGCGGCTGCCTTATCGCCATCCATCGAGCCGAAATTGCCTTGCCCGTCCAGCAATGGCAGGGACATGGAAAAATTCTGCGCCATCCTGACCAGCGCATCATAGATCGCGGCATCACCGTGCGGGTGGTATTTGCCCATCGTGTCGGCGACCGGGCGTGAAGATTTGCGAAACGGCTTGTCGTGGGTATTTCCGACCTCGTGCATCGCATAGAGGATGCGCCGGTGAACCGGTTTTAGTCCGTCTCGCAGGTCCGGGATGGCGCGCGAAACAATCACGCTCATGGCATAATCGAGATAGCTCGATTTCATCTCGTCCGAGATAGAGACAGACGGACCGCCAAAAACCGACCGTTCAGGCGGATTTTCCCCATTGTTTTCAGGTGGTTTCGGGCTGTCGGTCACTGCCTGCTCGCCTGTGCTGCCTACACAATATCTTGTTGCCTCAGTTCTATCAGAACCTTGATATGGGGTGCAATGAGCCAGGGCACAGAGCACACATTACTTCACAAACACATTTGTAACACATTGTTTTCATTGAATAGTAAATCTGATCTGCCATGCTGGTCGCAAGGGGCAGGTAAAGCGAGGCAAATATGGGGTTGTCAGAAACTGAACTAATGCTTCAGGGATACGGGCTAACCACCGCCCAGCTCTATTATCGGATGCCGGATTACCAGAATGTGTTGAACACCTATCTCTGGCAGGAATACGACCTGGCACCGGATTATCCGAAACTGTTTGAATTCATCGAATTCTGGCAACGCGACCTTGATGGCCCACTACATTCTGTGCAGTTTGTTCACCGCAAACTGATCGCGCCTGGCGAATGGCGCAAAGTCAGCGGAGAGTTCACGCTGCATTAGCGCGTCCTACATCTCGCCGCTTACCTCGCCAATGACCAACGTTGCAATTTCGCGCAGCAGCTTGCGGCGCATGGCGGCCGCGAAATCGGTGTGGTCAAGTGCCGCTTCGACAAAGGCGCCGGGCCCGCGCACAACTTCAGCCGCGAAGTAGTCTATCAATGTTTGCAATTCCGCGTCCCCACCGATGGCCAGCGCGTTGACCGTGATGCCGTCCAGGGGAAAGTGTTTGAAGGCAAGGGCGGGGGCAAAGCCGAAATTATTCTCGCCGTCGCCGCTGATATCGAGCTTTCTTTGCAGGCAGGCGGGGGAGCGGCGAAACTCTATGGCCGCATGACCCAGCGCATAACCGATGGCGGTCGGGTATTCGGTGTTGCTGCGCGCGGTGGCACGAATGCGCGCTGCCGCCTGGGCGATGTCGGTGGCGGATCGAATTAGGGTCCAGCTCAGGATTGTTGTCTGCTGGCGGCTGCCGCTGAATTCAAAGACCGATAGCGCAACCGGGTTGCCAGGTGTCGACAGCAGCGCATCGCGCACCTGGGGCGAGACCAGCGCAGCGGCCAGCCCGTCACGTTGCAGCCGGTATTCGGCCGCGTCGATTGAAGCGGAGACATCGACGGCCAGCATGAGCGCCAGACGGCAGGCCCAGGAAGCGCTTGGCACCAGCGCCAAGCCCGCGATAATCAACAACCGACAAATTGCGAACATGATGCCCGACTAACATTTGTGATCGGTGGGGGCCATGATTGCGAGGCGGCTCAGCTATGCCGCCAGGCCAAAACCCAGATACCGGCAAGCCCAAATGACAGGATGGCATTCCAGCCGGCCATGCTGACGCCGGCAAGTTGCCAGGCAACCTCGTCGCAGCGAACCAGCGGCGCGGCCAATATCTGATCCATCAGCTCTTGCGCCGTCATTTCGCCGACAGGCCCGGATGTGCAGCTGTCGGGCCCCGCGAATACGCCGCGCTCGATGCCAGCGTGGTAGATGCCGAGACAGGCCGTGACCAGCGCCGCGCCCGCGCCGGCAAGGGGCAGCCAGCCAACCGCCCAGAGATAGGCCAGTGCGCCGACCCCAATGGCCAGGCCGTGGGGATAGCGTTGCCAGAGGCAGAGTTTGCAGGGCGCATAACCAAGTGCCTGAAAGATCAGCGCCCCCGCCAGCAGCGCCGCCGATCCGCCGGTCGCCGCCAGGATCAGCCGGTTTCGCGTCATATGAATCGGACTGCTGCGAACCCGCCCACCAAGAGCGCGCAAAAAATCACGAACATCAGCCCCAGACGTTGCTCGATAAACGCGCGCACGGGCGGCCCCAATTTCCACAACAAGGCGGCGATGATGAAAAACCTCAAACCGCGCGCGACGATCGACGAGGCCACGAATACCGGCAGCGATAATCCGGTCGAGCCGGACAGGATCGTGATGACCTTATAGGGAAATGGCGTGACCCCGGCGATCAAGACCGCCCAGGCCCCATATTCATTATAGCGGACAGCGAATTGACCGAAGACATCCGTCTTGCCGTAAAATTCCAGGACTGGCAGGCCGATGGCGTCGAACATAAGCGCGCCGATTGCGTAGCCCAAAAGCCCGCCAAGGACGGAAAACACCACCGCGACAAAGGCGATGGCAAAGGCCCGGCTCGGTGTTGCGATGATCATCGGGATCATCAAAAGGTCCGGCGGGATAGGAAAGACCGAACTTTCCACGAAAGCGACGAACGCCAGTGCCCAGAGCGCGCCCGGATGTTCGGCCAATGCAATGGTCCAGTCGTAAAGCTTGCGCAACATGTCGCTAACCCTGATTCCCCCATCCGGTTACGACATGCAAAGACTTCTGGGTCAAGGCGCGCCTGCTAAAAGCGCTTGTCGGCAAACGGACCTGACGCTAGGAAGCCACGCGGTGGCCCGAGTGGCGGAATGGTAGACGCAGGGGATTCAAAATCCCCCGCCTTCACGGGCGTGAGAGTTCGAGTCTCTCCTCGGGCACCAACATAATCTCTCAGGATAAATTGCGGACAAACCCACCTACCGGGCCTGAAAATTGCAGGCATTTCAACCCTGTCGTGCCGAATCACATGGAATCGGCACGGGCGTTTTGTGCTACAAAGCGAACCTGCCAACGCGATCGGCGCAAAAGCCGCGACAATGAAATTTCTGTCTTGGGCGGATTGGCTGCCCCAGATTGCCGCGGATTGTGCCGATAATTTCACCAAAGGCCGACACGCGGCCCGGATTGGCCGTGTCCGGCGGTCAATAGCGCCGATTGGTGCGCCTGCGCGCCAGTTTTGTGCGGATTGGCACCATGCGGACTGCCAGAAATTTTGCCCGCCGCGGCGCGATCATCTAAGCTTGCATTCACTGGATGCGGCGGCGTGCTGCAGGAACTGCCGATCCGCGATGCCGCGCATTCAGAGGTGCGCAAGTCTTGGGGGCTGGCCTTGGCCAAAATCAAAGCAACACGCAAGCATGACGCGCTGATCGGCACGCCCGACGGTGATGAGAATTCGGGCGGGCAGGGCGGTCCATCCTGTTTCTCGACCCGCAACGCCATCCTTGGCGAACCCTCAGGGAGATTGAGCGCGTGATTTGTTTGAGCCCGGGAACCGCGATTTCCACGATGGACGGCGATCGACCGGTTGAAGAGCTCGCCGTTGGCGACCGTGTCTTCACGCGCGACAACGGTGCCCAGGAAATCCGCTGGGTGGGGCGCAGGAAAATTTCACTGAGCCGCGGCAGCCTCAGCCAGACGCTGCAACCGATCCTGATCCGCCGCGGCGCGCTGGGCTTTGGTCTGCCCGATCGTGACATCCTGGTTTCACCAAATCGCCGCGTGCTGCTGACCAAAAAAACCGCGCAACTGCTCTTTGACGAAGCCGAAGTTCTGGTCGCGGCCAAACATCTGGTCGGGGTGCCGGGGGTCGAGCATTGGGTGGCGTCGCAGGTCGAATACATCCATTTTATGTGCGACGGCCACGAGATCGTATTGTCCAACGGGGCCTGGACCGAGACCTTTCAGCCCGGCGATATTTCTCTCGGCGCATTGGGCGATGCGCGGCGTAACGAATTGTTCCGCCTGTTCCCTGATCTTGCCCAGAACGGCGCTGCCGAAAGTTTCACCGCCGCGCGGCGCACATTGCGGCGATACGAGGCGCAGCTTTTGGCTACGGCCTGACGCCCACGCGGCTGTGTTGGTTTGTCGGGCGGCAGCACTAAACGCGATTATTTGATCAACTGGACCGCGGCAAATATCCGGCCTTGTCTGCAATGAGGCGCGATATATAGTCGGGCCAAAGCAAGAACGGGCGCGCCCGATCTTGCGAAATCTCAGATGCGCATACCGGGTGGGCGCGGAGACATTTGGATGGACGGCGATTTCAGAACCAGTTTCGTGCGCGAGCCCGGCAGCTTGCGCCAGCACCCGGCGCTGGTGCTGAACGCCGATTACCGGCCGCTGTCGTATTATCCGTTGTCGCTGTGGCCCTGGCAGGACGCGATCAAGGCGGTCTATCTGGACCGGGTTGATATTGTCGCGGAATATCAAGCGGTTGTCCGCAGTCCTTCAATCGAGATCAAGATCCCGTCGGTGGTGGTCCTTAAGGCCTATGTCAAACCGCAAAAACGGGTCGCTTTCACGCGCTTCAACCTGTTTTTGCGCGATCAGTTCTGCTGTCAATATTGCGGGGCCAAGGGCGAATTGACGTTCGATCATATCGTTCCGCGGGCGCGCGGCGGCCTCACGTCGTGGGAAAATGTTGTTGCCGCCTGTGCCAGATGCAATTTGCAAAAGGGCTCGCGCAGCCTGCGACGGGCGCGGATGAGCCTGCGCCGCATTCCGCGACGGCCCGATGCCGAAGAACTGCGCAATAGGGGCCGCAAATTTCCGCCGAACCATTTGCACGAAACCTGGGTCGATTTCCTTTATTGGGACGCTGAACTGGACGAATAGGCGGCCGGTCTTGCACAATCGCACCTGTGAGCAAATATCCGATAATCGGTATTATGTTAACAAAGCTGATGTTTATCCGCGCGAGCATACGGTAAGCGTCGCACCTAAAGCGCGCGATCGCGCTGAAAATGCGCGGCGAAGTTGCAATCCGGTCTCGACAAATCGGCAGCTCGCTGAAATAGTTGCACAATGTTGGGGACATGGATGCGGCAAGCGATCTGGAATTCGTCACTTGCCTTAGGTTGCTGATATTGTCGGCCGGAAAACTAATTTTTAAACGTAATTGGAACCATTTACGGGTCGCAATGCATGTTGTTGGACTATCTTGAAGCATTAACAGAGTTGGATTCGGTCGAGGCCGTGTGGGCGCGGCATCTGTCGGCAATGCAATCCTTTGGCTTTGTGAAGCTGCTTTATGGATTTACCCGGTCACGCACGCAGAATTCCTTTGGCGATCGCCAGGATATAATGATCCTGACCAATCATAACGAGGATTATGTGCATACTTTTGTCGATGGCGGTCTTTATTTTCACGCCCCCATGGTTCAATGGGCGGCCGAAAATGTTGGGGCCTGCAGCTGGTCTTGGTTTGCCCAGCAGTCTGCAGCGCAGACCGAGATCCAGAAGAAACTGCAGACGTACAATTTGCGCCACGGCATATCGGCCGGCTACACGATCAGCTTCAAAGACATCTCAAGCCGCGCCAAAGGTGCCATCGGCCTGGTATCCGGCCCCGATATGGACCAGTGCCAGACCGACAAGATGTGGGCCGAGCACGGTCGCACTATAACCCAGATGAACAATGTCGCCCATCTCAAGCTCGCCAGCCTGCCGTTTGCCGCCGACAGCCGCAGGCTGACAAATCGGCAGCGCGAGGTGCTTGAATGGGTCGGTGAGGGCAAGACCACCCGGGACATTGCGACGATTCTGGGCCTGGCCATGGCGACGGTGGAAAAACACCTGCGCCAGGCCCGTCTTGCGCTGGATGTTGAGACGACTGCGCCAGCGGTCTTTAAGGCATCATTCCTCAACCAGATTTTTGTGCTGCAAACCTGAACCGGCCGGTTCAGCAAAAGGGTATGGAATTCCAGACTTTCTTAAATATTGGTTAACGGGTATATTTAATACCAACGGCCCTAGTCGTTGACCGTTTTGGCCCATTGTCTGGTAGTGATTGACGTGATTGCGGTTTTGTCGTTTGCAAAGAAGTTCCATGCTTCGCAACACCTGTCGACGATCTGCTCATAATTGTCGAAGACGGATATGGCGAGCTTGTTGGCACGCAGATAAGCCCACACATTTTCCATCGGGTTGAGTTCAGGGGAATAGGGCGGGAGTTTGAGCAGGGTGATGTTGTCGGGTACCTCCAGCTCTGCCGAACCGTGCCAGCCAGCGCCATCCAGAATGAGAAGGGCATGTGCGCCCGATGCGACGGTTTTAGCGATCTCGGCGAGATGCGCGCTCATGGCCTGTGTGTCGGCATGTGGCATGATCAGAGCGGCCGCTTCAGCCCGTTCCGGGCAGACGGTGCCGAAAATGTAGCTCCAGATATAGCGGGTGTCGCGCGGGGCACGGGGGCGTGTTCCACGCTCGGCCCAGATACGGGTGAGCGTGCCCTGCTGGCCAACCCGCGCTTCATCCTGAAACCATATCTCCAGGGGCTTGCTGCGGGCTGTTTCCGGCAAGGCTGCTTCTACCTCTGCGGCGAAGTTTTTTTAAAAGCCTCCTGTGCATCCGGGTCGGATTTCGGATGCTGCGGGCGCACCGACAGACGCCGAAAGCCCAGGCTTGCCAATTGTTTGCCAACAGTTCGCTCATGCATGGTGACGCCGAAGCGCTCTTCGATCTTGCGTTTCAGATCAATGCGCCGCCAGCGCACAACCCCATCGGTTTCGGGGTCGGGACCCGCCCGAACCATTTCCGCCAACTCCTCCTTCTGTGCCGCGCTCAGCAGACAGGGTGGATCCGGCGGGCGACGGTTGAACAGGCCCGACACGCCCTCCGCATTGTAACGGTGGGCCCAATCCCGCAGCGTCTGCCGATCCATGCCGCAGTTTTCTGCCGCCGTCTTGCGGTCAACCCCATCCAGAACCAGGGCAATCGCCAACATCCGTCGCGCCGCTTTCCCATCCCGGCACCGCGCCGCTTCCTGGCGAAGCTCGCCTGCGGACTTGTCTTTGCGCGTAATCCTTACTGCCATCAAAGCCTCCCTTGCCTTGATGCCACTGAATCAGATCACGCCGCTCGTGGGAATCCCCTTGAGTCAAATCTGGGGGCCGTTGGTATGAGTTGTCCCGTGAGTGGTGGCATTATTGCCAGGGAACTGCGGGCTGGGGCAGCTGCGATTTCAGTTCAAACAGCCCGCGACCCGGGATTTCCGGAGGTCGCATTGAACGGTGCGCTGTCGCGTGCATGATGTGTGGCAATGCTGCGTCCAGACCCTCATCCCCAACCAGGTTCGGCGCAGAACATGAAGCGGTGCGGTCAAAAAATGGCCGCACCGCTTTAACTTTGGCCGTTAGCCACGGGCCACTTTGGCCACCTCGGCGGCGAAATCTTCGAATTTCTTTTCGATGCCCTCGCCCACTTCCATGCGCACAAATCCCAGCACTTCGACGCCCGCGTCTGCGGCAGCCCTGCCAACCGTTACATCCGGATTGACCACGAATTCCTGACCCAGAAGCGTGACTTCGGACAGGAATTTTTTCATCCGACCGGCGATCATTTTCTCAATCACCTGCTCTGGCTTACCGCTTTCACGGGCCTGATCGGTCAGGATCCGGCGTTCCTTTTCGACCAGCGCCTGGTCGAGGTCTGTTTCGCTCAAAGACGTTGGGTTCGCCGCCGCAATGTGCATGGCGATCTGTTTGCCAAGTCCGGCGTCAGCACCTTTCAGTGCCACCAGCACGCCGATCTTGCCCATGCCCGTCGCGGTGGCGTTGTGAACATAGGACGCGACGCTATCGCCCTGAACAGAAGCCATGCGTCGCAACGCCAGATTTTCACCGATTTTTGCGATCGCATCAGTCAGCGTGTTCGAAATCGACATACCGCCTATCTCGGCGGCGCCAAGTGCTTTGACATCAGAGACACCCAGCGCGGCGGTGGCAATGCTGCCGACCATGGATTGAAATTCAGCGTTCTTGCCGACGAAATCGGTTTCCGAGTTCACCTCGACGGCGACCCCCCTGCCCCCGTCAACCGCAACCGCGACCAGACCTTCGGCTGCCGTGCGGCCCGATTTCTTGGCCGCACTTGCCAGACCCTTGGTCCGCAACCAGTCCGTGGCGGCCTCTATATCGCCGGCCGCCTCGGTTAACGCGCGTTTTGCGTCCATCATACCTGCGCCGGTCATGTCGCGCAGCTCTTTGACCATGCTCGCGGTGATCGCCATCGGTGGATCTCCTTTGAATTTCAGTTGGCCCAAGCCGGATTGGCCCGGCAAATGGGCGAATGAACATAAGGCCTTGCGGCTCAGGCTTTGGCTTTGGCCTCCTTGGCGGGTGCCTTTTTGGCATTGGTCTTAGCGGCGGGCTTGGCGGCAGCCTTGTCGTCGTCCTTGGCTGCGGCTTTTTCGTCAACCTTATCGTCGGCCTTATCGTCGACCTTCGCATCGGTTTTTGCCTCAGCCTTATCGTCGACCTTCGCCTCAGCTTTGGTGTCAGCCTTCGCGTCAGGTTTTTCGTCGAATTTTGCGTCAGCCTTCGTTTCCGCTTTGGCGTTGGCTTTTGCCTCGGCTTCGTCAGCCTTAGCTTCCTTGGCTGGTGCATCCGCGGCCTTGGCCTCGGCTGCGGCGGGCGCGCCTTTCTTGGCGGGCGGTTCTTCGGCAATCGCTTCTTCTGCCGGGGCCTGCTCCAATGCGCCAAGGTCCACGCCGGCTGCGCCCAGTTGCGCGCTCATCCCGTCCAGCGCCGCGCGGGCAACCAGATCGCAATAAAGATTGATCGCGCGCGCCGCGTCGTCATTGCCGGGAATAATGTAATCTATGCCATCGGGTGGGCAATTTGTGTCAACCACGGCCACAACCGGAATGCCCAATTTGCGGGCCTCGGCGATCGCCAGGTCTTCTTTGTTCACGTCGATCACGAACAAAAGGCTCGGCCGACCGCCCATTTCGCGAATGCCGCCAAGGCTGGATTGCAGTTTGCCCTGAGTGCGCTCCAGGCCCAGGCGCTCTTTCTTGGTCATACCTTCGGCGCCTTCGGTCAGTTTTTCGTCAATGTCCTTCAGCCGCTTGATCGATTGCGACACGGTCTGCCAGTTGGTTAGCGTGCCGCCCAGCCAGCGGTGGTTCATGTAATATTGCGCGCATTTTTCCGCCGCGTCGGCGATCGGCTGCTGCGCCTGCCGCTTGGTGCCGACGAACAAAACCGACCCGCCCTTGGCAACGGTTTCGCGCACAACATTAAGCGCGGCGTCCAGCATCGGCACCGTTTGGGTCAGGTCGATGATGTGGATGCCGTTGCGATTGCCATAGATAAATTCGCCCATGCGCGGGTTCCAGCGCTGGGTCTGGTGACCAAAGTGAACGCCAGCTTCCAAAAGCTGACGCAGAGAAAATTCTGGGAGCGCCATGTCCAATTCCTTTCCGGTTTCGCGCCTCGGCGGGGCAATCAGGCCCGGATTAACTCCGGGCCAACCGGTGGACGCATCAGGGATGTCTCTCCCAATGGCCCGAACCCCGCCTGTGAAGTAGGCGGGCTTTACGGGCGATTCGCGCGGGAATCAAGGAAAATGGGGAAAGGAGGCGCTCAGCGCTTCCTGTCGGTCGCTTTTCGCTTTGCTTTCAGCGATGAGCGAGCCAGCCGATGAATGGCATGCAGGCGCGTGTCAGATCAATCATCTTGTCAACCGCGCCGGAAGTTGCCAGCCATTCAGGACGCGGCAGGTCCTGGCGCGTGCGCATGACAAAGGATTTGCGGCGCAATAGATGCTCCCATTTGTGGTCGGCCTCGTACCCTTTGGGCAAGTTTTTCAGCTCGGGCTCGCCAAATTCACAACCAATGGCGCGCGCGCTGTTCATCGCAGCCAGTAGCGTGGAGCGGTCGGCTGGGTCGGAAATACGGGCCCGAATTGCGTCAAGCTCGGCACCTTCATAGCCCCAGCCCCCTGCCCCGTAACCGATGCCGTCGGGCAGGATCACAAAGTGCATTCCCGGCGAGCGGTTGGGGTGCACTCCGGTTCAAAAAGTCAAATGGATGCGCGGATTGTAGGGCGATTTGTCGCGCGAAAACCGCACGTCGCGGTTTATCCGCCTGAGCGACCCGTTGATGCGCGCCTCGGCCCTAAGCGGCGGCGATAATGCCGCCATCTTTGCGGCCAATGCGTCGATCAACTCCAGGCTGACCTGCTTGAAAGCGTCCTCGTAGCGCGCGCGGTTGGACTCGAACCAGTCGCGCTTGTTGTTGTCGCGCAAATCCCGCAAATACCGAAATGTTTCGTCCGTTACCCCGGTATATCCCATCTCGCATCGCTCCCTGCTTTGATCCCAACCCTATCCACCGCCTGCCCGGCTGTCTGCTGGCAAATCGTTCCGGGGGCTTGTCAAGCCGAGTGATGCGACCCAAAAGCGGACAATCATGAGCAAACAGCAAATCCTCTGCATCGGGTCGGTACTGTGGGACATTATCGGGCGTTCCGGCAGCCATATGCGGGTCGGCTCGGACGTGCCCGGTCGCATTACCCGTCTGCCGGGCGGCGTGGCGATGAACATCGCCATGACCTTGCGCCGTTTTGGGCTTGCCCCCGAAGTTCTGACGGCTATCGGTCGCGATCCGGAAGGCGACGAACTGATCGCCGTCGCCCAGTCGCTGGGTGTGGGAACATCATATGTTTACCGATCCGACGATCTGCCGACCGACCGATATATGGCCGTCGAAGGTGCCAACGGCGTCATCGCAGCAATTGCCGATGCCCATTCGCTTGAGGCTGCGGGCAGCAAGATACTGGCGCCACTCCTCGACGGCCGTCTCGGTGATCCGTCAACGCCTTTTGCCGGCATCATCGCGCTTGACGGCAATCTGACCGAGACGCTGCTGGGCGAAATATCCCAAAGCCCGCTGTTTGCGACCGCTGATTTGCGCGTCGTCCCAGCCAGCCCCGGCAAGGCCGAACGTCTGCGCCCGCTGATCGGGCATGAGGCGGCCACGCTTTATCTAAATTGCGAAGAAGCCGGCCTGATCTGCCACCGCAAATTCTCCGGCGCGCCCGAGGCCGCAGAGACCCTGCTCGCCATGGACGTACGGCGCGTGCTGATCACCGATGGCGGGCGGACCGCGGCGATGGTTGAGGCGGGCGAAATCATCAAGGCCCAACCGCCGGAAGTGCTGGTCACCAAGGTGACCGGCGCGGGCGATACATTCATGGCCGCCCATATTGCTGCCGAGGCCGCCGGCGCGGGGCCAGACACAGCGCTGAATTCGGCGCTGGAAACCGCCGCCGCTTATGTGTCGGGAGACCGGGGATGAATATCGCGCCAAGTTTTTCCAAGGATGTGGCGCAAGCGAAAGAGAATGGCGATCCGATCGTTGCCCTGGAAAGTACGATCATCACCCACGGGATGCCGCATCCCCAAAACGTCGAATGCGTGCGTGTGGTTGAGGCTGAGGTTCGCCAAGAGGGCGCGGTGCCCGCGACAATTGCGGTTATCAAAGGCAAACTTCGCGTCGGCATGACACGCGCCGAGATTGAGCGGCTGGCCGCAATGAAGGACGTTGCCAAGCTGTCGCGTGCCGATCTGGCTGTGGCACTGGCGCGCGGCTGGACCGGCGCGACGACCGTTGCCGCCACCATGATCGCGGCGCGCCATGCCGGCATCTCGGTATTTGCCACCGGCGGTATCGGCGGCGTGCATCAAGGTGGTGCGACCAGCTTTGACATCTCGGCCGATCTCCACGAGCTTGCGCAGTCGCCGGTAATTGTCGTGGCCTCCGGCGCCAAGGCAATCCTCGATCTGCCGAAAACACTGGAGGTGCTTGAAACCCTTGGTGTGCCGGTCATCGCCTATGGTCAGGACGAATTTCCGGCGTTTTGGTCGCGCAGCTCCGGGCTTGCCGCGCCGTTGCGGATGAACCGGCCCAGTGACGTTGCCCAGGCGTTCTTGGCGCGCCGGGCGCTCGGACTGACCGGTGGCCAGCTTATCGCCAATCCCATTCCCAAACGCGCCGAAATTGCCGCCGAAGAGCTCGCGCCTGTAATCGAGACCGCGATCATGGACGCCAATAATCTTGGTGTGTCCGGCAAATCGCTGACGCCGTTTCTTCTCGACCGGATATACCAGCTGACCGGCGGCAAATCTCTGGCGGCAAATATCGAACTTATTCGCGCCAATGCACGCCTTGCCGCAAAGATTGCGGTGGCGCTCGCGGCTTGCGTTTGATTTTTGACGTGATTTCCCTGGCCAGATTGTCTACATGCGCCAGACCACTTAGATAAATACCCGATCAGATAAGACCAGGACCGATGAGCAACCCGTTTGAGGAGCATGAAGAACCGCCGCGTCGCCGCAGGTTTCGCCTGCTCGGCTGGCTGCGCGCATCGTTCCTGACCGGGCTTGTCGTTATCACCCCGATCTGGCTGACGGCCTATCTTATCTGGACGGTGGTCGGCTGGGTCGATGGCTGGGTGCTGCCGTTTGTACCCGATGCCTATCAGCCCGAGGTTATTCTGAAACAGATTTTTGGTGAAGATTTCACCATCAACGTGCGCGGGCTTGGCGTCGTTCTGTTTCTGCTGTTCACCATTCTGGTCGGCTGGCTGGCGAAAGGATTTCTTGGCCGCACACTTCTGCATTGGGCAGAAGGCTATGTCGAACGCCTGCCGGTCGTGCGCTCTATCTATAATGGCCTCAAGCAAATTGCCGAAACCGTCTTTGCCCAGGCCGAGACCAGTTTCGACCGTGCCTGTCTGGTGCAATATCCGCGCGAGGGCATATGGGCGATTGCCTTTGTGTCAACCACCGCAAAAGGCGAGGTTAACGCCAAAGTGCCGCGTGATGAGCAGATGATCTCGGTCTTTCTGCCGACCACGCCGAACCCGACATCCGGATTTCTGCTGTTCGTGCCGCAATCTGACCTCATTACGCTGGATATGAGCGTTGAAGACGCCGCCAAATTGGTGATCTCTGCCGGGCTGGTCTATCCCAACGGGCAGGATCCGACCGAGCCGCCGCAAGAAACCGATTGATGTATGGCACCTGGGCGACCGGGTTCGCGACGTCGCTGTCGCTGATCCTGGCCATCGGCGCCCAAAACGCTTTCGTTTTGCGCGAGGGTCTAGCGCGCCAGCACGTGTTCTGGCTGTGCCTGTTTTGTGGCGCATCAGACGCAGTGCTGATCGCCACCGGGGTCGCGGGATTTGGGGCTACCACGGCACTCTGGCCTGCCATGCCACGGGTGCTGGCCGTTGGTGGGGCGGTTTTTCTTTTCGTCTACGGCACGAGCCGGTTTCTGGCCGCTTATCGCGGCGATCATCGGCTGCATATATCCGGGCGCTCGGCGTCTCTGGGCGCGACACTGGCGGTCGCGGCCGCGTTCACCTGGGGCAATCCGCATGTGGCCTGCCATCTCGGATACGCTTGGCCTTTTGGGCGCGATATCTGCGTCTCTGGGCGCGACACTGGCGGTCGCGGCCGCGTTCACCTGGGGCTCCGCATGTCTATCTCGATACGCTTGGCCTTTTGGGCGCGATATCTGCGTCTTACGAGGGCAGCGCTAAATGGGCTTTCGGGCTCGGCGCGATCATGGCCTCGTTCGTCTTTTTCTTTGCGCTGGGCTATGGCGCACGGCTGCTGGCCCCGGTTATGCAGACACCGCGCGCATGGGTCGTGCTGGATGTGATCATCGGCCTGGTGATGTGGTGGATCGCCGCCAGCCTGGTATTCTAAAGCGCCGTCCAGCCGCCATCGATGCTGATCGTTGTGCCGGTGATCTGTGCGGCGGCATCCGTGCACAGAAATGCCGCGGTTCCGGCCACTTGCTCGACGGTCACGAATTCCTTGGTGGGCTGGCGCGCCAGCATCACATCACGCACCACCTGATTACGCTCCATTCCGTGCGCGGCCATCTGATCGGGGATCTGCGCCTCGACCAGCGGGGTCAGCACATAGCCCGGACAAATGGCGTTGCAGGTGATCGGGTCTTCGGCGGTTTCAAGCCCAACCGTCTTGGTCAGCCCGACGACACCGTGCTTGGCGGTGATATAGGCGGATTTGTAAGGCGATGCAGTTAGCCCGTGGGCCGAGGCGATATTTATCACCCTGCCCCATCCGGATGCGCGCATTTTCGGCAACGCGGCAGCTATGGTGTGAAAGGCCGAGGACATATTGATTGCAATGATCGCGTCCCAGCGTTCAACCGGAAAATCTTCGACCGGGGCGACATGCTGAATGCCGGCGTTGTTGACCAGGATGTCGCAAGCCCCGGCATCAGCTATCAGCGTGCGGCAGTCGTCGGCCTTTGACATATCGGCGCGGATATAGCGCGCAACGACGCCAAATTCCTGCCCGATCTGAGCGGCCAGATCATGGTCTTCATCGGCATCGGTAAATGAGTTCAAAACCACATCCGCGCCGGATTTGGCAAGTTCCTTGGCAATTGCCAGCCCGATGCCGGAATTGGATCCGGTGATAACTGCAGTCTTGCCTGTTAATGACATGGTTGCCTCGGTCAAATAAGAGTTGCGCGACAACCTAGAGCCTCGGATTGAATTTCTGAATCAAAGGGATTCCCACAAGGCTTGATTTGTGATTCACCATATTTGGAGGTGGATCATGGGCAAGACACTATCACTGGACCTGCGTGAGCGGGTTCTTGCGTTCATCGTAGAGGGCCATTCGTGTCACGAAGCTGCGCGGCGGTTTCGGATATCAGCGGCGAGTGCCGTGCGGATTAGGCAGCGCCGCCGACAAACGGGTTCCATCGCACCAGCCAAGCGGGGCCGACCAAAAGGCAGCAGCAGACTGGAAGTGTTTGCGGGGTTTCTCAAGACAACAGTGGATCGCAGGCCAGACATTACGATGCCGGAACTGGCCGAGGCGCTTATTCAGGAACACGATATGCGGGCCGCTCCGGCAGAGCTGTCGCGCTTCCTCAAGCACCGGCTCGGTTACACATATAAAAAAATCCTTGATTGCAACGGAGAGGCGGCGCAAGCGGGTGCGCGCCGCGCGATACGAGTGGCGGCACCGACGCCAGCCGAGGATGCGACTTGAGCCGCACAGGTTGGTCTTTATCGACGAAACGGCGGTGACGACCAAGCTCACGCGCCTGCGCGGGAGATCTCCCTGCGGCGCGCGTCTGGAAGCGGATGCCCCCTTCGGCCATTGGCGCACCCAGACCTTCATTGCAGGGCTGCGCGTTGATGAGTTGACCGCTCCCTGGCTGCTTGACGGCCCGATGAACCGTGCTGCCTTCGATGTCTATATCGAAACACAGCTCGCCCCGACGCTTCAGCCCGGTGACGTCGTGATCGCCGACAACCTGTCTTCACACAAGTCCGCATGGGCGCAGGCGTTGCTGAAGGCGCAGGGAAACTGGATGCTCTTTTTGCCACCATACAGCCCCGACCTGAACCCGATCGAGATGGCCTTCTCCAAGCTCAAAGCCCACCTGCGAAGGATGGCCGCCAGAACATTTGATGCCCTGACTGAAGCCGTGGGTGACATCTGCGATCTATTCGAACCTCAAGAGTGCGAAAACTACTTCAGAGCTGCAAACTATGTTGCAGAATAAATGTCCGTAGCTCTAGGCCGCGGGCCCGCCGGATGCGAGCGCAATTCCGGCACAAAATGACGCGGCAGAATGAAATGCGGGCCACTCCGACGGAGCGCCCAAAAAAAACGCCGGCACGAGGCCGGCGCTAAGTTATTGAGGCAGGTTTCATACAGGCAAGAAACCTATCGAGCAGTAACGGGTTTATACGACAGCACGTGCCTCCGGCCAAGCCAAAAGTTTGAAATGATTAACTTGTCGTCTTCAAACCGCGCCAAATCAGGTTTCTGATTATTTGATTGTTGCAGGATTAGAACGCCAAAAACTGACGCCCGGTTGCGTGATTTTGAGCCTCGGCGCGACCGTTTGCCCAACTGCACGGCGGCTGATTCTCGTCGCATCTGTCCATGACTTGTTGTTGGAGGGGATCGCGCCACGTCATCTTGTGGGCGGCGAGTTGCGGGCGAGTGTCGGATTTAGGCCAAGCAAGGAGCTGGCGCGCCGAGTTTTTACGCCACTGGAAGTTTTTTCCGGATTTTCCGGTATTTGCGCGGGTTCCTGTGTCCCAAAAGGCGAATCGCAGCGAATCGGTACCGCTCGACGCCAAAGCTCTTGCGCTTGTTGCATCGCGCCAGAGACGGTATTGAGGGTTAATCAAGCGGGCCATCGCGAGCCAAATGCGGACATCCCTGAACGGAGGCGACATGCGCGGTTTATTGATCATAGCTTTTCTGGCTCTTGCGGGCTGTGCGACCATCGAAGGAATCGGGCAGGACATTTCCGCTGGTGCCCGGGCGGTCAACAACATGCTCTAGCGGCCAGCGGGTTCACCCGTACCCGGCGCGCCCTGCGATCTTGCAATGAACGCTGCGCTGACTTATACCAGCGGCATTTAACATTGACCGATATGGGCCCATTTTCGCATTCCGATTGATGTGATGGTTTCGGGCTGTGCGATGAGCTTTTTCCAAGCTTCGCATCCAGCATCGACGATGGCATTGTAGTCTTCGAACACGCGGTTGGAGAGCCAATTGGCGCGCAAGTACTGCCAGATATTTTCCACCGGGTTCAGTTCCGGAGCGCGCGATGGCAGCAGGATGATGGTGAGGTTCTTCGGGACTTTGAGTTTGCCGGTGGTGTGCCATCCGGCCCGATCCATCAGCACAACCGCATGGGCCTTTCGGGCGACGTGGCGGCTGATCTCGTCGAGATGCATCTGCATGGCTTGCGCGTCCGCCCAAGGCAGCATGAGCGCCGCCCCCTTGCCGTGAGCCGGACAGATGGCGCCGAACAGATAGGCGTTGTGATAGCGCTGATCGGCCGGCTGGCGGGGGCGCGTGCCCTTTCTCGCCCACAGGCGCGTCAGGCCATTCTTCTGGCCAAGGCGTGCTTCGTCCTGGAACCAGATCTCCACCGGCGTTCCCGCTGGCAGGTCAGCTATATGCACCTGGAGCGTGTCGGCGAAGTTTTTTTTAAACGCCTCGATGATCCGCTTATCCTGCCTGGGATGCTGCGGGCGGGCGCTGATATGGGCAAAGCCCAGTTCGCCAAGCAGTCTGGATATCCCGCGCTCGGAATAGATGACGCCAAAGCGCGCCTCGATCACCCGCTTCAGGTCGATCCGCCGCCAGCGGACAACCCCGTCCACCGCCGGATCGGGGCCGGTCTCGACAATCTCGCCAAGTTCTTTCATCTGGACATCGCTCAGGTAGCGCGTCCGGCCCGCGCCCTTGCGGTTGGTGAGGCCATCCGGTCCCTCTTCGTTGAACCGGTGAACCCAGTCCCGCAGGGTTTGGCGATCCATCCCACCGATCCTTGCGGCCTCTCCACGGCGCATGCCATCGTAGACCGCCGCAAGAGACAACAGACGGCGGCTCTGCCGGGCATCCTTGCAACGGCTGGCGAGTTTACGAAGGTGGCGGGCATCAAAGTCGCGACGAAGCGGAACACTGGCTGGCATGGCGATCCTCCTTTGCCAACCTTGAATCAGATCAAAACCGATTTGGGAATCCCCACAGAGTCAGAAATTGATGCCGTTGGTATTAGGCGGTGCCAATGAGTTCGCTTTACGATCAGGGCCGCGCGGCCCCATGTCCAGGACCTTACAATCTGACGGAATATGTTTTGGCGGCCGGTCAGGCGGTTCCGGACAAAACCGCATTGATGCTGGTTGCGCCCGATGGCACCGAACGCATGAGCTACGCCGCCCTGCGTCAGGCAGTTTTGGGCACCGCCGCCGGGTTGCTGGAAATGGGCGTGGCGCCGGGATCGAATCTGCTTTTGCGGTTGGGCAATACGCCGGATTTTCCGATTGTGCATCTGGCTGCGATTGCGGCGGGGATCATTCCGGTGCCCACATCGTCGCAGCTGACCGAAGCAGAGATTACGCCGATGGCTGCCACTATCAAGCCCGCGCTGATCGCGGCGGCACCAGGCGTTGCCCTGCCGCACGGCGACGCCGTGGTTGTCTGGCAGGACGAGCTGCGCGCGATGCGCAAGTTGCCACCCGCTGAAATTGTCACGGGCGACCCCGACCGTCCGGCTTATACCAACGGCCCTAGTCGTTGACCGTTTTGACCCATTGTCTGGTAGTGATTGACGTGATTGCGGTTTTGTCGTTTGCAAAGAAGTTCTATGCTTCGCAACACCTGTCGACGATCTGCTCATAATTGTCGAAGACGGATATGGCGAGCTTGTTGGCACGCAGATAAGCCCACACATTTTCCATCGGGTTGAGTTCAGGGGAATAGGGCGGGAGTTTGAGCAGGGTGATGTTGTCGGGTACCTCCAGCTCTGCCGAACCGTGCCAGCCAGCGCCATCCAGAATGAGAAGGGCATGTGCGCCCGATGCGACGGTTTTAGCGATCTCGGCGAGATGCGCGCTCATGGCCTGTGTGTCGGCATGTGGCATGATCAGAGCGGCCGCTTCAGCCCGTTCCGGGCAGACGGCACCGAAAATGTAGCTCCAGATATAGCGGGTGTCGCGCGGGGCACGGGGGCGTGTTCCACGCTCGGCCCAGATACGGGTGAGCGTGCCCTGCTGGCCAACCCGCGCTTCATCCTGAAACCATATCTCCAGGGGCTTGCTGCGGGCTGTTTCCGGCAAGGCTGCTTCTACCTCTGCGGCGAAGTTTTTTTAAAAGCCTCCTGTGCATCCGGGTCGGATTTCGGATGCTGCGGGCGCACCGACAGACGCCGAAAGCCCAGGCTTGCCAATTGTTTGCCAACAGTTCGCTCATGCATGGTGACGCCGAAGCGCTCTTCGATCTTGCGTTTCAGATCAATGCGCCGCCAGCGCACAACCCCATCGGTTTCGGGGTCGGGACCCGCCCGAACCATTTCCGCCAACTCCTCCTTCTGTGCCGCGCTCAGCAGACAGGGTGGATCCGGCGGGCGACGGTTGAACAGGCCCGACACGCCCTCCGCATTGTAACGGTGGGCCCAATCCCGCAGCGTCTGCCGATCCATGCCGCAGTTTTCTGCCGCCGTCTTGCGGTCAACCCCATCCAGAACCAGGGCAATCGCCAACATCCGTCGCGCCGCTTTCCCATCCCGGCACCGCGCCGCTTCCTGGCGAAGCTCGCCTGCGGACTTGTCTTTGCGCGTAATCCTTACTGCCATCAAAGCCTCCCTTGCCTTGATGCCACTGAATCAGATCACGCCGCTCGTGGGAATCCCCTTGAGTCAAATCTGGGGGCCGTTGGTATTATACCACCGAGCGGAATGCCTGACTCACGTTGGGGATTCCCAAGCGGTCCGATCTCTGACTCAATGTGGTGAACCAATGAGGTTCGCCATGGCAGCGCCTATCGACTTACGGAACGATTTTGACAGCGTCTCACTGCGGCGCCTCGCGAAGAGGACCAGGGACGCGACCCAGAGCCGTCGTCTGCTGGCGTTGGCCGAGGTCTACGATGGTGGCAGCAGGACGGATGCGTCGCGGATCGGCGGCGTCGGTCTGCAGATCATTCGCGACTGGGTGCTGCGCTTCAACGCCCGCGGACCGGACGGGCTGGTCGATGGGAAGTCACCGGGCGCACCCTCGAAGCTCAACGCCGATCACCGCCGCGCACTGGCGGAGGTTGTTGAGGCCGGCCCGGTCCTGGCGGTGGACGGCGTCGTGCGCTGGCGGCGCAAGGACCTGGCGCGGTGGCTCTTGGAGACGTTCGCCATCTCGCTCGACGAGACCACGGTCGGGCGCGAGTTGAAGGCGCTCGGCTTCGCCAAGATCTCGGCGCGGCCGCGCCACTACGCGCAAAACGAGCTGGCCGTCGAGGCTTTTAAAAAAAGGGCTTCTCCCTTTGCTTCCGGTCACACCAGATGTTGATCGGCCTTCTACGTTCCAGGCACGGTTCCTGGACCGTGCCGGGCGATGTGCGGGAGCTTTTGGGCTTGGGGAAGTTGGTTTCGAGTGCTGTCAGGCAGGCTGGAGGGCCGGCACTCGGCCCTGATTGAGGTGGATCGGAGGGCGGGCGGTGGCTGGCGCCCGGCCTGCCGGGATCAGCCGCGTTGTCCGACGATGTCGCGGTAGTCGGCGGGTCGGAGGCGCGTGCCGATGCCGAGCAGGGTGTCGAAGGCCGTTGCGGTGTGGCGGCGGCGGTTCCAGCGGAACACGAACTCGTCGAGATAGCGGCGCAGATGGGCGCGGCGCAGGCCATGGAAGGTTCCGAGCGCCCAGCGCTTCAGGTTCGAGAACACACGATGGATCCACGTCAGCACGAGATGGGCGAGCGTTGCACCGACGACCTTGGGCTGGTGGTCGTGGTCGGGCAGGCCGCAATAACCGCTCCAGCCATCGGTGATTACCCGCGCGCCCGGCGCCGAGGTCCCGGCAACGAAGGCATGAAGGCTGCGCGCGGAGAAATCCCCGATCGGCGCCAGCCGGATGCGACGTGGCTCGCCCTCGGGCGATAGCTCGACCGCGCCGGCAATGCGCATCTTGCCTTGCGGGCTGCGACCTTGCCCGCCTGCGGTCGGGTCTTTTACGGTGCGGAACGGTAGGGTGGCCTCATCGATCTCGACCAGGTCCTCAAGCAGGCTGCGATCCGGATCGACCATGGCACGGCGCAGCTTGTGTAGCAGGAGCCAGGCACTCTTGTAACTGCCGAGCCCGAGCTGGGCCTGGAGTTGCAGGGCGGAGATACCGTTCGAGTGGCTGGTCACGATGTGAACGGCCATGAACCAGGTCTTCAGGGGCAAGTGGCTGCGGTGCATGATCGTGCCTGCGGTCACCGAAGTCTCCTTCCCGCAGGCCGCACATTCCCAGCTCGCCCGGCGACGCTTCAGTCCCCAGCCCCTGTCATGGCCGCAGGCGGGGCAGACGAAGCCGTCGGGCCAGCGCTTGGCTGCGAGATGCCGGGCGCAGGAGGCTTCATCGGGAAAGCGCGCCTCGAAGGCGGCGCGGGACATCGGGCGGTCGTATTTCCAGCGGCTGGGCATGACAGAACATTAGGCGAACATCCTGCCGATGGCAACCGCAAACCCAACATGTCGTCAAACCGGGGTCAGAGGGATAAGCCTCTTAAAAAAAACTTCCCCGCCGAACTGGCGAAGATCCGGGCGAGGCTCCCGAAAGGCGTCGAGATAGAGCTGTGGTGGCAAGATGAAGCCCGCATCGGCCAGAAGAATAAGCTCACACGCCGATGGGCCAGACGTGGCACGCGCCCGCGGGCGCCCCGCGACCAGCGCACCGAATGGGCCTATATCTTCGGCGCGATCTGTCCCGCGAAGGGGAAAGGCGCCGGGCTGGTCATGCCCTGGTGCGACACCGACGCCATGGCGGCGCACCTCATCGAGATCAGTGCCGCCGTCGATCCCGGCGCCCATGCGGTGCTGATCGTCGATCAGGCCGGTTGGCACTTGACGCCCAAGCTGGCGATCCCCGACAACATCACCGTCCTGGCGCTGCCGCCACGATCGCCCGAGTTGAACCCGGTGGAGAATGTCTGGCAATTCATGCGCGACAACTGGTTGTCGCACCGGATCTTCAAATCCTACGAAGACATCGTCGCGCTGTGCTGCCAAGCCTGGAACAACCTCATCGACCAACCATGGAAGATCATGTCCCTCGGCATGCGCAAATGGGCGCATGGGTTCTGATCAATGACCGTTGGTATTATATGGTCTTTACGTCCGGCACCTCGGGCCAGCCGCGCGCGGTGGTCCATGCGCATCGCGCCATCTGGGCGCGGCGGATGATGTGGCCCAGCTGGTATGGGTTGCGCCGCGATGACCGGTTGCTTCATGCTGGTGCGTTCAGCTGGACCTATACGCTCGGCACCGGTGTTCTGGACCCCTGGTCGATCGGGGCAACCGCGCTGATCCCTGCAGAGGGCACGCCCTCGCAGGACTTGCCAGATCTGATGAAGGAATATGAGGCCACTATTTTCGCCGCCGCACCGGGTGTCTACCGACAGATGCTGCGCAACAGATTGCCGGACCTGCCGAATTTGCGTCATGGCCTGTCGGCGGGCGAAAAATTCCCGCAGGGCGTGCGGGAGGCATGGCGCGAGGCCACGGGTCTGGAGATATATGAAGCCTACGGCATGTCTGAATGCTCGACCTTTATCTCGGCAGCACCCGATCGCCCTGCGCCGGATGGCGCGCTGGGCTATCCGCAAGCCGGACGCCGCGTGGCAATCCTCGACGGCGGCGCGCCGGTTCCGTTCGGCAAAGCGGGGATCATTTCTGTGGACCGTCACGACCCCGGTCTGATGCTGGGCTATCATGGCCATGCCAAAGACACCGCCGCGCGCTACTCGGGCGACTGGTTTTTGTCGGGCGATGTTGGGACCATGCGCGACGACGGCGCGGTTTTCTATCTCGGCCGTGACGACGATATGATGAACGCAGGCGGGTATCGCGTTAGCCCTGTGGAAGTTGAAAGCGCCATGGCCCTGCACCCGGCAATCAGAGAGTGCGCTGCCGTCGAATATGAGGTTCGCCAAGATGTGCGGGTTATCGCGCTTGTCTACACCGGCGCGCAGAGCCAGGCAGACGCGTTGGAGGCCCACGCAGCCGCTCATCTGGCCTGTTATAAACAGCCCCGCGTGTTCCGCCATATTGACGCGCTGCCGCGCGGGAGGAACAACAAAGTGTTGCGACAGGCCTTGCGGGGCTGGTTTGCCCGTGATGATCCTCGGCCATGAGGCGCATCAAACTTGACATCCTGTCCGACCCGATCTGTCCCTGGTGCCTGATCGGCAAGGTAGAGCTTGACGCGGCACTGGCCGCGCATCCCGATCACCCGTTCGATATCGAATGGCATCCGCGTCAGTTGAACCCCGATATGCCCAAAGGTGGGATGGATCGGGCTGAATATCTTGAGCTGAAGTTTGGTGGTAAAGCAGGAGCCATTCGCGCCTATGCGCCGATTGTCGAACGCGCCGAGGCGATGGGCCTGGGCATCGATTTCGCCGCAATCACGCGCACGCCGAACACGCTGGATGCGCATCGTGTGATCCACTGGGCGGGGCTGGAAGGACGCCAGGGTGCGGTGGTGGCGGCGCTGTTCGCGGCTTACTTTCAACAGGGCCGGGATATTGGCGCCCAAGCGGTTCTGGCCGAGATCGCCGCAAGCGCCGGGCTGGATGGCGCGATGATCGCCGAGCTTTTGGCCAGCGATGCGGACAAAGACGAGGTGCACGCCCGCGATGCCCATGCTCTCAAGTCCGGGGTCACCGGGGTTCCGACGTTTGTCGTGGGCAGCAATCACGTCGTGACCGGCGCGCAGCCTGCGGCGCTGTGGGCAAATGTCATCGCCGAACACGGCGAACGCGCCGGGGTTGTGCCGTGAACCGGGTGCGCGAACCGCGCGCGCTTTCGATGTTTGAATTTGTGGCCATGGTGGCGATGCTGTTTGCGACCGTGGCCTTTCCAACCGACGCGATGCTGCCGGCTTTTCCATCCATGGCCGCCGAATTAACCCCGGATGCGCCCAACCGTATTCAGCTGGTCATCGCCGCGTTCATGGCCGGGCTTGGCATCGGCACATTCGTCACCGGGCCGATCTCTGACGCTTATGGGCGCAAACCGGTGGTAACCGGTGGGGTGGCGATATTCATTATTGGGTCGCTGGTTGCCTATTTCGCCCAGTCGCTTGAGGTTTTGTTGGCCGGCCGGGTGTTGCAGGGGCTGGGTGCCGCGGGCCCGCGCATCGGGTCGCTGGCGATGCTGCGCGATCTCTATGCGGGCCGCAAGATGGCGCAGCTGACCTCGATCATCATGGCGGTGTTCATGCTCTTTCCCGCGGTAGCACCGTTTATCGGCGCGCAGATCATCGCGGTCGCGGACTGGCGCGCGGTGTTTCTGGTGTTCATCCTGTTCGCGGTGACCGGCGCGCTTTGGCTGGCGCTGCGCCAGGTCGAAACGCTGGCGCCCGCCAATCGCCGCCCGGTGCGGCTGGCCTCGCTCTCCGCTGCGGCGCGCGAAGTGGTGACCAACCCGATGGTCATGCTGTTCACGTTCGCGCTGACCCTGGGGTTTACCGAACTTCTGGCGGTGATCTCGTCAATTCAGCAGATATACGATGTCAGCTTTGGGCTGGCGGAAAGTTTTCCTGCCTGGTTCGCGGGTGGCGCGATGATCGCTGCCAGCGGTACGCTCTTGAACGCCGCGCTCGTCATGCGTTTTGGGATGCGGCGGCTGGCGATCATGGCCTTTGCGGTCCAATCAGTCGTGACCGCGGCCGCACTGCTGGTGACCTGGGCCGATCTGGTATCCGGTGGGGCGGCATTTGCGCTTTGGTTTTTGTGGTCCACGTCGGTGTTTTTCATGGCCGGGCTGATTTTTGGAAATCTGAACGCGCTGGCGCTGCAACCGCTGGGCCATATCGCCGGAACCGCGGCATCTCTGGTCACTGGAATATTGACCGTGAGTGCCGCCTTATACCAGCGGCATTTAACATTGACCGATATGGGCCCATTTTCGCATTCCGATTGATGTGATGGTTTCGGGCTGTGCGATGAGCTTGTTCCAAGCTTCGCATCCAGCATCGACGATGGCATTGTAGTCTTCGAACACGCGGTTGGAGAGCCAATTGGCGCGCAAGTACTGCCAGATATTTTCCACCGGGTTCAGTTCCGGAGCGCGCGATGGCAGCAGGATGATGGTGAGGTTCTTCGGGACTTTGAGTTTGCCGGTGGTGTGCCATCCGGCCCGATCCATCAGCACAACCGCATGGGCCTTTCGGGCGACGTGGCGGCTGATCTCGTCGAGATGCATCTGCATGGCTTGCGCGTCCGCCCAAGGCAGCATGAGCGCCGCCCCCTTGCCGTGAGCCGGACAGATGGCGCCGAACAGATAGGCGTTGCGATAGCGCTGATCGGCCGGCTGGCGGGGGCGCGTGCCCTTTCTCGCCCACAGGCGCGTCAGGCCATTCTTCTGGCCAAGGCGTGCTTCGTCCTGGAACCAGATCTCCACCGGCGTTCCCGCTGGCAGGTCAGCTATATGCACCTGGAGCGTGTCGGCGAAGTTTTTTTTAAACGCCTCGATGATCCGCTTATCCTGCCTGGGATGCTGCGGGCGGGCGCTGATATGGGCAAAGCCCAGTTCGCCAAGCAGTCTGGATATCCCGCGCTCGGAATAGATGACGCCAAAGCGCGCCTCGATCACCCGCTTCAGGTCGATCCGCCGCCAGCGGACAACCCCGTCCACCGCCGGATCGGGGCCGGTCTCGACAATCTCGCCAAGTTCTTTCATCTGGACATCGCTCAGGTAGCGCGTCCGGCCCGCGCCCTTGCGGTTGGTGAGGCCATCCGGTCCCTCTTCGTTGAACCGGTGAACCCAGTCCCGCAGGGTTTGGCGATCCATCCCACCGATCCTTGCGGCCTCTCCACGGCGCATGCCATCGTAGACCGCCGCAAGAGACAACAGACGGCGGCTCTGCCGGGCATCCTTGCAACGGCTGGCGAGTTTACGAAGGTGGCGGGCATCAAAGTCGCGACGAAGCGGAACACTGGCTGGCATGGCGATCCTCCTTTGCCAACCTTGAATCAGATCAAAACCGATTTGGGAATCCCCACAGAGTCAGAAATTGATGCCGTTGGTATTACTGGCCATTCCGATCGGGCTGGCATTTGACGGCACCCCCGCGCCGCTGATGGCGGGCAATCTGGCGTGCGCTGCGTTGGCCTTTGTGATCCTGCGCCGGACGGTGGATCAGCCGGTTGATGCGGTCGGATGATCAGGTGTCCACAGAGGACACATTCTTAAGCCATTGTAGTTATGTTTTTTTCTGAAAGCTCAGAACGAATTCTGTCTCCCTTTGAAGCGACGGGCGGGTATCGAATGAGCCACGCAATTGGCCGCTTTGCCCGGCAACAAGGCTCGAAGAGCCGCCGGGCAGCGCCCGACCGCCCTGTCTCGCCAGAGGCGTGCTTCCAGCACGACGGGCGGGCGCTTCGTCGCCGCCTGTTCCCCGATCAACCGAAACATGTGGCGGCACCATAAAGTGAAGTCTCAACCCACAGAGGCGCCCACCCGCGATTGGGCGCTGCCCTCGGTTGCTCCAGGTTCAGCCTGGCGCGACATTCGCCTGCGCCGCCAGATCACGCGCAATGGCAAATGCGCCTTTGATCTTGTCGCTGTCTTTTTTCCAGTCCCGCCGGATGATGATCTTGTTGTCCTTGACCTTGGCCAGACCGTTCTGGCCATTGATAAAATCGACCAGCCCGGCCGGATTGGCGAATTTGTCGTTGTGAAACCGGATTGTCGCGCCCTTGGGTCCGGCATCAAGTTTGGCGATCCCGGCCTTTTTGCATTGCCCCTTGATACGCACGACCAGCAACAGTGTGTTGACCTCTTTGGGCAATTTGCCGAACCGGTCAATCATTTCAGCAGCAAAGCCTTCCAACTCAACCTTGCCTGACAGGCCCGACAGGTGCCGGTAAAGGCCAAGGCGCACATCGAGATCCGGCACGAAATCCGCAGGGATCAGCACCGGTACACCCAGATTGATCGTGGGTGCCCAGGTGTCGTCAGCCTCGCTCAGACCTTCCAGCTCACCCGCTTTGATCTTGGCGATCGCCTCTTCCAGCATGGATTGATACAGCTCATATCCAACTTCGCGCACGTGCCCGGATTGTTCCTCGCCGACCAGATTACCGGCGCCGCGAATGTCCAGATCCTGTGAGGCGAGCGAGAACCCTGCCCCCAGCATATCGAGCGAGCCCAACACCCGCAGCCGCTTTTCGGCCGCCACGGTCAGGCGGGTGCGTGGTTTGGTGGTCAGATAAGCATAGGCGCGGGCCTTTGAGCGCCCGACGCGGCCGCGTATCTGGTAAAGCTGCGCGAGCCCGTACATATCGGCGCGGTGGATGATCATGGTGTTGGCGGTCGGGATGTCCAGCCCGCTCTCGACAATCGTCGTGGCCAGAAGCACATCATATTTGCCGTCGTAGAAGGCATTCATGCGGTCATCCAGACCGCCGGCCGCCATTCGTCCATGCGCGGTGACAACGGTAATTTCCGGCACCTGATCGCGCAAAAACTCTTCAATCTCGGGCAGATCAGCGATGCGGGGGACCACGAAAAACGATTGCCCACCGCGGTAATGCTCGCGCAACAGCGCTTCACGGATGGTGATCGCATCAAACTCGCTGACATAGGTACGGATCGCCAGCCGGTCCACGGGCGCGGTGCCGATGATCGACAGATCCCGCACGCCGTTCAGGCTCATCTGCAGGGTGCGCGGGATCGGGGTGGCGGTGAGCGTCAGAACGTGGACATCCGTGCGCATCTGCTTGAGGCGTTCTTTGTGGGTCACGCCGAAATGCTGTTCCTCGTCGATAATCAGCAGGCCGAGGTTCCTGAAGCGGATGTTTTTGGCCAAGAGCGCATGGGTGCCGATGACAATATCGACCGTGCCAGCGGCGATCTCGGCGCGGGTCTTGTTGGCCGCCGTCTGGCCGACAAAGCACGAAAGCTGGCGGACCTCGACCGGAAAGGCGCGAAAACGCTCGCCAAAGGCGTTGAAGTGCTGGCGTGACAACAGCGTGGTGGGCGCAACCACCGCCACCTGCGCGCCAGACATGGCGGCCACAAAAGCCGCCCGCAGCGCGACCTCGGTTTTCCCGAAACCGACATCACCGCAGATCAGACGGTCCATCGGTTGTCCTGATTGAAGATCGGACAGCACGTCATTGATTGCGCTGAATTGATCGTCCGTCTCCTGATAGGGAAACCGGGCACAGAAGGCGTCCCACATCCCGTCCGGCGGCTCCATGATCGGGGCTTTTCGCAGGGCGCGCTCGGCAGCAATGCGGATCAGCCCGTCGGCAATCTCGCGGATGCGTTCCTTTAGCTTGGCCTTGCGGGCCTGCCAGGCGCCGCCGCCGAGACGGTCAAGCAGCCCTTCGTCCTGGCCATAGCGGCTAAGCAGTTCAATATTTTCGACCGGCAGATACAGCCGGTCGCCACCGGCATATTCCAGTTGCAGGCATTCATGTGCTGCACCCAGTGCGGTGATGACCTCAAGGCCTTGATAACGCCCTAACCCGTGATCGACGTGCACGATCAGATCGCCGGGGCTGAGGCTTTGTGTCTCGGTCAGGAAGTTTTTGGCGCGGCGTTTGCGTGGCGGCCGCCGGACCAGACGGTCGCCGAGCACGTCCTGCTCGGATATCACCGTCAGGCACTTGCCGGTAAATCCATGCTCCAGCGCCCAGACCGCCAGATAGACGCCACCCTTGCCCGCGGGAATGTCGGCAAAATCAGCAACCAGCCTCGCGTCGCTTAGCCCCTGATCGGCCATCAGACCCAAGAGCCGCTCGCGTGCGCCATCGGAATAGCTGGCGATCAGCACCTGGTCTGTTGCGCGCCGTGCATCAATATGGGTTTCCAAAGCGCTGAAAAGGCTGACGGATTCAAGTTTGCGTTCAGGTGAGAAGTTGCGCCCGACCCGACCGCCCGCATCAATGACGCGCGCGCCGGTGGCCTGCGGCAGTTGCACGAATTGCAGCGTGCGATGTGGCGCAGTCGCGCTGTCCCATGCCGCGCCGTCAAGGAACAAAAGATCGGCCGGACAGGGCTTGTAGATCGTATCGAGGCGCTTTTTCTGACCGAGCGCCAGTTTGCGCGTCTCATACTGATCGGCGACGCTGTCCCAGCGGGCCAGCCGCGCGGGGGTGATCTGATCGTCCAGGCAGAGCGTCGCCTCGGGCAGATAATCGAAAAGCGTCTCAAGGCGGTCGTGAAAGAACGGCAGCCAGTGCTCGACGCCCTGATGTTTGCGCCCCGCACTAACCGCCTCGTAAAGCGGGTCGTCGGTGCCCGCCGCGCCAAACTCGATGCGGTAATTCTGCCGGAACCGCCGGATCGCCTCGTCATCGAGGATCACCTCGGATACCGGCACCAGTTCGACCGCATCGAGCTGGCCGGTGGTGCGCTGGCTGACCGGATCGAAGCTGCGCGCGCCGTCAAGTGTATCGCCGAACAGGTCGAGGCGGATGGGCCCGCCCTCGCCGGGCGGGTAGATGTCAATAATGCCACCGCGGATGGCGTAATCGCCGGGTTCCATGACCGTCGGGGACTGGACAAAGCCCATCCGCACCAGAAAGGCGCGCAAACCCGTCTCATCCAGGCGGTGGCCCACGCGCGCCGAAAACCTAGCGCTTTTCAACAGCTTGCGCTCAGGGACGCGTTGCGTCGCGGCGTTCAGCGTTGTCAGCAGGACGAAATTGCCCTTGGGCCCAGTGGCCAGCCGCGCCAATGCCGCCATGCGTTCTGCCGAGACATCCGCGTGCGGCGAAACCCGGTCATAGGGGACACAGTCCCACGCCGGAAAGCGTATCACCGGCATCTCTGGCGCAAAAAACGCCAGCGCCGCCTGCATGGCCGCCATCCGCTTGTCATCGCGGGCGATATGGATCACCGGGCGGCCGGTTTTTTCCTGCTCGGCGATGATCAGGCGCGCGTCAAATCCCTCTGGCGCGCCGCTGGCGATGATTTGCGAAGGGTCTGTCACGCGCCGCTTATCGGCTCGCGCATATCTGGGCGTCAACCACCCAAGGCCCCGACCGTCAGATTCTGGAACATCCCCCACATCGCAGTGACGAAAACCGAGATCATGCCGATGACTTGCGTATACAGGCGCTGGCGTACCAGGCGTTTGTGCAGGGTGTCACCGACGCTGGCCTCGGCGGTGATCCGCCGTGCGGTCGAGAGCGACACCACGCCGATGATCGACAAGGGAAAGACAAGGAAAAACACCGCTTGGGCAAACTCGACCTGATACCAGAAGCCCAGAACGAACAGTGCGGATATGATCGCCGAGCCAAGCGCCAGCAGCCACAGGCCCGAAACCTGGCCGATATAGATAAGGCGGTTGCAATTGATGCGCACCAGATCCTTCAGATCGACCTCGGCCTGCCCGCCGTTACGCCGCGCGTGCTGGATCACATCGTAAGGAACACCCAGCACCCAATGGCTGGCCGTGGACCACAGCACCGCCAGCCCGATCCAGTACCACAGGTTCGAGAAGGATCGCATGTCGATCACTTCAAAAACGGTTTCGTACCAGTCCAATTTGCGGTGCCTTTTGCGCTGCTCTGACGTGCCGAAACGGGTATCGCCGCCCTTGAGATCGTTGTCAAACCATGCCAAGCGAGCAGACACTGAGTTACACAAGGGCGTCGTCATGGCTGCCACACCTGCCCCCTACCCGTCTGCGCGGATGCGCCGGATGCGGGCCACGCCTGCACGCAGGGCGATGCAGGCGGGCGTTGGTGTTGGCGTGGGCGATCTGATCTGGCCGGTCTTCGTGCGCGAGGGCCGCGATGATGCCACGCCGATCGCCTCGATGCCGGGCGTTGCGCGGCTGACCATTGACCGGGTGGTGACCGCCGCGCAAGAGGCCGCGGCGCTTGGTATTCCGGCGCTTTGCCTGTTTCCGTTCATCGAGGAAGACCGCAAAACCGAGGATTGCGCCGGGGCCTGGGGCGCCGACAATCTGGTCAACCGGACGATCCGGGCGATCAAGAAGGATGTCCCCGGCATCGAGGTGATGACCGACGTGGCGCTCGATCCTTACAATATCAACGGCCATGACGGCTATGTTGTGGACGGTAAAATCGTCAACGACGAAACCGTCGCGGCGCTGGTCAGGATGGCTTTGGCGCAGGCCGAGGCGGGCGCGGACATCATCGGGCCGTCTGACATGATGGACGGGCGCATCGGCGCGATCCGCCTGGGCCTGGAGGAACGCGGGTTTTCCGACACCTGCATCATGTCCTATGCGGCCAAGTTCGCCAGCGCCTTTTACGGACCGTTTCGCGATGCGGTGGGTGCCTCTGGCGCGTTGACGGGCGACAAGGCCACCTATCAGATCGACCCCGCAAATGCCGATGAAGCGCTCAGATGTGTTGCCCGCGATCTGGGCGAAGGCGCAGATATGGTCATGGTCAAACCGGGCCTGCCCTATCTGGATCTGTGCCACCGGGTCAAAGAGACCTTCGGCGCGCCGACATTCGCCTATCAGGTCAGTGGCGAATACGCGATGATCCGCTGTGCGGCTGACAAGGGCTGGATTGACGGACCAAAGGCGGTGATGGAAAGCCTGACCGCGTTCAAACGCGCGGGCTGCGATGGGGTTCTGACCTATTTCGCCCTGGATATCGCCCGCGAGCTGGCGACATAGCGGCAAATACCTGCTCAAATCGCCACAAGACCTCGTGACACGCATCGGCGCTTCTTCTATACCTTGTGGCAATCGGTGCAAAACCGAACCAGAGGCAAAGGGCGGAATAATGACCATAATTAACCGGCGATTTATGCTCGCAGGCGCGGCAGCACTTGCCTTGGCGGCATGTGACAATTCCATCGGATCAACGGGCGGCGACGTGATTGACGCGCGCGTGGATGCGTCGCTCGATTTTCTCTATGCCAGCTTTCCCGGCACCCAGGAGTTGCGCGACAATTCCGCGGGCGTGTTGGTGATCCCGCTGATCACCGAGGCGGGACTTGGCATTGGTGGTGCATTCGGGCGCGGGGCGCTCAGGGTTGGCGATGTAACGGTCGATTTCTATTCGGCGACCAAAGCCTCGGTCGGGTTGCAGATCGGCGTGCAGCAGTTTTCGCATGCATTGTTCTTCATGACCGAAGAGGCGTTACAGGATTTCCGCCAGTCGCCCGGCTGGGTGGCCGGTGCCGATCTGAAATACGTGTTCCGCGAGCAGGCCGAAAGTATTGGTGCGGCGACGCTGACTGCGCTGTCACCGGTTGTCGCGGTGGTCTTCGGCCAGACCGGGCTGATCGCTGGGGCCACAATCGATGGCACCAAATACACGCGTATTATTCCCTAAGGCCTGGAGCTATTAGCCGACCTGCGGCGTGACAGCCTTCGAGGCCCCCTAAAACCGCTAAGTGTCCGTCCGGGGACTTTATGAGTCGGATGAATCGGTTATCCGGCGCCCCCTCTTGAAGAGCTGAATCAGCTGTGATTTTCTGGGGTGGTGAATTTGCTCTTGAGGTGCCCCATGTGGACTGCCGACAACCGCCCGCGCTACAACCGCGACAAACTGCGTTATCCGAGCGACCTGACCGATGCGGAATGGGCGCATATCGAGCCGCTGATCCCGCCGGGCAAGCCCGGCGGCGGCAAACGGCGCGTCGCTATCCGCGAGGTGATCAACGGCGTGATGTACATTCTGAGCACCGGCTGCCAGTGGCGCGCGCTGCCCAAGGATTTGCCGCCCAGAAGCACCGTGCATGAGTACCTCGGCCTGTGGAACTGGGACGGCACGCTGGATCGCATCCATCATGCGCTCTACCTCAAGTGCCGCGAGAAAGCCGCGCGCGAAGCCAGCCCCACGGCCTGCATCATCGACAGTCAGAGTGTGAAAAGCGCTGAAAAAGGGGGGCTCGCATCGACAGCCACGGCTTCGATGCCGGCAAGTTGATCAAGGGCAAGAAGCGGCATGTTCTGGTCGATACGCAAGGCTTGCTGCTGCACGGCATCGTCACCGCCGCCGACGTTCAGGATCGCGACGGCGGTCTCGCGCTGCTGGCGACCTTGTTCGGTCTGTTTCCCTTTCTCGGGAAATTGTTCGCCGACAGCGCCTATCAGGGGCCGGTCTTTCACCGCGCCCTGGCCGGCATCCTGCCCGATCTCGAGACCGAGATCGTCAAGCGATCCGATCGGGTGAAGGGCTTCGTCGTCCAGCCCAGGCGTTGGGTGGTCGAACGCACCATCGCCTGGCTCAACCGCTGCCGCCGACTGGCCAAGGACTGGGAGAACCTCAACCGCAACGCGCTCGCCTTCATCAAGCTCGCGTCCATTCGACTCATGCTCCGAAAACTCTGTAATCCTACATAAAGTCTCCGGACGGACTCTAAGCCCGGAATCAAGGCGCGAAGCGCCGCCGGGCAGCGCCCGACCGCCCCAGTGGGCGGGCGCTTCGTCACAGCATGCGCATCGAATGAACGGAAGATGTGGCGGGACCATAAAGCACGGACCTCACATGTCGCGGCGCCCACCCGCGGTCGGGCGCTGCCCTCTGCTCGGCTTCTGCCCTATATCCGTTTCGTCCCGCACAGCAGCGTACACCGGTGATCGTGGACGAGATCAAAAAAGAGTGCTGGACGCCGCCGCGCTGCGCCGCGAATATCCGGCCATCTGATGCGAGTGGACCAAACCCGAGCGGTCGGGCCCGATCTATCGCGACCCCAAAAGACAAGTTACAGGGACATGACTGAGCACAAAACCTACCCGCCCACGGTGGAATTCGCCGCCAATGCCCATGCGGACCGGGCGAAATATGACGCCATGTATGCCGCCTCGATTGCTGATCCAGATGCGTTCTGGGGCGAACAGGGCAAGCGGCTGGACTGGATCAAGCCCTACACCCGCGTCAAATACTCCACTTTCACGCATCCGGATGTGTCGATCAATTGGTATGAGGACGGGGTTCTGAACGTCGCGGCCAATTGCGTGGACAGGCATCTGGCGAGGCGGGCCAATCAGACCGCGATCATCTGGGAAAGCGACGATCCCGGCGTCGACAAAAACATCACCTACCGCGAGTTGAGCGAACAGGTGAACAAACTCGCCAATGTCTACAAGGACTTGGGCGTCGGCAAGGGCGATCGGATCGTGCTGTACATGCCGATGATCCCCGAAGCGGCCTATGCGATGCTGGCCTGCGCCCGGATCGGGGCGGTGCATTCCATTGTGTTCGCCGGTTTCAGCCCCGAAGCGCTGGCCGCCCGGATCGAGGGCAGCACTGCCTCGCTGGTGGTGACCGCGGACGAGGCGCCGCGGGGTGGTAAGAACACGCCGCTGAAAACCAATGTCGATCAGGCGCTGGCGATCTCGGGCGATGTCACCACGCTGGTGGTCGAGCGTACCGGCGCGGATGTGCCGATGAAAGATGGGCGCGATCATTCGTATGCGCATCACATGGCCGGTGCGTCACCCGATTGCCCGCCTGAGGCGATGAACGCCGAGGATCCGCTGTTCATCCTCTATACCTCCGGGTCCACCGGCAAACCCAAGGGCGTGGTGCATACCACCGGCGGTTATCTGGTCTTCGCTTCGATGACCCATCAATACACGTTCGACTATCACGACGGCGACGTGTTCTGGTGCACGGCGGATGTCGGCTGGGTCACCGGGCACAGCTATATCGTCTATGGCCCGCTGGCCAATGGGGCGACGACGCTGATGTTCGAAGGCGTGCCCACCTACCCCGATGTCGGCCGGTTCTGGGCGGTTTGTGAAAAGCATCGCGTGAACCAGTTCTACACCGCGCCAACCGCGATCCGGGCATTGATGGCGCATGGGGATGACCCCGTGGCGAAACATGATCTGAGCGCGCTAAAGGTGCTGGGCACAGTGGGCGAACCGATCAATCCAGAGGCCTGGGAATGGTACAACCGCACTGTCGGCGGCGGCAACGTGCCGATCGTCGACACCTGGTGGCAGACCGAAACCGGCGGCCATCTGATGACCCCCCTGCCCGGCGCGACGACGACCAAACCCGGATCCTGCACGTTCCCGTTTTTCGGCATCCAACCGGTCATCCTTGATCCGGCCAGCGGCGAAGAGATCACTACCACCGAGGCGACCGGCGTCTTGTGCATCCGTGACAGCTGGCCCGGACAGATGCGCACGGTTTACGGCGATCACGATCGGTTCGTGGCCACCTATTTCGCTGATTACAAAGGCTATTATTTCACCGGCGACGGTTGCCGGCGTGACGCGGACGGCTATTACTGGATCACCGGGCGGGTCGATGACGTGCTGAACGTCTCGGGTCACCGCATGGGCACGGCCGAGGTGGAAAGCGCGCTGGTCGCCCATCCGTCCGTTTCCGAGGCCGCCGTTGTCGGCTTTCCGCACGAGATCAAGGGCCAGGGCATCTATTGCTACGTGACGCTGATGGTCGGGCAGGGTTATACCGATGAGCTGAAGGTCGAATTGCGCAACTGGGTCCGCAAGGAAATCGGCCCCGTCGCGTCGCCCGACCATATCCAATGGGCCCCCGGCCTGCCGAAAACCCGCTCCGGCAAGATCATGCGCCGGATCCTGCGCAAGATTGCAGAGGATGATTACGGCGCGCTTGGCGATACCTCAACGCTGGCCGATCCGGGGGTGGTGGATGATTTGATTGCGAATAGGATGAAATAACTACTTCATCCCGGAATTGATCCGGGGCCCGCCCCGGTCCTCAAGCCGGCCGATTTTTCTTGGAACGCCGCCTTCCGCAACTCCGAACCGCGAAAAAACAGGGCAGCGCCCGGCCGCGGGTGGGTGCCTCTGCGGTTGGGTCACTTAATGGTGCCGCCACATCTTCCGTTCATTCGGGTGTGCAGGCGGCGCGAGGATGCGCCCGCCCATCGGGGCGGTCGGGCGCTGCCCGGCGGCGCTACGCGCCTTGTTGCCGGGCGGGGCAGAGATCGGTGTGCTGCAAAAGGGCGCGCCTTCGGAGTGATGGCGGTCGGGGGCTGTCCGGCGGCACAATATTTGCTTCAGAGACCCCACGGGGCACGGATGAAACTCGCCCCCAAGTGCGACACGCAAGACTTTTTCAAGGGCTCTTGGCTCCCACCGCAGCGTTTCCCCGGGCGTCACTTCTCCCGGCTCACCAGCATCAACTCAACCCGTTTGATCTCGCGGATCACCCGGTCGGCCTGGATTTGCGGCATCAGGCTCATCTTCAGGCTGGTCCCGGCGATCAACAGAACAGCGCCGGAAATCCCCCATTTGACCGCCGGCAGAACCTCGGTTGCCTGAAAGAACCGGATCGCGCACCATAAGCTGGCCAGAAACATCGCCGATTGGACGATCATCACAACCCAGGTCACCCAACCAAGCTTTCCGCGAAAAAGGCCAAACCCCAGCGCGAACCAGCCAAGCTCCTCAGTTTCCTCAAATATTTTTCGATCCTCGCCTTCCAGCGCGTCGCGGATCATTTCATCTAATTTGCTCATGTCTCGTCTCCTTCCAAAGCGCGCCGCAGTTTTGCGCGCGCGTGCATCAATCGTGTTTTCACCGTGCCAATGGGCACATCCAATGACGCCGCCACTTGCGCCACGCTCATCTCTTCGAGGTAAAACAGCGCCACGGTGGCCGATTGCTCGGGTGACAGTGCCGCAATCGCGGCGCGCACCTTGGCCGCATCAAGCGCGGTCAATTCAGCCGCTGGTGTCTCTGTCTCAGCCTCGGCGGCATAATCGGTCTCAAGGCGGCGCGCCTTTTGCCGGCGTCCGATCTCACGCGCTACGCGGCGGCTGACGATCCTGAGAGCCCAGGGCAGGAACGCGGCATCATTGCGCATACCGTTGAGACCACGCAATATTTCCACCCAGGCCTCCTGGACTATGTCGCGCGCGACCTCACCATCACCCAACAGCCGCGCTGCATGGGCCAAGAGCCGTGGTCCGCGCATTTCGACAAGGCGCGCCATCGACGCGGTGTCGCCGGCGCGCGCCGATGCAACA
Source organism: Paracoccaceae bacterium (assembly GCA_965216135.1). Classification (GTDB taxonomy): domain Bacteria; phylum Pseudomonadota; class Alphaproteobacteria; order Rhodobacterales; family Rhodobacteraceae; genus CBDCFL01. Next base: position 109,852 of record CBDCFL010000017.1, read on the forward strand.
AGATAGGCCTCAAGCGCTTGGGTTTTGGTCTGCACCTTGGGGCCTTCCCGCGCTGCAATTACGTATTAGTGCGCCAAACGTGCCAACCGGTTCATGGGTTTTGGGAAATTTCGGGTGACAAAGGCGTGAGAACCGGCGAACCGGATCAAGCTTTGACGCCTTCGAGCACTGAGGCGTAATTGGCAACGCCGGACCCGCCCATGTTAAAGACCAGTCCCAGACCGGCACCGTCCTTTTGCATTGCGCCTGCGTTGCCAGTGACTTGGCGCGCGATCAGAACGTGCATCGAAACCCCGGTGGCACCGACCGGATGGCCTTTGGCCTTCAGGCCACCCGACAGATTGACTGGTAATGCGCCATCGGCAAACACCAGGCCGTCGTTCAGCGCATCGGCACCACGGCCCGGCGCGGTCAGCCCCATCGCTTCGTAAAGCATCAGTTCAGCAATGGTGAAACAATCGTGCACCTCGGCCAGATCCAGAACATCCAGCGCCATGCCGGAAACTTCCAGGGCCTGGGCAATTGCCCGGCGCGGGCCCTCAAAGGCGATCAGATCGCGCGCTGACATCGGCAGGTAATCGTTGACCTGCTCGCTGGCGCGCACGCGCACGGCGCGCGGGAACGAGTTGGCCAGGTCATCGGCCACCATGATCAGCGCCGCCGCACCGTCGGAAACCAGCGAGCAATCGGTCACTTTCAAAGGCGCCGCGACAACCGGGTTTTTGTTGCTTTCGGTGGCGCAATATTCCTCCGACAGTTCTTTGTGCAACTGTGCCAGGGGGTTGTGCATCGCGTTGGCGTGGTTCTTTGCGGCGATGCGGGCCATGGCGGGCGTCGGATCGCCCCACTTGTCGCTATACGCTCGCGCAAACCCAGCAAAAACCTCCGGAAAGGTCAGCCCCGCCTCCTCGCGCTGATAGGATGCGTGACCAAGTGCCGCGCCAACCTCGGCGTTGGGCAGATGGGTCATCTTTTCGACCCCGATCACCAGCGCGATCTTTGTGCGCCCTGCCTCAATGGCGTTGCGCGCGGCGAAAACCGCCGCCGAGCCCGATGCGCAGGCATTTTCCAGCCGCGTGGCCGGCGTAAAACGCAAGCCCGGATCGATGGCCAACGCCAGCGATGCGGGAAATCCGTCGCCCACCATGCCGCCATTGAAATGGCCCACCCAGATACCGCCAAGGTCGGCGGGTGCCACGCCAGCATGCTCGATCGCTTCGCGACCCGCCTCGACGATCAGCGCTTCGAGATCGCTGTCGGTCAGCTTGCCGAATTTGGTATGTCCCCAGCCGACGATGTGAACCATGGACCCGTCCTTTCAAAAAAAAGTCGCGCGCGCAGCATTATGCCAGCGACCGGCACCGGGATCAATTCAGATTTGAACGCTCGTTCAGTTAATCGGGGCTAATGCCCCATGATCATGCCTTCCAGCGCATCTTTTTCCATCGCCAGTTCCGACAGGCGCGCCTTGACCACATCGCCGATCGAAATCAGCCCCACCATCGACCCGTCGCGCATCACCGGCATGTGCCGGAACCGGCCGTCGGTCATCTTGACCAGAACCGCATCCGCGGTCTCATCCTCGGCGCAGCTGACGATGGTGCTGGTCATCACATCAGCCACCTTTTCGGACAAGCAGGCAGCGCCCTTGCGCCCCAACTCGCGGACGATGTCACGCTCGGATATGATGCCCGCGACCGAATTTCCGTCATCGGACACGACAAGCGCTCCGATCTTTTTCGCTGAAAGTACCTCGACCGACTGTGCAAGCGTCGCGCCTTGCTCAATAGTCTCAATTGCGTGCGAAGGTTTCGATGACAGGATTTGGCTGACAAGCATATTCTCGGCTTTCCGATTGATGGTGTATTTCGCTCAACTTACCGTCACTCTGATCGCTAATCTATGTCAAGTTATGTGTCCAAGTTTCGGGCGACTTGCCGCATGAGCCGCAGAAAAATTCGGTTTCTGCCGACTTGCGGCAAGAGTATGGTCCGCCAAAATGACAGGAGGATTCGATGGATGAACTGTCCCATTACGTAGGTGGCATGCATGTTTCCGGCACTTCGGGCCGGTTCGCGGATGTTTTCAACCCGGCAACCGGTGAAGTTCAGTCGCGGGTGCCTTTGGCCAGCAAAGCCGAGATGGATGCCGCTATCGCCAGCGCCGCAGCCGCGCAGCCCGCCTGGGGCGCGACCAACCCGCAAAAGCGTGGCCGGGTGATGATGCGGTTGGTTCAGTTGTTGAACCGCGATATGGACAAACTGGCCGAGGCGCTCAGCCGTGAGCACGGCAAGACCATCCCCGATGCGAAAGGCGACGTTCAGCGCGGCCTGGAGGTCGTTGAATTCTGCATCGGCGCGCCGCATTTGCTGAAGGGCGATTTTACCGACAGTGCGGGCCCTGGCATCGACATGTATTCCATGCGTCAGCCGCTGGGTGTTGTCGCCGGTATCACGCCGTTCAACTTCCCCGCCATGATCCCGTTGTGGAAAATGGCCCCGGCGCTGGCCTGCGGAAATGCGTTTATTCTCAAACCCTCCGAACGCGACCCCTCGGTGCCGCTGATGTTGGGCGCATTGTTGACTGAGGCCGGGTTGCCCGATGGCCTGTTGCAGGTGGTCAACGGCGACAAAGAGGCTGTGGATGCAATCCTCGACAATGAAACCGTTCAGGCCATCGGCTTTGTCGGCTCGACCCCGATTGCGCAATATATCTACTCGCGGGGCTGCGCCAACGGCAAACGGGTGCAATGTTTCGGCGGGGCCAAGAACCACATGATCGTCATGCCGGATGCGGATTTGGATCAGGCGGCGGATGCGCTGATAGGTGCCGGATACGGGGCCGCGGGCGAGCGCTGCATGGCCATTTCGGTAGCAGTGCCGGTCGGCGATGAGACCGCGGATGCGCTGATCGAAAAACTGGTGCCGCGTATCGAAAAGCTGAAGGTCGGCCCCTATACCGCCGGCGACGACATGGATTACGGCCCGCTGGTGACCGGCGAGGCCAAGACGCGGGTTCTGGGACTGATCAAATCCGGCATCGAACAGGGGGCCGAACTGGTCGTCGATGGCCGCGATTTTTCTCTGCAAGGTTATGAGGACGGTTTTTTCGTCGGCCCGCATCTGTTTGACCGGGTCACCACCGATATGGACATCTACCGGCAGGAAATTTTCGGACCGGTCCTGTCAACCGTGCGGGCTGCCACGTACGAGGAAGCCCTCGGCCACGCCATGGACAACGAATACGGCAATGGCACCGCGATTTTTACCCGCGACGGTGATACCGCCCGCGATTTCGCCAACCGCATCAACATCGGCATGGTCGGCATCAACGTGCCGATCCCGGTGCCACTGGCCTATCACACCTTTGGCGGCTGGAAGAAGTCCGGCTTTGGCGATTTGAACCAGCACGGCCCGGATGCGTTCCGGTTTTACACCCGGACCAAAACCGTCACCTCGCGCTGGCCTTCGGGTCTGAAGGAGGGCGGCGAGTTTCATTTCAGGGCGATGGACTGACACCTAGAGCGGCAAAAAGGATGGATCGTGGGGCGGCATTTGGCCGCCTCATTTATTTCACGCGTCCTGGTAATTTCCTGCGCCGCCCTTTTCAAAGCAACCGTGATAGTATAAATACTAATTATCATAGTAAATCCTATAGGACAGATATCATGTCAAAATACGAGCCACTTCGTCAGTTTTTGGACCAAAGCGATCAAACGCGCGTCACATTAACTTTTGCGAAAGTAGAGCAAATTCTGGGTGTTAAGTTGCCGCCAAGTGCCTATAATCACCAGGCATGGTGGGCCAACAACCCTGAGGGTCACAGCCATTCCCGCGCATGGATCGAGGCCGGATGGCGCACCGAGAACCTTAACGTGTCCGCCGGTAAGGTCGATTTTGCGCGCCAAGTCTCGGAGTCGCAAGTCGATCGCCCTGCGTCGGAGAAGGTACTTGACCCGTGGGGTGCATTGGCGGGAACGGTCACGATCCACGATCCTGTCGCGCTTACCACGCCCAGTGACGAATATTGGGAATCCGAGGGTGGGCAATCTTGACCACCAGCGGCGTTCTGCTCGACACTTGTGCGGTCATATGGTTGCTCGGCGGTTTGCCGATGTCCGACGCTTCGCGCGCAGCCATTGCGGACGCGGCCAGCAACGACGCCCTGTATGTCTCGCCAATCTCAGCCTGGGAAATTGGAATGCTGGTTGCCAAAGGACGCATCGCCCTGTCGTTGCCGATAACGCAATGGGTGGAAAAAGCGTTTGCTCAGCCGGGAATGCAAACGGCAGATCTGATGCCGGCCATACTTGTCTTTTCAAGTTTCCTGCCGGGCACTGCGCCAGGCGACCCTGCCGACCGGATCATCATCGCGACCGCGCGGCAGCACGGCGTCACAATCGTTACGCGGGACCGGCCGATTATCGACTACGCGCAGAAAGGCTATGTTCACGCGCTTGAATGCTGACGGTGATTTCGATTTGAACCAGCACGGCCCGGATGCATTCCGGTTTTACACCCGGACCAAGACGGTGACCTCGCGCTGGCCTTCGGGTCTGAAGGAGGGCGGCGAGTTTCATTTTAGGGGGCGGATGGACTAGACATGAAAAAAGGCGGCACCAGGCCGCCTTTTTCACGATTAGTTTGTGACGTCAGGCCGCCTTGCGCCGTCTGCGCCCGACCCAGGCCAGACCGCCGAGCGCACCTGCCAACAGAGGCAGTGCTGCGGGAAGCGGGATCGGGTTGGTGGAGATGATGCGAATATTGCTGAGCGCGTTCCCGGTCCCGGCTGCGAGCAGATCAAACGTATACGATCCGGCTGCCAGCCCGTTGTAAAGGTACGACACCCAAGTGTTCCCGGCTTTCAGCATGACCGCCACCGAACCGGTGAGATTTGCGGCGATGTCAAATACGCCGGTCGTCGAGCCGAATGAAGCCAGCGAACCGGAAGACGCGGAATAGATGTCGAGCCAATTGGTGATACCAAACAGGCCAGTGGTCGAAGTCGATGCGGTCGTCGCACCGTCGTAAAACGTTCCCGTGTTGACACCGACCTGTTGCGCATTCGTTGGGACCGGTTCGACCAGCCCATAACAATCAATAGGGTGCCGCCGACGTCGGTCGTCGAGCACGTCAAAGTGTTAAAATACGGCCCATTCGGGTCAACCGTTACGGCACTTGCAACCGCGCCGTACAGCAATGCCCCGCTAAGCGCCAGAAACACCGCGGCAAATGTGCGAAATATCATCTTGTAATACCAACGGCCCCCAGATTTGACTCAAGGGGATTCCCACGAGCGGCGTGATCTGATTCAGTGGCATCAAGGCAAGGGAGGCTTTGATGGCAGTAAGGATTACGCGCAAAGACAAGTCCGCAGGCGAGCTTCGCCAGGAAGCGGCGCGGTGCCGGGATGGGAAAGCGGCGCGACGGATGTTGGCGATTGCCCTGGTTCTGGATGGGGTTGACCGCAAGACGGCGGCAGAAAACTGCGGCATGGATCGGCAGACGCTGCGGGATTGGGCCCACCGTTACAATGCGGAGGGCGTGTCGGGCCTGTTCAACCGTCGCCCGCCGGATCCACCCTGTCTGCTGAGCGCGGCACAGAAGGAGGAGTTGGCGGAAATGGTTCGGGCGGGTCCCGACCCCGAAACCGATGGGGTTGTGCGCTGGCGGCGCATTGATCTGAAACGCAAGATCGAAGAGCGCTTCGGCGTCACCATGCATGAGCGAACTGTTGGCAAACAATTGGCAAGCCTGGGCTTTCGGCGTCTGTCGGTGCGCCCGCAGCATCCGAAATCCGACCCGGATGCACAGGAGGCTTTTAAAAAAACTTCGCCGCAGAGGTAGAAGCAGCCTTGCCGGAAACAGCCCGCAGCAAGCCCCTGGAGATATGGTTTCAGGATGAAGCGCGGGTTGGCCAGCAGGGCACGCTCACCCGTATCCGGGCCGAGCGTGGAACACGCCCCCGTGCCCCGCGCGACACCCGCTATATCTGGAGCTACATTTTCGGTGCCGTCTGCCCGGAACGGGCTGAAGCGGCCGCTCTGATCATGCCACATGCCGACACACAGGCCATGAGCGCGCATCTCGCCGAGATCGCTAAAACCCGTCGCATCGGGCGCACATGCCCTTCTCATTCTGGATGGCGCTGGCTGGCACGGTTCGGCAGAGCTGGAGGTACCCGACAACATCACCCTGCTCAAACTCCCGCCCTATTCCCCTGAACTCAACCCGATGGAAAATGTGTGGGCTTATCTGCGTGCCAACAAGCTCGCCATATCCGTCTTCGACAATTATGAGCAGATCGTCGACAGGTGTTGCGAAGCATGGAACTTCTTTGCAAACGACAAAACCGCAATCACGTCAATCACTACCAGACAATGGGCCAAAACGGTCAACGACCAGGGCCGTTGGTATAACTCCCACCAGTAAAAGCAATCAGACCAACGAAAGCTAGGAGGTATCCCCAATAAATCAAGCAAATAGACCCAAGTATCTGTGCAGCTGTTGCTTTTGATCCGCAACATGTGGACAATTCCGACCCGCTATCAGCTTTAGGTTTCGTTTCGGACACAATTGCGCACTGAAATCGAATCACATATTTCGCTTTGGCAAAAGCGAGCGGTTCATCTAGGTCTTCAACAGATCGGATACCAGGAAGTGGGGCAACAAAGTGGGCGACGATCCGGAATTCACCCTTGGCATCGAAGAAGAATACCTGCTTGTCGATGTCGAAAACTATGATCTTGCGGTAGCACCTGACGGGTTGATGAAGGCTTGCGCCAAAGATCTGCAGGGCAAGGTCAGCCCGGAGTTTCTGAAATGCCAGATCGAGGTCGGCTCGGGTGTTTGCCGCACCATCGGCGAGGCGCGCGATGATCTGCGCCATCTGCGTGCGACCGTGGCCAAACATGCGGCAAATCATGGCCTGGCCCCGATTGCGGCATCCTGCCATCCGTTTGCCGACTGGAAAGACCAGCACCACACCGACAAAGAGCGCTATAACGACCTGCGTCGCGATCTGGCTGGTGTGGCCCGGCGGTTGCTGATCTGCGGAATGCACGTCCATATCGGCATTCCCGAACCGGCGCTGCGCGTCGATTTGATGAACCAGCTGACATATTTTCTGCCGCATCTGCTGGCGCTGTCAGGTTCATCGCCCTTTTGGATGGGTGAGGATACGGGCCTAAGTTCTTACCGGCTAACGGTTTTCGACAATTTGCCACGCACCGGCCTGCCGCCCCAGCTTGATAGCTGGGACGCATTCGAGCGTTCAGTCGATGCGCTGGTCAGGGTTGGCGCGATCGAAGATGCCAGCAAAATATGGTGGGATCTGCGCCCGTCGTCGCGCTTTCCTACCATCGAAAGCCGGATATGCGATGTCTCACCGCGGCTGGAAACCACGCTGATGCTGGCCGCGCTTACCCAATGCTGGACGCGGATGTTGTGGCGGCTGTCGCGCCAAAACCAGCGCTGGCGGATGTATGACAACTTCCTGCTCGGCGAAAATCGCTGGCACGCCCAGCGCTATGGGGTCAGCAACGGCATGATAGATTTTGGCCGCCGCGAGATTGTGTCTTTTGCCGATCTTGGCAGCGAATTGCTTGAGTTGCTCACCGAAGACGCGGAAGTGCTGGATTGCGTTGACGAGATCAGCAGGGTCATGCAGGTCATCGAAAATGGCAACGCGGCGGATGCACAGCGTCGGGTCTGCGAGACGGCGCTGCAGTCAGGCGACAGCAAGGATGCGGCTTTACGAAAAGTCGTTGGTCATCTGGTTGAGGAATTCTCGGCAGACCTTTGAAGTAGCAATAATACCACCGAGCGGAATGCCTGACTCACGTTGGGGATTCCCAAGCGGTCCGATCTCTGACTCAATGTGGTGAACCAATGAGGTTCGCCATGGCAGCGCCTATCGACTTACGGAACGATTTTGACAGCGTCTCACTGCGGTGCCTCGCGAAGAGGACCAGGGACGCGACCCAGAGCCGTCGTCTGCTGGCGTTGGCCAAGGTCTACGATGGTGGCAGCAGGACGGATGCGTCGCGGATCGGCGGCGTCGGTCTGCAGATCATTCGCGACTGGGTGCTGCGCTTCAACGCCCGCGGACCGGACGGGCTGGTCGATGGGAAGTCACCGGGCGCACCCTCGAAGCTCAACGCCGATCACCGCCGCGCACTGGCGGAGGTTGTTGAGGCCGGCCCGGTCCTGGCGGTGGACGGCGTCGTGCGCTGGCGGCGCAAGGACCTGGCGCGGTGGCTCTTGGAGACGTTCGCCATCTCGCTCGACGAGACCACGGTCGGGCGCGAGTTGAAGGCGCTCGGCTTCGCCAAGATCTCGGCGCGGCCGCGCCACTACGCGCAAAACGAGCTGGCCGTCGAGGCTTTTAAAAAAAACTTCCCCGCCGAACTGGCGAAGATCCGGGCGAGGCTCCCGAAAGGCGTCGAGATAGAGCTGTGGTGGCAAGATGAAGCCCGCATCGGCCAGAAGAATAAGCTCACACGCCGATGGGCCAGACGTGGCACGCGCCCGCGGGCGCCCCGCGACCAGCGCACCGAATGGGCCTATATCTTCGGCGCGATCTGTCCCGCGAAGGGGAAAGGCGCCGGGCTGGTCATGCCCTGGTGCGACACCGACGCCATGGCGGCGCACCTCATCGAGATCAGTGCCGCCGTCGATCCCGGCGCCCATGCGGTGCTGATCGTCGATCAGGCCGGTTGGCACTTGACGCCCAAGCTGGCGATCCCCGACAACATCACCGTCCTGGCGCTGCCGCCACGATCGCCCGAGTTGAACCCGGTGGAGAATGTCTGGCAATTCATGCGCGACAACTAGGGGGTGTTGACGTTCATCGTGTTTGAATGACGATTGCAGCAAGCGAGATGAATGCTTTGAAGCTGTCATCTGTTTTGCAGGAACGCATTGCGATCCCTCTGTATTCCTTCAGCTTTCCGAAGAAGTTTTCGACCAGGTGACGCCATTTGTAGGTGTGGCGGTCGAACTCCGCCGGGAAGCGGCGGTTTGATTTTGGAGGGATTACCGGCTCGATCCCGGCACTGGTCAGCGCTTCGCGCAGCCAGTTCGCGTCGAAGGCACGGTCGGCGAGAAACTGGTCGCAGGTGAGGCCCTCGATCAGTGCGGCGGTACCCCGCAGGTCATGCGCCTGACCGGGCAGAAGGCGGAAGTCGATCAGATTGCCGAGCGCGTCCGTCAGAGCCATGATCTTTGTCGTTATCCCGCCGCGAGAGCGTCCGATGGCTTGGCTTTGAGTCCCCCTTTTGCGCCCTGACCGTGTCGGTGGACTTTGACGATACTACCGTCGATCATCGTGTATTCGAAGTCTGCATCTTCGGCTAATACCCTGAACATACGATAGAAAGCGTCGGCCCTCACCCACCTTCGGAAGCGCTTGAACACGCTGTTCCAGCGCCCGAACTCTTCCGGCAGGTCGCGCCAGGGGCATCCGGTCCGCGAGATCCAGAGAACTGCCTCGACAAACCGGCGCGGGTCAGGGCCGGTGCGACCGGGGTCGCATTCCCGGCCAAGGCAGTGCGGTGCGATGACAGCCCATTGGGCGTCGGTCAGAACTGTGCGGATCAAGGCTGCTCTCCTCTGTTTGCAACCTTGAATCAGTCATCAGCCGATTTGGGAATCCCTAAACGTCAACAAGCCCTAGTTGTCGAACCGGATCTTCAAATCCTACGAAGACATCGTCGCGCTGTGCTGCCAAGCCTGGAACAACCTCATCGACCAACCATGGAAGATCATGTCCCTCGGCATGCGCAAATGGGCGCATGGGTTCTGATCAATGACCGTTGGTATAAAATATCCTGACCACCGCGGAAATAATGTCACTCAGGCGCACCTCCTCCGCTGGCCACAAGGCGCAGTGACCGGGCTTTTTCTTCAGGCGTTTCATCTTCATCGCGCTGCTGGCGATGCCACATTGCCGCATAGCGGCCATCGGCGGCAAGCAAGGCGTCGTGGGTTCCGTGTTCGATGACCTGACCGTCCTCCAGAACCACGATCTGATCGGCATCAACCACCGTCGATAGCCGGTGCGCGATGGTGATGACCGAGCGCCCCTGCCCCATCTCACGTAAGGAGTCCTGAATGTCGCGCTCGGTTTCGCTGTCGAGCGCCGATGTCGCCTCGTCCAACAACAGGATCGGCGGATTCTTCAGCAGGGTGCGCGCAATGCCCACCCGCTGTTTTTCGCCGCCCGACAATTTCAGCCCACGTTCACCGACCATCGTGTCATAGCCTTCGGGCAGACTGGCAACGAAATCATGAATCTTGGCGGCGCGCGCCGCGGCCTCAACGGCGTCCTGGTCGGCGTCGGGGTCGCCATAAGCGATGTTGTAATAGATGCTGTCGTTGAACAGCACCGTGTCCTGGGGCACCACGCCGATCACCTGATGCAGGCTCTTCTGGGTCACGTCGCGCACATCCTGGCCGTCTATCCTGAGCGCGCCGTCGACCACGTCGTAAAAGCGAAAGAGCAGACGCCCGATCGTTGATTTGCCCGACCCCGATGGTCCGACGATGGCCACCGTTTCGCCGGGTCCGACCCGCAGCGAAACATCGCGCAGGATGGCGCGGTCGGCCTCATAACCGAAACTGACATTGTCCAGCACGACTTCACCGCCGTTTATCCTGATAGCTTGCGCGCCCGGTTTGTCCTTCACTTCGGCGGGTTGCTCCAGCAGGCCGAACATTTCGCCCATATCGACCAGCGACTGACGGATTTCGCGGTAAACCGTGCCGAGGAAATTCAGCGGCATGGTGATCTGGATCATATAGGCGTTGACCATGACGAAATCGCCGACCGTCAGCGCCCCGCTGTCCACGCCGATGGCGGCCATAACCATCACCGCGACCAACCCGCCGGTGATCAAAATGCTTTGGCCGAAATTGAGGAACGCCAGCGAATAAGAGGTTTTCAACGCCGCCGCCACGTATCGCTCCATCGAATAATCATATCTGGTGGCTTCGCGATCCTCGGCGCTGAAATATTTGACGGTCTCAAAGTTCAGCAGCGAATCGATGGCCTTCTGATTGGCGTCGGTATCCTGTCGGTTCATCTCTTTTCGGATTTTCACGCGCCATTCGGTCACCCTGAACGTGAACCAGGTGTAAAACGCGATGGTGACCACCACGACAGCCAGGTACCAGGCGTCAAAGACCACGAACAAAACCGCCGCGATCATCACAAGTTCCAGGATCAGCGGGCCGATCGAGAACAACAGGAAGCGCAGCAGGAATTCGACACCCTTGACGCCGCGCTCGATGATCTGGCTGAGGCCACCGGTCTTGCGGGTTATGTGGTAGCGCATCGACAGCGCGTGGATATGTTGAAACGTCTCAAGCGCCAGCATGCGCAGGGCGCGCTGGCCGACAGCAGCAAAAAGCACATCGCGCAATTGCTGGAAGCCCACCGTCATCAGGCGCGCAAGGCCATAGGCCACCGTCAGGCCAGCGGCGCCGATAGCCAGCGTCAACCCCGTGCTGGCCTCGCCCGACAAAGTATCAACGGCCGCTTTGTAGAGAAACGGCGTGCCGACGGCGACCAGTTTTGCCAGAAACAGGATAGACAAAGACAACACAACACGCCATCTGACCCAGGCCAGATCGCGCGGCCAGAGATAGGGCACGACTTTGGAAATCACGCGAAACCCCGCTTCGCGCGTCACAGCGTCTGCCTTGGTTGCGGTGATCCTGCTGCGCCGCATCTGCCCTCCTGACACACCTATCCTTTGTCTGGACCTAGGGCGTCAGGGGCCAAATTGCCAGAGGCGCAATCTTGCGATTGCTCGGGCGCAATCAGGGCCGCACATTGCGCGTTGCTACCGGTCTGCAACAGGCTCAGGATTGTCGGGAATGGTGAATACCTGACCAGGGTAGATCAGATGCGGGTTCTGAATCTGGTCGCGGTTGGCTTCAAATACATGCACATAGAGGATGCCGCGCCCGTAATTCTTGCGCGAAATACCCCAGAGCGTGTTGCCTTTCTGGACCGTAACCACCGAGACGTCTTTGTCCCGGCCTGCCTCGATCGCTGCAGCCAGAACGCTCGGCTCTTCGCGCTTGAAGGGGGTTTCAACCCGGCTGATGACGTTTCCGGCTTCGTCAATCTCATCAATGCGCAAAGTATAGATGCCGGTATCAACCTCAGGCAGCGGCGCGCGCCAGCGGCCGTCCGCTTCGATCCTGAGCGTGCCAACGGGCGCGTTGTTGAGGTAGACGCGAACGAACCCGGTGCCGGTTCCGCGCCCTGAAAGCGTGACATCGCCAGTTGCGTCATAGGCGATCGAATCCAGGACGATCGCGTCGAGAACGCTCGGAGCGCCGCCGCTGGGCTGCAACACGGTCACGCCCTCATCATCTGCCAGAACCACCGACGGCGCGACGCTTGCGGTTGACGTGCTGTTTTCCGTCGTGCTCGCCGCGTCCAGGGCATCCGATGAGGTGGCGTCGGCTGCGACGCTCGGTTCGTCATAGGCGATCGAATCCAGGGCGATCGCGTCGAGAACGCTCGGAGCGCCGCCGCTGGGCTGCAACACCGTCACGCCCTCATCATCTGCCAGAACCACCGACGGCGCGACGCTTGCGGTTGACGTGCTGTTTTCCGTCGTGCTCGCCGCGTCCAGGGCATCCGATGAGGTGGCGTCGGCTGCGACGCTCGGTTCGTCATAGGCGATCGAATCCAGGGCGATCGCGTCGAGAACGCTCGGAGCGCCGCCGCTGGGCTGCAACACGGTCACGCCCTCATCATCTGCCAGAACCACCGACGGCGCGACGCTTGCGGTTGACGTGCTGTTTTCCGTCGTGCTCGCCGCGTCCAGGGCATCCGATGAGGTGGCGTCGGCTGCGACGCTCGGTTCGTCATAGGCGATCGAATCCAGGGCGATCGCGTCGAGAACGCTCGGAGCGCCGCCGCTGGGCTGCAACACGGTCACGCCCTCATCATCTGCCAGAACCACCAACGGCGCGACGCTTGCGGTTGACGTGCTGTTTTCCGTCGTGCTCGCCGCGTCCAGGGCATCCGATGAGGTGGCGTCGGCTGCGACGCTCGGTTCGTCATAGGCGATCGAATCCAGGGCGATCGCGTCGAGAACGCTCGGAGCGCCGCCGCTGGGCTGCAACACGGTCACGCCCTCATCATCTGCCAGAACCACCAACGGCGCGACGCTCGCGGTTGACGTGCTGTTTTCCGTCGTGCTCGCCGCGTCCAGGTCATCCGATGAGGTGGCGTCGGCTGCGACGCTCGGTGCGTCATCGCCCTCGGGCGCCTCGCTAAGGCTGGCGACTTCGAGACCACCGGGGTCTTGCAGCAGGTCAGAACCGGCGTCACCTGCGGCCCCTGCATCGTCACTTGACGGAGGATCATCTGCTGGTTCGGTTGAGGCGACCTGGGCCGGCGCCTCCTCTGGTTCACTCGGCGAAATGGTAATTGCCGCGCTGGTATCCGACGACGGTTCGTCTGATGCCTGGGGCGCGGCCTCGGCCACTACTACCGGCTCGGACGTGGCTGCAGGCGCAATGATCACCGTTTGCTCGGAATGTACGACCAGATCGTCGGAGGTGCTCATCCTGATCGACAGGCTTTGCGGTGCGTCGGTCAGCGGTATGATCGTAATAGCCACAAAGTTGCCTGCCTGATCGGCGTCCTCTTCAGCAATTACAATGCCGTCAAGCAAAAAAGCGATCAGCGAGCCCGGGGCGGCGCGTCCGGCTATCAGCGCATTACCGTCCGCATCCACGCGCACGATATCAAATCGTGGCGGCGCAGGCCTGGTTGAAACGTCATCCTCGCTTGGGGTTGTCGCGGTTGCGTCGGCGGTATCTGCCGGTGCTGCATCGTCTGAAATGCCTTGGTCGTCCCCGACGTCGTCCGCAGGCTCGGATGTGTCTGCCACAGCGTCGGGCGCATCGGTGCTTGCCGGCTCAGCGGCGATCTCCGTTGGCGTGCCGCCGCCCGGGCCCAGCAATCCTAATGCAACAATTGCAATGAACAGCGCCGCACCCAGGCCCAATATCAGCTTGATGCCGCTTGATAGTGCTGACCAACCCTTCATGCCCAATTTTCCCCCATCATCGCCGTCGTCGACGGCGCTTGAGGGACATTAGCAATCCCGGTAACAGGGGTCAAAAGGCAATGATAACTCAGGGCGGTTTCGATGACGGTTTTCTCGGTTTGCGTCTATTGTGGATCACGCCAGGGGCGCGACCCGGCTTACCTTGAGGCCGCAGACGCGCTTGGTGGGGCCATTGCGACGGCCGGGTGGCGGCTTGTTTACGGTGCGGGCGACATCGGCATGATGGGTGCCGTTGCGCGGGCGGCCCAGGAAGGTGGTGCCCCGACGATGGGTGTGATCCCCGCCCATCTTGTCACTCGCGAGCGGGAAGAACTGGACCTAGACCGTCTGGTGATCACCGAAAATATGCACGAACGAAAGAAAGTGATGTTCATGAATTCCGACGCGGTGGTTGCCCTGCCCGGCGGTGCGGGATCGCTTGACGAGTTTTTCGAGGTGCTGACATGGGCGCAGCTCGGCCTGCACAGAAAGGCGATCATCTTGCTGAATATCGGCGGCTACTGGAACAAGCTGATCGGGCTGATTGATCATGTTGTCGCCGAGGGCTTTGCCGACCAAAGCCTGCGCGAATTCGTCACCGTCGCCGACAGCGTCGCCGACACGGTCAAGGCGATCCGCGCGGCAGGGTGACAGCGCGGCGATTTCGGACCAAAGCGATCAGGCGCTCGCCAGCCGGGCCGTGACGTCTTCCCAATTGACCAGATTGTCGAGGAAATTGGCCAGATAGGCCGGCCGCTTGTTGCGGAAATCGATGTAATACGAATGCTCCCACACATCGCAGCCCAACAGCGCCGTCTGGCCAGAGCACAGCGGATTAACACCGTTTTCGGTCTTGGTGATCTGCAACGTGCCGTGGGTATTGACCACAAGCCACACCCATCCGGACCCGAACTGGCCCACACCGGCAGCGGTGAACTGCGCCTTGAATTCGCCAAGCGACCCGAATTCACTGGCCATCCGGCTTTCCAACTCGCCCGGCATCGCGCCACCCGCCGGTCCCATCATCTGCCAGAACTGGTTGTGGTTCCACATCTGGCTGGCGTTGTTAAACAGGCCCGACTGGGCCACCGCCCCGGCCTGATAGGTGTCGGTTACGATCTGCTCCAGCGCTTTGCCTTCGTGGCCGGACCCGACCAAAAGTTTGGCCCCGTTATCGGCATAGGCCTTGTGATGCAGGTCGTGATGGAACTCGAGCGTCTCGGCGCTCATGCCGGCGCCTGCCAGTGCGTCGTGGGCGTAAGGTAGATCGGGTAGGTTAAATGGCATGGATTGCCCCCTTATATGGATTTTAAATTCTCCACCCTTTACCTGAGACTGCAGGCGCGGAAGGTCAAGCGCGGGATGCCCTCCGGCGGGGAAATTTCTATGCAAGATGAAGATCAGAAATGATCGACTTCGCTTCCCGGCTTGGCAGCGTTTTTCAACAGCCCCATGATGTAAGTGGCGGTCGAACGGAAAGCGACGATGTCAAAGCTGTCCGGT
The DNA here is from genome assembly GCA_965216135.1 of Paracoccaceae bacterium. GTDB lineage: Bacteria > Pseudomonadota > Alphaproteobacteria > Rhodobacterales > Rhodobacteraceae > CBDCFL01. The sequence continues at coordinate 125,432 of CBDCFL010000017.1, forward strand.
CCGGTCATCCAGAATGCGCCCGCCGCCTGGGCCAGCCTCGTGCGGCGGATCTCGCCGGGTTGCAGCGCGGCAGGTGAAAGATCGCTGGGTGAGAGCTTGGCCAACACATCACGCGCGCCTTTGCCTTTGATGCAAAACACCGCGCGCGCGTCCGAGACACTGGCGACAAGATGGTGACTGCCTTTCAGGGCCTTGGAAAGCGCCGCACTAGCAGACGGTGCCTCGGCGTAGGGCACTATGATCAACAGCTCGTCGGGCGACATCCAGGCCGCGCCTTTTTCACCGTCGAGGTTGATGGCGCGCACATCCGGCACCTCAACGCCTGCGACTTTTTTGACAGCCGCTTTCATTTTGGCACTGGCCAGATCGCCGCGCAGGGTGATCATGCCGCGCAATCCGGCCTCTTTGACCGAGACAATGCCTTCGTACACTTCGCAGTTTAATGCGCTGATAACCTTAGACATTTTGCTTATCTCCAACCTTGTCGTAGAACACCGGATCGGTGATTTTCGCCCTGATGATCGAGCCGTCGAGATTGGGGATGTCGATGACCTCGCCCATGCGATCCGGGCCGTGCAGGACCAGCCCCATGGCGATACCCCTGTCCAGCGTGGGCGAATAATAGGTCGAAGTGACGCGGCCTTGGGTGTTGCGCTGGCCATTTTCGTTATTGCCGGCAGCGACCACATAAGCGCCGTCGGGGATGACTGAACCGTCCAGCGTTTCCAGCCCGACCAGCTTCCAGCGATCGGGGTTGGTCATATGGCTGCGCTCCTGCGCCCGCTTGCCGAGGAAATCGTCCTTCTTCTTGGATATCGCCCAGTTTAGTCCCAAATCCTGGGGAATAACCGTGCCGTCGGTTTCGTCGCCGATCATGATAAAGCCCTTCTCGGCCCGCATGACGTGCAGGGCTTCGGTTCCATAGGGCATAGCGCCGAACTCCTCACCCGCTTGGATCAGCGCATCCCAGAAGGCGCGGCCCTGGCTGGCGGGCACGGCGATCTCAAAGCTCAGTTCTCCCGAAAACGAGATGCGGAAAGCGCGGGCGTCGAACCCGCCGATCTGCCCATCAGCAAAGGCCATGAACGGCAGCGCCGCCTGGGAGACATCCATGCAGCCAAGTTTTTCCAGCAAATTCCGTGCGTTCGGGCCAACCACGCCGATCTGCGCATATTGCTCGGTCACGTTGGCGGTATAGACTTTCCAGTCCCACCACTCGCATTGCAGCCAGTCTTCCATATGAGCGTGGATGCGCTCGGCCCCGCCGGTGGTGGTGTGGCAAAGCCAGGTGTCGTCGTCGACCCGGGCGACCACGCCGTCGTCTGACAGGAAGCCGTTTTCACTGCACATCAGGCCATAACGGCATTTGCCAATGCCCAGATTGGACATCATGTTGGTGTAGAGCATATCCACGAATTTAGCCGCATCCGGACCCTTGACGACTATTTTGCCCAGGGTCGAGGCGTCAAGTAAACCAAGGGCTTGGCGGGTGTTCGTCACCTCCCGATGCACGGCGTGCTCGACCGTCTCGCCCGTGCGGACAAAGGCATAGGGCCGCCGCCAGTGGCCCACTGGCTCCCAATGGGCGCCGTTGTCCGCACCCCAGCTGTGGATCGGCGTTTCACGCACCGGCTGGAACAAATCACCGCGCGCTTCGCCGGCAATCGCGCCCATCGAGATCGGCGTATATGGCGGGCGGAAGGTGGTTGTGCCGACCTGTGGGATGGCGGCGTTTACCGAACCGGCGAGAATTGCCAATCCGTTTATGTTGGACAGCTTACCCTGATCGGTGGCCATGCCCAGCGTTGTATAGCGCTTGGCGTGTTCGACGCTTTCATAGCCTTCACGCGCGGCCAATTGAACATCGCTCACCTTTACATCGTTTTGAAAATCCAACCACATTTTGGAGCGTTTCTGCGGACCTGCGTCGTGGGGCATGATCCAAATGGGGGCCATGGGTGCTTCGGCTTGGCCTGCTGCTTTCGGGGCGGCTATTCGGCTGGCCGGGCGATCGACCGCTTTGGCGGCTGTTTTGCCCGCCTTATCAGCATCTTCAAGGACGTTAGTCGTGAGCATTTCGCCGCTGGCGCTGCCTGCTGTCACGACAAATGCTTCGCCCGATGCACCGGTCGGCGGGCGGGTCGGATCGGGGCGGAAATGGGCGTGATCGTCGGACCAGTTGAGCTTGCCACCGCAATGCGACCACAGATGCACCACCGGCGACCAGCCGCTGGACATGGCGACCGCGTCGCAGGCCAACTCTTCCAGCACCGCGCCTTCGCCAGCTTGAGCACAGATCGCAACGCCGGTGACATGTTTGCCGCCTTTGATGCTGGCGATGGCTTTGCCGGTCTCGACACGAATACCAAGCCCGCGGGCCTGATCAGCCAGGGTGCCGCCGCCTTCCGGGCGGGCATCGAGGATCACGGGCACATCCAGACCGGCGTTTTCTAGTGCAATTGCAGTTCGGTAGGCATCGTCGTTGTTGGTGACGATCACGGTCCGGTCGCCAGGCGAGACACCCCAGTTGACTGCATAATCGCGCACCGCGGAGGCCAGCATCACGCCGGGAAGGTCGTTGCCTGCGAAAGACAGGGGCCGCTCGATGGCACCGGTAGCGGTGATGATCTGGCGTGCGCGGATACGCCACAGGCGGTGACGGGGGCGGCTATCGCCGGGGGTGTGGTCGGCGACGCGCTCATAAGCCAGCGCGTAGCCGTGGTCGTAGATGCCGGAGGCCATCATGCGGGAGCGCAAGCGGATGTTGTAGTGAGTTTCAAGCTCTTCTAGGGCGTTGTTAACCCAATCATCCGCAGGCAGGCCGTCGATTTCCGCGCCATCGACCGGGGCGCGGCCGCCCCAATGGGCGGTTTGTTCGATCAGCAGAATCGAGGCACCGGTGGCACCCGCGGCGCGGGCGGCTTGCAGGCCGGCGATACCGCCGCCGACGATGAGTATGTCTACATCGGCGTAGAAATATTCATACGTGTCGGCGTCGCGGTGTTTCGGCGCGGCACCGAGACCGGCGGATTTGCGGATGAATGGCTCGAACACATGTTTCCAGGCGGCGCGCGGGGCCATGAAGGTTTTGTAATAAAATCCGGCGGGCAGGAAGCGCGCGACCAGATTGTTGAGCGCGCCGACATCGAATTCGAGGCTGGGCCAGTGGTTTTGGGAACGGCTCTCAAGCCCTTGAAATAATTCGGTAGTTGTCGCTCTTTGGTTTGGCTCGAAACGGCTGCCCTGGCCCATATTGACCAGCGCATTGGGTTCCTCGGCACCGCTGGCGACGATGCCGCGCGGGCGATGGTATTTGAACGACCGGCCGACCAGGGTTTGACCATTGGCCAGCAGGGCCGAGGCCAGCGTGTCGCCTTCAAAGCCCGTCAGCTTGTTGCCGTTGAAAGTGAAATCAAGCGGCTTGGAGCGGTCTACCAGACGTCCGCCGGATTGGAGCCGGGTGCTCATTTGCCCCATCCCTTCCAGTCTGGATTTTTCTTTTTGATTGCGTTTTCAACGGCTTTGGGCGGCTTCTTGGTCTGTGCGGAATAGGTGGCGTAGACCTCAAGCGTCACCGTGTCACGCGCGGCGAGAAACCATTTGCCGCAGCCATAGGCATGGCGCCAGCGCTCAAAATGCACGCCGCGCGGGTTGGCGCGGCCAAAGAGATAGCTCTCAAGATCTGCGTCCGTGGAACCGGGGCCAAAGCGTTTCAGATGCGCCTCGCCGCCGGGGGCCAGCTCGGTTTCGTCCGCGTCGATGCCGCAGCAGGGGCAGTGCAGGATCAGCATGAAATCGCTCCGGTTGCAGTGTCGGCACTCCGTCGGATTCCCGTCGGACTCCTGCCGGACAGATATACCGGGGCGGGGTGGGCGCGCGTCCGGTGTGGGGTTTGAGTATTTTGGCCAAGAAAAAACATCAGAATGTGGCTCCGGCGGTGACGGTTTTGCCGGCATCGACGCCGCACAGAGGGCATCGGCGTGCTGCGCTGTGGAACCGGCAGATATGAGTATTTTTGGAACAATGAAACATCAATGCGCGACCCCTGCCGCGACGCTTTCGTCGATGAAGCGGCCCTCGCGGAAGCGCCCATTCGGCGCGACACGGACAGGCTCGAATTTTTCGGTTTCGAGTGTCGGCCATGCCGTCAAGCGTCTTATTTGTCCGCATTCTGGGATCCCTTTGAGGCCGAATGCCGAAATACGAGATGACCAAATGAGCCTTGAAGTCCACCAAGCAATGTGAAGAACACAAAAAGTACTTGGATCGACTCTTCGAGCAACGAAATTTCGTCAGATGTGTCTGAGAATTTGAGTTCGGCCGACGTCAGCGAGTCTTGAATTCTTTTGAATTCATCGTTCGAACTTGAGATTGAGGTTAGTAATATTTCAAGTCCATTTTGAGCGTCGACGATCTCTCGACGCGCAGCCGCTAATTCCATAATTATCGTATTTTCGTCGACTTCAGGATTGTTAAAGTTTGCAACGCGATATTCTAAGAATTCTAACTTTAGCTCAATGACCGAAGTCATTGCTTTGCGAGCTTCGGTAAATGCCACACCTCGGTTTGCGCGCGCTAGGAAATCGAGTGCCTCAAACTTTGTGATTAGAATCCTAGAATAGTTCACGCGGTTTCCAATCTGCAGTGGAAACACCAATACTGTAACGCTTGCAATCAGGATGAAACCCGCTCCTCTGAACAATTCAATTCTACGTCGCACATGGCTGTAAATTGACAGTATGGCCCACGCGAACAGAAGCGCGAAGCCCACATATTCGAGGAGAGTGTCAAAGGCAAAATTCAATGCGCCACCCCTGCTGCCACACTCTCATCGATGAAGCGGCCCGCGCGGAACCTTTCCAGTCCGAAGGCGGCGGCGAGCGGGCCGGGTTCGCCGCGTGCCACCAGCTCGGCCATCGCCCAGCCCGAGCCGGGGATGGATTTGAACCCGCCGGTGCCCCAGCCGCAATTGACGAAGCAATTGCCCAGAGGCGACTTCGACAGGATCGGTGAGCGGTCGCCGGTCATATCGACGATGCCGCCCCATTGGCGCAGGTTTTTCAGCCGCGAGATGATCGGGAAGGTTTCGACCAGCGCGCGCACGGTTTCCTCGATATGATGGAACGAGCCGCGCTGGGTGTAGTTGTTGTACCCGTCGGCACCGCCGCCGATGACCATCTCACCCTTGTCGGACTGGCTCATGTAACCATGCACGGTGTTGGCCATGACGACGACATCCAAACAGGGTTTGATCGGCTCTGAGACCAGCGCCTGCAGCGCGACGCTTTCGATCGGCAACCGGAACCCGGCCATACCCGCGACATGGCCAGAGTGGCCCGCGACGATGATCGCGAGTTTTTTCGCTCCGATTTTGCCGCGCGTGGTCTGAACGCCGGTCACCTGGCCTGCCTTTTGGGTGATGCCGGTGACTTCGGTTTTTTGCAGGATATGCATACCCATATCCGAACATGCGCGCGCATAGCCCCAGGCCACCGCATCATGGCGGGCGGTGCCGCCGCGGGCCTGCCAAAGCGCGCCGAGAACCGGGTAGCGGGGGCCGGAGAGCTCAATGATCGGGCAGAGTTTTTTCACTTTCTCAGGGCTGATGTATTCGGTCGTAACGCCCTGCAGCGCGTTGGCGAATGCGGTGCGTTTGTAGCCACGAACCTCATGCTCGGTCTGGGCCAGCATCATCACGCCGCGCGGCGAAAACATCACGTTATAGTTCAGATCCTGGCTCATGGTTTCATAGAGCGAGCGGGCCTTTTCGTAGATCGCGGCGGAGGCGTCCTGCAGATAGTTTGAGCGGATAATGGTGGTGTTGCGCCCGGTGTTGCCGCCGCCGAGCCAGCCTTTCTCGACAATGGCGACGTTTTTCAGCCCATGGTTCTTGCCGAGGTAATAGGCCGTGGCCAGCCCGTGGCCCCCTGCCCCGATGATCACCACGTCATAGCCTTTGTTGGGTTCGGGGCTCGCCCAGGCGCGCTCCCAGCCCTGATGATAGCGCGCGGCCTCGCGGGCGATGGCAAAGGCTGAATAGCGTCGCATCGGTGCTCCCCGGTAATTTAATAGGCCCGATGACACGTCCGGGCCCGGCCAATTAGCCGAAGGCCAGTGCCGATGCCAAGCGGTCAAGCGGCACTCACGCAAACTTTCGCGACACAAAGGCGCGATGGCGGCTGCGAAATGGGGTGCATAAGCCGCGCGATGGTCTAGATATGGCGCACGCTCGTCGCGGCATAGGTGATTTTGAATGGCATTCTGGCTGATCGCAGGCGTGATCGCAGCTCTAGTTGGGGCAAGTATCGCGCTTGGCCTGATGCGACCGCGCGGAGACCGAGCCAGCGATATTGCGGTCTACCGCGACCAGCTGCGCGAGGTCGAACGTGATATTTCTCGCGGCACGCTGGATACGGACGAGGCGAAGCGGGTGCGGGTTGAAATCTCGCGCAGGTTGTTGGCTGCGGACAAACGGCAGGCGGAGGTGATCGTCGCAAACCAGCGGGTCAATGTCTGGCTTGCCGCCGGGCTGGCGGCGGCGCTGCTGGGCGCGGGCGGGCTGATCTATATGCGGATCGGCGCGCCGGGTTACGCCGATATGCCGCACAGCGAACGGCTGGCAACGGCCGAGGCGTTTCGCGCCAGCCGGCCGGGCCAGGGCGAGATCGAGGCTGAGCTGGACGCGGCCCGGTCCGATCCGGTGGCAAGCGCGGATGATCGCGCGCTGATCGCCCGCCTGCAGGCGGCGCTGGCGTCCCGCCCGCAAGATTTGGAGGGGCATATTCAACTGGCCACAAGTGCTGCGCAGATCGGAGATTTTGCTGCCGCCCATGTGGCCCAGGCCCGGGTGCTCGAGCTGATTGGGGTCACCGCCACGGCTGCGGATTGGGCCAGCTACACCGATATGCTGGTTCTGGCGGCAGGTGGCTATGTGTCGCCTGAGGCCGAAGTCGCCCTGCGCGCCGCCTTGGCGCTGGATGCCGCTAACGGCACGGCGCGCTATTACGCGGGGCTGATGTTTGCGCAGACCGGGCGGCCCGACCGCACGGTCGAGTTCTGGCGCCCGCTTTATGCAATCTCGCCCGCCGACGCGCCGTGGATGGCGGTGATCGACGAACATTTTGACGCGATGGCGGCGGATGCCGGTATGCGGATCAGCCTGCCGGAGCGCGCGCGCGGCCCAAGCGCGGCAGATGTCGAAGGCGCGACTGAGCTGGACCTGCAGGACCGGATGATCATGATCGAGGGCATGGTTGCCGGTCTGGCCGAGAGGCTGGCGAGCGAGGGCGGCAGCGCGGCCGAATGGGCACAGCTGATCCGCTCGCTGGGGGTGCTGGGGCGCGCGCAAGAGGCCGCGGCGATCTGGGCCGAGGCGCAAGTTGTCTTTGCCGATGATGTTGGCGCGCTGGCGGAAATTGACGGGGCCGCGCGCGCCGCGGGGCTGGGCCAATGATCCATGAAACCCCGCAAGCGTTCATGGCCTCCCTTGGCACCGGACAGGGGCTCGTGGGCCTCGATCTTGGCGCCAAAACCATCGGCATCGCGGTGGCGGATGCGGCGTTGAGCATTGCCACACCGCACAAGACGCTGCGGCGGGGCAAATTTGCCGCTGATGCGGCGCGGCTGTTTGAGATTATCGAGGGTCGGGCTTTGGGCGGAATTATCATCGGGCTGCCGCGCAATATGGATGGCAGCGAGGGGCCCGCTTGTCAGTCAGCACGGGCATTTGCGCGCAATCTGGCGCGTCTTAGCGATCTGCCGATTACATTCTGGGATGAGCGGCTGTCGACGGTGGCCGCCGAGCGGGCGCTGCTGGAGGCCGATACGTCACGAAAACGTCGCGCCGAGGTCATTGATCACGTCGCGGCGGGGTATATCCTGCAGGGCATGGTGGATCGCATGCAGCATATGAGGTTAGCGCCATGAGCGGCGCGGACTGGCAGCGCGACGAGGCTCAAAGCCCGTGCGTGCGGATATGCGTGCTGCACCCCGCCGAGGGGATTTGCGTGGGCTGCTTGCGCACCGGCGCAGAGATTGCCGCCTGGTCGAAGATGAGCGCGGACGAACGCCGTGTGGTGATGGCGGAGCTGCCGGGACGTGCGCCGATGCTGGCCAAACGGCGCGGCGGGCGGAAGGGGCGACTTGGGGGTTAAGGCGGGACGGGGGACGAAGCGAGCTGAGGGCAGGGCCCGATCGCGGGCGGGTGCCTCTGCCGGTTGAGGTCTTCACTTCATGGTGCCGCCACGTCTTTCGTATGTTCGGGTGTGCATGTGGTAAAGGAGCGCCCACCCGTCGTGCTGCGCACTTCGTGCCTTGTTGCCGGACAAGGCGGTTTGATTAATCGCAAAAATTGGCTCAAAGCCACTATCCATGGTCGGCAACCTCCGCTCTGTGACCCAGTGCCAGCCATATACCAACGGCGTTCAACACAAAGAGCGCGCCGTTGACAGCGACGTTTAACACCGCACCGTCGCCCGCATCATCGGCAAGCGATCCGCCGTAGAGAGGTAAGGTTACCGCCGAAATCAGGAAGCCACCCAGCACGCAAACCGTTATTGCCCCGCCAATGACAGCCCCGCCCGATTGCCGCCACACCAGCCAGACGGCCAACAGCCCAAGCATGCTGCCCGTCGTTTGGAACCAAACAAGATGGTGGCGTGCATGCGCCGACCAGTCGGGGTGGACGGCATGGGTCTCGTTAAACAGCGCCAACGGCGCAACTATGGCATAAACCAGCGCCACGGCGGTAATGAGGATCTTCGCGAAGGTCATGCCGGCACCGCCCCGCCCATCGATGAATTCTGCGCTTCGCAGAATTCTTTGAACTTGAGATGTTGATTTACCAGGTCGCGCCGGATTAGCGGTTTAAGCAGCGGGAAGAGAACCCGCATGATACCCTTTGGGCTGGCTTCGAACGCCATGTCCAGCCTTGTTCCGGTATCGGTTTCGGTGAAAATGAATGTGCCGTGGACGTCCATGGCTTTGCCATTGACGGCGAATTCGAGGCGATCGGGACGCTCGAACGTCGTGATCGTCGATGCCATTTCCTGACCTCGGTTGACGGTCTTGAATTGCGATCCCTTGCCGATCGGTTCCTCGCCTATCATCTCAGATTTTGAGGCCCCGCCATTCCACCGTGTTATTTGCTCTACGTCAGCCATCAGATCGAAGGCCAACATTTTAGGACAGTCGATATTCAATACTTCTGTCAATGTCGTTGTCATTTTCTTCGTTCCGTTTATGATAGGAATACTATAATCATGATAGTAATACCCTCGTCAAGGAAAATTATGAAATCCGGTGCGTCCAAAAGGCCAAAACCAGAAAATCCAAAGCCGATGTCGCTGCGAGAGCAACAGCTGGCGCTGACCCGCGACCGGATCATCACGGCACTTGCCGAGCTCATCGAGACCAAGCACCCAATGGACGTGACGATGGCCGCCGTCGCCGCTAAGGCTGGGGTGTCAGAGCCCACGCTCTATCGCCACTTTCCGACGAAAAAGATCCTTTTCACCGCCCTCGGTTCTGAACTCTATCAAAAGACTACACTGGGTGCTCCACCATCCAGTTTGGACGAACTGGTCGGGTTCTTGCCCAAGCTCTACGATTTCATCGCGGAGAATGAGGCGGTGGTACGCTGGAATCTCACCGCACCAAAAGACCAGGTAGTGCGACCCGACTTAGATAAACGGCTGCACGATCTTCGAAATATGCTGAGTGGCGAAATAGAGGGCCTTACAGATGCCGATTCGGAATACCTGCTTCGCGGGCTTCTTTTGCTGACTTCACCGACAAGCCTGCTCTACTGGCAGGACTATCTTGGACTCAGCGTTGCAGAGGCTGCCGACACCGCAGGCTGGCTGGCCCGAAAATTCGCCGGGAAATGACCAAAACTTGCGCGCGCTCCTCGCGAAAGATTGGGCATATTCAGGCTCGAAACGGTCACTCGGCAGCACGCGCCTTCTGTAGCTCCGGCAGGAATCGCTGCCGATAATCGCTGCCGACCAGCGGGCCGATGAATTTGTAAAGCACGGTGCCGTCGGCGGCGACGATAAAGGTTTCCGGCGGGGCGGCGACGCCCCAGTCGAAACTGGTGCGACCCTGCGGATCATATGGCACGGCGGCAAAGGGGTTGCCGTATTTGGCAAGATAGGAGACGGCCGCAGCCTCAGCATCGTTGAAATTGACGCCGACGATGCGGACCCCTTCGGCGGCAAGCTCGCTCAGTTGGGGATGTTCGGCGCGGCACGGCGGGCACCAGCTGGCCCAGAAATTGACCAGGGTGATCTGACCGTTGGTCAGACCGCCCTCACCTAGTTCCGGGGTGCCCGGCAGCACCTCTGCGCCGACGCTGGGGGCCGGTTTGCCGATGAAGGCGGAGGGCAATTGACTGGGATCGCCGCGTTGCATACCGAAATAGAACGCCGCGACGAGGCCGAGAAATATCAGCGGCGGGACCAGAAAAAGCGGCGCAGGTCGCCTAGCCATCGGTGGCATCCGCCTCGGCGGCCTCAAGGGCGGTGCGGGTGTGGCGCGCGCGCAATACGCTGGCCCAGATCAGCACCGCGAGGATGGCGATGGTGACGCCATAGGCGCTGAGAACCTCGATCGCGTATTTGCCCAGCTCCGGCATCAGGCCATCCTTTTTCGCGCATCCAGCGTGGCCAGACGGCGGGCGCGTATCTCGGTCCGGGTGCGCAGCAGAACCAGGGCCACAAACAACAGGCCAAAGCCGACCAGTGTCAGAACCAGCGGCTGCCAGAAGACATCAGAGACATTTTCTTCAGCATCCAGGCTGAGCGAGGCGCCCTGATGCAGGCCCTGGTTCCAGAACAGGACCGCATAGCGGCTGAGAACCGCAAAGACCGAGCCGACGATGCACAAAACAGAGGTCAGATCGGCGGCGGTATCGGGGTTTTCGATCGCCGCCCAAAGCGCGGCGTAGCCGAGATAAAACAGAAAAAGGATCAGAAACGAGGTCAGGCGGGGATCCCAGGCCCAGAACGTGCCCCACATCGGCTGGCCCCAGATGGCCCCGGTGATCAGCCCGATGAGCGTCATCGCAATGCCGATGGGCGCGGCGGCACGCGCGGCCAGGGCGCTGACATGATGACGCCGGATCAGCCAGATCAGCGAGGCGACCAGCATCATGAACCAGATGCTGACGCCCATGGTGGCGCTGGGCACGTGGATATAGATGATTTTGACGGTGGAGCCGAAGCCTATTGCGTCTGGCGTAAAGAAAAAGCCCCAGACGAGACCGATGCCGATCGCCAGTGCGGCGGCCACCGAAAAGATCGGCACCAGTGGCGCCGTCCAGCCCATGAATTTGCGCGGATTTGCATATTCCCACAGCGACATGGCGCCGGTTTTAGGGGGCTTTACGGGGCGCAACAAGCCCAGCTGGTGCACGTTCCTGAGAGCAGTCAAAATTCGAGTATTTTTGCCAGGAAAAGGCCGATTAGCGTAGATTAACCCTGAGTGCAGCGGCCGAGGCAAAGGGCAGCAGCGCGGTCGTGGCAAGTGAGATTGCCGCCAGCAACAGGAGCGGTGTCAGCGCGCTTAACCCGTCGGCGGCACGGCGCGCCGCCTCAGCGCCGAAAATCAGTGTCGGCACGTAAAGCGGCAGGACGATGAGCGAGACAAGCAGGCCGCCGCGTTTCAAGCCCACCGTGAGTGCGGCGCCAAAGGCCCCGATCATCGACAGGGCCGGGGTGCCGAGGGCGAGCGAAAGGGTCAGCATCACCGCTCCCTGCCCCGGCAGATTTAAAAGCACGCCAAACAGCGGCGCGGCCAGCGTCAGGGGCAGGCCGGTGGTCAGCCAATGCGCGGCGGCTTTGGCGGTGACCACGGCCTCCATCGGCAAAGGCGCGGTGGCCAAAAGGTCCAGGGCACCATCCTCGAAATCGGTCTGAAAGATGCGGTCCAGCGACAAAAGGCAGGCCAGAAGCGCGCCGAGCCACAGGATACCGGGGGCGATGCGGGCGAGCACCTGCGGCTCTGGCCCCAGCGCAAAGGGCACCAGCATGGTGACGATCAGGAGAAACGCCAGACCCAGCCCGAACCCACCGCCGGCGCGGATGCTAAGTTTCAGATCGCGTGAGACCAGCGCGATCATGACAACGCCTCATCGAACGCGCCCATGGTCGCGGTGCCGCTGGCCTGGTGGGGCGCGAGATCCAGCTCAGCGGCGGCGATCGCAAGGCTGGCGTGGCTGGCGATCAGGGCCATGCCGCCGGTGGCCAGATGCTGGTTGAGCGCATCTACGAACAGGGCGACCGAAGCCACATCGAGCGACACGGTCGGCTCATCCAGCGCCCAGAGCGGGCGACCAGTCAGCAGGAGCCGTGCCAGGCCAAGGCGGCGCTTTTGCCCGGCAGATAGGTTTTGCGCGGGCCGGTCCGCAAGGGCGCGCAGATCATAGGCGCCGAGCGCTGCGTCGATCGGGCCGGTGCCATAGACCGACGCCCAGAAGTGCAGGTTTTCGGCGACGCTCAAGGTCGCTTTCAGACCATCGGCATGAGCGGCATAGGCAACTGCGTCAGCAGGTATCCTGACACGGCCCGACAGGGGCGGCTGCAGGCCCGCGATGGTGCGCAGAACCGTGGATTTCCCCGACCCGTTGGGCCCGCGCAGGATCAGCGTCTGACCGGCAGTCAGCGAAAAACTGATGCCCGCCACCACCGCGATGCCGCCGCGCGCGCAGGCAAGATTTTCAACGTGAAATTCCATGTGCTCAAGGGCTTACCCGATTGGCGGCAAAGCACAAGGCAATAGCCGCATCACCGGAATGCGCGCAAACGTCTGAGCAGGCTGGATGTGTCCCAGCGCCCGCCGCCCATTTTCTGCACGTCCTTGTAGAACTGATCGACCAGGGCGGTGATCGGCAGGCTGGCGCCGACCTCATCGGCGGCGTCAAGGCAGATGGCGAGGTCCTTGCGCATCCAGTCCACCGCAAAGCCATGCTCGAAATGATCATCCAGCATCGTCTCATACCGGTTAGACATCTGCCAGGACCCGGCCGCGCCCTGGCTGATCACCTCAACCACCGCGCGCCCGTCAAGGCCGGCGCTTTCAGCGAAATGCAGCGCCTCGGACAGGCCCTGAACCAGACCGGCGATGGCGATCTGGTTGCACATCTTGGTCATCTGACCCGCCCCACTGTCGCCGATGCGCCGGCAAATGCGCGCGTAAGCCGCGATCACCGGTTCGGCGCGCGCGTAAGCGCCCGCATCACCGCCGCACATGATCGACAGGGCGGCCCCTTCGGCACCCGCCTGGCCGCCGGAGATCGGTGCATCGACGAAGCTGATCTTTGCCTCGTCGGCGGTTGCATAAAGCTCGCGCGTCAGATGCGCCGAGACGGTGGTGTGATCGACGAAGATGCAGCCGGCATCCATGCCGGCAAAAGCGCCATCAGGGCCAAGGCAGATGGCGCGCAGGTCATCATCATTGCCGACGCAGGCCATGACGAACTCGGCCCCGCTGGCCGCCGCGGCGGGGGTTTTGGCGGCGCGACCGCCGAATTTGTCGACCCAGTGCTCGGCCCTGGCCGTGGTGCGGTTATAGACCGTCACCTCATGTCCGCCCGCGACCAGGTGTCCGGCCATCGGAAACCCCATCACCCCTAATCCCACAAACGCGACTTTCGCCATGTTGCCCCCTTTCGCCTTGCTTGCGTGCCGATTAAGACTCGCTGCCAAACACTACGGGCAATCAAACCAAAAGGGCAGGCATGGCCTTTATTTTTCGCTGGCTTTTGCGCATCTTTCTGGGGGTTTTCGCAATTGGCTTTACGGCGCTGGTGTTGGCCTGGCTGGTGGCGGCGCGGTCGCTGCCGGATTATGATGAGGATTTCGCGTTAACGGGTGTCGCCGCACCGGTCACGATCCTGCGCAACAACGCTAATGTGCCGCATATTTTCGGAGCGAGCGACGCGGATGTGTTCTTTGCGCTGGGTTTTGCCCATGCCCAGGACCGGCTGTGGCAGATGCTGATGCTCAGGCGCACGGTGCAGGGACGCCTGAGCGAATATTTCGGCGAACGGACATTTGACATTGATGCGCTGTTGCGCCGCTTCGATCTGTATGGCGCGGCGGTGCGCTCGGTGGGCGCGCTGGAACCGCAGACCAGGGACGCGCTGTCGGCTTATGCACGCGGGGTCAACGCCTGGCTGGGCGAGATCAATCGTGGCGCGCGCGGGCGTGGGGCGCCGGAGTTATTTTTGTTCACCGCCGAGATCGCGCCCTGGCAGGCAGCTGATTCGGTGGCGATCGGCAAATTGATGGCGCTGCAGATGTCGTCGCACCTGAGCGAAGAGGTGCTGCTGGCGCGCGTGTCGCTGGCGCTGGCACCCGAACGGGTGGCCGACATCATGCCTGATGTGCCGGGCAAGGGCATTGCCGAGTTGCCGGAATATTCGGCGATCTGGGGCCCGGTCCGGTTTGCCGGGGCCGCCGCCGGGGTGGCGCGCGATCCGATGTCGCCGGTTGCGCCGCGCGGGTTCGGCGGCGCGTCCAACGCCTGGGCGGCGTCGCCCGTGCGCTCGGCCACGGGCACCTCGATCCTAGCCAACGACCCGCATCTGGGATTTACCGCGCCGACGATCTGGTATCTGGCGCGCCTGGAGCTTGCCGGTGGCGGGGTGATCGGGGGCACGATACCGGGCCTGCCGGTTGTTTTGGTGGGACGATCCGCAGATCTCGGCTGGGGGCTGACCTCGTCTTATGCCGACGATCAGGACATTTTCATCGAAACGCTGAATCCCGAGAACCCCAACGAGGTGATGACCGAGAACGGGTTCAGGGCGATGACGACCCGGCCCTCGATCATCAAGATCAAAGACCAGTTGCCCAGGACGATCATTCTGCGCTGGACAGAAAACGGCCCGGTTCTGCCGGGACATCATTATGATCTGGCCAGCGTCACCCCGCCCGGCCATGTGGCGGCGATCGGCTGGACGGCTTTGTCGGGTCGCGACACGTCGCTGGATTTCGGCATTGCGCTGATGGGGGCAAAATCCGTTGGCGAGGCAATTGGCGCAGGCGAGAAATTCATCGCACCGGCGCAAAATCTGGTTCTGGCGGACCGCACGTCGATTGCGATCAAGACCATCGGCGCCCTGCCCCGGCGATCCGCCGCGCATCAAAGCTTCGGCCGGTTGCCCAGCCCCGGTTGGCGGCCCGAAAACCGCTGGTCCGGGCGGCTGAATTACGCCGCCAACCCGCAATTTGTGAACCCCACGGGCGGCATCCTAGGCAATACCAACAACAAGATCGTCGACCGGCCGTTTCCGTTTCATGTCAGCCACAACTGGGGCGATACGCAGCGCATCCAGCGGTGGCGCAAGCTGATGCAAAACCGCGAGGTGCATACCCGCGAAAGTTTCATCGAGGCGCAGCTTGACCCGGTTTCGTTTACCGCGCGCTCATTATTGCCGCTGATCGGGGCCGATCTGTGGTTCACCGGCGAGGCGGCACCGGCGGGAACAACCGAGCGAAAACGTCAACGCGCGCTGACCTTGCTGGCGAACTGGAACGGCGAGATGAACGAACATCTGCCGGAGCCTCTGATCTATGCGGCCTGGCTGCGGGCTTTGCAGCAACGCCTGATCCGCGACGAGCTTGGGCCGCTGGCCGGCGAGTTTGCCTCGGTCGAGCCGGTGTTCATCGAGCGGGTGTACCGCGACATCGACGGGGCCGGTGTGTGGTGCGACGTAGTGCAATCGGCACCGGTTGAAACCTGCACCGACATGGCCCGCGCGGCGCTGGATGATGCCCTGGTCTGGATTGGCGAGAATTATGGGACGGCGCTGGAATCCCTGCGTTGGGGCGAGGCCCATCAGGCGACCCATGATCATCAGGTCCTGGGCGAGATCCCATTTCTGAAATGGGCGGTGAATATCCGCCAGTCAACATCCGGGGGCGATAACACCCTGCTGCGGGGCCGGACCTCGGCGCGCGATCCCGATCCGTTCCTAAATGTTCATGGCGCGGGGTATCGCGGCGTTTACGATTTTGCCGATCCCGATGCGTCGGTGTTTGTGACCGCGACCGGTCAGTCCGGGCATTTCCTGTCGCGCCATTATGATAATCTGGGCCAGCTATGGCGGCGCGGTGAATATATCCAGATGTCGCTTGATCCGGCACTGGCGCGCGCCGGGTCGGTGGGGGAGACGGTGCTGACGCCGGGCAATTAGGCAGGGCGCTCATCAGCCCTTGCGGGCTTGTTGCTTGTCTTAGCGAGGAGCGACCGCATGGGTGCGTTGAGCGCTGGGGCGGATCGCTCCCGCTTTGGTTCAACTCTCTTCGCGGACTTCATCGGAGACCTCGCCGCCGCGCCGATTCCAAACCTGACGGCACGGCGCAACGAAGGGCAGCGCCCGAGCGCGGGTGGGCACCTCTGCCGCTTTGGGTCTGCACTTTATGGTGCCGCCACGTCTTACATTCATTCGGGTGTGCAGGCGGCGAAGTAGCGCCCGCCCATCAGGGCGGTCGGGCGCTGCCCGGCGGCACGTGCCGTGCCTTGGTTCCGGGCTTGGTGCCAAATGAGTGGCCTATCCGCCAATATTTACCGACGGTCTTTGCCTTTGGCGCATTCCAAGCTAGCGTGCGCCAACATTGGACAAACTGACCATGCAGACATGAAAATCGCCTCATTTAACGTCAACGGCATCAAGGCACGGGCCGTCGCCCTGCCCCGCTGGCTGGACGAGGCGAAGCCGGATGTGGTGTTGCTGCAGGAGATCAAGTCGGTCGACGAGAACTTTCCGCGCGAGCTGTTTGAAGAGCGCGGCTATAATGTTGAAACCCATGGGCAAAAGTCGTTCAACGGGGTGGCGATCCTGTCCAAGCTGCCGATGTCGGATGTGTCGCGTGGCCTGCCCGGAGACGAGAGCGACGAGCAGGCGCGCTGGATCGAAGCGACCGTCGAAGGCAAAACCCCGGTGCGGGTGTGCGGGCTGTATCTGCCCAACGGCAATCCGGTGCCGGGGCCTAAATACGACTACAAGCTGGCCTGGATGGCGCGCCTGAAAGACCGGGCCGCAGCACTTTTGGCCGATGAACAACCAGCGCTGATGGCCGGGGATTACAATGTCATCCCGCAGGACGAGGATGCCGCACGCCCCGAGGCCTGGCACAACGACGCGCTGGGCCTGCCTGCGACCCGCGCGGCTTATCGCGCCATCGTCAATCTGGGATTTACCGAGGCCTTTCGCGCCCGCAATCAGGCCCGCGAGCAATATACGTTCTGGGATTTTCAGGCCGGGGCGTGGCAGCGCAACGACGGCGTCCGCATTGATCATTTTCTGCTGACACCGCAATGCGCCGATTTGCTGATTGATTGCCAGATCGACAAGGAGGCGCGCGCGGGCGAAAAACCATCCGATCACGTGCCGATCTGGGTCGAACTGGCCGACTAATACCAACGGTCATTGATCAGAACCCATGCGCCCATTTGCGCATGCCGAGGGACATGATCTTCCATGGTTGGTCGATGAGGTTGTTCCAGGCTTGGCAGCACAGCGCGACGATGTCTTCGTAGGATTTGAAGATCCGGTTCGACAACCAGTTGTCGCGCATGAATTGCCAGACATTCTCCACCGGGTTCAACTCGGGCGATCGTGGCGGCAGCGCCAGGACGGTGATGTTGTCGGGGATCGCCAGCTTGGGCGTCAAGTGCCAACCGGCCTGATCGACGATCAGCACCGCATGGGCGCCGGGATCGACGGCGGCACTGATCTCGATGAGGTGCGCCGCCATGGCGTCGGTGTCGCACCAGGGCATGACCAGCCCGGCACCTTTCCCCTTCGCGGGACAGATCGCGCCGAAGATATAGGCCCATTCGGTGCGCTGGTCGCGGGGCGCCCGCGGGCGCGTGCCACGTCTGGCCCATCGGCGTGTGAGCTTATTCTTCTGGCCGATGCGGGCTTCATCTTGCCACCACAGCTCTATCTCGACGCCTTTCGGGAGCCTCGCCCGGATCTTCGCCAGTTCGGCGGGGAAGTTTTTTTTAAAAGCCTCGACGGCCAGCTCGTTTTGCGCGTAGTGGCGCGGCCGCGCCGAGATCTTGGCGAAGCCGAGCGCCTTCAACTCGCGCCCGACCGTGGTCTCGTCGAGCGAGATGGCGAACGTCTCCAAGAGCCACCGCGCCAGGTCCTTGCGCCGCCAGCGCACGACGCCGTCCACCGCCGGGACCGGGCCGGCCTCAACAACCTCCGCCAGTGCGCGGCGGTGATCGGCGTTGAGCTTCGAGGGTGCGCCCGGTGACTTCCCATCGACCAGCCCGTCCGGTCCGCGGGCGTTGAAGCGCAGCACCCAGTCGCGAATGATCTGCAGACCGACGCCGCCGATCCGCGACGCATCCGTCCTGCTGCCACCATCGTAGACCTCGGCCAACGCCAGCAGACGACGGCTCTGGGTCGCGTCCCTGGTCCTCTTCGCGAGGCGCCGCAGTGAGACGCTGTCAAAATCGTTCCGTAAGTCGATAGGCGCTGCCATGGCGAACCTCATTGGTTCACCACATTGAGTCAGAGATCGGACCGCTTGGGAATCCCCAACGTGAGTCAGGCATTCCGCTCGGTGGTATAAGTTGGCAACAAGACGCTGGCGGGCCATAGAAATGCCCAAAATTGTTGCATGATTGCCATCAAATCTGTAAGGAATGTAAGTCGCTTGTTCATCCAAGGGTGGGCAGACGGCTAAAATGGGCAGTCAAAGGAATATTCAGTCGCAGACCATGGGCATACGTTTCGCCTTTAAAACATCTGCTGCAATTTCACGCTTCTTCCCCGAGCGGCGTGTGTTTCTGCGTTCCGAAACAGACACGCGGTTCATACGGTTGACCCCTGGTGCGCAGCTGGCCGCGGTTGCCGGATCAGCGCTGATCATCGGCTGGTCGATCGTGGCGACCGCGATCCTGTTGATGGACACCATCGGGTCGGGAAATCTGCGCCAGCAGGCGGCGCGCGAACAATTGCTATACGAAAAACGCCTGAACGAGATGTCGGAAGAACGCGATATGCGCGCGGCAGAAGCCGAAAGCGCGCATGACCGGTTCAATTCCGCGCTCGATCAGATCAGCGACATGCAGCTGTTGCTGCTGGCCAGCGACGACCGGCGTCAGGAAATGGAGCGCGGGATCGAGGTGATCCAGCTAACCTTGCGGCGCACGATGAAAGAACGCGACAATGCCAAGCAGGCGGCCGCCGACCTGATCGCCGCCCAGAGCGACGCCGAGGCGGCCCGCCCCGCCTATGATCCGGAGATGGCCGAAACCGTCGATTTCCTGTCGGCCGCATTGGGCAATCTGGCTGTTGAACGCGATGGGATTGAACTGGAGATGGCGCAAGCGGTGGCCTACGCTGAGGATCTGGAGCTTGAACAAAAGCTGATATTCGAGCGCAACGATCGGATTTTCACGCAGCTTGAGGATGCGGTCAGCCTGTCGATCTCACCCCTTGACGGGATGTTCCGCGCCGCCGGTATGTCGACCGAACGTATTCTGCAAACAGTCAAGGCGGGCTATTCGGGACAGGGCGGCCCGCTGATGCCGCTGACATTTTCGACCAAGGGCAATGAGCCCGACCCCGACAGCCTGCGCGCCAATGCGATCCTTGAGCGCCTCGATCAGATGAATATCTACCGCATAGCGGCGGAAAAAATTCCGTTCGATTTTCCGCTGAAAAGCGCCTTTCGCTATACCAGCGGATTTGGCCAGCGGTGGGGACGGTCGCACGAGGGCACCGATATGGCCGCCAGCTATGGCACGCCGGTTTATGCGACCGGCGACGGTGTCGTTATCCACGCTGGTTGGTCGGGCGGATATGGCCGTCTGATCAAGATCAGGCACGAGTTTGGAATCGAATCGCGCTTTGCCCATCTGGCACGAATTCGCATAAATGTCGGCCAAAGGGTCTCGCGCGGGGAGCGGATCGGTGATATGGGAAATTCCGGTCGGTCGACCGGAACGCATCTGCATTATGAGATCCGCGTCAGCGGTAAGCCCGTCAACCCGATGAAATATATCAAGGCAGGACAAAATGTTTTCTAAAAGCAGGATCAATGAACCCGGCCCAAAAGATGAGACTGGCGAAGCTGAGGCCAAGACCGGCACATCGACGGCCAAGCCAGTGGAAACCGAGTTCAAGGCGACCGCGCCCAAAGCCAAACCGCCGGCATCGACGCTGTCGTCCGATCTGCAGATCAAGGGCAACGTCAAGACCAGTGGCGACATCATGATCGAAGGCCAGATCGAGGGTGACATCCGCGCCCATCTGTTGACCGTTGGTGAGGGCGCAACAGTCAAAGGCGAGTGCATCGCCGATGACGTGATCGTCAATGGACGCATCGTCGGCCGCGTGCGTGGCATCAAAGTGCGCCTGACCTCTTCGGCGCGCGTTGAAGGCGACATCATCCACAAGACCATCGCCATCGAAAGCGGCGCGCATTTCGAGGGCACCGTGCAGCGCCAGGATGATCCGCTGAACACCAGCGGTGCCAAAACACCACCGCCTGTGCCAAAAGCTGCCGGTTAGGCATGTGCGGAGGCCGTCTGAAGTCAGGTGGCCTTTGCTGACGGTTAGCTAGCTCTTGCGGTTGTGGGTGCGGGCATAGAGTCGCCCGACCAGCCGCGAGGCGGTATTTTCAAACATGAACGGCAGGATCGCGTGAACCGCGGCGGCGAGCGCGGCGGCGAAAAGCGTGCCTGAAAACCCCGCTGCAAAGCGCGCATGTTCGAGATAGGTTTCATCCACCGAAGCGGGATGATCAACAAAGGCGCCATGGATTGAGACGGTCATGGGAGGCTCCTGCTTTGCGGTTTCACCCAAAATGCCATACGCCGATGTTGAATTCTTCCCAAAGTTTCGGTTATTTTTGTTGTGATTGGGATAGTATCCACGTATCTCGTCGATTATGTGGACACTTGATGACGCTGATCATCGTATCCTACGCGCATTGCAACGTGATGCGACGCTTTCGCTCGAAGATCTGGGCTTAAAGGTCGCGCTGTCGCGCAACGCCTGCTGGCGGCGGATCAAAGCGCTGGAACAGGCGGGCGTGATCAAATCGCGGGTGGCGCTGGTCGATCCGGAAAAACTCGGCTTGAGCTTACAGGTTTTTGTCCAAATCCGCACCTCGTCGCATGCGGCGGACTGGCTGGCGCAATTCTCGGCGGCGGTCAGGTCGCTGCCGGAAATCCAGGGCGCCTATCGGATGAGCGGCGATCTGGATTATCTGATCCGCGCGCGCATCCGTGATATGGCTGATTACGACCATCTCTATCGCCGCCTGATCGAAAAAGTCGCGCTTTCGGACGTGTCGGCTAGTTTTGTTATGGAAGAGATCAAAGAGACGACTGAAGTGGCGATATGACATAGGTTACGTTTTGAGTAAGCGCATCCGAGGGCAGCGCCCGACCGCGGGTGGGCGCCGCGACAGGTGAGGTCTGCGCTTTATGGTGCCGCCGCATCTTCCGTTCATTCGGGTGTACTAGCGGTCAAGGAGCGCCCGCCCATCAGGGCGGTCGGGCGCTGCCCGGCGGCACTTGCCGTGCCTTGTTCCGGGCTGGGCGGTTTGATCAATCGCCAATATGGCGTCGACCCTGCGCCGTATTTTTCGGATCACTCAGCCGCTTCTTGCGGGTCAGAACTCTCTTCGGCCTTGGCGGCTGGCTTGGGTGCGGGTTTCGGACGCCGCGGCTTGGGCTGTGGCGCAGCTTCAGGGGTTTCCACCAACCCGGTATCCTGGTTTTGGCTGGCGTCCAGCACCGCAGGCTGATCGCCTGCGCCGGGATGATCGCCCGCAGGCGCCGGCTGATCGGGGCGATCCTGACGCTGATCATCGCGATGCTGCTGGCGTTCGCGGTGTTCGCGGTGTTCGCGTTCCTGCTGTTCGCGGCGGGCTTCCTGCTCTTTCTGGGCGACGCTCAGAAGCCGCATGTAATGTTCGGAATGCTGCTGAAAATTCTCAGCTGCCACGCGATCATTGCCCAGATGTGCATCCTGGGCAAGTTGGCTGTATTTGTCGAGGATCTGCTGCGGCGTGCCGCGCACTTTTCCTTCGGGCCCGGAGCTGTCAAAAACCCGATTAATGACATTTCCGACTGATCGGTTGCGGTTGCTTTTCGACCGCGAGCGTTGCTTGGAAGATCGCATATTGATGTGTGTCCAGCCTTCATTGGGCTTTCGCCTGAACATCGACCCGCTTGTTCGCGGTGGGTGCCTGTCCCTATGTTCCCGGCAAATGTTAGGCATATTGCAGCGCGAGGAGAATACTCCTGCTGCGCGCGAGACCGATTAAACATGCCAAGGTGGCAAAAACAAGCCCAAAACGCGATTTTTGCACATCTTTATCCGGTTGACGTGGCTGGTTTGGGTGAATGCGGGTTAGCGCGCGGCCCGGCGTGCGGAGACCACGCGGTCACGCCCGTCCAGATCGGGTTGGACGCCAATATCGGCCAGGCCTGCGGCCGCAAATAATTCGCTGACCGGCGGTGCCTGCGTGGGTCCGATTTCGACCAACAGCCGCCCGCCGGGTGTTAGGTGGTCCATCGCGCCCGCCGAGATTATCCGATAGGCCGACAGGCCGTCGCCTTCGTCGGTCAGCGCCGCGCGCGGCTCATGATCCCGAACCTCGGGCTGGAGATGTTCCATTTCATCGGCCGGGATGTAGGGCGGGTTGGAGACGATCAGGTCGAACTGGCCGTCAATTGCGTCAAACCAGTTGGACCGGGTGATCCAGCAGCGATCATCTACGCCCAATGCTGTGGCATTTCTGATCGCCGCCTGGACGGCCAAATCGGATATATCGGTGCCGGTGCCCGTTGCCGCCGGGCGTTCGGCCAGCAGTGTCACCAGAATACAACCGGACCCAATGCCCAAGTCCAGAACTTCTGAAAACGGTCCGCCCAGAGCTGCTTGGATTAGGGTCTCGGTTTCGGGGCGCGGATCCAGAACGTCGCGAGTTATCGAAAACCAGCGCCCGTAGAACCAACGTCCGCCGATGATATGGCTGACCGGCATATGTTCGGCCCTATCGCTGATCGAGGCGAAAAAGGCCGCTTCGTCCACCGGCCCAAACCGGTCGCGCAGGTGTAATGTCATGCGATCCGGCGCCACGCCCAAGGTGGCGGCCATGAGCAGGCAGACATCGCGCGCGGCACCCTCGATGCCGGACTTCTTTAGCATCGCCGTGCCGGCCTTGATGGCGTCTGCGACCAAGGGATCGGCCGTCATACCCCCATCTCAGCCAGTTGTGTTGCCTGATGATCGGCGATCAGGGCGTCGATCACCTCATCGAGATCGCCGGTCATGACCTGATCGAGTTTGTAAAGCGTCACGTTGATGCGGTGATCGGTCATGCGCCCTTGCGGGAAATTATAGGTGCGGATGCGCTCCGATCTGTCGCCAGAGCCGACCTGGGCTTTGCGGTTCGCGGCGCGTTCCTCATCGGCCTTCTGGCGTTCCAGATCATACAGCCGCGCGCGCAACACCGACATCGCGATCTCGCGGTTGCGGTGCTGGGATTTTTCCGAAGATGTCACCACGATCCCGGATGGCATATGGGTGATGCGCACCGCGGAGTCCGTCGTGTTCACGTGCTGCCCACCTGCGCCGCTGGCGCGCATGGTGTCGATGCGGATGTCCGTCGCGGGTATGTCGATGTCCACATCTTGCGCCTCGGGCAGAACCGCAACCGTGGCCGCAGAGGTGTGGATGCGCCCGCCGCTTTCGGTTTCCGGTACGCGCTGGACCCGATGCACGCCGCTTTCATATTTGAGCCGGGCAAAGACCCCTGCCCCGCGGACGTGGGCGACAACTTCCTTGACGCCGCCAAGATCGCTTTCGTTCAGTTCGATGATCTCAAGCGTCCAGCCGCGCGCCTCGGCGTAGCGCTGATACATCCGCAACAGATCACCGGCAAAAAGGGCGGCCTCATCGCCGCCGGTTCCGGGCCGTATCTCGACAATCGCGGGCCGGATGTCGGCGGCATCCTTGGGCAACAACGCGATGCGCAGGTTGTTTTCGAGGACGGGAAGTTTGTCGCGCAGGGCCGGCAATTCCTCTTCGGCCAGCTCTTTCATCTCTGGATCAGCCAGCATCGCCTCGGCGGCGGTAATTTCGCCGAGCAAGCTGCGGTAAGCGGATATTTCCTCAACCACAGGGCGCAGATCGGAATATTCCTTGCCCAGTGCTGCAATATCGCCAGTGCCGGCATTCATCACCGCTTCGAGATATTCAAACCGCTCGTTGATCTGCAGCAATTTGTCCAATGGCACCATGGCCCTGCCCATGCCGAATGCGCCCGATCAGGTCAAGGGTGCGCGAATGGGCGATTTGTGGTAAAACGCGGTCATGCTGAGGATTGTGGCAGCGCTGATGGCCCTGGCGGGGCCGGTTTGGGCGGACGGTAATGCTGCGTCCGATTATGCCGATCTGTACCCCAAATTGCCTGGCGTCGAGTATTTCTGTCACGATGCCAGGGGCACCCGGTTTGAGCTGGGCCAGTTCATCTGCGTCACGGCCTCTTGCCAGACCTGGATGGCGCGCTGCGATATGAGCCAGAACAACACGACATGGCGCAAAATCAACGAGGGCTGCACGACTGCCGAGGTGAGGCTTTTGGAACGCCTGGTGGCGCTCAGTTAGGCACTTTTCAGGGCTCTTCGCTTGTGCGAACGAAAAGCGACCGGCAGGAAGCGCTGAGTGGGCGTCCAATTTACGCCAGGGGCTGCGCGCGCTCGACCAGACGGGCGAAATAGCTGGCACCGACCGGTGAAATCGCGTCGTTGAAATCAAAAGACGGATTGTGCAGCGCCGCGCCTGGTCCGGCACCAAGAAACACGTAAGCTCCGGGCCGCGCGTTCAGCATATAGGCAAAATCCTCCGCCCCCATCTCGCGACCGGACGCATCCTGAACCCGATCCGCGCCGGCGATCTCTCGTGCGACTTCGACCGCGAATGCGGTTTGGTCTGCGTGGTTGACCGTCGCGGGATAGCCTTTTTCGTAGTCCAGCTCTGCGGTGACGTCGTAGGCCGCGGCGGTTCCGGCCACGATCGCGGCCATGCGGCGCATGACCATATCCTGAACCTTAGCATCAAAGGTGCGCACCGTGCCGTTCAGCATCGCATGTCCGGGGATGATATTGTCTGCGGTTCCAGCATGTATCTGGGTGACCGAAACGATCAGTTCATCCATCGGGTGGTGATTGCGGCTGACAATGGTTTGAAATCCATTGACGATGGCCACGGCCGCGACCACCGGGTCGGCGGTTTCCTGCGGATATGCACCGTGGCCGCCGCGCCCGGATATGTCCACCGTGAAGGCATCTGCCCCGGCCAGGAGCGCACCCGGTGCGGTATAAAATGAACCTTCCTCAGTCTCAGGCACGTTGTGGATGCCGTAGACCTGATCGATGCCAAAGCGCTCCATGATCCCCGCTTCGACCATCACCTGGCTGCCGCCGCCGCCTTCTTCGGCGGGCTGGAAAATCAACGCTACGCGGCCGGCGAAATTGCGCGTCTCGGCCAGATAGCGGGCCGCGCCCAAGAGCATGGTGGTGTGGCCGTCATGGCCACAGGCGTGCATCGTGCCGGGTCGGGTGCTGGCCCAGTCGGCGCCGGTTTCTTCGCTGAGCGGCAGGGCGTCCATATCGGCTCTGAGCCCGATTGTCGGACCTTCGGTGCTGCCCTGGATAATCGCAACGATCCCGGTCGTGGCGATCTGGTCATGAATTTCATCGACGCCGAAGGCGCTCAGGCGCTCTTTGACGAAACCGGCCGTCTCAAAACAATCAAACCCGAGTTCGGGGTGAGCATGAATGTGTTGGCGCCAGGTTTTCATATCATCGGCAAAAGCGGCGATCCGGTTGATGACAGGCATTGGCTGGACTCCTTGAGGTCGGCGCGCCAGATACTACCGAATACCGCTTGGAAGGCATAGGCCATGCGCGCTGATCTGATCGAGGCTGAAACCGGGAACGGCATTGCCCGGCTTTTGCAGATCATGGCGCGTCTGCGCGACCCTGAGACTGGGTGCCCCTGGGACATCGAACAGGGTTTTGCGAGTATCGCGCCCTATACGATCGAAGAGGCCTATGAGGTGGCCGATGCGATTGAGCGGCAGGCCTGGGACGAGTTGGAAGGCGAGCTGGGCGATCTGCTTTTGCAGTCGGTCTATCACGCGCAGATGGGCGCCGAAGCAGGGCATTTCAGCTTTGACAGCATCGCGCATCGGGTTTCTGACAAGATGACTACGCGCCACCCGCATGTGTTTGGGCCCGAAGCCCATGACAAATCAGCCGATCGACAGACCCGCGACTGGGAGGCGGCCAAGGCGGCAGAACGCGCGGATCGGGCCGAGGCTGGTGTTCTGGATGGTGTCGCGCTTGGTCTGCCAGCGCTGATGCGCGCGCTGAAGCTGCAAAAACGCGCCGCAAGGGTGGGCTTTGACTGGCCCGCCGTGGATGAGGTTCTGGACAAGATCGCCGAAGAATGCGCCGAGCTGGCGGAGGCAAGGGCGACGGGGAACACAGGGGATATTGCCGAGGAATACGGCGCAAGGGTGGGCTTTGACTGGCCCGCCGTGGATGAGGTTCTGGACAAGATCGCCGAAGAATGCGCCGAGCTGGCGGAGGCAAGGGCGACGGGGAACACAGGGGATATTGCCGAGGAATACGGCGACCTGCTGTTTGCGTTCGTCAATCTGGGTCGCCATCTGGGGGTCGAGGCTGAGGCAGCATTGCGCGGTGCCAACGCTAAATTCACCCGGCGTTTTCAGGACATCGAGGCGCGGCTGGCGGCGCGAGGCAAGCGGCCCGCAGACAGCGATCTGGCTGAAATGGATGCGCTGTGGGACGCGGTGAAGGCGACAGAACACATACCCAAGTAATCTTGTCAGGTATTGACCGCCACGCTGGTTTGCGCTACAAGCGCACCAAATCAACCCAACAGGAAACTGGCGATGTTAAGCGGTAAACACCTTCCCCTGCTGGTCGCGGCATTGTTGTGCGGCGGACCCGTTGCTGCGCAGGAAGTCAATGTCTATTCCTATCGCCAGCCCGACCTGATCGCCTCGCTCACCGACGC
Source organism: Paracoccaceae bacterium (assembly GCA_965216135.1). Lineage (GTDB taxonomy): Bacteria > Pseudomonadota > Alphaproteobacteria > Rhodobacterales > Rhodobacteraceae > CBDCFL01. The sequence continues at coordinate 152,520 of CBDCFL010000017.1, forward strand.
GTTTACCGAGCTAACCGGCATCGTGGTGAATGTGGCGTTTCTGGAAAAAGGCATGGTCGAGCGTCTGCGCGCCGAGGGCAGCCGCAGCCCGGCCGATGTGATCCTGACGGTGGATATATCGCGGCTGGCCGAGGCGGTTGAGGCCGGAGTGACACAAGCCGTCCGCTCAGAGACTATCGCCGCCAACGTGCCGGCCGATTTTCGTGATCCGGACGGCCATTGGTTCGCCGTGACCACGCGGGCGCGGGTTGTCTATGCCAGCAAAACCCGCGTCGCACCGGGCGAAGTGACGACATATGAGGATCTTGCCGACCCAAAATGGGCGGGCCGCATTTGCACGCGTTCGGGCAGTCATGCCTATATGACCGCCCTGACCTCGGCGGTGATATACCACCTTGGCGAGGACGGCGCACGCGACTGGCTGGCAGGGCTGAAAGCCAATCTGGCGCGTCGTCCGCAAGGCAACGACCGCGCCCAGGTCAAGGCGATCTGGGCCGGTGAGTGCGACATTTCGCTGGGCAATACCTATTACATGGGCGCGATGCTGGCTGACGCTGAACAGGCGGCCTGGGCCAATTCAGTGCGGCTGGAATTTCTGGTCTTTGAGGGTGGCGGCACGCATGTGAATGTCTCGGGCGTGGCGATGACGGCGGCCGCGCCACATGCGGCCGAGGCTTTGGCATTTATCGAGTTCCTGACGTCGCCGGCGGCGCAGGTGATTTATGCGGACGCGAATTATGAATATCCCGTCGCACCGGGCAGCTCTGCCTCGGCGCTTGTGGCCGGATGGGGCGCGTTTGAGGCTGATCCGGTCGACCTGATGGAGATCGCGGCGCTGCGCCGCGCGGCGTTGCGGCTGACGGAGATTGTCGATTTCGACGGGTGATCGGGCGGTGTTCGACCTGCTGGCGGAAATTTTGAGTATTTAGGCCAAAAAAATGCAGCTTTTGGAGGGCGCGGTAAACGCGCTGGTCAGTGCTGGACCCGCGGCGAATTGCCCTGCTAGGATCGGTTCCGCATGGCACGCAAGATCATCATTGATACCGACCCCGGCCAGGACGATGCGGTGGCGATCCTGTTGGCGCTGGCCAGCCCGGATGACGTTGAGGTCTTGGGGATTACCACGGTCGCAGGCAATGTGCCGCTTGATCTGACCTCAAGGAATGCACGCGCGGTCTGCGAATTGGCCGGGTTTGGCGATGTCCCGGTCTTTGCCGGGCATGGCTCTCCGTTGCGGCGGAAACTGGTTACAGCCGAACATGTCCACGGCAAGACCGGGCTGAACGGTGCCGACCTGCCGGCGCCATCGGTGGCGCCGCAGGACATGCACGCGGTGGATTTTCTGATTGAGACTCTTCGCCGCGAACCGGCGGGTAGTGTGACGCTGTGCCCGATCGGGCCGCTGACCAATATTGCCGATGCGATCCTGCGCGCCCCGGATGTGGTCGCCCGCATTGACGAGATCGTTCTGATGGGGGGTGCCTATTTCGAAGTGGGCAATATCACCCCGACGGCGGAATTCAACATATACGTTGACCCGGAAGCGGCTGATATTGTGTTCAAATCCGCAGCACGCGTAGTGGTCATGCCGCTGGATGTGACACATAAGGCGCTGGTGAGCGCCGAGCGGTTGGCGCGCATTTCTGCCATCGCCACCCCGGTCAGCGCAGCGGTGACCGGCTGGCTGGGGTTCTCAGAGCGTTTCGACCTGGCCAAATATGGCGGCATCGGCGCGCCGCTGCATGATCCCATGGTGATCGCCTATCTGATCCGCCCAGAGCTGTTTTCGGGGCGCGAGATCAATGTCGAGATTGAAACCGGTTCCGAGCTGACGCGCGGCATGAGTGTTGCCGATTGGTGGGGCGTGACCCAGCGAAGTGCCAACGCTTTGTTTATCGGAGACGTCGATGCGGATGGATTTTTCGATCTCTTGAGCGAGCGGCTGGCACGTCTATGATCGAAATGCGCGGCACCTGAAGGGCGGCGCTTTCCGGCTTTTGCCGCGGGCTGACAAGATGCTATGCAGCGGCAAAGCAACCTGGCGGCAAGCTCGATGAATTTTCTGCAAATCGCGTCTTTACTGATCGTTCTGGCCGGCGCGTTCGGTGCCATCAACTATCATTTGTTGCGCCTGCCCCCGTCGATCGGAATTCTGGTCGTGGCGCTGGCCGCGTCCTTTGGCCTGATGGTTTTTGACGCGATCCTGCCTGGTATCGGCATCGCCGAGGCGGTGCGCGGTATTGTCGGCGACATTGGTTTTTCAGAAGCGCTGCTGGAAGGGATGCTGGGGCTGTTGCTGTTCGCGGGCGCATTGCATGTGAAGCTAGGCGATCTGCGGTCGCAATGGCGGGTGGTTTTTCTGATGGCGACAATGGGTATCGCGCTGTCAACGATCATCGTGGGGGTCGGGTTTAGCTGGCTGACGGGAATGCCGCTGTTGGTGGCGCTGGTATTCGGCGCGCTAATCTCGCCCACCGATCCGGTGGCGGTGCTGGGCGTGTTGCGTCAGGCAAACTTACGCAAATCGCTGGAAACCAAAATCGCCGGCGAATCGCTTTTCAACGATGGCGTCGGATATGTGGTGTTTCTGGTGCTCGTGGGGCTGGCCTTTCCCACCGGCGACGCGCATGGCAGCGGCCTCGGCGGCGCGGCGCGGCTGTTCTTTCAGGAAGCCGTCGGCGGTGCGGCGCTGGGGCTGACGCTTGGCTGGCTGACCTTCCGGCTGATGCGGACCATCGACGATTACCCGCTTGAGGTGCTGTTGACACTTGGTCTGGCCTTTGGCGGATATGAGCTGGCGGTGGCACTGCATGTTTCGGCGCCAATTATGGCGGTATGCGCGGGGCTTTTGATCGGCGACATCGGCGCCAAGCACGGGATGAGCACCGAGACGCGGGACTATGTCGACGCTTTCTGGCGGCTGATCGACGAGATACTGAACGCGGTTTTGTTCCTACTGATCGGCTTTGAAGTCTTTGCCGTGGCGTTTTCTTTTGACATCCTTGGCACCGGTGTGGCGGCGATTGCGCTTGCCCTGGTGGCGCGATTTGCGGCGGTGGCGGTGCCGGTCATGCTCCTGCGGCCGTTTCGCACCTTTAGCCCCGGGGTGATCCCGATTATGACCTGGGGCGGGCTGAAAGGCGGCATCTCGGTCGCGCTGGCCTTGTCACTGCCCGAAGGTGAGTGGAAACCGCTGATCCTGGGCGCGACCTATCTGGTCGTGATATTTTCGATCATCGTTCAGGGGCTGACCGTGGCACCCCTGGCCACCCGGCTGGGGCGCGAGCCTGAATTGATGTGAGCCTCCGCGCTTAGGCTGCCTTCAGCAGCGCCGTTGCGATGGCCACAAATATAGTTTGCGGGGCCTGTGAGGCATGCGGCTGTGCTGCCTCAGCTCCAGTGGCAAAAGCGCCCGCCAGTGCCGCGTAAAGCGCCAATGACGCGACGGATGCGCGGCGCAGCCGGAAATTGCGGGTGATCGCCAGATGCTGGGCCAGATGGTTGAGGCATTGCGGCGCAGCCCGCGAGGCGCAACCGGGCTTGTCCAAAAGCAACGCCAGCACCGGCCGCGCCTCGGCGGATTGCCAAAGTCGCGCGGCAATTTCTGCCGGTGACAGATCAGCGGTGATGTCGGACAAAGCCATCAGCACCCAGATTTCGATCTCGTGGTGCAAAAGGGCGCTTAGAACCAGTGCCTTGGTCGAAAAATAGAGGTAAGGCGTGACCTTGCCCAGGCCGCAGGTCCGGGCAAGGTCTGCCATGGTCCAGCCTGTGCCATTTTGGGCCTTGGTCAGCCGGGCGGCGGTTTTTAGAATAGCCTCAGATTTGTTCGATTTCGCGACACGCGCGCCGGTCGCGGGTTGTGATGACTGGTCATTCATCGTGGATGCCTGGAAATGCCCGCGACCAATTGACGACCGGCCGGTTAACATCGGCTGAATGACTGCGGCTCATAGGCCCGAACCGGCATTGCGCCTTTACGCCGGTTCGCGCATCGCCTTAAATACCACACGCGGCGGGATGGCGAACATGGCCAACACAATCATTGAACAATGCGAGGAAAAGGGCCTGCGCATGACCGAGCAGCGCCGGGTCATCGCCCAGGTGCTGGATATGGCCGACGATCACCCGGATGTGGAGGAGCTTTACGCACGCGCGACCGCGGTTGACAGTGGCATATCGTTGGCCACGGTCTACCGGACCGTGAAGCTGTTTGAAGACACCGGTATCCTGGAAAAACACGATTTCGGCGACGGGCGTGCGCGTTATGAAACCGCTGACCGCGATCATCACGACCACCTGATTGATCTGAGCTCTGGTGAGGTCATTGAATTCGTCGATGAAGAGATCGAAAAACTGCAACAGCGGGTTGCGGCGCGGCTCGGCTACCGGCTGCGCGGGCACCGGCTGGAGCTTTACGGCGTGCCGCTCAAGAGCAGTGACGGCAAATGATTGCGCCTGCCTCAGGCTCGGTTTAACCGCGTTTACTTCAACGAGGGCCCGGCGTATGCAATTTTTCAACAGGGTATAGCAGCGGGGCCGCCATGAGCACGATCATCGATATTTTCGCGCGTGAAATTCTCGACAGCCGCGGCAATCCGACAGTCGAGGTCGACGTGATGCTGGAAGACGGCACAATGGGGCGCGCGGCAGTGCCGTCGGGGGCGTCAACGGGCGCGCATGAAGCGGTGGAAAAACGCGACGGCGACAAGGCGCGCTACAAGGGCAAAGGCGTATTGGGCGCGGTCGAGGCAGTGAATGGCGAACTGGCCGAGGCGCTGGTTGGCGCGGACGCCACCGAACAGGAAATGATCGACGGCGCGATGATCGAGCTGGACGGCACGCCGAACAAGGCGCGGTTGGGGGCCAATGCGATCTTGGGCGTGTCGCTGGCGGTGGCCAAGGCGGCGGCGGATTTTTCGGCGCTACCGCTATACCGGTACGTCGGCGGCTCGGCGGCGCGGGTTTTGCCGGTGCCGATGATGAATATCATCAACGGTGGCGAACATGCCGACAACCCGATCGACATTCAGGAATTCATGATCATGCCGGTTGCGGCGGGCAATATCCGTGAAGCGGTTCGGATGGGATCGGAAGTGTTTCACACTCTTAAGGCGGAATTGTCGGCAGCGGGGCACAACACCGGGATTGGTGATGAAGGTGGATTTGTACCTGGGTTGAACTCTGCCAGAGAGGCGCTCGATTTCATTATGGAATCCATCGTAAAGGCGGGCTACAAACCGGCCGAGGACATCTATCTGGCGCTCGATTGCGCTTCGACGGAATATTACCGCGACGGCACATATGACATGAAAGGCGAAGGCAAGGTTCTGTCGAGCGCCGAGAATGTTGAATACCTCGCCGGGCTGGCGGCGGATTATCCGATCATATCCATCGAAGACGGCATGGCCGAGGACGACTGGGATGGCTGGAAGGAGCTGACTGACGCTTTGGGGGCCAAGGTACAACTGGTCGGCGACGATTTGTTCGTGACCAACCCAACGCGCCTGGCCGACGGCATCGCGCGGGGTTCGGCGAATTCGATGCTGGTAAAAGTCAATCAGATCGGCACCTTGTCAGAGACCCTTAAGGCCGTAGACATGGCCCATCGCGCCGGGTTTACCAATGTGATGAGCCACCGCTCGGGCGAGACCGAAGACGCCACCATCGCCGATCTGGCTGTGGCCACCAATTGCGGGCAGATCAAGACTGGGTCTTTGTCGCGGTCGGACCGGCTGGCGAAATATAACCAGCTGATCCGGATTGAAGAAATGCTGGGCGAAGTTGGCGAATATGCGGGGCGGTCGGTGTTGAGAGGATAATCCGGGAGATCATCTGCGCCTAGGGCAGATTGTCCTTGATGAAGATGTTGATCGCGACGCGGCGCAGGTCGCGATATTTCAGGTCGCCACGGCAAAGTGAGACGAGCGCGTTGACTGCGGTTTCAGCTTCGTAGCGATAATCCTGAGCGATAACAGCGTCATACAGCCCGCTCACCAGGTTTTTCCGCGAGCGGGGCGTGAGTTCGTGGGAGATGACGATCAGGTTGCCGCGACCGAGTTTGGTCAGCGCCCAATCGGTCCCGTCATTTGTGGCAGCGACGTTGTAGATACCCACCAGATCCGGAACCCGTTCGATCAGCTTCGATACGGCGGCCTCTGCCATTTGCGCGTCGTCGTGCACGGCTGCCGACAAATCAATAGAGATGTCCGGGCAAATGCCCGCCAGCGCCTGCTCAAATCCGGACCGCCGTTCAAAATGATCGCGCAGCCCGAGGTCACCCACGACCACGCCGACGGTGCCGGTATTGTTTTTGACCCAGCGCGCCATCAGGCAGCCGGCGGTGCGCCCGGCGGCGACATTGTCGCTGCCCACATAATGGCCCCGTCGTGAATGCGGAACATCGGTGATCAGCGTGACGACCTGAATACCTTCGGCAACCAGACCATCGATAGCGTCGCGGGTTTCGGCAGTGTCCATCGAAACGATGATGACACCATCGGGGCGTTCATCCCTGATGTCGTCCAGGGCAGATAGAAAATCGCCGATGTTCAGGATGTCGACACGGCGCAGACGCAAGGTCACGCCGATCGTATCGCTGAGCAGTCCGGCCTGCGCCAGGTGCTTAGTCAACTTGTCCAGAAACGGATTATGACCACTTGGCACCAATGCAACAAAGTCAAGCGGATTGGCCTTGGGTGTGCCCCAGTTTCGCGCCGCAAGGCTTGTCGCGGAATAGCCCAGGCGCTCCAACTCGCGGTGCACAATCTCGACAGTTTCCTTGCGCACACCCGGTCGCCCGTTAAGAACACGATCGACCGTGGCGGTAGAGACACCCGCCTGGCGCGCGACATCCGCGATTTTGACCCGTTTCATGCAGATTGTCCTCAGCATCTTGATGGCTTTATAGAAATTACATCAGACTCCATCATTGCGGGTATGTCAAGTCCCTGTTGGACGACTTTGAAAGCGGGGAGGGCAGCAATAATTACACTGCCCTCCCCAACGGTCCGCGAGTGCGCGCCCGTCAGCTTGTATTAGTACCGTGGGACAATGCCGTCGCCCAGGAATCGTGTAGCCATATCGATGAATCCGGCCATTTCGCGCACGGTCTGCTCGTTCTCTTTGTTATCATTGGCACATCTCATGACCGCGAAGGCCAGATTATGGTACCCGCGGCTGTCGAGCATCTCGACCAGCGCGCGCGAGAATTCCCCGCGGCTCCCCGGGAATCGGTGTTTCGTCTGTTTTGTCATCTCAAATCTTGCCTTCGTTTCTTGCCGGTTGAATTGCAATATTGCTCTGTTTTGGCAGGCTGAATTTTGTGCCGTCTGGCTCATATTAGGGCATCCGCATTTAGACCGATCGTAACTCTTGAGACCGTAACGCTGATGTTCTGGCAGAAAGTGTTTAAAAACGATCAACTTTCGGGCGTAAAACCATCACCCAATACTGATGGATTCTCAGTATTTTGACCATTTATCGCGTATTGTCAGGGATTTGTGCGTCGTGTCGGTGGACTGCACGGGGAGTGAGCGAGAGAAGTTACGTTACGTCAGTATTCGTCGCATGGCCGAATTTGCACAGAGCCGAGTGCCAAGCCGCGGACCCCGGGCCGAATCGAAGCGCGTTGAATGCGGCTTTGCACTGTCCAGCGGTCCAGCAATTTCATCTTGAAGCGATTGAGCCGTGGTTCAGCAAATCTTGCCCTGCCCCAGTGCGGCGCAGATGCGCTTGTTATCAATGGCGCGCAACTTTATATCCGGCGCAGTCGCGAAACCTAACGACCGCGATGCCACAGGCTTTGGCTTTGAGCATGAAGAAAACCACCGGATGAGGCCGCAATTGGGCGACTGGGCGATCAATCTGATCCTGCGCGTGATGATCGCTGCTTTGCTGGTCTTGCCCTACCGCTGGCGCGTGCCGGCGATGGGTTGGATCAACCGGCGACTTGTTGCGCCGATCGCCGGATATAACAAACGCAGCGCGGCCAATCTGGACCTGATTTATCCGAGCATGACACCAGAGGAGCGCGCCAGGATAATTGCCGGTGTTGCCGACAACATGGGCCGCACGTTTATCGAGAACTATTCGGCCCGCGATTTTCCGGCTCGCAGCCGCGATGCGGACCTTACCGGCCCCGGTCTGGTTGCCATCGAAAAGGCGCGCGATGCGGGCCAACCGGTGCTGCTGGTTACCGGTCATTTCGGCAATTACGAAGCTCCGCGCGCCGCGCTTCTGGCGCGCGGGTTTGATGTCGGCGGCTTATACAGGCCGGCGCGCAACAAATATTTCAACCTCCATTATGCCGAGACCATGACCAGCCTTGGTGGGCCGGTGTTTGCCCAGGGCCGGCGCGGCACTGCCGGGTTTGTGCGGCATCTGAAAACCGGCGGATTTCTGGTCTTGCTGTTCGATCAGGCCAACAACCGGGGCACCGATCTACCGTTTCTTGGCCGCCCGGCCAGAACAGCGCTGTCGGCCGCGCAGCTTGCGCTGCGCTATAATGCGCTGCTGGTGCCGTTTTACGGCATTCGCCAGCGCGATGGGTTGTCATTTAAAAACATCTTGGAAGCCCCGGTCGAGCAGAGCGACGCGGAGACCATGACAAGGGCATTGAACGCCAGTCTGGAAGCGCGCATTGCGGATAATCCTGAACAATGGCTGTGGGTGCACAGACGGTGGAAGCCCTACAAGCCTCGGCGTCAGCGCAGGCGCGCCGCGGCCAGGACGCGGCCCGGTCCGGCCGCCTGAAGGATCACCACGATCGGAGATGTGCCGCTGATCTGCACCCGCATGTTCAGCGGCTGGCGGCCGTTCCAGTTGCCCACGATGTCCCAGGCGCTGACCGTGTTCACATAAGTCATGTCGCGCCCGGCATTTTCGCCACGGCGAATGGATACGTCATAGGTCGGAATATAACGCACGATCTGGACCATTATGTCGCGCGGCAATCCCGGTTCGGGCTTGGCGCTGATCTCAAGGCGACCACCGCGCATAACCAGGCTAAGCTCAACACCCGGATCGGCCGCGACGGCGGTCGAGATTGCGTCTGCGACTTGCATGGGTCGATAGCCGATCACGTGGGTGACACCGGCCACGATCATCTGCGGTGTGTAGATCGAACGTGAGCCTGCCGCATGAGCATAGCGTTTTTGCCGGGCGGTAAAGGCGGCATCGCCCATTGTGTCCTTCCAGCCGAGGTAGTCCCAGTAATCGACATGCAGGGCCAAAGGAATGACGTCGTCGCGCGTGGCGAGCTCGGCCAACAACGCATCGGCGGGCGGACAGGAAGAACAGCCCTGTGATGTAAAGAGCTCCACCACAACCGGATTCTGTTCGTCCGCCGGTGCGACAGCGGCCGACGCCATCCATGTCATTCCTGCCAAAACAGCTATCAAACCGCGCATTGCTAACAATCCATCCGTTGTGGTTGAGCATAACTAAGCCACATGGCGTTGAACTGCCAATCAACGATTTGCGAGTGAGTGGTAATAATGGGTTTACCGAACTTGTGACATGGCGGGTTGATGTCATTGTGCACAATGGTATACAATTGCGGCACGCGCCCCTTGAACCCTGCATCCTGCTGCGGCAATAGACGGGTGCCAAGCCCCATAACCCATCAAAGAGGCCACCCATGCCCATCACCGTCGGAAAAGACACATCGCAAACCCGCAAGATGCTGACCGGGGGCGGCGCGACGATAGCGTATTATTCGATTGCTGCAGCGGAAGCGGCGGGCCTTGGCGATTTTTCGCGCGTACCCGCGGCGCTCAGGGTGGTGCTGGAAAACATGTTGCGGTTTGAGGATGGCAAAACCGTCACCGTCGACGACATCCGCGCGTTTTCGGACTGGGCGTCCAACGGCGGCAAGAACCCGCGCGAGATAGCCTACCGCCCTGCCCGCGTGCTGATGCAGGATTTCACTGGCGTGCCGGCGGTGGTCGATCTGGCTGCCATGCGCGACGGTTTGAAAGCACTCGGTGGTGATCCTGAAAAGATCAACCCGCTAAACCCGGTCGATCTGGTCATCGACCATTCGGTGATGATTGACGAGTTCGGCAACCCGCGCGCCTTCCAGATGAATGTCGATCGCGAATACGAACGCAACCTGGAACGCTACACATTCCTCAAATGGGGCCAGTCGGCGTTCAACAATTTCCGCGTTGTCCCACCCGGCACAGGCATCTGCCATCAGGTAAACCTGGAATATCTGGCGCAGACCGTTTGGACCGACCAAGATCAGAACGGCGAAATGGTCGCCTACCCCGACACGCTGGTGGGCACCGACAGCCACACCACCATGGTCAATGGCGCGGCGGTTCTGGGTTGGGGTGTTGGCGGTATCGAGGCCGAGGCCGTCATGCTGGGTCAGCCGATCTCGATGCTGATCCCCGAAGTTGTTGGATTTGAGCTAACCGGCGCGATGACAGAAGGCACGACCGGCACCGATCTGGTGCTGAAAGTTGTCGAGATGCTGCGTAAACGCGGCGTTGTGGGCAAGTTCGTCGAATTCTTTGGCTCTGGGCTGGAAAACCTGCCGCTGGCCGACCGGGCGACGATCGCCAATATGGCGCCTGAATACGGCGCGACCTGCGGGTTCTTTCCGATCGACGCCGAAACCATCCGGTACCTGCGCAATACCGGGCGCGATGAGGATCGGATCGCGCTGGTCGAGGCCTATGCGCGCGAAAACGGCTTTTGGCGCGGGGCCGATTACAACCCGGTTTATACCGACACGCTGCATCTGGACATGTCCACCATCGTGCCCGCCATTTCCGGACCCAAACGTCCGCAAGACTTTGTGGCGCTGGACAGAGCCGCCGACAGCTTCTTTGGGGTCGTGGCGGAATACCGCGGCGAGGATGAAAGCGAGGCTGCCCATGACATGGCCTCGGAGGGTCCGGCACCCGATGCCAATGGCGACCCGCGCAAATCGGTCACGGTCGAAGGCGAAAACTACCGGCTGCGCGACGGCTCGGTGGTAATCGCCTCAATCACTAGCTGCACCAACACCTCCAACCCTTATGTGATGATCGGCGCGGGGCTGGTGGCGCGCAAGGCTGCAGCACTGGGGCTCACCCGCAAGCCCTGGGTCAAGACTTCGCTGGCACCAGGCAGCCAGGTGGTCAGCGAATATCTGCAAGCGGCCGGCTTGCAGGAGGATCTGGACAAACTCGGTTTTAATCTTGTCGGCTATGGCTGCACCACTTGTATCGGCAATTCGGGGCCGCTGCAGGCGGAGATTTCTAACTCAATCCATGACAATGATCTGGTCGCCGTCTCCGTGCTGTCGGGCAATCGGAACTTTGAGGGCCGGATCAGCCCCGACGTACGGGCCAATTATCTGGCCAGCCCGCCGTTGGTGGTGGCCTATGCACTGGCCGGTGACATGAATATTGACCTAACGACCGAGCCATTGGGTCAGGACAGGCAAGGCAACGATGTCTACCTGAAAGACATCTGGCCCACCAACTCGGAAATTGCCGAACTGGTGCAGCAGACCGTCACCCGCGCCGCGTTTCAGGAAAAATACGCTGAGGTGTTTACCGGCGACGAACAATGGCAGGCGGTCAAGACCACCGACAGCCAGCTTTACGACTGGCCGACCAGCTCGACCTATATTCAGCATCCGCCTTATTTTCAGGGAATGTCGCCGGAACCCGGCAAGATTACCAATATCGAAGGGGCGCGCGTGCTTGCGGTGCTGGGCGATATGATCACCACCGACCACATCTCGCCTGCTGGTTCGTTCAAAGAGACAACGCCTGCAGGTCAATATCTGACCGAGCATCAGGTTGGCCCGCGCGATTTCAATTCCTACGGATCGCGTCGCGGCAACCATCAGGTGATGATGCGCGGGACATTTGCCAATATTCGGATCAAAAATGAGATGCTGGATGGGGTTGAAGGCGGCTATTCATTGGGCCCGGACGGCCAGCAGATGTCAATCTATGACGCCGCCATGGCCTATCAGGATGCGGGCACGCCGCTGGTGATCTTTGGCGGCGAGCAATACGGTGCCGGGTCAAGCCGCGACTGGGCGGCCAAGGGCACCAGCCTTTTGGGCGTCAAGGCGGTGATTGCGGAAAGCTTTGAGCGCATCCATCGGTCTAATCTGGTCGGGATGGGGGTCATTCCGTTTGAATTTACTGGTGGAGAAACGCGCAAATCTCTGGGCTTGACCGGCGAGGAAACTGTCTCAATCAGTGGGTTGGAGGGCGATCTTAAACCATTGTCGAAGGTGACGTGCACAATCACCTATCCCAGCGGAATGGTCCGCGCGATTGAGCTGAAATGCCGGATAGATACCGAAGTCGAGATCGAATATGTCGAAAACGGCGGCGTGCTGCATTACGTGCTGAGGAACCTGGCGGCGGCGTGATGCGATGACCAAATTTGTTATCCGGCACGTCATTCATCGGTCTGACGATTGGATTTGCTTGACAATCTGCCAGCACGCAGCTTGGCCAGTTGCTAGTATTGGACGTCGCTGGTATTGTGTTGTTCGCGATTTACATGCTCGGCGCGTGCAAGGCCCGGCTAGGCCGTCGTGGTTGACCTGTTTGCTGAGCGACGAACGGTCGGCTGGTTTGGTGGGCTGTCCATCGGGGCGTCGCAATGCCCGACCAAGGCATTTTTGGGATGCCAGTCACTGCTTTCACTGCAGCGGCGACACCTTTTAAGAAATAAAGCGCGATCAGCCTGCCATTGTTGCGGGCAATTGTAGCGTAAATTGCAACAAATGCTCCGTTTTCTGCCCCATTATCACCAATATTGCTTTCTACAAATTCACCATATCGAGCCGTCAGGGATGCACGGTTGGTTATGAAAATCTGGGCTTTGTGCCTTGCGGGATACCAAGTGATGAAACGAAATGCTGCCAAAAAAGTCTTCACGCTGATCATCAGCGCTGTGGTCGCTATTAGCTTTGCGACCAGTGCTGTGGCCAAATCGCGTGAATCGGTGCAACTGGTAACTGCGGCTTACAAAGAGTGGGTCACCACCGAGGGCCGCACGTTGACTGACCGGGTGCGCATTCTGCTCAGGCCCAATATGATCGTCGTCAATTTGACCCATGAGCTTGGAACGACCAAGCTGATCTATTCCGCCGATGGTACCGTGTTTCTTGGCGAACTGAGCGAAGTTGCCGGAACATCTGCGCGCGACAAGTGCCGCGTGCGCATTCGTTGCCGCTCTGGTGCTAAGAAACGCCAGCAGCCGACAATTGCGTCGTTTGAAGAGCAGATCGCTCAGCAACAGGAAGAGGCTGAAAGCGAAGATTCGGATGCCAACGAAGACGAATCCTCTGATGACGACGACGACGATGCCGGTGACGACGACGAAGATTCGGAAAAATCGCCGAACAACGGCAAGGGTCATGGCAAGGGCAAGGGACCGGGGTAACACCGGCCCGCGCGCCATCGGTCTGAGATCGCTGCAAAGCTTTTCTTACACAATACAGCTCCGCGCTGACGCGCTGCGGCTCTAAGCCATACACTCTGTGCAGCGTCGCGCGATGCGACGAAATCGCGCTGGCGCATTGTTGTGAGTGCCTGCCATTAGCGATAGGACTGGGCGCACGCGTTAGCGCGGATCGCCATCGCGAATATAACATTTAGGCAAGCACCATGATCGGCCCCCTGACACATTCCGATTTTACCATTCACGAGGTCGGATCGGGCCGACAGATATCCGGGCCGGATCTTATCGCCTTAGCGCGGGTACGCGCCGCGCAATTGGGGGCGCATATCGGGCGGGAACGCCGCAATATCGTCATCGCCCATGGTAATACGATCGACTTTTTCGCTGATCTATTGGGCATCTGGTGCGTTGGTGGCGTTGCCATTTGCATCAACCCCGGTCTGACCCGTCCGGAGCTGGAACTTGTCGCCGAATTCTCACGCCCGGCGGCCATCCTGACTGACGGTTCAATCGCTGATGTGGCGGATGTGGCGACCATCTGCACCTGGGCGGAACCGGTTAGCGCCCCTGCCCCGCCGATGCACGCCGCTGGGCTGGATGACCCGGCGCTGATCCTGTTTACCTCAGGCACCACCGGCCAGCCCAAAGGCGTGGTGCATTCCCACCGCTCGCTGTTGGCACGGGTGTCGCTGAATGTCGCTCATCTCGAGGCCGATGTGCTGACCAAATCGCTTTGCGTTCTGCCGACCCATTTCGGCCATGGGCTGATCGGCAATTGCCTGACCGCGCTGGCCGCCGGGGGCACGCTTTACCTGTATCCCAACACCGGAATGGCCGGCGCGGCAGCCCTTGGCGCGGTCATTGATGAGCATGAGATCAGTTTCCTGTCGTCGGTTCCGTCCTTTTGGAAGCTTGCACTGCGCGTGTCGCCCCCGCCCGCGGGCGGAACCCTGAAGCGCATCAATATCGGCTCGGCACCGCTGGCTGGCGAGACATGGACGGATGTCATCAGCTGGGCCGGCGGGGCGGCGGGTGCCAATATGTATGGCATCACCGAGACCGCCAATTGGATCGGCGCGGCCTCCTCCGCGGATTTCACCCCCGAGGACGGGTTGTTAGGCAGGCTTTGGGGTGGCGCTGCGGCGATCCGCTCAGGCGGCGGGACATTGGCCGAAAACGGCGCCGGAGAGATCATGGTGCGCACCCCGTCGCTGATGTCGGGGTATTTTCAGCGCCCCGATCTGAGCGCGCAGGTCCTGGTCGGCGGCTGGTATGCGACCGGGGACACCGGAACGCTGGATAACGGCGTGCTGCGCCTGACCGGGCGGGCCGGCAATGTGATCATTCAGGCCGGCATCAACATCCATCCCGAAGAGCTCGATCTGCTGTTTGAGCGTCACGACGATGTGGCCGAGGCCTGTGCATTCGGGCTGGACGATCCAGTCAGCGGCCAGGCAGTGGCGCTTGCGGTGACGCTCAGGGAAGGCGCGGCGGCGACGGGTGCCGATCTGGCGGACTGGGCGCAGAGCCGGTTACGCGCTGACGCGTTGCCGCAGCGCTATTTTGTTCTGCCCGAAATCCCCAAAACCGACCGCGGCAAGCTGAACCGGGCGCTGGTGGCCAAAGCCTGCGAGGCGGCGCCATGAGCTGGGCACCCGGCCAGCCGGTACGCCTGACCACCAAGCGGTTTGTGATCCGCTCGATGGTGCCCAAGGACATCAACGCGACGTTCCTAAAATGGCAATCCGACCGGGAACTGCGCGCGGGCCAGAACCAGAAACCCGGCAAGGTCAGCCGCGATGAGGCGTTCAAAATACTGCGCCGCGCCGACAATGCGGCGGTCTTTTATCTGATGATCGGGGCCAGCGTGGCCGAGCTGCCGGTCGGGTTCTTTGGCATCACCGCTGATCTGTCGGATCGATACGCCGAAACCTTCGTGGTCATCGGCAACCGTGACTATTGGGGCAAAGGCACGGTGCTGGAAGCGCGCGCGGCTTTGCTCGATTTTCTGTTCGATGACTTGGGGATGCACAAGGTTCTGGGCCGGGTTCACGCCCGCAATCTGCCGTCGATCTTCAATTACAAGGCGCAGGGCTTCACCTGCGAGGCGGTGCTGCGCGAACAGCTCACCTCTGCCACAGACGGCAGCCGTCTCGATCAGCTGGTATTTGCGATCCTGGCCGAGGAATGGCGCGCGCAACGCGGTGGGGAAAGCCCGTGAGCCCGCGCGCGACCGAAATTCTGGCGCGGGCGCTTGGCTTGACCACAGACGCCGTCGGCCCCGATACCCGCCTGGGCACCGCCCCGCAGTGGGACAGCCTGGCCCATATGCGCATCATCCTGGCCATCGAAGCGGACCTGGGCCGTCAATTGCCCGCCGGGGATATATTGAGCGTCGCCGGTCCAGAGGACGTGGCGCGCCTGCTCAAGAGCTGACGCGGCCGCGCGCCAGCCTAGTTGTTGCCGATCTGGCCCCCCGTGGCAATCGGCATCGCGGACTTCGCTGATGATTTGTAGGAGATTATTTGTTGAGCGACGCACGGAGTGCCGCCGATCATCCAGCCGACTTGTACCAAATAATCGGCGGCCTAGTTTTCGCCGATCTGCCCGCCGTGACAATCGGCGCAGAACGGTGCCACCAGTTGCGGTGTGCCCTGCATGCACTGGGCCGGCTCATCGAACACACTTGCGTCGATCACCGCGTCCGGGATCCAATTGAAATAATCGATCAGGTCCAGATCGCCGGCGTTGGTTTCATAGAACAGATGCGGGCGACCCGAAGCCGAATACCAGGACTGGATGAAATTTTCTGGCCCGCCAAAATAGCACGCCATTGCATTGACATGTTCGTTCGATGGATTGAGCGACGAGTTCGGCGCAATGCCTGCCTTGCACGAACAGCCGTAACGCGACGGCCAGTCAGGATGAACCGATCTGCGCGCCGCCAGTGTCAGACTGGCGATTGTCTCGGGCAAATCGCAACGCGCGGTCGAGGCCAGCTGCGCAGCCGCGGGCGTCAGCGATATGTTGACCAGGTCCGGGGCGGATCACCCGAAGGCGACAGGAAAGCCGAACATTTCGGCAAGACCGTCCACGCCTGGGACGCGCGTGCCGCCAACATCGCCGACGCCGCGGAGTTGAACGACGCCGGAGCCGATCTGGTGTTTTCCGAGGTAAGGGATTTTCGCGCCTGGGCGGTGGACGTCTAGCCAGCCACTCAGGCGAAAATGGCGCACCCGACAGGATTCGAACCTGTGGCCTCTGCCTTCGGAGGGCAGGTATTCTCGTTTCCTCTTGTATGTCAACGCCGGACTAAAACTACTGCACTCGCCGGAGAGAAAGTACCTCAGTTTGACAGGCATAGGTTTGTCCATAGACCCGCATAGCGGAGTGCCCCCGAATAGCGACGCAGTTGTGCGGGGCTGTGGTCAAACCGGGGGGCGTTGTTTGGGTTTCAGGCTTTGTCTGACTGTCGGCTGTGTTTGAGGCGGTAGCTTTCGCCGTTCATTTCCAGGATGTGGACGTGGTGGGTCAGCCGGTCGAGAAGCGCGCCAGTAAGGCGTTCCGAGCCGAAGGTGCTGGTCCATTCATCGAACGGCAGGTTGGACGTCACAATGGTTGATCCGCGCTCGTAGCGTTGTGAGAAGACCTCAAACAGCAGTTCAGCGCCGGTTGTTGACAGGGGCACATATCCAAGCTCATCGATGATCAGCAGGCTGTATTTGCTCAGTTGCTTCTGCAGACGCAGCAGGCGCTTCTCATCCCGGGCTTCGAGGAGTTCATGGACCAAAGCAGATGCGGTGATGAAGCCGACAGCCAGGCCCTTCTGACAGGCTGCCAACCCAAGGCCGAGGCCAATATGCGTCTTGCCGGTGCCGCTGTTTCCCACGGCGATGATGTTCTCATTGCGGCTGATGTAATCACAGCGCGCCAACTCCATCACCAGCATCTTGTTCAACGAGGGCATGGCCTTGAAGTCAAAGCTGTCGAGACTTTTGACGGCCGGGAACTTTGCAGCCTTGATCCGCCGTTCCACCATGCGTCGCTCCCGGTCGATGAGCTCCAGTTCGGCGAGGCGCAAAAGGTAGCGGGAATGATCGATGCCTTCCGCCGCGCATTGTTTGGCGACCTTGTCATACTCACGCAGGAAAGTCGGCAGACGCAGGCTCTTCAGATGATGGGCCAGCAACAGTTGAGGTGTATCCGTCATCACCGGTCCCCTGACAACAGCGCCATGTAGTCGCCTGGGGATGTGACCGCGACATGGGCTTTCGGGAGGTAGGGATAAACCGTCATATCCAGCCGGGAAGGTCTGCGTTCGATCCGGCACAGCACCAAATGCTTCACCGCATCAAAGCCAATTGTGCCGCGTTCGAGAGCACTCTGTATCCCGGCTTCAACATCCGCGATCTGGAAGATCTCCAGCAGTCGCAGAACCTGAACGAACTCACGTTTGCCCTTTTTACCCATCCGGGCCTCCATAAGGCGGCGCAAGATGAGAAAGGCTTCAGGCAGTTTGTCAATCAGCTAGCGGGGCTGCCTGATCAAGCGCATTGGTCTTCTGTTCGATCAGTGCCAGGTAATGAAGCGGATTGAAGATGTAATCTTCTTTCTCCCAGGACCGGACATGGCGGGCAATGACCTCAGCCCCGCAGGCAATCACCACTTCATGCACATAGCCCCTGACCAGAACCTCTTGATGACCATATGCAGTCGGCACCGAATAATCATTGCCGCGATAGCGCACGAGGGACAGTGAGCTCACCCGAACTGATTGCTTGTCGCAGGCGTCATAAGGAACAGCTGGTAAGGGTTGGAGCCGTTCGGCGTCAGGCGCAAACCGTTCGCCTATCGTGCCCATGTGACCACGCAGCTTGTCGCCCATGCGCTTGCGGCATTGTTCAGCCAGATGAGCATTGAGATCATCAAAGCTGGCAAATTGCGGCTTGGGCACCATGAAGTTGCGCCGGGTGTATCCCACCATCCCCTCGACTTTGCCTTTGTCATTCCCCTTGCCGGGACGGCCAAATCGATCCTCAAACAGATAATGCGACACCAGTTCCGAGAATACACGGGTCCGTTTGCGTGTCCCATCCCCGAGAATGCGGGCAACTGCGATCCGCGTATTGTCATAAAGGATCGACACAGGCACACCGCCGAAGAACGCGAACGCCGCGACATGCGCATCACAGAATGCTTCCGTCGTCTCAGCCGGATACGCCTTCAAAAAACATGCATCCGAATGTGGCAGGTCCATCACCAGAAAGTGGATCTTTTGTTCGACACCGCCAATCACGGCGAGTGCCTCGCCAAAATCCGCCTGCGCATGGCCCGGCGGATGGGTCAGCGGCACGAACATCTCGCGCCCCCGCCGTTCACGCTCTCGGATGTAATCCTTCACGATGCAGACCGTGTGAAAACTCTGGGTGGCGGGGGATTCCGTCCGGCTCATGGCGATGTTAGAGTCCGCCATGAGACACATTCCTGGCATTGACCGCTCTCAGGTTCTGCTTCTGCCGGAAGCAGTGGACGATTACGTGGGCCGGGATAACCCGGTCCGTTTCATCGACGCTTTCGTGGATGGTTTGGACCTGGCGGCCGCTGGTTTCGAGCGCGCCACGCCGAAGGCGACGGGTCGTCCCGGCTACGATCCGGCGGACCTGCTGAAGCTCTACATATACGGTTATCTCAATCGGGTACGTTCGAGCCGCCGGCTGGAGGCCGAGAGCAAGCGTAATCTCGAAGTGATCTGGCTGTTGCGGCGTTTGTCGCCGGACTTCAAGACGATCGCCGATTTCCGGCGGATCAATCGGGCGGCGTTCCGCCAGGTGTTTCGGGAGTTCGTGAGGCTATGCCGCGAACTGGAGCTGTTCGGGCGCGAGCTGGTGGCAGTCGACGGTACTCGGATCAAGGCAGTGAACAGCCGGGAGCGGAACTTTACCAAAGCGAAGCTGGAGAAGGCGTTGGCCGAGAGCGACGAGAGGTTGTCGCGTTATCTCGACCGGCTCGACGAGGCCGACGGGCAAGACGAGAGCGGCACCGGCGGCGGCGAAGTGGAGAACATCCGGGAGAAGATCGCTGCGATCCAAGGGCGGCGTGAGCGGTTTGAGGAACATCGCGACGCGCTGGCTGCGAGTGGCGAGGACCAGCTCTCTTTGACGGATCCGGACAGCCGGGCGATGCACGCCGCGACCCGGGTCGGTGTCGGCTACAACATCCAGATCGCGGTGGACGCCAAGCACAAACTGATCGCCGAGTAGCAGGTCCATAGCAAGGTCAGCGATCTCGGTCTGTTGGCCGAGACGGCGGTGGCGGCCCGTCGGAACCTGGCCGTCGATCGGATCGACGCGGTCGCCGACGCGGGCTACTTCAAGATCGAGGATATCGAGGCCTGCGAGAATGCCGGCGTCATGCCGCATGTGCCCAAGCCCCAGCGCGGATCAACGGTGAGCCAGGGGCTCTTTCCCAAGGAACGCTTCCGCTATGACGGCGGCGAGGACATTTACATCTGCCCCGACGGCCAACGCCTGGCGCTACACAGCAAGCGCAAGCGCCGCGATCTCATCTTCGCCAGTTACGCCAATCGCGCCGCGTGCAAGGAGTGCCACCTCAAGTCGAAGTGTACGAAAAGCGCCTTCCGTCGGGTCCTGCGCTATGTCGACGAAGCGATCCTGGAGCGCATGGCAGAACGATTGGCGGCCCGCCCGGAGCTGCTCGATGCGCGCCGTGAAAGCGTCGAGCATCCCTTCGGCTCAATCAAACAATGGATGGGCCAGGGTGCCTTCCTGACCCGGCGGCTGGAGAACGTGCGCGGCGAGTTCAGCATCACGGCGCTGGCTTACAACATCCGCCGCGCGATCTCTCTGGTAGGTGTTCCCGCCTTGATCGCCGCCGCGAGGGCGTGAGACGGGAGTCTGGCCCAAATCAAGCGCCCCACATCGATCCACGGAGGCCCGGAGCCTCTTCCGCGGGGCTACCGGCACCAAACCGCCGGACTACGTGGGATCGCGGCAAATCATGGTGACCCAAACCTCCATCCCCGCCACCGTGTAGCCGCCTTCAAAGTCATGCTCATCACGCAGTCGTTCAAATATCCGTTTCGACGTGTGTCGCTGCTTCTTTGGAACCAGCTTATCTGCCTCAAGGGTCTGATCAATAATCCCGGTAAACGCATCCAACTTCGGGCGTCGTACAGGTTGGCTGCGCCGGTATCCGGGCGGAAAAGAAAACGCCAACATCTTGGCGATGGTGCGTGGATTAACTCCAAATACCCGCGCCGCTTCCCGGCTGCTCATACCGTCAATTAAAACTGCATGACGTACCCGACCGTACAAATCCACGTTCTTCATCCCCGCCCTCTGAAAACAGAAAGCATAACACTGATGGAGTTTTACTCCGGCCAACCAGACATTCTGGCCGCTTCAGTGAGGGATTATTGCACCGGCGTTCTCAGCTAAAGGATTGAAACACGGGCAGCGTTGGTGAAAGCGTCTGAAACGGGACAAGTCTGAACAACGTCACGCCGTCAGACACACCGAGTGATTTTGAGAATTTCCTGACGCACGACCCGTTTGTGATAAAGGCGCTCTCACCCAGCTCCTCGGACTTCTGGTTTCGCGCGCCGCCGCCGAGGGCGTCGATTCAGATGGCTTTGTGGGCTTTGTTCAGCGCAATACCCGGTTGCTGATGGAAACCTCGCGGGACTGTCAACGGCGGAGCAAAAACCGGCCATGTGGCGGAGCAAATGTTGGCCACTTGAGGGTGCCTGAATCTGGCACCAGGAATGCGGAGGGCACCCAGGTGCCTGGGCGCTTTGGCCCGCGAGGGCCAATCTGTCCTGACCCTGGTTGATGGCGATGCCTTTGCGGCCCCGGCTTTGGGCCAGACGATAGCTGTCGCCGTTCATCTCGAGGATGTTGACGTGATGGGTCAGGCGGTCCGGAAGCGCGCCGGTCAGACGCTCTGAGCCGAAGGTTTCGGTCCATTCGTCAAAGGGCAGATTGCTGGTGATCAGCGTGGCGCCGCGCTCGTAGCGTTGCGAGATCAGTTCGAACAGCAACTCGGCGCCAGTCTTGCTCAGCGGCACGAAGCCGAGCTCGTCGATGATCAGAAGTTTGCAATTGGCCACCTGTTTTTGCAGGCGCAGGAGGCGTCGCTCGTCGCGGGCCTCCATCAGCTCATGGACCAGGGCTGCGGCGGTGATGAAGCCCACGGAGAGGCCCTTCTGACAGACGGCGAGGCCGAGACCCGGAGCAACGTGTGTCTTGCCGGTGCCGCCTGGACCAAGGGCGATGACATTCTCGCGCCGGTCTATCCATTCGCAGCGGGCCAGTTCCAGCACCTGCATTTTGTTGAGCGCCGGGATCGCCTTGAAGTCGAAGCTGTCGAGGCTTTTGACCGCCGGGAACTTCGCCGCCTTGATCCGGCGCTCGATCATCCGCCGTTCACGGTCGATCAGTTCCAGTTCCACCAGACGGGCCAGGAACCGGACATGGTCCAGCCCCTCGGCAGCGCACTGGCGCGCCAGCTTGTCGTATTCCCGGAGGAAGGTTGGCAGCTTCAGCGTCTTGAGGTGGTGGGCGAGCAGGAGTTCGGGGGTGTCGGTCATGGCGCATCCGCCGCCATCAAGCACATATAGCTGGCCGCCGAAGTGGTTCCGACATTGGCGCGCGGGAGATACGGGTAGACATCCAGGTCGAGCTTGGGCGGACGTTTCTCGACCTGGCACAACACAAGGTGCTTGATCGCGTCAAAGCCAATGGTCCCCATGCGCAGGGCGGTCTTCACCGCGACATGCAGATCGCCAGGATCAAAAGTCTCCAGCAGGCGCAGGACCTGCACATATTCCCGGCGACCCGCTTTGATCATCCGCGCTTCCATTAGGCGTCGCAAGGTCTGGAACTCGGGCGGCAGGTCCCATTTGGCCAAGGGCGCGGCCTGATCCAACGCGGTGATCTTCTTCTCCAGCAGCGGAAGGTAATGCACCGGGTCAAAGACCATATCCTCGCGGTCGTAACAACGAGGATGGCGGGCGATGATCCCGCCACCGCAGCCGATCACGACTTGGTCGACATAGCCCCGCAGCCAGACATCGCGGTGGCCATAAGCGACCGGCACGGAATAATCGTTGGTCTTGTAGCGCACCAATGCCTGCGAACTGACCCGCCCGCTCGTCTGGTCGCAGGCATCGAAGGGTGTGGCCGGAAGTTCGGCCATGGCCTCAAGATCCCGCTGCAGCCTTTGCCCGATCGTCTCACCGTGACCGCGCAAAGTCTCCGCCTGTCGCTTGCGGCATTGCTCTTCGAGACAGAGGTTGAACGCGTCCCACGACGGGAACTGCGGCACCCACTGCCCGGCAGTGCATGTTTACAAGCCGATGACGCCGATCAAGGGAATCCCGAAGGCGCTCAATCAGCCCTTTATTGTTGGCTTTCTCACTCTATCCAGCCGTCAGTGGGCACCATGTTCGCAGCGGCGCTCGCCAGTCTATGCCTTCCAGCAACATCGCCAGCTGCGCCGGGCTGATCGTCAGCTTGCCAGCCGCAATCGACGGCCAGACGAACCGTCCGCGCTCTAACCGCTTGGAGAACAGGCACGCGCCTTGGCCGTCCCACCAGATCACCTTGATCAGATCGCCGCGACGACCCCGGAAAACAAACAGATGACCGGAATACGGGTCTTGGCGAAGAACCGCCTCAGCCAGAGATGACAAGCCGACAAACCCCTTGCGCATGTCCGTCACACCGCCCGCAAGCCAGATCTTCGTCGATGCCGGAACCGGGATCATGTCGCCAGGCCGCGCACAAGGCGCGACACCGCGTCAGGATCAAAACCGCCACTCACGCAGAGACTGAGACCGTTGGACAATGTGATCTCGATCCTGCTGTCCGAGGCGACGGCATCGCCATTCGCCATGGCTGCGCCAGGTGAAGCGTCGGGCAGAACCTCGACCGGCAAGAACGACGGAAGATCATCTGCCGACGGCATGAACCGTGGATCGCGAAGCCATTTGAAAACCATGTTGGCGTTCACGTCATAACGACGCACAACCCGAGAAACCGAGACCCCCGGCACCCGCGTCTGCGCCACGATCCGGCGCTTCTCATCGTCTTCCCAGATCCGACGCCGCCGCTTCCTCGCCATCGATGATCCCCGATAGTGTCCACCATCGATAGTGGGCACCATCGCCCGCTATCGAAGCGTAAGACTCTCAGGTGTCAGAAAATCCGCAAGGTCGGCGACGCCGGACGCATACGTTACAGCGTTTCCGTTTATTCATGAGGTATATCCTGCTGCCGCGAAGAAGTTCCAGCACTCGTCTGGTGTGAAGAGATCACAGATTTCGCCGATGGCTGCGATGAGCCGATCGAAGGTGCGCGCGCCGATGCGCCTTATACCACCGAGCGGAATGCCTGACTCACGTTGGGGATTCCCAAGCGGTCCGATCTCTGACTCAATGTGGTGAACCAATGAGGTTCGCCATGGCAGCGCCTATCGACTTACGGAACGATTTTGACAGCGTCTCACTGCGGCGCCTCGCGAAGAGGACCAGGGACGCGACCCAGAGCCGTCGTCTGCTGGCGTTGGCCGAGGTCTACGATGGTGGCAGCAGGACGGATGCGTCGCGGATCGGCGGCGTCGGTCTGCAGATCATTCGCGACTGGGTGCTGCGCTTCAACGCCCGCGGACCGGACGGGCTGGTCGATGGGAAGTCACCGGGCGCACCCTCGAAGCTCAACGCCGATCACCGCCGCGCACTGGCGGAGGTTGTTGAGGCCGGCCCGGTCCCGGCGGTGGACGGCGTCGTGCGCTGGCGGCGCAAGGACCTGGCGCGGTGGCTCTTGGAGACGTTCGCCATCTCGCTCGACGAGACCACGGTCGGGCGCGAGTTGAAGGCGCTCGGCTTCGCCAAGATCTCGGCGCGGCCGCGCCACTACGCGCAAAACGAGCTGGCCGTCGAGGCTTTTAAAAAAAACTTCCCCGCCGAACTGGCGAAGATCCGGGCGAGGCTCCCGAAAGGCGTCGAGATAGAGCTGTGGTGGCAAGATGAAGCCCGCATCGGCCAGAAGAATAAGCTCACACGCCGATGGGCCAGACGTGGCACGCGCCCGCGGGCGCCCCGCGACCAGCGCACCGAATGGGCCTATATCTTCGGCGCGATCTGTCCCGCGAAGGGGAAAGGCGCCGGGCTGGTCATGCCCTGGTGCGACACCGACGCCATGGCGGCGCACCTCATCGAGATCAGTGCCGCCGTCGATCCCGGCGCCCATGCGGTGCTGATCGTCGATCAGGCCGGTTGGCACTTGACGCCCAAGCTGGCGATCCCCGACAACATCACCGTCCTGGCGCTGCCGCCACGATCGCCCGAGTTGAACCCGGTGGAGAATGTCTGGCAATTCATGCGCGACAACTGGTTGTCGCACCGGATCTTCAAATCCTACGAAGACATCGTCGCGCTGTGCTGCCAAGCCTGGAACAACCTCATCGACCAACCATGGAAGATCATGTCCCTCGGCATGCGCAAATGGGCGCATGGGTTCTGATCAATGACCGTTGGTATTAGGTGCGCTTTGAGCTTTGAGAACGCCATTTCGATCGGGTTCAAGTCAGGGCTGTATGCGGGTAAAAAGAGGAACCAGCAGCCGTGGGCCTTGAGCAGCTCGGTCGCCTTGCCACTTTTGTGTGTCGCGAGGTTGTCCAGGATGACGACGCTACCGGGCTCAAGTTCCGGGATCAGAACTTTCTCTATGTAGGTGTCGAAGGCAGCACGGTCCATCGCACCCGAGATTACCCAAGGAGCGACAACCCCCTCGCAGGACAGGCCCGCAATCAAGGTCTGATTGCCCCACCATCGGAACGGGGCAGTCCCCTTGAGACGTCGGCCCTTTTGGCTGCGCCCGTACACGCGCGTCATATTCGTGTTTGTACCGGTCTCGTCGATAAAAATCAGCCGCTGAGGCCGCTTGCGCATGATCTTCTGCCGCCGTACCCAGTCACGCCGCGCGTGTCGTACCTCGGGTTTGTCGCGCTCCTGGGCAATCATACCAACGGCATCAATTTCTGACTCTGTGGGGATTCCCAAATCGGTTTTGATCTGATTCAAGGTTGGCAAAGGAGGATCGCCATGCCAGCCAGTGTTCCGCTTCGTCGCGACTTTGATGCCCGCCACCTTCGTAAACTCGCCAGCCGTTGCAAGGATGCCCGGCAGAGCCGCCGTCTGTTGTCTCTTGCGGCGGTCTACGATGGCATGCGCCGTGGAGAGGCCGCAAGGATCGGTGGGATGGATCGCCAAACCCTGCGGGACTGGGTTCACCGGTTCAACGAAGAGGGACCGGATGGCCTCACCAACCGCAAGGGCGCGGGCCGGACGCGCTACCTGAGCGATGTCCAGATGAAAGAACTTGGCGAGATTGTCGAGACCGGCCCCGATCCGGCGGTGGACGGGGTTGTCCGCTGGCGGCGGATCGACCTGAAGCGGGTGATCGAGGCGCGCTTTGGCGTCATCTATTCCGAGCGCGGGATATCCAGACTGCCTGGCGAACTGGGCTTTGCCCATATCAGCGCCCGCCCGCAGCATCCCAGGCAGGATAAGCGGATCATCGAGGCGTTTAAAAAAAACTTCACCGACACGCTCCAGGTGCATATAGCTGACCTGCCGGCGGGAACGCCGGTGGAGATCTGGTTCCAGGACGAAGCACGCCTTGGCCAGAAGAATGGCCTGACGCGCCTGTGGGCGAGAAAGGGCACGCGCCCCGCCAGCCGGCCGATCAGCGCTATCACAACGCCTATCTGTTCGGCGCCATCTGTCCGGCTCACGGCAAGGGGGCGGCGCTCATGCTGCCTTGGGCGGACGCGCAAGCCATGCAGATGCATCTCGACGAGATCAGCCGCCACGTCGCCCGAAAGGCCCATGCGGTTGTGCTGATGGATCGGGCCGGATGGCACACCACCGGCAAACTCAAAGTCCCGAAGAACCTCACCATCATCCTGCTGCCATCGCGCGCTCCGGAACTGAACCCGGTGGAAAATATCTGGCAGTACTTGCGCGCCAATTGGCTCTCCAACCGCGTGTTCGAAGACTACAATGCCATCGTCGATGCTGGATGCGAAGCTTGGAACAAGCGCATCGCACAGCCCGAAACCATCACATCAATCGGAATGCGAAAATGGGCCCATATCGGTCAATGTTAAATGCCGCTGGTATCAGCCCTTTTTTTATATGTGTACCCGTGACGGCGCAGCAGCGCATCAATGCCACTTGTAGAGCATTCCACCGCGTGAGCGGTAAAGAGCGCGGCCTGCAGCTCTACCAGCGTGATATCGGGATCCTGTTCGATCAGTTCCGCGAAGAAGGAGACAAACGGCTCCAACTTGCCATTCCCTTTCCTGGCCCCCGACGGAAGCGGCTCCAGGGGTTCGCCATCCCGGACCTTCTTACCCCAGCGGGCCGCCGTCGCAGGGCTCAGCAACAAAGCTTTGCCGGCCGCGGCCGCACGCATACCGCCATCCATTTGCTGTTTGAACCGGACCCGCAGGTCCATCGAAAGTGCATTGCTCATCTGAAACCCTCCCACACAAGGTGAATCAGAAAATAACACCCTTGGGAATCCCCTACGATTCAATCATCAATGGCGACGCTGTAAAGTGTTGCGTCG
Organism: Paracoccaceae bacterium; assembly: GCA_965216135.1. GTDB lineage: Bacteria > Pseudomonadota > Alphaproteobacteria > Rhodobacterales > Rhodobacteraceae > CBDCFL01. The sequence continues at coordinate 179,603 of CBDCFL010000017.1, forward strand.
ACCGGTTGAAATCGCAGGGCTATGCCGACCTTCAAACACCGTCCCAACGTCTCAGCATCCAATACCACTGTTCTGGGTCTGCTAGGATCCGCGCAGATAGACTGTCATTAAAGGCACGGGTCATGGTGATGCTGTCGGTGTGGGGGATTGGGGCTTCGAATTCCACTCGAAATGCGTTCCCGTCATCAATGCGAATACCATAAGCAGGGATCATGGGCAGATCGTATTTGAGTGCAAGCTGGGCAGGGGAGAGAGATGTGAGGGCGTCAAGACCAAGAAACGGTATCCGTACACCTTCCGGATATTTTTCATCTAACAAGATAGAAATAATGCCGCCATCCCGCAGATGACGCACAAGGGCCCTAGTACCAACGTGGCCGGTTGCCAAAATCGGTTTTCCCCCCGCTTCGATACCAGCAAGAATTCGGCGTGCGTAATGGCGATTTTTATGGGGGCGATAGACGCCTCCGCTTTCCATCCCGTGCAATTTGATCACGGCGCGAACTGCTTCCCATTGCCCAAAATGGCCGGAAACAATAATCGCCCCTTTACCAGCTGCGTTCGCCTCTTTCAGGGCGGCAAGGCCGGGGCCAGAGCTTCTGAATTTGTGGTGTTGCGTTTGAAATTCAGCATCGTGGTATATCTCAAAAAGTGTTCGCCCCATATGCCTGCCCATATTTTGACCAAGCTTCCCGCGCGCGCTGCGCTTCATATTGGGAAAAACTCGTTTTGCTTCGCGGTCAAATCGGCTTCTTGCAGGCGGAAACCAACGCATGACCGTTCCAAAAGTTGTGCCCAAACCACGGGACCGCAAATCAAAGGTGCGCCAGCGAAAAACAGTAAGCGCCGACCACAAAGGGAAGTATCTAGCGTGATGTAAAACTGATTTCAGAGAGGTGGAAAGCATAACCCGGCATTCTCCATTTGGCTTGCCTCCCGTGAGGCTAAAGCAACCGAAGGCGACTTTCCAGGCGATTTCTGCCTCCGATCCGCGTGTGGTGCTGCGTGCCGGCCGGATAGCACGACCAAACAGGCCGATCCGACCGCTTAAGGCGTCTCTCGACGCGTTTTCGGACACACCTTTCCTGTCACCAGCGTTGGATTTAGCCGATCTGGGCGGGTTTCTGGTCATGTGCACCCTGTTGCGGCAGGCGGATCGCGCAGCCCGTTGATCAGGCCAGGAATCCCGGCGAACACTTGCCGCGGCAGTGCCGCCTCGGCCATCTGGAAGATGGCGTAGCGGCCATGGCGCCCCAGCCGCGTACCGGTCTTGATCAGCCGTTCGCGCAAAGAGGTCAGTGACCATGTCTCGATCTCGCTGGGCGTCGCTGGCGTGCGCAGGAAGTTCGCCGGATTGTAGGCGAGGGCATGAAGCTGTAGCCGGACGGCGTTGGCGGCAAAGCGCATGCAGGAAAGCCGCGTCCACTTCAGCGCGTACTTGCCTTCCTTGATGTGCTGCCCGGCTGTGCCCCGGCCGTTGTAGAACGCCGGCACCCGCTCATTGGGCAGGCTGCGATTGGTGACGATGAAGCCCACGCGCGGGAACAACCCGCCCGGATGGAACTCGACCCTGGACACCACCCGGCGCGGCTTCACCCAGCTCCCCGCCTGATACTGGAAGCTGGTGCAGGTGCGGATCACCGTGTGCGACGGCCGACCCGGCCTGCGCCGCAGCAGCCGGGAAATCCGCTCATAGAGCTTGCTGTTGCCCTTGATCCGGATGGCGTAACCCCAGCCCTCGGCCTCCAGGAGATCGAACAGCGTAGGGATGGCAAAGGCGGCGTCACCTCGGAAATAGCGCCGGGTGATCGAGGGTCGCGTGTCGCTCGAATATCTTGCCAGCACCGGGCGCAGCACATCCTCCCGGCCATCGGCGCTGTGGACATTGCCGGGACGCAGCGCACATCGCTCCAGATCGCCGAACTGGTTGAACACGAACAGTGGGTGCAGGCACTTGGATTGGAAATGCCCGTTCCACATTGCACCTTCCTGATCGCCATGCACAGGGCTCTCGGAGCTGTCCATATCCAGCGTGATGCTCTTCGGCGGCCTCCCCGGTCATGCACCGCGTCGATCCAGCGGCCGGGCAGATCAGCGAGGGCGGCGAGGTTCTCCGGTCGGGTCAGCATCTTCGTCTCGAACCGACCCATGGCGCTGGCCGACGCCGCACCCCGCTTCACCGCACGTCCACCGATGAGTTGGCGCATCACCGGATCACGGCACAGTCGGTCGGCGTCGTTGACGTCCTCATAGCCGGCAAGGCGTGGGAAAACCGATTGGCGCAGAAGGCCGGCGAGATTGTGGCGGCCATTCCGGCCAGTGCGCGGATCGGTGATCAGCCCCGCCGCCATGTCCGTCAGCCCGAGGGCGTCGTCCAACTCGCGGTGGAGCAATAGCCCGCCGTCCGAACTGATCGACGATCCACGGAACGCGACCTTGACCGAGCAGTCGAATTGGAACCGAAGAGGGCTTGTTTGTACTTCACCCGTCGCGTTCGCACGCAAATTCCCGCTCCAACCCGGTTAACTCATTGTATAATCAAGTATATCACGCTTCTGCAGGTGAAGAAACGGGCATCCATCTGGGGAATGCGGGGTACATGCATGAGAGGGGGCACCATGAAGTTGCGACGCGCATAACCGACCAGCCCTTCGACGCCGCCCTTGTCATTGCCCTTGCCAGGTCGCCATAACGATCTCGGATCAGGTAATGTGACAGGAACCCGCTGAACAGTTTGGCCCGTTTGCGTGTGCCGTCCGGCAGGATGCTGGCCACCAGGCAACGGTCGTTGTCGTAGAGCACCGACACCGGCACGCGCCCGAAGAAGGCGAAGGCGTGAACGTGACCATCGACCCAGGCCCCGGACGTCGCAGCCGGATACGCCATGATGTAACAGGCATCGCTGTGCGGCAGATCGAAGGCAAAGAAGTGGGCCTTCTGCCCGACGCCACCGATGATAACCGTCGCCTCGCCGAAGTCGGCCTGCGCATGGCCCGGCGGATGGGTCAGCGGCACGAACATCTCGCGCCCCCGCCGTTCACGCTCTCGGATGTAATCCTTCACGATGCAGACCGTGTGAAAACTCTGGGTGGCGGGGGATTCCGTCCGGCTCATGGCGATGTTAGAGTCCGCCATGAGACACATTCCTGGCATTGACCGCTCTCAGGTTCTGCTTCTGCCGGAAGCAGTGGACGATTACGTGGGCCGGGATAACCCGGTCCGTTTCATCGACGCTTTCGTGGATGGTTTGGACCTGGCGGCCGCTGGTTTCGAGCGCGCCACGCCGAAGGCGACGGGTCGTCCCGGCTACGATCCGGCGGACCTGCTGAAGCTCTACATATACGGTTATCTCAATCGGGTACGTTCGAGCCGCCGGCTGGAGGCCGAGAGCAAGCGTAATCTCGAAGTGATCTGGCTGTTGCGGCGTTTGTCGCCGGACTTCAAGACGATCGCCGATTTCCGGCGGATCAATCGGGCGGCGTTCCGCCAGGTGTTTCGGGAGTTCGTGAGGCTATGCCGCGAACTGGAGCTGTTCGGGCGCGAGCTGGTGGCAGTCGACGGTACTCGGATCAAGGCAGTGAACAGCCGGGAGCGGAACTTTACCAAAGCGAAGCTGGAGAAGGCGTTGGCCGAGAGCGACGAGAGGTTGTCGCGTTATCTCGACCGGCTCGACGAGGCCGACGGGCAAGACGAGAGCGGCACCGGCGGCGGCGAAGTGGAGAACATCCGGGAGAAGATCGCTGCGATCCAAGGGCGGCGTGAGCGGTTTGAGGAACATCGCGACGCGCTGGCTGCGAGTGGCGAGGACCAGCTCTCTTTGACGGATCCGGACAGCCGGGCGATGCACGCCGCGACCCGGGTCGGTGTCGGCTACAACATCCAGATCGCGGTGGACGCCAAGCACAAACTGATCGCCGAGCAGCAGGTCCATAGCAAGGTCAGCGATCTCGGTCTGTTGGCCGAGACGGCGGTGGCGGCCCGTCGGAACCTGGCCGTCGATCGGATCGACGCGGTCGCCGACGCGGGCTACTTCAAGATCGAGGATATCGAGGCCTGCGAGAATGCCGGCGTCATGCCGCATGTGCCCAAGCCCCAGCGCGGATCAACGGTGAGCCAGGGGCTCTTTCCCAAGGAACGCTTCCGCTATGACGGCGGCGAGGACATTTACATCTGCCCCGACGGCCAACGCCTGGCGCTACACAGCAAGCGCAAGCGCCGCGATCTCATCTTCGCCAGTTACGCCAATCGCGCCGCGTGCAAGGAGTGCCAACTCAAGTCGAAGTGTACGAAAAGCGCCTTCCGTCGGGTCCTGCGCTATGTCGACGAAGCGATCCTGGAGCGCATGGCAGAACGATTGGCGGCCCGCCCGGAGCTGCTCGATGCGCGCCGTGAAAGCGTCGAGCATCCCTTCGGCTCAATCAAACAATGGATGGGCCAGGGTGCCTTCCTGACCCGGCGGCTGGAGAACGTGCGCGGCGAGTTCAGCATCACGGCGCTGGCTTACAACATCCGCCGCGCGATCTCTCTGGTAGGTGTTCCCGCCTTGATCGCCGCCGCGAGGGCGTGAGACGGGAGTCTGGCCCAAATCAAGCGCCCCACATCGATCCACGGAGGCCCGGAGCCTCTTCCGCGGGGCTACCGGCACCAAACCGCCGGACTACGTGGGATCGCGGCAAATCATGGTGACCCAAACCTCCATCCCCGCCACCGCCCGAGTTTTCACACGGTCTGGATGGTGTAGCCGCCAGTGAACCCATGCTCATCACGTAGCCGTTCCAGCACCCGCTTGGCCGTGTGGCGTTGCTTGCGGTTCCTTCCCCGATCCTCGGCAAGCCAGGCATCGATGATCTCGGTGAACCCATCCAGCCTGGGCCGATTGATCGCGGCCTGGCGCCGGTATCCAGGAGGAACCGAAAAACTCAGCATCTTCCTGACGCTGTCACGAGAAATCCCGAAATGCAGTGCCGCCGCTCGCGCACTCATGCCGTCAGCACAGGCCAAACGGACTTTCCTGTAAAGTTCCACGGTGAAAATACCCCCGCCCGCCCTGGTGTCAGAAAGGGCAAAAGTGGCCGACTTTTACGCCGCCCGCAGCCGGATCATCCCGCCGCTACCGTGGCCGAGTATTGCACCGCCGTTCTCAACGAACCGATCAATCGACCGAAGCAAGTGATCCTGCGGGACGTGATCGTCGATTGAAAACTCATAGAACAACGCGCCTTGCGCCTCTTGCTTCGGACCCAACATCACATCAACCTCCCGCCTCTATGCGAGAATTGAATCAGCCTTTAGGTCGCCAATCAAGAAGAGTTTTTCAACGGAATATGCCCAAAATGCCAGATGCTGCATGGCGCGCCAAGGGACGGTAATCTTTCAAAGCTGCCGTTGCCGTTGCCGTTTGCCAATTTGAGCCACAACGAATTGATTGTCAGATCTCAGCATCGCAAACCAAGCTAGCACGTCGCACGTAAGATCAAATCAGACGAGCAACATTTGTTTTCCACGACGGTTTCGGGAGAAATTATTGACTGCACAAGCGACGCACCGCCAAGTCTTCCGATCGTCTTAGCTGGGATTCGAACTGTTGTGATAGCCGGCTCCACGTCCTTTGATCCCTTAAAGTCGCCAATGCCGGTTACAGCAATTTCCTCGGGAACTTTCAAATTTAAAGACTGGGCCGCATAAATGGCACCAAGTGCTAGAATGTCGTTTCCGCAGATGATGACCTGAGGACATCGTCCCGATTTCAGATATTCAACTACAACGATTTTGGCCGATGACACGCTGTAAAAGGCTTCCAACTTGTCTTGATCCAGCGGTGCGACACCATGTTGATTAAGGGTTTGGTTAACGCCGTCCGCTCTTGAAGTTGCGCGATCATTTCCCTCCAAAGGGGGAAACAGAGTCGTAATTTTGCTGTACCCTTGATCGACTACATAATGCGCGATTTTGGCACCAGCCTCGAGGTTGTCGGCCCCAACACAGATCAGCCGAGAAATGGGTGCGTAGTTCCATAATAAAACAGCAGGAACATGCTGGCTTTCGATCAGGTTATAAACATTTTCAGAATGATGCAGTCCAATGAGAGCAACGCCGTCCACGCGATGCTCAAGGAACTTTCGCAACACTTCAAATTCTCTTTTCTCATCGTAATTATGTGTCCCCAGCAGAATGGTAGAACCGCTCTTACCGACCTCATCCGCGAATGCCTGAATGACCTCGGCAAATATTGCGTTGTCGATCGTCGGTACCAAAAGACCAATCGTACCGCTGCGAATTCCATGGATCGTTTGCGCCGCCCTGTTCCGAATGTAGCCCAGACGTTTCACAGCGTTGTCGATCCGCTTGCGAGTCGCAGGATTGACTAATTCTGGTCGATTGAAGGACCGAGAAACGGTCGCAGGGGAGACCCTAGCCGCAATTGCAACAGAGACTATATCCGCTTTTTTATGTTTGTTATTAGTCATTTACTGCCCAGAATTCGGCTTTTTATGAAAACGTTTGCAATACTATTTTCATGATTTAACCTCAAAGGTCAATTGCTGCTGGGATAAAGGAAGATCCTTTGGAATTTTTGGGATATTTCGGTGATGTTTTTATACCGTTCAATTTCATGCTATTGCTCATTGGAACGATTGGCGGGCTTATCCTTGGCGCGACGCCTGGACTTTCACCTACGATGGCAGTGGCGTTGCTTATTCCATTTACCTTCCAACTTGAGGCCGCGCAGGGGCTAATCCTGCTCGGCGCGGTGTATACGTCCACGGTTGCAGGCGGTGCAGTCAGTGCAATCCTTTTGAAGATACCCGGTGCACCCGCCAATATCGCAACCACGCTGGATGGGCATACGATGGCGCAAAAGGGTGAAGGTGCAAAAGCACTTCAACTCTCATTCATTGCCTCGGCCGTTGGCGGTATCTTTGGTGTGTTGCTTTTGATCTTTCTAACGCCGTTGCTGGCGAAATGGGCCTTGGCTTTTGGGCCGTCTCATTTGTTTTGGCTCGCGATCCTTGGCGTTACAGTGATTGGGTCACTCGATTCAAGTTCGGTCGTAAAAGGGCTTTTGTCCGGTTGTATCGGTCTATGGCTCGCGACAATCGGTTTCGACGACATCATGGGGGCGCAGCGGTTTATCTTTCACTCAGCGGTCGGAGGTGGGATCAATGTTATCCCTGCATTGATTGGCTTGTTCGCCATTCCGCAAGTCATCACCATGTTTGCTAAGGGGCGTTCAACGTCGGAAGCCGCAGTGATTGTTGTTCAGAAGAGCCCGATCAAAGCCGCTCTTATTGAAGTATTTAGTCGTAAACGTGCCCTTGCCATTGGCACGGCTGTTGGCAGCATCATTGGGCTTATCCCCGGTGTTGGTGGGCAGATCGCTGGGCTTGTCGCATACGATCAAGCTAAGAAGTTCAGCCCAGAGCGCGACAAATTCGGGACCGGGCACCCTGAGGGGGTGATCGCCGCCGAGGCCGCAAATAACGCGATGGTCGGACCGTCGTTGGTGCCATTGCTGACGCTTTCAATACCCGGTTCCCCAACCGCTGCGGTTTTGCTTGGTGGGTTATTAATTCACGGCATTTTTCCGGGTTCCGATTTGTTCGACAACCACCCCGACGTCGCATGGACTTTCATCAATTCAATGCTGATCGGTCAGGTTCTGATGTGCATCTTTGGCCTCTATGTTGCAGGGCTTGCCGCAAGCGTCGCACGTGTGCCGCATTCCGTCATGGCTGCCGTTGTCCTTGGACTTGCCCTGTTCGGTAGCTACTCGGTTCAGAATTCGATGGGTGACGTCTATGTCATGGCATCGCTCGGTGTTGGCATGTATTTCCTTGAACGCTTTGGTTTCTCAGCAGCACCACTCGTGCTTGGATTAATCCTTGGCCCGATTGCAGAAGCGAACTTCATTCAAGGATCGATGATTGCAAATGCTACCTCCAGTATCGGCAACTACTTCTTTACCGGTCCGCTCAATCTGACGCTGGTCATTATTGTTTTTGCGTCAATTGTCTATTCCGTCTGGATGGAATTCAGAAGTAAACGCTACATATCGAAAGAGGAAATCATAGGATGAGCGATCTTCCACGCAATCAGCACATCATTGCAACCGGCGTCGTGGCTACGGTTGGCATCTCGGTTGCATATGTAAGTTACACGCAAGAACCGGCTGCGGCATTTCTTTTCCCACGCTTGATCTCAGCCGTGTTTGTCTTGCTTGCGCTTTGGACTTTCGGAAAGGCGGTCATGGGACGCAGCAAGGTTGGTCAGGGGCTTTCAAAACGGGACATGAGAAATATTCTTCCGGGTCTTGTCGTGGCACTTATCTATATCTTTTGGGCGGCTAAGGGGCTCGGCTTTTACACTGCCTCGACCGTCGCATTCTTCATTTTACTCAGTCTTTACGATCCCGCGCCGCATGGCGAAATGCGATCATGGATCAAACGCGCTACCATTACGGCCGGCTTTCTGGCGGTGATGTACGGACTCTTCGCGGTTCTACTTAACGTTTACACACCGCGAGAGATATTCTTCTGAACCGCGAGAGCGGCAGATCAAACCCCAAAGGGAGGAACGACAATGAATAAATGGATCGCGCAGGAGCCGCAATGGCTTTGATGGCGCTAGGTGGCTCTGCAGCCGCTGAGGGCCACGGTGATTATCCAGAACGCCCCATCATGTTGATGGTCAGCTATGGTGCCGGTGGAGCAACGGATTTCCAAGCGCGCATCGTGACGATGACGGCGGGCAACGAAGACGCTTTGGGTATGCCCATTGCAATTATCAACAAGGCAGGCGCCGGTGGTCGCGTTGGTTGGAATTGGTTGTCATCGCAGGCCGAGGCCGATGGCTATACGCTTGGCGCTTATAACATCCCCCATTTCATCGCTCAGTCGATTGAAGGCGGCGTAGACTACAGCGCAGACAGCTTTGAACCAATTGCAAACTGGGGCGCTGACCCGGCCGTATTTGTTGTTGGTGCCGATAGCGCATTCAACTCAATGGCGGATATTATCGGCTATGCCAAAGCTAACCCAGGCGGGCTGACATTCTCTGGCGCAGGTTTATTTGTGGGTCACCACATCGCAGCGCTTCAGCTTGAGAAGGCTGCCGGTGTCGAATTGGCATATATCCCAAGCAACGCTGGGGGTGCCGGTGCGATGAAATCTGTGATCGCCGGTGAAGTTTTGGGTGGCGTGAATAACCTGTCCGATGCGTTTCGTGCACGCAACGCTGGTAATGTCAAAATCCTTGGTGTGTTCGACCTAGAGCGGAACAGCTTTATAGACGACGTCCCGACATTGGCCGAGCAAGGCTTTGACATCGACAATGCGTCCGTAAATTTCCGCGGCGTGATGGTGCCAAAGGGTACCCCACAGGCGGTGATCGATCACCTTGCCGCAGTCGTTCCAACAATGTTTGAGAACAGCCGGGTCCAAGGCAAAATGGCCGCTGGCGGTAGCCCAATGCATGTCATGAACCGTGCAGAAGTTCTAGAAATGTGGGCTGCACGTCAGACGACCCTCGAAGAGCTTCTTTCGGGACTCTAAAGACATTTGGCAGGGCGCAGCAATTGCGCCCTGCTGCAACCAAAGGACAAATGGGTGAACGCGCAAGACCCGATCGTTGAAGTGGAAGATATGGTAGCTCGCGCCCGCGCTGCACAGCAGCGGTTTGAGGCGAACAGCAGCCAAGCGCTATACGATCGCGCGGCGGCAGCGGCGGCTTGGGCCATAATGGAACCCGCCCGCAATCAGGAATTGGCCAAAATGGCGGTTGAGACGACCGGCCTTGGCAATGTTCCTGACAAGATTACAAAGAACCACCGCAAAACACTTGGCTTGATGCGCGACATACAAGGTGTGCAAACCTTCGGCGTGGTCAAAGATGACGCCGAAACCGGCATCACCGAAATTGCCCGCGCTATTGGTGTGATCGGTGCGGTTGTACCATCAACAAATCCGGGAGCAACGCCTGCGAATAATATCATCAATGCACTAAAATGCGGCAATGCGATTGTTTTGTCACCCTCGCCAAAGGGCGTGCCAACTTGCGCGCGACTCATTGAATTTATCTATGAGGAATTTGACAAATCTGACATTGATCGTGATCTCGTTCAAATGATCCCCGGCCTTGGATCGAAAGAAAAAACTCAACGTCTGCTAGAAATATCTGACCTTGTCGTCGTGACTGGTTCACAAAATAACGTCAATAGAGCTTACACTTGTGGAACACCCGCGGTTGCTGTGGGTGCTGGAAACGTCACTGTCATCATCGATGAAACCGGGGACCTTAACGATGCTGCCGAGAAAATTCGAGCCTCGAAGACATTTGACAATGCAACATCTTGCTCGTCCGAAAACGCGGTCGTGGTGTTGGACCAAATCTATGATGCATTCGTTTCGGAAATGGCAAAATCAGGCGGGGCATTAATACGAGATGAAGCCGCGATCATCGCGAAGCTATGGCCAGATGGACACTTGAACCGCAATGTTATCGCGCAGGATGCGCCTGCTATGATTGATGCGTTAGGCCTTGCTGGCATCGTCCCGGCCGACACAGAATATATAGCGGTCCAAACGACCGGCATCGGCCCCGATCACCCCCTCTCGGGAGAGAAGTTAAGCCGCGTTCTTGCATTATATCGGGCGCGCGATTTCGAAGAAGCAGTTGCGATTACACGCCGCATTCAATTGCACCAAGGTGCCGGGCATTCCGTGGGCCTACACTCGGCAGACAACGATCGCGCTCGTATTTTAGCCGATGCAATCCCGACCTGCCGGATCATCGTGAACCAAGCGCATTGCTTCGCGGCAGGTGGTGCTTTCAACAATGGGATGCCGTTCTCGCTTTCGATGGGCTGTGGTTCATGGGGCGGCAATTCGATCGATGACAATTTGCATTGGAAGCACTTCGTGCAGACGACGAAAATTATCCGCGAAATTCCATCTCGCGAACCAAAAGTCGAAGATATTTTCGCAGATTACTGGGCGGAGACTGGCGCTTGATCTTTGATCCAAACCATCCACCCGAAGGCACGGTTCGCGACTGGCTAGACCACCGTGCAGGCGTTGGTGGCATCGCCATGGTGTTCCCGGAAACGGAAGAAATGCTCGAATGGCAAGAATTGAAATCAGAAGCAATTGAAACCGCGTTGACGCTTACCGCCCTGGGTATCGAGAAGGGCGAAAGTGTCGCCATCGTACACCCCAATTGCCGAGCGGGCGTGATCGCCCTCTACGGTGTCCTATACGGCGGATTTCGCGCAACAATGATCAATCTCGCCGCTGGCCGCGATGCCATTAGCTACGCGCTCAACCACAGTCACGCGCGTTTTGCATTTGTTCATGAAGCAGCAAATGAAGTTTTCGCAACAGCCGCGCCTGAAGGAATTGAAGTCGTCGCAGAAAAGGTCAAAAGTACTCGCCCGCTTCATGCTCTCAAAAGCCACGATCATGCACTTCTGATGTACACCTCTGGTACAACGGGGAAACCAAAAGGTGTTGTCCACAGTCACGCAAGTCTGCTGGCCGGCGGCTGGACCACCGCAATTGCTCACGATCTGACGTCCAGCGACCGCGGCTTCTGTGTCCTGCCGATCCATCATATCAACGGCCTTTGCGTGACCGTCATCGGCGCATTGGTTTCTGGCGGCTCCTTGGCTGTTGTTTCGAAATTCTCGGCAAGCCGGTTCTGGGAGCAGGCATCAGACGCTTCCGTGACATGGTTCTCTGTTGTGCCGACAATTATTAGTCACCTTCTGCACGGCGTGAATGAGCCGAATGCAGACTGTGTCAAGCGGTTGCGTTTTGGCAGGTCAGCGTCTTCTGCGTTGGCCGTGGAAACGCAACGCACGTTTGAGGGGCGGTTTGGTGTGCCCATCATCGAAACCATGGGCCTGACTGAAACCGCTGCGCAAATCTTATCAAACCCACTGCCGCCGAAGACAAGAAAAATTGGCTCCCCTGGATTCAGCTACGGAAACGAAATCCGCATTTTGACGCCCGAATTGAATGATTGCCAGCGCGATGTAGAGGGTGAAATCGCTGTGCGTGGGCCAAATGTTATGATTGAATACCTAGACAATCCAGAAGCGACAAATGCTACTTTTACCGACGATTGGTTGCGGACGGGTGACCTTGGAAAGATGGATCAGGATGGCTACGTCTATGTCACAGGCCGCCTCAAAGAACTGATCATCAAGGGCGGCGAAAACATCGCGCCCAGAGAAATTGACGAAGCCCTTTATACCCATCCTGATATCGTGGAAGCAGCCACATTTGCGCGTCCCTGTAGTCAATACGGAGAACGCGTCGAAGCTGCAGTACGAATAACCGAGGGGTCTGAGCTTGGGGAAAGTCAGTTAATCGAAATTTGCCGCCAGCGATTGGGGCCATTCAAATCACCGGACGTTATTCACTTCCTAGATGAGCTTCCAAAGGGGCCTTCCGGAAAGATTCAACGACTAAAGTTGGCTGAGTTACTGAAAGAGAGCAATAAACGCGACTGAGGCGGCCTCATTTTGCTAGGGCTTGTTGACGTTTAGGGATTCCCAAATCGGCTGATGACTGATTCAAGGTTGCAAACAGAGGAGAGCAGCCTTGATCCGCACAGTTCTGACCGACGTCCAATGGGCTGTCTGTCAACGCCGGACTAAAACTACTGCACTCGCCGGAGAGAAAGTACCTCAGTTTGACAGGCATAGGTTTGTCCATAGACCCGCATAGCGGAGTGCCCCCGAATAGCGACGCAGTTGTGCGGGGCTGTGGTCAAACCGGGGGGCGTTGTTTGGGTTTCAGGCTTTGTCTGACTGTCGGCTGTGTTTGAGGCGGTAGCTTTCGCCGTTCATTTCCAGGATGTGGACGTGGTGGGTCAGCCGGTCGAGAAGCGCGCCAGTAAGGCGTTCCGAGCCGAAGGTGCTGGTCCATTCATCGAACGGCAGGTTGGACGTCACAATGGTTGATCCGCGCTCGTAGCGTTGTGAGAAGACCTCAAACAGCAGTTCAGCGCCGGTTGTTGACAGGGGCACATATCCAAGCTCATCGATGATCAGCAGGCTGTATTTGCTCAGTTGCTTCTGCAGACGCAGCAGGCGCTTCTCATCCCGGGCTTCGAGGAGTTCATGGACCAAAGCAGATGCGGTGATGAAGCCGACAGCCAGGCCCTTCTGACAGGCTGCCAACCCAAGGCCGAGGCCAATATGCGTCTTGCCGGTGCCGCTGTTTCCCACGGCGATGATGTTCTCATTGCGGCTGATGTAATCACAGCGCGCCAACTCCATCACCAGCATCTTGTTCAACGAGGGCATGGCCTTGAAGTCAAAGCTGTCGAGACTTTTGACGGCCGGGAACTTTGCAGCCTTGATCCGCCGTTCCACCATGCGTCGCTCCCGGTCGATGAGCTCCAGTTCGGCGAGGCGCAAAAGGTAGCGGGAATGATCGATGCCTTCCGCCGCGCATTGTTTGGCGACCTTGTCATACTCACGCAGGAAAGTCGGCAGACGCAGGCTCTTCAGATGATGGGCCAGCAACAGTTGAGGTGTATCCGTCATCACCGGTCCCCTGACAACAGCGCCATGTAGTCGCCTGGGGATGTGACCGCGACATGGGCTTTCGGGAGGTAGGGATAAACCGTCATATCCAGCCGGGAAGGTCTGCGTTCGATCCGGCACAGTGTCAATGAGCGTTCAAAAGTGACCCGGCTTCAGCGTTTAAAAGTGACCCACCCGTGATGAGGCAAAGCCAGCAGGCGAGATGCCCTCAAATAGCGATCTCGTCTGCTGGCTTTGTTTGCGCTGCGGTTTATTGTTTTCGGGCCCTTTTACTCTGAGCGAACCGGTAGGATGTGTTTCCGGTTTCGATTATGGAGCAATGATGTGTCACCCTGTCGAGGAGCGCGGTTGTCATCTTGGGATCGCCGAAGACGGAGACCCATTCACCGAACTCCAGGTTGGTGGTGATGATGACGCTGGTTTTCTCGTAGAGTTTGCTTATCAGATGGAACAGCAGCGCGCCGCCGGACTTTGGGAACGGGATGTAACCCAGCTCATCAATAATGACGCAATCCAGTGGCGTCAGTTGCCGGATGATCTTCCCGGCATTACCCTCGGCCTGCTCCCTGATCAGGGCGTTGATCAGATCCACAGCATTGAAGAAGCGGGCCTTTTTGCCCTGATTGATCAATGTGGTTCCCAGAGCAATGGCGATGTGGGTTTTGCCTGTGCCAGTTCCGCCCACCAAAATGAGGTTGTGGGCGTCTTGGGTGAACTGTCCGGAGCAGAAGGGATCGATCCGAGCCTGAGTAACAGCGGCTGCGCTGTAATCGAAGGTGGCAAAATCCTTGTGATGCGGGAACTTTGCTTTCCAATCCGCATTTGATACTCGATTGAGCGGACCTGACGTTCTACGGTCTCAGCGTCGATCAGTTGTTTTATCGCAGTGGTCAGGCTCGGCGACTTGCGCGCGGACAGCAAATCATGTGCGCAAGCTGCCATTCCATGCAATCTAGAGCTACGGACATTTATTCTGCAACATAGTTTGCGGCTCTGAAGTAGTTTTCGCACTCTTGAGGTTCGAATAGATCGCAGATGTCACCCACGGCTTCAGTCAGGGCATCAAATGTTCTGGCGGCCATCCTTCGCAGGTGGGCTTTGAGCTTGGAGAAGGCCATCTCGATCGGGTTCAGGTCGGGGCTGTATGGTGGCAAAAAGAGCATCCAGTTTCCCTGCGCCTTCAGCAACGCCTGCGCCCATGCGGACTTGTGTGAAGACAGGTTGTCGGCGATCACGACGTCACCGGGCTGAAGCGTCGGGGCGAGCTGTGTTTCGATATAGACATCGAAGGCAGCACGGTTCATCGGGCCGTCAAGCAGCCAGGGAGCGGTCAACTCATCAACGCGCAGCCCTGCAATGAAGGTTCTGGGTGCGCCAATGGCCGAAGGGGGCATCCGCTTCCAGACGCGCGCCGCAGGGAGATCTCCCGCGCAGGCGCGTGAGCTTGGTCGTCACCGCCGTTTCGTCGATAAAGACCAACCTGTGCGGCTCAAGTCGCATCCTCGGCTGGCGTCGGTGCCGCCACTCGTATCGCGCGGCGCGCACCCGCTTGCGCCGCCTCTCCGTTGCAATCAAGGATTTTTTTATATGTGTAACCGAGCCGGTGCTTGAGGAAGCGCGACAGCTCTGCCGGAGCGGCCCGCATATCGTGTTCCTGAATAAGCGCCTCGGCCAGTTCCGGCATCGTAATGTCTGGCCTGCGATCCACTGTTGTCTTGAGAAACCCCGCAAACACTTCCAGTCTGCTGCTGCCTTTTGGTCGGCCCCGCTTGGCTGGTGCGATGGAACCCGTTTGTCGGCGGCGCTGCCTAATCCGCACGGCACTCGCCGCTGATATCCGAAACCGCCGCGCAGCTTCGTGACACGAATGGCCCTCTACGATGAACGCAAGAACCCGCTCACGCAGGTCCAGTGATAGTGTCTTGCCCATGATCCACCTCCAAATATGGTGAATCACAAATCAAGCCTTGTGGGAATCCCTTTGATTCAGAAATTCAATCCGAGGCTCTAAGGCCAGCCAATTGATCAATGAGGGCATTCATGCTGTCATCTCTCGGCGGGCGCACAATGTCTCATATCGTTTGCAGTTGGCCTCCGGGCGCATCGTCAGCATGGGATAGTCATAGCTTTGTGCCAGTGGGGGGATGATCGGTTCGACCAACTGATTGATCAAGTTGATGACGGCAGGCAAGCGTAGGGTGTTTTGCGCGACAGCCAGATCACAGGCCGTTTCCACAACGTCAATCCCGTGGTCTTGCGCCAGCATAAGAAGGTCTACAAACTCCCGATCTCCACCTTTGCCCTTCATGTAATGCACCCTGATCTGGTGCATGGCATCTGGCAGGTGCCAATCCACAGGGCGCGCCATCACGCAGGGCTCCGGGCTTGCGTACCAGCAAAGGGACATAATGCCAGGGCTCAAAGTAACTGATATTACGGGTAAAGTGACGTTTGTGCTCGGCGATCACATCTTGACCTGCAACCACTTTGACGCAACCGGCATAGGCCCGCAACGAGACATGGTTTCCAGCAAAACAGGCCGGAACGCTGTAGCGGTTGCTGTCATATTGAACCAGGCAACTAAACCACTACCGGCTGATGCCGGTAGGTTTTCTTTTGGAGTGGATCTCCAGATACTGAAGTATAACGTCGTCGGTCACATTTCCTGATGTGGTCGAGAAATATCCCCGGGCCCAAAACCGCCTGCCCCAAAACCGTTTTTTCAGGTCTGGAAACTCCATCTGTATCTTGCGCGAAGATCGCCCCTTGATCCGTTGCATCACCGTTGAGAGTGCCAAATGCGGCGGGATCGACACGAATATATGCACATGATCGCTGGATAAGACGCCCTTCTCGATCCGGACACCCATTTCGCTGCAGGTCTGGCGGATGATCTCACGCAAACGCTCTCGCAGTTCACCCTGCAAAACCTTGTAGCGATATTTGGTCACCCAAACGATGTGATATCGGTGGTAAAATTTGGTATGACCACCAGTACAATAGGTCATGAACCTTCTCCCTGTTTTTGGCTTTCACCCAAGGGCGAGCCAAAAACAGGGAGAAGGTTCATCAAAAATTAGCTGAAGCTGACCGGCTGGAAGCCGGTGGCTCTGACCCTAAGAATTGGAAAGTAGACGTCGGATGGCGTGACGTTGTTCAGGCTCTCATGATACCGGTGATGGTTGTAGTGATCGACGAAGGCTTCGATCTGGTGCTTTAGGTCGCCTGGCAGGAAGTAATTTTCCAGCAGAATGCGGTTCTTCAGGGTCTGATGCCAGCGTTCGATCTTGCCTTGGGTCTGTGGATGATATGGTGCCCCGCGAGAATGCCTCATGCCTTTGTCGCTCAGCCATTCGGCCAGGTCGCCCGAGACGTAGCTGGAGCCGTTGTCACTCAGCAGTTGCGGCTTGTGAACGACATGGACCTGATCGCAGCCTGAAGCCTGTAACGCCAGATCCAGCGTGTCCGTCACATCTTCTGTCCTCATGTTGGTGCAAAGCTTCCAGGCAATGATGTAGCGGCTGTAATCGTCCAGGATCGTGCTGAGATAGAACCAACCCCAACCGAGAACCTTGAGATAGGTAAAGTCGGTCTGCCAAAGCTGATTGATGGCTGTGGTCTTGTCTTTGAACTCGCTGGCGGCTTTGATCACGATGAAAGCCGGGCTGGTGATCAGGTCGTGCGCCTTCAGCACACGATACACCGAAGCCTCTGATACAATGTAGCTTTCTGTATCCGTGAACGTCACCGCCAGCTCTCGCGGCGACAGCTCCGTCTCTGTCAAAGCCAGCTTGACGATCTTGGTCCGGACTGCGTCAGGGATGCGGTTCCAAACGTGCTTTGGCTTCGGGGATTGGTCCTTCAGCCCAGCCTCACCACGCTGCCGGTACCGATCATACCAACGGTAGAATGTGGTGCGGGGAATGTTGAGTTTGGCCAAAGTTTGACGGGCGGACAGATGGGAGCCTTCGACTAGCCTGATGATCTCCAGCTTCTCGGATGCAGCATACCTCATTCGTGGTCGCCCCCATCGCCGATCATGCTTTTTTTGAGAATCCGGAGTTCGAGCGTTTGCTCTGCCACAACTTCCTTCAGATCACGGGCTTCGCGGCGCAGGTCTTTGACTTCGTCAGCGGTTGCAGAACGCGCAGTATCCCCCGCCAGCCGTTTCTTCCCGGCCTCCATGAAATCCTTCGACCATTTGTAATAGACGCCCTGAGAAATCCCCTCACGGCGGCACAGCTCTGCGATGCTGTCTTCGCCACGAAGGCCGTCCAGCACGATCCGGATCTTTTCTTCTGACGAATACTGTTTGCGCGTGGCGCGTTTGATGTCTTTGACGATCTTCTCGCCAGGGCTTTTGCGTGTTCCAGTTGTATGTCTCATCGTCCACTCCTCAGTGGTTACGATGAGCCAGAAACTCTCTCTTATCAAATCGCGCTAAATGGACCCATAGGCGCTGATGTCAGACAGGGTTCACCAATAATTTCGTGCCAAGTATTAAGCGGGAGTTGACTTGTGATTAGGATGGAACCGTTGCCGTATCTGTCTTCGACGATCTCCATCAAGTCGCGCCTTTGGCTAGCGTTCAGACGGTCCGGCCCCCAGTCATCCAAGATCAGTAGCTGGGTTTTGGTCAGTGCCTTGAAGACACGCGGAAAGCGTCCGTCACCGTGGGCCAACTCCAACTCGTCAAACAATCGCGTGGTGCGTTTATAGAGGACGGTCACGCCGTCGCGGCACGCCGCTTGGGCCAACGCGCAGGCCAGCCAGGTTTTGCCGACACCGCAGGGGCCAGTGATCATCAAGTTGCGCTTGTCTTTGATCCATTTGCCGCTGAGCAGGCTTTGGAACAACGCCTTATCCAGCCCTCTTCGCGTTTTGTAATCCACATCCTCGGGCGCGGCCCCGATATGGCGCAATCGTGCTGTGCGCATGCGGCTCTCAAACCGTTTTGTCTCTCGACTGATGGCTTCGCGATCAATTAGCAGGCCGAGCCATTCGGCGTGTGTCAGATCGGCGGAACCGTCCTGTGTTTGCAGTTCTGTGAAGGCCTCGGCCATGCCATCGAGCTTCAGTGCTCGGAGGATATCAAGGGTTGGGTGTGTCAACATTTTCTGTCCTTTCTTCAATGGAAGTATCCGGCACCACGGATGTTGGGGTGTGTGATCGCGGGGCCGTCCGTGGTGGGTTTGCGGCGTTGGCGATCCAATCCATTCTTCAAAATGGAATGCAGGGATTGGTAGGTATAGCTGTTGATGTGAAGTGCACGCTCGCAGGCCGCATCGAGGCGCTCGGGTCCGAATGTTTTGGCAAGCCGCAAGACGCCCATGCAAGTTCGATATCCTTGCTCTGGATGTCGCCGCTTGCGCATGACCATCTCGACAAAGGTCTCGACGTTGGGCCCGACCCGGGCCGCCTGTGTGCGGATGCGTTCTGGTGTCCAGTCGGTACGGAAGCGGTGGTTTGCTGGCATGTGATCACGGATGGTGGAATGTTGCCGGTTGCCCGACGTCCGTTGATGCGCCGCAACACGCTGACCTTTATGATAAACTTCGACCGTGCGCGGTGTGACCCGGGCCCAAAGCTCTTGGCGCATAAGCTGATGGGGCACTGAGTAATAGTGGTGTCCTATATCGACATGGTAATCGAGACCGGCGCGGCACTTCTTCCATTCCGCATAGACGTAGGGTTCATGGGGCAGCGACTTCAGTGCAGGTTTGTCCAGCGTTTCAAACAAGGCCCTGCGGCTGGCACCCAGGTGCCGGGTGACCTTGTTGTTCAGTTGGTCGCGCAAGGGTCGGATCGCCGCGTTTAGCTCATCGAGACTGAAGAATGTCTGATTGCGCAGGCGTGCTAAAATCCAACGTTCGGCCAGCAGAACAGCACCTTCGACCTTTGCTTTATCCTTGGGTTTGCGGGGCCGTGCGGGCACAATTGCAGTATCGTAATGCGCCGCCATATCCCCGTAAGTGCGGTTGATCGCCGGGTCATAAAAACAGGCTTTGATGACGGCGGCTTTGAGATTATCCGGCACAACTTGCGCAGGTACGCCACCCAAGAACGCAAATGCTCGAACGTGACTGGATATCCAATCGGGAAGGCTCTGTGTCCAAGTGGCTTCAACATAGGTGTAGTTCGATGCGCCAAGTGCCGCGACAAAGATTTGGGCCGTGCGTATCTCGCCCGTCTTAGGGCAGGCAACATCTATGGTGTGGCCCGCATAATCAACAAACAGGCGTTCACCAGCAGGGTGTCGCTGCCGCATCACTGGCGAGAGTTTGCCCTCCCAACGAGTATAGAGCTCGCAATACCGGCTGTAGCCATAGCCGTCTGTGTGAACCTCTCGATACTCCTGCCACAACAGCGAAAGCGTCACCCCTTTGCGCCGTAGCTCGGCGTGCACATAGGTCCAATCCGGCTTAGGGATCGGTTGAGAACTGTCCGCAGAACGCCGTGGGAAAAGCACATGTTCCAAATCGGCATCCGACAGCGCATCGGGCAACGGCCAGCTCAAACCAGCATCACGGGCGCGGCCTAAATACTCACGCAGGGTTGTGCGACCAATCGCCAAACTCAGCGCCATCTCGCGCGTCGACAAACCTTCAAAGGACAGGCGCAAAGCCTCTCGTATCTTCCGCATCGATAATCTCTTCATTGGGCTCTCTTCCGTTCAAAATGAACGGCAAAGTAGCCCGCTACAGATCACCTCGCAGCAGCGCATCAAGGGGTGGGCGGATGCCCCGGAATCCCCGGCGGATCAGATCGGTACGGGTGGGCGGATTAAATCGGAATCACCGGGCGGATGTGCCCGGAATGCGCATTAACAAAACAAGAGGGTCAATATTAAACGATAATAACCCACCTAAGTGGGTCAGTTTTGCATGCCGATTCACAGCCTAGCAATGTTACAATGGCACCAGTTTCCCCGACGGTTTTACCGTCTGGTAGCGAAAGTGCAGGCACGCGCCCAGTCGGGTTTATGCCAAGATAACCGGGTTCCTTGTGCTCACCACGACCCATATCAACATAGCAAAGATCAAACTTGGGTAGTGCCCCAGGGCGTGGTGTAAATTGTTCTCCGGCTGGGTGTTGAGCCGGTTTACAGGGCGGCGATTTTCGCCGGGTCCATGGTGGTATCCTCGCAGATGGCGGCGACGGTTTCCAGCGTCATGTAACGACGTGTGACTGCCCATTCGTCGTTCTGCTCCAGCATAAGTGCGCCGACGAGGCGTCTGATCGCGGCCTCGTTAGGGAAAATACCGACGACATTTGTTCGGCGCTTGATCTCTTTGTTGAGGCGTTCAAGCGGATTGGTGGAGTGTATTTGCCGCCAGTGAGCTTGCGGGAACGTCTTGTAGGCCAGCACGTCTTCCTCGGCGCGCAGCATCAGCTCGGCGAGCTTGGGATGACGCGGCTGGAAAGCCTCGATCAGCTTGGTCCAGTGTTCCTTCGAGTCTGCCAGCGTGTCCTGATCGAAGGCTGTTCTGAGCGCGGCCGTGACGATGGGACGGTCCTTCTTGCCGACGCAGGCCAGGGCATTGCGCATGAAGTGCACGCGACAGCGCTGGATCGTAGCACCCAGCACTTTGGCGGCGGCCCCCTTCAGGCCTTTATGTTCGTCAGCGATGATCAGCTTTACCCCGCGCAGGCCGCGATCGGCCAGAGCGCGCAGGAATTCGTCCCAGAACACCTCGGCTTCGCTGGGTTGGATGGCGATGCCCAGAACCTCGCGCCGCCCGTCGGTGTTGACCGCAACCGCCACTATGGCTGCCACGCTGACGATCCGTCCCGAACGCCGCACCTTGATGTAGGTGGCGTCCAGCCAGAGATAGGGCCATTCGCCCTCCAGTGGCCGGTCAAGGAAGGCGTCAACGCGTTCGTCGATCTCCACGCACAGGCGGGATACCTGGCTCTTGGAGACGCCCGTCATGCCCATGGTCTTGACCAGATCATCCACTGATCGCGTTGAGACGCCCTGAATGTAGGCTTCCTGGATCACCGCGGTCATTGCTTTCTCCGAGGCCCGGCGTGGTTCCAGAAACTCCGGGAAATACGTCCCCTTGCGCAGTTTCGGGATCTGAACATCAACGGTCCCGGCGCGGGTTTCCCATCGGCGCGGGCGATATCCGTTCCGGTGGTTCACCCGCCCGGCCGAGCGTTCATGCACCCCGGCACCGCACAGCTGATCCACATCCAGTGCCATCAACCGGTCGGCAACAAAACCCAGCATCTCGGCCAAAATCTGATGATCGGCGGTCTCGGAAAGAAGCGCCTTCAGCGCGGCGGTTTCTGATATCGTCTCCTTGGTCATGGGTGATCTCCTCGATCGGTAGGTCAGGTTGCAACCCAAACCCTACCGGAGAACGTCCATGGCCGCCCAGCAACCCGCGCGGACTTCGCCTGAGCTACGCGCGAGGCTCCACTCAGCCCGCGCTAACGTCGGAATTACACCACGTCCGGGGGCACTACCTAAGCCCGCTGATTTCGGAGTTCTATCGGTGCCATGCAGAGGTTGATCTGCGCCTGGACGCATCTAACCGGGACGTCGATCTGTTGACCGAGCACTTCGACTTTGCCCTGCGCTACGGCTCACACCCGATAGATCAACTTCAGGGGGAGGTGCTGTTCGGAGACTACGTGCTACCAGTTTGTTCACCCGAGTTCGCCCGGCAATAGGGAATTGAACCTGGCCTTCGGTCGCTCAAGAGCATCCCGCTAATACATATATTGAACCGGACAAATGACCCAAGCTGGGTCGGGTTCGAGGGCTGGGGAACAGTTTTCGGCTTCGAACAAGAGCATATACTCGATGGGGTCCAGTTCTCGAAAGTAAGTTCCGGCCTTCAATCGGCAATAGCTGGGCAAGGTCTGGTACTGTGCGGATTGGTTGAGGCATTTAACGCCGTTCGTAAGGGTCAGCTTGTAATCCCCTTCGGACCGAAAATGCGTTGCGAAACAGATTTCAAGTACCGACTGCTATGGGTTCGAGGGCGGCCGATGACGAGATTGCAAGCAGACTTCAGGGAATGGCTCTTGGAAAAGGTCGCGTTGTTCAACAATGAATTGAATGCTCTGCTGATAGACGTGCACAGCTGACCGCGCCGATCATGTCTGCATTGGGCTCAAACCAGCCATTTGCTGAGCTTGGAACCATTGTCAGCAAAGGGCCGTTTTCGATGGCCACCGCTAAACGAGCCGGGGACATCTTCGTCCGCCACTTCTACGTTCGGGCCCACGCTTCACAACCGGCCTTTGGATGTGGCAACCAAATTTCCAGCGGAGCAATTTCGGACGCCCACAGCCAGCGAACCGCCAACTTAAGCCAAGGCCTTCGCGCGCGGCCGCCCTGCCCGCACCTTGCTCATCTGGGTTGCACTGGTTGGGTGTTTTATCCGATCCCTGCGGAATATTAACCTTTGCAAAACTTTCGCAACGCCCGCACCCTTAACCCAGGCATTGGCCGAAAAGTGTCATACGCGCAGTGCACGCCGGGCGTACGCGTATCATACATCCGATTTGCCATGTTTTGCGCGCATTAACGAATGATTCGCCGCCTTTGCGGGTTCGCGACATTTCCACCCACCGTCCGTTGCGCATACTGAACAAGAACCATCATATTGACGCACCGCGCCACTCTGGTAGATCAGGCCCCAGGCGGGCCTGTAGCTCAGTTGGTTAGAGCAGAGCGCTCATAACGCTTTGGTCGTAGGTTCGAGTCCTACCGGGCCTACCAACCGACCTTTCATGGTCCAGTTAAGCCTTTATTTTGGCAGCACAATTTCAACATTCAACCCACCCAGCGCCTCGCTCTGACCCAGCCTGAGCATGCCACCGTGACGGCGCGCGATATCCTGTGCGATCGACAGGCCGAGCCCGACGCCGGTGCCGCGGTCCTGGTTGCGCGCCGCGTCAAGGCGCACGAACGCTTTGAGCGCCTCATCGCGATCGCCCGGTGCAATCCCCGGGCCATCATCCTCGATGACAAATTTCACCGATCGTTCGGTCTGAACCAATCCCACTCGCACGTGCTCACCGTAGCGCAAAGCGTTTTCGATCAGATTGGTAACCGCCCGCCGCATCGCCATCGGCCGGAGCGTGACGGTGATCGGTTCGGGCGGACATGCAAGCTCAATTCTGTTTGTGCCACCGGGCAGCCGTTCAATCGTTTTAACCAGCAATTGCTGGGCATCGAGCGCGACCGGGTCGTCCAGAACATCGCCGCGCGCGAAGGCCAGAAACTCGTCAAGCAGGCGCTCCATATCTTCGACATCGCGCCTCAGATCCTGCGCCTCTGAGCGGTCGTCAACCATGCTGAGCGCAAGTTTCATGCGCGTCAGCGGGGTGCGCAAATCATGGCTGACACCCGACAACATCATCGTTCGCTGCTCGATCTGGCGTTCGATGCGCCCGCGCATTTCCAAAAACGCATTGCCCGCCGAGCGAACCTCGGTTGCACCGGAGGGGCGGTATTCAACCACCCGGCCCCGGCCAAAAGCCTCTGCAGCCTTGGCCAGCCGTCGGATCGGGCGCAACTGGTTTCGCAAAAAGATGAATGCTATCAAGCTCATGAAGAACGCAACAAACAGCATCAGGATCAGAAATTGGTGCGGGTTGGAGGCCGATAATCTGTCGCGGCGCAATGATATTCGGGCCGGGCCGAATTTGGTATCAACCCAAAATACCGCAAACCGATAATTGGTATGAAGATCGACTGACAGCACCCCGCGCACCCGCCTGCGCAGGGTTTCATAGACGCGTGGCGCGGAAAAGTCATACCACCGGCGCAGATCGCGTTCCCCGACCGCTGTGGCCGGTATCTGGACATCGATGCCCAGTGGTCGCGCAAATTTCACGATCCGACTTTCTGCCTCTTCAACGGTATCTGCGCCTGCGATCTCGGACAATATCAGGCAAAACTCAAGCGCGGCACTGGTGGTCATCTGGAGTGCGACGTCTTGATAGTGCCTCTGAATGAAAACCACCGAAACGATGGCAAGCAGGCTCACCATCGGAACCAGTAAGATCAGCGCCGCCCGCCAATACAGCCCGCTTGGCGTATATCGTTTGAGCCAGGCAAAGATCATGGGCTATTGGTAACGGGTCGCCGGGCGGACAGAAAGTGGCAATGTGATCGACAAAAGCGCCAATATGGAAATTTCGCCGCGGCTGGTACGCGCGCCCAATCCATCGCCGCTGACCGGCGCCGGCACAAATTCTTACCTTGTCGGGCGGGGCCAGGTTGCGGTGATTGATCCCGGTCCCGACATGGATACGCATTTGCGCGCGATCCTGGATGCGCTCGCGCCAGATGAGACCATCAGCCATATTTTTGTGACCCATTCGCATCTCGATCACAGCGCCTTGTCGCGCAGATTGTCGCGCGCAACGGGCGCTGCGGTTTATGCGCTTGGCGACAGCGCCGAGGGGCGGCGCGACGAAAACCTGACACTTGGCAACATCGGCGGTGGCGAGGGCGTCGATCACGCGTTTGCGCCAGACAATCTGCTTGAAGACGGCGGCGTGATCCAAGGTGCCGGCTGGGCGATCAAGGCCCTTTGGACGCCGGGGCATTTTGGCAATCACATGTGTTTTGAATGGGCCGACACCCTGTTTTCCGGCGATCTGGTGATGGGTTGGGCCACAACGCTGGTATCGCCGCCCGATGGCGATATGTCTGACTACTTGGCCTCGCTGGCGCGCCTGATGGCCCTGGACCATCGCTGTTATTTCCCAGGGCATGGTGAGGTAATATCCGACCCGTCGGCGCGGCTGTCGTGGCTCTGGGCGCATCGGCACCGGCGTGAGGCGCAAATCCTTGCGGCCTTGGGCGACGGCGCCCACGACACAGCCGCTCTGACGGCGAAGATTTACACAGATGTGGCGCGGGCCCTTCACCCAGCTGCGGCCCGTAACGTCCTGGCGCATCTCATTGATTTAACGCGCCAAAACAAGGTCAAACCAGAGGGCACTTTGTATCGGCCGCGCGGTTTCATCTCATCTAGTCAGAGACCGCCTTGCCCGTGATCGCGACGAAAATGGCACTGGACGGGGGATTTTCCGATTGCTATATCCGCCCCCGGTATTCCGGCGTAGCTCAGCGGTAGAGCAGTTGACTGTTAATCAATTGGTCGTAGGTTCGAATCCTACCGCCGGAGCCAATCCTTTCAACAACTTAGATGCGTACCGATTTGCCACTGCATTACTCAGGTAAGCGTAGGGTAAGCATTGTGCGGTGTTTTTCCCCCATTTCCCTTTACTTGAGGTGCCTCAAACGGCACCCTGATTTGATATTGGGAGAACGCCATGGGCCATACTAGGCTCGGAACATTGTCGCAGTCAAAAAAGTGGCGCGACGTCATTGGGTTGTTAGATTCAGATGCGTCTCTGGAGGCGGTAGCCGAGGCTGCCGCACGGGCCTCTGAATTGGACCTTGGTCGGGCCTCGGACGATCCATCCTTCCAATTTGTAACGGGCCTGCTTGTTCAGTTACCGTTGCTGGCCCGCGCACCGGGGTTTGAAGTGGCTTTGAAGGAGTTGGGGGCTGGGGATGATGTCCTTGGCTCGGTATCTGCGCTGCTGGCGGGTTGAGCCACTCCATTGATGAACATGCA
>CBDCFL010000018.1:0-243157 GCA_965216135.1 Paracoccaceae bacterium
CTTGATCGCATAGCGCTCTTCCTCAGGAAGCTTGTTCCAGCGCTCGCGCCACAGGCATTCAGTCACGTGGCCGTATGTTTCGGTCAGGCCGTATACTTGGGTAACGTTAAATCCCAGTGGCTCGACCGCGCGCAGGGTTGCGGCAGGTGGCGGCGCACCCGCAGTAAAGACCTCGACCACCCGGTCAAAGGCTCTCCGCTCGCCCTGGGGCGCGTTGACGATCATATTCAGGACAATCGGTGCTCCGCCAAAATGGGTAACGCCTTCGTCCGCGATGGCGTCATAGATGTTTTTGGCGGTGATGTCGCGGCAGCACACGACGGTGCCACCGATGAGCGGCATCATCCAGGTGTGGTTCCAGCCGTTGCAATGGAATAGCGGCACGATGGTCAGATACATCGGATGCAAAACCATGCGCCAGGAAATCACCGTGCCCATGGTCATCAGGTAAGCGCCGCGATGATGATAAACGACTCCCTTGGGCCGTCCGGTGGTACCTGATGTGTAATTGAGCGCCAGGCTTTCCCACTCATCGGCGGGCATGGTCCAGTCAAATTCCGGATCGCCCTGGGCGATGAAGGCTTCATATTCGGGATAAGAGCCCGTTGGTGAAAATCCCGCCTGAACGTCACAGACCTCAATAATTTCAGGCGGATCACCGGCCATCTTGCTAATGGCCTCTTGGGCAACCGGCAAGAATTGGGTGTCCACCAGCACCATTTTCGCGCCGCCGTGATCGAAAATGTAGGCGATCGTGTCGCTGTCAAGCCGGGTGTTTATGGTGTTCAGGATCGCGCCGGTCGCGGGCACGCCAAAATGCGCCTCGGCCTGAGCAGGGATGTTGGGAAGGATCGTGGCAACGACATCGCCCTGGTCGACGCCTGCAGCTTTCAGGGCAGATGCAAGCCGGGATGCACGGGCGTGGTGTTCGCGGTACGTCACGCGGTGGCTGCCGTAAACCACAGCCATATGATCGGGGAAAACCAACGCCGCGCGGTTCAGGTGCGACAGCGGTGTCAGAGGCACGAAATTTGCGGCGGTCTTGTCAAGTCCGGTTTCGTCGGCAAGCCAACCCATGGGCGAAATCTCCGGTATCTGTCTGGACAATATTATTGCGATGTGCGGGCGGGTTTGAAAAGCAAGAAAACAACAGGTAGCGATACGGCCCAAGAGTAGGGGAATATTCAGGTGGAACAGGGCGGCATTTATCAGCCTGGCAGGGCGGCGCTCTTCATGATCATCGGTATGGCCGTGATCGGGTCATCGACAATTTCATCGTGGTGATCGCCGACAGCATCAGCCTATGGCAGTTTCACGCGACAAGATCGGCCATTGATCTGACGATCCTGGGTGTTCTGGCATGGCGGGGATGGGCGGTGATCCGGCCCCAAAGGTGGCGCCCAGTTCTGGCCCGCTCGGCGCTCTTTTCGGGCTCGATGCTGATTTATTTCGGCTGTCTGGCGTTTTTACCTATCGCCGTCGTCGTTGCCGGGCTGTTTACCTCGCCAGTGCTGGTGATGATCATTTCGGCGTTGCTTCTTGGCAAGCGTGTGGGGGCCGTCCGGTGGGGATCGTGGGCGCTGGGCTTTACCGGAATATTGCTCGTCATCAACCCCGTAGCCGACGACTTTGATCTGCTGTCCCTGCTGCCATTGGTGGCCGCCCTGCTCTATGCGACATCGGCCGTGGCGACACGCCAGTGGTGCGAAGGCGAAACAACCGCGACATTGCTGTTTTGGTTTTTTGTCATTATCGGCGGGGCCAGTTTGATTGTCCTGGGCGCGATGACCGTGTTGTCGCCCGATGCGCCGTCTGGCCCCACGGGTTTTATCGCGCGCGGGCTAGGATGGCCCAGCGCCGCGGCGTGGTTCTGGATCGGCGCGCAGGCGGTGGGTTCTGTGATCGCGGTCGGTTTGATCACCCGGGCCTATCAGATTGGCGAGGCAAGTTTCGTTGCGATATTTGAATATTCGCTGATGATATTTGCACCACTTTGGGCCTATTTCATATGGCGATCCGAGTTGTCCGTAACCATGGCGCTGGGCATCACGCTGATCGCGGCTTCGGGCGCGATTATTGCATGGCGTAGCCGGATTTAGCTGGGATATCATGACGATATGATCATCTCGCGCGGGCGGCGTTATATATTTGTTCCGTGCCTATCCGGTTGTCACCCACACCCACTACATCTAGGGTGCTCCCAGTCGCCCGAGTAAAGCTCGGCGTAAGTGGGAGCGGTGACATCGCCAGCGATTCCGAGCAGGGACCGGAAGGCGTTGAACGGGCAGAACCGCCTGTTGAAGCGGAAGGTGAACTCGTTGAGGTAGGCTTGGAGGTGCTGGTGGCTCACGCCGTGATGAATGCCACTCAGCCACGTCTTCAGGTTGGCGAAGACGAGATGAATGATCGGCAGATACTCCTCAGCGACCTGGGAGTTGCCTCGCTCGGCGACGGCGAGGTGTTTGTAGCCGCGCTTGGCGAGGCTGGTATAGCCGGACCAATCGTCGGTGATGACCGACGCACCCGAAGTAACGGCACCCTCGACAAAGCCGCAGAGCGATTCCGCGCTGCGGTCTGGCACGACAGCGAGTCGGACACGTCCGGCGTAGCGACCGCCCTTCCGCTTATCGAGCTTGGTTCCCGGCTTGCGCTGTCGCACTTCAACGGCGCTGGCGACAAGAAGCTTGTGGTGAACGCCCCGGCCCTTGCCGCGCGTGCGGCCGCCGACCCAGGTTTCGTCGACTTCGACATGGTCGCAGGCCTCGCTGCCGATGCGGTCCTGATCCGGCCGGACCATACCAGCGCGGAGCTTGTGGAGGATCTGAAAGGCGGTTTCGTAACGGGAAAGCCCGACCTGGCGCTGGAACTGTGTGGCAGACATGCCGGGCGTCTGGCTGGCAACCAGATAGGCCGCCCAGAACCATACGCCCAGCGACGTATGGGAGCGCTCCATGACCGTCCCCGCCGTCAGCCCGGTGTCGCGGCGGCACTTTCGACAGCGCAAGACGCCGGGCCGGCTGGTGAAGCGGAACGGCTCTGCCGCCGTCTGGCAATGGGGGCAGACGAACCCGTCACCCCACCGCGCCTTCTCCAGGTAGGCGGCACAGGCCGCGTCATCCGGGAAAAGTCGTTGAAACTCGGGAAACGACCGCGGAAACGAAAGGTCTTCGCGCTGCGGAACATCCATCCCCGCTTCGTCCGCCTCCCGAGCCACTCGACGCCACACCCTACATATAGTGGGTGTGGGTGACAACCGGATAGGCACGATTTGTTCATATCCCCAAGACCGGGGGGACGGCCCTTTCGCTGGCGCTGGAAACCCGCGCGAGGGCTGACGACATATTGATCGGCGACACCCCGAAAGCGCGTCGCCGGCGTGGGCGGGTTGAGAAATTACAGGCAAAGACGGCGGGGCGGTTGTGGAAACATTCGACCCTGGCTGATATTGCAGGGCTTGCCGATCCGCGTGAGTTTTTTGTGGTTACAATCGTGCGAAATCCCTGGGACCGGATGGTTAGCTATTACCACTGGCTGCGCGAACAAAGCTGGGATCATCCGGCCGTCAGCGCCTCTAAGTCGTTGCCGTTCGGTGATTTTCTGTTCGACGAGCGCGTCGCAGCTGCGGTCAGACAAGCACCCTACGCGGCTTACGTGACGCACGCCAATGGCGCGGAACATTGTCAGTTATTTGCCCGCCTTGAGCATCTGGGCGAAGACCTGGCGCCGTTCGAGGTGCATCTTGGATTTGCCCTGACACCCTTGGCACGGGTCAATGTGTCGAGCCGGGATCGCGATTACCGCCGCTATTATGACGACACTTTGGCCGAGCAGGTCGGCCGCCTGGCGGCGGCGGATATAGGGCGGTTTGGGTATGAATTTGGGTGAGGATGCGTTCTTGCGCGAATCATTGGTTAACATCCTGGAAAAACGCCGAATTTGGGTGTCGGATTTCTATCGGCACCCTGTCGGCTATCCGTCGGACCGGATTCTCCAGAAAGCCGGGGTTAACTCAGCGCGCGGAGGGTGGTGTGCGCCCTGGCTGACGAGGCGTGATTTTGCGGGGGGGGGTCGCGCCTGGGGTAGCGATATAGGTGGCGTCGTTTCAAGGTGCATAGTGCGGACCTTTCGGGCATTCGTAGCGGCGTTGCGAAGGTTCTTTTGGCCGCGAGTGACCGGCGGCCCCCCAAGCCGGGAGTTTACGGGATTTTAGGGGTTTGATCTGAACGAATTATTAACCTGCGGCCGGTTGTGGCGGAGTGAACCCCGCCCTACGCCTGCTCAATTGTGATGCGAGAACAGGTAAGCATTTCCATTGGCTTTGAGGCGTGTGAGGCCGACGTCCTTCAGTAACGCATCATGCGCTCTCAGCAAATTTTGGGCCTCGTGGCTGTGGCGGTGAGCCTGGACAAGAATTTTGGCCATACCCGTGAAAAACCCCAACTTGATGCGGATTGGCGGACCGATTGGCGCGGAAACAGCGGTGTGGATCATCGTGGTCATGTCGTTTCCTAAAATTGCGTTTCAGTTGCTGTATTCGGCGCCGTGATCTGACCCTAGCAACCGGCGACCCTTGACAACAAATGATCAATTTTCACACTATCCATTAGGGCTTGTTGACGTTTAGGGATTCCCAAATCGGCTGATGACTGATTCAAGGTTGCAAACAGAGGAGAGCAGCCTTGATCCGCACAGTTCTGACCGACGCCCAATGGGCTGTCATCGCACCGCACTGCCTTGGCCGGGAATGCGACCCCGGTCGTACCGGCCCTGACCCGCGCCGGTTTGTCGAGGCAGTTCTCTGGATCTCGCGGACCGGATGCCCCTGGCGCGACCTGCCGGAAGAGTTCGGGCGCTGGAACAGCGTGTTCAAGCGCTTCCGAAGGTGGGTGAGGGCCGACGCTTTCTATCATATGTTCAGGGTATTAGCCGAAGATGCAGACTTCGAATACACGATGATCGACGGTAGTATCGTCAAAGTCCACCGACACGGTCAGGGCGCAAAAGGGGGACTCAAAGCCAAGCCATCGGACGCTCTCGCGGCGGGATAACGACAAAGATCATAGCTCTGACGGACGCGCTCGGCAATCTGATCGACTTCCGCCTTCTGCCCGGTCAGGCGCATGACCTGCGGGGTACCGCCGCACTGATCGAGGGCCTCACCTGCGACCAGTTTCTCGCCGACCGTGCCTTCGACGCGAACTGGCTGCGCGAAGCGCTGACCAGTGCCGGGATCGAGCCGGTAATCCCTCCAAAATCAAACCGCCGCTTCCCGGCGGAGTTCGACCGCCACACCTACAAATGGCGTCACCTGGTCGAAAACTTCTTCGGAAAGCTGAAGGAATACAGAGGGATCGCAATGCGTTCCTGCAAAACAGATGACAGCTTCAAAGCATTCATCTCGCTTGCTGCAATCGTCATTCAAACACGATGAACGTCAACACCCCCTAGTTTTTTTAATGAGAGATTTGATGCCCCGGCGCTTGCCCAATCTCAATCAGCTGCGTGCCTTCGAGGCCACCGCCAGGCATCTCAGCTTCAAAGATGCCGCCAGCGAGTTGTTCGTCACCCAAGCCGCGGTCAGTCATCAGGTCAAAGCGCTGGAGCAGGATATTGGGTATCAACTATTCCACCGGCATGGTCGCGAAGTCAGCTTGACTGAAGAGGCTCTGAAATTTGTAGCTGATATAACGCCGGCGCTTGACCAGATCGCCGAGGCAACGGCGACGCTGAAATCTAAAGACATTGCCGGAACACTGAAAATGTCAATGGCCGGGTATTTCGCTGACCGGGTTGTGCGACCACATCTGGCTGAATTCAAAGCGCTATACCCGGAACTGCAATTGGACCTCAGCTATACCAAAGACATTGTTGATTTCAGCACGGCGGATATCCACGCGGCGCTCCGTGCCGGAGTGGGACCCTGGAAGGGACTCGCGTCGATCGAGATTTACAATAAATCCGTTCCCGTTTGTTCACCCAGCCTGGTGGAAGGGCTGGATCTTCCGATATCTGCTGAACAGATCGCCCGATTGCCATTGGCGACGACAAAGGGCCATTCAAGCGGCTGGCTGGACTGGTTTGCTGCGGCAGGGATTGACGATACTTCAAGCCTTGATTTCATCGAATTTAGCGACGGAGGGCTTGCCTATGACTTTGCGACTGCGGGCCGGGGCGTGGCGTTGTTTAGTGATCTTGCGCTGATCCAGCACGAGCTGTCCACCGGGGCTCTGGTAATAATTAACCCGCTGGCGATTAAAAAACGTGCAATTTATCTGGTTTATCCTGAAACACAGCATCCTGACGCCAAAATTCTGGCTTTCGCCGATTGGCTGAAGTCGGTCGTGGCGCGAATACAGGCCGGGTGATTATGTAGAGAACTGCAATCTTCCGCCGATCCGTACAAATTGCTGCGACGGTAGCATTGGTCACTAAGGGCTCTCAGACCTGCCCTTCGTGTCCGTCCGCTGCGCCGTTTTATGACGCGCGAGCGAATGAAAAGTCGCGCTGAAGGTGGCGGGGTGGTGTGGAAATGACTGTTGTCGTTTCAAGGCCGACGGTACGGGGGAAGTGGGCGTTTGGGCCGAAATCGGAGCAGAGGGCAGTGCCCGGCCGCGGGTGGGCGCGGCGACAGTTGAGATCTGCGCTTTATGGCGCCGCCACATCTTCCGTTTGTTCGGGTGTGCAGGCCCTTTTGCTTGCTGTTATTTATCTCGGATGCTGTTTCGGATCGCGATTTCGTCGCGCTCAACCTTTTGCTGCACATTTCGAAATACTTCGAGGCCTTTGGGTGAATGTGTCCCGAGGATCAGCCGCATTTTTAGGCGCTCTTCGGCTGGCATCAAGATTGGAAAATCAGGGCATCGCCCGTCAGCCCATGGGCCGCATCGGTAAAGCCGAGGAAATCGCAGCACTGGCGACTTATCTGGCCAGCGATGAAAGCGGATTCACCGCCGGACAAACACACGCAATTGACGGCGGCTGGGCCGTCTAGAATTTTCGGGAGAAAAGAAACATGAAACTTCTGCGATTTGGCCCTTTCGGTGCTGAGAAACCCGGACTGCTGGATGCCGACCGTCAGATTCGTGACCTCTCGGGTGTGATTGACGATGAGGCAAAGCGCTCTAGGTTTTCGATCAATGATGCGCGCTAAGGAGTTCGCGAACCAGCGCTGGATCCGGAGATGGCGCCTCCGACGTGGCCGCAAACTGCGAACCTGCCGATCAAAAAACTGGGCCCGCAGCGGTCAGGTCGTCTTTGGCAGCTTCTTCCCCAGAATAATCATGCTCAGAATCTCGTCGTCGGTCACATCCGCGACGTTTTCGGTGCCCACCAGCCTGCCGTTTTTCATCACGCAAACCCGGTCACATAATTCCATCACATCGTGGATGTCGTGGCTGATCAGGAAAATCCCGATACCGTCGGCTTTCAACTGATGAATAAGTTCGGCCACCATTTGGGTTTCCTGCGGGCCAAGGGCGGCGGTTGGTTCGTCCATGATCAGAATTCGCGCGTTGAAATACACGGCGCGGGTGATTGCCACCGACTGGCGTTGACCACCGGAAAGCGCGCTGACGGGGGATGAAAATTTAACGAAATTCGGGTTCAGGCGGCCCATGATCTTGCGGGTTTCGGCCTCCATCGCAACATCGTCCACCGTCCCCAGCCGGGTCACAAGTTCGCGGCCCAGAAACAGATTGGCGGCAGCGTCAAGATTGTCCGCCAGCGCCAGCGTCTGGTAGATGGTTTCAATATTGTATCGGCGCGCATCGCGCGGATTGTTGATGATCGCCCGTTCGCCATTCACATAAATCTCACCGGCATCCGCCTTGTAGGCCCCCGAAAGAACCTTGATCAGCGTCGATTTGCCGGCGCCATTGTGGCCCAGCAAGCCGACAACTTCGCCGGGAAACAGATCAATGCTGAAGTTGTCCACCGCTTTGATGCCGCCAAAGGCCAGTTCGATATTTTTCATTTCAACCAGTGGGGTTGGTGTGTCCATCATACGATCCTTCGCTAAACCTTGGACGCGCGACGATAGATTGAATCGACCCAGACCGCCGCCACCAGAACACCGCCAACAACCATCTGCTGGATCGCCGCGTCAAAGCCGATCAACACCATGCCGGTCTGCAGCGACTGCATGACCAAAGCGCCAAGCACCGCGCCGTAGATCGTGCCGATACCACCGGCAAACGATGTGCCGCCGATCACCGCGGCGGCGATCACGTAAAGTTCGTCAAATGTGCCAAGGTTGTTGGTGGCAGAATTCAGTCTCGCGCTTGAAATTATCGCCGACAATCCGCAAAGCGTTCCCATCAGTGCGAATATCTTGACTGTGACCCAGCGCGTATTGATGCCGGCCAGGTCGGCGGCCTCAGGATTGCCGCCAATGGCAAACACATAACGGCCGAACCGCGTCATTGTCGTTAGAAATGTCATCAATATGCCGACCCCGATCAGGATCAGAACCGGAAACGCAAAGCCGTGGCTGATGAATATCTCTTCAATCGGCGTGGTAATATTATTGGCAGCAACATATTGCCTCACGATGCCTTTGGGCCAGGGATATGAGTTTACCAGCACCACAAAACCAATGATGAAACCGCAACCGGCAACGCCCAGAAAGGTTTCGGCCCACAGCGGGCGCAGCGGGAACATGAACTTCTTGCGCTGACGCCGGCCCTGCCACAGCAAGCCCAGCACCGCCAGACAGGCGATCAAACCAACGATCCAACTTGCGGTCGCCCCCACCGCGCCATATGGTCCGCCGCCAAGTTTGGAAAACGTCGCATCGACCGGTGAAATCGTTTCGCCGCGCGCCAGCAAGAACGCGGCACCGCGCCAAACCAGCAGCCCGCCCAAGGTCACAATGAAGGCCGGAATGCCAAGATAAGCCACCAGATAGCCATGGAAAGCACCGATCACACAGCCGATCAGCAGGCCGGAAATAGCCGCCAACACCCAGATCATCGGATGCCCCAGCCCGATCAATTCAGGCAATATCCAGACCTGGATAATCGCCATCGACATGGCGCAAAATCCAAGAATAGAGCCGACAGAAAGGTCAATATGGCGGGTGACAATCACCAGAACCATGCCCGTGGCCATGACCCCGACCGAGGCCGTCTGCACCGAAAGGTTCCACAGATTTCGCGGCGTCAGAAACGCGCCGAAATTGTTGACCACCTGGCCGTAAACGTGAAATCCGACCCAGATCACCACAAGCGCGGCAATCATGCCCAGCAGCCGCGCGTCAATTTCAGTGGCCCGCAGAAACCGCGTGAACGCGCCCTCATTTTCTACTTTTAAAGTGCCTGTATCTGCAGGGCTGCTCACATCGCTCTCCAAATATTTCGAATGAGTTAAAGGGCTTGCCGTCCTGGCATCGACTATGCCAAGAAACTCGCGCCGGTTCCAACCCGGCGCGAGTAATACCAGCGGCATTTAACATTGACCGATATGGGCCCATTTTCGCATTCCGATTGATGTGATGGTTTCGGGCTGTGCGATGAGCTTGTTCCAAGCTTCGCATCCAGCATCGACGATGGCATTGTAGTCTTCGAACACGCGGTTGGAGAGCCAATTGGCGCGCAAGTACTGCCAGATATTTTCCACCGGGTTCAGTTCCGGAGCGCGCGATGGCAGCAGGATGATGGTGAGGTTCTTCGGGACTTTGAGTTTGCCGGTGGTGTGCCATCCGGCCCGATCCATCAGCACAACCGCATGGGCCTTTCGGGCGACGTGGCGGCTGATCTCGTCGAGATGCATCTGCATGGCTTGCGCGTCCGCCCAAGGCAGCATGAGCGCCGCCCCCTTGCCGTGAGCCGGACAGATGGCGCCGAACAGATAGGCGTTGTGATAGCGCTGATCGGCCGGCTGGCGGGGGCGCGTGCCCTTTCTCGCCCACAGGCGCGTCAGGCCATTCTTCTGGCCAAGGCGTGCTTCGTCCTGGAACCAGATCTCCACCGGCGTTCCCGCTGGCAGGTCAGCTATATGCACCTGGAGCGTGTCGGCGAAGTTTTTTTTAAACGCCTCGATGATCCGCTTATCCTGCCTGGGATGCTGCGGGCGGGCGCTGATATGGGCAAAGCCCAGTTCGCCAAGCAGTCTGGATATCCCGCGCTCGGAATAGATGACGCCAAAGCGCGCCTCGATCACCCGCTTCAGGTCGATCCGCCGCCAGCGGACAACCCCGTCCACCGCCGGATCGGGGCCGGTCTCGACAATCTCGCCAAGTTCTTTCATCTGGACATCGCTCAGGTAGCGCGTCCGGCCCGCGCCCTTGCGGTTGGTGAGGCCATCCGGTCCCTCTTCGTTGAACCGGTGAACCCAGTCCCGCAGGGTTTGGCGATCCATCCCACCGATCCTTGCGGCCTCTCCACGGCGCATGCCATCGTAGACCGCCGCAAGAGACAACAGACGGCGGCTCTGCCGGGCATCCTTGCAACGGCTGGCGAGTTTACGAAGGTGGCGGGCATCAAAGTCGCGACGAAGCGGAACACTGGCTGGCATGGCGATCCTCCTTTGCCAACCTTGAATCAGATCAAAACCGATTTGGGAATCCCCACAGAGTCAGAAATTGATGCCGTTGGTATTAGTGTCGAGGAAAGCGAACGCGATCGCCGCCGTGAGTGCTTCGATCTCTTGTGGGGATGGGGATGTCCCGTCGATCAAGCCTTGGCGGCGGCAGAGAAGGCTGGGGCGCTTGATCGGTTTTCCAGCACCATCAACAAACTTTGCAAGGAACGCCTTGGCTTGTGTCTTGAAATCCGGATCCGCCCAACGTTCTTCGAACTCTGCAAGCGGGCCGAGTTCCCAATCGCCAAATTCGATGGGCTCTTCCATAGGCAGGTAAGGGCAAAACGCTAAACACGGGAATGGCATGAGAACTCCTTCTTCGCAGACATGCCACAGCTTGTCGTCGGACTCGGGTTCGGGAAAGTGAGCGACAGCCCCAGACGCCGAAGCTTAACTGCGAATGAAGGGCGGAGTTACCCGGTCAAATTCGTAACGAACGGTGCGTTGGCATGTCAATGAGCGTTCAAAAGTGGCCCGGCTTCAGCGTTTAAAAGTGACCCACCCGTGATGAGGCAAAGCCAGCAGGCGAGATGCCCTCAAATAGCGATCTCGTCTGCTGGCTTTGTTTGCGCTACGGTTTATTGTTTTCGGGCCCTTTTACTCTGAGCGAACCGGTAGGATGTGTTTCCGGTTTCGATTATGGAGCAATGATGTGTCACCCTGTCGAGGAGCGCGGTTGTCATCTTGGGATCGCCGAAGACGGAGACCCATTCACCGAACTCCAGGTTGGTGGTGATGATGACGCTGGTTTTCTCGTAGAGTTTGCTTATCAGATGGAACAGCAGCGCGCCGCCGGACTTTGGGAACGGGATGTAACCCAGCTCATCAATAATGACGCAATCCAGTGGCGTCAGTTGCCGGATGATCTTCCCGGCATTACCCTCGGCCTGCTCCCTGATCAGGGCGTTGATCAGATCCACAGCATTGAAGAAGCGGGCCTTTTTGCCCTGATTGATCAATGTGGTTCCCAGAGCAATGGCGATGTGGGTTTTGCCTGTGCCAGTTCCGCCCACCAAAATGAGGTTGTGGGCGTCTTGGGTGAACTGTCCGGAGCAGAAGGGATCGATCCGAGCCTGAGTAACAGCGGCTGCGCTGTAATCGAAGGTGGCAAAATCCTTGTGATGCGGGAACTTTGCAATCCGCATTTGATACTCGATTGAGCGGACCTGACGTTCTACGGTCTCAGCGTCGATCAGTTGTTTTA
The DNA here is from genome assembly GCA_965216135.1 of Paracoccaceae bacterium. Classification (GTDB taxonomy): domain Bacteria; phylum Pseudomonadota; class Alphaproteobacteria; order Rhodobacterales; family Rhodobacteraceae; genus CBDCFL01. The sequence goes on from CBDCFL010000018.1 coordinate 11,783, forward strand.
TCGCAGTGGTCAGGCTCGGCGACTTGCGCGCGGACAGCAAATCATGTGCGCAAGCTGCCATTCCATGCAATCTAAGGCCAGCCAATTGATCAATGAGGGCATTCATGCTGTCATCTCTCGGCGGGCGCACAATGTCTCATATCGTTTGCAGTTGGCCTCCGGGCGCATCGTCAGCATGGGATAGTCATAGCTTTGTGCCAGTGGGGGGATGATCGGTTCGACCAACTGATTGATCAAGTTGATGACGGCAGGCAAGCGTAGGGTGTTTTGCGCGACAGCCAGATCACAGGCCGTTTCCACAACGTCAATCCCGTGGTCTTGCGCCAGCATAAGAAGGTCTACAAACTCCCGATCTCCACCTTTGCCCTTCATGTAATGCACCCTGATCTGGTGCATGGCATCTGGCAGGTGCCAATCCACAAAGGGCGCGCCATCACGCAGGGCTCCGGGCTTGCGTACCAGCAAAGGGACATAATGCCAGGGCTCAAAGTAACTGATATTACGGGTAATACCAGCGGCATTTAACATTGACCGATATGGGCCCATTTTCGCATTCCGATTGATGTGATGGTTTCGGGCTGTGCGATGAGCTTGTTCCAAGCTTCGCATCCAGCATCGACGATGGCATTGTAGTCTTCGAACACGCGGTTGGAGAGCCAATTGGCGCGCAAGTACTGCCAGATATTTTCCACCGGGTTCAGTTCCGGAGCGCGCGATGGCAGCAGGATGATGGTGAGGTTCTTCGGGACTTTGAGTTTGCCGGTGGTGTGCCATCCGGCCCGATCCATCAGCACAACCGCATGGGCCTTTCGGGCGACGTGGCGGCTGATCTCGTCGAGATGCATCTGCATGGCTTGCGCGTCCGCCCAAGGCAGCATGAGCGCCGCCCCCTTGCCGTGAGCCGGACAGATGGCGCCGAACAGATAGGCGTTGTGATAGCGCTGATCGGCCGGCTGGCGGGGGCGCGTGCCCTTTCTCGCCCACAGGCGCGTCAGGCCATTCTTCTGGCCAAGGCGTGCTTCGTCCTGGAACCAGATCTCCACCGGCGTTCCCGCTGGCAGGTCAGCTATATGCACCTGGAGCGTGTCGGCGAAGTTTTTTTTAAACGCCTCGATGATCCGCTTATCCTGCCTGGGATGCTGCGGGCGGGCGCTGATATGGGCAAAGCCCAGTTCGCCAAGCAGTCTGGATATCCCGCGCTCGGAATAGATGACGCCAAAGCGCGCCTCGATCACCCGCTTCAGGTCGATCCGCCGCCAGCGGACAACCCCGTCCACCGCCGGATCGGGGCCGGTCTCGACAATCTCGCCAAGTTCTTTCATCTGGACATCGCTCAGGTAGCGCGTCCGGCCCGCGCCCTTGCGGTTGGTGAGGCCATCCGGTCCCTCTTCGTTGAACCGGTGAACCCAGTCCCGCAGGGTTTGGCGATCCATCCCACCGATCCTTGCGGCCTCTCCACGGCGCATGCCATCGTAGACCGCCGCAAGAGACAACAGACGGCGGCTCTGCCGGGCATCCTTGCAACGGCTGGCGAGTTTACGAAGGTGGCGGGCATCAAAGTCGCGACGAAGCGGAACACTGGCTGGCATGGCGATCCTCCTTTGCCAACCTTGAATCAGATCAAAACCGATTTGGGAATCCCCACAGAGTCAGAAATTGATGCCGTTGGTATAATGTCAAGCGTGACGCCTAGCTACAGCCAGAAACCCCAGCCATCGCACCTTCGCAGACTTTGTCCATTGCGATGTGACCCGCGTCGATAACGACGTTGATGTTGGCCGCGCTGATCGGGGTCGGCGCCAGGAAGATCGCGTCCATTTCAACACCCATCGCACCGCCGGACCATTTTACTGCGCCTTCAATGGAAGCCAATGCAGCACCACCAGCAAGCGCCGACGCGATGTTGCCAGCCGCCATGCCCAGTTGGCGCGCATCTTTCCAGACCGATGTATTCTGGGTGCCCCGGGCAACACGGTTCAGTGCTGCATGATCGCCGTCCTGGCCAGAAACAGGAATGTTCATGCCCTGTGCGGCCAAAGCAGCAATTGCCCCACCAGCCATGCCGTCGTTTTCAGACAGAACCGCATCAACATCGTTGTTGTTTGCGGTCAGAATCTGCTCCATGTTTTTCTGCGCGTTGTCAGGCTTCCAGCCGTCGGTAAAGGCTTCGCCGACGATGGTGATCTTGCCGGACGCAACATCATCACCGATAACGTCCATCATGCCCTCAAGCAGGAACAGCGCGTTCGGATCGCCCTTGTCGCCTTTGATGATGGCATAGTTGCCTTCCGGCACGACGGCCAGAATTGAGCGCGCGATCACGCGGCCAACTTCTTTGTTGTCGAAGGTCAGATAAAACGCCCGATCGTCTTCGATCAGGCGGTCATAACCGATCACCGGAATATCTTCCGCCGCTGCCGCATCAACCGCTACGCCAACCGAACCAGAATCCACCGACAGGATAACCAGTGCATTGGCACCCTGGGCAATCAGGCTTTCAACATCGGAAAGCTGCTTGGCGGCAGAATTCTGCGCGCCGGCAGAGATATATGTATCGCCATTGGCCTCGATCGCGGCCTTCATCGCAGCTTCATCGGTTTTCCAGCGTTCTTCCTGAAAATTTGACCAGCTGACGCCGATGATCTGATCCGCCGCGAATGCCGAAGTGGCGATGCTCACGCCAAGCGCAGCCGCCGCCATAATTCCAAATTTTTTCATTTTCTCCTCCCAGATATTTGCATGCACGACGCTACAACCAACGAATCGCCGTGTCTCTGGGAACTATGCGACAATTTAATTTACTAATAAAATTAAATATTGTAGCCTGCACCTGATCGCCGCGTCTGTCGCCAGAATTCCGTCGGATAATAGTCGGACCAGCGATGAGACCGTGGAGAGCTGGAAATGAATGCTGAGCCGCCGATCAATGTTTCCCGCAAGACCGGCACCAGCTTGGTATTCTCGGCAATCCGACAAACCGCCCCGGTTCCGCGAATTGATATTGCCAAAGCCACCGGTCTCAGCGCGGCCACCGTCACCAGCGTCACCGCCGATCTGATCGCCAAGGGTCTTATCCAAGAAGTCCGCGTACCGTCCGCGTCAGGCACGATGAAACGCGGGCGGCCGCGAATTGATCTGAAAATCCGCGGCGATGCACACATGGTCGTCGGGATGCAATTGTCGGACAAGTTGAGCACCGTAACGATACTCGATTTTGACGGAAAACGTGTCGCAGATTATTCCATCGCCACCACTGTTCTGGTCCGAACCGCGTCACAAACTGTTGATTTCTTGGAGCAAAATATTATCGCCGCTCTGGATAGCGCAGGCTTGGCTCTGTCGGACATTTCCGGCATTGGCTTGGGCATTGCGGGGTTTGTCGATGTGCCCGCAGCCCACGTCCATTGGTCACCAATTCTCGCCGAACGCGATGTGCCCTTGCAACAAATGCTGCGCGACAGGTTCAATATTCCAACCTTCCTCGATAACGACGTAAACCTTGTGGCCATCGCCGAACAGCGTTTCGGCCTGGGCAGGAATACCCGGGATTTCATCGTTGTCTCCGTCGAACAGGGCGTCGGCATGGGCATTGTCATTGACGGCAAGTTATTTCGCGGCATGCATGGCCGCGGCGCAGAACTGGGTCACACCAAGGTGCATCTGGACGGCGCACTGTGCCGCTGCGGGCAGCGCGGTTGCCTTGAGGCATATGTTGGCGACTATGCGCTGCTGCGCGAAGCCAACACAGCGATGGACCTGGTCGCCGGAACCAGCGCCGAGCATCAGATGCAGGCCTTGCTGGAAGCCGCAAAAAGCGGTGATAGCATGGCAGGCTCAATAATTCGCCGGGCCGGGCGGATGTTCGCAATCGGATTGGCCAACGTGGTCAATATATTTGCGCCGGAGCTGATAATCCTGTCCGGCGAGCGGATGCAGTACGACTTTATGTATGATGACGGGGTAATCGAAGAAATGAAAAAATCCATTGTCCAGGCGGGCGGAGCGTCAACCGAAGTCAAGGTTCGCAAATGGGGCGATCAGATGTGGGCCATGGGGGCGGCGGCGTTCGCAATTGATGGCGTCGCCGATATGGCGCTAACGGATGCCAGATCAAATGCTGCGTGAGCTAACAGCTCTGCTGGCGTTGCTCGCTGCCAGCGGTGCAAGCGCTGAGCCGCTGTTCACCAACCGCTCGATCGATCTGCTGCTCGATCATCAATACACCGGCGGGTGGGAGCATTTCGTCGGCGGCGGGGTCGCAAGTTTTGATTGTGACGGCGACCTGATGGCGGACCTCTATATTGCCGGTGGCGCAGCCACTGCCACGCTATTGCGCAACACCACTTCGACACGCGGTGCGCCAGTATCGCTGACCGCCGACACCCCTTCGGCGTTGGCGCTCACCGGTGTCACCGGCGCTTATCCGCTGGATATCGACCGCGACGGGTATTTGGATCTGTTCATCATGCGGGTCGGTGAAAACCGGCTGCTAAAAGGTGGGTCAGACTGCACATTTGGCGAATTTGGTGATCTGGGTTTTGACGGCGGAAACCGCTGGACAACGGCGTTTTCTGCAACCTGGGAAGCGCAAAACATCCTGCCGACGCTGGCCATCGGCAATTATGTCAACCGCGACGACCCCGATGGGCCGTTTGAGGCGTGCGACGACAATATCCTGATGCGCCCGGTCAACGGGCGTTATAGCGTCACCCGGCTAGACCCCGGCTATTGCCCGCTTTCGATGCTGTTTTCGGACTGGGGCCGAACCGGCCGCCAGGACCTGCGGATCAGCAACGACCGGCATTATTATGCGCACGGCGGGACTGAGCAATTGTGGGCAATGGAAGCCACCCCGCGGCTTTATGGTGCCGGTGACGGCTGGACCGATTTCAGTATCTGGGGCATGGGCATCGCCAGCCGCGACATTTCCGGCGATGGCTTGCCGGAAGTTTTCCTGACCAGCATGGGCGACCAGATCTTGCAGTTTCCGGACACAGCCGTTGATGGCCCGGCGTTCCTCGACGCCGCATTTGCGCGCGGAACAACCGCGCACCGCCCTTATATGGGCGACGACACGCGCCCCTCGACCGGCTGGCATGTTGAATTCGGCGACGTGGATAATGACGGATTGGACGACGTGTTCATCGCCAAAGGCAACGTCGATGAAATGCCCGAAGGCGCGATGACCGACCCGAATAATCTGCTGATGCAAGCCGCGGACGGCACATTTGTCGAACACGGCCTGAGCGCCGGGATTTCCAGCATGGTCCGCAGCCGTGGCGCGGCGCTGGTTGACCTGAACCTTGACGGCAGGCTCGATCTGGTGGTGGTGAACCGTCTTGTACCGATCGAGGTTTACCAGAACGCCAACCCACACAGCGGCAACTGGCTGCTGTTGGACGTTCATCAGAACGCCGCCAACCAACATGCGGTGGGTGGCTGGATCGAAGTCAGCGATGGGGTCAAAACATGGCACCGCGAGATCACGGTTGGCGGCGGGCACGCAAGCGGCAGTTCCGTATTGACGCATTTCGGTCTGGGCGACAGCGGACCCATTCGAGTGCGCGTTGTCTGGCCTGACGGAGTAACGTCGATGTGGCTGGAACTTGACGCCAACCAGATTGTGCAGCTTGACCGGGACGGCAGCGCCCTGACTGCCGCGCCGCTATAATGCGGCTTCGACCGCAACGCCGCATCATTTATTGATTTAATTCCCTGATCAAATTAAAGTGTGGCATCCCGTAAGGCAGACTACGGTGACGGCAAATCATCATCCGCCACTTGGGAAAAAACATGTATCTGGGTCTTGATCTGGGCACGTCGGGCCTGAAAGGCATTTTGATAGACGAGGCTCAGCGGGTTATTGGCTCAGCCGCCGCGCCGCTGGTTGTCACGCGTCCGCATGACGGCTGGTGCGAACAAGACCCTGACAGTTGGATTGTTGCCGCTAGTAATACCACCGAGCGGAATGCCTGACTCACGTTGGGGATTCCCAAGCGGTCCGATCTCTGACTCAATGTGGTGAACCAATGAGGTTCGCCATGGCAGCGCCTATCGACTTACGGAACGATTTTGACAGCGTCTCACTGCGGCACCTCGCGAAGAGGACCAGGGACGCGACCCAGAGCCGTCGTCTGCTGGCGTTGGCCGAGGTCTACGATGGTGGCAGCAGGACGGATGCGTCGCGGATCGGCGGCGTCGGTCTGCAGATCATTCGCGACTGGGTGCTGCGCTTCAACGCCCGCGGACCGGACGGGCTGGTCGATGGGAAGTCACCGGGCGCACCCTCGAAGCTCAACGCCGATCACCGCCGCGCACTGGCGGAGGTTGTTGAGGCCGGCCCGGTCCCGGCGGTGGACGGCGTCGTGCGCTGGCGGCGCAAGGACCTGGCGCGGTGGCTCTTGGAGACGTTCGCCATCTCGCTCGACGAGACCACGGTCGGGCGCGAGTTGAAGGCGCTCGGCTTCGCCAAGATCTCGGCGCGGCCGCGCCACTACGCGCAAAACGAGCTGGCCGTCGAGGCTTTTAAAAAAAACTTTCCCGCCGAACTGGCGAAGATCCGGGCGAGGCTCCCGAAAGGCGTCGAGATAGAGCTGTGGTGGCAAGATGAAGCCCGCATCGGCCAGAAGAATAAGCTCACACGCCGATGGGCCAGACGTGGCACGCGCCCGCGGGCGCCCCGCGACCAGCGCACCGAATGGGCCTATATCTTCGGCGCGATCTGTCCCGCGAAGGGGAAAGGTGCCGGGCTGGTCATGCCCTGGTGCGACACCGACGCCATGGCGGCGCACCTCATCGAGATCAGTGCCGCCGTCGATCCCGGCACCCATGCGGTGCTGATCGTCGATCAGGCCGGTTGGCACTTGACGCCCAAGCTGGCGATCCCCGACAACATCACCGTCCTGGCGCTGCCGCCACGATCGCCCGAGTTGAACCCGGTGGAGAATGTCTGGCAATTCATGCGCGACAACTGGTTGTCGAACCGGATCTTCAAATCCTACGAAGACATCGTCGCGCTGTGCTGCCAAGCCTGGAACAACCTCATCGACCAACCATGGAAGATCATGTCCCTCGGCATGCGCAAATGGGCGCATGGGTTCTGATCAATGACCGTTGGTATAAGGTCATCGCCGACCTGACCAACGAATTTCCGGCCCAGATGAAAGCGCTGCGCGGTATCGGTCTGTCAGGCCAGATGCACGGCGCAACGCTGATTGACAAGGCCGGAAACTCTATCCGCCCGTGCATCCTGTGGAACGACACCCGCAGCCACGTCGAAGCGGCGGAACTTGACGCAATACCGAAGTTCCGGGCGCTGTCCGGCAATATCGTATTTCCCGGCTTCACCGCGCCGAAGCTTCTGTGGTTGCAGCGCAACGAGCCGCGTGCTTTCGCCAAAATCCACAAAGTCCTGTTGCCCAAAGATACGCTGCGGCACTGGCTGACCGGCGACACGATCTCGGACATGTCAGATGCTTGGGAACCAGTTGGCTGGATGTTGGTGAACGCAACTGGTCAGATGACCTGCTTGCCGCCACCGGCCTGAGCCGCGCCCAGATGCCGGACCTGGTCGAGGGCAGTGCCGGGGGCAGCCGCCTGCGCGATGCGCTGGCAAGCCGCTGGAACCTGCCCGAGGGGTCATCGTCGCCGGCGGTGCCGGTGACAACGCGGCCTCGGCCATCGGAATGGGGGTGGTTCAGGCGGGCCACGCGTTTGTCTCGCTCGGTACATCGGGCGTGCTGTTTGCCGCCAACGACACTTATCGGCCCAAGCCCGAAAGCGCAGTGCACACGTTCTGCCACGCGCTGCCCGGCAAATGGCACCAGATGGGGGTGATCCTGGCGGCGACGGATGCGCTGGAATGGTATGGCACTATCGCGGGCAAAGGCGCGCAAAAATTGACTGACGAACTTGGCGACACACTGCGCCCGCCCGGAACAGCGCGGTTTGTGCCTTATCTCGGCGGCGAGCGAACCCCGCATAATGACGCCGCGATCCGGGGCGCTTTTCTGGGCCTGTCCCACAGTGACGACCGCGCCGCCCTGACCCGCGCCGTCTTGGAGGGCGTCGGCTTTGCCTTTCGCGATAGCCTTGAAGCCATACGATCGGTCGGAACCGATGTTTCCCGCATTATCGCGGTCGGCGGCGGCTCGCAGTCGCTCTATTGGCTAAAAGTCATCGCCACCGCGCTGGGTCTGCCGGTCGACGTGCCGAAAGATGGCCATTCCGGTGCCGCCTTCGGGGCCGCGCGCCTTGGGCTGATGGCCGCGACCGGGGCTGATCCGGGCCGGTGTGCGAGCGCCCGGCAATCGCACAAGTGATCGAGCCGGATCGCCAGCTTCAATCAGCATTTACTGACGCCTATCAATCCTACCGAGCCGCTTATCCAGCCTTGAAAGGAGCCTGACATGACCGCCTTTTCGGCGACATACCCTGCATCAAATACGAAGGCGCGGACAGCACCAACCCGCTCGCCTTCCGTCACTACGACCCTGACGCGCTTGTCATGGGCAAACGCATGCAAGACCAGTTGCGGTTTGCCGTGGCCTATTGGCACTCGTTCGCGTGGCCGGGTGGCGACCCGTTTGGTGGTGCCACATTTCAGCGCCCCTGGTTTGGCGACACGATGGAACTGGCGAGGTTAAAGGCAGACGTCGCCTTCGAAATGTTCGACATCGTGGGCGCGCCGTTCTTCTGTTTTCACGATGCCGACATGAAGGACGGCACGACCCATCTGGCCTACAAGCCTGAGCACGCGGTGGATCTGGACACCGGCGCGGTGGTGGCGGCCGAGCTGCACCCCGCCGACGAGGGCGACACGACGACGCTTCCCAAGACGCTGGCGGCGGCCCAGGAGAACCTTGCCAGCGTTGACGCGGCGCCGACGGCTGAGGACCCGGCCGAATGTGTGACCGACAAAGGCTATCACTCACGGGCGGTCTTGAAGGCCTTGGACAACGGCCCGTGGAAGACGCGGATCGCCGAGCCCAAGGCGAAGGGCTTCGCGCGCTGGCGCGGCGACGAGGCGGCGCGGCGGGCGGTCACCAACAACCGGACCCGGCTGTTATCGGGGGTGGCCAAAGAAGCCTTCAAGCTGCGCGCCGAGATCGTCGAGCGCTCCTTCGCCCACAACCTCGATCGCGGCGGCATGCGCCGGACCTGGCTTCGGGGCCGCGAGAACGTGCACAAGCGATACCTGCTTCACGTCGCCGGCCACAACCTCTCGTTGCTGATGCGCCAACTCATCGGCGCCGGCACCCCGCGCGAGGCCGTGGCGGGCGGATATGGCGGTATTTTCGTGCTGCTCACGCCCACCGGGGCCATGCTGGTCGCACTGGGGGTCTCGCAAAGCGGCCAGACGGTTTTCGCCGCCGCATTCCTCATCTGGGAGTGAGAGCCGGAAAAAGCCACTTAATCAACGGGCTGTTAAAGGCAGACGTCGCCTTCGAAATGTTCGACATCGTGGGCGCGCCGTTCTTCTGTTTTCACGATGCCGACATGCGCCCCGAAGGCGCTGATTTTGCCGAAAACACCCGAAATCTGCAAGCAATGGCGGACTACTTTGGCGAGAAAATGCAGGCCAGCGGAACCCGGCTGCTGTGGGGCACCGCCAATCTGTTTTCAAACCGCCGGTTCATGGCCGGTGCCTCCACCAACCCCGACCCCGACGTGTTTGCCTATTCTGCCGCGACGGTGAAAACCTGCATGGACGCAACCCACAAGCTGGGCGGGCAGAATTATGTGCTGTGGGGCGGGCGCGAGGGCTACGAAACGCTGCTTAACACCGACATGAAACGCGAGCTGGACCAAATGGGGCGGTTCCTGAACATGGTGGTCGAATACAAGCACAAGATCGGTTTTGCAGGCGCGATCCTGGTCGAGCCAAAGCCCCAGGAACCGACCAAACACCAATACGATTTCGACGCCGCGACCTACTATGGGTTTCTGCAGAAATACGGGCTGGAAAACGAGGTTATACCAACGGCCCCCAGATTTGACTCAAGGGGATTCCCACGAGCGGCGTGATCTGATTCAGTGGCATCAAGGCAAGGGAGGCTTTGATGGCAGTAAGGATTACGCGCAAAGACAAGTCCGCAGGCGAGCTTCGCCAGGAAGCGGCGCGGTGCCGGGATGGGAAAGCGGCGCGACGGATGTTGGCGATTGCCCTGGTTCTGGATGGGGTTGACCGCAAGACGGCGGCAGAAAACTGCGGCATGGATCGGCAGACGCTGCGGGATTGGGCCCACCGTTACAATGCGGAGGGCGTGTCGGGCCTGTTCAACCGTCGCCCGCCGGATCCACCCTGTCTGCTGAGCGCGGCACAGAAGGAGGAGTTGGCGGAAATGGTTCGGGCGGGTCCCGACCCCGAAACCGATGGGGTTGTGCGCTGGCGGCGCATTGATCTGAAACGCAAGATCGAAGAGCGCTTCGGCGTCACCATGCATGAGCGAACTGTTGGCAAACAATTGGCAAGCCTGGGCTTTCGGCGTCTGTCGGCGCGCCCGCAGCATCCGAAATCCGACCCGGATGCACAGGAGGCTTTTAAAAAAACTTCGCCGCAGAGGTAGAAGCAGCCTTGCCGGAAACAGCCCGCAGCAAGCCCCTGGAGATATGGTTTCAGGATGAAGCGCGGGTTGGCCAGCAGGGCACGCTCACCCGTATCTGGGCCGAGCGTGGAACACGCCCCCGTGCCCCGCGCGACACCCGCTATATCTGGAGCTACATTTTCGGCACCGTCTGCCCGGAACGGGCTGAAGCGGCCGCTCTGATCATGCCACATGCCGACACACAGGCCATGAGCGCGCATCTCGCCGAGATCGCTAAAACCGTCGCATCGGGCGCACATGCCCTTCTCATTCTGGATGGCGCTGGCTGGCACGGTTCGGCAGAGCTAGGAGGTACCCGACAACATCACCCTGCTCAAACTCCCGCCCTATTCCCCTGAACTCAACCCGATGGAAAATGTGTGGGCTTATCTGCGTGCCAACAAGCTCGCCATATCCGTCTTCGACAATTATGAGCAGATCGTCGACAGGTGTTGCGAAGCATGGAACTTCTTTGCAAACGACAAAACCGCAATCACGTCAATCACTACCAGACAATGGGCCAAAACGGTCAACGACTAGGGCCGTTGGTATTAGCTGAACCTTGAACAGGGCCACGCGTTTCTCGCCGGTCACTCGTTCGAGCACGAGATTGCAACAGCGATAGCGTTTGGCGTGTTTGGCTCGATCGACATGAACCGCAATGACACCCAATCCGGCTGGGACACAGACCAGTTTCCCTACAATGCAGCCGAGGTCGCACTGGCCTATTACCACATCCTGAAAGCCGGCGGTTTTGCGACCGGTGGCACGAATTTTGACGCCGGGCTGCGCCGCCAGTCGCTTGATCCGCGTGACCTGATCGCCGCACATGTCGGCGCTATGGACATCTGCGCGCGCGGCCTGAAAGCCGCCGCCGCCATGCTGGAAGATGGCGGTCTGGAAGACGCGTTATCGAAACGCTATGCGGGCTGGAACACGCCGGCGGCGCAGGCGATGCTGGAAGACGGAACGCTGGACAGAATTGCGGCGCGCGTGTTGGCAGAGGCGATCAATCCAGTGCCACGATCCGGACGTCAGGAAGTGCTGGAAAACCTGGTGAACCGGTTCGTCTGATCCGGTTTCAGCCCGGTTCTACCGCGGTCTCTGTCAGAGCAATCCGGCTTGAGCCGGGCAGGTAGCCGAAATAGCGTTCCCGGATGACTAAACTGAGACGAGTTCGAATGAGTCTGACAGCACCGCCACCAGCCCCGCGCAAACAACCAGTCGCCAAGCTGCTGATCGTTTGCTATCTGGACGCCATAGACCCTTTGAGGGTGCTTCGATTTGGTTCGGGCGCCGTTTGTTTGGTCGGCGGATTCGGTTCCATTCGCAGGCGGCGCGAAGTGTAGAGTCTGAGGAGAGCGCGAATGGTCACCAGGGATGACGCTGATTACACCGCCGTCGATCTGCCTGACCGCATGGATATGAGCGACGCTGAAATGCTGGCCGCAGCCAAAGCATTTTACGACGAGATAAAACGCCGCCATTCGGTGCGCGACTATTCAGACCGACCAGTACCGCGAGCAGTGATCGAGGAATGCATCCGCGCCGCCGGAACAGCGCCTTCGGGGGCAAATCATCAGCCCTGGCATTTCGTCGCGATCTCAGATCCGGATTTCAAACACCGCATTCGTCTGGCCGCCGAGGCCGAGGAGCGGAATTTCTATGATGGCGGCGCTGGCGAGGAATGGTTGCGGGCGCTGGAACCTATTGGCACCAACAAAGACAAGCCCCACCTCGACATCGCGCCCTGGCTGATCGTGGTCTTCGCGCAGCGCTGGGGCCAGTTTGATGATGGCCAGCGGATCAAGAATTACTACGTGCCGGAAAGCGTCGGAATTGCGTCGGGCTTTCTGCTTGCCGCGTTGCACCACGCCGGGCTGACCACCTTAACCCATACCCCCGAACCCGATGCGGTTCTTAAGCGAAATGCTTGGCAGGCCAGCTTCGGAAAAGGCCATTATGATCGTGGCGGTCGGGCATCCGGCGAAAGACGCGAAAGTCCCGAAACTGGCCAAGATAAAAAAGTCGCTGGATGAAATCTTGACCGTGGCTGAGTAGCGCGCCCACCGTTTAGGTGTGGAGGCAGCGCCAGATCGACGTTGTGGAATCAAAAAAAACGAAATTTAGTTGCCCTTCCGCTTGGATCGCATTTTAGATGGCGTCTACCCTGTTGCCTGGAGCGACGCCATGATCATGCTACCGAACGACATGAAATGCTGGGTTTCGGGCGACGTTCTTGGTGTTGAGGGATTGAGTCTGATCAAGGGGCCGATGCCGAGGGCCAAATCCGGATCAATGGTTGTTCAGGTCAAGGCGTCGGCTTTGAATTTTTCTGACATCCTGATGACCGAGGACAAGTATCAGGTGCGACCGGCCCGGCCCTTTGTGCCGGGTCAGGAAGTGGCGGGTATCGTGACAGAGGTCGCCGAGAACGCGCGCTGGAACATCGGCGACCGCGTGGCTAGCAAGCTGGATTGGGGTGGTTTTGCACAATACGCCGCAGTGCGCGAGGATATGGCAATGGCGATCCCGGATCATCTGGGGTTTTCGCAAGGGGTTGCCCTGCCGGTCGCCTACATCACGTCGATGGTGGCGTTGCATCATTGTGTTTCGGTCGGCCCGCACGACACGGTTCTGGTCCACGCGGCGGCCGGCGGTGTCGGCCTTGCAGCGGTTGAAATCGCCCGTGCCGCGGGGGCCAGTGTTATTGCCACCGCCGGAAGCGCCGAAAAACTTGATCTGGCCCGTCGGCACGGGGCCGATTTCGCCGTCAGTTACCGCGATGCGAACTGGAAGGATCAGGTCAAAGATCTAACCGACGGCAAGGGTGCCACGATCATCGTTGACCCGGTCGGCGGCGATGTGGCCCTGCAAAGCCTGCGCTGCATCGCGCGCTACGGCACGCTGCTGATCGTCGGCTTTGCGTCGGGCGAGATTGCCAAGCTGCCATCGAACCACCTTATGTTGAAAAGCGCGCGGGCGCAGGGCGTTTTTTGGACCCACGATCAGGACGGCGAGATGATCGCGCAGATGACGGCGCGGCTGGTTGGGCTAATCGAAGCCGGGCACATCGATCCGGTGGTTGACGACAGTTACACCTTGAACGATCTGCCGCGCGCCCTGCTCGACCTCAAAAATCGCGCCAGCGTGGGCAAGATCGTCCTGAAAATCTGAAGCAGGGGTGCGTAACGATTGAGTAATACCAACGGCCCTAGCCGTTGACCGTTTTGGCCCATTGTCTGGTAGTGATTGACGTGATTGCGGTTTTGTCGTTTGCAAAGAAGTTCCATGCTTCGCAACACCTGTCGACGATCTGCTCATAATTGTCGAAGACGGATATGGCGAGCTTGTTGGCACGCAGATAAGCCCACACATTTTCCATCGGGTTGAGTTCAGGGGAATAGGGCGGGAGTTTGAGCAGGGTGATGTTGTCGGGTACCTCCAGCTCTGCCGAACCGTGCCAGCCAGCGCCATCCAGAATGAGCAGGGCATGTGCGCCCGATGCGACGGTTTTAGCGATCTCGGCGAGATGCGCGCTCATGGCCTGTGTGTCGGCATGTGGCATGATCAGAGCGGCCGCTTCAGCCCGTTCCGGGCAGACGGTGCCGAAAATGTAGCTCCAGATATAGCGGGTGTCGCGCGGGGCACGGGGGCGTGTTCCACGCTCGGCCCAGATACGGGTGAGCGTGCCCTGCTGGCCAACCCGCGCTTCATCCTGAAACCATATCTCCAGGGGCTTGCTGCGGGCTGTTTCCGGCAAGGCTGCTTCTACCTCTGCGGCGAAGTTTTTTTAAAAGCCTCCTGTGCATCCGGGTCGGATTTCGGATGCTGCGGGCGCACCGACAGACGCCGAAAGCCCAGGCTTGCCAATTGTTTGCCAACAGTTCGCTCATGCATGGTGACGCCGAAGCGCTCTTCGATCTTGCGTTTCAGATCAATGCGCCGCCAGCGCACAACCCCATCGGTTTCGGGGTCGGGACCCGCCCGAACCATTTCCGCCAACTCCTCCTTCTGTGCCGCGCTCAGCAGACAGGGTGGATCCGGCGGGCGACGGTTGAACAGGCCCGACACGCCCTCCGCATTGTAACGGTGGGCCCAATCCCGCAGCGTCTGCCGATCCATGCCGCAGTTTTCTGCCGCCGTCTTGCGGTCAACCCCATCCAGAACCAGGGCAATCGCCAACATCCGTCGCGCCGCTTTCCCATCCCGGCACCGCGCCGCTTCCTGGCGAAGCTCGCCTGCGGACTTGTCTTTGCGCGTAATCCTTACTGCCATCAAAGCCTCCCTTGCCTTGATGCCACTGAATCAGATCACGCCGCTCGTGGGAATCCCCTTGAGTCAAATCTGGGGGCCGTTGGTATAATACCAACGGCCTTATAGAATGACGCTTTTTGCGTATTCGCGTGAGGTTATGTTTTGAACGGTCTCTTTGTCTTCGGCGAAGAAGTTCCACGCGTCGCAGCACTTCTCGACGATGTGGTCGTAACTGTCGAAGATGGAGATGGCGAGTTTGTTGGCGCGCAGGTAGGCCCAGACGTTTTCGATCGGGTTGAGTTCCGGCGCGTATGGCGGCAGGGGGAGAAGTGTGATGTTGTCGGGGGTGCATAGTGCCTTTGAACCGTGCCAGCCTGCGCCATCAAGCACGATTACGGCATGTGCCCCTGGAACGACGGTTTTGGCGATTTCGGCGAGGTGTTCATTCATCGCCTGCGTATCGGCAAAGGGCATGACGAGGGCGGCGGCAGCGGCGCGTTCCGGACAGACGGCTCCAAATATGTAAGCCCATTTGTAGCGAGTATCACGTGGCGCGCGCGGGCGGGTTCCGCGCCTGGCCCAAACACAGGTGAGCGTTCCCTGCTGTCCGATCCTCGCTTCATCCTGGAACCAGATTTCCAGTGGTTTGCCGCGGGCTTCAGGCGGCAGTGCCGCCGCTACCAGCTGCGCGAAGTTTTTTTTTGAACGCCGCCTGTGCGGCCGGATCCGATTGAGGATGTGCGGGGCGCACCGAAAGCCGCCTGAACCCAAGTTCGGCAAGCTGTTTGCCTACCGTGCGCTCATGCATGACAACACCGAAGCGCTCTTTGATCAGGTGCTTCAGGTCGATACGCCGCCAACGCACCACGCGGTCCACCTCAGGGTCAGGACCCGCGCGAACGATCTCGGAAAGTTCCGCCTTCTGCGCGGCGCTCAGGTAAGGCGTGCGCCCTGGTGCCGTGCGGTTCGACAGGCCCGCAAGCCCCCCCGGCATTGTAACGATACACCCAGTCGCGCAAGGTTTGCCGGTCCATCCCGCAGCTCCGCGCCGCCGCCGCGCGGTCCGACCCTTCCATAACCAACGCAATCGCCAACATCCTCCGCGCTGCCTTCGCATCCGTTGACCTCGCCGCCGGCGCGCGAAGGTCCCTCGCCGATACATGATCCAATGTCTTCCGTGTCGCGCATGAATTGCCAGACAACGGTGATGTTGTCGGGGATCGCCAACTGATCGACGATCAGCACCGCATGGGCGCCGGGATCGACGGCGGCACTGATCTCGATGAGGTGCGCCGCCATGGCGTCGGTGTCGCACCAGGGCATGACCAGCCCGGCGCCTTTCCCCTTCGCGGGACAGATCGCGCCGAAGATATAGGCCCATTCGGTGCGCTGGTCGCGGGGCACCCGCGGGCGCGTGCCACGTCTGGCCCATCGGCGTGTGAGCTTATTCTTCTGGCCTCTCTCTATCTCGACGCCTTTCGGGAGCCTCGCCCGGATCTTCGCCAGTTCGGCGGGGAAGTTTTTTTTAAAAGCCTCGACGGCCAGCTCGTTTTGCGCGTAGTGGCGCGGCCGCGCCGAGATCTTGGCGAAGCCGAGCGCCTTCAACTCGCGCCCGACCGTGGTCTCGTCGAGCGAGATGGCGAACGTCTCCAAGAGCCACCGCGCCAGGTCCTTGCGCCGCCAGCGCACGACGCCGTCGACCGCCAGGACCGGGCCGGCCTCAACAACCTCCGCCAGTGCGCGGCGGTGATCGGCGTTGAGCTTCGAGGGTGCGCCCGGTGACTTCCCATCGACCAGCCCGTCCGGTCCGCGGGCGTTGAAGCGCAGCACCCAGTCGCGAATGATCTGCAGACCGACGCCGCCGATCCGCGACGCATCCGTCCTGCTGCCACCATCGTAGACCTCGGCCAACGCCAGCAGACGACGGCTCTGGGTCGCGTCCCTGGTCCTCTTCGCGAGGTGCCGCAGTGAGACGCTGTCAAAATCGTTCCGTAAGTCGATAGGCGCTGCCATGGCGAACCTCATTGGTTCACCACATTGAGTCAGAGATCGGACCGCTTGGGAATCCCCAACGTGAGTCAGGCATTCCGCTCGGTGGTATCAGCGTCACCAGGGCGATCCCGGGTCGCATCTCGCTGAGATGACCGACAGCGAGATCATCGCCGTGGCGAATGCCGTAATTTCAGACCTGCAGGGCCCGGAAAGCATCGGGTTCACTGCATTTGGCGGCACCGATGATACCAGGAAATTGCTGATGGTCTACGAACGGACCGATTGGATACTTGCCGACATCTCGGACCCGATTTTGACCGATTTCGCAACGCATTGGCAAGATTTGCGTCGCGGCGACAGGGTCAGAAAGTAGGTCGCCCGATCTGATTTGAGACGGTACCGGTTTCTTCAAAAGAAACCGGCCTGAAATCATTTGATGATTTCGCGCCCATCAAGCCCTTTTCATCAGAATAATCACCACCTATATTACCCATGTCCCTTCGGGGACTATGGACATAAACGCGCTCGTCATAAGCGGATCGGACCCGGGGGCGGTACCCGGCGGCTCCACCAAAACCTGATCATTTGCAGGTCGCGGGGCCGAAATAGGATCGACGGACGTCTAAAGGGGTTAGCTTTGTCTCGGCGGGGTGCCACCGTTATCGGTCCGACAAGCATAATTGCAAATGACAATCATGCTCCGGTTGCTCTCGCTGCTTAATGCAGTGCGAAAGACCGAAAATTAAGTCCTTGTGCTTTGCAGCATAAGGCGGGGTTCGCAGGCACCTGGCAACAGAAGCCTGCACTTTCATGCGCCCCATCGGCCCCTTTTCTTCACCTCCGAATCCCGTATGGTAAGGCGACCTTGACCGGAGTGCCCGGATGTCTGGCCCGATTGATTACGGAAACCTGATGCACGAGGCCATGCGCGGCCTGATCAAGAAGGTTCTGCGACAGATCTCAAAAAGCGGCCTGCCTGGTGACCATCATTTCTTTATCAAAATTGACACCATGCACTCCGGCGTCGAGCTGGCGGATTGGTTGTCAGACCGATACCCCGAAGAAATGACGATCGTTATTCAAAACTGGTATGAGGGCCTGAACGTAACGGATGAAGGGTTTGCGATAACGCTCAATTTCGGCGACAAGCCAGAGCCGCTTTATATCCCTTTTGAGGCGGTGCGCACCTTTGTTGACCCATCGGTCGAGTTTGGCCTGAAGTTCGAAACCCAGGAGACCGACGAGCCCGATGACGCGGTCGTGCGTGAAGTGCAGGGCGAGACCGACGACGATGGTCCACCCGATGGTGAGGTCGTTTCACTAGACAGTTTCCGCAAACCCTGATCCAGAACCGGCGGCACAAAGCGCCAGATTGAACATTTCGTCACGTCAGTTATGAAAGCGCAAACCCCGAGCGCCGGAGACGCCCATGACCAAAATCCGCACCGAAACCGATAGCTTTGGTCCGCTGGACGTGCCAGCCGACAAATACTGGGGCGCGCAGACGCAGCGGTCGATCATGAATTTTCCCATCGGCTGGGAAAAGCAGCCGGTCGCGATCGTGCGCGCGCTGGGTGTCATCAAACAGGCTTGCGCGATGGCCAATAGGACCGCCGGCGCGCTGGATGCCGACAAGGCGGATGCGATCATTCAGGCAGCCTCAGAAGTGGCAAACGGCGCGTTGGACGACAATTTCCCGCTGGTGGTCTGGCAGACCGGATCGGGCACGCAATCAAACATGAACGCTAATGAGGTGATCGCCAATCGCGCGATCGAGATCATGGGCGGCGAGATCGGCTCCAAAGACCCGGTGCATCCAAACGACCATTGCAATATGGGCCAGTCGTCCAACGATACCTTTCCAACCGCGATGCATATCGCCACTGCGATGACGGCGCATGACGTGCTGTTACCGGGGCTGGCCAAATTACACGCCGCACTGGAAACCAAGGTCCAGGAATTCGACGGCATCGTCAAGATCGGCCGCACCCACACCATGGATGCAACGCCGCTGACATTGGCGCAGGAATTTTCCGGCTATGCGCATCAGGTTGCCATGGGGATTGCGCGGGTCAAAGCCGCCCTGCCCCGGATATACGAGCTGGCCCAGGGTGGCACCGCGGTCGGCACCGGGCTGAATACGCGGCCTGGCTGGGCAGTGGACGTCGCCGCGAACATGGCTGAAATCACCGGCCTGCCCTTTGTCACCGCGCCCAACAAGTTTGAGGCGCTGGCCGCACATGACGCGATGGTCGAGATGTCGGGCGCGGTCAAAACCGTCGCCGCCAGCCTGTTCAAGATCGCCAACGACATCCGCCTTCTGGGCTCTGGCCCGCGCTGCGGCCTGGGCGAGCTGATGCTGCCGGAAAATGAGCCTGGCTCTTCCATCATGCCGGGCAAAGTGAACCCAACCCAATGCGAAGCGATTACACAGGTCTGCGCCCATGTATTCGGCAATGACGCGGCGATCGGTTTTGCCGGCTCTCAGGGGCATTTTGAACTGAATGTCTACAAACCGATGATCGCGTATAACCTGCTGCAATCCATGCAATTGATCGGCGATGCCTGTGCGGCTTTTACCGACAATTGCGTCGCGGGCATTCGCGCCAACACCGACCGGATCGACCAGCTGATGCGCAAAAGCCTGATGCTGGTAACCGCACTTGCCCCAACCATCGGCTACGACAATGCAACAACCGTCGCCAAGACCGCGCACAAGAACGGCACGACCCTGAAGGAAGAAGCGATCCGGCTTGGTTTCGTCGATGCAGAGACCTTTGAGCGCGTGGTACGACCGGAAAACATGATCGGACCCAAGTGAGCAGGCGCCCGGCAAAGCATTCTCTGACGTTACGCGGGCATCGCACCAGCGTCTCGCTTGAGCCGGAATTCTGGCAGGCGTTTCGCGATATTGCCAAAGCCGATCACCGTGCAGTCAGTGATCTGGCTGCCGAAATCGACGCAAGCCGGGGCACCGATCGCGGGCTGGCCTCGGCCATCCGGGTGTTTGTATTGCGCCGAATGCAGGCGTCAGGTTAAGGATTTGTTTACCCAAGCCCGTGCAAAATTTCGGATATGTCACTGCACGCAACAGAAAGCCTGAAAGAGTTTTGGCTGCTGCGATTGTTCAGCGCCTAAGGCTGCGCGTCAGGGCGGTGCGGTGCGGCGCTCCGTTCGCGACGTTGAAAGGATCATGGGAAGGGCACAATTCGAGCGGGAGTTGCGCCGCCGCGGCTATCATGCGGTCGAGAATGCCGGCCAGTTCATCGTATTTTGCAACAACGACCAGATCGAAATTGTCTGCTAAAACGAAATCTTTAGAAAAGATTTCCCTGAGAGTTTTGCCAAAACTCTCATTTCCGTCGCACTCTTTGGGTCATTTCCGCCATTATCGAGATCGCGATTTCAGCCGGGCTTTTGGCACCGATCATCAGACCCACGGGCGCATATATGCGCGAAATCTGCTCGGCGCTGCATCCTGCCGCGACCAGCCGGGCCACGCGCTTTTCATGGGTGCGTTTTGAACCCAGACAGCCGATGTAAAAGACATCTGAGCCCAATGCCGCAAGTATCGCCGGATCGTCCAGTTTCGGATCATGGGCCAGCGTCACCACCGCTGTCCTGGCGTCCAGACCCATGGCCTGCAACGCGTGATCCGGCCAGTCGGTGACAATCGGCTCGCCGGGAAAGCGTTCAGCCGTGGCAAAGCCGTCGCGCGGATCGATCAGCGTCACGTCAAAGGCGGCAAGGCGCGCCATAACCACCAGCGGCTGCGCAATATGGACCGCCCCAACAACCGCAAGGCGCAAGGGCGGGTTGTGAACGGTCACGAATGCACCGCCCTCATATCCGGAACGATCGGATGCAAAGCGCGCGTCGATTGCGCCTGGCGGTGTCTCATCGCCCGGTCGCGCCAAACGCCGCACGCTCTGTTCCAAATCGACGACATAGGCCACGGCCAAGCGCTCGGCGCGCAGGTCGCATAGCTGCGATAATATATCGGCACCCAGACCCCGGCCCACGGGTTCTATCAGCACCTTGATCGTGCCGCCGCAGGGCAGCCCGACCGAAAATGCATCCTCGTCGCTGATCCCGTAGGTCGCAAGCTGCGCCGAACCTGCGGCCAGCGCGTCCAGGGCTTCGGCCACAATCGCGCCTTCTACGCAGCCCCCGGACACGGAGCCGACAAAGTCCGATGCGCCGGATATCGCCATCTGCGCGCCAACCGGGCGCGGCGCAGACCCCCAGGTTTCGACAACCGTGGCCAGGATCGCGCCACGTCCCTCGCGGTGCCATCTGAGCGCGGTTTCAGGAATGTCGTCGTAGTCGGGTTTCATGCCCGTTTCATAATATCCGCCGCCGTCGAGCACCACGACAATGTTGCACGCCAGGATCGGGTGCGTTGTGCAAATGCGGCATTTCACGTATGCGATGCTCTTGATCCGCTCACAGCCAGAGGCCGCCTGCAGATGTCGCCCAAGGATACCGCCGAATTGTCCCGCTTTCACTGGGACGACCCGTTCCTGTTTGAAGACCAGCTGGATGAAGATGAACGCATGCTGCGCGACGCGGCGCGTGAGTTTGCCCAGACCCATCTGCAGCCGCGTGTGACCCAGGCCTTTGCCGATGAGGTCGTCGCACCCGAGCTATTTGCCGAGATGGGTGGCGCGGGTCTGTTGGGTGTGACGCTGCCGGAAGAGTTCGGCGGGCTGGGTGCGAGCTATGTGGCTTACGGCCTAATCGCGCGCGAAATTGACCGGATCGACAGCGGCTATCGTTCGATGATGTCCGTGCAAAGTTCGCTCGTGTGTTATCCGATCCACGCTTATGGGTCTGACGAACAGCGGCAGAAATACCTGCCCGGACTTGCGTCCGGACAGCTTATCGGTTGTTTTGGATTGACCGAGCCGGATGCCGGCTCTGATCCGGGCTCGATGCGCACGCGGGCGGAAAAAACCGCCAACGGTTACCGGATTACCGGGTCAAAGATGTGGATTTCCAACGCGCCGATTGCCGATGTATTCATCGTCTGGGCGAAATCGGACGCGCATGACGGCAAGATACGCGGGTTTGTGCTTGAAAAGGGCGCAGACGGTCTGTCGGCGCCAAAGATAGAAGGCAAGATGAGCCTGCGAACTTCGGTCACCGGTGAGATCGTGATGGAGGGCGTTGAGGTCGGCGAAGACGCGCTGTTGGCGAATGTCGAAGGCCTGAAAGGCCCCTTTGGCTGTCTCAACCGGGCGCGTTACGGCATTGCCTGGGGCGCGATGGGCGTGGCCGAGGCTTGCTGGCACGCCGCACGTCAATATGGGCTGGATCGCAAACAATTCGGCAGGCCGCTTGCGCAGACCCAGCTCTTTCAGAAAAAACTCGCCGATATGCAGACCGAAATCGCGCTTGGCCTGCAGGCGGCTCTGCGCGTCGGCCGCTTGATGGACCAGGGACAGGCCGCCGCGGAAATGATCAGCCTGATCAAACGCAACAATTGCGGCAAAGCGCTGGAGATTGCGCGGCTTGCCCGCGATATGCACGGTGGCAACGGCATCGCGCTCGATTTTCAGGTGATCCGGCACATGCTGAACCTGGAGACCGTAAACACCTATGAAGGCACCCATGACGTGCACGCACTGATCCTGGGACGCGCCCAAACCGGACTGCAGGCGTTTTTTGACACTGCTCTGAGGGATCAGGCGCGCTCAATTGCCCTTAAGCGATGATTGCATTAACCCTATGTGAAGGTCCCGGCGGCAAGACCGGGCCAGTTGAGGATATGCAGTTGTTTTTCATTTCACCGCCATATGTGGCGATCGGCGTGCAATCAGACCGGCGCTGCGGGGCGATGGAATTGCCCAATGGCTGCCCATGAAGATCACTGCCATCACATGCGTCAAGAACGAAGGGCCGTTCCTTTTGGAATGGGTCGCCTTTAACCGCGTCATCGGTGTGACCGATTTTCTCATCTATTCCAATGATTGCGATGATGGCACGGCTGAATTGCTGGACGCTCTGGCCACCGCCGGTCTGGTGGTGCATCTGCCTAATCCGGCGAAAGGGCGTAAATATCAGGTCGAAGCTCTGCGCGATGCGCGCCGCCAGAATATCGCCAAGGACGCTGATTGGGTCTGGATCGCCGATGTCGATGAGTTCCTTAATATTCACGCGGGTGACGGCCAGATTTCCGATCTGATCGCGGCTTGCGACGATCCGCAGGCGATCTCGGTTTCACATCAGCATTTTTCCAATTGCGGGATCGAGGGATTTGCAGACGAACCGGTGATCGCGCAGTTCGACCGATCGCACAATCCCGACATCTGGTGCGACAGGTTGGAAATTGAGGTCAAAACCTTGTTCAGGCCCGATCTGCCCAGCAATTACTGGGGCGCGCATCGGCCTTTCCTAAGCGAACATGCCGCCCTGCGGCCAAGACTTCTGCGCTGGAGCGACGGATCGGGGCGTAGGGTTCCGCATGGATTTCTGCTGAACCTCGGCGAAAAAAGACGGTTTGGCTTTCGTGCCCAGGGCGCACGCCGGCACGCCACGCTCAATCATTATCCCCTGCGTTCGGTTGACAGCTATCTGGTCAAGGCCGATCGGGGCGACGTAAACCGCGATTTTCGGGCATTTGACGACACCTATTGGTGCGAACGAAACGATGACGGGTATGGTGACCGGTCCATTCAGAAATATCTGCCCCGATTGCGCGCTGAAATGAAGCGCCTCAGGGCATTGCCGCAGATAGGCAAGCTGCATGAGGTTTGCGTGCAGCGCCACGGCGACAAACTGGCCCAATTGATAGCCAACCCGGAATTCGCGCGCCTGCGCAAACAACTTGTCGATGCACCGCGCCTGCCCCCGGCAGAGCTGGCGCTGAACAAGCAGCTTGATCGCGGATTTGCACCGGTCTCCGGCGCACCGGCGATCTGATGCGCATCTGGTTGCATATCGGTCTGCCGCATTGCGGCGCAGAGCGGCTGCAATTCGTGCTGGACGAAAAACGCGCCGCGCTGGCCAAGCGCGGTATTCTGGTGCCGCGCGCGGCGGGGCGTCTCAACGACACCCGGCTGTTCATGGCGGTAGCTGATCCGGATCACATAGACCCGCTTCGCTGGCAACGCGGCCACAAGACAGCGGATGCTCAGACGCGGCTGCGCGATGATCTGCACAAAAATCTCGCCGCGGAAATAGCCTCGGCAAACCCTGAAGCAATGATCCTGTCCGCCTCGCAGCTGTCGGCCTCACTGTCGACCAGTTCCGAACTGACCCGCCTGCGCGACTTTCTGGGTCACTATTCAAGCGACATCCGCATTGTCGCGCATCTTGATGAGCCCGCGCGGGTACTGGCACGATTTTACGCCGACCAGATTCTCGAAGGCCGAACATCCGGCCTTGAGGCCGAGTTGAAACTGGCCGCATCGCCAGATTGGTTTGCAGACGCCTGGGGCAGCGCAGACAAGGCCGATCCGGCGCTCAATATCATGCCGGAAATTCAATCACCGCCATTTTGGCCGGATTATCAGGCCCTTATTGAGCACTGGGGCGCGGTTTTCGGTCCCGAAAATGTAGTCCTGCGCGCCTACGATCCGGCACGCTTTGGCTCTGAGCGGATCACCGATGAAGTTCGCGAGGCGTTCGACATCGATTTCTCCTTAGGTCGGGTGTCCGCGTCTGAGGACGAAGCACAGCCCTCGGCGGCGCTGGTATCGCGGGCGCGGCAACTGAACGGGCTTTTCGACCAGGCGATGCGATCGCGCAGGATAATTCCGCGGCAGTTGCGGCGGCGGCTGTTTTCCCATCTCGACATCGACGGCGCGCCGATTGATCCCGCCAGCCTCGGCGTGGTGTCAAAACGCTTTGCCACGGCAAACAAATCGCTCGCCGGCCAGGATGCCCAATTGCGCTTAGCGCTCAAACCTGATCGCGCTAAAAAGGGTTGGGTCGAGGCCGATCCGGGCCAGGGCTTTCGCGCCACGCAATACATGGCCGGCAACAGCCGCGCATTGACGAAGCGACGCTGGCCGAACGGGCGGCAATCGGTGCGGCGATCCAAAAAGACCAGCTTCCAAAGCAAAATCGCCCACCCCCCCGCAGACCACCTTGTCGCCTGCGGCGCGCGAACTGATGCCTGCCGGCACCATCGAGAATTTCGAAAAGTTAAAATCCTCCCGGTTCGCCCCCCACAACCGCATTGGCCACATCAACGAAGAAGACCTTGCCGCCCAATATTATCCCATGCCGCCGCGCCAACTTGCAGAAGGATCAACGGGCAATGTCCTGATCGCCTGTATGAAAAACGAAGGCCCGTATATTGTCGAATGGGTTGCTTATCACCGCGCGATAGGGATCGACAATTTCGTGATCTACACCAATGGCTGCGAAGACGGCACTGATGAGATATTGCAGCGTTTGCAGGCGCTGGGGGTCGTGCAATTTCGCGATTACAACGAATGGCGCGGCAATTCTCCTCAGCAATTCGCGCTGAACCAGTCGCTGAAAGAAGACGTGGTAAAAAACGCCGACTGGATCACCCATATCGACGCGGATGAGTTTATCAACGTGCGCATGGGCAACGGCACGATCCCGGAATTTCTGGCCGCATTGCCCGAGGCGACGAATATTGCCATGACCTGGCGACTTTTCGGCAATAACGGCATCACCGGTTATCAGGACAAACCGGTTATCGAGCAGTTTGATACCTGCGCGCCCAAATATTGCCCGAAACCCCACACCGTCTGGGGGTTCAAGACGATGTTCAAGAACATCGGTGCCTACGAAAAAATCTCGGGCCACCGGCCCAACAAGTTGCGCGAAAATGCGCGCGACAAGGTGCACTGGTTTAACGGCTCCGGTCAGCCTATGGGCGAAGCCGTCAAGGAAAGGGGCTGGCGATCAGAGGTCAAATCGATCGGCTATGACCTGATCCAGCTCAATCACTATGCTCTGCGCTCGGCCGAAAGCTTCATGATCAAGCGTCAGCGCGGCCGCGCCCTGCATGTTGATCGCTCTATCGGGCTGAATTACTGGATCCGCATGGATTGGTCCGACCTCAAAGACCAGACAATCCAGCGCAACCGGACACGCCTGCACGCCGAGATGGATCGCCTGTTTGAGGACCGTGAACTCAAGCAACTGCACGCCCGCTCAGTTGCCTGGCATCACGCCAAGGCGGCGGAATTGCACGGTGACCCCGAGTTCAGCGCGCTTTATCGCCAGGCACTGGAAACGCGGCTGGCCCCGATCGAGCGGGTGGCTTTCGCGCTGGCGCTGGATGTGGATAATTGATGCGGATGCTCGCCGTTCTGTGCGTCAGGAACGAAGGCGCGTTTCTGCTGGAATGGCTGGCCCATCATCGCGTGGTCGGGTTTACCGATTTTCTGATCCTGTCCAATGATTGCGATGACGGAACCGACGCGATGCTCGACCGGCTCGCGGCAATGGGCGAGATTGCCCATCTGCCCAATCCTGCCCCCCATAATGGCGGTGTGCAATGGGCCGCGCTCAAACGTGCGGGCGATCATCCGCTGGTTAAACGCGCGCGCTGGATCATGGCTTTCGATGTCGACGAATTCGTCAATATCCACGTCGGCGATCACAGGTTGGCCGATCTGCTGCAAACACTGCCCGAGGCCACGGCCATCCCCCTGACATGGCGGCTGTTCGGCAATCCAGGCATCACCCGTTTTGTGGACGAACCGATAACCGCCCAGTTCAAGCGCGCCGCGCCCAAGGTCATGTTCTGGCCCTGGCGCGCGGCGATGTTCAAAACGCTATTCAAAAACGATGGCACGTACGCAAAACTGGGCGTCCACCGGCCACAAAAGCCGGACAGCTCGCGACTGCCCAAGGCCCGCTGGTTTGACGGTTCCGGCCGCGAGATGGCCGACAAGTTCAAACGCCAACAGACTTTTTCGCCGTTTGGTCAGGACAGCTACCAGCTTGCCCAGCTCAACCACTACCCGCTTGGTGCGATGCAAAGTTTTATTATCAAGCGCGATCGCGGGCGGGCGGTTCATGCGCTGGACCGGCTGGGCATGTCCTATTGGGTTGAGCGAAACTGGTGCGATGATGTGGACACCAGCATTGGTGCGCTGGCAAACCAATCGCAAGCCGAGCTGGCCCGTCTGAAAGCGGATGTGCAGCTGAGCGGACTGCACGACACCGCCGTAGCCTGGCGCCACGAGCGGTTCATTTCTCTGATGGCCGAGGAAGAAAATCGTGCGCTTTTCGGCGGTTGCTGATGACACCGCCGTCGCGCGCGCTCACAATCGACGAGGCGCGCGATCTCTTCGCGCGCGCACAATCCCGGGCGAAACCGACGGACTAATACCAGCGGCATTTAACATTGACCGATATGGGCCCATTTTCGCATTCCGATTGATGTGATGGTTTCGGGCTGTGCGATGAGCTTGTTCCAAGCTTCGCATCCAGCATCGACGATGGCATTGTAGTCTTCGAACACGCGGTTGGAGAGCCAATTGGCGCGCAAGTACTGCCAGATATTTTCCACCGGGTTCAGTTCCGGAGCGCGCGATGGCAGCAGGATGATGGTGAGGTTCTTCGGGACTTTGAGTTTGCCGGTGGTGTGCCATCCGGCCCGATCCATCAGCACAACCGCATGGGCCTTTCGGGCGACGTGGCGGCTGATCTCGTCGAGATGCATCTGCATGGCTTGCGCGTCCGCCCAAGGCAGCATGAGCGCCGCCCCCTTGCCGTGAGCCGGACAGATGGCGCCGAACAGATAGGCGTTGTGATAGCGCTGATCGGCCGGCTGGCGGGGGCGCGTGCCCTTTCTCGCCCACAGGCGCGTCAGGCCATTCTTCTGGCCAAGGCGTGCTTCGTCCTGGAACCAGATCTCCACCGGCGTTCCCGCTGGCAGGTCAGCTATATGCACCTGGAGCGTGTCGGCGAAGTTTTTTTTAAACGCCTCGATGATCCGCTTATCCTGCCTGGGATGCTGCGGGCGGGCGCTGATATGGGCAAAGCCCAGTTCGCCAAGCAGTCTGGATATCCCGCGCTCGGAATAGATGACGCCAAAGCGCGCCTCGATCACCCGCTTCAGGTCGATCCGCCGCCAGCGGACAACCCCGTCCACCGCCGGATCGGGGCCGGTCTCGACAATCTCGCCAAGTTCTTTCATCTGGACATCGCTCAGGTAGCGCGTCCGGCCCGCGCCCTTGCGGTTGGTGAGGCCATCCGGTCCCTCTTCGTTGAACCGGTGAACCCAGTCCCGCAGGGTTTGGCGATCCATCCCACCGATCCTTGCGGCCTCTCCACGGCGCATGCCATCGTAGACCGCCGCAAGAGACAACAGACGGCGGCTCTGCCGGGCATCCTTGCAACGGCTGGCGAGTTTACGAAGGTGGCGGGCATCAAAGTCGCGACGAAGCGGAACACTGGCTGGCATGGCGATCCTCCTTTGCCAACCTTGAATCAGATCAAAACCGATTTGGGAATCCCCACAGAGTCAGAAATTGATGCCGTTGGTATAATTCCAGCCCCGCGACAATCGGCCGTCGTCTGTGGCAAATGCCCGGCTTGGCGTGGTTATCTTCATTGCACGGCGGGACCGGGCGGCATTAGAATTGCCAGATAGCCCAAGGCGACACCAACGTCGCGGCAATCCGGGGCCGTTTGCAGCAATGACAAGCCAGAATGTCACCAAGTTGATCGATCCCGCGCTTGGCCTTGGTCTGGCCGACTGGCTGGACCGGGTCGAGGACATCGCCCTTGAGCGCGGCGATTTTGAGCCGCTGGGCCCGGATCATACGGCGATACTGATTAACGGCGGCCGACAGCTGTTGGTAACATTTGAAAAAGTCGACACAATCCGCGGCCAGGTCAATCAGGATGTTCCCCACGGCTGGCGCCTGGCCGAGGGGCACGGTTGGTCGCAGTTATGTATTTTGGGCCACGGCCAAACCTGGTTTAGGAATCGCGCCATCTACCAGTATTTCGACCAGCTGATCGACACCGGCTTTTTCGACAATTACGACAACGTGGTCTTTTACGGTGCCGAAAGCTGTGGTTACGCGGCTGCCGCCTATTCTGTGGCAGCTCCGGGTGCCACCGTGATCGCGATTAGCCCGCAGGCCACGCTTGATCTGCGCCGCACCGAATGGGACAACCGTTTTGCATCGGCGCGTCGCCTAGATTTCACCGACAGATACGGGTTCGCACCGGCCATGCTCGATGCTGCCAAGCGCGCCTTCGTGTTTTACGATCCCAATGAGGCCTTTGACGCGATGCACGCGGCTTTGTTTGAGGCTGCCCATGTCTCGCGCATTCGCTGCACTCACTTCGACACGCAAATCGAATTGTATTTGCGTCAGATGGACGTGCTTGAAGGGCTGATCCTGCTGGCCATGCACGACCGGCTGAACGCCGATGCCGCCGCCAAGGCGCTTCGGCAACGGCGCAATTATGTGCCCTATCTCAGGCGGCTTTTGGCTGCCGTTGAAGCGCGTGATCGCCCGTATCTGACCGGTCTGATGTGCCGCTCGGTGCTGACCCGGATCAACGCGCCGCGGTTTCGCAGGCAACTTGCGCTGGCCGAACAGAGCCTTGCCGCCCAGGGCCGCGCGCTGCCCCGCGCCCGGTTCGCGGCGATCGCGTAAGTTCGCTCGAAGGCTCTGGTGCCGGGGTGCGGATTTGTGTAACCGCCGGTCACGATGACCCGGACGCTGACAATCACCAGGCCCGACGACTGGCATCTGCACCTGCGCGACGGCGCGATGCTGCGGGCGGTTTTGCCCGAAAGTGCGCGCCATTTCGCGCGTGCCATCATCATGCCCAATCTGGTTCCGCCGATTGCGACCGCCGCGCAGGCGGCCCAATACCGCGACCGCATCCTTGCGGCCCTGCCCGAGGGCGCGGAATTCGAACCGCTGATGACGCTGTATCTGACCGAGGACACCGATCCTGACGATGTTTCGCGCGCCGCAGCCTCCGGTTTGATCAGGTGCGTCAAACTATACCCCGCTGGCGCGACCACCAATTCCGCCAGCGGCGTGTGCGATTTCGACAAGGTGCGCCCGGTGCTTGAGCGGATGGCCGAGATCGGGCTGATCCTTTGCGTGCATGGCGAAGTGGCTGACCCGCAGGTCGATATTTTCGACCGCGAGGCGGTTTTTATCGACCAGGTACTTGACCCGCTTCGCCGCGCCACTCCGCGCTTGCGGGTGGTCATGGAACATATCACCACCGCTGAAGGTGTGGCCTACGTCGCCACCGGCGGCGGCGATCTAGCCGGCACGATTACCGCGCATCATTTGATCATCAACCGCAATCATATTCTGGCGGGCGGGATTAGGCCGCATTATTACTGTTTGCCGGTGGCAAAACGCGAGACGCACCGCCTGGCGCTGCTGGAGGCTGCGACCTCTGGCGCGCCGGATTACTTTTTTGGCAGCGACAGCGCCCCCCATATTGACCCGCTGAAAGAACATGCTTGCGGGTGCGCAGGCTGCTTCACCGCGACAAATTGCCTGAGTCTGCTGGCGGAAGTGTTTGAGGCTGCCGGCGCGCTCGACCGGCTTGAGGCGTTTACCAGCCTGAACGGTCCGAAATTCTACCGGTTACCCGCAAATACGGCGACGATCACGCTGACCAAAACAGGGCCGGTCACTTACCCTGGCAAAATCGAAACACCTGATGGTCCGGTGACGGTATTTGCGCCTGGATTTCCGCTTCATTGGCAGGTCGCGCCATGATGTTTCTTCTTTTTGCAAATACTCTCGCCGAAGTCTGGGCAGGCGAAAATCCACCAAGGACGCCGCGATGAACCCAAGCTCCTACCCGTCCAAAGAAGACATCGCGCGGCGCACCGCATCGATGTTGCTTGAGATCGGCGCGGTTGATTTCAATTCGGCCAAGCCGTTCATTCTCGCCTCCGGTCTGCCCTCGCCAACTTACGTTGATTGCCGCAAGCCAATCTCATTTCCCCGCATCCGATCTGAAATGATGGATTTTCTGGCCGTAACCGTGATGAGAGAGGCGGGCCCGGACGTCTTTGACAATATCGCCGGTGGCGAGACTGCCGGCATTCCCCTGGCCGCGCTGGTTGCCGAACGCCTTGAACTGCCGATGACCTATGTGCGCAAAAAGCCCAAAGGATATGGCCGCAATGCCCGCATCGAAGGGGTGATGGGCGAGGGTCAGCGCGTGTTGCTGGTCGAAGACCTGACCACTGACGGCGGCTCCAAGTTGTCCTTTGTCGAGGCGATTCGCCAAACCGGAGCGACCTGCGCCCATACTGCGGTCATTTTTTACTACGGAATATTCCCAGAAACCGCAAAGATATTGGGCGATCATGGGGTTGCGCTTCACTGGCTTTGCACCTGGTGGGATGTGCTGGCTGTGGCCAGGGATCAAGGCGCATTTGACGCAAGCACGCTCGGCCAGGTTGAGGCCTTTCTGAGAGCCCCGCGCGACTGGCAGGCCGCCCATGCATAGGGCGGGTTTTCGCGCAAGCCGGTCTTGATTTTGCCGCAAGATATTGGTGCGTCGCTGACGACATCCACCAAGACTTGTGATAGATGCTTATCCACAGCCCATCCACAGAAACATACAATTTGAACATTCTGTACTTGCGGGTTTAGACAGATTGCCAGGAGCGGGGACAGATTAGATGAACGAAATTGCGGCATTCCGGCAGGGCGAGCCGGACGCGGAAGAGCGCGCCGGTCTTCCCCATAATATCGAAGCCGAACAGCAGCTGCTGGGCGCGATACTGACCAATAACGACATCTACGACCGGGTTTCATCTATCATAACTCCGCAGCATTTCTACGAACCTGTTCATGCGCGTATTTATGAGATTTCCGCAGCGCGAATTGCCAAAAACGCGCTGGCTTCGCCGGTCACTCTAAAGGCGTTTATGGAAGATGACGCAGGGCTCGCCGAATTGGGTGGTCCGGGCTATCTGGCGCGTCTGGCGGGTGCGGCAATTTCGTCCTTTGCGGCGCGCGATTACGCACAGATGATCCATGACCTGTCGATCCGGCGAGAGTTGATGGCGCTGGGGCGTGACATTGCCGACAAAGCCGCAAAAGTGGATATCGCCTCTGAACCGGACGCCCAAATTGTCGAGGCCGAACAGGCGCTATACCAGCTTGGCGAAGCGGGGCAATCGGACAAAGGTTTTCAAAGTTTTCTCAAGGCCGTAACGGATGCAGTTAATGTCGCAAACGCCGCCTACCAACGTGATGGTGGTTTGGCCGGGCTGTCAACGGGCCTGCATGATGTTGACCGCAAACTCGGCGGCCTTCACCGCTCGGATCTGCTGATCATTGCCGGTCGGCCATCGATGGGTAAAACCTCGCTGGCCACCAACATCGCCTTCAATATCGCCAAATCATACCGGCGCGGCACCCTGCCTGATGGCAGCGAAGGCGCCGTAAACGGCGGCGTGGTCGGCTTTTTCTCGCTTGAGATGAGCTCTGAGCAATTGGCCGCGCGCATCCTTGCCGAAGTATCCGGGATACCAAGCCAAAAAATACGTCGCGGCGACATAGATGAAGGCAGCTTTAGAAAGTTTGTTGATGCCGCAAAAACCCTTGAATCCTGTCCCCTGTACATAGACGACACGCCTGCTCTGCCGATCTCGCAGCTCGCCGCACGGGCGCGGCGGTTGAAACGCACCCATGGTCTGGACGCGCTGTTTGTCGATTACCTTCAGCTCGTGCGTCCCGCCAGCGCCAAGGACAACCGCGTCAACGAGGTGTCTGAGATTACCCAGGGCCTGAAAGCAATTGCCAAAGAACTGGACATTCCGGTGGTGGCGCTGTCGCAATTGTCGCGTCAGGTCGAGCAACGCGACGACAAGCGCCCGCAATTGTCGGACCTGCGAGAAAGCGGCTCGATCGAACAGGATTCAGACGTGGTCATGTTCGTTTTTCGCGAGGAATATTACAAAGAGCGAGAAAAACCCGGCGACCACGATCTCGAAGCGATGGCCAAATGGCAGAACGAGATGGAAGCCCTGCATGGCCGCGCCGAGATTATCATCGGCAAGCAACGCCACGGCCCGATCGGGTCGGTCGATCTGGCATTTGAAGGCCAGTTCACCAAGTTCAGCAACCTTGTGAAACCCTGGCAGCAGGGCACCGACGATTTCTAAATTCGACATGGCATTGCAGCGGCCACATCGGCGAGAAACCGGTCGCGCTTTGCACTTGCGCGGCCCTGCGGCGGGCGTCAAAACAAGCGCCATGAGCAGCGGGCAGTTGACCATTGATCTTGATGCCATAACGGCGAATTGGCGGGCACTGGACAAGCGCAGCGCGCGCCAAGTTGCAACTGGGGCAGTGGTCAAAGCCGATGGCTATGGGCTTGGCGCGGATGATGTGGCCGGGCGGCTGGCCCGGTCCGGCGTTCGCAGCTTTTTTGTCGCCACCGCCCGCGAAGGCGCAAGTTTGCGCAAGGCGGTGGGGCGCGAGCCGGAAATCATCGTATTCGCGGGCCATTGCAGCGGCGATACCGATCTGATCCGGCTGGCAAACCTGACACCGACACTGAATTCACCCCAGCAGGTGGCGCGCCATTTGGGCGCCCTGCCCGGCCAGGCCTTTGGCGTTAATCTCGACACAGGCATGAACCGTTTGGGCCTGAAAGCGCCTGAATGGGCAGAGGTTCGCGCGCAAATTCTGGCCACCGGCCCCAAGCTGATCATGTCGCATCTGGCTTGCGCGGATGAGCCGGATCACCCGATGAATGCCCGCCAATTGGCAGCGTTTCGGGCCATGAGCGATGGCCTGGACGTGCGCCGTTCGCTATCGGCCACGGGGGGCATTTTGCTGGGGCCGGATTATCATTTCGACCTGACCCGCCCCGGCGTCGGGCTTTATGGCGGGCAGCCGTTTGCCGATGCGAGCCCAGTGGTCAGCCTGTCTCTGCCGGTCATCCAGACGCGCGACGTGGCCATGGGCGAGACGGTAGGCTATGGCAACAGCTGGACCGCCGCTCGGGCCTCGCGCATTGCAACACTAGCCGCGGGATATGCCGACGGTATCTTTCGCGCGCTCGCCGGCAAGGTGTCCCTTTACGCAGGCCGCACAGCCTGCCCGCTGGTCGGCCGGGTGTCGATGGATTTGCTGAGCGTTGACGTGACTGATCTTGACGAGGAACCAGACAATCTCAATCTGATCTGCCCGCAACAAACCATCGATGATCTCGCGCGCGCCGCCGGGACCATTGGATACGAAATTCTGACCGCGCTCGGCCAGCGCTACCAGCGCCGCCCGATAAATACATGAGCGCGCTCACGTTTCCCCTTGCCTCGGTTGGCCGTTCGGTTCTGTCACTGCTGGCCGCGATTGGCCGCGTAACGATGTTCTCGCTATCGGCGTTCAGCCATATTGTCCGCCCGCCGTTTTACGGGCGCGAATTCTCTAACGCGCTTTTGCATATCGGCTATCTCAGCCTGCCGGTTATCGGATTGACGGCGATTTTCACCGGCGGGGCGCTGGCCCTGCAGATCTTCGCAGGCGGCGCGCGGTTCAATGCCGAGGCGGTGGTGCCCCAGATCGTCGCCATCGGCATCGTGCGAGAGCTTGGACCGGTGCTGGTGGGCCTGATGATCGCGGCGCGCGTGACCTCTTCGATTGCCGCCGAGATCGCCACGATGAAAGTGACCGAGCAGATCGACGCGCTGGTCACGCTTTCGACCCATCCGATGAAATACCTGGTCGCTCCACGCCTGTTGGCCGCGCTGATCGCGGTGCCGGCATTGGTCGCGGTCGGCGACGTTGTCGGCATCTGGGGCGGGTTTCTGGTCGGCACCGGGCAGCTTGGCTTCAACGCCGCCACCTATATCCATAACACCGTCGATTTTCTGGAACGCGCCGACATCATCAGCTCGCTGGTCAAAGGTGCGGCCTTTGGCGGTATCGCCGCCGTGCTCGGTTGTTACATGGGCATGAATTCTGGCCGCGGTGCGCAGGGCGTCGGTCGCGCCACCAAAGGCGCGGTTGAGGCGGCCGCGGTGCTGATCCTGGCGGCCAATTTTCTGCTGACCAATTTGTTTTTTGCCGCATGATCGAGCTGGCGGGCATCCACAAGTCATTTGGCTCCAACAACGTGCTGTCCGGGGTCAATCTGACCATCCGGCGAGGCGAAAGCCTGGTGGTGATCGGCGGATCGGGCACCGGCAAATCGGTGCTGCTGAAATGCATCCTTGGGCTGATGGTGCCCGACCGCGGCACAATCACACTGGAAGGTCAGGATGTGGCTACCGCCGAGCGCGACGCCTTTCTGGCGCGATTTGGCATGTTGTTTCAGGGTGGTGCCCTGTTTGACAGCCTGCCGGTCTGGCAAAACGTCGCATTCCGCCTGTTGCGCGGCTCGCTGAAGCAGTCCAAATCAGCGGCGCGTGACATCGCGGTCGAAAAACTGCGGCGGGTGGGGTTAAAGGCGGACGTTGCCGATCTATTTCCCGCTGAGTTGTCCGGCGGCATGCAAAAACGCGTCAGCCTGGCGCGCGCCATTGCGGCAGAACCCGAGATTATCTTCTTTGACGAACCGACCACAGGGCTCGACCCGATCATGGCCGGCGTGATCAACGAGCTTATCCGCGAGATCGTGACCGAAATGGGCGCAACCGCGATGACGATCACCCATGACATGTCTTCGGTGCGCTCAATCGCCGATCAGGTCGCGATGTTGCATGGCGGCCTCATTCAATGGCGCGGCCCGGTCGCGGACATTGATCACAGCGGCGATGCCCATCTCGATCAGTTCATTCACGGGCGTGCCGAGGGACCGATTGAAGCGGTGCGCTGAGGTGCCGGGCACGCCATCTGCGCTACCGGCTAAATCAGCACAATTCCAGAACATTAACCAGGCCGGTTTTGACTTCGTAGCCGGATTTGCCTAAGATCAGACGTTGGGGGGACGTAGGTGAGTGCACGATGACTTCTGCATTGTCCCTTGTCTTGATCGTTCTGGTGGGCTCGATGCTTTTGCTTCCGCCTCTGGCTTTCGCGCGCGCTGTATACCGTCATCATAACCTGTCACTGGCCAGTGCTGGTGGTGGCGCGCACAATTTCTGGACGCTCGCGGCATTCGTGCCGATGCTGCTGAACATCGTCTACATGGCCTCTGCCTGGCCGGAATTATCGGCGGGCATACTCGAACCTGATCAGAACATGGCCATCGCGGTGTTAATATCGTGGTTTGCATTTTGGGGCCGCGTGGCACTTGGGCGTTGCATCGCGCGGCGCCGCTCGCACATGACCTGACCAATCGCGAAAAATTGCAAAATGCGTCTCAGAAGTACCTGCGAATTGCCAATCTTTCGCTGATCGTGCTGTTTCCGATAGCCTGGTTCGCGCCGTTGCTGCGCGCCGGGTTTCTGCCGCTTTTCGGCTTGAGCGAAATATCGGTTCTGTCCGGCCTGCAGGCGCTCTGGCAGGAAGATGTCGTGCTGGCGCTTTTGGTCACGTTCTTCGCCATTTTCGCGCCTTACATGAAAACCATCGGACTGGCGCTCATCCATTTCGGTCTGATGCGGCGCAAAGTCATTCCGGCGCTGCACATACTGGGCAAACTGGCTATGGCCGACATCTTTCTGATCGCGCTTTATATCGTTGTTATCAAAGGCATCGGGGTCGGAAAGGTCGAAACCGCCTGGGGTCTATATCTTTTCACGGGCTGCGTTTTGGCATCTCTGGCCATCTCTTTTCTGACGGCGCGCAAACATTAGCCAACGGCCGCCGGTCGTGATGCCCTAACCCGGTTGTGGCGTAACGCGCCGCGGGTTGCCACAGCCGCTTAGCGGTCGGGCACTGTCCTTCGTTGCGCACGGTTATCAGGGGCGGGTCTTTCGCGACGTTAGGGCGCGCGAGCCCCACCCCGCGCCCATGCCCGGAACAGCCGCGCAGCGGCCCGGGCAGCGCCCGACCGCCCTGATGGGCGGGCGCTGTGTCACCACCTGCGCACCCGAACACACGTAGGTTGCGGCGTCACCATAAAGCGTAGACCGACAGCCGCGGAGGCGCCCGCCCGCGGTCTGGTGCTGCCCTTCGTTGGGCGAGCCGATAAAAAAGCAAATGACCCGAAATCCCAGATGCCTGCCGCGCCGCGCTTGCTGCCACTGCCCATCTGAGGCATGAACCTGCCATGGCAAAAACCGCGACCTTTACCTGCAACGCCTGCGGCTCGGTGTTTTCCAAATGGTCCGGGCGCTGCGATAATTGCGGCCAGTGGAATTCCATCGCCGAGGATGCCGGTATCTCCACGGGCCCGCCTGCGAAATCGCTTGGTCCCAAACGCGGCGCGCGTATCCAACTGGCCGACCTGAGCGCGAGCGAAGCGCCCGCGCCGCGTACCCGAACCGGTATCGCCGAATTTGATCGCGTCCTTGGCGGCGGTCTGGTCGAGGCCAGCGCCATCCTGGTGGGTGGCGATCCCGGCATCGGCAAATCGACGCTGTTGTTGCAGGCCGCCGCCAGCCTCGCCAATTCCGGGCTGAAAGCGGTCTACGTCACTGGCGAAGAGGCGCTTGCACAGATACGCCTGCGCGCCCATCGCCTGGGGCTGACGCAAGCCCCTGTCGCGCTGGCTGCTGAAACCAATCTGCGCGACATCCTGACCACGCTTGAGGCCGAGCGCCCCGACATCGCCATCATCGATTCAATTCAGACCGTCTGGGTGGATAATGTCGACAGCGCACCGGGTTCGGTGTCGCAGGTGCGCGCTGCAGCCCATGAACTGACCGCATTCGCAAAACGCAAAAACACCGCGGTCGTTCTTGTCGGCCATGTCACCAAAGACGGCCAGATCGCCGGCCCGCGTGTGATCGAACATATGGTCGATACCGTGCTTTATTTCGAAGGCGAGCGTGGCCACCAGTTTCGCATTCTGCGCGCGGTGAAAAACCGCTTTGGCCCGGCTGACGAGATCGGCGTATTTGAAATGACCGGGACAGGCCTGGCCGAGGTCGCCAACCCCTCGGCGTTGTTTCTGTCGGACCGAGAGCAATCCCAGTCCGGCTCGGTGATCTTCGCAGGTATCGAAGGCACCCGCCCGTTGCTGGTGGAAATTCAGGCCCTTGTCGCGCCGACGCCCCTGGCCCAGCCGCGCCGGTCGGTTGTTGGTTGGGATGGCGGACGCCTGGCGATGATTCTGGCGGTGCTCGAGGCGCGATGCGGCATCCCGTTCACGGGCCTCGATGTCTACCTCAACGTCGCGGGTGGGTTGAAAATTTCTGAACCGGCCGCCGATCTGGCTGTGGCCGCGGCGCTACTTTCTGCCAGAGAAGACGTCGCGCTGCCCGCAGATACTGTGGTTTTCGGCGAAATTAGCCTATCCGGGGCGCTTAGGGCCGTTGGTCAGACAGAAAATCGCCTTAAAGAGGCCCGGAAACTGGGCTTTACCGGTGTTATCGCTCCGAGCCAAAGCAAGATCGGCTCGACAAAGGGCAAAGGCATAAGGCAAATGCCGGATCTGAAGAGTTTTGTGGACGACATAATAGGCGCATCTCAAGCGCGGGCATGAGGATAAGAGCATGGAAGGCTTCACCCTGGTAGATGGCGGCGTTGCGCTGCTGGTTCTGATTTCGGGCGTCCTGGCGTATTCGCGCGGTTTCTTGCGCGAGATCATGGCGATCCTGGGTTGGGTGGTTGCGGCCATAGCGGCATTTTTCCTGGCCACGCGCGCCGAACCGCTGGTCAAAGAGATCCCCCTGCTGAGCGATTTTCTCGGCGAAAGCTGCGAATTGTCGATCATTGCCGCCTTTGCAATCGTCTTTGCCGTGGCACTGGTCATCGTCTCGATCTTTACGCCGCTGTTTTCATCCGCTGTGCAGCGTTCCGCGCTTGGCGGCATCGACCAGGGCTTTGGATTTCTGTTCGGCGTGCTGCGCGGGCTGGTGCTGGTGGCGATCGCGCTGGTTGTCTACGACCGCATCGTTTTGAACGAGCCGGTGCCTCTGATTGACGACAGCCAGACGGCAAGAATATTTGCCGATGTGCAAAACAACCTCAACGAGCGCGTGCCCGAAAGCCTGCCCAACTGGATCACCGAACGCTACGAAGAGCTGGTCGGCTCCTGCGGCGACGCCCAGGCGGCGAATTAGGGCAGAAGGCACTCTTGTCGGTTCACAGTGCGTCGCGAAACTGCATTCCGGGATCTCTGCCCCACGCCTTGGATCAGGTCGGCAGACATTTAACCAACGAAGGGCCGCGCCAGACCGCGGGCGGGCGCGTCTGACGGTGACGGTCTGCGCTTTATGGTGACGCCACGTCTTACATTCGTTCGGGTGTGCTAATACCAACGGTCATTGATCAGAACCCATGCGCCCATTTGCGCATGCCGAGGGACATGATCTTCCATGGTTGGTCGATGAGGTTGTTCCAGGCTTGGCAGCACAGCGCGACGATGTCTTCGTAGGATTTGAAGATCCGGTTCGACAACCAGTTGTCGCGCATGAATTGCCAGACATTCTCCACCGGGTTCAACTCGGGCGATCGTGGCGGCAGCGCCAGGACGGTGATGTTGTCGGGGATCGCCAGCTTGGGCGTCAAGTGCCAACCGGCCTGATCGACGATCAGCACCGCATGGGTGCCGGGATCGACGGCGGCACTGATCTCGATGAGGTGCGCCGCCATGGCGTCGGTGTCGCACCAGGGCATGACCAGCCCGGTGCCTTTCCCCTTCGCGGGACAGATCGCGCCGAAGATATAGGCCCATTCGGTGCGCTGGTCGCGGGGCGCCCGCGGGCGCGTGCCACGTCTGGCCCATCGGCGTGTGAGCTTATTCTTCTGGCCGATGCGGGCTTCATCTTGCCACCACAGCTCTATCTCGACGCCTTTCGGGAGCCTCGCCCGGATCTTCGCCAGTTCGGCGGGGAAGTTTTTTTTAAAAGCCTCGACGGCCAGCTCGTTTTGCGCGTAGTGGCGCGGCCGCGCCGAGATCTTGGCGAAGCCGAGCGCCTTCAACTCGCGCCCGACCGTGGTCTCGTCGAGCGAGATGGCGAACGTCTCCAAGAGCCACCGCGCCAGGTCCTTGCGCCGCCAGCGCACGACGCCGTCCACCGCCGGGACCGGGCCGGCCTCAACAACCTCCGCCAGTGCGCGGCGGTGATCGGCGTTGAGCTTCGAGGGTGCGCCCGGTGACTTCCCATCGACCAGCCCGTCCGGTCCGCGGGCGTTGAAGCGCAGCACCCAGTCGCGAATGATCTGCAGACCGACGCCGCCGATCCGCGACGCATCCGTCCTGCTGCCACCATCGTAGACCTCGGCCAACGCCAGCAGACGACGGCTCTGGGTCGCGTCCCTGGTCCTCTTCGCGAGGCGCCGCAGTGAGACGCTGTCAAAATCGTTCCGTAAGTCGATAGGCGCTGCCATGGCGAACCTCATTGGTTCACCACATTGAGTCAGAGATCGGACCGCTTGGGAATCCCCAACGTGAGTCAGGCATTCCGCTCGGTGGTATAACGACAACGATGCGCCCGACCACCCGGGCGGTCGGGCGCGGCCCGGGCCGCCTTCGCGGCTGTTCCGGGCCACAGCACTGATTGCTCGCCCAGTTCTACCCCGCGCTCATGGTGCGAGAACGCCCCACAGAAGCGATAAACGGACCGGCTACGCCGCCTCAGGCCGCGTCGTCCTTGCCCAACTCGCCCGCAGCAATCTGCTCGGCTTCGATCGATTCAAACAACGCCTTGAAATTGCCCTCGCCAAAGCCGTCATCGCCCTTGCGTTGGATAAACTCAAAGAAGATCGGCCCGATCACGGTTTTTGAGAAGATCTGCAACAATATCCGCGTCTCGCCACCATCGACAACGCCTTCGCCGTCGATCAGGATGCCGTGCTTTTTCATCAGATCAAGCGGCTCTTCGTGTCCGACAACTCTGGTCTTGCTCAAGGTGTAATATGTCTCGGGCGGTCCCTGCATAAACCGCAATCCACGGTCATGTATCTCATCTGTAGCGCCGTAAATATCTTGCGCGCCGACCGCGATATGCTGGATGCCTTCGCCGTTGTATTTTTTCAAATAGGCGACGATCTGCCCCTTTTCGCCGCGATCCTCGTTGATCGGGATGCGGATGCGCCCGCAGGGCGAGGTCAGCGCGCGCGACAAAAGGCCGGAATGTTTGCCCTGAATATCGAAGAACCGGATTTCACGGAAATTGAACAGCTTTCCGTAAAACTGGAACCATTTGTCCATATTGCCCTTGAAAACATTGTGCGTCAGATGGTCGAGATAATAAAATCCCACGCCATCGGGATGCGCATCGGCCACCCAGTCGAACTCTTGGTTATAGGGCGAGGTCTCGTAATAGTGCTCGATGAAATAGATCAGCGAGCCGCCGATGCCGACAATCGCCGGCACATTCATGATCTTGTCGTTGCTCTCATAGGGCGTCGCACCCTGGGCCACCGCATGGGTGAACGCATGGGCCGCATCCACAACACGCCAGCCCATAGACGGCGCGCAGGGCCCGTGTTCGCCAACAAACCGCATCCCGAACGAACCGGGTTCAGCGTTCAGCACAT
The DNA here is from genome assembly GCA_965216135.1 of Paracoccaceae bacterium. GTDB lineage: Bacteria > Pseudomonadota > Alphaproteobacteria > Rhodobacterales > Rhodobacteraceae > CBDCFL01. Next base: position 53,109 of record CBDCFL010000018.1, read on the forward strand.
AGGTGATGTCGCCCTGCTGCCAAAGCTCGATGGCTTTGGTCTTGTGCGTGGCAGTGTGCTGATAGCCCATCCGCGCGAATAGATCGCGCAGCTCTTGCGCGTTCTCATGGGCAAATTCGACAAATTCAAATCCATCCGTACCGGCGGGATTTTCGGGGGTGATGGTCGATTTCGGTGCGTCGTGGGGGAACGGGCCCATGGGTGTCTCCTGATCTCTGTCTGAAACGAGTATTACGCGCATGTCAGGGCAATTTTTACGCATTTTTGGTAGAATTTGCGCGACAGTTCGCGTATATAGCGCGCATAATTGGATAAACACGCGAAAATCACGCATCATGGACGCTATTGATTCCAAACTGCTCGATGCCCTGCAAATTGATGCGCACCTGACCAGCCAGGAACTCAGCGACAAGCTGAACCTGTCGCCCAGTCAGGTCGGGCGCCGCCGCCAGCGGCTGGAAAACGATGGTCTGATCCAAAGCTACACCGCCCGGCTGGACCCCGAAAAACTGGGCCTGACGGTACAGGCCTTTGTGCAGGTCCAGATGGCCACCCATGTGCCCGATCAGGTGCGCGCATTCACCCGCATTGTTGCGCTTCATGCAGAGATTGTGAACGCCTGGACATTGACCGGCGAGGCCGATTATCTGCTACAGGTTTATTGTGCGGATCTGACCGCGCTCAATTCACTGATCCACCAGGTCTTGCTGCCAAATCCGGCGGTCGCGCGCGTGCAAAGCCAAATAGTCATGAACCAGCTCAAGATCGACGCTCCCTTGCCAACTATTTGAGAACATTATGGAAAACTTTCTGCTTCAGGCAACAATTTATCTGGGCACCGCGGTTATCGCGGTGCCGATTGCCAGCCGTCTCGGCCTGGGTTCGGTGCTGGGATATCTGGTCGCCGGCATTCTGATCGGCCCCTCGGTTCTGGGCCTGGTCGGCCATGAAACGCAAGAATTACAGCATGTCGCCGAATTTGGCGTGGTCATGATGCTGTTTCTGATCGGGCTTGAGCTTGACCCTCAGACGCTCTGGGATATGCGGCACAAATTACTCGGTCTTGGCGGGCTGCAGCTCACAATAACCATCGCGCTGGTCGCTATCGCCGCGCGCGCGCTCGGCCTGACGTGGAACATATCGATCGCCATTGGAATGATATTCGCGCTGTCGTCAACCGCCATCGTGCTGCAAACCCTCAGCGAAAAGGGTCTGGTGCAGACCGCCGGCGGCCGGTCGGCCTTTTCCGTCCTGCTGACCCAGGACATCGCGGTTATCCCGATGCTGGCGATCCTGCCGCTTTTGGCATTTGTCCCTGTTTTCAGCGATGTATCTGGCGAAGATCAAGTCGTCGCCGCCGGCTCGCTGGTCGATGGCTTGCCGGGCTGGGGTGTTACATTAGTCACGCTTGGTGCGATTGCCGCGACGATCCTGGCGGGGATATTTCTGGTCGGACCGCTGTTTCGCTTCATTGCATCCGCGCGGCTACGCGAGATGTACACCGCACTGGCGCTGCTGATTGTCGTGGGCACCGCGGTTTTGATGACGCTTGTTGGCCTGTCCCCGGCGCTCGGCACTTTTCTGGCTGGAGTTGTGCTGGCGGGCAGCCCGTTCCGGCACGAATTGGAAAGCGATATCGAGCCGTTCAAAGGGTTGCTGCTGGGCCTGTTTTTCATCACCGTCGGCGCTGGCGTGAACTTTGGCGCGCTATTGGGAAATGTCGGTCTGATCGTTGCCTTGACGCTGGCGATGATGGGCCTGAAAGGCGCGGTTCTGTATGCTGTGGGCTGGCTGTTCAAATTGCGCGGCCGGTCGCTCTGGCTGTTCACGCTGGGTCTGGCGCAGGCCGGTGAATTTGGCTTCGTGCTGGTGTCATTTTCCGGCCAGCAAAACGTGCTGCCGACTGCGATGGCCGAGACCATGCTCTTGGTCATTGCCATGTCAATGTTGCTGACGCCGCTGTTTTTCATTGTTTATGAAATACTTAGCCGCAAAATGAGTGACGGCGAAGTGGACTTGCTGCATGATGAAATCGACGAACAGCATCCCGTTATCATCGCCGGTGTCGGCCGCTTTGGTCAGGTCGTGAACCGGCTGGTGCAAAGTTCCGGTTTTCAGACCACCGTTCTCGATCACAATATGAAAACCATCGAGCTTTTGCGGGCCTTTGGGGCCAAGGCGCATTTCGGCGATCCGACCCGGCCCGAGCTGCTGAAATCGGCCGGCATCGATAAGGCGGCGGTTCTGGTTGTTGCTGTGGATGATCCCGTCGCGGCATCCAAGCTGGTAAAATATGCCCGTACACGCAGGCCCGATCTGCATATCATCGCGCGCGCCAGTGACCAGACGCAGGTGTTTCAACTTTACCGCGCCGGGGCCAACGACATCGTGCGAGAGATGTTCGACAGTTCGCTGCGCGCGGGCCGATATGTGCTGGAACATCTGGGCCTTAGCGAGTTCGAGGCGCACGAGGCCGAGCGACTTTTTTACCAGTTGGACCGAACCTCGATGGCCGAGCTGGCACCGCTGTGGGACCCCGAAATTCCGGTCGAAAAGAACAAACCCTATATCGCCCGCGCCCAGGCCCTGAACAAGAAAATGGGCGCCGCATTGCTGGGCCTCATGGCCTCCAAACGCGCGGCGGAGTAAGGGGCACCAGGTTGTCCTATTTCTTGGCGGCTTTCGGGCGAGTCAGCGCGACTGGCGTCACGGCCAATGGGGGCTTTCAGCACGGCGGGCGCTTCCTCCGTTGGTTCATCTGCCTTTTTGCGCTCAAGATTGCGGGTAGAATGCCCGGAACAGCCGCGAAGCGGCCCGGGCAGCGCCGACCGCCCTGATGGGCGGGCGCTGTTGTGACGTTGGCGCTCCGAACACGCGGAAGATGTGGCGGCACCATAAAGCGCAGACCTCGGGTAGAATGCCCGGAACAGCCGCGAAGCGGCCCGGGCAGCGCCGACCGCCCAACCGGCAGAGCGACCTCAACCGGCAGAGCGCCCGCCCGCGATCGGGCACTGCCCTTTGTTCCAGGAATTGGCCGCCGGAACGGGCTGTTAGCTGGTTTCGTCAATCACCGAAAACCCGGAGACCATTGCCACCATCACCCGTCCGCAACCCCCGCCTCGGTAAAGGTCGCCATGCCTGAGTGGCAGGCGACAGCACCGCGCAACACCCCGATTGCCAGCGCCGCGCCAGACCCCTCGCCAAGCCGCATTCCCAGCGACAAAAGCGGCTCTTTGCCCAGTCGCTCCAGCATCCGGGCATGGCCCTGCTCAGCCGAAACATGTCCCGCGACGCAGTGATCCAGCGCGCCCGGGGCGGCACATTCAAGCACACCAGCCGCGGCGGTGCAGATAAACCCGTCAAGAACCACCGGAACCGACAAAATTCGCGCCCGCAGGATCGCGCCGGCCATCGCCGCCAATTCGCGCCCGCCAAGTGCGGCAAGCACGTCAAAGGGATCGCGTGATGGGTTGGCGGCAAGCCCGGCGTCGACGACACGCGCCTTCAGCGCCTGCCCGCCTGCATCCATACCGGTGCCCGCCCCGACCCAGTCTGACCCGCTTCCGCCGAACAATGCGGCTGCGACCGCGGCAGCAGAGGTGGTATTGGCAATGCCCATTTCGCCGGTCACCAGCAAATCGGTGCCCGCGTCCACTGCATCCCAGCCGGCCTGAAAGGCGCGACAGATCTCCCCTTCGCTCATCGCCGGTCCGCAAGTGAAATCGGCGGTGGGCCGCTCCAGTTCCAGGGCCACGACGTCCATCCGGGCACCATGGGCGCGCGCCAGTTGGTTGATCGCCGCGCCGCCGGCCTGAAAGTTGGCGACCATCTGCGCGGTCACCGCTGCCGGAAATGCCGACACGCCCAGCGCGGCCACGCCGTGATTGGCTGCGAAGACTATCACCTGGGGGGCTTCGATCGACGGTCGCGGATCGCCGCGCCAGCCCGCATACCAGATCGCCAGCTCTTCAAGACGGCCCAGCGACCCCGGCGGCTTGGTCAATTCAGCGTTGCGTGTCGCAGCGCCCGCGCGCGCGCTTTCATTGACCCCCGGCAGATCGCCAAGCGCCCGCCTGATCGCCTCGATTGAGGTAAATCCGCCCATCTTCCCGGCCTTCTTATTGCGTTCATTGGCGCCCTTGTTTATCGCTGTGCAGGGTTTGGCAAGGCGCAATAAGATCATTTTCATGGACCAATACGACAAAGCCCGGATCGCACCGCCCGATGTCATCGAAGCCCTGTCTTTGCTGACCCGCCTGCCGGTCTATGCAAGCGGTGAGCGCGGCATCCACGCCGCCTGGGCCTGGCCCCTGGCGGGCCTCGCTGTCGGTCTGGCAGGCGCATTTGCAGCATGGATCGCCCTTGGCCTCGGCCTGCCCGTTGGCCTGGCCGCCGCGCTGGCGCTGGCCGCGCAGATTATGGCCACCGGCGCGATACATGAGGATGGGCTGGCCGATTGCGCCGACGGATTCTGGGGCGGCCAAGACCACGCGGCGCGCCTGGAGATTATGCGCGACAGCCGGATCGGCACATACGGCACTCTGGCGCTGATCCTTGACGTGCTCCTGCGCTGGCTGGCGCTCTCATATCTGTTTGAGGCAGGACATATTTGGGCGCCGTTATTGGCCGTGGCGGTTTTGTCGCGCATTCCGATGGTCGCAATGATGGGCTGGATGGCGCCCGCCCGCGCGGACGGGTTGTCCGCCAGCCTCGGTGCCCCGGACCGCGAAACCATCCTGATCGCTGCAATCGCCGGCATGATCGCGGCGTTGCTGTTTGCCGGGCATGCCGCCTTCCCGGCGGCCATTCTGGCGGCCCTGGCGGCACTTGCGACCGGCCAACTGGCGCGCGCGCGCATCGGCGGACAAACCGGCGATGTCCTTGGTGCAAGCCAGCAGCTGGCCGAGATCGCCGCCCTTGCCACATTCGCAGCACTCTGGGCCTAGCCGCGGCCCGGCTCCCTTGCGCTTCATTGGCTGCACAATTACTGCAGTTTCACGCGGTCTGGAACGACCGCGCGGCGAGGGGGACAAATGGCCGAATTCAGCAAAATCCTGATCGCCAACCGCGGTGAGATTGCCATTCGCGTCATGCGCGCGGCCAACGAGTTGGGCAAGCGCACCGTGGCTGTCTACGCCGCTGAGGACAAGCTCTGCCTGCACCGGTTCAAAGCCGACGAGGCCTATAAGATCGGCGAAGGCCTCGGGCCGGTTGCGGCCTATCTGTCGATCGACGAGATGATCCGCGTCGCCAAGATGAGCGGCGCGGATGCCATCCATCCAGGCTATGGCTTGCTGTCCGAAAACCCTGAGTTCGTTGAGGCCTGTACCGCCAGCGGCATCGCCTTTATCGGCCCCAAGGCCGAAACCATGCGCGCCCTCGGCGACAAGGCTTCTGCGCGCAGGGTCGCGATCAAGGCCGGTGTGCCGGTGATCGCGGCCACGGATGTTCTCGGCGATGACATCAGCGCCATCGCTGCTGAGGCCGCAAAGATCGGCTATCCCTTGATGCTCAAGGCCAGCTGGGGCGGCGGCGGGCGCGGGATGCGGCCGATTGTCAGCGCCGACGAGCTGGAAGAAAAGATCAAGGAAGGCCGCCGCGAGGCGCAAGCCGCCTTTGGCAACAGCGAGGGCTATCTGGAAAAAATGATCCTGCGCGCGCGCCATGTCGAAGTGCAGATCCTCGGCGATCATGCCGGCAACATCTATCACCTGTGGGAGCGCGATTGCTCGGTTCAGCGGCGCAACCAGAAAGTGGTTGAGCGTGCCCCTGCCCCATACCTGACCCCCGCACAGCGCGAAGAGGTTTGCGCGCTGGGCAAACGCATCGCCGAGGCGGTGAATTACGAATGCGCCGGCACGGTTGAGTTTCTGATGGATATGGACACCGACGCGTTTTTCTTCATCGAAGTGAACCCCCGCATCCAAGTCGAGCATACCGTCACCGAAGAGGTCACCGGCATCGACATCGTCCAGGCGCAGATCAAGATCGCCGAGGGCAAATCACTGGCCGAGGCGACCGGAATCGCGCGCCAGGATGACGTTCAGCTTAACGGCCATGCCATCCAGTGCCGGATCACCACCGAAGACCCGACCAACAATTTCATTCCCGATTACGGCCGCATCACCGCCTATCGCGGTGCCACCGGCATGGGCATCCGGCTTGACGGCGGCACCGCCTACTCGGGTGCGGTGATCACCCGCTATTACGACAGCCTCCTGGAAAAGGTGACTGCCTGGGCCCAGACGCCGCAAGCCGCGATCGCACGGATGGACCGGGCATTGCGCGAATTTCGGATCCGGGGTGTTTCAACCAACATCGCCTTTGTCGAAAACCTGCTGAAGCATCCGAAGTTCCTTACCAACGAATACCACACCAAATTCATCGACGAGACGCCGGAGCTGTTTCATTTCCGCCGCCGCCGCGACCGGGCGACGAAAATTCTGACCTATATCGCCGACATCACCATCAACGGCCATCCTGAAACCGCCGGCCGCCCGCGCCCCGCCGAGCTCAGGCACCTCAAAGCGCCGATCCTCAAAGGTGGTGACGTGGCACCGGGCACCCGGCAGATACTGGACAAAGACGGGCCAGAGGCGTTGGCGGCCTGGATGGGCGACCAGAAACGCCTGCTGATCACCGACACCACGATGCGCGACGGGCATCAGTCGCTGCTGGCCACGCGTATGCGCTCGATCGACATGGTCCGCGCCGCACCAGCCTATGCCGCCAAATTGCCGGACCTGTTCTCGCTGGAATGCTGGGGCGGCGCGACGTTCGATGTGTCTTACCGGTTCCTGCAGGAATGCCCCTGGCAACGCCTGCGCGACATCCGCGCCGCAGTGCCCAATATCATGACCCAGATGCTGTTTCGCTCGTCCAACGCCGTCGGCTACACCAATTACCCCGACAATGTCGTGCGCTTTTTTGTGCGCCAGGCCGCCGAGACCGGTATCGACGTGTTCCGCCTGTTCGACAGCCTCAACTGGGTCGAAAACATGCGCGTGGCGATGGATGAAGTCTGCAGCCAGAACAAGCTGTGTGAGGCCGCGATCTGCTATACCGGCGACCTGCTGGACCCCGACAGGTCCAAATATGATTTGAAATATTACATCGACATGGCCCGCGAGTTGCGCGACGCGGGCGCGCATGTGCTGGGCCTGAAAGACATGGCGGGCCTGTTGAAACCCGCCGCCGCCCGTGTACTGATCAAGACGCTGAAAGAAGAGATCGGCCTGCCGATCCATTTCCACACACATGACACTGCGGGCATCGCCACCGCCACCATTCTGGCGGCCAGCGAGGTGGGCGTTGATGCGGTTGACTGCGCGATGGACGCCTTTTCGGGCAACACCTCACAGGGACCGCTCGGCACGGTGGTCGAAGCGCTGAAAGGCTCAGACCGCGACACCGGGCTCGACATCGGCGCGATCCGCGAAATTTCCAATTACTGGGAAGGCGTGCGGGCGCAATATTCGGCCTTTGAGTCCGGCCTGCAGGCACCTGCGTCCGAGGTTTACCTGCACGAGATGCCCGGCGGCCAGTTCACCAACATCAAGGCGCAGGCCCGCTCGATGGGGCTCGAGGAACGCTGGCACGAGGTCGCACAGGCTTACGCCGACGTGAACCAGATATTTGGCGATATCGTGAAAGTGACACCAAGCTCTAAGGTCGTGGGCGATATGGCGCTGATGATGGTCAGCCAGGGCCTCACGCGCGCCGATGTCGAGGATCCGCACAAAGAGGTGGCCTTTCCTGAGAGCGCTGTCGATCTGATGCGCGGCTCGCTCGGCCAGCCGCCGGGCGGCTTTCCGCGCGCCATTCAGAAAAAAGTGCTGAAAGGCGAAAAACCGATTACCGACCGCCCCGGCTTGCACGCCGAACCAGTCGATATTGCCGCTGAACGCCGGACTCTTGTCAAAGAGCTAAAGGGTTTCAAAGTCGATGATGAAGACCTGAACGGCTATCTGATGTATCCCAAGGTGTTTCTCGATTACATGGGCCGCCACCGCCGCTACGGCCCGGTGCGCACCCTGCCGACACATGCATTTTTCTACGGTATGCAGCCCGGCGATGAACTGTCAGCTGAAATAGACCCCGGCGTGACGCTTGAAATTCGCTGTCAGGCCATTGGCGAGACCGATGACAAGGGCGAGGCGCGCCTGTTCTTTGAGCTGAACGGCCAGCCCCGCGTGATCCGGGTCAAGGACCGCAGTAGCCATGCCGCCATCGCCGCGCTGCCCAAGGCCGATCCAGGCAATCCCGACCATATCGGCGCGCCGATGCCCGGCGTTGTGACAACGATTGCCGTGCAGACAGGTGCCGAGGTGCGTCAGGGCGATCTGTTGCTGACGATCGAGGCGATGAAGATGGAAACCGGCATTTATGTCGAGCGCGACGCGGTTGTTAGAGCAGTGCATGTTGTCGCCGGCGGGCAGATCGATGCTAAGGACTTGCTGGTGGAGTTGGGGTGATGCGGTCGTTTTGGCGCAATGGTCATCTGAGACTAGACATCCGCTGCGTGCCCACTGCCAACATCTGCAAAACATTGCCGAGCCCGGCAACCGGGCTCGAAGGGCCGCTGGGCAGCGCCTGGCCGCCGTCGTGGCTTGTGGATTGCTTTCAGCACGATAGGCGGGCGCAATCATGAAAACGGGATGCATGTTAACCATGGCCCGGCAACAAGGCACGAAGTGCCGCCGGGCAGCGCCCGACCGCCGTCACGCCGTAGGCGTGCTTTCAGCACGACGGGCGGGCGCTCCTTCACAGCCAGCACACCCGAATGAGCGGAAGATGCGGCGGGACCATAATGCGCTGACCTCACCCGCCGCGGCACCCACCCGCGATCGTGCGCAGCCCTCTCGTGCCTCTGTCCGTCAACGTCCGCATGTTCGGCGGCAATTCTCTCGCGACAGCGAATGCGGCTGGCGGCCAAACACCCCGAGCACAGCAGCCCAGCTAGGTCCGAACGAGCGCACCAGAGCAACAAAACCAACGCCCGCACCAATTTCCTTCCAAAGGAAATTGACAAAATTCTTCAAAGGGCTTCTCCCTTTGCTTCCGGTCACACCAGATGTTGATCGGCCTTCTACGTTCCAGGCACGGTTCCTGGACCGTGCCGGGCGATGTGCGGGAGCTTTTGGGCTTGGGGAAGTTGGTTTCGAGTGCTGTCAGGCAGGCTGGAGGGCCGGCACTCGGCCCTGATTGAGGTGGATCGGAGGGCGGGCGGTGGCTGGCGCCCGGCCTGCCGGGATCAGCCGCGTTGTCCGACGATGTCGCGGTAGTCGGCGGGTCGGAGGCGCGTGCCGATGCCGAGCAGGGTGTCGAAGGCCGTTGCGGTGTGGCGGCGGCGGTTCCAGCGGAACACGAACTCGTCGAGATAGCGGCGCAGATGGGCGCGGCGCAGGCCATGGAAGGTTCCGAGCGCCCAGCGCTTCAGGTTCGAGAACACACGATGGATCCACGTCAGCACGAGATGGGCGAGCGTTGCACCGACGACCTTGGGCTGGTGGTCGTGGTCGGGCAGGCCGCAATAACCGCTCCAGCCATCGGTGATTACCCGCGCGCCCGGCGCCGAGGTCCCGGCAACGAAGGCATGAAGGCTGCGCGCGGAGAAATCCCCGATCGGCGCCAGCCGGATGCGACGTGGCTCGCCCTCGGGCGATAGCTCGACCGCGCCGGCAATGCGCATCTTGCCTTGCGGGCTGCGACCTTGCCCGCCTGCGGTCGGGTCTTTTACGGTGCGGAACGGTAGGGTGGCCTCATCGATCTCGACCAGGTCCTCAAGCAGGCTGCGATCCGGATCGACCATGGCACGGCGCAGCTTGTGTAGCAGGAGCCAGGCACTCTTGTAACTGCCGAGCCCGAGCTGGGCCTGGAGTTGCAGGGCGGAGATACCGTTCGAGTGGCTGGTCACGATGTGAACGGCCATGAACCAGGTCTTCAGGGGCAAGTGGCTGCGGTGCATGATCGTGCCTGCGGTCACCGAAGTCTCCTTCCCGCAGGCCGCACATTCCCAGCTCGCCCGGCGACGCTTCAGTCCCCAGCCCCTGTCATGGCCGCAGGCGGGGCAGACGAAGCCGTCGGGCCAGCGCTTGGCTGCGAGATGCCGGGCGCAGGAGGCTTCATCGGGAAAGCGCGCCTCGAAGGCGGCGCGGGACATCGGGCGGTCGTATTTCCAGCGGCTGGGCATGACAGAACATTAGGCGAACATCCTGCCGATGGCAACCGCAAACCCAACATGTCGTCAAACCGGGGTCAGAGGGATAAGCCTCTTCTTCAAAAGAATTTTCTGTGGTCCACGCGCGGATCAATTCGCGCCACTGCGAGGTGCCCCATGCTTCCCAATTCCCCCTCTACGCCGGCCTTCTGGCCCTGCTTTTCCTCTGGCTCAGCTTGCAAGTCGTGGCTGGGCGGCGGTTGCACAAAGTTTCGGTCGGCGATGGCAACGACAAGGATATGCGCAAACGAATGCGGGTTCAGGCCAATTGGGCCGAATATGCCCCAATTGCGATCATCCTTTTGGTGATGGCTGAGCTGCAGGGCTTTCCGCCGTGGTTGATCCATATCCATGGCACGCCTCTGGTCATTGGCCGCGTCCTGCACGCCTGGGGCCTGGGCAGCACACCGCAGATCGTCTGGGCGCGTCAGGCGGGTATGTATCTGACTGTGGCTGCGATCGCCTCGCTGGCGCTGCTGAATATCTGGTGCGCTCTCTTCTGGGTCTGATACGATGATCGAACTTCTCGCCGATCCCGCCGTCTGGGCGTCTTTTGTCACCCTGACGATCCTCGAGATTGTCCTGGGCGTTGATAATACCAACGGTCATTGATCAGAACCCATGCGCCCATTTGCGCATGCCGAGGGACATGATCTTCCATGGTTGGTCGATGAGGTTGTTCCAGGCTTGGCAGCACAGCGCGACGATGTCTTCGTAGGATTTGAAGATCCGGTTCGACAACCAGTTGTCGCGCATGAATTGCCAGACATTCTCCACCGGGTTCAACTCGGGCGATCGTGGCGGCAGCGCCAGGACGGTGATGTTGTCGGGGATCGCCAGCTTGGGCGTCAAGTGCCAACCGGCCTGATCGACGATCAGCACCGCATGGGCGCCGGGATCGACGGCGGCACTGATCTCGATGAGGTGCGCCGCCATGGCGTCGGTGTCGCACCAGGGCATGACCAGCCCGGTGCCTTTCCCCTTCGCGGGACAGATCGCGCCGAAGATATAGGCCCATTCGGTGCGCTGGTCGCGGGGCGCCCGCGGGCGCGTGCCACGTCTGGCCCATCGGCGTGTGAGCTTATTCTTCTGGCCGATGCGGGCTTCATCTTGCCACCACAGCTCTATCTCGACGCCTTTCGGGAGCCTCGCCCGGATTTTCGCCAGTTCGGCGGGGAAGTTTTTTTTAAAAGCCTCGACGGCCAGCTCGTTTTGCGCGTAGTGGCGCGGCCGCGCCGAGATCTTGGCGAAGCCGAGCGCCTTCAACTCGCGCCCGACCGTGGTCTCGTCGAGCGAGATGGCGAACGTCTCCAAGAGCCACCGCGCCAGGTCCTTGCGCCGCCAGCGCACGACGCCGTCCACCGCCGGGACCGGGCCGGCCTCAACAACCTCCGCCAGTGCGCGGCGGTGATCGGCGTTGAGCTTCGAGGGTGCGCCCGGTGACTTCCCATCGACCAGCCCGTCCGGTCCGCGGGCGTTGAAGCGCAGCACCCAGTCGCGAATGATCTGCAGACCGACGCCGCCGATCCGCGACGCATCCGTCCTGCTGCCACCATCGTAGACCTCGGCCAACGCCAGCAGACGACGGCTCTGGGTCGCGTCCCTGGTCCTCTTCGCGAGGCGCCGCAGTGAGACGCTGTCAAAATCGTTCCGTAAGTCGATAGGCGCTGCCATGGCGAACCTCATTGGTTCACCACATTGAGTCAGAGATCGGACCGCTTGGGAATCCCCAACGTGAGTCAGGCATTCCGCTCGGTGGTATAACGTCATATTTATCTCAATCGCCGCTAACCGGCTGCCGGAAAGCCAGCGCCGGATGGGGCGCAATATCGGCCTGCTCGGCGCGCTTGGCCTGCGCATCGCGCTTCTGACCTCGATCGTCTGGATCGCCTCGCTCACCGCGCCGGTTTTCGCGCTTTTCGGGCAGGATTTTTCCTGGCGCGACCTGATCCTTCTGGCTGGCGGGCTGTTCCTCTTGTGGAAAGCCTCCAGCGAGATATTCGATGAGGTCGAGGGTAGCGACCAAGCCACACAAACCGGGCGCTCCACTTTCGTTGCCGTCATCTTCCAGATCATGGTGCTCGATCTGGTGTTTTCGTTCGACTCGGTGATCACCGCCGTCGGCATTGCTGATCATCTGGAAGTCATGATCGCCGCAATTGTCGTCGCCATCGCGGTAATGATGGTAGCCGCCGAGCCCATTGCCGGTTTCGTCAATACCCACCCGTCAACCAAAATGCTGGCGCTGGCGTTTCTGGTGATGATCGGCGCAGCCCTGGTCGCTGACGGCTTCGGCGTGCATTTCGAACGTGGGTTCATCTATGCGGCGATGGTCTTTGCCGGTGCGGTTGAGGCGCTGAACCTGCTCAGATCCCGGCGGCGGAGACCCGCAAAATGATCAAAATCCTCACCATCGCCGACCCGCATCTGACCCGCCCCGGCAAGACCATCATCGGGCTCGACCCGGCCCGGCGCCTGCAAAACGTGCTGGCTCGTGCGGCACGCGACCATGACGATGCCGACCGGCTGATCATCCTCGGCGATCTGGCCCATTGGGGCGGGCCACTGGAATATGCCGCGCTCAAATCCTGTCTCGCCGGCGCGCCCTGGCCGGTGCATTACATGATCGGCAATCACGACAACCGCGAGATGTTTCAAGCTGCCTTTCCGGATGCCGCCAAAACCGCCCATGGCCACGTGCAAGAGGTCATTGATCTGCCCGGCTGGCGGCTGATTACGCTGGACAGCCATGATGAGACCTACAGCGCGCCGGCAGCCAGCGGCATCCTGTGCGGCGACCGCATGGCCTGGCTAAAGGCGGCCCGGCAGGGCGCGGGCGATCGGCGCGTGGTGATCTTCATCCACCATCCCCCGGTGCGCACCTTTTTCGGCGGGATGGACCGCATCGGCCTGCGCAACGGCGCGGAGCTGCTGGCGCTGTTGGCGGAATATCCGGCCGTAGTGCAGATTATCGGCGGCCATATCCACCGCACCATATCGGGCACCGCGGGCGGGCTGGCGTTTACGGTGTTGAAAAGCACTTGCCACCAGATCCCGCTGGAACTGGGCGACAGCTCGCAAAAGGCGGCCACCGACGAGCCACCCGCCTTCGGTATCCTGTTGCTGCACGCAGACGGAATTACGGTGCATTCTGAGGACGTGTTTGACGCCGACGCGCCCGCCCAAGCGCGCGCATAAACACCGGATACGGCGGATTTTTCCCTTGCGGGCGGCAAGCGGAATGTCTAATTCACCCCTCACCCAAATGGACGCGGGCGTAGCTCAGGGGTAGAGCATTACCTTGCCAAGGTAAGGGTCGAGAGTTCGAATCTCTTCGCCCGCTCCAATGGACCAGGCTGCCGGATCAGGCACCGGAAACGGGCAGCCCGCCCCTCAAATCTCCTGCCCCTTCAGGATCGCCCGAATGGCCTCGGCGTTGTTGCGCGACCCAGTCATTTGTGGGCTGACCGCCAGCGCCGCCTCGAAGGCGGCCAGCGCGTTTTCCAGATCGTCAAGCCCGGCATAAACCAGCCCGCGCCCGGACAAGGCCCCGAAATGGCGCGGCTCGAGGTCCAGCGTCGCGGTGATGTCGTCCAGCGATTGCTCAAGATTGCCCATCAGGTAATGAAGCGTGGCGCGCCTGTTCCAGCCTTCGGCAAAATCCGGCGCGATGGCAACGATCCGGTCGAACGCCAACAGTGCGGCGTCATGATCGCCCACGCGCATCGCCTGGTTTCCCGCCAGCAACAGCGATGCCGCCGCAGAATCCGCGGTCTCAAACCAGATGCCCCAAATCTGGGCTTCTATCGGCGCCGCCTCACCCGCGCTCGCGGCAACCTGCAGGCGCGCAAACAGACCGTCCAGACGCGAGTCGGTCTGGTCACCCAATGCGGGCCCGCCGCCAAGGGCGAGCAACATCGAAAGGATCGCAAGCAGGCGCATGGCCGATGGATACCGCAGATCGGGCGAAATGACACGCCCCGCCCGCGCCCGTTGACGAAAACGTGCGCGCGTCATGCGCAGCGTTTCAGCAGGTCCTGAATATGCTTTCGCCGCTTGTGCGCGCTTTCAAAGCAGCGTTCCAGAGCAATGTTCAGGTGCCGCCTAGCCGGTTTGCAATCACCCTTTGCCGCTGCGGCAATGCCATAGGCATAATGCAGATTGGCCTCGTCATTACCCGCCGCCAGCTCGGCGTCGAAATAAGCTTTGCAGGATTTGTAATCTTCGCGATAGAATTTCTGAGCGGCACCCACGTAAGGTGCCGAAAAGAGCAGCCGCAGGGCCTGATCGGCTTGCCCTGAATTTCGATACTGGTTGATCGGCGATTCCAGTGCTTCGGGACGACTGTATTGCCGCGCGTGATACTCAGCCAGCAGCTCGGCGGCAGGCAGATCAGCGACAGGAAACGAATAGACCGCCTTGTATGCACCCTGTCCGACAAAGTATTTCTTCGTCCGGCACCAATCTGAAAATTCCAGTGCGGCGCCGAAATTTTCGCATTTCTTGATGCCCGTGATGACCGTTATCTCATTCGGCGGCACCTTGTTCTTCTTCATCTCGGCAAAGACATCGCGCACCTCGGCCTCGGTATCAAGGAAGGTCAGCAGCGTAGTGTAAGAGACTACATTCGGCGGCACCTTGTTCTTCTTCATCTCGGCAAAGACATCGCGCACCTCGGCCTCGGTATCAAGGAACTTCAGCAGCGTGGTGTAGGAGAAAACATCCGGCGGCACATCGTTAGCCGCCATCTCGGCAAAGACTGCGCGGGCACCATCAATGTCAGCTTGCGCGTAAATTCTGGCGTTGTAACTGATCCGGATCGGGTTGATGAACTTCTCGACAACTTCGGACGAAACACCATTGATCTTCGGAATCTTGGAGTAATTCTCAAATGCCTGTTCGAAATCAAGCATTTGCAACCCGAGACTGCCAAGAAATGCTAGGGTCCCGGCCTCGTTGTCTGCCTTCTGCGTGAGATCTTTTTCTGAATACAGCCGGTCCTCGGTCTGAAACTTGAGGATTTTTGCACTCAGTTTGACCGCCTCTTCAAACTTTCCATCGTCTTTGGCCAGCTGAGCCTGTCTCTTCAGATCGCGAATGACTTCGGAATCTGCATTGCCCGACGGGCCATAATCAGCACTCGCCTGAATTGCCTGCGTAAGTTCCGTAAAACTGACAACGCCAATACCGTGGACGTAATTCCGGTCTTCTTCCTTAACCTCCAGAGCCTTGAAATACTTGCCCAGCGTGTCGACGTTCGGTTTCCCCGCCGTTCCAGCCATCACCTTGCGGACTTCACTCGCGGACGCGTCACTCATCCCCAGCTTCACGGCTAGGCCCTCTGCCCTGAGGTCTTCAACGTCATCACTGATTCGCGTTGCCGCCATGTATTTGGACACGACCTGCCCGAACCTTTTGGCAATTTCCCCTGATCCCACCTGATCACCCCTTTCTACGCAGGGACGGGCTACCGCACCTTTTGGTAGATTATCTATGTCCTCACCCGAGGGCCCCAGCCGGTTGGTGTTCAATTGTCACAGGAGACTGGACATGCCTACACCAAAAGCAATCGCCTACCTCACGCTCGCCGCAGCCTATTTTTTGGCGAGCATACACGTCAATCACGAATTTATCAGCGCGATGATGGCCCTGGCCTATCTGGTTATCGCGATCAAATATCTGCGTAACGCGATCAAATATCTGGTCATCGCGATCAAATATCTGCGCGACGCGCTGACCAAATAGCGCAACCGCTGCACCGCCAGACCCCGGCCCCCGGTCCGCTGACATGGGGGTCTTTACCTTTTGGCAACCGATCACATCGCCCGCAGCATTAATCATGGGCCTGCTCTGCACTGCGCCTACGCATGTCAGACGCGTGACATATGCCGTTCATACCGGCAAATTCGCCCAAAACCCCTTGTTTACCTTTGATTCGTCGCCCCGGACCGCGCAGGCCCGAAACGACCCCACCGCGCGTTGCCAACGTCAGTCTGGATAAACCGGAAACCGCGCGCAAAGGTGTCCAACCTCGGCCTTGACGCGCGCCTCAACGGTCGAATTGCCATCCGCGCCGTTCGCCGCCAGGCCATCGACGACCTCGACAATCCAGTCGCCGACCTGGCGGAACTCCGCCTCGCCAAAGCCGCGCGTCGTGGCGGCCGGCGAGCCCAGCCGTATGCCACTGGTAACAGTAGGTTTTTCGGGGTCAAACGGCACCCCGTTTTTGTTGCAGGTGATATGGGCACGCCCCAGCGCCTTTTCGGTGGCATTGCCCGTGACGCCCTTGGGCCGCAGGTCGACCAGCAAAACATGGGTGTCGGTGCCATGGGTCACCGTGTCCAGCCCGCCGCTGATCAGCTGATCGGAAAGCGCCTGGGCATTGGCTATAACACTTTGAATGTAGGTCTTAAATTCTGGCCTGAGCGCCTCGCCAAAGGCCACCGCCTTGGCGGCGATCACATGCATCAAAGGCCCGCCCTGAATGCCGGGAAAGATCGCGGAGTTCACTTTCTTTGCGATCGCCTCATCATTGGTCAGGATCATCCCGCCCCGCGGCCCGCGCAGGGTTTTGTGCGTCGTCGTGGTGGCGACATGGGCATGGGGAAACGGGTTGGGATGCTCGCCCGCCGCCACCAGCCCGGCGAAATGGGCCATATCGACATGCAGCCAGGCGCCAACCTGATCAGCGATCGCGCGCATGGCGGCAAAATCAATCACCCGCGGAATGGCCGATCCGCCGGCGATGATCAGTTTGGGTTTGTGCTCCTTGGCAAGCGCTTCGATCTGGTCGTAGTCGATCAGATTGTCCTGTCGGCGCACGCCATATTGTATTGCGTTGAACCACTTGCCCGACTGGTTGGGCGCTGCGCCGTGGGTCAGATGGCCGCCGGCATCGAGGCTCATGCCAAGAATGGTATCGCCGGGTTGCAGCAGCGCCTGCATCACCCCCTGGTTGGCCTGAGAACCAGAGTTTGGCTGCACATTGGCAAAGTCGCAGGCGAACAGCTCCTTGGCCCGGTCAATTGCTAAGTTCTCAGCAATATCAACGAATTGACATCCCCCATAATAGCGTCGCCCCGGATAGCCTTCGGCATATTTGTTGGTCATCACCGAACCCTGCGCTTCCAACACCGCGCGGCTGACGATATTCTCCGATGCGATCAGCTCGATCTCATCGCGCTGGCGGCCAAGCTCGCCGGTGATCGCGCCGAATATCTCTGGATCGCGGCTCTCAAGGTCTTCGACAAAAAATCCGGCGTCGGGCGACAGATCGGTCATGTCATGCTCTCCTTTCAAAGGGTGTTGGTGTCAGCCAGTCCAGCCCAGACCAGCAGAAATTGAGTTCATCGATTGCAACAGCGGGATCGACACACGCGCGGCACCACCACCAGAGCGGGCATCGCGCAAAAGCGCCACCTGAAGCCGGTTGATGCGGTCTAGTTCACCTTTGACGCGGGCAAAGCGTTTGCAAAGATTGGGGAACCGCGCGGCAATCTCGCAACTTCCAGTCAGAAAACCGATGCCCTTACAGGCAAGCGCATATTCGGCCTGGATCATGCCCGAAATACGCGCGCGCGCGCCTGCATCCGTCACCAGCGAGGCATAATCGGCGGCAATGGACATATCGGTCTGGAACAGCGATTTCTCGACTTCGTCAACGATCAGGCGAAACAGTTTTGAATTCTCAAACATCTCATGCAGGACCGCGTCGCCACGCTCTCCGCGAAACTTGCGCAGGTTGGCTATCGCCGTGCCAAACCCATACCAGCCGGTGATCAGATGGCGGTTCTGCGACCAGGCAAAGACCCAAGGGATCGCGCGCAGATCGGCAAGTGTCGCGGCCCCGAACCGGCGCGCCGGGCGCGAACCGATCCTGAGCATCGCCAACTCCTCGACTGGGCTAGCCTGTTGGAAATAGTCGATAAAGCCCGGCGCGTTCAGCAGCGTCGAATAGGCCGTCTGTGACAACCCCGACAGGGCATCAAGCGCATCCTCAAATTCGGGATCAACCGGTGCTTGGCCTTTGTGGGCCACTTGCAGCAAGGTGCTGGCGGCCAGCAGCTCCAGATGGGCGGCTGCCGTACCCCGGTTGGCGTAATTGGCCGACACCACCTCGCCCTGCTCGGTGATCCTGAGCCGCCCGGAGATCGTGCCTTCGGGCTGCGCGGCAATCGCGCGGCCCGTCGGTGCGCCACCGCGGCTGACCGAGCCGCCGCGTCCATGGAAGAACGCCGGCCTGTACCCGCGGGCGGTAAGCGTGCGGGTAATTTTCCGCTGCGCGCGGTCCAACTCCCATGTCGAGCAGAAATAACCGCCATCCTTGTTGCTGTCGGAATAACCCAGCATGATCTCGATATTTCGCCCGCCCGCTTTCAGGCTGCGTCTGGCCAGTGGAACATCCAGAGCTTCGGCGAGGATCGCCGGGGCGGCGCGCAGATCGTCTATTGTCTCAAACAGCGGCACCACATCGATATCGAGCGTCTCCGCGCCGAACCCCGCGTAGCGCGCCAGAAGGTAAATGCCTAAAATATCATCCGCCGATCGGGTCATCGACAGGATGAAAGGGCCGATCGCTTCGGGGTCGGGGCTGTGGCGTGCCGATTTCATCAGGCTCAGCAGCTTGAGCAATTCAGCAGCGGGACCAGCGAGTTTGGCGGCATCGACATGACCCAGGCCCGGCGCACCAAGCTCGCGGCGCACGCGGTCAGACCACGCTTTGCTGCCATATTGTGGCGGCTCGCTGCCTTGCAGGGTCCAGATCTGCGCAATGGTGTCAGTTGTGACTGTGGAGTTTTGGCGGATGTCCAGCGTGAAAGTACGGAACCCGAAGACCGAGGCCTGCCAGATTATTGGCCGGATATAGCGTCGCGCCAATCCTTCCGCGCCCAGCGCCACAAGGGCTGCTTCTATCGCCGCCAGATCAGCGACGAATTCAGATATATGCCTGTATTTGTCGCGTCCCAGTTTTCCCAATACAGCCGAGATCGCCTGACGGAATATCTCATTGGGATTGCGCTTTGGACCGTCGTCGCTGTCGATTATCTTCTGCAGGTTGGCACGGTCGGCCTCGGCAAGCGGGCGAATGCGGTCGTTGATGCTTAAACGCGCGGCGGCAATTTCTAGGTTAGCCGAATAAACCGCGATGACCGCTTCGCGCGCACGCGCCAGCGCCAGTTCGGTCATCTCTGCGGTGACGTTGGGATTGCCGTCGCGATCCCCGCCAATCCAGCTGTGAAAACGGATGCACGGGCTCACGTCAGACAGGCCACCATAGGTATCCGCGACGGCCTGTTCAAACTGTTCAAAAACCTGCGGCACCGCGTCGAAAATACTGTCGCGAAAAAACTGCAGGCCCCATTCGATCTCGTCCGTCAGGCTGGGGCGTTCGAGCCTGAGTTCACCGGTCATCCACAACAGGTCAATCTCGCCTTCGATATCTGACAGGATCGAGGCGCGTTTGCGCGGCGTCCAACGGTGCGTCTCAAGCGACACCAGCTTGCGGTAGATACGCCGGTGTATCTCCAGCACGGTGACGCGCTTGGCCTCGGTCGGATGGGCTGTCAGCGTCGGGCCGACCGACAGCGAATTCGCGACTGCTGTAAAGCTTTGCAGATCAAGGCCCGCGCGCGTCATCGCGTCGGCAAAGCTGCCACCGATCGCAGCCGCACCATCCTGGGTCTCGGTTTGCCGGCGATCGCGAACCTGGGCGTTTTCGTCGACGACGCGCAAAAGCTGAAACCAGATGGTCAATGCCTGAAGATAAGGCGTTGCGTCACTGCCTGTCGGAATTTCGGATACCGCCGGCCCGGCAGCCCATTTCGCGACATGGGGCGCGCGTTTGTCTAGGATATTGCGCCAGAGCTGATAGAGTTCCTCGCGCAGATCGCCTGCATAGCTGGGACTTGCGACGCCCGATTTGCGCTCGGCAATCCCTGCACCGGGCGATGACATTAGTTAACCCGGTCGCGCGGATCTCGGCCATCAAGAAAAGCGCGCAGGTTGTCGATCACACGAAAGCCCATCGCGTCGCGTGTTTCGCGCGTGGCACTGCCGAGATGAGGCAACATCACGATGTTGGGCGCTGACAGAAGTGCCGGGCTGATATTCGGCTCGCCCTCGAACACATCCAGCGCCGCTGCGGCGATGCTTCCCGCGGCCAGCGCGTCGGCCAGCGCCTTCGGATCGACGACCTCGCCGCGTGCAGTGTTGATCAATATCGCGTTTGACTTCATCAGGCCAAGACGTTCGGCATTCATCAGGTGAGTGTTTTCGGTGCCGCCGGGGCAGTGCAGCGACACGAAATCAGATTGGGGCAGCAAATCTTCGATGCTGTCGACCTGCGTTGCGGCGAATTTATCGAGAATGTCCGCCGGAAACCGAAACGCATCCTGCACGACGATTTTCATGCCAAAGCCGAAATGTGCACGGCGTGCCATTTCCCGACCAATGCGCCCGAAACCGACGATGCCCAGGGTCTTGCCCGCAACCTTGTGACCGATCATATGAGTCGGCCGCCAGCCGGTCCAATTGCCTGAGCGGACCTCGCGCTCGCCTTCGCCCGCGCGTCGCGCGGCGATCAAGAGCAAAGCCATGGCCAGATCGGCCGTGCATTCGGACAAAACCTCTGGCGTGTTGGTCACAACGATACCCTTGGCCGCGGCAACATCGATGTCGATGTTGCTGAAACCGACGCCGTAGTTACCCAGAAACTTGGCGCGAAGGTTTTCGACATTCAGAACGTCGGCATCAACCTTGTCGGTCACGGTCGGCAATACCGCATCATATTTGCAAAGTGCTGTGCGCAGTTCGGCGGCACCAAGCGGCGTGTCGTCCTTGTTGAAATCGACATCGCCAATCTTGGCCAGTTCGGCCTCGACCGCGTCGGGCCAGCGGCGGGTGACAAGTATTCTGGGTCTGGTCATAGTGCCTCCGCTCAGGCCATCCGGGCCGCGATAGTTTCGCCGATCACGGCGGGGTTTTCGGCGACCGTTACGCCAGCCGCGGACAGGATTTCAACCTTTTCCGAGGCACTTTCGCCAAAGGCAGAGATAATCGCGCCTGCATGGCCCATGGTGCGACCCTTGGGTGCGGTCAGCCCCGCGACATAGGCGACGACTGGTTTTGAGACGTTATCGCGGATATAGGCTGCCGCTTCGGCTTCCTGCGGGCCGCCGATCTCGCCGATCAGGGCAATGATGTGGGTATCGTCGTCTTCCTCGAACTCTTGCAGAATGTCCCTGAACGACGAGCCGTTGATCGGATCGCCACCAATACCGACCGAAGTCGATACCCCGATGCCACGGTCCGTGAGCTGCGCGGCAGCTTCATAGCCCAACGTGCCCGAGCGCCCAACGATGCCGACGTTGCCCTGCAGATAGATATGGCCGGGCATGATCCCCAAGAGCGCCTTGCCTGGGCTGATGGTTCCAGCGCAGTTTGGGCCAGTCAGCACCATGCGGCGCTCCCTGGGATAGCGATACATATAGCGTTTTACGCGGATCATGTCCTGCGCGGGAATGCCATCGGTGATGCAAACGCAATAGCGGATACCGCCATCGGCTGCTTCCATGATGGAATCGGCAGCAAAAGGTGGCGGCACGAACACCAGGCTAGCCTCGGCCCCGGTTTCGGCAACCGCCTCTTTGACGGTATTAAAAACCGGCACGCCTTCGACCTTTTCGCCGCCCTTGCCCGGAACCACCCCACCGACGACATTTGTGCCGTAATTCAGCATGTCCTTGGTGTGAAACCGCGCCATGCGCCCGGTGATGCCCTGCACAATAACTTTCGTGTCGCCATCAAGAAGTATGCTCACGTTGCCGCCCTCACTTTTGTGCCCTGGCCAAGATCGTTTTTCCATGCGCCAACCGCGCGTTCGGCGGCTTCCATCAGCGTCGAGGCGCGGATGATCGGCAGCCCGGATTGGGCCAGAATTTTCTGACCCTCTTCGACATTCGTTCCCGCCAGACGCACGATTACGGGCACGTCGATCTGCACATCTTTCAGCGCCTGAACGACGCCCTCGGCCACCCAGTCGCAGCGGTTGATCCCAGCGAAGATGTTCACCAGAACTGCCTGAACATTGCTGTCGGACATCACCAGCCGGAAAGCTTTGGCGACACGTTCGGGCGTGGCCCCACCGCCGATGTCGAGAAAATTCGCCGGTTCACCGCCGGCCAGCTTGATGGTGTCCATCGTCGCCATGGCCAGCCCTGCGCCGTTCACGATACAACCGATATTGCCATCCAGACCGACATAGGAAAGGCCCCGGTCAGCCGCACGGCTTTCGCGTGGGTCTTCCTGAGATTTGTCGCGCAGCTCACTGATCTGCGGATGGCGAAAGAGCGCGTTGTCGTCAAAAGTCATCTTGGCGTCGAGCGCCAAGATGCGGCTGTCGCCTGTGACCACAAGCGGGTTAATCTCGACCATGGTCGCGTCATGTTCGCGGAAGGCCTGGTAGCAACCCTGAAGGGTGCGCACCATCGCTTGGGTCAGGGCCGGTTCGATGCCCAGTTTGAATGCAATTTCGCGGGCCTGAAAATCGCGCAGACCCACCGCAGGCTCGACGGTCGAGCGCACGATGCTGTCGGGACGATTGGCGGATATTTCTTCGATTTCCATGCCGCCTTCGGATGAGGCCACGATCATGATGCGCTGGCTGGAGCGATCCAGCACGAAGCCTAAATAAATCTCGCGATCAATCGGCACGGCGCGTTCTACGTAGACACGGTAGATGCCTTTGCCTTCAGGTCCGGTCTGATGGGTGACCAGCTTTTTGCCGAACATGCCTTCGCAGGCTTTCTGGATCTCGTTTTCCGTCTCACACAGCTTGACCCCGCCAGCCTTGCCGCGGCCGCCGGCATGGACCTGGGCCTTGATGATCCATTTATCCCCGCCCAGTTCGCGGGCGCGGTAGGCGGCCTGCTCGGGGCTGTAGGCCAGCGCGCCGGGCGGGATTTCAACGCCGAAATTGGATAGAACTTCCTTGGCCTGATATTCATGAATATCCATTTGCTTGCCTCACGCCGCTTTTTCTTGTTCGTAGAATTTCGCAAGACGGTGCTCGACTTTGGAAATATCCAGCCCGGTGCCAAAGGCATTCATCGCCTCGGCAAATCGGGTTACGACGTCGGTGATTGCCGCCTGGGTGAGTTGATTAAGGATGCCGATGCGGATCTGGACCGGGGCCGACAAAGTCGGCCAGATGCAAAAGCCAACGGCCCGGCAGGATTGGACCAGTTCCATTTCGCGCCCGGCCAGTTTTTCCGGCAGATTGAGCACAATCAGGCTGGTCATGTTCGATGTCACTGTGCAGCCCATCGCGATGACGGCCTGGCGCATGGCTTTCTCGTGGAACGCATAGTCACGCGCCCTTTGCTCGACGCCGTGCTGCAATGTGATGCGCAGGGCTTCGTGAAAGGCGGCCACTGCATAGCCCGAATGGGTGCGGTGATAGGTGCCTTTTTCGACATCCGCGCTGTCGACGATGCCCCAGTGGCGGCCCTCGAGGATCGGGTGGTGGACGTAGGAATGGCAGCCGCGTTGCTTGACGATGTCGATATAGCGCTCAGTGAAGCTGACCGGCGCATAGGTCAATGGCAGGCAGAGCACGCCTTTTTGCGGACACGACGCCCAGCCAACGACGCCCGGGAAAAGATCGATTGAGAAATCGGCGATGCCGAGCGACGACACCGCATCGACCAGCCCAAGCGCGTCGTGCTTTTCGCAGGCGTCCGAAAACCCCTGCACGTCGTTTATGCGGCCCGATCCGGTTTCCCAATGCGCCATGAATGCCCATTGCGGTTTGTGCTCGGCAAGCGCCGCATCGACGATATCGCCGGTGACCGACTGGCCATGCGGCACCTCTACGATCACGACATTGGCCGGTTGCGGGTTCATGGGATTTGCCGCCAAATCCTCGCGGCTTGACGCTTTCATGCGGATCGTCAGTCCGTCGATGCCGCTGAAAGTGCCGTTGGTGAACGCGACAACCGTGTCACCGGGCAGCAGGGCGTTGAACAGGCAATCAAGCGCGCTGAAGCCGGTACCGCCGACCCCGTAGGTGTAGGTGTTTCGGGTGCCGAAAATCGAGCGCAACATTTGCTTGCTTTCGATCATACCGCGCAGCACGTCGGCCTGCATGTGGTCGGCCAGTCCGGCATTGGCAAAACTTTCCAGCACGCGCGGGTCGGTTTTGCCCGGCCCCGGTCCGGCAGCCAGCGTTTCGGGGATTTCAAGTTTTGGAAATATATTCGGATTGGTCAAAGTCTCACCCTCGTCATCTTTGGCCTATCAGGCGGCAGGTCCACATTTGCCGGCCAGAATGATCCTGCTTGTCAATCCGCACAACGGAAGTTACTCCTGCTTATGGGTATCCTTTTGGGTGGGGAAAACCCTACCCATTATGGTGGAAATACCGTTGCATACCGTTTTCCGCCCTACCCATACGGGCAGCGAACAGACAAAATTGCCGCGTTATCAAATGGTTAATCGGAGGCGCAATGATCGACATCATGCTGGCCGACAGCAACCCGCTGGTGTTGTCGGCCATGTCGGAAATTTTTGAACGCGATCCGCGATTCTCGCTGGTTGCGACATCGGCGACTGCTGAGGGGTTTCTGGGCACGGTCATGCGCGTGCCGGTGGCCATCGGCGTGATCGACTGGAATTTGCCCGTGCTTGGTGGTGCAAAGCTGATTGAGGTGTTGCGCGAGCAGGAAAACGCGCCGCGATTGGTGGTCTATGGCGACAATTCGCCAGACCTGCCGCGACTGGCGATGACCGCAGGTGCAGCCGCGTTCGCGCCGCGATCAGGCGCAGCAGTCGGGTTGCTGGCAACCTGCATCGACGTGGCAGATGGAAAAATGGTTTTTCCGTTTCTAGATGTCCGGGATCTGCAAAAAGACCCGATCCAGCAATTGTCGCGGCGCGAGCGTGGGATGCTGGAGGCTTTGTCAAAGGGTCTGACCAACCGCGAGCTGTCGCGCGAGTTGGGCATCTCGACAAACACCGTCAAATTCCACCTCTCCAACCTGTTTGAAAAACTCTCGGTCAAGAACCGCGCCCAGGCCATCGCCTTTTATTATTCATCACGGGTTTCGGCATCGGACGGTCTGGGCGGCTTTGGCTTGAAATGATGTGCAATATCTGTGGCAAGGAGCGCAATAAAATTGTTTGTCGAGAACATTCTGAGTTGACCGGTTTATGTACCATATGAGTTGACCGCTTCTGTTGCGGTTTCTGGCCCTGTGGGGAAGTGGTCGGTCGCGGAGCGGCTGTCCACTTGTCCACAGGGCACCGGTCGGTCGCGTCGAAGCGGGTCACGCGGCCTCGCGGGTTTGGCTGTCGATCGGTTGGCCATCGGCGTGGTATCGCGCCAGACATCGCGGTCCATGGAAGACGGCCATTGTGCCGTCGGGGTATTCGTGGACGCGGACCCTGGCCTTGACGTAATGGCGGCGGTGGCGGCCGGCGGGGATCTGAAGTGCCAGGCGCTTGTAGCGCACCGTGTTGTCGTTTGAGACGGTGCGTTCCTCGTGGATGCACAGGATGTCGTCGAGCGCGCCGGTGAAGGGGACGAAGGCGGTGCCCCGGTCCTCCGGCCGGGGTCGCGAAGCGGGCGTTGTGTTGTGGCAGGAAGACCTCCTTGAGGAAGCGGTTGGCCTCGACCATGTCGGTGATGCCGGCGAGCCTGAGTTCCTGGGGCAGGCGCTTCTGCAAGGTGCCGAACATGCGCTCCGAGCGCCGCCTTGCCTCGGGCGAGCAGGCCGGGATCAACTCGATGCCGAGCTGCGCCAGGGCGCGGCCGACCTGGGTCGGGGTGTCCTTGTCCACCTTGCCGCCGGCCTCGGGCGTGTTCCAGTAGTGGCTGGCGCGGTCGGCGTAGAGCGAGCAGAACAGGCCCTTGGCCCGGATCGCCTCGGACACCCCCTGGAAGCTCGACATGGTGCCCTCTTCGGCGACGAAGAAGGCCGAGTAGATATCGCTGGTCGCATCGTCCATGGTGACGATCAGGTCCCACCATCGACCGGGGACCCACTCGTGGCTCGAGCCGTCCTGGTGCAACATCATGCCGGGCAGGGCACGGCGCGGCCGCTTGCGCCGGTGGCCCCACGCCTGGGCGCCGCGCGCCTGCGCCCATGGGCTTGCAAGCTCAGCCGCAGCCAGTTGTAGCTGCGCTTGAAGCCGTGATCGGCCACCAGCTTCTCGTGGAAGTGCTTGGCCGTGAAGTCCCAGTAGCGGGTGTCGAACAACTCCAGCACCCGCGCCACCTCGTCCACCGGCGCGCGCCGCGCCGAGAGGCGGCCCAGGCGGCGGTCGTAGAGACCGTCGGCTCCCTCCGCCTCGTAGCGGTCGCGCCAGCGCCGGAAGGTGCGCTCCGAGACACCCAGAACCTCCGCCGCCTCCGCCTGGCTCAACAGCCCGTTGACGAAGTCGGCACTGGACGCAAGCGGCCTGGTCTGATTCTTTGATGTTCTGATTTGACCGGAGGATTCGCCGATGGCGATGGGACAGCAGAAGGATCGTCAGGGGGACTTGATGGTGGGCTGGGCGGAGATGCCGCGCTCGCCGGGTCATGTGTTTTACGACCGCCTGCAGTCGGTGCTGATCGAGGGCGGCTTCGACGCCTTTGCCGAGGCGAGCTGCCGACCCTATTACGCGGCCAGGATGGGCGCGCCCTCGGTGCCGCCCGGGCGCTATTTCCGCATGCACCTGGTGGGCTACTTCGAGGGCATCGACTCAGAGCGCGGTCTGGAGTGGCGTTGCTCGGATTCCCTGTCGCTTCGGGAGTTCCTGCGGCTTGAGAACCGGGAGCGGGTGCCGGACCATTCCTGGCTGTCACGGACCCGCACGCGCCTGCCTCATGAAGTTCACACGGCGATCTTCGACTGGGTTCTGGCGCTGATTGCCGAAGCAGGTCTGGTCAAGGGCGATCGTATCGGGGTGGATGCCTCGACCATGGAGGCCAACGCGGCGCTGCGCAACATCGTGCGAAGGGACACGGGCGAGGGTTACCGGGGGATGCTGGAGCGCTTGGCCCAGGAGAGCGGTATCGAGACGCCCACGGCCGAGGACCGGGCGCGTCTGGACCGCAAGCGCAAGGGCAAGAAGCTCTCGAACCAGGACTGGGTTTCCAGGAGCGACCCCGAGGCCAAGATCGCCAAGATGAAGGACGGCACGACCCATCTGGCCTACAAGCCTGAGCACGCGGTGGATCTGGACACCGGCGCGGTGGTGGCGGCCGAGCTGCACCCCGCCGACGAGGGCGACACGACGACGCTTCCCAAGACGCTGGCGGCGGCCCAGGAGAACCTTGCCAGCGTTGACGCGGCGCCGACGGCTGAGGACCCGGCCGAATGTGTGACCGACAAAGGCTATCACTCACGGGCGGTCTTGAAGGCCTTGGACAACGGCCCGTGGAAGACGCGGATCGCCGAGCCCAAGGCGAAGGGCTTCGCGCGCTGGCGCGGCGACGAGGCGGCGCGGCGGGCGGTCACCAACAACCGGACCCGGCTGTTATCGGGGGTGGCCAAAGAAGCCTTCAAGCTGCGCGCCGAGATCGTCGAGCGCTCCTTCGCCCACAACCTCGATCGCGGCGGCATGCGCCGGACCTGGCTTCGGGGCCGCGAGAACGTGCACAAGCGATACCTGCTTCACGTCGCCGGCCACAACCTCTCGTTGCTGATGCGCCAACTCATCGGCGCCGGCACCCCGCGCGAGGCCGTGGCGGGCGGATATGGCGGTATTTTCGTGCTGCTCACGCCCACCGGGGCCATGCTGGTCGCACTGGGGGTCTCGCAAAGCGGCCAGACGGTTTTCGCCGCCGCATTCCTCATCTGGGAGTGAGAGCCGGAAAAAGCCACTTAATCAACGGGCTGTCAAGCCACCCCGATGGGTGCGCCCGTAAACCTCCTCGAACTTCATCAATCTCAGTCCCTGTACCTGCTCCGTCCGACGCATCGCCTCCCTCCATGGCTTGGAGGCGTTCTAAAACCGGACAGATCATCTGGTACATAAACCGGACATATCGCGTGTTACCGACAAGCGCAATAAAATTGCTTGACAGACGTGCATTTCCGCCATTTGTGTGTGCGCCGAGCGCAAACGACCAGATCAGAAGGAACGGTCCGACATGAGTTTTCACCCAATTGAGCAAGCCACAGGGCGGCTAAATCGCAGTGAACTGGCTGTGCCCGGATCGCAGCCGGAATTGCTTGAAAAAGCAGCGAAATCAGATGCCGACATTGTATTTCTCGACCTCGAAGATGCCGTCGCGCCGGACGAGAAAGAGGGCGCGCGTAAGAACATCATCAAAGCGCTGAACGAGCTGGACTGGAGCGGCAAATCCGTGTCCGTGCGAATCAACGGGCTGGACACGCATTACATGTATCGCGACGTGGTGGATGTGGTCGAACAGGCTGGCGACCGGCTCGACCTGATCATGATCCCCAAGGTCGGCACCGCGGCAGATGTCTATGCGGTCGACATGATGGTCACCCAGATCGAGGACGCGAAGGGATACAAGAATCGCATTGGTTTTGAGCACATTATCGAGACCGCTCTGGGCATGCAGAACGTCCACGAAATTGCTGGTGCGTCCAAACGAAACGAGTCACTGCATTTTGGCGTCGCCGATTACGCCGCATCGATGCGGGCGCGCACGACGATGATCGGTGGGGTGAACAAGGATTATTCGGTGCTGACCGATCCGGACCAGGACGGCAGCCGCGACGTGCATTGGGGCGATATGTGGCATTACGCCATTGCCCGTATGGTAGTTGCCGCACGCGCAAACGGATTGCGCCCTATTGACGGGCCGTATGGCGATTTCTCCGACCCTGACGGCTACAGGGCGGCGGCTTTCCGTGCCGCTGTTCTGGGCTGCGAGGGTAAATGGGCCATTCACCCCAACCAGATCGCACTGGCCAACGAGGTGATGAGCCCGTCAGAGGCCGAAGTTACCCGCGCCAACCGCATAATTGCGGCCATGGCCGAAGCCGAAGCCGCCGGCAAAGGTGCGGTGTCGCTGGATGGGCGCTTGATCGACTATGCGTCCATAAGGCAAGCTGAGGTATTGGTGCAGAAAGCCAAGCAGATTGCCGGAGGGTAATTTTGGGGGATGCTGCGCGAGGTCGCGAGATCGCTGTTTGACACTGCCGTGCGCGCCGCGGACCCCGCGCTAGGCGTACGCAACGCGCTAAACGCAGCACCGCTGCCGCCGATTGAGGGCGGGCGCTACATTTTGGTGGCTGCAGGCAAGGCGGCCAGCGCCATGATCGAAGAGGCGACCAAACACGTTCCTGCGGGTGCGGAAATGCACGCGATCGCGGTGACCAATTACGAAAATCATCGCCCGATCGCCAATTGCGATGCCATGGCCGCAGGCCACCCGGTGCCGGACGCCAATGGTATCATGGCCGGCCAAAAGGTCGCGCAACTGATGATGACCGCGCGACAGACCGATTTTGTCCTGTGCCTGATTTCCGGCGGCGCATCGGCGCTTAT
This sequence comes from Paracoccaceae bacterium, assembly GCA_965216135.1. Taxonomy (GTDB): domain Bacteria; phylum Pseudomonadota; class Alphaproteobacteria; order Rhodobacterales; family Rhodobacteraceae; genus CBDCFL01. The sequence continues at coordinate 82,837 of CBDCFL010000018.1, forward strand.
GCCCGCGCCCCTGCCCGGCATCACCCTTGGTGACAAGATCGAACTTTCCGAGCTGTTGCTTGCCCACGGTTTCGACATCACTGAAATGAACCTCGTGCGCCAGCAGCTGTCGCTTTTGAAGGGCGGTGGTCTGGCCAAACTCGCCCGTCCGGCGCAGATCCGCGCTCTGATCATCTCAGATGTGATCGGCGATGATCTGCGCGTCGTTGCCAGCGGTCCCACCGCGCCGCCGCTGGGCAGCCCGATGGACGCCGCCGAGTTGATCGCGCGACGTGGTCTTTGGGCCAAGGTGCCGCTAAATGTGCGCGAACGGCTGACCGAAAAGCTCAGCCCGGTTGCCGAGGCCGAGATGGAAGTCGAAAATGTCGTCATCGGGTCGAACCGCGACAGCCTGCGCGCGGTCGCCCAGGCCCCACAGGGTTGGACACCGCAGATTGTCACCGGCCGGCTGACCGGCGATGTATCTGACGCGGTGGGCAAGATCTTGTTGCACGCGCGCCATGCGCAACCCAACCAGCGCCGCTTGCTAATCTTTGGCGGGGAAACCACGGTTAATATCAAGGGAAGCGGAAAAGGCGGGCGCAATCAGGAACTTGCGCTGCGTTTTGCATTAGAGGCCCAGTATATGCGCAGCGACTGGGTTTTTCTGAGCGGAGGCACCGACGGCCGCGACGGCCCGACCGATGCGGCCGGAGGAATTGTCGATTACCGCACCGCGGCACGGATCAAGGACAGCAAACTGAATGCCGAGCAGATGCTGAACAACAACGACAGCTACGCAGCGCTCAAAGCGGCGGGCGATCTGTTGTGCACCGGGGCTACCGGCACCAATGTCGCCGATGTTCAGCTGTTCTTGATTGCATAGATCAGGGCTGATGGTGCCCACACGTCTCCACATTTAGATGGTAAGTCGCTGAATAAGATAAATTAAATTAATTGACTTCGCATCCATACCCCCAATCATACCCCCAAACGCATCGGATAACACGGGATCACCGTAGAAGGGGCAACCCAAGTTCTTCAAGAAAAGCATTGTGTTTAGTGTTTGCCTCCCTGATCGCTTTTTCTACGTCCGCCAGCTCCCCATACACCGAATGCAAGTCGATTTGTTCCTCTGGTTTGGCGGTGCTGACATAACGGGATATATTCAGATTGTAATCATTCTTCTCTATTTCCTCCACTCTCACCCTGCGGGAATAGCGTTCTTCCTCCTTGCGATACTGATAGGTATCGACGATTTTGTCGATATTTTCGTCCAGCAGGCTGTTTTGCCGCTTGCCTTTCTCAAAGTGTTCACTGGCATTGATGAACAACACATCATCGGGCTTCTTGCAGCGCTTCAACACTAGAATACACACCGGGATGCCAGTGGAGAAGAACAGATTGGCGGGCAGGCCTATCACCGTGTCGATATGACCGTCCTTGAGCAGCTTTGTGCGGATTCGGGCCTCGACACCGCCGCGAAAAAGCACCCCGTGAGGCAGAATGATAGCCATAGTGCCGTCTTTGCCTAGGAAGTGAAATCCGTGTAGCAAAAAGGCAAAGTCGGCGGCTGATTTAGGGGCAAGGCCGTAATTCTTGTAGCGAAAATCCTCACCAAGCGCGTCGATCGAGCGCAGGCCATCTTCGAACCGTGCCTATCCGGTTGTCACCCACACCCACTATATGTAGGGTGTGGCGTCGAGTGGCTCGGGAGGCGGACGAAGCGGGGATGGATGTTCCGCAGCGCGAAGACCTTTCGTTTCCGCGGTCGCTTCCCGAGTTTCAACGACTTTTCCCGGATGACGCGGCCTGTGCCGCCTACCTGGAGAAGGCGCGGTGGGGTGACGGGTTCGTCTGCCCCCATTGCCAGACGGCGGCAGAGCCGTTCCGCGTCACCAGCCGGCCCGGCGTCTTGCGCTGTCGAAAGTGCCGCCGCGACACCGGGCTGACGGCGGGGACGGTCATGGAGCGCTCCCATACGTCGCTGGGCGTATGGTTCTGGGCGGCCTATCTGGTTGCCAGCCAGACGCCCGGCATGTCTGCCACACAGTTCCAGCGCCAGGTCGGGCTTTCCCGTTACGAAACCGCCTTTCAGATCCTCCACAAGCTCCGCGCTGGTATGGTTCGGCCGGATCAGGACCGCATCGGCAGCGAGGCCTGCGACCATGTCGAAGTCGACGAAACCTGGGTCGGCGGCCGCACGCGCGGCAAGGGCCGGGGCGTTCACCACAAGCTTCTTGTCGCCAGCGCCGTTGAAGTGCGACAGCGCAAGCCGGGAACCAAGCTCGATAAGCGGAAGGGCGGTCGCTACGCCGGACGTGTCCGACTCGCTGTCGTGCCAGACCGCAGCGCGGAATCGCTCTGCGGCTTTGTCGAGGGCGCCGTTACTTCGGGTGCGTCGGTCATCACCGACGATTGGTCCGGCTATACCAGCCTCGCCAAGCGCGGCTACAAACACCTCGCCGTCGCCGAGCGAGGCAACTCCCAGGTCGCTGAGGAGTATCTGCCGATCATTCATCTCGTCTTCTCCAACCTGAAGACGTGGCTGAGTGGCATTCATCACGGCGTGAGCCACCAGCACCTCCAAGCCTACCTCAACGAGTTCACATTCCGCTTCAACAGGCGATTCTACCCGTTCAACGCCTTCCGGTCCCTGCTCGGAATCGCTGGCGATGTCACCGCTCCCACTTACGCCGAGCTTTACTCGGGCGACTGGGAGCACCCTAGATGTAGTGGGTGTGGGTGACAACCGGATAGGCACGCTTCGAACGACTGGGGTGTAAATTCACCAAGCACACGAACGCTTGGGTATCTTTCATTCTTGCTAGCTTTGAGCTTCTTCGCCCTGGCGGACGCCTAGCAATGGTCGTGCCAGCAGAAATCATCCACGTTATGCACGCACAGTCCTTACGCTCTTATCTTGGCGAGAACGCCCGAAGGCTCGTTGTAGTAGACCCAGAAGAACTTTGGTTCGAGGGAACACTTCAAGGCGCTGTATTGCTAATGGCCGAAAAAAAGCGCCGAAAGAGTGACCATGCCGAAGGACTCGGAATCTACCCAGTACGCGGGCGTGATTTCCTGAACCTCGACCCAGAAGATGTGTTCAACGGAACAGGCCCGATAAACGGCAAAACCGTCGAAGGGAAGTGGACCCGCGCTCTGCTCACGCCTTCGACCCGCAGTCTCTTGGACGAATTGATCGAGGCTAAAGTTGCACGGCGTTTCGATGATATTGCTCAAGTCGATGTTGGTATCGTTACGGGCGCGAATAAATTTTTCTTGGTTCAGGACGAAACCGTAGCGCGTTTCAAGCTGGAAAAGTGGGCGCATCCGATGTTTGGTCGAAGTGAACATTGCCCTGGTATCGTTTATGACGAAGACCAACACCAAGCTAATGCCTCCAACGGGAAACCGACGAACTTCATCTGGTTCCAAGACACGAGTGTCGAGAAGACAGCAACTGGCCGGAGGTATATTCAGCAGGGCGAAGACTAATACCGCTCGGCTCACCCCATTGGAGCACGGCGTCTACGGGCTGTTGCTTGACGAGTTCTACCGCCAGCATGCGATCGATTTCATAAAGGACATTGAACCATGACTGATGCGGAAAAAGCGAAATTCACAGCAGCGTGGCGGGCCTGGCCAGCTTCTACCGCGTGAAGCTGAGCCGCATGGCCCCGGGCATCTACTGGGACATCCTGCGGGAGCATGATCTTAAACCGTTGCAGGAAGCCATGCGGTGCCACATCAAGGACCCGGAGCATGGCCGCTGGATGGCCCCCCCCCCCACGCCGGCCGACATCATCCGCCACCTGCCGGCTTGCGGTATGGACACTGACGCAGCCTGGGATGCCGCCATGAAATCCCGGCTTTGGGATGATGACATAACCATCGAAGTCTCCATGGCGGTGTACAATGCGTTCCCGTTCGGCATGTGGAAGAGGGGCGATAAGGCCGGCGCAAGGATGGCATTCAAGGACGCCTGGCCGGCAGCACGTGCAAAGTACGGCGATCAGGTCGAGGTCAGCCTGGGGCATCACAAGGCAAGCCGTGCCGCCGCTGTTCTCGACGCCGTTCGAACCGGCATGATCGAACAGCGAGCGGCCCGATTGCTCCTGCCGCGGCTGACCGATGCCGAGTTCGCGGGGATGCAACGTAGCCTACCAAGCCAAACGGGGGCTTTCGCCGCCGACCCATCGCGTCAACGGCTCAGAGCGGGCGGGCAGTTGGTGCATCGCGCCGGGGTGTGGCCGCCATCAGGAGGGCGGCAGATCAGTTGGCCGATAATATCCGGCCCGTTATTCACCAGATCGAAGCGGAGGGGTATTCCTCTCTGCGCGACATTGCGGAACAGCTGAACCGGCGGGGTGTCTAAACCGCGCGGGGCGGGGTACGGTGTCCGACAACGGTCAAGAACATTCAGGACAGGGCGGACGTTTAGTCCGGTTTCTCACGGGGGATGTTGCGGGATGAAAAATTTGCACGTTTTGCTGATGGTCTCATTGCTCACGTGTGCCGGTGGTGTGGCAATAGCGCAGGACTACGATGCTGGGCTAAAGGCCTTTCAGGCCGGTGACTTTCAAACCGCACTGAAAGAATGGAAACCGCTGGCCGATCAGGGGCACGCCTACGCCCAGAACAACCTCGGCTGGATGTACGCCAGCGGCGAGGGTGTGGTGGAAGATGACGCCGAGGCGGCGGGCTGGTACCGGCTGGCCGCCGATCAGGGGCACGCCGGAGCCCAGCTCAACCTCGGTGTGATGTACGCCAACGGCGAGGGTGTACTGCAGGACAATGTCACTGCTCACATGTGGTTTAATATCGCGGGCGCGAATGGCGACGAAGATGGGCGCGACAACCGCGAAATCATCGAAAGGAAAATGACGCCTGCCGACATTTCGGAGGCGCAGAAACGGGCGCGCATTTGCATGGCATCAAACTACACGGACTGCGAATGAAGGGCGGGGTTACCCGGTCAAATTCGTAACGAACGGTGCCTTGGCAGGGCTCCGGGGATACGCATGCCAGGCACTACGGAATGTCTCGACTTTCCAACGATGAAATCCCGCGGTCCGTTCTTCGCGTGCGTCACGTCAACCATTGAGCCAGGCGATAATCCACCATAGGCGATCAGGACTTTCAGGACGAACCGGAGGGCCTGGGGCCTGTCGATCACGGGAAGTTTCCTGCTTTGGCCGGTCAGGACATCGATGCCCGTCGCACGGAACCCAATGGGCATCCTACCGCCATCCCTGAAAGGCACGGTACACCAATGGGTGAACGGGGCCATGGGGTCTAACCCAACAAAGGTACGTTTTGTCTCATAGGATTTGGTGACTGTTGTTCTTTATTTTGGGTGTGATCTGGGCGCAATTGGCGGATACGTTCTGGTGGGAAATATCGGTAGAATGCAGTTCGCCCGACGCTGATTCCATCGATAATACCAACGGCCCTAGTCGTTGACCGTTTTGGCCCATTGTCTGGTAGTGATTGACGTGATTGCGGTTTTGTCGTTTGCAAAGAAGTTCCATGCTTCGCAACACCTGTCGACGATCTGCTCATAATTGTCGAAGACGGATATGGCGAGCTTGTTGGCACGCAGATAAGCCCACACATTTTCCATCGGGTTGAGTTCAGGGGAATAGGGCGGGAGTTTGAGCAGGGTGATGTTGTCGGGTACCTCCAGCTCTGCCGAACCGTGCCAGCCAGCGCCATCCAGAATGAGAAGGGCATGTGCGCCCGATGCGACGGTTTTAGCGATCTCGGCGAGATGCGCGCTCATGGCCTGTGTGTCGGCATGTGGCATGATCAGAGCGGCCGCTTCAGCCCGTTCCGGGCAGACGGTGCCGAAAATGTAGCTCCAGATATAGCGGGTGTCGCGCGGGGCACGGGGGCGTGTTCCACGCTCGGCCCAGATACGGGTGAGCGTGCCCTGCTGGCCAACCCGCGCTTCATCCTGAAACCATATCTCCAGGGGCTTGCTGCGGGCTGTTTCCGGCAAGGCTGCTTCTACCTCTGCGGCGAAGTTTTTTTAAAAGCCTCCTGTGCATCCGGGTCGGATTTCGGATGCTGCGGGCGCACCGACAGACGCCGAAAGCCCAGGCTTGCCAATTGTTTGCCAACAGTTCGCTCATGCATGGTGACGCCGAAGCGCTCTTCGATCTTGCGTTTCAGATCAATGCGCCGCCAGCGCACAACCCCATCGGTTTCGGGGTCGGGACCCGCCCGAACCATTTCCGCCAACTCCTCCTTCTGTGCCGCGCTCAGCAGACAGGGTGGATCCGGCGGGCGACGGTTGAACAGGCCCGACACGCCCTCCGCATTGTAACGGTGGGCCCAATCCCGCAGCGTCTGCCGATCCATGCCGCAGTTTTCTGCCGCCGTCTTGCGGTCAACCCCATCCAGAACCAGGGCAATCGCCAACATCCGTCGCGCCGCTTTCCCATCCCGGCACCGCGCCGCTTCCTGGCGAAGCTCGCCTGCGGACTTGTCTTTGCGCGTAATCCTTACTGCCATCAAAGCCTCCCTTGCCTTGATGCCACTGAATCAGATCACGCCGCTCGTGGGAATCCCCTTGAGTCAAATCTGGGGGCCGTTGGTATAACATCGCCGATGAATGGGTAATTCTCTGGGGAGTATCTGAAACTCTGTGTATGGCGCTCAGCCCATGCAGTTAAAACGGGTCATTTGTTGAACCGTTCCGGGTAGAGAATAGCGAACTGGTTTCGGGCGGCAACGTAGGGAGGGTTTTTATACACCTGATAAAACCTGAAGCTGTTAAGAAATGTTAAGGTTCAGAGGCCAAGCCATGCAATTCGTCACCTACCTTCGCGTATCAACAGAACGCTGGGGCCAGAGCGGCCTCGGACTGGAAGCGCAACGGGCGGCGGTTGCAGCGCACGTGCTGGGCCGGGGTGAGGTCGCCGCAGAGTTTGTCGAGGTCGAAAGCGGGAAGCGCGCAGATCGGCCAGAGTTGGTGCGGGCACTTGCCGAGGCGAAACGGGCAGGGGCCGTGTTGCTCATTGCCAAGCTGGATCGTCTCGCCCGCAACGTCGCCTTCATTGCGAATCTTCTGGAAAGCGGGGTCGAGGTCACGGCGGCAGATATGCCAGAGGCGAACCGCTTTGTGCTGCACGTCATGGCGGCGGTTGCGGAACAAGAGGGCAGGGCGATTTCAGAACGCACCAAGGCTGCACTGGCAGCGGCAAAGGCCCGCGGTGTCAAATGCGGGGCTGTGGTCAAACCGGGGGGCGTTGTTTGGGTTTCAGGCTTTGTCTGACTGTCGGCTGTGTTTGAGGCGGTAGCTTTCGCCGTTCATTTCCAGGATGTGGACGTGGTGGGTCAGCCGGTCGAGAAGCGCGCCAGTAAGGCGTTCCGAGCCGAAGGTGCTGGTCCATTCATCGAACGGCAGGTTGGACGTCACAATGGTTGATCCGCGCTCGTAGCGTTGTGAGAAGACCTCAAACAGCAGTTCAGCGCCGGTTGTTGACAGGGGCACATATCCAAGCTCATCGATGATCAGCAGGCTGTATTTGCTCAGTTGCTTCTGCAGACGCAGCAGGCGCTTCTCATCCCGGGCTTCGAGGAGTTCATGGACCAAAGCAGATGCGGTGATGAAGCCGACAGCCAGGCCCTTCTGACAGGCTGCCAACCCAAGGCCGAGGCCAATATGCGTCTTGCCGGTGCCGCTGTTTCCCACGGCGATGATGTTCTCATTGCGGCTGATGTAATCACAGCGCGCCAACTCCATCACCAGCATCTTGTTCAACGAGGGCATGGCCTTGAAGTCAAAGCTGTCGAGACTTTTGACGGCCGGGAACTTTGCAGCCTTGATCCGCCGTTCCACCATGCGTCGCTCCCGGTCGATGAGCTCCAGTTCGGCGAGGCGCAAAAGGTAGCGGGAATGATCGATGCCTTCCGCCGCGCATTGTTTGGCGACCTTGTCATACTCACGCAGGAAAGTCGGCAGACGCAGGCTCTTCAGATGATGGGCCAGCAACAGTTGAGGTGTATCCGTCATCACCGGTCCCCTGACAACAGCGCCATGTAGTCGCCTGGGGATGTGACCGCGACATGGGCTTTCGGGAGGTAGGGATAAACCGTCATATCCAGCCGGGAAGGTCTGCGTTCGATCCGGCACAGCACCAAATGCTTCACCGCATCAAAGCCAATTGTGCCGCGTTCGAGAGCACTCTGTATCCCGGCTTCAACATCCGCGATCTGGAAGATCTCCAGCAGTCGCAGAACCTGAACGAACTCACGTTTGCCCTTTTTACCCATCCGGGCCTCCATAAGGCGGCGCAAGATGAGAAAGGCTTCAGGCAGTTCCCAATCAGCCAGCGGGGCTGCCTGATCAAGCGCATTGGTCTTCTGTTCGATCAGTGCCAGGTAATGAAGCGGATTGAAGATGTAATCTTCTTTCTCCCAGGACCGGACATGGCGGGCAATGACCTCAGCCCCGCAGGCAATCACCACTTCATGCACATAGCCCCTGACCAGAACCTCTTGATGACCATATGCAGTCGGCACCGAATAATCATTGCCGCGATAGCGCACGAGGGACAGTGAGCTCACCCGAACTGATTGCTTGTCGCAGGCGTCATAAGGAACAGCTGGTAAGGGTTGGAGCCGTTCGGCGTCAGGCGCAAACCGTTCGCCTATCGTGCCCATGTGACCACGCAGCTTGTCGCCCATGCGCTTGCGGCATTGTTCAGCCAGATGAGCATTGAGATCATCAAAGCTGGCAAATTGCGGCTTGGGCACCATGAAGTTGCGCCGGGTGTATCCCACCATCCCCTCGACTTTGCCTTTGTCATTCCCCTTGCCGGGACGGCCAAATCGATCCTCAAACAGATAATGCGACACCAGTTCCGAGAATACACGGGTCCGTTTGCGTGTCCCATCCCCGAGAATGCGGGCAACTGCGATCCGCGTATTGTCATAAAGGATCGACACAGGCACACCGCCGAAGAACGCGAACGCCGCGACATGCGCATCACAGAATGCTTCCGTCGTCTCAGCCGGATACGCCTTCAAAAAACATGCATCCGAATGTGGCAGGTCCATCACCAGAAAGTGGATCTTTTGTTCGACACCGCCAATCACGGCGAGTGCCTCGCCAAAATCCGCCTGAGCATGGCCCGGCGGATGCGACAGTGGCACGAACATCTCCCGCTGACGCTGCCTGGCCGCGAAGATATAGTCCTTCACAATCGAGGCTGTGTGAAAACTCTGCAAGTCATATGAGAGGGGCCAAAATCCTCGAAATTTCGGGCTCTCTGATCGAGCTGAGGCAATACTTTCGCACATTGCCACTACGAGCGTAGCGATTTCTTTAAAGTATTCGACTTTTCACACTGTCTGAATCGTGATGCCGCCTTCAAAGTCATGCTCATCACGCAGTCGTTCAAATATCCGTTTCGACGTGTGTCGCTGCTTCTTTGGAACCAGCTTATCTGCCTCAAGGGTCTGATCAATAATCCCGGTAAACGCATCCAACTTCGGGCGTCGTACAGGTTGGCTGCGCCGGTATCCGGGCGGAAAAGAAAACGCCAACATCTTGGCGATGGTGCGTGGATCAACTCCAAATACCCGCGCCGCTTCCCGGCTGCTCATACCGTCAATTAAAACTGCATGACGTACCCGACCGTACAAATCCACGTTCTTCATCCCCGCCCTCTGAAAACAGAAAGCATAACACTGATGGAGTTTTACTCCGGCCAACCAGACATTCTGGCCGCTTCAGTGAGGGATTATTGCACCGGCGTTCTCAGCCACCGCAAGCGCATTGGTTATGGCGGTGAATTCATCATTGCTGTCGCGTGAATAGAGCGCCGCATGTGCCACCATATCCGCAGTTGCCTGCATCTGCGTTCTGGCCATATAGGCGCTGGCGACGTCCAGCGCGAGGCCACCGACCACGACGCTGCCCATCAAAAGGAACAGACCCAACGCCGTCATCGCGCCGTCCTGTTTTTCGGCGAATTTGTAGAGCAGCGAATTTTGCATGGCAGCTTTCCGTTTGTTGGATCAGAATTCGATATATTGCTGTGATGTGACGGTGATTGTCAGACTGTTCAGCGACTGAACATCCCCAATATCTCCAGATCGGTCGCCGGCACTTGAACGACCGACGTTGCGACCCCGGCGATGATTTGGGTGCTTGCCGTGGCATTGGGGGCAAGACCACTCAGCGCAGTAAGAATATAGGTTTCGGTTTCAAGCTCGGTGTTGAGGCGACCGACCGAAAGATTTCGGTTGGCATCCTGGATGACACGCATCACCCGGGAATGGCCGTTGAACACCATCGCGGCGTCGGTCATCAGACCAAAGGCCGCAAAGAACAGCGGAAGCCAGAGCACAGCTTCGATGGTCGCCGAGCCGGTTTTGTCCCGTTTGAATCTTCCTAGTCCCGCGATTACACGGGCACGGAACAAACGGCCCAAACTGAAATCGCCTTGCGAATTGCGCATGGCAGTACCTATATGCTTGCGCCCCCGCGAAGTAATTAGCGGGTTAATTTGGGCGACATTATGTCCAATCCGCTCAAGACATTGAAAATGGGCAGATTATCGCCGATCGTGGTTATGAAGGGGGCGCGATCGTTGCCGTGATCTGCGACGCCGGTGCCAATCCGTGGCCATGGTTATTCAGATTTTGTTAATTAATTACAGCCCCTTGGCGCGGTAACTTGAGGCAACCCGGTCAATCGAAACCAGATATGCGGCAACTCGCAGGTCCTCAACGTCGTCGCGGCTGTGCCAGACTTCGCGCATCGACTGATAGGCCCCGCGCATGGTGTCGTCGAGACCAGAGCGAACAAGCTCCAGCTCGCCCGCGCCGCGCAGGTATTTGTCTTTGAAATCAGGCGTCAGGGTCCAGTTTTCGCCCATGCTGCGGGACAAAGCCTCTAGCTCATCGACGAGCAGCTGGTGGCGTGCCTCTTCCTGGCGGCGCTCCATCCGGCCAAAACGGATATGGCTAAGGTTCTTGACCCATTCAAAATAGCTGACTGTCACACCGCCGGCATTGGCAAACATATCGGGGATGATCACGATGCCCTTGTCGCGCAGGATCTCGTCGGCACCAGCAGTGACCGGACCATTTGCCGCCTCGATAATCAGCGGCGCCTTGATGCGTTTGGCGTTATCCAGATTGATGACGGCCTCAAGTGCCGCGGGGATTAGAATGTCGCAATCGGCTTCAAGGACTTTCGCTCCGTCTTGAACATAGGTACCTTCTGCATAACCGGTCACGCCGCCATGGGCCGAGATCCAGTGGTGCACTGCCTCAACATCCAGACCCTTCTCATCGACCAGTGCGCCGTCGCGCTCGATCACTCCGGTAATTTTCGCGCCATCCTCTTCAGACAGAAACTTGGCCGCGTGATAGCCAACGTTGCCCAGGCCCTGAACGATGACCCGCTTGCCATCCAGGCTGCCGGACATGCCGGATTTGGCAACATCTTCGGGGTAACGGAAATATTCGCGCAATGCATATTGCACGCCGCGACCGGTGGCTTCGACCCGCCCCTGGATGCCGCCCGCATGGGCCGGTTTGCCGGTGACACAGGCGCGCGCGTTGATATCTGTGGTGTTCATGCGCGCATATTGATCCGCCATCCAGGCCATTTCGCGCTCGCCCGTGCCCATATCGGGCGCAGGCACATTCTGGCTGGGATTGATCAGATTGCGTTTGGCTAATTCATAGGTAAAACGGCGGGTTATCTGCTCAAGCTCATGTTCGTCATATTGGCGCGGATCAATGCAAAGGCCGCCTTTTGAGCCGCCAAACGGGGCTTCGACCAGCGCGCATTTGTACGTCATCAGAGCGGCCAGCGCCTCGACCTCGTCCTGATTGACGCTGGGGGCATAGCGTATGCCGCCCTTGACCGGTTCCATATGCTCAGAATGGACCGAGCGATAGCCGACGAACGTCTGGATTTGCCCGCGCAGGCGCACCCCAAAGCGCACCACATAGGTCGAGTTGCAGACCCTGATTTTTTCTTCCAGTCCAGGCGGCAAATCCATCAGGCCGACCGCCCGATTGAACATAAAATCTACAGAATCGCGAAAACTCAGTTCGTTTTTCGGGGCCACAGCAACCTCCTGATCCAGGCGGCGGGGGCCAAATCAGCCGCCGAATCGCGCCGCCTTCCATGGCACAACACCCCAATATTCATTAAGAATCCACCAAAACCGGATTCTCATCCGTTGCGCGGGTGTCCGCGACGGGTGATACCAGCGGCATTTAACATTGACCGATATGGGCCCATTTTCGCATTCCGATTGATGTGATGGTTTCGGGCTGTGCGATGAGCTTGTTCCAAGCTTCGCATCCAGCATCGACGATGGCATTGTAGTCTTCGAACACGCGGTTGGAGAGCCAATTGGCGCGCAAGTACTGCCAGATATTTTCCACCGGGTTCAGTTCCGGAGCGCGCGATGGCAGCAGGATGATGGTGAGGTTCTTCGGGACTTTGAGTTTGCCGGTGGTGTGCCATCCGGCCCGATCCATCAGCACAACCGCATGGGCCTTTCGGGCGACGTGGCGGCTGATCTCGTCGAGATGCATCTGCATGGCTTGCGCGTCCGCCCAAGGCAGCATGAGCGCCGCCCCCTTGCCGTGAGCCGGACAGATGGCGCCGAACAGATAGGCGTTGTGATAGCGCTGATCGGCCGGCTGGCGGGGGCGCGTGCCCTTTCTCGCCCACAGGCGCGTCAGGCCATTCTTCTGGCCAAGGCGTGCTTCGTCCTGGAACCAGATCTCCACCGGCGTTCCCGCCGGCAGGTCAGCTATATGCACCTGGAGCGTGTCGGCGAAGTTTTTTTTAAACGCCTCGATGATCCGCTTATCCTGCCTGGGATGCTGCGGGCGGGCGCTGATATGGGCAAAGCCCAGTTCGCCAAGCAGTCTGGATATCCCGCGCTCGGAATAGATGACGCCAAAGCGCGCCTCGATCACCCGCTTCAGGTCGATCCGCCGCCAGCGGACAACCCCGTCCACCGCCGGATCGGGGCCGGTCTCGACAATCTCGCCAAGTTCTTTCATCTGGACATCGCTCAGGTAGCGCGTCCGGCCCGCGCCCTTGCGGTTGGTGAGGCCATCCGGTCCCTCTTCGTTGAACCGGTGAACCCAGTCCCGCAGGGTTTGGCGATCCATCCCACCGATCCTTGCGGCCTCTCCACGGCGCATGCCATCGTAGACCGCCGCAAGAGACAACAGACGGCGGCTCTGCCGGGCATCCTTGCAACGGCTGGCGAGTTTACGAAGGTGGCGGGCATCAAAGTCGCGACGAAGCGGAACACTGGCTGGCATGGCGATCCTCCTTTGCCAACCTTGAATCAGATCAAAACCGATTTGGGAATCCCCACAGAGTCAGAAATTGATGCCGTTGGTATGAGATCAGTAGCTATTTTGCCGAGCTTCGGCGCGAAATTTGTGCTTGCAGGTATTCGGCCATAGCCTTCATTTCTCCGGCTGGAAGAACACCGCCAACGCCGACACGCCGCCCGAACCGCCACCACATTCCCGGCTGCCAGGCGGCTGATTGTCGCTGCCCCAGGCGCACAAGAAATCCGCTGGACGGTTTGAAGGCAAATGGGCCGCGTTCGACGGCGACGACATCTGCAATCGCGAAGATCTGCGTGCCGGTATTGTCCGACAGGCGGTCGTCCTGCAGGATCACCTTTATTTTCGTCGCCCGGTAGATGCGCGGCAGCACGCCAAGCAGTCCGCCACCAAGGGCCAACAGAAATAGCTGATAGCCGATTGCCTCGGGCGGTCTGAGGACCGCCAAAAAGACCAGCATCGCGCCAAGGACCGCAACTATCGCCAACAGAAATACCCGGCGGGCGACCGAGGCGCGTGCGCTGATCACCTCATCGCCGAACATCAGATCATCCCCGCTCATGCGCCGACTGAGCGGCGCACCAGGTTCCAGTAAATGCGCTCGACCCTTTCGCTCGACAGCCTGCCGCCTTCGCGAAACCAGGTATTTACGCCGGTCAGCATGGCGATAATTGCCATTGTGGTCAGCTTGGCGTCGGCCAGCTTGAAAGTGTCGTCGCCATTTCCGGCACGCAGAATGGCCTCCAACTCGCGCTCGTATTCGCGCCTCAATGCGCTGATTTTCTTAAAATTCTCAGGTTCAAGATTGCGCAATTCCATATAGGCGATGAAAACATGGTCTGCCCGCTCAAGGTGATAGCGGATGTGAAACCGGCAAAAACATTCCAGTCTCTCCAACGCGGTCTTGCCTGCTTTCGCCTTGGTCCAGGCGTCCAGAAGATGCTCCATATGAGCGCGCATCAGATCAAACAGAAGCGTCTGTTTGTCAGGCGTGTAAAGATAAAGCGCACCGGCCTGCATCCCCAGTTCTGCCGCGATCTGGCGCATCGACACGGCCGCATAGCCATGACGCGCGATCAGACGAAGTGCTGCGGCTTTGACCAGCGGACCAGTGGTTTCTGCATGTGATCCGGTTTTGCGTGCCATGAGACATGCATAACTGAACGCACGTTCAGTTCAACCCCAGCGCTTGCGTCAGGTTCGATTTTGCCATTATGCGTTCAAAACAGCTCCAGATTGGGCAGACTATGTCGCTTCGCGGATACACAACGGCAATTTGCTTCGGCGTGCTGGCTGGGTCTGCGGAATTTCCAAACCTGACTGACAGGGTTTCAGACATTGCCCGTAACGCGCCCTATCCGGTGATCCTGACATTGCCGGAATTGCAGGCCATCGCCGCGAGGGACGACGGCGCTGAGGCCGAGGCGCTGATATTGGCGGCGCGGGCGGCTGAGTTGCGAACGCGCGCCAAGTCATTGAGCGGCCCGGTGCTGACCGCCGCGGAAAGAACGCGGCTGAAACGCTCTATGTTGCGCTGAATATCCTGCGATTGCACGCTCGCGATAAGCTGCTAGTAAAAGGCGGATTTCTCGCCTGAAGACGGAGCACCGCGCATGGCCGATCCAATTCGCTTAGGCATCGCCGGGCTGGGCACGGTTGGCGCGGGCGTCGTCAAAATCGTGCAGCGTCACGGCACAACCCTGGCGATGCGGGCCGGCAGGCCGATCAAAATCACCGCCGTTTGCGCGCGAACGCGCGACAAGGATCGCTCTATCCGGTTGTCTGAATTTGACTGGGTCGATGATCCGGTGGCGCTGGCCAGACGCAATGATGTGGATCTGGTCGTTGAGCTGATGGGCGGCTCTGACGGGCCGGCCAAAGCCACGACCGAGGCGGCCATTGCCGCTGGCAAAGACGTGGTGACCGCTAACAAGGCGATGCTGGCCCTGCACGGACAGGCCCTGGCCGAGGCCGCCGATGCGGCAGGCTCGGTCATACGGTTCGAGGCGGCGGTCGCAGGCGGCATTCCGGTTATCAAGGCGCTGAACGAGGGGCTGGCGGGCAATGAGATTACCCGCGTTCTTGGGGTGATGAACGGCACCTGCAATTACATTCTGACGCGCATGGAAAGCGCCGGGCTGAGCTATGGGGAGGTGTTCAAGGAAGCCGAGGGACTTGGCTATCTGGAAGCCGACCCGAGCCTGGATGTCGGGGGTATCGATGCCGGTCACAAGCTGGCGCTGCTGGCTTCCATTGCGTTCGGCACCCAGGTTGCCTTTGGCGATGTGGTTTTGGAAGGCATCCAGCGGATCAGCTTCGAAGATATCGAGCTGGCCGGCGATATGGGATTTCGCATCAAGCTGTTGGGCGTCGCCCAGAAAACCGGGCGCGGGCTGGAACAGCGGATGACGCCCTGTCTGGTGCCCAAAACCAGCCCGCTTGGCCAATTGGACGGCGCCACCAATATGGTGGTGATCGAAGGCGATGCGGTTGGTCAGATCGTGATGCGGGGCCCCGGTGCGGGCGAAGGTCCGACCGCCAGCGCGGTGATGGGCGATGTCATCGACATTGCGCGCGGGCTGCGTATGCCGGCCTTTGGCCAGAAGGCTGGTGATCTGACCGCGGCGCGACCCGCAGCATCGTCAACGCCCGCGCCTTATTACATTCGCATGATGCTGCAGGACAAACCCGGCGCCCTTGCCAAGATCGCCACAACGCTGGGCGATGCCGGCGTGTCGATCGACCGGATGCGGCAATATGGGCACAAGGATGTCGAAGCCCCGGTTCTGATCGTGACCCACAAGACCAGCCCGGCCGCGCTGGGCGAGGCTGTTGCCGGCATGGGCGAGACCGGCGTTTTGATCGGCGATCCGGTGGCGATACGGATTGAGAACATATGAGCGGGGATCTGGCTGGGGGTGGCGCTGCGGCGCGAGGTCCGGACCGGTGTCCGAGACGCGGGGAGTTGTAAGGCATCGCCCGGCCCGGAACAAGGCACGAAGTGCCGCCGGGCAGCGCCCGACCGCCCCAGTGGGCGGGCGCTCCTCCGCCACCTGCACACCCGAACCACCGTCGGATGTGGCGACGCAGACCTAAACCCGCAGATGCGCCCGCCCGCGATCGGGTGCTGCCCTCTGTTTCAAGTCTGCCGTACGCCCGCAGCCGGCACCTTGAAGCCGCATCACATGTTCCCGAATCCCGCCCCGGCTCTGTCAAAACCTACCGCTTTCGCCCGCACCATTGCCCCGTTTCCATTTTGCCAAAATCCCGGTAGGAACAGGCCAGCCGGATCCGAACAGCGGCCACCAATGGCCGCACGGGACAGGGATAAATATGACCGACCACATCGAATTTCATGACCGTATGCTGTCGCTGGGCTTGGCTCGCGTTGCCGAGCAGGCCGCCATCGCGTCATCCCATCTGGTCGGGCGCGGCGATGAAAAAGCCGCGGATCAGGCCGCCGTCAACGCCATGCGCGATCAGCTGAACATGCTCGACATTCGAGGCGTCGTGGTGATCGGCGAGGGCGAACGCGATGAGGCACCGATGCTGTTTATCGGCGAAGAGGTCGGCAGCGGCAAAGGTCCGGAAGTGGACATCGCCCTTGATCCGCTGGAAGGCACCACGCTGACGGCCAAGGATATGCCCAACGCGTTGACGGTCATCGCCATGGCACCGCGCCACACGTTGTTGCATGCGCCGGATGTGTATATGGACAAGCTTGCCATCGGGCCGGGGTATCCGGGCGATGTCGTGTCGCTTGAGATGTCGCCGGCCAAACGGGTCGCGGCGCTGGCCCGCGCCCGCGGCTGCTCGGATCGTGACATCACCGTCTGTGTGCTCGAGCGACCGAGGCATCAGGAGATGATCACCGAACTGCGCTCGACCGGCGCGGCGATCCGGCTGATCACTGATGGCGATGTGGCCGGTGTTATTCACTGCGCCGAGGCCGAAAAGACTGGGATCGACATGTACATGGGTGCCGGCGGAGCGCCGGAAGGCGTGCTGGCCGCCTCGGCGCTCAAGTGCATGGGCGGACAGATGTGGGGGCGGCTGATGTTTCGCAACGACGATGAGCGTGGCCGCGCCGCCAAAGCCGGGATCACCGACCTTGACCGCATCTATTCGCGCGATGAAATGGTGACGCAAGACGTGATCTTTGCCGCCACCGGCGTGACGGATGGCAATATCGTATCCGGCATGAGACGCGAGCCGGGATTCGTGGAAACCGAAACCCTTTTGATGCGCTCCAAAACCCGCTCGGTGCGGCGCATGAAATACCGAAATCCGATCGGGGCGAAATGACGCCAGATTTTCTGGGCGTCTCGAAATCGCTGACTGGCAGGCGCTGGGTCGGGCCGGAACTTGAAACCGAACGCAGGGGCGAAGCGCTGGAACAGGCAACCGGCCTGCCGCGACCGATGTGCCTGACGCTGGCGCGCTTGCGTGTGGCCTCGGATGATGTTGCGGCCTATCTGGCCCCGTCGATCCGCGCGCTTTTGCCGGACCCTGCTGGGCTGCGGGATATGGAACCCGCCGCCGAGAGGTTTCTGGCGGCGGTCGAAAGCCAACAGCCGATCGCGGTTTTTGCCGATTACGACGTGGACGGCGGCGCTTCGGCGGCGCTGATCATCGACTGGCTGGCTGCGCTTGGCCAAACTGCGACGCTTTATGTGCCGGACAGAATTGACGAGGGCTACGGCCCCAACGAAGTGGCCATGGCCGCGCTGGCCAAAGACCATGCGCTGATCATCTGCGTTGATTGCGGCACACTTGCACATGGCCCGATCGAGGCGGCGGCGGGCGCGGATGTGATCGTGCTCGATCACCACCTGGGCGGCGAGACATTGCCCAAGGCTTTGGCGGTGGTGAACCCGAACCGCCAGGACGAGCCGGGTGATCTTGGCCATCTCTGTGCCGCCGGGGTGGTGTTTTTGTTTCTGGTTGAGGTTAACCGGCGCTTGCGCGCGCGCGATGGCGACGCGCCCGACCTGATGGGCGGCCTTGACCTCGTGGGCCTGGCCACTGTGGCCGATGTGGCGCCGCTGGTTGGCGTCAACCGGGCCTTTGTGCGCCAGGGCCTGCGGGTGATGGGCGGGCGGGGGCGGCCCGGACTGGCCGCGCTTGGCGATGTTGCGCGCCTGACCAGCGCACCCAATGCCTATCATCTGGGCTATGTCCTTGGGCCGCGGATTAATGCCGGCGGGCGCGTGGGGCGCGCTGATCTTGGTGCGCGGCTATTGTTAACGCGCGACCCGGCCGAGGCCGCCGCAATTGCCGAGCGGCTCGACCAGTACAACGCCGAACGCCGTGACATCGAAACTGCGGTGCGCGATGTGGCTTTGGAACAGACCGCCGCACGCACCGATGATCAGCCGCTCGCATGGGCCGCCGGTGATGGTTGGCATCCCGGTGTCGTCGGCATTGTCGCGGCGCGCATCAAAGAGACCACCGGCAAACCGTCGGTGGTGATCGGGTTTGACGGCGATCATGGCAGGGGCTCTGGGCGGTCCGTGCCCGGCGTCGACCTTGGCGCGATCGTGCAGCAGATCGCGGGCGAGGGCCTGATCGAGCGCGGTGGCGGCCACAAGATGGCCGCAGGCCTGTCGCTGAACCGCGATCAGCTGAAACCGGCGATGGCGCGGATCGCAGAGCTGATCGCCAAACAGCCGGTCGATTTTTCCGCACTGCGCGAATTGCGTGTGGATGGCGCGCTTATGGCCCAGGCGGCCACGGTTGAACTGATCGAGAAACTGCAGCTTGCGGGACCGTTTGGCGCCGGTGCGCCCGCGCCACGATTTGCCTTTCCGGCGCAAAAGATCGCCTTTGCCAAAGAAGTAGGCAGCGGCCATCTTAAACTGACCGCCCGCGACGGTGCTGCGCGCCTCGAAGCTATCGCGTTCGGCGCGTTTAGCACTGATCTTGGGCCGGAGCTTTTGGCGCATGAAGGCCGCCGGTTTCACCTGGTGGGCAGATTGGATGTAAATACCTGGCGCGGGCGCGAGAGTGTCCAGCTACAACTTGAAGATGCCGCGCTGGCGGTGGATTGATGGAGCCAGCGACCTCAGGCCAACACGTCGGCCCGGATGCCATCCTGTGCGGCAGCCGTGGGCACGAGCGCGCGGACAAGGTCGCGCATGTGCAGCAGCCCAACCTGCTCGCCATCGCACATCACGCGGTAATGTTTGGTCGTATCACCGCCCGATATGGCCACCAGTTTTTCAAGGTTGTCTTCATGGTCAACCTTGCCTGAAATTTCCTCACCCGGTTCGGTGGTTCGTTCCATCACCGAGCGGACGCGCAGCACCCGGGCGCGATTGATGTCACTAATGAAATCAACGATGTAGGGATCGTTCGGGTTCAACAGGATATCCTGAGGCTCGCCCTGCTGCACCACATGGCCGTCTTTCAGGATCACCAGATGATCGGCCAGTTTCAGCGACTCGTCCAGATCGTGGGTGATGAAAACGATCGTCTTGTGCAGTTCTTTTTGCAGCTCCAGCAGCAGGTTTTGCATATCCGTGCGGATCAGCGGGTCGAGCGCCGAAAACGCCTCATCCATCAGCATGACCTCGGAGTTGGAACAGAGCGCGCGGGCGATGCCGACACGCTGCTGCATACCGCCCGACAGCTGATGCGGATGGTGATTGCCGTAGCCCTGCAGACCGACACGGTCGAGCCATTTGGTGGCTTCGGCGAGGTATTCCTGCTTGGCCACGCCGCGCACCGCCAGCGGCATCGCGGCGTTTTCGGCGACCGTGCGGTGCGGCAACAGCGCGAACTTCTGAAACACCATCGACATGTTCAGCCGGCGCAAGTCGCGAAGCTGATCTTCGCCATAGGCAAGCACATCTTCGTCATCGAAGATGATCTCACCAGCAGTTGGTTCGATCAGACGGTTCAGGTGCCGGATCAGCGCGATGCCAGAGCCCGGTTGTCGGTCATTGATTCCTTCAGCACATCCGGGCTTTTCGACGCCGTTCCTTACGTGATCGAGCGCCGACAAGGGATCGGCCCCGAAAATCTTGTAAAGATTGCTTGTAAAGATTGCGGATGGAGATCTTTACGTCTGTTTCCATGCCAGGCGTCCAGTCAATGTGGTTGCGCGGCGTTGATGCGCGCCAGCGCCGATTTCGTTACGCGGTCCAGAATAACCGCCAGGATGACGATGCCGAGGCCGGCAATCAGCCCGGTGCCCAGTTCGAGATTGCGGATACCGCGCAACACCAGCACGCCAAGGCCAGGTGCCGACACCAGCGAGGCGATGACCACCATCGCCAGGCTCATCATGATGGTCTGGTTCACACCGGCCATGATGTTGGGCAGCGCCAGCGGTATCTGCACGCCGTATAGTTTCTGCCGTTTGGTCATGCCAAACGCCTCTGCCGCCTCGATCACCTCTTTGTCGACCAGGCGAATACCCAGATCGGTCAGCCGGATCACCGGCACGATTGCATAAAGGATGATGGCGATACCGTAGAGTTTTGGCTCGGTCACGCTGAACAGGAAGATCAGCGGGATCAGATAGACAAACGGCGGCAACGTCTGCAGCAGGTCGAGGATCGGTATCGTTATGCGCTGCATCGTATCGCTGCGCGACATGGCAATGCCGATGGGCACGCCTAAGTGTCTGATTCAAAACTCTACGCATGATTACAATGCCTTGCAATTTTACGCGTGAGGGTTCTGATATGTGCAACGAGTATCCATGCCTGTGAACTTGCGATGGATTTTTCCCAATCTTTGGCCAATCGCCGGCAGCGGTTGAGCCATGCGAAGGTGCGCTCGACGACCCATCTTCTGGGAATGACTTCGAAGCCTTCCGCAGTGTCGAAGCGCTTGACGATCTGGATTGTCCAGTCACCGATGCCTTCAAGAGCGTCGCGCAGCTTTGGTCCGGCATAACCGCCATCCGCAAAGATATGGCGCAAGTTTGGATGGGAATACCGGATGGATTTCAACACTTCCGGTGCGCCATCACGGTCTTGAATACCGGCGCTATGCACGACCAACCCAACCATAAACCCGAGCGTGTCGGTGACAATGTGGCGCTTGCGGCCCTTGGTTTTCTTGCCCGCGTCATAGCCCGAAATGCCACCGCTTTCCGTTGTTTTTATGGTCTGGCTATCAATGACACCAGCGGTGGGGCCGGGCTTCTTGCCATGAAACTCGCGCGCCGTCGCCACCAGAAAATGGCTGATCACTTCAAAGATGCCATCGTTGCGCCAGCCATAGAAATAGTAGCGCACGGTGGACACTGGCGGGAAATCATTGGGCAGCATACGCCACGCACACCCGGCGCTGGCGATGTACAAAATGGCATCCAGAACATCGCGCATCGCCGTGCTGCGCGGACGACCAGTTGTTTTAGGCGGCGGCAGGAATGGCGCGATCAAACCCCATTCCTGATCGGTTAAATCGCTTGCATAGCGTCCCGAATGCCGTTCATATCGGGCGCGGGTGGTTTCCGTCCAGGCCATTGTGATCTCCCTCGAATCTTATCAATCCGATTGAATCACAACTCGCTGAAATCACTCAATTAGTTTTGGATCAGACACTAAGAGTCCGTCCGGAGACTTTATGTAGGATTACAGAGTTTTCGGAGCATGAGTCGAATGGACGCGAGCTTGATGAAGGCGAGCGCGTTGCGGTTGAGGTTCTCCCAGTCCTTGGCCAGTCGGCGGCAGCGGTTGAGCCAGGCGATGGTGCGTTCGACCACCCAACGCCTGGGCTGGACGACGAAGCCCTTCACCCGATCGGATCGCTTGACGATCTCGGTCTCGAGATCGGGCAGGATGCCGGCCAGGGCGCGGTGAAAGACCGGCCCCTGATAGGCGCTGTCGGCGAACAATTTCCCGAGAAAGGGAAACAGACCGAACAAGGTCGCCAGCAGCGCGAGACCGCCGTCGCGATCCTGAACGTCGGCGGCGGTGACGATGCCGTGCAGCAGCAAGCCTTGCGTATCGACCAGAACATGCCGCTTCTTGCCCTTGATCAACTTGCCGGCATCGAAGCCGTGGCTGTCGATGCGAGCCCCCCTTTTTCAGCGCTTTTCACACTCTGACTGTCGATGATGCAGGCCGTGGGGCTGGCTTCGCGCGCGGCTTTCTCGCGGCACTTGAGGTAGAGCGCATGATGGATGCGATCCAGCGTGCCGTCCCAGTTCCACAGGCCGAGGTACTCATGCACGGTGCTTCTGGGCGGCAAATCCTTGGGCAGCGCGCGCCACTGGCAGCCGGTGCTCAGAATGTACATCACGCCGTTGATCACCTCGCGGATAGCGACGCGCCGTTTGCCGCCGCCGGGCTTGCCCGGCGGGATCAGCGGCTCGATATGCGCCCATTCCGCATCGGTCAGGTCGCTCGGATAACGCAGTTTGTCGCGGTTGTAGCGCGGGCGGTTGTCGGCAGTCCACATGGGGCACCTCAAGAGCAAATTCACCACCCCAGAGAATCACAGCTGATTCAGCTCTTCAAGAGGGGGCACCGGATAACCGATTCATCCGACTCATAAAGTCCCCGGACGGACACTAAGAGGACGCACAAGAAGGCACAGACGAATATGATCGCCAGCGTCTGCATGGCGGCGTCGTAGTGGTCGATGAACGCCAGGCTGCCTAAGCAGATACCGACGAAGGTAACCAGGCCCCAGGATTTGGACACCAGCCGCACGACCAGCAACAGAAGCGGTATGACTATCCACCAAGGTGTGCCGAGAACCGCGAACAGCGCGCCGTCGAGCATCCAGCTGAGCGGTTGGGTAATCGGATCGAGGACAAAGCTGAGGCCGTCCTTGATCGCCAGAAATCCGTCTTCCAGCCCTTTGGTCACTTCGCGGGATTTCGGGAAACTGCCACAGGCTTCGTTGAACGCATTCATCGACGGCAACGGAAAATTCCAGATCGACGCCCCGGCGTCGGCATCCTCGCCTTTGGCCTGGCTGGCCAGATCGGCGAGCGACAGGCTGCCGCCTCCGCCGCCTGCGTCGCACCATTCTCTTAAGCCCAGGCCATTGAAAATGAAGTCATACGAGGCCATCGCACTCGTCCCCCTGCCGCATATTCGGCCGGGCGGTTTGTCCGCCCGGCCGCTTGGCTGTCAGCCTGTGTCTTGGATCAGTTCAGCAGCGCGGCAAGCTTTTCGCGTGCCTCATCGCTGACCCATGTAGACCAGACATCCTTGTTGTTCACCAGAAACTGAGCGGCTGCTTCGTCCGCAGTCGCGCTATTGTCCTGGCGCCAGGCCAGAAGTCCGTTCATGATGTCCACGTCAAAGCTGACATTTGACATCAGCGCGGCAATTTCGGGCGAGTTTGACTTGAATTCGGTCGTGACCACAGTCAGGACCGGCGCAGGCGGAAAGTCCGAAATACCGGGGCTGTCGTTTGCGGCATCCTGGTTGCCAGTGTGGATATCCAGGTCGATATCACCCAGCGATACTTTGGTCATGTCGAACTTGCCCAGCACGGCGGTGGGACCCCAATAATAACCAAACCAGGGCTCTTGTTTGTCGTAAGCGGCGGCAATCGAGGTTGACAGCGTTTCGCCAGAACCATGGTTGAAGACTTCGATGCCAGCGGCTTCCAGACCCAAAGCCTGAATAAGGTTGTCATTAACGATCCGGCAGCCCCAGCCGTCGGGGCAGTTGTTAAACTGGGCCCCAACGAGGCCGGGGTTAGCCATCACGCCGTCAATCGTCGCCAGTTCCGGATGGGCTTCGGCGAGGTAGGTCGGAACCCACCAGCCCTCGACACCGCCCGGCGACAACACATCAGCCAAGCGTTCGACCTTGCCGGCCTCTACCAGCTTGGCATAGACCTCGCCGGTCGAGTTCAGCCAAAGTTCAGTCACGATATCCGGCTCGCCGTTCTCAGCCAGCGACGCAACCGACGTCGTGGTCGCTGACGGCACGGTTTCCACCGTGCAGCCGTAACCCTGTTCCATCAGAAATTTCGACACCGCGGTGATGATCTGGGACGAGGCCCAGTTCATCTCGGTTATCGAGACGGTGCCGCATTCGGCTTGGGCTGCAACTGGCAGCGCCATAACGCCAGCGGCAAGTGCCACCGTAAACTTGTTCATTTTGTCTTCTCCCTGTCTGTCTTGATCCCGCATTCCCCAGATGGATGCCCGTTTCTTCACCTGCAGAAGCGTGATATACTTGATTATACAATGAGTTAACCGGGTTGGAGCGGGAATTTGCGTGCGAACGCGACGGGTGAAGTACAAACAAGCCCTCTTCGGTTCCAATTCGACTGCTCGGTCAAGGTCGCGTTCCGTGGATCGTCGATCAGTTCGGACGGCGGGCTATTGCTCCACCGCGAGTTGGACGACGCCCTCGGGCTGACGGACATGGCGGCGGGGCTGATCACCGATCCGCGCACTGGCCGGAATGGCCGCCACAATCTCGCCGGCCTTCTGCGCCAATCGGTTTTCCCACGCCTTGCCGGCTATGAGGACGTCAACGACGCCGACCGACTGTGCCGTGATCCGGTGATGCGCCAACTCATCGGTGGACGTGCGGTGAAGCGGGGTGCGGCGTCGGCCAGCGCCATGGGTCGGTTCGAGACGAAGATGCTGACCCGACCGGAGAACCTCGCCGCCCTCGCTGATCTGCCCGGCCGCTGGATCGACGCGGTGCATGACCGGAGGCCGCCGAAGAGCATCACGCTGGATATGGACAGCTCCGAGAGCCCTGTGCATGGCGATCAGGAAGGTGCAATGTGGAACGGGCATTTCCAATCCAAGTGCCTGCACCCACTGTTCGTGTTCAACCAGTTCGGCGATCTGGAGCGATGTGCGCTGCGTCCCGGCAATGTCCACAGCGCCGATGGCCGGGAGGATGTGCTGCGCCCGGTGCTGGCAAGATATTCGAGCGACACGCGACCCTCGATCACCCGGCGCTATTTCCGAGGTGACGCCGCCTTTGCCATCCCTACGCTGTTCGATCTCCTGGAGGCCGAGGGCTGGGGTTACGCCATCCGGATCAAGGGCAACAGCAAGCTCTATGAGCGGATTTCCCGGCTGCTGCGGCGCAGGCCGGGTCGGCCGTCGCACACGGTGATCCGCACCTGCACCAGCTTCCAGTATCAGGCGGGGAGCTGGGTGAAGCCGCGCCGGGTGGTGTCCAAGGTCGAGTTCCATCCGGGCGGGTTGTTCCCGCGCGTGGGCTTCATCGTCACCAATCGCAGCCTGCCCAATGAGCGGGTGCCGGCGTTCTACAACGGCCGGGGCACAGCCGGGCAGCACATCAAGGAAGGCAAGTACGCGCTGAAGTGGACGCGGCTTTCCTGCATGCGCTTTGCCGCCAACGCCGTCCGGCTACAGCTTCATGCCCTCGCCTACAATCCGGCGAACTTCCTGCGCACGCCAGCGACGCCCAGCGAGATCGAGACATGGTCACTGACCTCTTTGCGCGAACGGCTGATCAAGACCGGTACGCGGCTGGGGCGCCATGGCCGCTACGCCATCTTCCAGATGGCCGAGGCGGCACTGCCGCGGCAAGTGTTCGCCGGGATTCCTGGCCTGATCAACGGGCTGCGCGATCCGCCTGCCGCAACAGGGTGCACATGACCAGAAACCCGCCCAGATCGGCTAAATCCAACGCTGGTGACAGGAAAGGTGTGTCCGAAAACGCGTCGAGAGACGCCTTAACAGCCCGTTGATTAAGTGGCTTTTTCCGGCTCTCACTCCCAGATGAGGAATGCGGCGGCGAAAACCGTCTGGCCGCTTTGCGAGACCCCCAGTGCGACCAGCATGGCCCCGGTGGGCGTGAGCAGCACGAAAATACCGCCATATCCGCCCGCCACGGCCTCGCGCGGGGTGCCGGCGCCGATGAGTTGGCGCATCAGCAACGAGAGGTTGTGGCCGGCGACGTGAAGCAGGTATCGCTTGTGCACGTTCTCGCGGCCCCGAAGCCAGGTCCGGCGCATGCCGCCGCGATCGAGGTTGTGGGCGAAGGAGCGCTCGACGATCTCGGCGCGCAGCTTGAAGGCTTCTTTGGCCACCCCCGATAACAGCCGGGTCCGGTTGTTGGTGACCGCCCGCCGCGCCGCCTCGTCGCCGCGCCAGCGCGCGAAGCCCTTCGCCTTGGGCTCGGCGATCCGCGTCTTCCACGGGCCGTTGTCCAAGGCCTTCAAGACCGCCCGTGAGTGATAGCCTTTGTCGGTCACACATTCGGCCGGGTCCTCAGCCGTCGGCGCCGCGTCAACGCTGGCAAGGTTCTCCTGGGCCGCCGCCAGCGTCTTGGGAAGCGTCGTCGTGTCGCCCTCGTCGGCGGGGTGCAGCTCGGCCGCCACCACCGCGCCGGTGTCCAGATCCACCGCGTGCTCAGGCTTGTAGGCCAGATGGGTCGTGCCGTCCTTCATCTTGGCGATCTTGGCCTCGGGGTCGCTCCTGGAAACCCAGTCCTGGTTCGAGAGCTTCTTGCCCTTGCGCTTGCGGTCCAGACGCGCCCGGTCCTCGGCCGTGGGCGTCTCGATACCGCTCTCCTGGGCCAAGCGCTCCAGCATCCCCCGGTAACCCTCGCCCGTGTCCCTTCGCACGATGTTGCGCAGCGCCGCGTTGGCCTCCATGGTCGAGGCATCCACCCCGATACGATCGCCCTTGACCAGACCTGCTTCGGCAATCAGCGCCAGAACCCAGTCGAAGATCGCCGTGTGAACTTCATGAGGCAGGCGCGTGCGGGTCCGTGACAGCCAGGAATGGTCCGGCACCCGCTCCCGGTTCTCAAGCCGCAGGAACTCCCGAAGCGACAGGGAATCCGAGCAACGCCACTCCAGACCGCGCTCTGAGTCGATGCCCTCGAAGTAGCCCACCAGGTGCATGCGGAAATAGCGCCCGGGCGGCACCGAGGGCGCGCCCATCCTGGCCGCGTAATAGGGCCGGCAGCTCGCCTCGGCAAAGGCGTCGAAGCCGCCCTCGATCAGCACCGACTGCAGGCGGTCGTAAAACACATGACCCGGCGAGCGCGGCATCTCCGCCCAGCCCACCATCAAGTCCCCCTGACGATCCTTCTGCTGTCCCATCGCCATCGGCGAATCCTCCGGTCAAATCAGAACATCAAAGAATCAGACCAGGCCGCTTGCGTCCAGTGCCGACTTCGTCAACGGGCTGTTAAGCGGTCGGATCGGCCTGTTTGGTCGTGCTATCCGGCCGGCACGCAGCACCACACGCGGATCGGAGGCAGAAATCGCCTGGAAAGTCGCCTTCGGTTGCTTTAGCCTCACGGGAGGCAAGCCAAATGGAGAATGCCGGTTGATTGGTTTGCTATTTTTTTTCCGACTGAAGCACACTATCTGCGCGTCACAGCGAGATTTGGATTCATGCCTGGCCGTCACCTCGATATTTCATCGGGTGCCGCGATGCAGATAAGTACCTGATCAGCAGCAAGGTTTTCAGCTCTCCATCGCCAAGCCACCGAACAAAACTACATATGCGCAAATTAATCAACAGATACTGACCAGAAGCCGCCTAATTCTTCTTTGGCACAACAACATAGAGGATCGCGCGCTCGGCTGCTGATGCCGCTTTGGCAGGGCGATCGCGGGCCTTCCTGCGAACAGAATCCGCTTGCTCAGAGAATTGGATTTGCCTAGATAACGCCGCACGCTGCCGCAGGCCCGTTCGTCTATCGGTTAGGACGCCAGGTTTTCAACCTGGAAAGAGGGGTTCGATTCCCCTACGGGCTGCCACTCACCCCAATCTATCTGAGACCATTCGTCGACGGCGGGATAACTGCGGTCTTTTCAAAAACATGTGCGCTGTGGCAGGGACGTGAGACCGCAAACTGGCAAGACGGACGCGCGATTTTTGGCATGGGTCTCAGGACGGATTTTCCGTATTACCAGTTTGGCTATTGCGATGTCAGGAGCGGCTGAAGAGGGCCGCTTGTTCGACCCAGTTCGCGGGAATCCCATGGCTCAGACACCAGTCGGTTGTCAACCAGTCGGCGTGTGTTCCGTCAAGGGCCATCTGGACGGCCATTGGCGACAGAAACGCGAACTCAAGGATTTGCTGCACACGATTTTTTTGACAAGCCTTGGTCCTCAGCGATCTCCTGCGTGTTTTGCCCGGCTTTGATAGCAGCCAGGAACCGATGGCCCAGAGCGATATTGCGTAGCAACGTTTTGTCGCGCGGGGCGACTTCCCCTTCAATCATCAGTTTTGTTTCAATGCCCCGGCGGCGAAGCGAGAACGCTGTTTCGAATGCCATCGCATCAGCGTCAATGGCGTTTCGGGACACCTCAAAAATGTTCGCGAGCCTGGCCGGTTCGAGGCGGATTGTCAGCTTGTTT
This sequence comes from Paracoccaceae bacterium, assembly GCA_965216135.1. Taxonomy (GTDB): domain Bacteria; phylum Pseudomonadota; class Alphaproteobacteria; order Rhodobacterales; family Rhodobacteraceae; genus CBDCFL01. The sequence goes on from CBDCFL010000018.1 coordinate 111,463, forward strand.
GGCGCTAGTATCACACCCTCGATGAGCGACAAAGCATCGAAGTCGTTTCGACGAACCCGGTTGATCACGCCACCGATCGTCTCCGCATCACAATCTCGGAGCAGTCCCCGAGGCGCGGTTGAACGGATGTGCGCGCTGATTGACCTTGCGACCCTCTGCTCCAGCGCCCGCGCAGGCAGGCACCATGCAGATGCCTTTTGATCCGCATCACCTGGTGTCTTGAGCGATTGCGAGATGTAATAGTCGTAACGCCTGTGGTGAACCGGTGTCAGTCGCTCCCCTGACACGTCGAATTGCCTGCCTGCCAGTGGTGAGATCGGAGGGCCCGAGTTGCCTTTGCCCCTTTTGGCGCGCCCCTCGCTGCTGCATCAGGTTTTGGATATGCTCCCAATGTTCCGGTTGGATGATTGCACTGCGCTGCCCGTCATACGTGGCGCCCTTATGCGCGATGCGCCCGACATAGAGCGGATTGGTCAGGATCCTGTAGATGTGGCCGCGCGACATCAGCCGGCCCTCCTGATCGCGCCCGCTGTTTGTGATGTACCGCTTGGATCGTAAGCCAAGGCGTTCAGCTTTCTTGGCCACTGCCCTCACGGCTCTGTGCGTCTCGTAGAGCTCAAACAGTGTGCGCACTGTCTCTGCTTCGCCATCATGGATGGTCAGGGTTCTGCCAGCCTTATCATAACCAAGCGGCACGTAGCCCCCCATCCACAGGCCCTTCTTCTTTGAGGCAGCGATCTTGTCTCTGAGACGCTCTGCTGTCACCTCACGTTCGAATTGGGCAAAAGACAATAACACATTCAGCGTCAGGTGCCCCATGCTGGTTGCGGTATTGAACGATTTCGTGACCGAAACGAACGAAGCTCCCGCCGCATCCAGGCGATCCACCAGTTTGGCAAAGTCAGCCAGCGATCGCGTCAGCCGGTCGATCTTGTAGACCACGATCTGATCGACGCGGTTCTCGTCGATGTCGCGCATCAGCCGACGCAGCGCAGGCCGGTCCAGATGTCCGCCGGAGATGCCGCCATCGTCGTAGCGGGTATCGAGCAGCACCCAGCCTTCACGGCGCTGGCTGGCAACATAGGCCTCGCAGGCCTCGCGCTGCGCATTCAGCGAGTTGAACTCCTGCTCCAGACCCTCCTCGGTCGACTTGCGGGTATAGACGGCGCAGCGGAAGCGGGCCATTTCAAGCCCCTGCCCTGGTCTTCAGCCCGAAGAACCGTGGCCCGCTCCAGTTCGCCCCGGTGATCCGCTTGGCGACACCTGAGAGCGAGCGGTAGGCCTGGCCATCGAGAACATATCCTTCTGGTGTGACCTCGACCCTGTATGTCCTGCCGTTCCATTCGCGCAGAAGCACGGAGCCGGGTTTGGCCGCGCCGGAATCGGCGGTATCGCCTTTGCAGTCGCCGATGATCGCTTCCAGCAATCGCATGGTCTTGCCCGAATACTCTCCCAGAACCCGGCATTGCAGATCATGCACCAGCACCCGCTGCATGAATCGCAACGACACATAGAGCGGTGCCGCTCCTCCAAATGCCGTCTCCCATCGCGCCAGGCAGCCCGGTCTGTCGAGCGAAGCAATCTCCCGGAGTTGATCCGGGAGGTCGGCTTTCATGCTATATCGACGTGCCATCGGGATCAGGCGGAAATGCGATAAATCGAGGCATCCTTTCCCTCACCCCGCGTCACGTCGTTGCCGGCTGTTCGCAGCCGCGAGATAGCGGCCCGAACCGTATGTGGCTGCCAGCCAAGCTCATCGGACAATTGCTGCAACGTGGCACCCTTGCGGCTCTTCAGACGCTTGGTCAACAGGTCTTTCTTCGTCGGCTTGGGCTTGGGTGCCCTGGATGAAGCGACGCTCGCTCCGGTGTGCGTTGTTGATTGGGAATAGTGCGAACGAACCAGACCGGTCGCTCATGCTTTTCGCGGCGAACGGCGGTTTTGAGCCCTAGGGGGTGTTGACGTTCATCGTGTTTGAATGACGATTGCAGCAAGCGAGATGAATGCTTTGAAGCTGTCATCTGTTTTGCAGGAACGCATTGCGATCCCTCTGTATTCCTTCAGCTTTCCGAAGAAGTTTTCGACCAGGTGACGCCATTTGTAGGTGTGGCGGTCGAACTCCGCCGGGAAGCGGCGGTTTGATTTTGGAGGGATTACCGGCTCGATCCCGGCACTGGTCAGCGCTTCGCGCAGCCAGTTCGCGTCGAAGGCACGGTCGGCGAGAAACTGGTCGCAGGTGGGGCCCTCGATCAGTGCGGCGGTACCCCGCAGGTCATGCGCCTGACCGGGCAGAAGGCGGAAGTCGATCAGATTGCCGAGCGCGTCCGTCAGAGCCATGATCTTTGTCGTTATCCCGCCGCGAGAGCGTCCGATGGCTTGGCTTTGAGTCCCCCTTTTGCGCCCTGACCGTGTCGGTGGACTTTGACGATACTACCGTCGATCATCGTGTATTCGAAGTCTGCATCTTCGGCTAATACCCTGAACATACGATAGAAAGCGTCGGCCCTCACCCACCTTCGGAAGCGCTTGAACACGCTGTTCCAGCGCCCGAACTCTTCCGGCAGGTCGCGCCAGGGGCATCCGGTCCGCGAGATCCAGAGAACTGCCTCGACAAACCGGCGCGGGTCAGGGCCGGTGCGACCGGGGTCGCATTCCCGGCCAAGGCAGTGCGGTGCGATGACAGCCCATTGGGCGTCGGTCAGAACTGTGCGGATCAAGGCTGCTCTCCTCTGTTTGCAACCTTGAATCAGTCATCAGCCGATTTGGGAATCCCTAAACGTCAACAAGCCCTAGTTACCACGATTTGATCGTAGCCTTTTTGTGGTGCAGAAATTTGCGCTGCGCACGAACGGCCCAAGGCAGACTTTCGACCGACTCTCGCGATGCTGCTCTGCGGGCGGCCGAAGCGGACATTCATCAAACGCGCAGCATATTTGGCGCTTGGACGGCAGCAGTCAGGGACTTTGCTGCCCTTCGATCATAGCCTCTCAAGGGCAGCTTTCGGCCCTATCCGACAATCGCCTGGCGATCCGTCTAGATCCTGACGCAGACCAACTTGACACCAGCTTGCCGAAACATCTTGCGGTCTTTTATCGGAAGACCTTCATCGGTGATGATCGTACTGATTTTGTCTATCGGTACAATTCTGTAGAGCGCCCTGGAGGCGAACCGGCTGCTATCGGCCAACAGAATGGTCTTTTCCGCAGCCTCAACCATGGCCCTTTTTAGCTCTACAAGCTGAAGAACAGTGTCCGAGGCGCAATCGGAGTTGACCGCCTGTGCAGACATGAAAAACAGGTCGCAGCGAATGTCGCTCAGAAACGAGATGCCTTGCTCGCCAAGCAGGCTGAAAGCCCCTGGGCGGTTGTCACCGCCCGGAACGATCAGTTTCAGGTTGTCCTTATAGGTAAGCTTGTTCGCAACATAGAGGTCGTTGGTAATCACGGTGAGCGGGAACTCCAACTCGGCAACGCCGTCGGCGAAATCATGTGCAATCGTACCGGTGTCGATCAGGATGCTCTGCTCGGGCTCAACAAGGCGTCGGGCCTCGATCACGATTGCGCTTTTTGCTTCGTCTGCGGTACGCCGGGCAAGGTCTGTGCTAGGCTCAAACGTGGCGTGCTGTCGGATCCGCACCGCGCCGCCATGGGTACGCCTTAGAAAGCCTTCGCGCGACAGTAAATCCAGGTCGCGCCGGACAGTTGACACCGATATATTGAATTTCCTTGCCAGGTCCTGGGTTGCGCCGGCGAAATTCTCATCAAACCAATCAACAAGTCGCTGCCGTCTCTCGGCAGGCAGCATCTCTTCTACATTAGATTTCAGATCACCAGTCAATCCACTCTCCCCGTAGGCGATCCCTTTTCCAAATCAACCGCCAACCAGGCAGTTCGGTTTTGGACGCAGTGTTTCCCCTTACATCACTGTTCATATGGCAAAAACTGTGAATGGAGATCCAAGTGATTGAACCACATGGGTTGGCCAGAATGGAATCTGATTGCTTCACAGTTTCCCCGGCAACCATAACGCGATCTGCGGGAAGGCCACCAACAGCACAGTTCCGACCACCAGGATCAGGAAGAAGGGCAGAGTTGCGATAATGATGCGCCCCATACCCTCGGACGTGAGACCCTGCAGGATGTACAGGTTCAACCCAACCGGTGGTGTCAGTGCGCTAAATTCGATCATGATGATCAGGAACACGCCAAACCAAAGGGGATCGAACCCCGCTTGTACGATCAATGGCACCGCAATTGGAACGGTCATCACAGTCATTGAAGTGCCGTCGATGAACATTCCCAAAATGAGGTAGAGCAGCGCCAAGATCGCAAGGACGCCATAGTGTGAAAGCCCCAACCTGGCGATGGCTTCTGCGACCTGGTTTGGCAGATGCATAAAGGCGATGGCAGATGACAGGAAGGACGCCGACGCAATCAGAATGCAGATCATGGCCGAGATGCGCACCGTTGACATCAGCGACTGGACAACCAGATCGATCGAGAATTGTCCGGTGGCAATCACGATGACCAAGGCGATCGCAACACCAACGGCCGCGGCCTCTGACGGCGTGGCCAGCCCGGAATAGATCGAGCCCAGCACGGTCGTCATCAGGACAATGATGGGGAGCAATTCCAGGAAACCCCTCATCATCTCCCAAAACCCGGCTTTTTCGCTGCCCGGTGGCTCGACGCCCGGCTTAATCAACGCAACAATGACAATGTAACCTGAATATAGGCTTGCCATCATCAGCCCGGGCAACACGCCCGCGGCAAAAAGCTTGGTAATCGAAACCTCGGCCAAAACGCCGTAGACGATCATCGCAATGGACGGCGGAATCAGCAGGCCGAAAGTACCTGCACCGGCAAGCGAGCCTGCGGCGAGATTGAGATCATAGCCACGCCGCAGGAGTTCAGGAATGGTGATCTTGCCGACCGTGGCTGTGGTCGCGTTGCTTGAACCGCTGATGGCGGCAAAGATCGTGCAGCCGATCACGTTGGTATGCAGCAATCCCCCCGGCACGCGCGACACCATGGGGGAAAGGCCCCGGAACAGCCGATCGGAAATATCTGTGCGAAAAATAATGTCGCCCATCCAAAGGAATATGGGAATGGCTGCCAGTTCCCATGACACCGCACTGGATGAGATCACCTTGGTCGCAATCGTGCCAATCCTGGCTGGGTCAAAATCCAGAACGAAAAAAAGCGCGCTGACCCCTACCATAGTCAACCCGGCAAATATCCAGACGCCGGAGCCCAGAAAGAAGATTACAAGCACCAATAGTAAGAGTGAAGATGCCAAAGTGGACATGAAATTTTAGTTCCTAGGCTCTAGATTTTCAGCGATGGGTTTTCTTCTTCAAGTTGGATGAGGAGTTTCAAGAACATTACCAGAAGCTGCAATGCGAGCAGGCTAAGCCCGACGAAAAAGAACCCCTCGGGGATCCAGAGCGGGATCGGTAGATGATGTTCGGTCGTGCGCCCGTTCAGCCAGAGTCTTATGAGCGTGCGGCCTTCATAATACATCAACCAGACAATCAAGGTTTCGGCCGCAACGATCGAAAAAAAACTTGCCAGGAAGCGACCGAAATCAGGCAGACGGGATGTGACGACTCTGATCCGGATCATGCTTCCCTGTTCCAGCGTCCAACCAAGCGCGAGGAACGTGATTGCCGCTACTCCACGCCCGACCAGAGCGTCGGCCATGAAAGTGGAAAGCGAGAAGAAGCGAAGGCCGATCTCGACCAGGATCAATCCCACCATCATAACCAACAGGACCGCTGCTAGGCTTGCAGCGATCCTGTTTAACGTGGAGGAGATAGCACCAATGGTGCGTAGCCAGGTTGGGAGCGGGCGGCGAATTTTCGTACTGTCCGCCGGGTTAGAATCACTCAACGCCCGTTCCTTTACCAAGTTCTAACGCTGGGATGACTACATTCTGGCGTTGTTGAACTCGTCAAGAATGGCAGAACCACGTTCACCGGCTTCTTCGAGCCAGGCGTCGCGCACCGATGCAGCGGCTTCCCCCAAGAGCTTAAAGACCTCCGCCGGGACCTCGTTATCAGTTGTAATTGTCATCCCGTTTTCAATCAAGATCGGATAGGGGCTGGTCCGGCTTGCCTCCATGATCCCCCAATTGTATTCGTCGCAAACCGCAACCGTGTCCAAAAGTGCCGATTGGGCCTCGGGCGCCAGCCCGTCAAACGCATCCTTGTTCACATGCGCAACGAACAAGGCCATGGCATAATTGACCTCGGTGAAGTCGCTGACATATTCCCAAACGGAAATCTGCTTTCCGCCATCAGCTGAGGTCAGCACCGCATCGACACCGCCGGTTGACAATAGCGGTACCAAGTCTGACCAAGCGATTTGCAGCGGGGCTGCGCCTGCGGCCTTGAGCGTATCTGTGCCATTCTTGTCATAGGTCCGGATGCGCAGACCGGTCACCGCAGCAACGGAATTGATTGGTGTCTTGGCGTGGATGCCGCTCGGCGCATTGGGCAGAGCCCAAAGCAGAATCTGGTTGTTGGCTTCGAACACCTTTGCGTACTCAGGGCGCGCGATCTGCCACAATTGATAGGCCTCCTCGGGCGAGCTGGCGACAAACGGCAGAGAGCTGAGGTTGAACAACGGGTCTACACCGCTAAGCTGGGTCAAAAGCGTGACGGCAGATTGCACCGCGCCGTCGCCAACTGCCTCGAAATGATCCGCAGACTTGAAGCCAAGGGCACCGCCGCCCTGGTATGTGATATCTATTGAGTCGCCGGCGATCTTTTCGACCTCGGCAATGCAATATTGAGCCGCCATATAGGTCAGACCAGATGGGTTGCCGCCATATTCGTCCGAAAAGTCCCATTTGACAGGTTCGGCAAACGCGGTGCCTGCAACTACGGCAACCGCAAGTGCGCTCGAAGCAGCAATGATAGAGCTGTGCAGTTTCGATTTCATCGTCGAATTCTCCCCAAGTCAGCTTAGAGTTCAGGGCAGCTTCAGCCTCCGCCCTTTGATGGATAGGAAAAGCAATTGGCTGGAACGATCACCAGACCAGCACCTCTCAGTTTTCATTCATGCATGAACGCTCATATTCTGTCAATAGAATGCAACTTTGACCAAGACTATCTGGAAAATTCGGCCGTTCTTGAGCGAAAAGCGCAAGTGCACGCCCCAATATCTTGTCGCCGAGATATTTCAATCATATAAGTTCACAAACGTGCACGTGGTGAACCCAGGCTCGATTCGGGTGCAAAATTGCTGAAAGGCATACCCAATGAGTGATCGCATAAGTGAAGGTGCAGTCGTCTTGTTATCAGGGGCGAACCGTGGGATTGGCGCCGAAATTGCACGCGAGCTGATCCGCCATGGATATCGGGTCAGCCTAGGGACGCGTCAGGTCAAAAAACTAATCGAGGCTCATGGCCCGGAGGTTGATGACCGTCTCTATGCGGAGTTCGATTGCTTCAAACCCGCGACAGCCGAACAATGGGTTGCCAAGACAGTCAAGAAATTCGGGCGGATCGACGCGCTGGTCAACAATGCGGGCTCTGGCGAAAGAGTCGACCTTTACGATGACAATGAGGAGGCGCTGGACCGGCTTTGGGCGGTCAATGTCAAAGCGCCCCTTCGCCTGACGCGGCTGTGCCTGCCGTATCTGGAAAAGACCGAGCGTGGCCGTATCGTTAATATCGTATCGATGTCCGGCAAACGGGTCAGAAATTCTTTTGTCGGCTACAATATGACCAAGTTTGCGGTCATGGGCCTGACTCACACCACACGTCACGTCACCTGGGACAAAGGCATCCGCGCAACGGCCATCTGCCCCAGTTTTGTTCGCACAGAAATGAGCGCTTATACCAGCAAAGTTAAGCCAGAGGACATGATCCAGCCCGAGACGATGGCCCACCTGGTGCGCACCACCATCGAAATGCCGAATAATGCCGCTGTCGCCGAGATTTTAGTGAATTGCCGCCTGGAAGACATGGTGTGAAGTCGCCGATGGCCGACACAAACGTCGCGCAAGTCTCGCTGGACTCAATCAATCCCGATGCGACCAAACCGGAAGCAGTGGATGTAGTTGTTGTCGGCGGCGGCATTGCGGGGGTTTGCACCGCTTTTTTCCTCGCCCTGAAAGGGCACGCGGTTTGCGTTTGCGAAAAGGGTCAGATTGCCGGCGAGCAATCGTCGCGCAATTGGGGCTGGACCCGGCAGATGGGTCGTGAACCTGTCGAAATGCCGCTATCGATCGAAAGCATGAAGTTGTGGCGCGGCTTTGGGTCCGAGTTCGGAATTGAAACCGGCTATCGCGAAACCGGTATCACCTACTTGTCCCGCAACGCAAAGGAGACTGAAGAGGCGGAAATTTGGGCGAAAACGGGCAAAGCCTATCAGCTGCCGCAGCAGATCCTGACTGGCAAGCAGATCGAGGGCTTCCTTCCCGGAATTGCGCCGGGGTTTTGCCATGCGTTGCACACGAAAACCGACGGGCGGGCAGAACCGGGTATTGCCGTGCCCGCCATCGCACAGGCAGCCCGGCACCACGGGGTCACAATTATTACCAATTGCGCCGTACGGGGCATCGAGACCGCTGGCGGACGGATATCCGCTGCCGTAACCGAGGATGGCCCAATCAAATGCGCGTCCATCGTAGTGGCCGGGGGTGTATGGTCGCGCCTTTTCCTGGGCAATATCGGCGTTGACTTCCCTCAACTCAAGATCCTCGGAACAGCCGCGCGAATCGATAATATTGCTGGCGTGCCTGATATGCCGGTTGGAGGCGGTGATTTCGCCTTTCGAAGACGCCTGGATGGCGGATTCACTATCGCACTGCGCAATACAAACATCGCACCGATCGTTCCCGACAGCTTCCGGCTGTTGCCGGAATTCCTGCCGACATTCATCAAGTCCTGGCGGGAATTGCGCCTCCGGGTCGGGCGGCAATTTCTGACAGAGTTCTCCATGCCCCGGCGCTGGTTGCTGGATGAGCATAGCCCATTCGAACAAATCCGGGTGCTGGATCCGGCCCCGCATCAGCCGTTCAATCAGAAGGCCTTGAAAACCTTGCGTAGAGCGTTTCCCGCGTTTTCAGCTGCACGCATCACCCATAATTGGGCCGGACTGATTGATGCCACGCCGGATGGCGTCCCGGTGATCGACGAAATCCAAGGATGGCGTGGGCTGTACCTGGCGTCCGGGTTCTCGGGGCACGGGTTTGGCATTGGTCCGGCGGCGGGCAAACTAATGGCCCAGATTGTCACGGGCGAAACTCCGGTCGTTGATCCCGACCCTTTTCGCCTGAGCCGATTTGGAACAAACAAATCCGTAGAACGCGTCACAGCGACGCGGATTGCAGGAAAGGCCTGAAGCCAATGGCATGGCGGCTAGGGGTCGATTCCGGCGGAACATTCACCGATGTCTGTCTGTTCAATGACGAGACTGGCCAGCTTGAGATATGGAAAACTCCGTCAACGCCCGAAGACCCATCCCGAGGAATCGCGGAAGTGATTACCGAGGGTCTGGATCGGGTTGGGGCGCAGATCGCCGATCTTTCGTTTTTCGGCCATGGCACCACGGTTGCCACCAATGCGCTGATCGAATTGCGCGGAGCCAAGACCGGGCTAATAACCACCGATGGATTTCGCGATTTGCTTGAGATCGGTCGGCAAAAGCGTCCGAACCTTTATGACATGATGGCAAACAAGCCGCCGGTGCTGGTATCCAGAGATATGCGTATCGAGGTACCGGAACGGGTACGGGCCGACGGCAGCGTCGACACCCAGCTTGATCTTGACGCAATAGTCGTTGCTGCGCGAGCGTTTAAGGCAGCAGAAGTGAAGTCGGTCGCAATCTGTTTCCTATACGCCTTCCTCAACCCCGATCACGAAAATGCCGCCCGCGCGGTCATTGCCAAGGAAATGCCCGATGTTTTCATCTCTGTCTCCAGCGCTGTGGCGCCCGAATTCCGCGAGTTTGAACGGCTGTCGACGACTGTTGTCAACGCATTTCTGGGTCCGGTCATGCAAAGCTATATCTCGCGCCTTGACGACCGGCTGACGCAGACGGGAATTTTGATTTCGCCGCATTTGACTCAATCGAATGGCGGCGTGATCGGATTCGAGGCGGCATCGCTGTTTCCAGTCCGAACCCTGCTTTCCGGCCCCTCCACAGGTGTTGTAGCGGCACAGGTCATCGCAGAAAAGGCCGGGTACAATAGCCTGATCACTTTCGATGTCGGCGGAACTTCGTGCGACGTGGCCCTGCTGGAGAATCGAACCTGCAAGAAAACCGGCGAGGCCAACGTTCAAGGCTATCCCATCAAGGCGCCCATGCTTGACATCCACTCGGTCGGCGCGGGCGGAGGCTCGATCGCTCGCATCGATAGCGGTGGGTTGCTGAAAGTCGGCCCGGAAAGCGCGGGAGCCGATCCAGGCCCGGTCTGCTATGGTCTGGGTGGTACCAAACCTACTGTTACAGATGCGAATACTGTCCTTAAGACGTTGAACCCGATCGAGATCCTCGGCGGCCGGATGAAGGTCGAATACGATCTGGCGCATGAAGCCATTGGCGATTTGGCCGACAAGCTGGGCCTAGAGGTTTTCGAAACTGCGCAAGGTATCATTGCGGTTGCGACGGCCAACATGGCCAAGGCAATCCGCTTGATCTCGGTTCAGCGCGGCCACGACCCGCGCGACTACGCGTTGATGGCTTTCGGCGGCGGTGGTCCGTTGCACGCCGCAAGGTTGGCGCGGGAACTGGACATGTTGGATATAATCGTGCCGCCAACGCCGGGAACGCTCTGCGCGTTGGGCCTTCTTTTGACGGATCTCAAGGCGGACTTTTCCAGGAGCCACCAAGTCGACCTGACCAAGCTTGATCTCGCGCACCTGTGTGCAGCTTATACCGAGCTAGAAGAGCAAGGCGAGGTATGGTTCGAGCGCGAAGGCGTTGTGCAGGATAGACGCTTAATCGTGCGCACGGCCGATCTGCGCTATGTTGGCCAGAACTACGAGCTGCAAGTTTCGCTGCCTGCCGGACCGGTATCTTCTGACGGCCTCGTTCAGCTTCGCAATGGGTTCAAGGCCGCGCACCAACAGCGGTTCGGCTTTGTCGTCCCTGATGAGGCGATCGAACTGGTGACGTTGCGGGTCGAAGCCATTGGAGTAGTGGACAAAGCGGAACTCCGGGCCGAGGAACCGCGAGACCGTCTGATGCCTGTGGTGTCGATCGGTTCACGACCAGTCTTTTTGCCGGAAGCTGGCGGGGCCGTCCAAACCCCCATTTACGCGAGGTCGGACTTAATGTTCGGCCACACAATTACCGGACCGGCCATCGTCGAGCAGATGGACACCACCACTCTGATTTTGCCCGGCATGACCGCACGTGTAGACGCTTATCTCAATCTCATACTGGATACGAAGTCATGAGCGATCTTGATCCGATCACTGTGGAAGTCATTGGCAGCGCCCTGGACTCCATCGTCGAGGAAATGGGTGAAACGTTGGTGCGGTCCAGTTATTCGACCAACATCAAAGAGCGGCGGGACTGCTCTACTGCGCTCTTCGATCGCACGGGCAACACGCTGTGTCAGGCTGAGCACATCCCTATGCATCTAGGCAGTTTTTTGGGCGTGATTCCTCATATCGCCAAACGTTTTGCGACCCGGGAAATCCATCCCGGCGACGTGTTCATCGCAAATGACGCTTATGAGGGCGGTGCGACACATCTGCCCGACATTGTTTTGGCAGAGCCGATTTTTGTTGAGGACCAACTCATAGCCTGGGCAGTGAATACCGCGCACCACGCTGACTTTGCAGATCTCGGGCATCAACATATCTATCAGGAAGGCATTCGCATACCGCCGGTCAAACTCTATCGCCAGGGCGAATTGCAAACCGACCTGCAAGAGGTATTCCTGCTGAATTGTCAGGTTCCCAAGGAACGCTTGTCGGACTTGCGCGCACAATTATCGGCCAATCAGCTGGGCGTCCGGCGCATGCAAGACTTATGTTTGAAGTACGGTCCCGACATAATCATGGCTGCCGGCGATGCGCTTCAGGACTATGCCGAGCGCAAAATGCGCAAAGCCATCGCAGCAATCGAGGATGGAATCTATGTGTTCGCGGACATGTTCGACAGCAACCAATATCCGAACAGCATGGAGTTCAAAGTCGCAATCACCGTCAGAGGTGACGAAATATCCCTGGATTTTGACGCTCCGCCGCAAGTGCGAGCTGGCCTGAACCTCGTCTATACGGCGCTGCTGGCGTCCTGTTACTATGCCGTGAAATCCGCAGTAGATCCCAGCATTCTACCCAATTCCGGGCTGACGCGACCTTTGAGCGTCAGCGCGCCCGAGGGGTCGATCCTGAATTGCAGGCACCCTGCCGCCGTCGAGGGTCGGATCGCTGCAAGTCAGCGGGTGGCTGACGTGGTTTTGGGCGCTCTTGCTCAGGCTATGCCAGGCAAGGTCGCCGCGGCCGGCAATGGCTGCTGCACAGGTGCGACATTCAGCGGCACACGGCCCGATGGCTCGATCTGGGTGTATCTCGAGACAATCGGTGGCGGCGGTGGTGGGCACCCCAGTGCGGACGGATTGTCAGGCGTTCAGGTTCACCTGACCAATACGTCCAACCTTCCAGTTGAAGCCTTGGAGATGGAATATCCGATTTCCATTTTGCGCTATGAGCTGGTTGACGGCTCCGCCGGCGCTGGCCGGTATCGCGGCGGCATGGGCATTCGCCGCGTCTACCGCGTTGAAGAAGATTGCCGCTTGAATGTCGAGGCGTCGCGTGTGGCATCGTGCCCATGGGGGCTGGAGGGCGGCAGGGACGCAGACCGCACACACCTCGATTTCGGCGACGGGCGCAGCAGTTATTCAGGCACAATTGATTTAATTCGCGGTCAGGTCATTGATATTGTTACCCCTGGCGGTGGTGGTTTTGGCGCGCCCGAAAATCGCGCCGTTACGAGTGTTCAAAGAGATATTGCGGAGAACCGCATCACCGCTGGCTTCGCATGCAAGGTCTATCCCCAATTCCACTGAGCACCTGTAACTTTTGCTTGGCCAGTTTCCGCAATTGTGGGCAAACGGAAGGTAATACCAGCGGCATTTAACATTGACCGATATGGGCCCATTTTCGCATTCCGATTGATGTGATGGTTTCGGGCTGTGCGATGAGCTTTTTCCAAGCTTCGCATCCAGCATCGACGATGGCATTGTAGTCTTCGAACACGCGGTTGGAGAGCCAATTGGCGCGCAAGTACTGCCAGATATTTTCCACCGGGTTCAGTTCCGGAGCGCGCGATGGCAGCAGGATGATGGTGAGGTTCTTCGGGACTTTGAGTTTGCCGGTGGTGTGCCATCCGGCCCGATCCATCAGCACAACCGCATGGGCCTTTCGGGCGACGTGGCGGCTGATCTCGTCGAGATGCATCTGCATGGCTTGCGCGTCCGCCCAAGGCAGCATGAGCGCCGCCCCCTTGCCGTGAGCCGGACAGATGGCACCGAACAGATAGGCGTTGTGATAGCGCTGATCGGCCGGCTGGCGGGGGCGCGTGCCCTTTCTCGCCCACAGGCGCGTCAGGCCATTCTTCTGGCCAAGGCGTGCTTCGTCCTGGAACCAGATCTCCACCGGCGTTCCCGCTGGCAGGTCAGCTATATGCACCTGGAGCGTGTCGGCGAAGTTTTTTTTAAACGCCTCGATGATCCGCTTATCCTGCCTGGGATGCTGCGGGCGGGCGCTGATATGGGCAAAGCCCAGTTCGCCAAGCAGTCTGGATATCCCGCGCTCGGAATAGATGACGCCAAAGCGCGCCTCGATCACCCGCTTCAGGTCGATCCGCCGCCAGCGGACAACCCCGTCCACCGCCGGGTCGGGGCCGGTCTCGACAATCTCGCCAAGTTCTTTCATCTGGACATCGCTCAGGTAGCGCGTCCGGCCCGCGCCCTTGCGGTTGGTGAGGCCATCCGGTCCCTCTTCGTTGAACCGGTGAACCCAGTCCCGCAGGGTTTGGCGATCCATCCCACCGATCCTTGCGGCCTCTCCACGGCGCATGCCATCGTAGACCGCCGCAAGAGACAACAGACGGCGGCTCTGCCGGGCATCCTTGCAACGGCTGGCGAGTTTACGAAGGTGGCGGGCATCAAAGTCGCGACGAAGCGGAACACTGGCTGGCATGGCGATCCTCCTTTGCCAACCTTGAATCAGATCAAAACCGATTTGGGAATCCCCACAGAGTCAGAAATTGATGCCGTTGGTATAAAATACGTGCTCTAGCCCCTCAAAGGCAGGGAACGCCTGATAATCGTAGAAATCGCCAATGCGAAATCCGGCTCAAAATTCGAGACCCCTATAGTTGTTCGCGCGACGTGACGCGTACATCAGGATGTTTTCATAGGCCAAGTTTGGGCCTTGTTGGCCTCTGCACCTCAATCAAATGCGGGAGTAATACCAACGGCCCCCAGATTTGACTCAAGGGGATTCCCACGAGCGGCGTGATCTGATTCAGTGGCATCAAGGCAAGGGAGGCTTTGATGGCAGTAAGGATTACGCGCAAAGACAAGTCCGCAGGCGAGCTTCGCCAGGAAGCGGCGCGGTGCCGGGATGGGAAAGCGGCGCGACGGATGTTGGCGATTGCCCTGGTTCTGGATGGGGTTGACCGCAAGACGGCGGCAGAAAACTGCGGCATGGATCGGCAGACGCTGCGGGATTGGGCCCACCGTTACAATGCGGAGGGCGTGTCGGGCCTGTTCAACCGTCGCCCGCCGGATCCACCCTGTCTGCTGAGCGCGGCACAGAAGGAGGAGTTGGCGGAAATGGTTCGGGCGGGTCCCGACCCCGAAACCGATGGGGTTGTGCGCTGGCGGCGCATTGATCTGAAACGCAAGATCGAAGAGCGCTTCGGCGTCACCATGCATGAGCGAACTGTTGGCAAACAATTGGCAAGCCTGGGCTTTCGGCGTCTGTCGGTGCGCCCGCAGCATCCGAAATCCGACCCGGATGCACAGGAGGCTTTTAAAAAAACTTCGCCGCAGAGGTAGAAGCAGCCGTGCCTATCCGGTTGTCACCCACACCCACTATATGTAGGGTGTGGCGTCGAGTGGCTCGGGAGGGGGACAAAGCGGGGATGGATGTCTCGCAGCGTGAAGACCTTTCGTTTCCGTCGTCGCTTCCTGAGTTCCAGCGACTTTTCCCGGATGGCACGGCCTGTGCCGCCTAAATTGCTGGCGATGTCACCGCTCCCACTTACGCCCAGCTTTACTCGGGCGATTGGGAGCACCCTAGATGTAGTGGGTGTGGGTGACAACCGGATAGGCACGGAAGCAGCCTTGCCGGAAACAGCCCGCAGCAAGCCCCTGGAGATATGGTTTCAGGATGAAGCGCGGGTTGGCCAGCAGGGCACGCTCACCCGTATCTGGGCCGAGCGTGGAACACGCCCCCGTGCCCCGCGCGACACCCGCTATATCTGGAGCTACATTTTCGGCACCGTCTGCCCGGAACGGGCTGAAGCGGCCGCTCTGATCATGCCACATGCCGACACACAGGCCATGAGCGCGCATCTCGCCGAGATCGCTAAAACCGTCGCATCGGGCGCACATGCCCTTCTCATTCTGGATGGCGCTGGCTGGCACGGTTCGGCAGAGCTGGAGGTACCCGACAACATCACCCTGCTCAAACTCCCGCCCTATTCCCCTGAACTCAACCCGATGGAAAATGTGTGGGCTTATCTGCGTGCCAACAAGCTCGCCATATCCGTCTTCGACAATTATGAGCAGATCGTCGACAGGTGTTGCGAAGCATGGAACTTCTTTGCAAACGACAAAACCGCAATCACGTCAATCACTACCAGACAATGGGCCAAAACGGTCAACGACTAGGGCCGTTGGTATAATACCACCGAGCGGAATGCCTGACTCACGTTGGGGATTCCCAAGCGGTCCGATCTCTGACTCAATGTGGTGAACCAATGAGGTTCGCCATGGCAGCGCCTATCGACTTACGGAACGATTTTGACAGCGTCTCACTGCGGTGCCTCGCGAAGAGGACCAGGGACGCGACCCAGAGCCGTCGTCTGCTGGCGTTGGCCGAGGTCTACGATGGTGGCAGCAGGACGGATGCGTCGCGGATCGGCGGCGTCGGTCTGCAGATCATTCGCGACTGGGTGCTGCGCTTCAACGCCCGCGGACCGGACGGGCTGGTCGATGGGAAGTCACCGGGCGCACCCTCGAAGCTCAACGCCGATCACCGCCGCGCACTGGCGGAGGTTGTTGAGGCCGGCCCGGTCCCGGCGGTGGACGGCGTCGTGCGCTGGCGGCGCAAGGACCTGGCGCGGTGGCTCTTGGAGACGTTCGCCATCTCGCTCGACGAGACCACGGTCGGGCGCGAGTTGAAGGCGCTCGGCTTCGCCAAGATCTCGGCGCGGCCGCGCCACTACGCGCAAAACGAGCTGGCCGTCGAGGCTTTTAAAAAAAACTTCCCCGCCGAACTGGCGAAGATCCGGGCGAGGCTCCCGAAAGGCGTCGAGATAGAGCTGTGGTGGCAAGATGAAGCCCGCATCGGCCAGAAGAATAAGCTCACACGCCGATGGGCCAGACGTGGCACGCGCCCGCGGGTGCCCCGCGACCAGCGCACCGAATGGGCCTATATCTTCGGCGCGATCTGTCCCGCGAAGGGGAAAGGCGCCGGGCTGGTCATGCCCTGGTGCGACACCGACGCCATGGCGGCGCACCTCATCGAGATCAGTGCCGCCGTCGATCCCGGCGCCCATGCGGTGCTGATCGTCGATCAGGCCGGTTGGCACTTGACGCCCAAGCTGGCGATCCCCGACAACATCACCGTCCTGGCGCTGCCGCCACGATCGCCCGAGTTGAACCCGGTGGAGAATGTCTGGCAATTCATGCGCGACAACTGGTTGTCGAACCGGATCTTCAAATCCTACGAAGACATCGTCGCGCTGTGCTGCCAAGCCTGGAACAACCTCATCGACCAACCATGGAAGATCATGTCCCTCGGCATGCGCAAATGGGCGCATGGGTTCTGATCAATGACCGTTGGTATAATGGCCTGGCTAGTGATCTAGCTCTCCAAGTGGCGTAACACATCTCAAGGACGAGCCAGCGAGTGCTGATTTCAGAAACGGTAGTGCCCCAAGGCGTGGTGTAAATTGTTCTCCGGCTGGGTGTTGAGCCGGTTTACAGGGCGGCGATTTTCGCCGGGTCCATGGTGGTATCCTCGCAGATGGCGGCGACGGTTTCCAGCGTCATGTAACGACGTGTGACTGCCCATTCGTCGTTCTGCTCCAGCATAAGTGCGCCGACGAGGCGTCTGATCGCGGCCTCGTTAGGGAAAATACCGACGACATTTGTTCGGCGCTTGATCTCTTTGTTGAGGCGTTCAAGCGGATTGGTGGAGTGTATTTGCCGCCAGTGAGCTTGCGGGAACGTCTTGTAGGCCAGCACGTCTTCCTCGGCGCGCAGCATCAGCTCGGCGAGCTTGGGATGACGCGGCTGGAAAGCCTCGATCAGCTTGGTCCAGTGTTCCTTCGAGTCTGCCAGCGTGTCCTGATCGAAGGCTGTTCTGAGCGCGGCCGTGACGATGGGACGGTCCTTCTTGCCGACGCAGGCCAGGGCATTGCGCATGAAGTGCACGCGACAGCGCTGGATCGTAGCACGCAGCACTTTGGCGGCGGCCCCCTTCAGGCCTTTATGTTCGTCAGCGATGATCAGCTTTACCCCGCGCAGGCCGCGATCGGCCAGAGCGCGCAGGAATTCGTCCCAGAACACCTCGGCTTCGCTGGGTTGGATGGCGATGCCCAGAACCTCGCGCCGCCCGTCGGTGTTGACCGCAACCGCCACTATGGCTGCCACGCTGACGATCCGTCCCGAACGCCGCACCTTGATGTAGGTGGCGTCCAGCCAGAGATAGGGCCATTCGCCCTCCAGTGGCCGGTCAAGGAAGGCGTCAACGCGTTCGTCGATCTCCACGCACAGGCGGGATACCTGGCTCTTGGAGACGCCCGTCATGCCCATGGTCTTGACCAGATCATCAACTGATCGCGTTGAGACGCCCTGAATGTAGGCTTCCTGGATCACCGCGGTCATTGCTTTCTCCGAGGCCCGGCGTGGTTCCGGAAACTCCGGGAAATACGTCCCCTTGCGCAGTTTCGGGATCTGAACATCAACGGTCCCGGCGCGGGTTTCCCATCGGCGCGGGCGATATCCGTTCCGGTGGTTCACCCGCCCGGCCGAGCGTTCATGCACCCCGGCACCGCACAGCTGATCCACATCCAGTGCCATCAACCGGTCGGCAACAAAACCCAGCATCTCGGCCAAAATCTGATGATCGGCGGTCTCGGAAAGAAGCGCCTTCAGCGCGGCGGTTTCTGATATCGTCTCCTTGGTCATGGGTGATCTCCTCGATCGGTAGGTCAGGTTGCAACCCAAACCCTACCGGAGAACGTCCATGGCCGCCCAGCAACCCGCGCGGACTTCGCCCGAGCTACGCGAGGCTCCACTCAGCCCGCGCTAACGTCGGAATTACACCACGTCCGGGGGCACTACCTCAGAAACTGCCCATACCGCTTTACATGAGCGGAGGATGTCTCCTTTTGCGCCTTACTTCTAGGTTGGTTTCGGTGCCCGATGGCGGCTTTCTGCGCATAGTGCCAGTTCGAGTACAGTGCAGCATCTGACAGTTAGGGCTCCAAGCAGACATGCGGCAAGTGCAGCGCACTGATCTGAGCATGGTGCGACCCAACCGACACTCTCGGCCCATTGCAGACCTTTGACTTACTGCAGCGCCGCTGCAGATCCCCAGCCAGAGCTGACGTTTGTGCGTGGCGCAGCATGCCCGTCGTTCTAGGTCGCCGAGCCGCATACAGGTACTATCAGCAAGTTGCGAAACTTGTTCAGAGTGGATTTTGTGTGATCTAAGAGACCCGCAGCTGGCTTCCGTTGGTCTTGCGACTTGAACTTGCGCTCATGCGCAATGGGCTTATACATCCAAGGAATCTCCCAAATGGTGCCTACCTCGATCACGGACTGGATTTCGGCGCTTTCGGCCGTCGGTGGAACCTTGATTGCGGTGGTTGCCGCCTACCTCGTCTACAAACAGTATCTGCAGCCTCTAGCGCAAGAAGCAGAGCCTGACGTCGCGATTGACGGGACAGCCGCCTCCATGAATTCCAAATTGGTTGTTTTCGACACCTCAAAACAACGTACTCTTTTGAAAATCGGTTCACAGGGCCTCGAATGCTGGCTGTTTTGGACGGTTGCGGCGAGGAGGAATTCGTCATTCGCTGCGCTTCGTTATAATTTCTCAGATGCGAACTTATACCAACGGCCCTAGTCATTGACCGTTTTGACCCATTGTCTGGTAGTGATTGACGTGATTGCGGTTTTGTCGTTTGCAAAGAAGTTCCATGCTTCGCAACACCTGTCGACGATCTGCTCATAATTGTCGAAGACGGATATGGCGAGCTTGTTGGCACGCAGATAAGCCCACACATTTTCCATCGGGTTGAGTTCAGGGGAATAGGGCGGGAGTTTGAGCAGGGTGATGTTGTCGGGTACCTCCAGCTCTGCCGAACCGTGCCAGCCAGCGCCATCCAGAATGAGAAGGGCATGTGCGCCCGATGCGACGGTTTTAGCGATCTCGGCGAGATGCGCGCTCATGGCCTGTGTGTCGGCATGTGGCATGATCAGAGCGGCCGCTTCAGCCCGTTCCGGGCAGACGGCGCCGAAAATGTAGCTCCAGATATAGCGGGTGTCGCGCGGGGCACGGGGGCGTGTTCCACGCTCGGCCCAGATACGGGTGAGCGTGCCCTGCTGGCCAACCCGCGCTTCATCCTGAAACCATATCTCCAGGGGCTTGCTGCGGGCTGTTTCCGGCAAGGCTGCTTCTACCTGCGCATTCCGGGCACATCCGCCCGGTGATTCCGATTTAATCCGCCCACCCGTACCGATCTGATCCGCCGGGGATTCCGGGGCATCCGCCCACCCCTTGATGCGCTGCTGCGAGGTGATCTGTAGCGGGCTACTTTGCCGTTCATTTTGAACGGAAGAGAGCCCAATGAAGAGATTATCGATGCGGAAGATACGAGAGGCTTTGCGCCTGTCCTTTGAAGGTTTGTCGACGCGCGAGATGGCGCTGAGTTTGGCGATTGGTCGCACGACCCTGCGTGAGTATTTAGGCCGCGCCCGTGATGCTGGTTTGAGCTGGCCGTTGCCCGATGCGCTGTCGGATGCCGATTTGGAACATGTGCTTTTCCCACGGCGTTCTGCGGACAGTTCTCAACCGATCCCTCAGCCGGATTGGACCTATGTGCACGCCGAGCTACGGCGCAAAGGGGTGACGCTTTCGCTGTTGTGGCAGGAGTATCGAGAGGTTCACACAGACGGCTATGGCTACAGCCGGTATTGCGAGCTCTATACTCGTTGGGAGGGCAAACTCTCGCCAGTGATGCGGCAGCGACACCCTGCTGGTGAACGCCTGTTTGTTGATTATGCGGGCCACACCATAGATGTTGCCTGCCCTAAGACGGGCGAGATACGCACGGCCCAAATCTTTGTCGCGGCACTTGGCGCATCGAACTACACCTATGTTGAAGCCACTTGGACACAGAGCCTTCCCGATTGGATATCCAGTCACGTTCGAGCATTTGCGTTCTTGGGTGGCGTACCTGCGCAAGTTGTGCCGGATAATCTCAAAGCCGCCGTCATCAAAGCCTGTTTTTATGACCCGGCGATCAACCGCACTTACGGGGATATGGCGGCGCATTACGATACTGCAATTGTGCCCGCACGGCCCCGCAAACCCAAGGATAAAGCAAAGGTCGAAGGTGCTGTTCTGCTGGCCGAACGTTGGATTTTAGCACGCCTGCGCAATCAGACATTCTTCAGTCTCGATGAGCTAAACGCGGCGATCCGACCCTTGCGCGACCAACTGAACAACAAGGTCACCCGGCACCTGGGTGCCAGCCGCAGGGCCTTGTTTGAAACGCTGGACAAACCTGCACTGAAGTCGCTGCCCCATGAACCCTACGTCTATGCGGAATGGAAGAAGTGCCGCGCCGGTCTCGATTACCATGTCGATATAGGACACCACTATTACTCAGTGCCCCATCAGCTTATGCGCCAAGAGCTTTGGGCCCGGGTCACACCGCGCACGGTCGAAGTTTATCATAAAGGTCAGCGTGTTGCGGCGCATCAACGGACGTCGGGCAACCGGCAACATTCCACCATCCGTGATCACATGCCAGCAAACCACCGCTTCCGTACCGACTGGACACCAGAACGCATCCGCACACAGGCGGCCCGGGTCGGGCCCAACGTCGAGACCTTTGTCGAGATGGTCATGCGCAAGCGGCGACATCCAGAGCAAGGATATCGAACTTGCATGGGCGTCTTGCGGCTTGCCAAAACATTCGGACCCGAGCGCCTCGATGCGGCCTGCGAGCGTGCACTTCACATCAACAGCTATACCTACCAATCCCTGCATTCCATTTTGAAGAATGGATTGGATCGCCAACGCCGCAAACCCACCACGGACGGCCCCGCGATCACACACCCCAACATCCGTGGTGCCGGATACTTCCATTGAAGAAAGGACAGAAAATGTTGACACACCCAACCCTTGATATCCTCCGAGCACTGAAGCTCGATGGCATGGCCGAGGCCTTCACAGAACTGCAAACACAGGACGGTTCCGCCGATCTGACACACGCCGAATGGCTCGGCCTGCTAATTGATCGCGAAGCCATCAGTCGAGAGACAAAACGGTTTGAGAGCCGCATGCGCACAGCACGATTGCGCCATATCGGGGCCGCGCCCGAGGATGTGGATTACAAAACGCGAAGAGGGCTGGATAAGGCGTTGTTCCAAAGCCTGCTCAGCGGCAAATGGATCAAAGACAAGCGCAACTTGATGATCACTGGCCCCTGCGGTGTCGGCAAAACCTGGCTGGCCTGCGCGTTGGCCCAAGCGGCGTGCCGCGACGGCGTGACCGTCCTCTATAAACGCACCACGCGATTGTTTGACGAGTTGGAGTTGGCCCACGGTGACGGACGCTTTCCGCGTGTCTTCAAGGCACTGACCAAAACCCAGCTACTGATCTTGGATGACTGGGGGCCGGACCGTCTGAACGCTAGCCAAAGGCGCGACTTGATGGAGATCGTCGAAGACAGATACGGCAACGGTTCCATCCTAATCACAAGTCAACTCCCGCTTAATACTTGGCACGAAATTATTGGTGAACCCACCTTCGCAGATGCCATCCTCGACCGGCTGGTGCACAACGCCTACCGGCTCGAACTCGACGGCCAATCCTTCCGAAAGAAAGACCCTCAACTACGTGACGAAACGCCAGAAAACTGATATCAAAAACCAAGGCCTCACGGCAACGCGTCAAAGCTAGGCGGATACCCCGGTACAAATGGGCGGATGTTGTCGGAATAGGTGGGCGGATATCCCGGAATATGCATCTACCTCTGCGGCGAAGTTTTTTTAAAAGCCTCCTGTGCATCCGGGTCGGATTTCGGATGCTGCGGGCGCACCGACAGACGCCGAAAGCCCAGGCTTGCCAATTGTTTGCCAACAGTTCGCTCATGCATGGTGACGCCGAAGCGCTCTTCGATCTTGCGTTTCAGATCAATGCGCCGCCAGCGCACAACCCCATCGGTTTCGGGGTCGGGACCCGCCCGAACCATTTCCGCCAACTCCTCCTTCTGTGCCGCGCTCAGCAGACTGGGTGGATCCGGCGGGCGACGGTTGAACAGGCCCGACACGCCCTCCGCATTGTAACGGTGGGCCCAATCCCGCAGCGTCTGCCGATCCATGCCGCAGTTTTCTGCCGCCGTCTTGCGGTCAACCCCATCCAGAACCAGGGCAATCGCCAACATCCGTCGCGCCGCTTTCCCATCCCGGCACCGCGCCGCTTCCTGGCGAAGCTCGCCTGCGGACTTGTCTTTGCGCGTAATCCTTACTGCCATCAAAGCCTCCCTTGCCTTGATGCCACTGAATCAGATCACGCCGCTCGTGGGAATCCCCTTGAGTCAAATCTGGGGGCCGTTGGTATTAGTGTGCTTTCGCTGCAGCCGCACGACCGCTATCGGAAAGTGGATCCCACAAACGGTCATTGAAGTCTGACACTGACTCACACTCGATTCGCGAACTGCTCTAAGCAATTGCTACAGAACAGATGAGGTCTCACCAAGTCCGCTGGCGCCCATCATTCGACCCGCGACGAAAGCAGGGTCAAAATCGAGGAAGAAGCGTAAACTCGTTGCAAGAGCGGGTATCAAATTTGGGGCAAGTGAATTTATCGAAATCCAAGTTTATAGCGATTTGCGCCGCCTTGGGAGTGCCGGAGTTACCAACGTCAGTGCCGATCCGGCCTTCGCCTTTGGACCATGTCTTATGTGAACTCCAGCGCCTGCCGAAGCCACATAGGGCGATCGGACAGGAACGTTTCAACCAGATCATACGGGGCACAAAGGCAGCAAGCCGCGTCATCTCAGCTAATGTGGGCGACGGCGACGGTAAAGCCATACAATTTTAGAGCATTTCCGGCCAGCTTAGAATCAAACTCGGGTTTACGAATTGAGCTTCTTCTGATTCAAGGAATCAGGAGGTGTTATCATGGCTTTATCTCAGGATTTACGACTTCGTATTGTTGATTTGGTTGCGTCGGGTGTATCGCGTCGCGAAGCGGCACGGCAGTTTAAAGTAAGCGCCAGTTCGGCTATTCGGTTTGTCAGGCAGGCCATGGAAGTTGGCCATGTTGGTTTGAAAGCGCCGAAGAAACGCAAGAGCAAACTTGATCCGTATCGCGCTGACATGATTGGTTGGATCGGCAAACAGCCGGATCTGACATTGGCCGAACTATGTGCCCTCTTATACCAGCGGCATTTAACATTGACCGATATGGGCCCATTTTCGCATTCCGATTGATGTGATGGTTTCGGGCTGTGCGATGAGCTTGTTCCAAGCTTCGCATCCAGCATCGACGATGGCATTGTAGTCTTCGAACACGCGGTTGGAGAGCCAATTGGCGCGCAAGTACTGCCAGATATTTTCCACCGGGTTCAGTTCCGGAGCGCGCGATGGCAGCAGGATGATGGTGAGGTTCTTCGGGACTTTGAGTTTGCCGGTGGTGTGCCATCCGGCCCGATCCATCAGCACAACCGCATGGGCCTTTCGGGCGACGTGGCGGCTGATCTCGTCGAGATGCATCTGCATGGCTTGCGCGTCCGCCCAAGGCAGCATGAGCGCCGCCCCCTTGCCGTGAGCCGGACAGATGGCGCCGAACAGATAGGCGTTGTGATAGCGCTGATCGGCCGGCTGGCGGGGGCGCGTGCCCTTTCTCGCCCACAGGCGCGTCAGGCCATTCTTCTGGCCAAGGCGTGCTTCGTCCTGGAACCAGATCTCCACCGGCGTTCCCGCTGGCAGGTCAGCTATATGCACCTGGAGCGTGTCGGCGAAGTTTTTTTTAAACGCCTCGATGATCCGCTTATCCTGCCTGGGATGCTGCGGGCGGGCGCTGATATGGGCAAAGCCCAGTTCGCCAAGCAGTCTGGATATCCCGCGCTCGGAATAGATGACGCCAAAGCGCGCCTCGATCACCCGCTTCAGGTCGATCCGCCGCCAGCGGACAACCCCGTCCACCGCCGGATCGGGGCCGGTCTCGACAATCTCGCCAAGTTCTTTCATCTGGACATCGCTCAGGTAGCGCGTCCGGCCCGCGCCCTTGCGGTTGGTGAGGCCATCCGGTCCCTCTTCGTTGAACCGGTGAACCCAGTCCCGCAGGGTTTGGCGATCCATCCCACCGATCCTTGCGGCCTCTCCACGGCGCATGCCATCGTAGACCGCCGCAAGAGACAACAGACGGCGGCTCTGCCGGGCATCCTTGCAACGGCTGGCGAGTTTACGAAGGTGGCGGGCATCAAAGTCGCGACGAAGCGGAACACTGGCTGGCATGGCGATCCTCCTTTGCCAACCTTGAATCAGATCAAAACCGATTTGGGAATCCCCACAGAGTCAGAAATTGATGCCGTTGGTATTATATGAGATATATGGCCTGCGTGCCGGCTCTTCAACGCTGGATGACTGGCTGCGTGCTAATCAGATCACTTATAAAAAAAACGGCTCACGCCAGTGAACAGGAGCGGGTTGATGTGCGGGCCAAACGCCGCCGTTGGCGAAAACGCCAGGATTGGCTGAAGCATCACCTGCATCTGTTGGGCAGGATCGTGTTCATTGATGAAACCGGGTTGAACACAAAAATGGCCCGGCTTCGAGGGCGGTCTGCAAAAGGTCAGCGGCTGATAGCTTCAATCCCCCATGGCCACTGGAAAACCATGACTTTCATTGCCGGTCTGCGCCATGATGGCATGACGGCTCCATGGGTACTGGACGGCCCGATGGATGGTCCCGCATTCATCACCTACATCAAAACCCAACTCGCACCGACCCTGCAAAAGAGCGACGTTGTGGTGATGGATAATCTGCCCGCTCACAAGGTTGCCGCAGCCAATGCAGCAATCAGGGAGCGCGGCGCATGGCTGCTATTCCTGCCACCATATTCGCCGGACCTGAACCCAATCGAGCTGGCTTTCTCAAAGCTCAAAGCACACATGAAGAGATTGGCCGCGAGAACCGTTGACACCTTGTGGAAAGGTGTCGGCGAAATCCTCGAACTGTTCTCAAAACAGGAATGTGCAAACTTCTTCGCAGCATCCGGATATGGACCAAACTAAACCGGAAATGCTCTAGCAGGCGCGCAGCAGGCTCTTTCGCGTTCAGGATGTCTGTCTCATCTCCACTCTTGGGTGGTTACGATGCGCCAGAAATCTTCCCTTATCAAATCACTCTAAACTGTCCCATTGGCGCTGGCGTCAGGCACAGACGAGCAGGACGATGACACCGCCTGCTTTCTGCCGGTCGAGGTTTTGGGTCAGGCGCGACGAGAGGCTCGGAAACCTGTCGCCGCTGAAGGCAGGATTGAAGTCGACTTTGCTTCAGCCATCGACTGAGCATCGCCGGTTCCTAGGATCCAGAAGCAGTCATCCACTTGGCTCGGGGATTGCATCCCGGTTCCAAGTCCCGGTTCCAGTCCCCGCCTCAAGATACTTTGCTCTGAGAGAGCCCATTCGGCCCTTCTCGTCTTTGCAAGAACGTGGCAGGCCGTGTCGGAATCCTCTGCCGTTGCATTCAGATGCTTATAATATTCTACATGCTTCGGTCACAGGAGTTCACCCAAGTTGGCTGCAAGTTCATCAAGTTGTTCGTGGGTGTGGGTGGAAAACACCGCGATGCGCAGACTTTCCTTTTCGGGCGCATCGGAATAGCCAAGCGGCGGCACATAACGCACAATCAAGTTTCGCGCATCAAGCGCTTGCGCGACCTGTTTTAGATCTGAATTCGCCCCGAAACTGATGATCGGAATATGAGTGTCCGCTGTCGGCACGCCGTGATCGGCAAATTTCGCGCGCATATGCCTGACATTCTGCCAGAGCGCTTCACGCATCGTGGAGGTGTCGCCCAGCAGGCGCAGCCCTTCGATGGCCGCTGCTGCTGCGGGAATGGGCGGGGCGGACGCGCCGACCATCAGGTGCGCGTGTCTGGCTACTTTTTCGGCTAGTTCCCTGGAACCCGCCACGAACCCACCATATCCGCCAAACGCTTTGCTGAACGTGCCGGCCAGCAGATATTGCGGCCCCTGCAAACCAAAGTGATCAAAGCTGCCGCGCCCTTTCTGGCCAAGCACCCCAACGCCGTGGGAATCGTCGATACAGAGCAGTGAACCGGGAAATGATTTCATCAACTCTGCATATTCATCAAGCGGCGCAAGCGCCCCTGTGGACGGGAAAACGCCATCTGTCACGATGACTGGCCGCCGCATCTGCCCCGCGTGAGTTGACAGTTTGGCAGCAAGATCAGCGCCGTCGCGATGGTTGAATTTTACAATCGGTTTGCCGGTGGCATGGATCGCCTCGAGTATACTGAAATGTGATGCCGTATCGACAAAGATGATGTCGAAATCTTCCTGCAATCCCTGCAAAAGAACCGAAATGCTGAGATAGCCGGACGCAAAATAGGTGATCGCCTCGACACCGAAATATTCGCAGGCGCGCTGTTTCAGCTGGTCATAAATCTCGACCCCGGCAATCGTGGCAGCGCCCATGCCGTACCGTTCTATCGCGGCGCAGGCGGCGGCGCGGACTGCCGGGTGGCCATGCAAAACGTAGTAGCTGGTGCCGCAGAAATAGCTGACCTCGCGCCCGTTTACCCGCATGGTAGCAGCAAGTGGCGATTGAAGGTCCAGCGTCGTGGTCACTCAGCAGCACCGTTTACGCCAGCCGTTACAGTGACTTTCTGCAGCGTTTTCAAATAGTCCGGCGCAATGTCAGCGCCGATTCCGACACCGTCCGGAAGGCTGATCTGGCCCTTTTCGCCGTACACCATGCCACCCTCGACCGGATCGTCGCGCAGCATGTCGGCACTGTCCAGATCGGCAAATACGATGTTGCGCCGCGCCGACACCAAATGCGCCGCAGCCGTCAGCCCCAGCCGGGTTTCGTTCATGCAGCCTACCATGCATTTAATGCCCGCTGCCTCGGCGATCGAGTTGATTTTATCCGCGACAAACAGGCCTGAGGATTTGGCCAGTTTGATATTGAAATACGTACACGCGTTCCGCTTGATCAAAGACATTGCGTCGTGATGATCAAACAGCGCTTCGTCCGCCATGATCGGGATTGCACTGGCTGCACTGACCGCCGCCATCGCGTCAATATCCCAGGCCGCTACAGGTTGTTCGCAGTATTCCACGTCGTATTTTTCCAGTGCTCGCAATACCGTTATGGCCACCGTCCGGTCCCAGCCCTGGTTGGCGTCAATCCTGATCCGCACCATTGGCCCAATCGCGTCGCGTATGGCAGCGATGCGGGCGATATCCCCTGGCACCGTCGTGCCAAGCTTCACTTTCACCGCTTGAAACCCGCGTTTGCGGAATTCCAAAGCGCGGCGAACCATGATTTCCGGGGTGTCAATGCCGACGGTATTGTCGGATTCAATCACTCGTTTCTGACCGCCGAGCAACTGGTAAAGCGGCATGCCGGCCACCTTGCCCATGATATCAAATAACGCCATGTCAAAAGCCGACCGCGTCGTTGGGTGAGTATGCACAATCGCGCGCATCTGCCCTACAAGCCCCTCGATATCCAACGGGTTCGCACCGATCAGAAGTTTGGCGATTTCCTGGGCTGCAACCAACGCGGTGCCCAAGGTCTCGCCAACGATCGGGGCAAAGGGGTTTGCCTCGCCGATTCCATAAATCCCTTGATTCGTATGCACGCGCACAAACAATGTGCCGGCAACCGAGGTCTCGCCAAGTGCGATGCGCAGCGGGCGTTTCAGGGGTAATTCGGCTTTTAAAATTTCAATTTCGGTGATCTTCATTGCATGTCCGGTACATCGCCAGCAGTTCCGATACGGCGGGCGAGGAACATCGGCCCGATGGTTATGCCGGACCTGCCCGCCTCGTCCACGGCGCCAAGCACAATCGTTTCGTCGGGATAGAGAGTTCCCTGCATTTTGAAACGGTTGCCGTCAATTGGCGCGCAACGATGGAGATAAAAGTATTCAATCATGCAGGTGAGCGCGCCATTCGCGAAGCCAAGCGTTGTGATATTGATGTCGGGACCATATTCGCCAAGGTGGGCGGCAATGTCGGGCGGTGGCGCTGTATCATCCGGCGCATCGGTGCGCGACCAGTTCTGCCCTTTCCATTGCATCGTCGCTGGCTTGGGAAAGTTCAGTTCCAGATGTGCATAATCGGATCCTTCGCCGTAGAGCCGGCCGTCTATTCTGAACTCGCCGCCCGAGGTCGGCTTGATTTGCAACGGCATCCCGTCGCCAATCAGATAAAGCTTGTCGTTCTTTGCAATAACTTCTGCAAATTCATCGTTTTCGTCGCATTTGTAGCGCCCGGGCAATGTCGCGATCTGATTTTCACTGATCGGTTGATAAGAACGGCGCAATTCAGGTGACTTGCCCATTTTATTGGCCCAAAGCGCAAGTCGAAGGCTTGTTTCTGTCAGCCGGTGCACCACGTGGTTGCTGCAATCAAGCGTGGATATCATCACGATACCCAAGCCCGCCCCGGGCAGCACGGTAAGCTGTGACCCATAGCCATAAACTGCGCCGCCATGACCAACCGACAGCCAGCCATTAAGCTGGCTGACGCCAAAGCCAAGGCCGTAGCCTTTCAGCCCGGCATGCCCCGTTGGGCGTTTGCCGACCACCTGCCACATCTGTGAGAGCGAGGATGGAGACACGATATCCGCCCCATCATTTGCAAAACCGCCACGCAGCAACATGGTCATAAAGAGGTCCATATCGGGCAGGGTGGCGTATATATTGCCTGCGGGTATGCCGCCCAGATCAAAAACCGGCGCTGGCGTGTCGCTATCAAGTGTCCACATATATGCCGGGGCGAGATTGGACAGGATCGCCAGATTTGAATGTATGGCACTGTCGTGCATGCCAAGCGGCGCAAGCACATGGCTGGTCAGATAGTCCGCAAAAGCTTGGCCTGAAACTTTTTCCACGACCCGGCCGACGACTCCAAGTCCGGCATTGGAATAGCTGAAGACCCCCACGGATGGATCGATCTTCAGAGTTGATCGGCCAACTTCGTCAACGGTCTTGGCCAGCGGCGGAAAGCTGTCGTCCAGATAGTGACCGCTGGCTGGCTCGCGGATCAAACCAGCAGTATGGCTAAGTAGTTTGCGCAGCGTTACTTCTGGCCCGAAATTACCTTCGGGTTCGTCCCGAAAGGGATTTTCGGGCGAAAACCCAGGCAGGTAAGTTGACACTGGCACATCGAGATCAACCAGCCCTTGCTCTACCAGTTGCATCAAACAGATCGCGGTGAACATTTTGGTCTGCGAAGCAATCCGAAACGCCGTCTTGTCGGACAGGGCATGGTCTAGGTCTTTGCGCTGGACATAACCCCGAGCGATCAGTCCTTCGCGCCCAACCAGAGAGTAGGAAATTGAGGGTATTTCCTTGTCCGCAACTTCAAATGCAATCCGGGCTTCAATCTCTCTTTTCAGCCCGGCGAAATTGGCTGACATGGATAATTTCCTTAATTGCGCACGATATGCGGGTCGAGAATGTCGCGAAGCGCATCCCCCACCAGATTCCAGGAAAAGACGAAAAGAAAAATAGCCATGCCCGGGAAGAACAGAGTGAACCAGTACTTGAACGGCTCGTCGCCTTGACCCACGATCCAGTTGCGCGAATAGCTGATGAATTGCCCCCAATCAGCATATCCCTGCTCTGTCCCGACTCCCAGAAAGCTGAGTGCTGAAGCTGCAAGCACCATTGAGCCCGTCGCCATCGTTGCCAGCACCAGCACCGGAAAAAACGCGTTTGGCAGGATGTGGCGAAATATCAGCTGAGCGTCGGAGGTGCCATAGCTGCGCGCGGCATGAATATATTCCATCTCCTTGATCCGCAGTATTTCGCTTCGGATAACCCGCGCGTAGCTCATCCAACCAAAGGCTGACAGTGCGATGATCATGGGCCCGATCCCCTTGCCCAGCAGCGTCGTCAGCACCATCGCCGCCACGAGGAAGGGCACAGCCATGAAGACATCGACCAGCCGCATAAGAACCTCGTCAACAATGCCACCATAAAACGCGGAAACGGAACCGACTGTTACCCCGAAGATCGACGACACAAATACAACCCCCAGTCCAACTTTGAATGCGGTGCGCGTGCCCCATACCAGGCCGTAAAAGATGTCGAACTGCCCTTGCGTTGTGCCAAAGATATGCTCTTTGGACATCGGTCCGGGCGTGGACCAAAATGACGAACGCGGTGTGTCATACGGCGAAAGTTGAAACGGTTCAGGCGGGGCAATCACCGGCGCAAAGATCGCCACAATCACAAAGAATAGCAGCAGAAGTATGCCAAGCAACGACAGCGGATTTTTAAGCAGGTATCTTAAAATTTTCACTTCAGCACCACCCGCGGGTCAATAAATGGGTAAAGCAGATCAACGATCAGATTGATCAGCACCAGAATCACCGCGAAATAGAGCGCAAATCCCAACACGGCCGGAAAGTCGAGGCCCGCTGCCGCGGTTGCCGCAAACTGGCCCAAACCGTGATAGTCAAAGATCGTTTCGGTAATGACCACGCCGCCCATCATATAAGCCAACTCCATTCCCGCCATGGTGGTGACGGGCAGCAAAGCGTTGCGCCGGGCATGTTTGTTTTCAATAACCCGGCGCGACAGTCCCTTGGCTCGCGCGGTGCGGATATAGTCCTGGCGCAAGGTTTCCAACATGCTGGTTCGCATCACCCGAGTCATATTTGCAAGATTCACGTATGTTAGGGTGATCACCGGTGCAATCAAGTGACGCAGAGAATCAAAGAAGATCTCCCATCGCCAGTTCATCGCGGAATCGATCAGGTTCGATCCGGTGTAGCGAATGAACTCGGGATCACCAATTTCGGTCATCGCCCATTGCGAAAGCCGCCCCGGCGGCAACCAGTCGAGAAACCCGTAAAATATCATCAGCATGATTAGCCCGAACACGAATGTCGGGAAGGACCAGCCCAACACGGTAAAAAACCGGATTACGTGATCGACCATTTTATTGTGGTTTGCGCCTGCGCGGGTTCCAAGCCAGACCGCGACCAGAAAGCTCGGAATAAAGGCAAGGACAACAAGTTCAGCGGTGGCGGGAAACAGAGTCAAAAGGACTTCAGATACTGGCCCTCGTGCTGTTTCAGACCAGCCGAGATTGCCGCTGAACACATTCTTTAACCAAAGCCAATACTGGGAAAGAAATGGCTCATCCAAGCCATATTTTTCGATCAGGCTTTCGATCTGTTCCCGACCGCCTTTCAGTTCCGAGAAATCCGAAACATATGCCGAAATGCGCTGCAGCGGTGTCAACAACATTTGAAGACTGAAAATCATGAGCGACAGAACAACGAAGACGACTGGCAGAAAAAGTAGCCTTCGCAGCACGTAACTCAGCATCGGAATTCCGGTTTAATAGGTCAGGGCCTGTGGCGTGGGACAGGAAATGGCGCAGCGCGATTGACCGCGCTACGCCATTTGTTTTCGCGCTATTCGCTTTTGGAGATATTGTAGAAATTCCAAGCGCCGTAAAGCACTTTGTTGTGCACATACCCATGCACCCAGTCGCGCGTAACATTCGCCGTTACCGCCTCCCACATGAACTGGCTCGTGGCATATTCATGGCTCATTTCCTGCAACTTGGCGTATATTGGCTCGCGCAGTGCATCATCGTTCAATGCCCAGGCCTCAGCCAGCAGCGGATCGAATTTTTCGCGCATCAGATCGCGGTAGCCGTCGCCGCTGAATCCGGCCACAAGCCCTGAGCTTGCCAGAAAGTAAGACGCGGCGCCAAGCGGGCCACCCGGATCAGAGTAATCCGGACCCCAGCCCATATAGGACAGCGGGCTTTCCGGGTTGGCCGAACCATAGGATTTTTCACGGAACGATGACCGTGTAAGCGCCTGAATACGCATGCGAAACTTTGGATTGATCCGTGCAAGGCTTTGTTGCAGCACAGCCAGCGAACTGGAGGCTTCGGTTGAGCCTTCGGAATGATACGCGGTCATCTCAAAGCCAACATCCCAGAGCTTGCCACCAAAGGCAGCGCGGAAGTGTTCCTCGGCCTTGGCATGGTCATAAGTGAAGATCGAGCTATCGGCGCGATACCCCATCAAGCCCTGAACAGTCGGTCCACGCAGCTGCACCGTCCGGCCACTTTGCACTTGTTCAATCAGGACATCGTAGTTTTGCGCGTAATTGAAACCTTTGCGCACGTCCAGATCAGCAAAGAAATCCGGCGGCACGCCCTTCCCATCGAGCTTGCCGGAACCGATTGCGGGATTGCCCTCGGCGACTACAGGCCAACCAAAGAACAGCGAACGCCCGTAGACCTGTGCGAGATCCGCAACCTTGATGCCTTCGGTCGCACGCATTTCCTCAATGAATTCCGGCGGTGTATCGGCATAATCCGCATCCCCCGCCAGCAGTTGCAGTCGGCGATTGGTCCATTCCGATACCGATCTCAGCACAATCCGCTCAAGCGGTGCACTTTCGCGAAAGAAACCTTCGAACCGTTTGAGGGTGATCCGTTGCTCGGCCTGATCCCAGCTTTCAACCATGAAAGGCCCCGTGCCGTTTTCCTGTTCAAACAGAGGGTTGTCTTCCAGTTTCGGCTTGTGATGTTCGACCCAGGTGTCCGCAGTGTCCGGCCAGGCACCCTGGGACATCGCCCATTCGCGATCTACGATCGACGTCGCAAATGGCAGTGACATGATGCCGAGCGTCGCAGGAAAAGACGAATCCAACGTTACAATCAAATTGTCGCCTTCAACCCGGATCTTCTCGGCCAGTGCGGCGTGAACGGCAGCAAGCCCAGCCGCATCGACGCTCTCGAAATCTTCAACGCCGGCGAGCCCGGCGGCCCATAATTCGATATTTGTGTATACGCCTGACGTGATCATTTCTGTCACGGCGTTCGCCATCCAGGATTCTCCCTGCAAAATGGCGCGCATCAGACTGTAGCGGGCATCTTCGGCAGTCATTTGCCCATAGCCAGGTTCGATTTTAGCCCGGTCGGATTCGCTCAAATCATCATAGAGGTGCCAACTGATTGTACCGTCAGCCTCTTTTATCCCAACCCGATGCGCTACAACGCCTGCTCGGATCGGAAATGTATATCTGACTGCCCCACCATCGAGTTCCTCGATCAACCCGTTTCCGACGCTTGGAACGGCGGATGACAACGCCGGAACGAAGGAAGAGATATTGGAGCCATCGTAATCCAGCAAACGGCTGTAAACATTCAGAGAAGCATAGGTGCTGGGCGTATCGCCAATGTAGGCCGGATCAAGCGAAGAAATATTGCTGTTCCACAGGAACACCAAAGTATCAGGGTTCTTGATCTCAGCCTGTGCAGTGCTAGCTAGCGCCATAATGGCGGCACCCGACACGATTGATATGTATCTCTTCATTTGATTTCCCCCCACTAGGTCCACAGGAACACCAAAGTTAGGTGAGCTGACCTGCCAGCGGGAACGCCGGTGGAGATCTGGTTGTGGCCAGAAGAATGGCCTGACGCGCCTGGGCGAGAAAGGGCACGCGCCCCCGCCAGCCGGCCGATCAGCGCTATCACAACGCCTATCTGTTCGGCGCCATCTGTCCGGCTCACGGCAAGGGGGCGGCGCTCATGCTGCCTTGGGCGGACGCGCAAGCCATTGCATCTCGACGAGATGTCGCCCGAAAGGCCCATGCGGTTGTGCTGATGGATCGGGCCGGATGGCACACCACCGGCAAACTCAAAGTCCCGAAGAACCTCACCATCATCCTGCTTTCCCCCCACTAGGTTTAGGCGATGGTCGGCGTGGCAACATCGGCAACCATTTGTGCCATGTCGTGTATAATAGGGATCAAGCTTGGATTCTGTCAATGTAGAGCAAAAATTGCCCATGCCTGCACAATTGTCATTATCTGGATTCAGGCGGTTTCGCGCACGAAATGCGTACTCGACACCTGGCGCATTGGCAGATGCGTTGGAACATAGTCCGGGGGACGCATTGCGCTGGGGATTTCATCGACGTCAAGATTAAGATCTGACTTGCGAAGACGCGGGTCCGGCACAGGTACCGAACTGAATAATTTTTGTGTATAGGGGTGCTGCGGATTGCGGAATATCGACTTGCGATCCCCGATCTCTACGATTTCCCCCAAATACATCACAGCGACCCGATGAGCAATTCTTTCAACCACGGCAACGTCGTGGGAAATGAACAGCAGCGAGATCCCCAGTTCAGACTGCAAATCCATCAACAGATTGATCACCTGAGCCTGAATGGTCACATCCAGTGAGGCCACGGCTTCGTCTGCGATGATTAGTCTGGGGTCAAGCGCGAGAACCCGTGCAATGCATATCCGCTGCCGCTGGCCACCGGAAAACGCGTGCGGGTAACGCGTCATATGTTCGCGCGTCAGCCCCACGCGCTCAAGCAATTCGCAAACGCGGGCATTCATCTGCGATTTGGGTGCAATCCGGTTCACAAGGATCGGATCGGCAATTGCCTTGCCAATCGTCATGCGGGGATTGAGCGAACTGAACGGATCCTGGAACACCATCTGCACCTTGCGGCGAAAAGCTTTCAGTTCTGCACCACGCAAATTGATGGTTTCGCGGCCTTCGAATTTGATCGAACCGGACACCGGCCGGTCAAGCCGCAAGATGCTTCTGGCGATGGTTGACTTGCCGCAA
Source organism: Paracoccaceae bacterium (assembly GCA_965216135.1). GTDB lineage: Bacteria > Pseudomonadota > Alphaproteobacteria > Rhodobacterales > Rhodobacteraceae > CBDCFL01. Next base: position 146,792 of record CBDCFL010000018.1, read on the forward strand.
CCGGATTCCCCAACCAGCGCGAGCGTTTCGCCCGGATAGATGTCGAATGACACGTTTTCAACCGCAAATACCCGACCATAAACCTTGCTGAACAGCCCCGCCCTCAGATCAAAACGGGTCACAAGATTCTTGATCCCAAGCATGGGTTCGCGGGCTTCATTCCGTGCAGTCACGGCCTGCTCCTTCGCAGCTATTCTCCGGTTTCAGCCAATTCAAGCACAGGAAATTTTTCCGGCTGATCTTTGTCCATCATGCTGCCGAGTTTTGGAACCGCAGAGATCAGCGCACGGGTATAGGGATGTTGCGGGGCCTCAAAAACGTCAAACACTGTGCCGGACTCGACGATCTTGCCGTGTTTCATCACGCAGACCCGATCCGAAATTTCGGCAACGACGCCCATGTCATGGGTAATAAACAGCACCGACATGCCGATTTCGTTCTGAAGACTGCGGATCAGGTTGAGGATCTGCGCTTGAATCGTCACATCGAGAGCGGTAGTCGGTTCATCCGCGATCAGCAGTGACGGACGGCAACATAGCGCAATCGCGATGACAGCGCGCTGCCGCATGCCCCCCGAGAGCTGATGCGGATATTGCGTCATCCGACGTTCGGCATCCGGAACACGCACCAAATTCAGGGCGTTCAGGGCAATTACTTGAGCCTCTTTTTCCGTCTTTCCCTGATGGCGCACAATCGCTTCTGCGATCTGATCGCCAATTGTGAAAACCGGATTAAGGCTCGACATCGGATCCTGAAACACGATCGACACATCCGCCCCGCGGATGTCGTTCATGTCATCGAGCGGCAGGCTCAGAACATCTATTGTCTCGCCGCCGCGAATGCAGAGATCAATGCTGCCGCTGTCGATCACAGCTCCATCATGTTCGGTCAGGCGCATAATTGTCATCCCGGTCACAGATTTGCCGCTGCCGGACTCGCCGACAAGCGCCAATGTTTCGCCTTCGATGATGCTGAAAGACACCCCTTTTACTGCATTCAGAATCCCTTCGTCTTCCAGCGGGAAGGAAACACAGAGATCCCTGACATTGACAATCGTTCTTTTATGCATGGTCAAAACGCTTTCCACTGCGAGCTCAGTTCAGCAAAAACCGCAACGATCTGAGGATTTCGAAATAGTCGGACGCGGTGAAGCGTACGGCGTTTGGCCGAACATTTTCCGCCCCTGGATACCAGCTGACGCGATACGCATCGGTCGGGTTGGAATAATGTACCTCAAGTTCGAAATGATCCGGGAGAGCAAGCGTGCAAGCCGCCAGATCCTGTGATAGAGCCAGTTCCACACCGTCGCGGATTTGCGCAAGGGCGCGCAGTGGCGCGACCGAAATTGTTGACGGCCCGGCACCCTCGCTGACCGAAACAGTGGTGATAGCGGGCACCATCGCACGCGCTTCCTCGCAAATCCCTTTGTCACCAGAAAGAAAAACCGGCGGCACACCAACCATTGCAGCGCAAAGCGCATTTACCGTGAATTCTGAAACAACCTCGCCATTGATCAGCAGACGACTGACCTTTCCGCTAAAAGTATGGGCGAGCGGGTTCGTATCCGACCCCGCCTTATTGTGATAGCCAGTAAACAGCGCTGCGGCACAATCTGCATCAATCCCTGCCATCATCATATGCGGGTGACCGCTCCAGCCACGCACAATGCGCACGTAGTCTGGCAATTTGCCGACAATCAGGTTTCGTCCGGTCTCATGGGCGTCTTTGACGATAATTTCGCTGGCCCCGGCCGCGCGCGCGCCTTCGCAGGCAGCGATCAGTTCTGCGGTCATCAGTTCGCGGAATTCGGGGTAGTTCTTGCCGCTTTTTAGCGCCTCGTCCCAATCGGTTATTCCGGCGGTTCCTTCGATATCTGCACTGATAAAAATCTTCATCTCTGTCACCTCATCCGCGTTTGCGGCGGTTATTGTACTGGAAAGAACCAGCCTGTGCCCGGGATTGAAATCATTCGAAACGCAGAACCGACAAACAGATTATGCAACAAAAACACAAATTGAATTCGGCGGCGACCCCCGGCTTCTGATTATAGTATGAAGCAGATCTGACAACTGGCAGCCTCACGATTTTTTCCACATACTGACCCGCTCCCTAGTCGTACCTCATTCATAACGAGAGTCTGCGGAGTTGATAGTCGTCGGTTTCGGGTTGGACAAGCGTGGCGGGCGCTGTGCCTTCAAATAGCTCAAGCGCTCGACGCGCTTCTGCGGGTGTTTTGTTTCCCAGCGATGAATGTAGCCTGACGCAGTTGTATTCGTAACGCCATCTCGAAGACTTGTGAATGCGTAAGTTATCCGATCTTGCCTGCCGTTCCGGGGAAAGTCACAAACTAACCTGAAAACTGAAGCAGACATTGGCTGCACTGCAAAACTTTGGAAGATTGGGCTCAAAGCTGCCGTTCTCTGCACCCAGGACCAACGGCGGCTCTACGCCGTATTACTCTTCGACACTCGACGATTGAACTGTCAGTCCAGCGCGCTATCCGCCCATTTGCACCTGCCCCGGGCAACCTTTCACGTCCAGCACTGTCTGGATCATGTCGACGATCTTTTTGGACTGTGCCATGATTTCCCTGTTCCGGCCAAAACAGGGAACTAGCTTGCAAGCTGCTGATTATCCAGTCAGTAATCGGAGCACATAAGATTGAATTCTGGCCATTTCGGCCGAAAATTCGCGAATTTCCCTGTAAATTACCTGTAAACACGGAATCTGGACCCGAGACCAGTTAGCCCAAGACTACACCCACTGCCAATTCATCCAATAAAATCCCTATCCCGATATTCCGTTTTGGCGGGCGGGATTTGTCGCCGCCGCGAATATTTGGCACAACGCCGCAACTTGCGCATTTATGGGGGCACATCATGTCGGATATCGTGGTTCTGGGCGTCTTCGTCGCCGATGCGTCCTTTCGCGCTGACCGCCAGGCGGCACCCGGTGAGACGCTTTTGGGCAATTCGTTTGCCCTCGGCCCGGGGGGCAAGGGCTCAAACCAGGCCGTGGCCGCCGCGATGGCCGGTGGCGATGTGGCGATGCTCACCAAACTTGGGCGCGATACCTTTGCCGACATGGCGATGGCGCTGTGGCAAACCTGCGGTGTGACCCCCGACATCATCTATGACGCCGACAGCTATACAGGCGCTGCGGGTATCTTCATTGACGAGGCCAGCGGCGAAAACGCCATCATCATTTGCCCCGGGGTCGGCAGTACGATCAGCGCCGCCGATATTGAGCATTGGGCCCCGGCCTTGCGCGGTGCCGAGGTTTTCGTGACCCAGCTTGAACAACCGGTCGAGGCCGCGCATCGCGCGTTACAGATCGCCAGGGACAGCAATGCAAGAACAATTCTCAACCCCGCCCCGGCGGGCGCTATCCCTGATAACATGCTGCGATTGTGCGATTTTCTGACGCCAAATGAAACCGAGGCTAAGGCACTTACCGGCATCGCCGTCAATTCCTTGGCCGACGCCGATCGCGCCGCTGACGCACTATTGTCCAAGGGCGTTGGTGGCGCGATGATCACGCTTGGCGAAAACGGCGCCTATTTCAAAGACAAGGAAAGAGGCATCCATATTCCGGCATTTAACGCGGGCCCGGTTGTCGAGACGACTGGCGCGGGCGATGCCTTTAACGGCGGATTTGCCGCCGAGTTGGCGCGCGGGGCAGACCCGGTTTCGGCAGCGCGCTACGGCGCGGCGGCAGCGGCGATCTCTGTCACCCGACCCGGCACGGCCCCATCCATGCCTGGTAGCGATGAGATCGACGCCCTGTTAGCTGGTGCGATATAAGGCACCCGGTTGCTCTACAGGCCGGTCTGCGCCCAGTCGACGAGCCTTCTGAACCGCACTCGGATTGGAACGGTCTCAATGGTCGGGACCAGCCGTATTGTCGAAATGCCAAGTCCGCGCCGTGACTTGTCCGGTGCCTGACGCGCGTCGAGCAGAAATCGCAGCACAGACGGTCCGTTGGCCTGCAACGTGACCGTTATGTGAAAATCCGTGCACCAGATGCGCTTGCCATTGCGGACATAGCCACACCCAACCGGGGTGTGGTCTTTGCCATTACAGCGAAACCTGATCCTGGACAGCGCGTCACGTTCGCGATGCCAGATAATATGGCAGCAGGATCTTGGGTTTTGGATTTCTGGCTGTCCAGCGAATGCCTTTTAGCGGAATGTCCTGCCAGTCGAGCGCGAAATGGCCCGGTGCCTGCCTGATCACCGCGCCTGCGTCTGGCAGCGGACTTGTTTGCTGCACCAAGCCTTTTCGCTCGGCATTCTGGCGGGCCAATTCGCCGGGGGCAAACTGGCCATAATCCAGATGACGGATGATCATGAAGGCGTCTTCGCGTTTGGACTCCGCAACTATGCTGGCAATATTGTCCTGATGCCCCGGCGCTCGCATGGATGCCAGGATCGTGCGTTGTTCGCTCTAACTTTGTTGCAGGTAACTCAGATAGCGATGACCAGCCGCAAACTTGTGCACCGTAATCTTTCCGGTCGATGCAAAAGTCAGGTCTGCCTGGGCGGCGCGCAGCAGGAAATCGCCATCCACCGGCGCGCGCACGTCCTGGGGCATCGCCCAAAGACCGATCCGGTGGCAGACAGATTTGCGGTGCGCTATCGAACTCGGCGGAAAGAAATGGATGCGCTAGTCGCTGTCAGCGTCAAACAAACCGGTCACCTGGCTGCCGGCAATGCCGGGCGGCAGGTGATAAATTGCGCCCGCAACCGCAATCGAGCAAGGGAGATGTATTCAGCAGAGCCGCCAGATCGCCGAGATGGCTCGCCTCCCAGATGTCATCATGGCCGATATAGGCAATGACATCACCCGCGGAGGCCGTGATCCCGGCGTTATTTGGCCCGCTCTGGCTTGCGCAGCGTGATTTCAGGTTCATCCAGCTAAGTCTAGGTGACGCGACCGCGGCGATGGCTTGTTCGGTATCATCCTGGCAATGGTCACCAACGACGATCAGCTCGAAATCCTGAAAATCCTGGCTCAAAACCGATTGGATCGACGGGGTGATATGCTGCCCGCGGCCATAAGTGGCCATGATGACCGTAAAATACGGGCGCTTAGTTGAAGACATCGGGCATGTCAGGATGATCAAACCTGACGCGGGACTTATCCGGACACGCCGGGTCATAGGCGCGTCGGCATGTTCATGAACTGTGCGTCCTGATCGATATGCACGCCATGCGCCACAAAGGGCGGGATGGTCAGCAGCAGCTTGTTGGCCGCGCCAACGTCCAGCACATTCAGCGCAGCATGTGTCGGGCTGTCCGGTCTGAGATCATACAAAACGACCCTGATGTCGCCCTGGGTATAGGCCAGCCGGTCTGATTGCCGTTTATGATAGACCCAGGCCCGTATGGATCGGGCTTTGGCCGTGACGAGATAGAGATGCGGCGTGTGTTGGTCGGCGTCATGGAGATTAGACATCAGCACCGTCAGATCACCGCGATTGTCAGACATGGTAATCAGGCGCTGCAGGCGCACGCCGGCAATTTGATTTTCAATCTCGAAATCGACTAGCGGCAGCGGATCTGGCGTCCAGGGCGTGTCATCGACAAAATCATTCAGGCTGATCATCCCAGCACCCCCACCATTGCCGCCGGCTGGCGGCATGAAAACGGGTTTCGCACGGCCATTGCAAGGGGTGCAACCGCATCCATGTGGTGATGGGCCACGCCTTGGGATTTTCAGCAAAGCACGCCAACCTATTCGGCGGCAACCGACAAAATCCAGTCCCGCACCAGTTGGGCGTGCGCAGTCAGCGGTTTGGAGCGCGACCAAACCAGATAGAACCCAAGCCCGGTTTTCCACCCCCACCCGGGCCGCGCGGCCAGCAGGCCCTGCGCAATCAGGTCGCCCACGATGTGATGCCAGAATTTCTATTTTCAACCGTCACAGAGCCGTCCGCCCGTGCTAGCCTTGCCCCGATCAGCCCACAGGAGTGGCAGTCATGGCCAGACGCGCCCGCAGTTTGCGCAACCGGCAAACCCAAGTGCGCGGCGCGCCGGCTTTCCCCTATGTCCGCCGCAGGCTTGCCCACTACGATCCGCTGGACGATGAACAACTAGCTATCCTGGACGCACAAACCGACTGGATCATGCAGGATATCGGCATCGCCTTTCGCGATGATCCCAGTTCCCTGGCGCGCTGGAAAAAGGCCGGCGCGGATGTTGACGGCGACCTTGTTCGTGCCCCGGCTGACCTGATCCGAAGCTTGTGCAAAACCGCGCCCAGTCAGTTCACCCAGGTTTCGCGCAATCCCGACTGCTCGGTGGTGATCGGTGGCGACAATCAGGTCTACGCCGCCTGTTACGGCCCGCCGTTCGTGCGTGATCTGAAGCTTGGGCGGCGTTACGGCGACATCGACGCGTTCCAGAAGCTCGTCAAACTCGCCTATATGCACCCGCATATCCATCACGGCGGCTTTGTCATCTGCGAGCCCTGCGACTTGCCCGTCAGCAAGCGCCATTTTGACATGATGCTGGCGCAGATGACACTTAGCGACAAACCGCATTTCGGTGCCATAACTGAAAAGAGCCGGGCGCAGGATTGCGTGGACATGGCCGACATTTTGCACGGGCGCGAAATCCTCGATGAGCACTGCGTTATTCTGGGCAACGTCAACACCAACTCGCCGCTTCTGGTCGACAGGGTCGTGACCGAGGCGATCGAGGTCTATTGCGGTCGCGGACAGGGCATCCTGGTCTCGCCGTTCATTCTGTCGGGCGCGATGGGGCCGGTCTCGACCGCGGCGTCGGTTGTCCAGGCGATGGCCGAAGCGCTGATGTGCTGCGCCTATTCGCAACTGGTTCGCCCCGGCGCGCCGTTCATTCTGGGCAACTTCCTGTCGTCGATGTCGCTCAAATCCGGCGCGCCGACGTTCGGGATGCCCGAGCCGGTGATCTCCAATTATGTCGTCGGTCAACTGGCGCGGCGCGCCGGCCTGCCGCTCAGGTGCGGCGGGTCGCTGACGGCCTCCAAGATCGAAGATGCCCAGGCCGCCTATGAAAGCGCGGATTCGATGCATTCCACCATGCTGGCGGGGGCCAATTTCGTGCTGCAATCCGCCGGCTCGCTGGAAGGCGGGCTGTACACCGGATTTGAAAAGCTGATCATGGATACCGACCGGCTGGGCGGCTATCAGAAGGTGCTTGAACTGGGCCTGGATACCTCTGACGAGGCGATGGCGCGCGATGCTTATGGCGAGGTCGGTCCCGGCGGCCATTTCCTTGGCTCTGCTCACACTTTGCGCAATTACCTGACCGCCTTTTATGCACCGCCGCTAAGCGACAGCGAGAATGTCGAAAGCTGGGAAGAGGCCGGGTCCACGGATATGCGCCAGCGCGCCTACGTGCGCTGGAACGCTATGCTCGAGGCTTACGAAAAACCGCCGATCGATGTTGCAGTCGAAGAGGAACTCTTGGCCTATGTGGCCAAGCGAAAAGAGGAATTGCCCGACGCCTGGTATTAAAGCAGTTTGTGTCCGATCTCAGCCTGCCGCGGTGCCGATCGGTCGCTCGGTTCGCACCTGTGCCCGGAACAGCCGCGCCAGCGGCCCGGGCAGCGCCCGACCGCCCGGGTGGTCGGGCGCATCGTTGCCGTCTGCGCACCCGATCAAATGGAAGGCGTGGCGTCACCATAAAGCGCAGACCGTCACCGTCAGACGCGCCCGCCCGCGGTCTGGCGCTGCCCTTTGCGGCTTGCGGGGTGGTAAGGGGATCATCCATGACTGAAATTCAGCAAGACGTATCGACGCCATCCAAAAAACTGCCCAGCCACGCGCGGGTGGTGGTCATCGGTGGCGGGGTGGTCGGCTGTTCCATCCTGTTTCATCTGGCCAAATTCGGCTGGAAAGACGTGCTGCTGCTGGAACGCAACGAATTGACCAGCGGTTCAAGCTGGCACGCCGCGGGCCAGATACATACCATCAGCTCTGATCCCAATATTTCGCGTCTGCAAAGCTACACGATTGATCTTTATAGAGAAATCGAAGAAACCAGTGGCCATTCGGTCGGCCTGCATATCACCGGCGGCTTTTATCTGGCCTCTAACAAGACCTGGTATGATTACCTCAAACGCGAGCGCTCCAAGGCGCGGTACATGGGCCTGTCCCAGGAGTTCATCAGCCCCAAAGAGGTCGCCGAGCGTCACCCGCTGATTGAGGCGAAACATTACCATGCCGCGCTTTGGGATGATCAGGACGGCGATCTTGATCCCTCGGGCGCGACCTATGCGTTCGCCAAATCCGCTCGCGTCCATGGTGCCAAATATTTCACCCACACGCCGGTTACGGCGACCACGCAGCGCGGCGATGGCACCTGGGATGTGACCACACCCAAAGGCGTGATCAACGCCGAACATGTGGTCAATTGCGGTGGCCTCTGGGCGCGCGAGGTCGGCCAGATGGCCCACGTCAGCCTGCCCGTGCAGCCGATGGAGCATCATTATCTGATCACCGAGGCCATCCCCGAGATCGTCGCGCGCGACAGCCAGTTGCCCTGCGGCATCGACTATGAAGCCAACATCTATTTCCGCCAGGAGCGCCAGGGGATGCTGCTGGGCACCTACGAGCCGCACGGCAAGCCATGGAAAGTCGGCGGCACGCCGATGGATTTCGGGCACGAATTGCTGCAGCCTGATTTAGAGCGTATCGCTGACCGGCTGGAACTGGGGTTCGAGCGTATCCCCGCACTTGGCCGCGCCGGCATCAAGGACGCGATCAACGGCCCGTTCACCTTTGGCCCCGATGGCAATCCGCTGATCGGGCCGGTGCCGGGGATGCGCAATTACTGGGTGGCCGTTGGCGTCATGGCCGGGTTTTGTCAGGGCGGCGGCGTCGGGCTGACCATGACCGAATGGATGATCGACGGCGAGCCATCGATTGACGTCTGGGCCATGGATGTCGCGCGTTTCGGCAATTTCGCCACGCCTGACTGGGGCACGGTCAAGTCTACGGAAAATTACGAACGCCGGTTCGTCATGACCTTCCCGAACGAGACCCTGCCCAAGGGCCGGATGCAAAAGACCACGGCGCTTTACGACCGGCTGGTCGCCAAAGGCGCGCGGATGGGTCCGGGATTTGGCCTGGAAAGCGCGCTGTGGTTTGCCGACGGCCCCGATGACGCCTGGGAAGACCCGACATTTGAGCGCAACCGCAGCCACGATTACGTGGCCCGCGAGGTCGCGGCGGTGCGCAGCGCGGTCGGCGGTATCGAGATTGCAAATTTCTCGAAACATGAGTTTCGCGGCGCGGGCGCGCGCGCCTATCTTGATCATGTGCTGGCGGGTCATGTGCCCCAACCCGGTCGTCTGACGCTGACCCCGATGCTGACGCCCAGCGGCAAACTTTACGGCGATCTGACCGTCGCCTGCCTGGCGCAGGATCATTTCATGGTGTTCGGCTCGGGCGCGATGGCCGAGGCGCACTGCCGCTGGTTCGAGCACGATCTGCCTGCGGATGTGACTTATGCCAACGCCAGCGACGATTGGCACGGCATTGCCATATCCGGGCCGCGCTCACGCGATCTGCTGCAATCCATCACACGGCACGATGTCAGCGCCGGTGCCTTCAGGTTCCGCGACCTCTGCCAGACATGCGTTGGTGATGTGCCGGTGATCCTGAACCGCATCAGTTTTTCCGGCGAATTGGGGTATGAGATTTACTGCCGCCCGCAATATTTACTGCGCCTGGCCGAAGCGGTCGAAGAAGCGGGCACCGACTTCGGATACCGTTGGTATGGCGCGCGGGCGCTCATGTCGATGCGGCTGGAAAAAGGCTGGGGCGTCTGGACTCTCGATTACCGGCCCGATTTCGACGCGATCGAAAGCGGCATGGACGCCTTTATCGACTGGAGCAAGGATTTCACTGGCAAGCATGCGACGCTGGCGCTGAAGAAAGCCGGGCCCAGGCGGCGGCTGGTGACGATGACCATAGATGTGGACGGTATCGATGTGTCCAACGACGAAGCGATCCTGAAAGACGGCCGGGCCGTTGGTTACGTCAGCTCCGGCGGATTTGCCCACCATGTTGGCCGGTCGATGGCGCTGGGTTATGTGGCCAGCGAACACAGCGCGCCGGGTACCGGTCTGCAGGTCGAAATTCTGGGCGCGTATTACGACGCTGAGATTCTGGGCGCGCCGATCTATGATGCCAACGGCGCGAATATGCGCGCCTGATTGCGGAGCTCGCCGATGCCCAAACCTTCTGAACCGAGCCTTGATGGTGCCTATGCGCTGGAAACGCCAGAGGACAATCGCCGCCTCTACCGGGACTGGGCAAAAGACTATGATCAGGACTTCGCCGCGCGGTCGGGTTATCGTTTTGCCCGCCTGATTGCGCGGGCTTACCTGACCGCCGGTGGCACCTGGCCCGCCCTTGATGTCGGCTGCGGGACCGGTCTGATCGGAGCCGATCTGCCCGCTGGCGCGATTATCGACGGGGTTGATATATCAGCGGAAATGCTGGCCGTCGCCCGCGACAAGGGGCTTTACCGGGCGCTGATCGAAGCCGATCTGACCGCCCGCCCCAACCTTGGGACGGGCGGATATGCAGGGCTTTTGAGCGCGGGCACCTTCACCCATGGCCATGTCGGCCCGGAAGTTCTGGCGCAACTGTTGGACGCGATCACCATCGGCGGCGTCGTCGCGATCAGTTCCCACAGCGCCTATTTCGCTAGCACGAATTTTCAGGGCCATCTTGACGACCTGCAGCGCGCCGGGCGCATTTGTGCGCCCAAGATGGCAGAGGAACGCATTTACCAACCGGGCGCGGATGCACCGCCGGGGCATGAAAATGATCTGGGTTATGTGATTGTCTTCAACAAGACAGGCTGAGCGAGGCCCCTAGGCGCGCAGCACCCCGCCCGTCGCTTTGGCCACCTTGTCAACGATCTTGGCCGAAACCGCTTCGATCTCGGCCTCCGTCAGGGTCTTGTCAACGGGCTGCAGACGCACTGAGATGGCCAGCGATTTCTTGCCCTCGCCCATCTGCGCCTCGGCCTTGGCGCCCGAAAACTGATCGAAAACATAGACATGCTCGATCAGCACCTTGTCGGCCGCGGCCGCGGCGTTCACCAGTTGGACCGCCTCGACGTCTTCGTCGATGACAAAGGCAAAATCACGCTCGACCCCAGGCAGATCGTTAAGATGCAACGCCGCGCGCGTTGTGCTGCGCAATCTGGGCACCGGCACCCAATCGGGGAAGACCTTAAAGGCCACGACCGGGCCCTTGACGCCCATTGCCCTGACCGCTCTGGGATGCACCTCGCCAAAGACCGCCAGCACCTTTTTCGGGCCCAGCGAGATTTGCCCCGACCGCCCCGGATGCCACCAGCCGGGCGCGTTGCGCTGGATCATCGTCTTGGGCGGCGCGCCAATGGCTGCCAGCACCGCCTCGGCATCGGCCTTGGCGTCATAGACATCGACAGGCCGCCGGTTGCCATGCGGATCGCGCGGGCCATTATGGCCAACCAGCACGCCAACCACCTGTGTCAGCTGTTCCTGCGGCTCGCCGCCAAAATATGTCGATCCCACTTCAAACAGCGCCAGATCCGCAAACCCGCGCGCCTGATTGCGCGCCACCGCCTGCAATAGCCCCGGCAACAAATCAGGGCGCAGATGGCTCATCTCGGAACTGATCGGGTTGGCCAGCTTGGTTGCATCGGAACCGCCGCCAAACGTCGCCGCCGCATCTGCATCGACAAACGCATAGGTGACGCATTCGTTATAGCCCAGTGCGGCCGCAGTCCGGCGCGCGATCGCCTCGCGCCGCTGGGCCAGCGTCAGGATCGGGCGCGGCACACCTGCCTGGGCACGCGCCATGGGACGCCCCTGCAGCTTGCTGAGCGAGGCGACACGCGCCACTTCCTCAACCAGATCGGCCTCGCCGGTCACATCGCCGCGCCAGCTCGGCACCCAAACCTCGATGCCGCCATGTTCGCGCGCCACGCCGAACCCCAGCGCGGTCAGGATACGCACTTGCTCGTCTTCGCCGATCTCCATGCCCACCAGAGACATCACGCGGCCCGGATCAAGCGCATAAAACCGATTGGTATCAGATACTTGTCCGGCGACAACAACATCTGATGCCTCGCCGCCGCAAAGCTCGATGATCATCGCGGTCGCTTCCTCAATCGCCGGCGCATTATAGGCCGGGTCGATGCCGCGTTCATTGCGATAGCGTGCATCGGAACTGATCTTGAGCACCCGCCCCGTTGCCGCGATATTCACCCGGTCCCAGACCGCGGCTTCGACAAACACGTTCACTGTGTCGCCGGTGCATCCGGTCTTTAGCCCACCCATGATCCCGGCAATGCTTGCCACACCCAGGTCGTCGGATATCGCCACCATGCCGGCCTCAAGCCGGTGGTCTTTTTCATCGAGCCCGGTCAGCACCTCGCCACCCGCGGCGCGATGCACCCGCAGATCGCCCGCCACCTTGTCGGCATCGAAAACGTGCAGGGGCCGGTTCACATCGTAGGTAAAGAAATTGGTCACATCGACCAGCGCCGAAATGGGCCGCAGCCCGATGGCTTTCAGCCGGTCCTGCAGCCACTTTGGCGAGGCACGGTTTTTCACGCCGCGGATCATGCGGCCCATGAACACCTCGCACCCATCCTGGCGGGTGTCATCGTCGATGGTCACGGTGATGGGGCTTTTGAAACTGCCCGCAACCTTCACACTGCGCGGCGCTTTCAACGTGCCCAGCCCGCGCGCGGCCAGATCGCGGGCAATGCCGCGCACGCCCAGCGCATCGGGCCGGTTGGGGGTGATCGCAATCTCGATCACCGGATCGACTTTGGCCGGATCATGCTCGGCCAGCCAGTCGGCGAACCGCATCCCCAGGGGCGCATCGTCAGGCAGTTCGATAATGCCGTCGTGATCATCGCCCAGCATCATTTCGCGCTCGCTGCACAGCATCCCGTTGGACGCTTGCCCGCGAATGACCCCAGGCTTGAGGTCCACGCCCGTGCCCGGAATATGCGTGCCAACCGGCGCGAACACACCCACCAGCCCGGTGCGCGCGTTCGGTGCCCCGCACACAACCTGCACCTCTTCCGGCTTGCCCGGACCGTCGGGATAGGCCTCGACCCGGCACAGGCTGAGGCGGTCGGCATTGGGGTGCTGTTTGGCTTCGATGACGCGGGCGATGCGGAAGGCGGCCAGTTGATCGGCGGGGTTGTCGATGGCTTCGACCTCAAGCCCCAGGTCGGTCAGGGCAAAGCAGATTTCGTCGACCGAGGCGCTCGTATCGAGATGTTCGCGCAGCCAGGACAGGGTAAATTTCATGAGTGTTGGATCCAGCGAAATCGTCGGACGGCAGACCTATTGGTTTTTGGAAAAATTGTCCATTGGACAATGATCTGCGGCTGGGGCTGGAGCCATGCGTTAAAACGACCGCCCGAAACAGAAAGTTTACGCGACGCCAACCAGCATCGCGGTGCGCTCATCTTCATGCCCTGCAGGATACGCGGGATCGCGTGTGCGGTTGGCGGGCCGCAGCCCGGCCTGTACCTCTTCTGCGTATTCGACCATTGCCATGATCTAACAAATGATCTAATGTATGACCTCTTAAAGGAGCGAGTAAATGACCACAACGATTCTCGCCAATTCAGCCGCCAGTATTACTGATCTGAAACGCAACCCCATGGGAACTGTGGCTGCGGCTGAAGGGGAACCTTTGGTCATCCTCAACCGCAACCAGCCCGCCTTCTACTGCGTGCCGGCGGATGTGTACGAGGAAATGATGGAGATCATCGAGAACGCCGAACTGAACGCGCTGGCAGACGCCCGCGCCGGGGGGCCATTTGTGCCCGTATCTCTGGATGAGCTTTAGCCTCCGGTTTCACCAAGCCGCGTTGAAGGAGTGGCGGAAACTCGGCGCGCCGGTTCGCGAGCAATTCAAAAGAAAACTTGTGGAACGGCTGGAAAACCCGCACGTCCCGGCGGCCCGCATTCATGCCGCCAGACAGCGGTACAAGATCAAGCTGCGCGCCTCAGGTTATCGCCTTGTCTATGAAGTGATCGAAGTCGAGCTTGTGGTCGCGGTGATCGCCGTCGGCAAACGCGAGCGCGGCGCAGTGTATCGGAAGGCGGGGCGACGGTGATCAGGTTCGCGCAAACACCGACTTCTAGGTGAGCGCACAGGCGTGACAAAGCGAAAATCATAGCCTTGTATTACCTGTCGATTCCCAGGGGCCAATCTAGGTCAATTCGAACACCGAAGTGTCCTTCAGAATCATCGTCGATCCAACCGCCGACAATCATGGCGTAGACATAAGCAACGCGTAAAGACCCAACCGAATGCAATAGTTCCGACCGATAGTCTTTGGCGTCGGTCCGAGAAAGGTGGCCGACCTTTTTACTGGAGATAAGCACTGCGACTGCATTTCTGTCGTGCGGATTGTTGGTCTCACAAACAAGTTTCGCACGGCAATCCTTTTCCTTTCCCTGCATTCCTTTTGCTCCGGCAATTGCCAGTAGGTTATCCTGATAGAATGACTCTCCAACAATATGTTGGGAAAATGAGCCGTCCCCAAGCAACTCCAAGCGACCGCGTTTGACAGGAATGTTTCTCCCAAACAGCGAACCGAAAATGCTCACCTGCTCAACCCCCCCCCGCTCAATTCCGGCACATCCAGCGCGCTGAACCCATAATGCCTGAGCCACCGCAGGTCTGAATCAAAAAACGCCCGCAGATCCGGGATGCCGTATTTCAGCATGGCGATGCGGTCGATGCCGATGCCAAAGGCAAAGCCCTGCCATTCGTTGGGATCGACGCCGGCGGACTCAAGCACCTTGGGATGCACCATCCCGGAGCCGAGAATTTCCATCCAGCCGTCGCCTTCGCCGATCTTCAGTTGGCCGTCTTGCCAAGAGCACCGCAGATCGACCTCGGCCGACGGCTCGGTAAACGGGAAGTGGCTGGCGCGGAACCTCAGCTCCACCTTGTCCACCTCAAAAAACGCCCGGCAGAATTCCTCGAGGCACCATTTCAGATTGGCCATCGAGATGTCGCGATCAATCGCCAGCCCCTCCAGCTGATTGAACATCGGCGTGTGGGTCTGGTCGTAATCGGCGCGATAGACGCGGCCCGGCGCGATCACCCGGATCGGCGCGCCCTGGTCCATCATCGCCCGGATCTGCACCGGGCTGGTATGGGTTCTGAGCACATGCGGCGGACGGTTGTCGCCCGGTTCACGGTGCATGTAAAAGGTGTCCATTTCGGTGCGGGTGGGATGCTCGGCGGGAATATTCAGCGCGTCGAAATTATACCAGTCGCTCTCAATATGCGGACCCTCGGCAACCGAAAAACCCATGTCCGCAAAAATCGCGGTGACCTCCTCGGTCACCTGGCTGACCGGATGAATGCTGCCGCCACCGCGGGGGTGGCCCGGCAGGGTCACGTCCAGCCATTCGTCGCCGATGCGGGCCTTAAGTGCGGTGTCGGCCTGCTCAGTGCGCTTGGCCTGGATGGCGGTGTTGATGGCGTCTTTCAAGGCGTTCAGCGCCGGTCCCGCTATCTTGCGCTCGTCCGCCGTCATAGCACCAAGTTCGCGCATTTTCAGGGCGATCTCGCCCTTCTTGCCCAGCGCGGCGAGGCGCACGATTTCCAGGGCCGCCTCGTCGCTGGCGGCGGCGATGGCCGAGAGATATTTTTGCCTCAGATCGTCCATTATGACCCCAGAAGAAGCGGTGACGATGCTGCTACCGGGCAGCGCCGCGCAATGCAACCCCGCGACCCTGGGACCCGGGGCGGGGCTGGGGTCGGGCCGGATCGGGGCAATCAATTTTGGGCACCGGCCGGCGCGGCCTGAACGCCCGGATTGGCCCGCAATTGGCGGTGTCTCGGTGAGGTGTTCACAGTGGAGTATGGCGTAAGTGGTTGAAATTACGCATAATAACGAAACCGCTCAGACCGCTGATTGCCGCATTCGCGTGCCCGCCAAACACCACTTCGACTGCCCGGCTGCGCTTTGTGGTCTGATCAGACTGCGCCGCGCGCCTCAAGGGGCGGCGGGTCGATACGGACGCCTAGGCGGCGCGTTTTTTTTCGCCGTCCTGACTTGAAAATGTAAATCCGGCCAACAGTTCCAGGGTCCGCCCGCCGCTGCGCAGCACCGAAGCGGCAGAGGATTTGCAGATCTCCACCAGATCCAGGCAATCCAGACTTGCCCGGGCGGCATTGGAAACAAAGCGGTCGGCGCGGGTAATCAGGCCGGTCTGCTCTTGTTCGGACAGCGCCAGCGCGGTCACAATCTCGTTGCTGTCGCTGAAGAGGCAATATCGGACAGGGCCTGATGGGTTGCTCTGACCTTGCCCGATGCATCGACAACCTCGGCCAGCACGGTTTCGACCCGCTCGCTGATCTGTTGGGCCACCTCCTCGACTTTTCCCGCCAGGTTGCGGATCTCTTCGGCGACCACTCGAAATCCGGCGCCGGTACTGCCGCCGCTTCGCATCGCCTCGACCGAAGCGTTCAGCGACAATAATTTGGTCTGGCGCGCGACCGAATTAATCTCTTCGATGGCGCGTCCGATCTCATCAGTCGCGGACTGCATCCGCTGCATTCCATCTGCGGCCTGCTGGGACATGTTGATGCCGGATTCGGCCTTGGTCAGAACCACGCCAGATAGCTCTCGCGATTTGGCCGCAAGACCGGCATTCTCATTTGCCGCGATGCTCAGGCTCGACAGAATATTTTCGCTTCCTTCATTTCCTGCGAGGTCTGATCAGACAACCGGTCCAGCTTTTCGCTGGTCTGGGCGGTTTCGGCGCCAGCATCGGCGGTGCGCCGCGCCGCCATGGCAATATCGCTGAGCATGCCGTTCAGATTGCCGACCGAATTGGCCAGCACCTGCTGCAGCTGGCCGAATTGTCCGGCATGTTCGCGAGCCATGGTCGCGCCAAGATCGCCGGCGGCGAGTGCGTCGAGCGCCACTTGCAAATCGTCCAGACCGGCGTTGCAAATGCCGTTGATGCGATTGATCCCCGCGCACAGGTCATGCAATGTCCCGTCCAATGCGTCGACGTCAAGCTGGCTTGAAAAATCGCCGTTTGCAGCCGCATCGACCGAGCTTGCCATGCCGGTAACCGCGATGCCAAGCTGGCGGGTCATGCGATTGACATCGGTCTGAATTTCGCCAATCAGCCCGTGATAGTCACCCTCGATGCTGTGCCCATCCTCACCCGCAAGCGAGGCGCTCAGCGTCCCGCGAATTTGCTCCAGGCCTTCGGTCGTGGCCTGGCCCAACCGGTTTATCGTCTGCGCCAAAAGCAGCAGCGCGCCGGATTTATCTTCGACAGACACCCGGGCGCGATAGTCGCCACGGGCGTTTGCGTCGATTACCTCACCAATCTCGGTATCCAGAAGCGATTTGATGGTGTATTCCATGGCTTCGCGCTGCTGTTCGACCAGACGTTCAGGCCGATACGCTCATCTTCTTCGCTGACCCTGACGCCGGTGCGACCGGTTGGTCCGTCGCGCATCAACCAGCCGACGAGCTTGAAAAACGCCAGTGTCGGCACGAAGGCCCACAAAAAGACGACGCCGACACCATAGAATTGTGCGATGATTTGTTCGCTCCAGCTGCCCGCCAGAAGCATGTCGGGCCGGGCCATGACGCCGACCATCACCGTTCCCCATGCACCGCCCACGCCATGAACCGAAACAACGCCGATCGGGTCATCGAGTTTGAGCACATGCTCCAAAATGCGGGCAAAGGCAAATGCCACGAAGGCAGTAGTTGCGCCGATGACGGCTGCGCCCTGGGCATCGACTGCATCACATCCTGCGGTGATGCCAACCAGACCGGCGAGCACCCCGTTGATCGACGCCTCGGGCCGGAACAGGCCATCGCGCGCCAGCCCAAAGAACATCGCCACGCAACCGCCGCAAGCACCCGCGACCATTGTATTCATGACAATCTCGGCAAAGGCCTCGGTGCCGGCGGTCGTTGATCCGCCGTTAAAGCCGATCCAGCCGACCCATAATATCACGCATCCCCGGTCGCCAGGATCGGCGAATGGCCGTGCATCCTAACCGGTTTTCCGTCCTCGTCAAAGCGCCCGATCCGTGGCCCGATCACCACAATCGCCGCCAGCGCGACCCAGCCGCCGACCGAATGCACCACCGTCGCGCCGGCGAAATCCATGAAACCCATAGCCGCCAAAAACGGCAGTTCGGAGCCCGAAAGCAAACCGCCCCAGGCCCAGTGGCCGGATATCGGATAGATCACCAGCGACAACCACAGCGTCGCGATGATGTAGCCCACCATTGTCATCCGCTCGGCCACAGCACCGGACACAATGGTCGCGGCGGTGCCGCAAAACACCATCTGAAAGACGAAAAACGTCATCGACTAAGGCTCAAGCTCGCTCAGAAAGCTCAACTCCGAGCTCCATCCCCACAGCCCCGAGCGGCTGACACCAAACATGATCGCAAAACCGACCGCGCCGAAGCAGACCGACGACAATACGAAATCGATCAGGTTCTTCTGGGCAACATTGACCGAATTTTTGGACCTGACGTGGCCTGCCTCAAGCAACAGGAACCCGGCCTGCATAAAAAACACCAGACCTGCGGCGGTCATCGTCCAGACATGATCCAGGTTGGTTTGCAGGGCAAATTGCTGGGTCTGCGCGAATGCCGAACCGCCCAGGCATGTTAATAGAATGGCGATTGCCGCAACTCGAATCATGACCTGAACCTCATTTGCCTCGGCCGCGACACTAGCCAGACAAACTTAACGACAGGTGCGGCGAAAAGGCCGCCAGCGGGGGCGGCCTTTGCAGTCAGTCAAACGGGGATGTTCAGACCAGCGCGGCCTTGGCTTTGTCGACAATCGCGCTGAAGGCTTCGGGCTCGTTGACCGCCAGATCGGCCAGCACCTTGCGGTCCACCTCAATCCCGGCCAGCGACAGGCCGTTGATGAAACGCGAATAGGTCAGCGCCTCATCATGGGCGCGCACCGCGGCGTTGATCCGCTGGATCCACAGGGCGCGAAAGTTGCGTTTGCGCGCCTTGCGGTCGCGGGTGGCATATTGGTTGGCTTTGTCAACGGCCTGGCGGGCCACCTTGAACGTGCGCGAACGCGCGCCGTAATAGCCCTTGGCCTGCTCCAGCACCTTTTTGTGGCGCGCATGGGTGACGGTGCCGCTTTTAACTCGGGACATTTCTCAGGCCTCCTTAGCGCGCGTAGGGCATGTAGGATTTGACGATCTTGGCATCCGGTGCCGACAGGGTCGTCGTGCCGCGTGCCTTGCGGATGAACTTGTTGCTCCGCTTGATCATCCCGTGCCGCTTGCCGGCCTGGGCGGACAGAACCTTGCCGGTTGCTGTCATCTTAAAGCGCTTCTTGGTGCCCGATTTGGTCTTCATCTTTGGCATTTCCATCTCCTTCAAGGGGGTCTGGTCAGTCGCGCGACTCGGCATGCCATATGGCCGGACGCGCCAGAACCTGCGCCGTATAGGCGGGCGGGCGCAAACAGGCAAGGGGATAATAACCGCGCCGCGCGCCGGGCTGTGAAGGCCAAAGGGCGACAGCGCGCGCGGGCCCGATCAATGGCGTCCACAACGGGTCCAGGCACCGGCGGGCATTATGCCCGGGTATACCGCTCTTGGGTCGGCCTGCACCTCCCTCCACCGAGCAAAATCGTCAGATCACGGCTTTGAGCCCATTTGGCAAAAAGCACGTCACGCAACAGAGGGCAGCGCCCGACCGGGGGTGGGCGCATCTGCGGGTTGAGGTCTGCGATTTATGGCGCCGCCACATCCTCCGTTCGATCGGCAAACAGGTGGCGAAGGAGCGCCCGCCCGTCGTGCTGGAAGCACGCCTGCGGCGTGACGGCGGCCGGGCGCTGCCCGGCGGCACTGCGTGCCTTGTTACCGGGCTATATTGCCGACCGGGGCGGCCTTGGCCTTTTAGCTTTTTAGTACCGACACAACTTCGGTATTTCCGGCACAGAAGCGGTGAGGAGCGCCCGCCCGTCGTGCTGGCAGCACCCCACAGGCCATGACGGCAGGCGGGCGCTGCCGGGCGGCTCTGCGTGCGGGGCGTCCGCCGCCCCGATTAGCTAGGGCTTGTTGACGTTTAGGGATTCCCAAATCGGCTGATGACTGATTCAAGGTTGCAAACAGAGGAGAGCAGCCTTGATCCGCACAGTTCTGACCGACGCCCAATGGGCTGTCATCGCACCGCACTGCCTTGGCCGGGAATGCGACCCCGGTCGCACCGGCCCTGACCCGCGCCGGTTTGTCGAGGCAGTTCTCTGGATCTCGCGGACCGGATGCCCCTGGCGCGACCTGCCGGAAGAGTTCGGGCGCTGGAACAGCGTGTTCAAGCGCTTCCGAAGGTGGGTGAGGGCCGACGCTTTCTATCGATGTTCAGGGTATTAGCCGAAGATGCAGACTTCGAATACACGATGATCGACGGTAGTATCGTCAAAGTCCACCGACACGGTCAGGGCGCAAAAGGGGGACTCAAAGCCAAGCCATCGGACGCTCTCGCGGCGGGATAACGACAAAGATCATGGCTCTGACGGACGCGCTCGGCAATCTGATCGACTTCCGCCTTCTGCCCGGTCAGGCGCATGACCTGCGGGGTACCGCCGCACTGATCGAGGGCCTCACCTGCGACCAGTTTCTCGCCGACCGTGCCTTCGACGCGAACTGGCTGCGCGAAGCGCTGACCAGTGCCGGGATCGAGCCGGTAATCCCTCCAAAATCAAACCGCCGCTTCCCGGCGGAGTTCGACCGCCACACCTACAAATGGCGTCACCTGGTCGAAAACTTCTTCGGAAAGCTGAAGGAATACAGAGGGATCGCAATGCGTTCCTGCAAAACAGATGACAGCTTCAAAGCATTCATCTCGCTTGCTGCAATCGTCATTCAAACACGATGAACGTCAACACCCCCTAGCGAAAAAGCCCGCAAGGCCCGTAGAACGGCCCGAAACGGCTATTCTGGCTCGGAATCGAAGATCAGGCGTTCCTCGCAGGGTGCCACGCGCAGGATGTTCGTCGTGCCCGGCCGCTTGAACGGAATGCCGGCGGTCACCACGATTTGGTCGGCAGGTTCTGCAAACCCATCAGCCAGCGCCACGCGGATCGCTGATACAACCGCCGCTTTGAACCTGTCCACCTCGGGCACTGTTACGCAATGCATCCCCCAGCTCAAGGACAGCTTGCGCGCCGTCGAGACGCGCGAGGTCAGTGCGATGATCGGCACATGCGGGCGCTCGCGCGCGGTCAGAAGCGCGGTAGTGCCGCTTTCGGAAAAACAGCAGATCGCCTTGATGTCGGTGGTCTCGGCGATCTCTCGGGCCGCCGCGACAATGCCGTCGGCGATGGTTTCCTTGCGCCCGCCGCGCGCCGCGTCGATGATCTTTTCGTAATTCGGGTCGGTCTCGACCTCCATCGCGACGTTGTTCATCGTCGTCACCGCCTCGATCGGATAAGACCCGGCCGCGCTTTCCGCCGAGAGCATCACCGCATCGGTGCCCTCGTAGATCGCCGCGGCCACGTCCGAGACCTCGGCGCGTGTCGGCATCGGGCTTTCGATCATGCTTTCCAGCATCTGGGTGGCCACGATCACCGGCTTGGCCGCCGCGCGACAGGCGCGCACCAGGCGTTTCTGGATCGGCGGCACATTCTGCACCGGCAGCTCTACGCCCAAATCGCCGCGCGCCACCATGATCCCGTCGGAGGCTTTCAGAATTTCGGCAAAGGCCGTCACAGCGGCCGGTTTTTCGATCTTCGACATAATCGAAGCGCGCCCCTGCGCCAGTTGGCGCGCCTCCTCGACATCTGCGGCACGCTGCACAAAGCTGAGCGCCAGCCAGTCGACACCCAGCTCGCAAACGAATTCCAGATCGCGGCGGTCCTTTTCGCTCAGTGCGGCCAGCGGCAGCACGGCATCGGGGACATTGACCCCCTTGCGGTTGGAAATCGTGCCGCCGGCCACCACTGTGCAATTGGCGAAATCGCTGCCGCATTCATCGACTTGCAGCCTGATCTTGCCGTCGTTGACCAGCAGGCTCACGCCGGGTTTCAGCGCGTCAAAAATTTCCTTGTGCGGCAGGCAGACGCGCGCCGCATCGCCGGGCGTATCATCGAGATCAAGGCGGAATTTCGCGCCCTCGCGCAATTCTTCAGCGGCGTTGTCAAAAACCCCCACCCGCAGCTTCGGCCCCTGCAGATCGGCGAGGATAGCAATCGCCCTGCCGGTATCGGCCTCGACCTGGCGAATAATTGCGTGACGCGCAGAAATCTCGCTATGTTCGCCATGGCTCATGTTTAGCCGGAATACATCCGCCCCGGCATCGGACAGGGCGCGGATGGTGTCATAGTCATTTGATGAGGGCCCCAGAGTGGCGACAATTTTGACATGGCGCAGGCGTCTCATCGTCAAAGATCTTCCGTGTTGGGTTCATGTCAGCGCAGGATCGTATCTGTATGACCCAACGCCGATGGGCACGCAACTGGCACTTCTCAGCGCAAACACATAAGCCTTTCGCGTTGAGAATCACGACGGGTCTGATGTCCGAGCGCGCATGTGAAATCCTGAATGCCGACAGCGGGTCGCGATGGCTGATCGCCTGCGATCACGCCACCAACCACGTGCCCGACGAGATCGGCGGCGGCACGCTGGGGCTGAGTGAGGGTGAAATGGCCCGCCACATTGCCCATGACATCGGTGCTGCGGGGGTGACACGCGAATTGGCGCGCCTGCTCGATGCCACCGCGATCCTGTCGAAGTTTTCGCGACTGGTCATCGATCCCAATCGCGGCGAGGACGATCCCACGCTGGTGATGCGTCTGTATGACGGCACCATAGTGCCCGGCAACCGGTGTCTTGACGCCGCAGAACTGGCGCGGCGGCGCGATCGGTTTTACCGCCCCTACCATCAGGCCTACGGCGATCTGGCCGCGCGCCGCGATGATACGCTCATCGTTGCCATCCATTCCTTTACGCCCCAGCTTAATTCGCGCGGGGCCCGGCCCTGGCATATCGGTATCCTCTACGATGTGCGCGACGAACGCCTGTCACGGCCGCTATTGGACCGCCTGCACGGCGAAGACGGTTTGGTGGTGGGCGAAAACGAACCCTACGCGGGCCATCTGCCCGGCGACACGATCGATCGCCATGCCCTGCAGCCAGGCCGTGCCAACGCGCTGATCGAACTGCGCCACGATCTGATTGATACCGGCGACAAACAGCGGGATTGGGCCGCGCGTCTTGCGCCGTTGATGGCGGAGTGTCTGGCGGGTCTGTAGGATTTCGTGGACTTTGCGCTACGCAACCAAATCGAGGGGTCAGGGCCCAATTGTCAGAGCGGCTCGACGACCGCTTTGAGCGCGTCGCGCCATTACGCTAGCACAGCAGGGCAGTGCCCGGCCGCGGGCGGGCGCTAATGTCGGTTGAGGTCCGCGCTTTATGGTTCCGCCGCATCTTATACCAGCGGCATTTAACATTGACCGATATGGGCCCATTTTCGCATTCCGATTGATGTGATGGTTTCGGGCTGTGCGATGAGCTTGTTCCAAGCTTCGCATCCAGCATCGACGATGGCATTGTAGTCTTCGAACACGCGGTTGGAGAGCCAATTGGCGCGCAAGTACTGCCAGATATTTTCCACCGGGTTCAGTTCCGGAGCGCGCGATGGCAGCAGGATGATGGTGAGGTTCTTCGGGACTTTGAGTTTGCCGGTGGTGTGCCATCCGGCCCGATCCATCAGCACAACCGCATGGGCCTTTCGGGCGACGTGGCGGCTGATCTCGTCGAGATGCATCTGCATGGCTTGCGCGTCCGCCCAAGGCAGCATGAGCGCCGCCCCCTTGCCGTGAGCCGGACAGATGGCGCCGAACAGATAGGCGTTGTGATAGCGCTGATCGGCCGGCTGGCGGGGGCGCGTGCCCTTTCTCGCCCACAGGCGCGTCAGGCCATTCTTCTGGCCAAGGCGTGCTTCGTCCTGGAACCAGATCTCCACCGGCGTTCCCGCTGGCAGGTCAGCTATATGCACCTGGAGCGTGTCGGCGAAGTTTTTTTTAAACGCCTCGATGATCCGCTTATCCTGCCTGGGATGCTGCGGGCGGGCGCTGATATGGGCAAAGCCCAGTTCGCCAAGCAGTCTGGATATCCCGCGCTCGGAATAGATGACGCCAAAGCGCGCCTCGATCACCCGCTTCAGGTCGATCCGCCGCCAGCGGACAACCCCGTCCACCGCCGGATCGGGGCCGGTCTCGACAATCTCGCCAAGTTCTTTCATCTGGACATCGCTCAGGTAGCGCGTCCGGCCCGCGCCCTTGCGGTTGGTGAGGCCATCCGGTCCCTCTTCGTTGAACCGGTGAACCCAGTCCCGCAGGGTTTGGCGATCCATCCCACCGATCCTTGCGGCCTCTCCACGGCGCATGCCATCGTAGACCGCCGCAAGAGACAACAGACGGCGGCTCTGCCGGGCATCCTTGCAACGGCTGGCGAGTTTACGAAGGTGGCGGGCATCAAAGTCGCGACGAAGCGGAACACTGGCTGGCATGGCGATCCTCCTTTGCCAACCTTGAATCAGATCAAAACCGATTTGGGAATCCCCACAGAGTCAGAAATTGATGCCGTTGGTATTACGTTCATTCGGGTGTGCAGGTGGTGGAGGAGCGCCCGCCCGTCGCACCAAAGGTGCGCCACTAAACATTGGCATGCCTCCGGCATGACAGGGCGGTCGGGTGCTGCCCGGCGGCGCGTACCGCGCCTTGTTGCCGGGCTATAGGTCGCGACGTCCCCGTCGCGTGGATTTGTCCCCAAACCGCAGACACCAAGGCCCCTGCCCCTCTTGGCAATTTGCCATACGCTTGTCATACGCGTTGCCATACGCAAATCACACGCAGATATTGGGGCCAGAATGGACGACCAGACCCGCATCGAACTTGAAGCCGCCGCTTTCCGGGCGCTCAAACGCCATCTGATGGAAAAGCGCACGGATGTGCAGAATATCGACCTGATGAACCTGTCCGGGTTCTGCCGAAACTGCTTGTCGCGCTGGTATCAGGAAGCCGCGAACGAACGCGGCATCGAGATGGACAAAGACGCGGCGCGTGAGCTTTTTTACGGGATGAGCATGGCAGATTGGAAAGCCAAGTATCAGCGCGAAACCAGCGGCGAGAATCAAGCAGCGTTCAAGAAGTCTTATTCTGACAACGTCGGCGATCCATGATTTCGCCGTTTTTTTTTTGGCAATACAGCGTTTCCGTTTATTCATGAGGTATATCCTGCTGCCGCGAAGAAGTTCCAGCACTCGTCTGGTGTGAAGAGATCACAGATTTCGCCGATGGCTGCGATGAGCCGATCGAAGGTGCGCGCGCCGATGCGCCTTAGGTGCGCTTTGAGCTTTGAGAACGCCATTTCGATCGGGTTCAAGTCAGGGCTGTATGCGGGTAAAAAGAGGAACCAGCAGCCGTGGGCCTTGAGCAGCTCGGTCGCCTTGCCACTTTTGTGTGTCGCGAGGTTGTCCAGGATGACGACGCTACCGGGCTCAAGTTCCGGGATCAGAACTTTCTCTATGTAGGTGTCGAAGGCAGCACGGTCCATCGCACCCGAGATTACCCAAGGAGCGACAACCCCCTCGCAGGACAGGCCCGCAATCAAGGTCTGATTGCCCCACCATCGGAACGGGGCAGTCCCCTTGAGACGTCGGCCCTTTTGGCTGCGCCCGTACACGCGCGTCATATTCGTGTTTGTACCGGTCTCGTCGATAAAAATCAGCCGCTGAGGCCGCTTGCGCATGATCTTCTGCCGCCGTACCCAGTCACGCCGCGCGTGTCGTACCTCGGGTTTGTCGCGCTCCTGGGCAATCAGCCCTTTTTTTATATGTGTACCCGTGACGGCGCAGCAGCGCATCAATGCCACTTGTAGAGCATTCCACCGCGTGAGCGGTAAAGAGCGCGGCCTGCAGCTCTACCAGCGTGATATCGGGATCCTGTTCGATCAGTTCCGCGAAGAAGGAGACAAACGGCTCCAACTTGCCATTCCCTTTCCTGGCCCCCGACGGAAGCGGCTCCAGGGGTTCGCCATCCCGGACCTTCTTACCCCAGCGGGCCGCCGTCGCAGGGCTCAGCAACAAAGCTTTGCCGGCCGCGGCCGCACGCATACCGCCATCCATTTGCTGTTTGAACCGGACCCGCAGGTCCATCGAAAGTGCATTGCTCATCTGAAACCCTCCCACACAAGGTGAATCAGAAAATAACACCCTTGGGAATCCCCTACGATTCAATCATCAATGGCGACGCTGTAATACTCAAATAAGACAATATCTTGTGTCGAAACACACGCGCTTCATATCGCCCGTTTGCGGCATTCCTGCAGGTAAATCTCGCGCAGCCGTTTGGCCACCGGACCCGGGATGCCATCACCCACTTTCGCCCCGTCAATCTCAACAACTGCCTGCACGAAAGCCGTGGCGCTGGTGATGAAGGCTTCATCGGCACCCTGCGCCTCGGCGATGGTAAAAGCGCGTTCCTCGACCGCCATCTGCGCCTCGGCGGCATAGCGCAGCACCGCAGCACGGGTGATCCCGTGCAGGATGTCGTTGGACAATTCGCGGGTAATGATCCGCCCACCTTTGACGATATAAGCGTTGTTTGAGGTGCCCTCGGTCACCCGGCCATCCTCGACCAGCCAGGCGTCATCTGCACCGGCTTTTTTGGCCATCATCTTGCCCATCGAGGGGTATAAGAGTTGCACGGTCTTGATGTCGCGCCGCCCCCAGCGCAGATCGTCAATGCTGATCACTTTAATTCCGCTGCGGCTGGCCGGGCTGTCGGTGATCCCCGGCTTGGCTTGGGTGAAAATCACCACGGTCGGCGTCACGCGACCGGCGTCAGGAAAGACGAAATCGCGGTCGCCATCAGAGCCGCGGGTGACCTGCAGATAGACCAATCCATCGACAATTGCATTCTTGGCCACCAGTTCGCGGTGCACAGCCAGCAAATCCCCGGCGGATAACGGTTCGGCCATCTCAAGCTCGCGGCAGGATCGTGCCAGCCGCTCCGAATGGCCGTGAAAGTCGATCAGCTTGCCGTCGAGGACGGATGTGACCTCATAAACCGCATCAGCCATCAGAAAGCCGCGGTCAAAGATCGAAACAACCGCCTCTTCTTCGGGCACGTAGTCTCCGTTGACATAAACAATGCGCGACATCTCGGCAGATCGCCTTTCGACTAAGTTGGTGCGGTTGCCGCAATAGGGCCGCAACTGGCGCGGGTCAACTGGTCAGGGCGCTGGCGCGGTTATGCGGACATTGTCGATCAACAACGCGGATTGATGGGAAATGTCCGGGTCGTTCAGAACGCCGAAGGCCAGTCGCTGAAGCCCGCTGGACGTGTATGTGTAGCTGAACGATTGATAGCCGGTCTCGGTTGTCTGCGACGTGGGTGCGCGCAGATCGGCCGCGGAGAGCTGAAAATTCATCACGTTAACATCCTGGATCAGGTGCGGCGCACCATCGGCAGCGAAAAATGCGAAATCATCAAACGGCGAGATGATGCCGTCCAGGGTCAGTTCCTCGGTCAGCATGTTCACGTCGAACGTCAGGATGTCGCCGGCCTGAACGGTGACATCCTGAAACAGCACCACACCGTGGGGGGGTGCTCCCGAACGCCTGCACCGATCCCGGCGGCAGGTTCAGCACGCTTTCCAGGCTGGCGGGCGGCGCGCCGTCGATGTCACTGGTCTCGACAAAGGCCTGCAGCGACACATCTGTGGGCGTGACGCCGAAGCTGGAGTTTTTGACATCGACGCGGATGGGAGTGACGCCGGTTGTCGGGAAATGGCTCCAATGCGTCAGGCCCTGCTCAAAACTGCCGTTCAGGACTTTGCCGGTGCCGCAACCGGCGGCCAAAAGCGCAAATATAAGCGCGAAACATACCCGAAATACCATAAATATCTCCAATCACTGGCTATCAATACTTTCATTGGCAGGCCGTTGCCCGCCATTGTCAATCATTGGGCCGCGCGGTTTAGCCCCAAAGCTCCGGGCGCGGCGGGTGCACGCCGTCATGGTCATAGACCAACGGCCATTCGCGGTCTTCGGCCAGCAGCAAGGGACCGTCGAGGTCAACAACCGCCGCACCCTGGGCCACCAGAACCGCCGGCGCCATGGCCAGCGACGAGCCGACCATGCAGCCGACCATCACCTGATACCCCCCTGCCAGGGCGGCATCGCGCAGGGCCAAAGCCTCGCTCAGCCCGCCGGTCTTGTCGAGCTTGATGTTGACCATGTCGTATTTGCCGGTGAGCCCCGGCAAAGAGGCGCGATCATGACAGCTCTCATCGGCACAAACCGGCAAGGGCCGTGAAATCTCGCCCAGCATATCGTCGGCCCCTGCGGGCAAGGGTTGCTCGACCATCGCCACCCCCAGACGCAGCAAATGCGGGGCGAGATCGGTGTAGATCTCTGCGCTCCAGCCCTCATTCGCATCGACAATGATCTTCGCGTCAGGCGCGCCCACGCGAACCGCCTCGAGGCGTGCCATGTCATCGGGCGTGCCAAGTTTTATCTTCAGAACCGGGCGGTGCGCATGGCGCGCCGCCGCCTTTCTCATGTTTTCGGGGCTGTCCAGTGACAGAGTGAAGGCTGTCACTTGCGGACCCGGCGGGGCCAGCCCGGCCAGTTCCCATACCCGGCACCCGGCCTGTTTGGCCGCTAAATCGCACAGCGCGCAATCTGACGCATTGCGGGCTGCCCCGGTGGGCAAGAGGCCCTGCAGGGCGGCGCGATCGAACTGCTCCGGTAACCCAGCTATTGCCGCCTCAACGCTGGCAAGCGTTTCGCCGTAGCGGCCATAGGGCACACATTCGCCCCGGCCCGCATGCCCGCCGTCGCGAAGGGTGACAGTCAGCACCTCGGCCGCCGTCCGCGACCCGCGCGAGATCGTGAACTTTTCGGCCAGCCGGAAGACATCGCGCGTCACATCAATCTGCACGCCGCTTGCCTTTCATCTTGCCCAAAATATCCGCGGGGAGCGCGAGGGGCAGCCAGCCCCTCGCCCGTGGCGATGCGTGAAATGCAGCGCAAATCCTTGTCCCTCATATCGCCGCCAGCGCATCCACCAGCCGCGCCGCGCCCTGGCGAAAGGGGTCAACCGCGGGCGATCCCATCCGGCTTTCGAACCCTGCCAGACAGGCCAGGGCGGCATCTTCGCCCAGCCCTTGGGTGTTCACCGAAATACCGATGACGCGTGCTTGCGGGTTTGCCACCTGTGCCAGCTGCAGGGCCAGATCGCGCAAAACCTCAAGGCTCGGTAACTGAAACCCGGGCAGGCCGCGCATATGGGTGCGCGTCGGCTCGTGGCACAAGATCAGCGCATCGGGCTGGCCGCCGTGGATCAGCGCCATGGTCACACCTGAATAAGAGACGTGGAACAAAGACCCCTGCCCTTCGATCAGATCCCAGTGATCCTGGTCATTGTCAGGGGTCAGATATTCCACAGCACCGGCCATGAAATCGGCAATCACCGCATCCAGCGGCACGCCTTGGCCGGTGATCAGAATGCCGGTCTGGCCGGTGGCGCGGAACGATGATTTCATGCCGCGTTTGGCCATCTCTGCCTCCATCGCCAGCGCTGTGTACATCTTGCCGACCGAACAATCGGTGCCCACCGCAAGACAGCGCTTGCCTTTGCGCCTGATGCCGGTGGCTATCGGATAGGCCACCGTCGGCACACGCACATCGTGCAGCGTACGTCCCTGCACCTGAGCCGCCGCCATCAGTTCGGGTTCATTGCGCAACAGGCTGTGCAAACCGCTGGCCAGATCGAAACCGGCGCCCAGCGCGTCAACCAGAACCTTTTTCCACGCCGCCGAGATCACCCCGCCGCGATTGGCCACGCCGATGACCAGGGTCTTGGTCCCGGCCGCATGCGCCTGGTCCAATGTCATGTCCGCCAGTCCCAGGTCGGCTTTGCAGCCGTCCATCCGCAGCTGTCCGACCGCGAATTCCGGCCGCCAGTCGGCAATACCCTGCGCAACCTTGACCGCCAGCTGGTCGGGCGCATCGCCCAAAAACAACAGATATGGTGTCTGGATCATCGCCAGCGCCCCCAAATTACCCTGAGCCGAGTCTTAGCTGATATTGCCGAAATTCGGTCGCATTTTGCGCGCATCCGGGCATTTTCCTGCAGTTATTCGCGGATCTTCGCCCACTGACGCGATTCTAATGCGAGACACGCGCCGACCTTGCCGCGGTGCGCCATAGAATCATCGCCATTATGGCGATGTTGAGCAGGTTCCATCCGATGCCGTTGATAAATGCCATCTGATAGCTGCCGGTCAGATCGTAAATCCAGCCCGACATCCAGCCCCCAAGCGCCATTCCGAACACGGTGGTCATCAGAACCACGCCGACGCGGGTGGCGGCCTCTTCGGCCGGCATGTATTCGCGCACAACAATGGCATAGGCCGGAACGATGCCGCCTTGGCTCAACCCGAAGATAAGCGACACCAGATAGAGCGATACCATCCCGTCAAACGGCAGGAACAGAAACAGCGCCAGACATTGCAGCGAAGCGCCGATCAGGATGGTGCGCACCCCACCCAACCGGTCCGACAAGGCGCCAAAGACCAGCCGTGACGCCACCCCGCCCAACAGCATCAGTGACAGCATTTCCGCGCCCACCGCCGGGCCATAGCCAAGATCGGTGCAGAAACTGACGATATGGACCTGCGGCATCGACATCGCCACGCAGCAAGCGATCCCAGCCAGGCCCAAGAACAAGGTCAGTTGATTTGCGGAAAATCGCGTGGCGGCATGACCTGCCGCCATTGGCCCGCCCGCGCGTTTGGTCGCGCCATCCATCTTGCGCCGCCCCAGCACCAGCGCCAGCGGGATCACCACGATCAGCGTGATTGCCGCCAATGCCTGATAGACACCGCGCCAGCCATATTGCTGCATGACGCCGGCCAGCAGGATCGGCCAGATTGCACCGGACAGATAATTGCCGCTTGCCGTCACCGCCACGGCAATGCCGCGCCTGCGGTTGAACCAGTGCGATATGTCCGCGATCAGCGGGCCGAAACTCGCCGCTGTGCCCAGCCCGATGACAAATTGCATCACCGTCAGCATCTGGATTGAGCTTGCGGCAGCGCCGACGATATTGCCCGCCGCAATCAGGATGGCCGAGGCAATCAGCGCCCAGGTGACGCCGTAGCGATCCACAATGCGGCCGACCAGCGCGTTGCCGAGCGCAAAGCCGAGCATCGTGACCGTATACGGCAGCGCGACCCCTGCGCGGTCGATGCCAAACTCGCCCTGAACCGCCGGCATGACCACGATGATCGACCACATGCCGACGTTGCCGACCATGGCGATTGCCAGCGTGACGCCCAACCGCATCCAGCTGTATCTACTGTCGTGATGGGGCGGCGATGTCATGGCCGGACGCTATGGCGCATCTCCACGAGCGTCCAGCGAAAGCATCAGGGCATCCAGGGCAGCGCGATCAGCGGATGGCTCAGCCAGACATGCCAATCGTGATGCAGGAACTGGCCGACGTAAATCTGTGCGGCCACGAACCACCAGATCGCCAAAAGCAGGGCAAAACGCAGCCAGCGAAACACCAGCCAGGGCGCACGGCCCGAGGCCGCGCCATCCCCGGCGGCATGCGTCATCTGCGATCCGGCCCAGATCGCGGTTTCGCCCGCGTCCATGGCCCGCAATGCGGCGCGGGCATAGATGCGCGCCTGCCTGCGGCGCAGGATGATCAATGTCACAAACAGATAGAGCGCCATGATCACGGTATTGCGCGCTGCAAAATCGGCGATTTGCTCAGGGGCGAAATCGGCAAATCCGGGGACTATCTGTTCTGCGAATACCGGCAGCCCGCGCGCCGCAAAGACCGGCAGCGCCAGAATTGCCAGACCGGCCGCCCACCAGACCGCCTGCCACCCCGAATGGCGCACCGCACTTCTGATACGGCCGAATTCGAAAAACGCCGACAGACGGCCCTCGACGGCCAGATGCGCCTGGGCCATAGGCAGCCAGATCATCATCACCATGAAAATCAGAACGCCCGACAGGCCGGTCAGCGGCCCGATCACCGCCTGCTCATAGCCCTTGTTGAAGGAATTGTCCCAACCCGCCCACCAACTGGCGACCCAGAAACCGGCAAACGGCAATGTGCCAAGCGCGAGTGCCACGACCGCCGTGATACCATCACGGATATTGGCCGCCAGCCCGCCGGCGGCTCGCGCGACCAATCCGCTGCCCGGATCGCCCATAACCCAGCCGGGCCGCGGCCCGGTAACTGCCCCTGTCGCGCGGCCCGCGTGATAGCGCATATCGCGCATCAGCCAGCCAAAAGCAGAATTGCGGTTACCGGGGTCAGGCCGACCGCGGTTCCGATGATGACATCCTTGATCCAGGATACCAGCCGGACAGCGCCGGACGGTCGCACGTTAATGGCTGCGTCGGTCACGTCGAAAGCCCCGACAAAACGTCACCTTCTGCGCGGGCAGCGCGTATGCCCATGATCGCGGCAATTGTCGGCGCTATGGCTACCTGTTCGACCCGGCGGTCCATCACCCGGCCCCGCGCGATACCCGGACCAAATGCCAGCGCCCATATTTCATGCGCCGAGCGGGTGTTGAAATGATGCTGAAACGGTACCGACATCAGCCCGTTGGCGTCGCGCCCGCAATCCGGCGCGATGACGAAGACTGTGTTGTCCGCGTAAAACGGGTCGCGGTCGGCGAAATCGACGAGCTCTTTCAGCCCCTCGTCTATGATCGAAATGGCGCGGGTGTAGTGGCTGGCATTGCCCCAGTGGACGTAGTCGGTATCCTGATAATTCACCATCATCAGGTGCGGCCTAAGCTCGGCCATTGCCCGCAGCGCAAGGGCCGTCAGCAGCCGGTCACCGCGCGGATTCCTGAACCCGTCATCGCCATAATGCGACCGCCAGCCCGCCCAGAAATCCTGCAGCGGGGCCGATTGATCGGGCACGATCTGGCGGTGATCCTTGGCCAGAAGCGCGGTATAATCCTGTTGCGCCTTCTCAAGTGCTTTTTCGTCGGGACCGCCCTCGCGCAGGATTTGCGCGGTTTTGTAAATCTTGAAACGGTGCAGGCTCAGCATTTCAGAGCGGAAGTTGATGCCAAAATGGCCGTGCATTCCGTAAGTGAAAAACTCTTCCTGCGCGCGATCCTCGCCATTGACCAGCAACACCTGGTGGGACGGGATGTCGAAAGCCTCGCGCAGGTATTCAAACAGCGTCGGTTCCGTCGGCTCGAGCCGGTCGTCGAGAAATTTCGATCCGGCATCGCGGTAGGCTTCATAACGCCCGGTCAGGATATTCAGCGTGCCCTCGGCGTGGCTGGTATTGCCGCCTTCCATCTGAGAAATGACCATATTGGGGATCAGCACCCCGCGTTCGGTCAAAACATGGCGCAAGTAAGGGGCATAAGTGGTTGCGGCATCAATGGTTTCGGCCCGGCGCACGCCGCCGCCAAAACGGATCAGAATGATATTTGGGCCTCTGTAGGGTGCAGCATGAGTGGTGAGCGGCAATCCCGCGGCGCCAACTCCCGCGGCAAGGCCAATGTTAAATTGGCGTCAGTCCAAATCGTGCTCCTTGTCTTCCACCCCCTTACCTTATCAAATCGGACCCGGCAGGCCTCAGTTCAAGGCAGGCGCGCTTGCCTCGGCGTGATTTCGCCAGTTTATACGCGCGTTGGTCAATCGCTGCGCCGATATCCATGCCCGTTTCGCTGGCATGTCTGGCAATGCCGCTCATCGACACGTTGCCAGCGGGCCCCTGCTGCGCCAGAGTCAGACCAAATGGTGCTGCGGGGCCAAACCGGACGATCCATGACCGACACCAAGCCACCGATTGCACGTCGCTTGCCCGCCGCCAGACGCCGCGAGCAGATGATGGCTGCAGCGGCTGAATATTTCGCCGTGAACGGACTTGATGCGTCAACCCGCGATATCGCCCACGCGCTGAATGTCACGCAAGGGCTTATCTACAAGCATTTTTCTTCCAAAGAGGACCTGATCGAGCAGACCTTGGCGTGGGCCTTCGCCATGGACCCGGCGGATGCGCCATGGCTGGACCTGACGCACGGATTAGAAGCGGGATTGCTGCAATATTACACCCAACTCACCTCGAAAACGAGTGAAGTGCGCATGCGTCTGTTTATCCGCGCCGGTCTTGACGGGCGCAGCTGGCCGGCCCGCCGCGGTACTGCATTGACGCAAAATCTGTTTCTGCCGATCATCGCAGAGTTACGGCGCGACGCGGGACTGCCGGATCTGTCGCACGTCGCCGCGATGCGGGGCGAGCGTGAATTGGTCATGATGCTGCATGCGTCGGTCGTGTTCCTGGGCATTCGCAGACACATCTATCAAACGCCGATGCCCGACGATCTGAGCGATGTCGTGGCACTTTTGGTCGCGACATTTGTCGCCGGTGCCGTCCCTGCGATCCGGAGCCTACACGAAAACGGCCAGAAAAGCCTCAGAGAGCCTTTGGCCCCGCAGACCTAGCGCTGCGCATCCTCGACGAATTTCCAGAATGTAAACGTGTAGTCGCGCTCAGTTCGGTTGGCATGGCAGGAAAAACAGCCGTCAAAGCTGGCGTCCGGTCGGGGCAAATCGTCGCCCTGATACCAGGGCATTTAACATTCGATATGGGCCCATTTTCGCATTCCATGGTTTCGGGCTGTGCGATGAGCTTTTTCCAAGCTTCATCCAGCATCGCCGTAGTCTTCGAACACCGGTTGGAGAGCCAATTGGCGCGCAAGTACTGCCAGCGGGTTCAGTTCCGGAGCGCGCGTGGCAGCAGGATGATGGTGAGGTTCTTCGGGACTTGCCGGTGGTGTGCCATCCGGCCCGATCCATCAGCACAACCGCATGGGCCTTTGTGGCGGCTGATCTCCGAGATGCATCGTGGCTTGCGCGTCCGCCCAAGGCAGCGATGCCGTGAGCCTGGCACCGGAACAGATCAAAGACGCTGATCGCGCCATTGTCATCGAGCGGGGGCGCGTGCCCAATCTCGCCCCAGGCGCGATCAGGCCATTCTTCTGGCCAAGGCGTGCTTCGTGCCTCAGATCTCCACCGGCGTTCCCGCTGGCAGGTCAGCTATATGCACCTGGCCGGCCGCGATGATCCGCTTATCCTGCCTGGGATGCTGCGGGCGGGCGCTGATATGGGCAAAGCCCAGTTCGCCGCAGTCGATATCCCGCGCTCGGAATAGATGACGCCAAAGCGCGCCTCGATCACCCGCTTCAGGTCGATCCGCCGCCAGCGGACAACCCCGTCCACCGCCGGGTCGGGGCCGGTCTCGACAATCTCGCCAAGTTCTTTCATCTGGACATCGCTCAGGTAGCGCGTCCGGCCCGCGCCCTTGACGGTTGGTGAGGCGCTCAGTTCGGTTGGCATCCCACCGATCACGGCGCATGCAGGAAAAACAGCCGTCAAAGCTGGCGTCCGGTCGGCGGCATCAATCGA
Source organism: Paracoccaceae bacterium (assembly GCA_965216135.1). Lineage (GTDB taxonomy): Bacteria > Pseudomonadota > Alphaproteobacteria > Rhodobacterales > Rhodobacteraceae > CBDCFL01. The sequence continues at coordinate 182,313 of CBDCFL010000018.1, forward strand.
ATCGCCCTGATACCAGGCGTAATCCCAGTTTTCATTGGCCGTCGACCAGGCGGCGTTCTTCTCCATGACAAACCGGTGCCCCGAGGGCTCGTCGGCGATCAGCCTCCCGGATTCATCAAAGACCGGCGCGCCATTGTCATCGAGCTTGGCCGCCCAATCCTCCATGATCAGGATTGTGCCATCAGGCAATGGCCGGCCAGCGACAGCGGCCGCGCGCGCTTCGGGATTGACCCACATTTTCCGAACCCGAATCCGGTCGAGGCGGTCAACATCCATGTAATTCACAAATTCGGCCTGATAGTTTTCCGGCAGTTTCACCGTGTCCGGACCGGCCAGAACTATTGTTCCCAGAACTGCGGCAACAGAAGCGACATAAGCAATTGTGGTGCGTCTCATCCCGTCACCTCCACATCTATGATCATGTGCGCGTGGAAAACACACTCGACCTCAAATCGTCCTGGCGCGCGCAGCACAAACATGGCCTCTGAGCCCGCCTCCTGCTTGCCCAGGTCCATTGCGAAACCAGCTGTCGCGACAAAGACGTTGTGATCGGTGGCGTCATCGTTGACGAAGCGGATCGTATCGCCGACTGCGGCGCTGATTACCCCCGGTGCGTAACTACTTCCCGACATTGTCACGACAATTTCTTCGGCGTTGGCCGCGGCTGCGGATAGAGCCAGGACCGCCACACATGCACTCGCTCGCATTTCTTGCCCTCCAAGTTTGATGGGATGCGGGTGAAGAGTGCCAGACCCAGGGGTAAGTTGTCAATTGACAACTTACCCCTGGGTCTGGCCGCGCGTGTGCCGGTGCCATTCGTCGCAGGCAAATCGATGCCAGTTGCATTGCGCCAACCCCGCGGTCATATATTCAACTAAATGCGGCCCGGGCAGGGATAGCTGATGACCAATTACCTAGAATTTGAAAAACCCCTTGCTGAAATTGAAGGCAAGGCCGAGGAATTGCGCGCGATGGCGCGGGCAAATTCCGAGATGGATGTTGAAAAAGAGGCTGCAGCGCTCGACCGCAAGGCCACCAAGATGCTGAAGGATTTGTACAAGGATCTGACGCCGTGGCGCAAATGTCAGGTCGCGCGCCATCCCGACCGCCCGCATTGCCGCGACTATATCGAAGCGTTGTTCACCGAGTATACGCCGCTGGCCGGTGACCGGAACTTTGCCGATGATCATGCGGTGATGGGCGGGCTGGCGCGGCTGGATGGGCGACCGGTCATGGTAATCGGACATGAAAAGGGACATGACACCAAGACCCGCATCGAACGCAATTTCGGCATGGCCCGGCCGGAAGGGTATCGAAAAGCGATCCGGTTGATGGATCTGGCCGACCGGTTCGGTGTGCCGATCGTGACACTGGTCGATACCCCTGGTGCCTATCCGGGCAAGGGCGCCGAAGAACGCGGTCAGTCAGAAGCGATCGCGCGGACCACGGAAAAATGCCTGCAAGTCCGGGTCCCGCTGGTCGCGGTGATCATTGGCGAGGGAGGTTCAGGCGGCGCGGTGGCTTTTGCCACGGCCGACCGCGTGGCAATGCTGGAACATTCGATATATTCGGTCATCAGCCCCGAAGGCTGCGCCTCGATCCTGTGGAAGGATGCCGAAAAAATGCGCGAGGCCGCCGAGGCGCTGCGCCTGACCGCACAAGACCTGTTCAAGCTGAAAGTCGCAGATAAGATCATTACCGAGCCACGCGGCGGCGCCCATCGCGACACCAAGGCAACCATGGCCGATGCCGGCAAAACGCTTGTCGCCCTGCTCGACGAAATGACCAAGAAAAAGCCCAAACAGTTGCGGATCGAGCGGCGCAAAAAGTACCTTGATCTCGGCACCAAGGGGCTGGCCGCCTAGCATCAGAGCTGTGCCGATACGCAACAATGCGCTCCTGGTTGAAAAACTGTGGACGATGCGTGGAACCTGATCGCGTTACCGGTCTGATACGCTTTGGGCAATTATGGCAGGAATTGGGCGCTCGCCCCGTCAGGACGGCGCGAATTTTACGGCTTTATTTCAATGCTTTGCGGGATTTCCTGAATCAAGAGAACGGATTGTCCCCAAAGTATCTGACATTTAATACCAACGGTCATTGATCAGAACCCATGCGCCCATTTGCGTATGCCGAGGGACATGATCTTCCATGGTTGGTCGATGAGGTTGTTCCAGGCTTGGCAGCACAGCGCGACGATGTCTTCGTAGGATTTGAAGATCCGGTTCGACAACCAGTTGTCGCGCATGAATTGCCAGACATTCTCCACCGGGTTCAACTCGGGCGATCGTGGCGGCAGCGCCAGGACGGTGATGTTGTCGGGGATCGCCAGCTTGGGCGTCAAGTGCCAACCGGCCTGATCGACGATCAGCACCGCATGGGTGCCGGGATCGACGGCGGCACTGATCTCGATGAGGTGCGCCGCCATGGCGTCGGTGTCGCACCAGGGCATGACCAGCCCGGCGCCTTTCCCCTTCGCGGGACAGATCGCGCCGAAGATATAGGCCCATTCGGTGCGCTGGTCGCGGGGCGCCCGCGGGCGCGTGCCACGTCTGGCCCATCGGCGTGTGAGCTTATTCTTCTGGCCGATGCGGGCTTCATCTTGCCACCACAGCTCTATCTCGACGCCTTTCGGGAGCCTCGCCCGGATCTTCGCCAGTTCGGCGGGGAAGTTTTTTTTAAAAGCCTCGACGGCCAGCTCGTTTTGCGCGTAGTGGCGCGGCCGCGCCGAGATCTTGGCGAAGCCGAGCGCCTTCAACTCGCGCCCGACCGTGGTCTCGTCGAGCGAGATGGCGAACGTCTCCAAGAGCCACCGCGCCAGGTCCTTGCGCCGCCAGCGCACGACGCCGTCCACCGCCGGGACCGGGCCGGCCTCAACAACCTCCGCCAGTGCGCGGCGGTGATCGGCGTTGAGCTTCGAGGGTGCGCCCGGTGACTTCCCATCGACCAGCCCGTCCGGTCCGCGGGCGTTGAAGCGCAGCACCCAGTCGCGAATGATCTGCAGACCGACGCCGCCGATCCGCGACGCATCCGTCCTGCTGCCACCATCGTAGACCTCGGCCAACGCCAGCAGACGACGGCTCTGGGTCGCGTCCCTGGTCCTCTTCGCGAGGCGCCGCAGTGAGACGCTGTCAAAATCGTTCCGTAAGTCGATAGGCGCTGCCATGGCGAACCTCATTGGTTCACCACATTGAGTCAGAGATCGGACCGCTTGGGAATCCCCAACGTGAGTCAGGCATTCCGCTCGGTGGTATAATTGCCCATTTGTCGCCACATTCTCTTTGCCCCGGAACCGGTCGCTAGGGGGTGTTGACGTTCATCGTGTTTGAATGACGATTGCAGCAAGCGAGATGAATGCTTTGAAGCTGTCATCTGTTTTGCAGGAACGCATTGCGATCCCTCTGTATTCCTTCAGCTTTCCGAAGAAGTTTTCGACCAGGTGACGCCATTTGTAGGTGTGGCGGTCGAACTCCGCCGGGAAGCGGCGGTTTGATTTTGGAGGGATTACCGGCTCGATCCCGGCACTGGTCAGCGCTTCGCGCAGCCAGTTCGCGTCGAAGGCACGGTCGGCGAGAAACTGGTCGCAGGTGAGGCCCTCGATCAGTGCGGCGGTACCCCGCAGGTCATGCGCCTGACCGGGCAGAAGGCGGAAGTCGATCAGATTGCCGAGCGCGTCCGTCAGAGCCATGATCTTTGTCGTTATCCCGCCGCGAGAGCGTCCGATGGCTTGGCTTTGAGTCCCCCTTTTGCGCCCTGACCGTGTCGGTGGACTTTGACGATACTACCGTCGATCATCGTGTATTCGAAGTCTGCATCTTCGGCTAATACCCTGAACATACGATAGAAAGCGTCGGCCCTCACCCACCTTCGGAAGCGCTTGAACACGCTGTTCCAGCGCCCGAACTCTTCCGGCAGGTCGCGCCAGGGGCATCCGGTCCGCGAGATCCAGAGAACTGCCTCGACAAACCGGCGCGGGTCAGGGCCGGTGCGACCGGGGTCGCATTCCCGGCCAAGGCAGTGCGGTGCGATGACAGCCCATTGGGCGTCGGTCAGAACTGTGCGGATCAGGGCTGCTCTCCTCTGTTTGCAACCTTGAATCAGTCATCAGCCGATTTGGGAATCCCTAAACGTCAACAAGCCCTAGTTTGCGCCAACGAAATTATTTTCGGGGGAAATGGATGACTAATACCAACGGCCCCCAGATTTGACTCAAGGGGATTCCCACGAGCGGCGTGATCTGATTCAGTGGCATCAAGGCAAGGGAGGCTTTGATGGCAGTAAGGATTACGCGCAAAGACAAGTCCGCAGGCGAGCTTCGCCAGGAAGCGGCGCGGTGCCGGGATGGGAAAGCGGCGCGACGGATGTTGGCGATTGCCCTGGTTCTGGATGGGGTTGACCGCAAGACGGCGGCAGAAAACTGCGGCATGGATCGGCAGACGCTGCGGGATTGGGCCCACCGTTACAATGCGGAGGGCGTGTCGGGCCTGTTCAACCGTCGCCCGCCGGATCCACCCTGTCTGCTGAGCGCGGCACAGGGTTCAACCGTCGCCCGCCGGATCCACCCTGTCTGCTGAGCGCGGCACAGAAGGAGGAGTTGGCGGAAATGGTTCGGGCGGGTCCCGACCCCGAAACCGATGGGGTTGTGCGCTGGCGGCGCATTGATCTGAAACGCAAGATCGAAGAGCGCTTCGGCGTCACCATGCATGAGCGAACTGTTGGCAAACAATTGGCAAGCCTGGGCTTTCGGCGTCTGTCGGTGCGCCCGCAGCATCCGAAATCCGACCCGGATGCACAGGAGGCTTTTAAAAAAACTTCGCCGCAGAGGTAGAAGCAGCCTTGCCGGAAACAGCCCGCAGCAAGCCCCTGGAGATATGGTTTCAGGATGAAGCGCGGGTTGGCCAGCAGGGCACGCTCACCCGTATCTGGGCCGAGCGTGGAACACGCCCCCGTGCCCCGCGCGACACCCGCTATATCTGGAGCTACATTTTCGGTGCCGTCTGCCCGGAACGGGCTGAAGCGGCCGCTCTGATCATGCCACATGCCGACACACAGGCCATGAGCGCGCATCTCGCCGAGATCGCTAAAACCGTCGCATCGGGCGCACATGCCCTTCTCATTCTGGATGGCGCTGGCTGGCACGGTTCGGCAGAGCTGGAGGTACCCGACAACATCACCCTGCTCAAACTCCCGCCCTATTCCCCTGAACTCAACCCGATGGAAAATGTGTGGGCTTATCTGCGTGCCAACAAGCTCGCCATATCCGTCTTCGACAATTATGAGCAGATCGTCGACAGGTGTTGCGAAGCATGGAACTTCTTTGCAAACGACAAAACCGCAATCACGTCAATCACTACCAGACAATGGGTCAAAATGGTCAACGACTAGGGCCGTTGGTATAATACCAGCGGCATTTAACATTGACCGATATGGGCCCATTTTCGCATTCCGATTGATGTGATGGTTTCGGGCTGTGCGATGAGCTTGTTCCAAGCTTCGCATCCAGCATCGACGATGGCATTGTAGTCTTCGAACACGCGGTTGGAGAGCCAATTGGCGCGCAAGTACTGCCAGATATTTTCCACCGGGTTCAGTTCCGGAGCGCGCGATGGCAGCAGGATGATGGTGAGGTTCTTCGGGACTTTGAGTTTGCCGGTGGTGTGCCATCCGGCCCGATCCATCAGCACAACCGCATGGGCCTTTCGGGCGACGTGGCGGCTGATCTCGTCGAGATGCATCTGCATGGCTTGCGCGTCCGCCCAAGGCAGCATGAGCGCCGCCCCCTTGCCGTGAGCCGGACAGATGGCGCCGAACAGATAGGCGTTGTGATAGCGCTGATCGGCCGGCTGGCGGGGGCGCGTGCCCTTTCTCGCCCACAGGCGCGTCAGGCCATTCTTCTGGCCAAGGCGTGCTTCGTCCTGGAACCAGATCTCCACCGGCGTTCCCGCTGGCAGGTCAGCTATATGCACCTGGAGCGTGTCGGCGAAGTTTTTTTTAAACGCCTCGATGATCCGCTTATCCTGCCTGGGATGCTGCGGGCGGGCGCTGATATGGGCAAAGCCCAGTTCGCCAAGCAGTCTGGATATCCCGCGCTCGGAATAGATGACGCCAAAGCGCGCCTCGATCACCCGCTTCAGGTCGATCCGCCGCCAGCGGACAACCCCGTCCACCGCCGGATCGGGGCCGGTCTCGACAATCTCGCCAAGTTCTTTCATCTGGACATCGCTCAGGTAGCGCGTCCGGCCCGCGCCCTTGCGGTTGGTGAGGCCATCCGGTCCCTCTTCGTTGAACCGGTGAACCCAGTCCCGCAGGGTTTGGCGATCCATCCCACCGATCCTTGCGGCCTCTCCACGGCGCATGCCATCGTAGACCGCCGCAAGAGACAACAGACGGCGGCTCTGCCGGGCATCCTTGCAACGGCTGGCGAGTTTACGAAGGTGGCGGGCATCAAAGTCGCGACGAAGCGGAACACTGGCTGGCATGGCGATCCTCCTTTGCCAACCTTGAATCAGATCAAAACCGATTTGGGAATCCCCACAGAGTCAGAAATTGATGCCGTTGGTATAATACCACCGAGCGGAATGCCTGACTCACGTTGGGGATTCCCAAGCGGTCCGATCTCTGACTCAATGTGGTGAACCAATGAGGTTCGCCATGGCAGCGCCTATCGACTTACGGAACGATTTTGACAGCGTCTCACTGCGGCGCCTCGCGAAGAGGACCAGGGACGCGACCCAGAGCCGTCGTCTGCTGGCGTTGGCCGAGGTCTACGATGGTGGCAGCAGGACGGATGCGTCGCGGATCGGCGGCGTCGGTCTGCAGATCATTCGCGACTGGGTGCTGCGCTTCAACGCCCGCGGACCGGACGGGCTGGTCGATGGGAAGTCACCGGGCGCACCCTCGAAGCTCAACGCCGATCACCGCCGCGCACTGGCGGAGGTTGTTGAGGCCGGCCCGGTCCCGGCGGTGGACGGCGTCGTGCGCTGGCGGCGCAAGGACCTGGCGCGGTGGCTCTTGGAGACGTTCGCCATCTCGCTCGACGAGACCACGGTCGGGCGCGAGTTGAAGGCGCTCGGCTTCGCCAAGATCTCGGCGCGGCCGCGCCACTACGCGCAAAACGAGCTGGCCGTCGAGGCTTTTAAAAAAAACTTCCCCGCCGAACTGGCGAAGATCCGGGCGAGGCTCCCGAAAGGCGTCGAGATAGAGCTGTGGTGGCAAGATGAAGCCCGCATCGGCCAGAAGAATAAGCTCACACGCCGATGGGCCAGACGTGGCACGCGCCCGCGGGTGCCCCGCGACCAGCGCACCGAATGGGCCTATATCTTCGGCGCGATCTGTCCCGCGAAGGGGAAAGGTGCCGGGCTGGTCATGCCCTGGTGCGACACCGACGCCATGGCGGCGCACCTCATCGAGATCAGTGCCGCCGTCGATCCCGGCGCCCATGCGGTGCTGATCGTCGATCAGGCCGGTTGGCACTTGACGCCCAAGCTGGCGATCCCCGACAACATCACCGTCCTGGCGCTGCCGCCACGATCGCCCGAGTTGAACCCGGTGGAGAATGTCTGGCAATTCATGCGCGACAACTGGTTGTCGAACCGGATCTTCAAATCCTACGAAGACATCGTCGCGCTGTGCTGCCAAGCCTGGAACAACCTCATCGACCAACCATGGAAGATCATGTCCCTCGGCATGCGCAAATGGGCGCATGGGTTCTGATCAATGACCGTTGGTATAAGTACGAGTACAAAATTGTTAGCGCGCCGGTCACTGCTGTCAAAGTCAGACGCATGAGCGGCAAAGCCAAAGAGGTTGCTGGCGATGTTAGCGAGCTTATGAACGAGCTGGGCGAATATGGCTGGGAATATGTGCGCAGCGAAACGTTTAAGACCCGCCGCCGCCGCCGCTGGCTGATCGTCAAAGAATGGCGCACCTGCGAAGTTATGGTGTTTCGCCGGGTGTTTGCGAAAATCGAAGCCCCCGAAGATATGGCGGGCGCAGTCATTACCGAGCCCGTCGTTATCGAACCGCGCCGTGTGCGCAATGTCGAAGCCGTCAGGCGCGCCAAGGCCGGTGAGCGCAGAATTCACTTGAAGACACCGGAGTCAAACATTCCGGCAAACAAAGATCATGCAATTGCAGTTACGGTGCTGAATAGACTGGTTTCTGCCCGTTACCACATTGTCTTTTCAGCGCGTTCCGGCCAGGCCTTATCATAGGCCTGGCCGCCAATTTTTCCGGCTGCCATTTCTGCTAGAATGCCGCCTGCGCTCGGCAGGACTTGTGCATCATGTGGTGACCTAAAGCGGCGTCAGGTGGTCGGACACTTTGCGCAACGAGGCCTCGCCCGGTTCGGCAGAAAGTGCATCGAGTTCAGCTATATCGTCAACGAACTCACGCATCTTGATCCTGTTCCGGCACCGTAAAACCAGCTTCTGCCATCAGCCTATCCGATGCAGCCTCAATGTCCGTTTCCAGCCGCGCCATGAACCCGTCCTGGGTCAATCCCGGTGAGATCGGCTCAAGAAACTCAACCACCGCCAGCCCCGGTTTGCGAAATATCCGCCGCCGCGGCCAGAAAACCCCGACATTCGTGGCCGCGGGCACGCAAGGCTGGTTGAGCTCTTTGTAAAGCACCGCCGGTCCAACCTTGTAGGCCCGCGTCGCACCGGGCGCGACGCGCGTGCCTTGCGGATAGATTATCAGCTGGCCCGGCCCGGCGGGATTGTTCCGCACACCGGCGACCATCTGCTCGATCGCCTTGGAGCGTTTGCCGCGATCGACCGGCACGCAGCCGATGCGCAGCGCAAACCACCCCAACATCGGCGCAAACCGCAGAATGGATTTCATGATAAATCGCGGCCGTGGCGTGGCGTTGACGATCATGATGATGTCAAAAAACGACTGATGCTTGGCGGCGATCAGCACTTCGCCCTGGGGCACGTTGCCGCGTATTTCGGCCCGCAATCCGATCATCCAGCGCGCTGAAAACACGACCCAGCCGGTATAGGTGTGGATCCCGCGCAGCGCCCAGTTGCGCGAAACCATCGCCATCGGCAGAAAGAACACCGCCAGCACCGCTATCGCCAGATACATCTGCGCATTGAACACAAGCGACCGCAGCCACTGAAAGGCGTATCCCATCAGGTCATCCTTTTGAGCGTTCTGAACGCCGCCCTGCGGGTTGCGAAAAACGCCACAACCGCTGAAACCGGCGGAATGACAAAGGGCCACAGCCAATGCCAGGATTGAAAGCCAAGCCCGGTGAGAAATCCGCCTTCGCGCGAGGCTTGCGGCAGCAGGGCAATTGCAAGTATGCCCAAGACAATACCAAGGCCCGCGCCGCCAAAGGTGCGTAGCGTGAATCGGCGCACAAAAGCCTTGGCGATATAGGCATCGCGCGCCCCGATCAGGCGTAAAACCCGGATCACCTGGCCATTGGCGGCCAGCGAAGCACTGGCGGCCAGCGTCACCATGGCGCCGAGCGTTGCGGTGATCAGCCCAATCGAGAGATAGCCAAGGTTGCGCAATCTGTTTGCGGCATTGACCAAAGGCGCGCGCCAGCGCGTATGGTCGTCCAAGACCGCGCCCGGCACTTCGCCCTGCAGGCGCAGACGCAGGTTGTCGGTGTCAAACCCATCCCCGGTTTCGGTGATCTCGATCAGTTTCGGGATCGGCAGGCTTTCAACCGGCAGGCCGGGGCCAAACCAAGGTTCCAGCAATGCCAGCTCATCCTGGCGTGTTAGCACACGCGCGGTGGCGATACCGGGCGTGGTATCCAGAACCGCCAGCGTAGCGGCGACTTGCGCATCCAACTGCCCTGCCGGTGCGGATATCCGGATGGTCGCCGTGCGCGCCAGTTCGGCAGACCACCGCGTGGCCAGACGGTCTGTGGCCAGCGACAGGGCCAAAGCAAATACCGCCAGAAATGCCATGGCCGCCGCGGTCAGCGTGGTCAGCCAGGCGGTGTGGCCAGAGGACGGGACAACCTGCTCGGCCCCGCCTGAGAGGTTCAGGAATGCAAGGATTGCTTCGAGCTGCTTCACAAATTCGCCCCCGCAAGTTGCACCCGGCGGTCGCGGATGCGCAGCACGCGGGCGGAGACTGAGGTTTTGACCGCTCTGATCAGGGCCAGGTCGTGGGTTGCTAATAGCACGCTTTTTCCCATTAAATTCAGCTCTGTAAGCAGGTCCAAAAGGCGCTGCGACATGTCCCAATCGACGTTTCCGGTCGGCTCATCGGCAATGATGAGGTCAGGCGACATGACGATCGCGCGTGCAAGTGCCGCACGCTGACGCTCGCCGCCCGAAAGCTCTGGCGGGCGCGCGTTGCGGCGCGCGGTAAGTCCGACCCAGGCCAGCAAATCGCCAAGATTTCCGACATCCGCGCGTTGCCCTGACACCGCCAGCGGCAGTGCGACATTTTCTTCAACGCTCAGGTGATCGAGAAACTGGCAATCCTGATGAACGACGCCGACACGACGGCGGAACTCGGCAATATCGTCGCGTCCAAGGTCGTTGGCGGGGCGCCCGAATATTTGCATCACCCCGGTAGTGACCCGCAGGTCGAGATAACAAAGGCGCAGAAATGTGGTTTTGCCCGACCCGGAAGGTCCGGTCAAAAAATGGAACGACCCGGCGGGCAATTTCAGAGAAACATCCGAAAACAAATCAGCGTCGCCAAAGCGGCAGCTTACATTTTCCAGCTCGATCACAGTGCGCCCCATCTCGCTCAACGCGACCGTTTTGCCTCAGCTATTTGCCGGTTTCAATCGCCGCTGGCGCAAATGGTTGGACAGCCGTTAATTATTTGCTAGTAAACTCACTATTAGGGCGATAAATATCGCCGCTGGCCGAAGCCTGGCGGACGACGAAAAAATACAAGCCCGATTGAGGTTCGACGTATGCGGTTAGTTTGTCCGAACTGTGCGGCGCAATACGAGGTCGAGGATAGTGTGATCCCTGACAACGGGCGTGATGTGCAATGTTCAAATTGCGGTCACACCTGGTATCAGCGCTCGGCGTCACGACCAATCACACGGCCGATTTCGAAAACGCCTGAGCTCGAGCAACCGGCTGCGGACCATCATCATTCAACTGATGACGCAACCGAAGATGCGACGGTCGAAGAAGTCGCAGCCGTAAGTGAAGAGCCAGCCGAGCGAGAGGAGCCTGAGCAAGAGACAGAGGCGGCTGAGATGGCCGCGGCTGGGTCCGATGCTGCGGTCGAGACGGCGGAGGCTGTCGAAGAAGAGCACGACCATGCTGCTTTGGAAGCTGAGGCACCGCGGGCTCTGGATCCCGAAGTGACGGATATTCTTCGCGAAGAGGCCGAACGCGAGCATGCCGAACGCGATGCGGAAACCCGCGCGGGCCTGGAATCTCAATCAGATATGGGCCTGGACAGCAGCAGCGAGGAAACGCCGCCGCATATTCAGGAGCGCATGGCGCGGCTGCGCGAGATGGAAGACGAGCTTGGCCCGACAGCCCTCGCCACCACGCCAACATCCGGCAACCGCAAAGAATTGCTTCCCGATATTGAAGAGATCAATTCCACCCTGTCGCCATCCGAGGAAGAAGGCGCCGGTAATGTTGCAGCGGCGGCCAAACTGGAAGCGAGCAGAGGCGGTTTCCGGCGCGGCTTTGCTCTTGTTATCATCATATTTGCGGCCATGATGCTGGCCTACATCTATGCGCCGAATATCGTTCAGCTCAACCCACAGACCGAGCCGATCATGTCATCCTACGTGTCCTGGATAAATGATATTCGCAGCGGAGCGGACGGGTTCATGGCGCGCACCGCAGAACGTTTGACCACGCTTTTAGACTCGTTTGGAACAAACGGCTAATCCGGCGCAGTCATTCCGCCCGCGAATTATTCATCGTTGTCCCAGCGCCGCAGCGCCCGTTCGTCCTGGTCTTTTGCCGCAACCCAGCTCTCGCCGGTCTCGGTTACTTCCTTTTTCCAGAACGGCGCGCGGGATTTCAGATAATCCATAAGGAAATCAGCGGCGCTGAAGGCTTCGGCCCGGTGTGCGGCAGCGGTTGCAACCATCATGATATCCTCACCCGGGTTTAGCCGACCAAAACGGTGAATGAGGCGCACATCGCTCAGCGACCAGCGCTCTTTCGCCTGCGCGGCCATCTGCTCGATCGCTGTGGCAGTCATCGCCGGGTAATGCTCGATCACCATGTGTCGCAGCGAACCGTCATCACGGACGACACCGGTAAAGCTGACACGCGCGCCGGTACCGTTGGATTTGCCAAAATCGGCCAGTTCGACCGCAGGATCAAACGGCCCCTCCTGCAGGCGAACGGACATTCTAACCGCCGGTCATCGGCGGGAAAAACGCGACTTCGCTGACATTTTCCAGCGGCGCATCGAAATCTGCAAGCTGTTGATCAAGCGCCACGCGTATTGAGGCCAGATCGGAAAACGCCAGCGCATATCGCGGATCTTTCGCTTTGAGTTCCTCGACCAGCCCGGCAACCGTCATCGCGCCGGTGTCGGCATCTTCCTGTGGCAGGCCGATACGCTCGCGCAGCCATGCAAAGTACAGAATTCTCACGTTTTCGGGCCTTCGTCTCTGAGATACGGCATTGATTTCCGATAGTAATCCCAACCCGTTACCAGGGTAAGCCCCGCCGCAGCCCAAAGCAAAACGACGCCAACCGTCCAGCTGTAATTCATTCCCCAATATTTCCAGCGCAGACCGAGAATATCATCCTCCTGCCCGTTCAGGATCGACCGGATCAGGTCAATATCCATGCCAAAGCTGTGCATCCCGAAGTAATGTTCAAAGACCCCTGTTGAAAACAGCGTGGCAATGGAAACCATCTGCGCGGTGGTCTTCCACTTGGCCAGCCTGGTCACCGCCAGAAGCGAGGCTTTGGCACCGAGAAATTCGCGCAGGCCCGAGACGAAAACCTCGCGGAAAATGATCACCGTGGCCGGCAGCAATATCCACGGGTTCATGCCCTGGAACCCGGTGATCACCATCAGCGCGATGACCACCATGGCCTTGTCGGCAATCGGGTCCAACATCGTGCCAAATCGGCTTTGCTGGTTCCACAGACGGGCAAGAAAGCCGTCAAACCAATCTGTGACGGCCGCGATCAGAAACAGAACCAGCGCAAACAGATCGGCAAAGGGCCGGTTGAAATAGAGAAACATCACTACAAGACCGGGTGCCGCCAAAAGGCGCAGAATGGTCAGTGTGTTGGGAATGTTCCAGGTCATGGGCAAAGGAATAACCCCATGAGCGCCGGGTTGGAAGGCGCGATGGCGACCAGCGGAATTGGTTTGGTGTGGGCAAAAATCTTCACGAAGATTTTTCTCCCAGAGGATCGGGAAAGTTCTTCGGACCGGCGACAGGGAGTCAGCCGCGCTCGTGGAAGAAATCATAAAGGTTCTGCGCGACTTTGGCAGATATTCCGTCGACCGCGCGCAGATCCGCAAGCCCGGCGCGGCTAACGGCCTTTGCCGAGCCGAAATGCGCCAGCAGCGCCCGTTTTCGCGTGGCCCCTATGCCCGGCACATCGTCGAGTGGGGTCGCACCGATGGCTCTGGAGCGCTTGGCGCGGTGGGTGCCGATGACAAAGCGGTGCGCTTCATCCCTGAGCCGCTGGACGAAATAGAGGACCGGGTCGTTCCTGCGCAAAGCAAAGGGGCGCTGACCGGTGCGGTAAAACTCTTCCTTGCCGGCATTGCGGTCCACGCCCTTGGCCACACCGATAACCGGTATGTCGTCCACGCCTTCGTCGCCAAGAATTCCCATCACCGCGCTTAGCTGTCCCGCGCCGCCATCGATGAGCAAAAGATCGGGCCAGGTTTCACCCTGCCGGTCAGGGTCTTCCTTGAGCAACCGCCTGAAACGGCGGGTCAGAACCTCGCGCATCATGGCGAAATCGTCGCCCGGTACCAGATCAGCGGATTTGATGTTGAACCTGCGATACTGGCTTTTCACAAACCCCTCCGGGCCTGCGACGATCATCGCGCCAACGGCATGGGTGCCCTGAATATGAGAATTGTCATAAACCTCAATGCGCTCTGGCGCGCCGTCCAGATCGAATGCCTCGGCCAGCCCGGCCAGCAGTTTGACCTGCGTCGCGCTCTCAGACATTTTTCGGCCTAGGCTTTCGCGGGCATTTCGCGCCGCGTGTGCGACAAGTTCGGCCTTTTCGCCCCGCTGCGGCACGGTGATCGAAACTTTGCGACCAGCTTTTTCCGACAAAGCCAGCGCCATCAGGTCGGCGTCTTCGATCGGGTGCGAGATCAATAACTGTCGTGGCGGTTCTTTGGTGTCGTAAAACTGGCCGATGAACGCCTGCAGCACTTCTGCCTCTTCGGCCCCTGAACCGGTGCGCGGATAAAAATCGCGGTTTCCCCAGTTCTGATGCGCGCGGACAAAAAACACCTGAACACAGGCCTGCCCGCCGTCCATATACAGCGCCACGATGTCGGCCTCGGACACGCCGCGCGGGTTGATCCCCTGGCCTTGCTGCACCTGGGTGAGCGCGCGAATGCGGTCCCTGATTGCGGCGGCGCGTTCAAATTCCAGCGCCTCTGAGGCTTGCACCATGTCGGTGGCCAGCAATTCCTGCATTTCGGTCGTCTTGCCTTTCAGGAAACGCTCCGCGTCAGCGACCAGATTGGCATAGCCCGCGGCGTCGATCCGGCCGACGCAGGGGGCCGAGCAGCGCTTGATCTGAAAGAGCAGGCAGGGCCGGGTCCGGGCCTCGAAAGTGGCGTCAGAGCAATTGCGCAGCAGAAAGACCTTTTGCAGTGAATTGAGCGTTCTGTTTACCGCGCCGGCGCTGGCAAAGGGGCCGTAGTAGCTGCCTTTTTCCCGCTTAGCACCGCGATGTTTTTTGATCTGCGGAAATTCATGCGCCCGGCTGACAAGGATATTCGGGAAAGACTTGTCGTCGCGCAACAGCACATTGTAGCGCGGTTTCAGCTGCTTGATCAGGTTTTGCTCCAGCAGCAGCGCTTCGGTCTCGGTTTCGGTGGTCAGAAACATCATCGACGCGGTCTCGCCGATCATCCGCGCAATCCGCGCCGAATGTCCCGCAGGTTTGGCATAGGCGGCGACCCGCTTGGCAAGGTTTCGCGCCTTGCCCACGTATAGCACCGCGCCTTTTTCATCCAGCATCCGGTAGACACCCGGTGAAGTGTCGAGCTGGCGTAGGTAGGCCGCTATCGTTTTATGTCCGGGTTTTTCGGGCAGTTAGGTTGCTCCTGATGTTTGCGCTGATTCATTGCCGTGGCTGCAATCATAATTGCCCCGTTGCAAGAGAAAACCTTTCCACCGAATCTGTGGATAAGTTTGGGGTTAACATCGGTTCGGGCGGAATTAGCCGTTAGTTCTTTTGCATTTAGTCGATTTGCCCAAAAAATGGGCACAGCTGTATGTTATTGGAAGTAAAGCATTTTATTTCCTTAACGTCGCAAATGGTTGAATTTATTAACAAAACCGCAACGAATCCGTGACCCAACCGCCATCAGTGCAAAAGTCCCGGCGATATTGGCCCTAATTGCCTGCTAAATGCTGCCCAGAATATCGGGCGTCCGCCATGCCAGATGCTGCCCGCCGTCTGTGCAGATCATTTGCCCGGTCACCGATTTTGCATCCAGCAGATAGGCGAGCGCACCAACTACATCGTCTGGATTTGCGCCGCGTTTCAATACGGTAGCCGCCCGCTGGCGGGCGAAATGTTCGCCGCTTTGGCGGATACCACGTACCGTCGGTCCGGGCCCGATTGCGTTGACGCGGATGTCAGGCGCAAGGGCCTGGGCAGAGGTCCGCGTCAAAGCCCAAAGCCCGGATTTGGCAATCGTGTAGGACATGAATTCCGGCGTCAGCTTGCGCACACGCTGATCGACCATATTGACGATCAAAGCCTGCGCGACCGGTTCGCCGTTTTCGTCCTGGATTGCCCGCGGCGCCTGTGCCGCAAAGGTCTGGGTCAGAACAAATGGTGCGCGCAGATTGCTTTGGATATGCCTGTCCCAGCTTTGCCGGGTGGCGGTCTCCAGCGTATCGTTTTCAAATATCGAGGCATTGTTGACCAGCACCGAAAACCGACCGCCGAGGTCTTGTGACGCCCGCTCGATCAGGCTTGCGGCCGCAGGCTCTGCCAGCAGATCAGCATGTATGGCAACCGCAGCACGGCCCAGGCCGCGGATCTGCGCCACAACATCGGCTGCGTCGGCCTCTGAGCCAGCATAGTGAACCGCCACATCATAGCCGCGATCAGCGAGGTCAAGCGCCATGGCGCGTCCCAGCCGTCTGGCTGCCCCGGTTACAATGGCGCGTTTTTCAGGCATTGCCGCTCCGTCAGTTCAGCACAATTGCAATATAGATCACATAGCCACCGACAAAAAGAAAACCCCATGTCCGAGTGAGTCTCAGCGATGTGAAAACGAATGGCGCGATGATCAGGCTGGCAGCCGCCATCACCAGAATGTCGAACCGCAGAATGTCGTGGGGCACTGGTATTGGGCCAAAAAGCGTGGCAATCCCGACGATACCCAGAATATTGGCCATATTCGAGCCGATGACATTGCCGATCGCGACATCCGCTTGCCGGCGAAACGCCGCCGACACAGTGGTGGCAAGCTCTGGCAAAGATGTCCCGACCGCCACGAGCGTCAACCCGATCACGGTATCGCTGATCTGATATTCGCGGGCGATGCGCGTGGCGCTGCTGACCAGTAATTCGGCCCCGAGCGGCAGGCCGATCAGACCGAGCACCAGCAGCAAAGCAATCATGCGCCACCGCAAAGACGGATCGACACCCTCGACGTCAATGTCATCACGGTCTTTCCGTCGGGCCTTCTCATCGCGGCGGTGGCATCGCGCGGCATGAATTTCGCGCAATATGAAAGCCACAAACAGACCCAGCAGCACCAGCCCGGTGATCCACGTAATTGGCGCGAATGCCGCGACGGCCACAAACACTGCGGTGCCCCCAAGCATTTGCAGATAACTCGATCTGGTATCCAGATCAGTGCTGCCCAGACCCGCCAACAGCGCGGGCAAACCCAGCACCAGCAATACGTTGGCGGTGTTTGATCCCACCACATTACCCAAGGCGATGCCGGGCGCGCCTTCGATCACGGCATCCACCGCGACCAGCAATTCGGGAGCCGAAGTGCCGATGGCAACAATTGTCAGCGAGACGATCAGCGCCGGCACGCCAAGGCGCAGACTTGTGTTTACAGCGCCCCGGACCAGCGCGTCACCGGATAAAAGCAGGATAACAAGCCCGACAATTGCATAGGCGATATCCAATAAATGTGCCTCTTTATTTGGGCTTTGCGCAGTCGCAACGGCCAGCGCCAATTCGATACCGCCCGCATGTCGGACATCTCATCGCCTTGAGACGGTTCTGGCCGGGGAAACGCATGCGTCCGAACATCGCCAGAACCAGTAACGCGATCAGAAAAAGCGAGACGGCCTTGACCATGCCGGTCAGGCACCGAACCGGGCGAAAGCGGCGCGTTCTTCGATGCTGCTCAACGTATCATCCACAATCGACGCGCCGAAGCGGCTGAAAAGTGAGCGGCGCGGCGCGTAAGCTGCCAGCCTGACCTTGTCGCCAAAGCGCTCTTTCATCATCGGCACCAGATGCCCGATACCGTCGGCCAGGCCAAGGTCCACACCGGCCTGTCCCACCCAGAATTCTCCGGTAAATATGTCAGCTTTGTCAGCCAGCCGGTCACCGCGACGCTCTTTTACATGGGCAATAAAAGCCTGATGAATTTGCTCCAGAATAACATTCAACCGCTTGACATCACTTGCCTTTTCCGGCTTGAATGCGTCAAGCGTGGATTTCGATTTTCCGGCAGTATGGACGCGCCGTTCGATGCCATAGCGCGCGATCATATCCTGAAAACCGAAACCTGATGCGATCACCCCGATTGAGCCCAGAACCGATGAGCTATCCACCCAGATCTCGTCGCCCGCAGTGGCCAGCCAATAGCCGCCCGAAGCCGCGACGTCCTCGACAAACGCATAGACCGGCGTGCCTTTCTCGACCGCCAGCCGGCGGATGCGGGCTGCGATCAAAGCGGATTGAACCGGCGAGCCACCGGGTGAATTGATGGAAAGCGCGACGGCCACTGGCTTGCCGCGGCGAAACGCACGCTCGATGACCGAGGCAAGGCCCGCGTCGTTAAGCGCGCGCCCGTGTGCCCCGGCAGCGATTGTGCCCTGCAAGCGGATCACCGCTACGAGGGGGCGTTTTTTTGCGAATGGATTCCACTGTATCATGGGGCCCATGTAGGCTGGCGAGCGGGCAAGGACAAGCATCGCGCGGTGGCATCTTCAAAACATCGGGATCGGCGGATGGCGCGCTAAAGGCTCATCGCCAGCACTCGGCTGATCTCGGTAAGCGACCGGTCGGACTGATCCATCCAGGTGTTGAACGCCGATTGCACTGATTTCATTGCACCTTTTGAGGTGGCAGGTTTGTCGATGACGCCTTCGGCGATCAGGCGGGCGGTGACGTCGCCGGACAGGATGAAACTGTCGCGGCCAATGGCGCGCATGGCATATTGGGCGGTGGCCCCGCCAAGGCGATTGCCCCTTGTTTTCAGGAAGTTAAGCAAGCCGGTATAGTCGCTAGACGGCCATCCGCCCAGCACCTTGCCAGCGCCGCCTTGTGTCCGCAGCTCCATCAGGAATGTGGCGTTGTCGCGGATGGCGGAAATTTTAGCGCCGTTGCGGATAATATCGGGGTTTTTCAAGTGTTTATCGAAGGTGTCGTCGTCCATCATGGCGGTTTTGCCGACGTCAAAACCGTTGAACGTGGCCTCAAACCCCGGCCATTTTGCATCCACCACTTTCCAGTTAAAACCGGCATTGAAGACGCACTTGGTCAGCGTCGCCAGCCAGCGGTCTTCTGGGATTTCGTTGAGTTCCCGGTGGGTTAGTGGTTTGGTGAGCAGGGCGTCCAGCGCTTTGGGGCCGCCCTTGCGAGCCGCCGCGATGGCATGGATTTCGTCGAAATGGCGCATGAGACCGGCCTCCTTCGGGCAAAGTGGCGGGCCGGGAAGCCGGGGTCAAGATGGCCTGTCTGATAGCTGTCGGCAATGCCTCGGACACATGCGGAACGGCAGGTGCCGCCAGGAAGCGCCGCCGGGCGGGAAATTCCAACTTTCCGGTTCTTTCCAAGTCCGGAATCAAGGCGCGGCACGCGCCGCCGGGCAGCGCCCGCCCGCGGTCTGGCGCTGCCCGATCGTTTGTGTTGTGTAATTGGGGTTGACGGTGCGCTGGGAGCGCACCCTACGGCTTGCTTAACGGGAGGACGTCGCAATACGTAGCTCATCAACATTCCGAAGGCCATCAGCGGCCAAGTCGGCAAAATAAACATGGCAGCCATTCGAAATAAGTCCGAAACGTCCAATATGTCCTGCGGCCGAACACCTAAAAGGAGCAGGAAAGTGAACTCGCAGGAAGCCGCCAACAGAAAACCCACGACCGGTAGTACGGGTATTACGCGCGTCAAATCCGCAATATTTATTCTGTTACCATTATCAATCATCAAACTCTCCCGCAAAACGCGCATTCTCCTGATCACCCCAGCCCCAACACCTCCCTTAATTTCGCATTCGCCCGCGTTTGCCAGCCCTTGCCGTCCGCTTTCAGCCGCTCCAGCACGTCGCGGTCGAGATACATCGTCACCCGCTGTTTGCGTTCCTTTTCCGACAGCGGCGGGCGGCCGAGTTTGCCGTGCTTCTGCAAAAGCTCAACCAGCTCGGGATAATCCCAGACCGGTTTTGCGTTGGCCCAGTCCTCGTCGGTCCAGATCGGGTTGTCCGGGTCGCTTTCCGCAGCGGCGGTAATCCTGGCATCCTCTTCATCCGAAATGTCGTTCGGATCCGGGATCAATTTCTTTCCGCGTGCCATTTGGCGATATCCCTTCTGTTTGCCTTGCGCAGACTGATCAGACGCAGATTTCCGCCCCGCGGCGTGAAAACGCAGACATGCAGACGCCTGTCGATCAGGCCAGTCGCACTTAGACGTTTTTCGCCGTACTTGCGCCGTGCGTCGGCTTTGACACTGGCACTCAGCCAATCAAACCGGGCGATCTCGGTAAGATCGACACCGTGTTTGGCGATGTTGGTACGCCGCTTGGCTTCGTCCCATTCAAACATTTAATATACATATGTTTAATGGCGTTTACAAGCAATTAATGTGCATATATTAACTCAAACATCCAACTCCTCCGCAAACCGCGCATTCTCCTGGATATACTGAAACCGCAGTTCCGGTTTCTGGCGAGTGCCCATCAACTGTTCGACCAGGCCCGCCGTCTCGCCGGGTTCATCGTCGTCTAGGACCACCCGGATCAGCTTGCGCGTCGCCGGGTTCATCGTCGTATCCTTCAGATCCTTGGCGTCCATTTCGCCCAGCCCCTTGAAGCGCGAGACCTCGATCTTGTCGCCGTTTTTTCCTTTGGGGCCGCCGAGGCCGCGGGCCAGCCAATCGTCGCGTTCGGCCTCGTCCAGGCAATAGACGCGGGTCGCGCCCTGGGTCAGCCGGTACAGCGGCGGGCAGGCGAGGTAGAGGTGGCCCTGGTCGATCAGTCCCGGCATCTGGGTGAAGAAAAACGTCATCAGCAGCGCCGCGATATGGGCACCGTCAACGTCGGCGTCGGTCATGATGATGACCTTGTCATAGCGCAGATCATCGGTGCTGAACCGCGCGTCCATGCCAACCCCAAGGGCCTGACATAGATCGGATATTTCGGCGTTTGTGCCGATCTTCGACGACGCCGCGCCCAGCACGTTCAGGATCTTGCCCCTCAAGGGCAGAAGCGCCTGGGTCTTGCGGTCGCGCGCCATCTTGGCCGAACCGCCGGCGCTGTCGCCTTCGACGATGAACAGCTCGGTGCCATCGCGCGCGGCGTTCGAACAATCCACCAGCTTGCCCGGCAGGCGCAGCTTTTTGGTCGCGCTTTTGCGGGCCGTGTCTTTTTCGGCCCGCCTGCGCAGCCGGTCCTCGGCGCGCAGCACCAGAAAATCCAGGATCGCACCGGTGCTGCGTGTATCCGCCGCCAGCCAATTGTCGAAATGGTCGCGCACCGCGCCCTCGACCATGCGGGCGGCCTGCGCGGAGGCCAGCCGGTCCTTGGTCTGGCCGACAAAGTCGGGTTCCTGGATAAAACAGCTGACCATGGCGCAGGCGCCGCCGACCAGATCGTCGCGACTGATCTGCGCGGCCTTGCGGTTGCCCGCCAGCTCGCCGTAAGCGCGGATGCCTTTCAGGATCGCCGCCCAGAAGCCCGCCTCATGGGTGCCGCCCTCGGGAGTGGGCACGGTGTTGCAATAGGACTGGATGAAGCCATCGCGCGAGGGCGTCCAGTTGATCGCCCATTCGACCGAGCCGGGGCAGGCAAATTTGTCGGCGAAGGACACTTTGCCGGCGAAAGGCGTATCACCGTAGGTCGCCGCAGTGCCCAGCCGCTCGGCCAGATATTCCGCCAGCCCGCCGGCGAAATGAAATACCGCCTCGCTGGGGGTTTCGGCATCATCGACGGCCGACTTCCAGCGGATCTCGACCCCGGAAAACAGATAGGCCTTGGAGCGCGCCATTTTGAACAGCCGCGCCGGTTTGATCTTGAGATGGCCAAAAATTTCGGCGTCGGGGTGAAAGGTCACCATGGTGCCGCGCCGGTTGGGGGCGGCGCCTTCAGCCGTCAGCGGACCCAGCGCCAGACCGCGACTGAATTCCTGGGCAAACAGCTCGCGATTGCGCGCCACCTCGACGCGCAGATAATCCGACAGCGCATTGACAACGCTGACGCCGACGCCGTGCAGCCCGCCGGAAGTCTGATAGGCATCGCCGGAGAACTTGCCGCCGGCGTGCAGGGTGCACATGATCACCTCGAGCGCCGACTTGTCGGGGAATTTCGGATGCGGATCGACCGGGATGCCGCGCCCGTTGTCGCGCACGCTCACGCTGAAATCTTCGTGCAGCTCGACCTCAATGCGGGTGGCGTGGCCGGCAACCGCCTCGTCCATGGCATTGTCGAGCACCTCAGCGGCCAGATGATGCAGCGCGCGTTCATCGGTGCCGCCGATATACATGCCGGGGCGCTTTCGGACGGGTTCCAGGCCCTCGAGAACCTCGATGGAATGGGCGTCGTAGATGTGGTCACGCTTGTCGGTGAGGAGGTCGTCGGCCATATGTGGGCTGCTCTGCTTGGTCTTGTTGTTGCCGCATTAGAACAGGTTTGGGCGAGCGCGAAAAGGCACCATGCCGAAGCCGCCGACCCAACACGGTCTTCGACGACTTACTGGTTTGCCAAGCTTTCCTTGACCTCTTGGATTAACCCGTCGCGGTCATGGCGCAGTTTGGTGGCAAAATCTGCTGGCACTTCAGTTTGGTCATCCCATTTCTCTGACCAATCCATAATTGCGAGCATCGCCGGGATCAGGTCCAGGCCCTTGTCAGTCAGCGAGTAGACGACACGGATTCCGGATTGTGGCTCCTTTTTTCTGTTGAGGATGCCTTCGGCTCTCAGCGACGAAAGTCTGTTGGCGAGAATGTTAGTCGATATCCCCTCGCCGGCATTCAGGAAATCCGCGTAATATTTCCTGCCTTTGAAAATTATGTCGCGGAGGATCAGCATGGACCACGGATCGCCCAAAATAACCGACCCGAACCGGATTGGGCAGCCATGCCAGTCGTTGGATGTCTTCAGCGCCATGGCGAACGATAGCATTGCCGGAAATCACTTGCAAAACCGAAGTGGATTTGGCATTCACAATTTTACTTGCAATTCGCAAGTGATTTTTTGGGAGGGTAAAAGTGCTAGAGCATGGCGCAAGTATTCTGACCTTTGCGGTAATTTCATTCGCGGTTCAGGGTTTGTCGCACTTCGTGATCAACAAAGCGCATTTTGACAATGTGGCTTTCACCCGACCCAATCCGGTGATCGCAATGGGCGTGGCTGTCATGATTCTACAGGGATTGGTGCTGAGTGTCGCGCTGGCTGTCTGGAAAGGTGGCGCAGCGACCATTGCCGATGGTCTGACAGTTTCCGGGGCTTTCGGGTTGTTTCTGGTCAGCTACATCGCGGTGGTCGAACCATCGAAATACGACGTGCCTTCGATTAGGGCGTGGATTCGCGTCGAAGGACTGGCGGGATTAGTCCAGTTTGCGGCATTCGGTGTCGCACTGGGCGCAATTCATCAGGCGCTCTAGCTGCTATTGCACCGGTTCGCCCCCCGCTTCAACTGCAAGTGGGGCTGCAGGCATGCGTATCTGGATCAGATAGATTTCTGTGCAGTCGGGGGAAAGAGGGTCGTCGGCCATGTGGGCTGCTCTAGCTTATTATTCTTTGGGTGCGATTAGACCATGAAATGAAGGCCGGGCGCAAAGGGAATTCGAGCCGCTACCTCGCTGGATATTTGGCACCGAAATGCGGCATACCGGGTCGCTGAGAGGTATTATTTGAGGGCCTGGGCCCGGCGTGCTATTTTTGCTCGGGTGACGGAACAGCCATGGGAGCATCCGATGAAGCATGTTCGACTGGGCGGGACCGGGATGGATGTATCCGCGATCGCGTTGGGCACCTGGATGTTCGGCACGAAATATAATCCCGATGCGGACGTTGTCGTTGATCAGCAAACCGCGTCGGCAACGCTGGATCGCGCAGCAGCGCTGGGGATCAACTTTATCGACACCGCCAATATTTACGGGCGCGGGCTGAGCGAGACTTTCATCGGTGAATGGCTGCGCGATCAGGATCGCGAGGATCATGTCATCGCCAGCAAGGTTTTCTACGCACTGCACGGGAGCCAAAAGATCGGGCTGTCGCGCAAGATCGTGATGGCCGAGATTGACGGTAGCCTTAAAAGGCTGGGCACGGAATACCTGGATATCTATTATATCCACGGCTGGCTGGAAAGCGCGCCACTTGGCGAAACTCTGGCAGCAATGAACGATCTGGTGCGCGCAGGTAAGGTTCATTATGTCGGTGTCAGCAACTTTACCGCCTGGCAAATGTACGAAGCCCAAAGGCTGTGCGACGTAAATGGCTGGGCGCCGGTTTCGGTAATCCAGCCGCGATTTAACGCCGTCGATAACGTGCCAAACACAATCGACCCTGCCGAATTGCCGCTGCTCGATCTGTTCGACGCTTGCAGATACAAGAACATAGCGGTTAGCGGATACGCGTCGCTGGCGGGCGGTTTTCTGACTGGGAAGTATAAGAGAAATGCCGACGGCAGCACCCTCAGGCCAAAAGACTCCCGCGCCGCACTCGATGGTGACATTCAGGATTTTCCGCCGCGCTGGTGGGCGGTATTGGAAGCAGTCAGCGAGGTTGCTGTAGAATTGGACGCCACCTGCGCCCAGGTGGCGTTGAAATGGGCGATGACAGTGCCTGGCGTAACCTCGGTGCCGATTGTCGGCGCGACTTCGCCCGATCATCTGGACGGTCTGGCCGGTGCTGCGGAGCTTGAGATGAGCCCGGCGCAGCACGCGCGAATATTCGAGGCTGGCCGGATATTCAATGAACCTTCAGGGTCTTACGGTTACTGAGCGGTTTCAAAGTGCGTCTGCGGCATTAATTATCGCTGGCCGGCGGCCCTCTGCCTCAGCCACGCCGCCAGATCGGCCTCATCCACCAGCCCCTGGGCCACGCCGATAATCAGGTCGCCGATTTCCTCGAAGTTCCACTCAATTTCAAACCCGTTGAGTTCCAGGCAAAAGTTCATTGCGTCAAATGCGGTTCGCTTGTTGGCGTCATTGAAACAATGACCGGTTGCGATCGCAACGCAATACGCGGCCGCAAGGTCAAAAACGTCGGATATCATGCCATAGGCGATCCGGTTGTCTACGCGCGCCAGCGCTCCGGACAGTGACTTGTCCATTGCCAAGCCGGGCAGTTCGCCTGCATTCAAGGCGTGGTCATGCAATTCTACCACCACGTCCACGGACAAAAGGACAAAGCTCATTTGTCTTTCAAGTAATCCAGCACAGGCTGGACGCGCTTGCGAGACCGCTTAAGATAAGCCAAAACCTCGTCGCGCGTCGCATAGCGCGGCTCTTCTTTCATCACATTTTCAACAGGCACCAGATACCCCACGCAGCGCGAGTTTTTCATCACCGCCACCGGCTGGCCATTCGCACGGTCCAGCACTTTCTGAGGTTCGCGTAGTTCAGTCATGGTACAGATGTTGCGGGTCAGCAAACGTGTCATGGAATATGCTCCTTAATATGTATCGCAATATACATTATAAAATGTATATGGCAAGTTACCTGTTCACACCTGCCGGGCGGCCGCGGTTAGGTTCTTCAGTTTCACCATCGCCAGGTCGCGGCCCAGAAACCCCAACCCGCAATCGGGCGCGGCGATCAGGCGCTCAGGCGGGGCCAGGTCCAGCACAGCTTGCATGCGCGCGCGGATGTCATCGACACTTTCCAGGCGGCTGTCGGCGATGCGGATGAAACCGACGATCAGGGATGACTTCTGAAACTGCGCAAACAGCTCGGCCGGGTTGTGACGGTGGGCATCTTCGATCGAGATCTGGTCGGCCACACCGTCGACCGCAGCCGCGATTTGCAGATAGGCGGCCGGATCGGCCGCAGCACATGTGCATCACGCGCGTAACGTCGCCGGGCAGGCCGGCAAAGCAGCGGGCAAGTGTTTCGATGCCGTAATCCAGCGCCTCGGCCGGTTTGCGCGCAAATACCGGTTCGTCGATCTGGATGAATTTGCACCCGGCGCCTGCCAGCGCCAGCACTTCGGTGTTCAAGGCATCTGCTAGATCGCCACATTGGCTGGCGGCGTCCTTGTAATGGGTATTGGCGGTGGTGTCCGAGATCGTCATCGGCCCCGGCAGGGTGATCTTGACGGGGCGGTCGGAGGCCGCCTGCGCCACCTGCCAGTCGCGCGCCAGCGGGCTGTTGGCCTGCGCGCGCACCGGACCGCGGATCGTCGGCAGGTCAGACTCGTAGGCGCCGCCGCGCAACACCCGGTGAGTGAGATTGTCAAAGTCGAACCCGCCGAAATGGCGGCACATGTAATGGATGTAATTTTCGCGGCGCACCTCGCCGTCGGTGGGAATGTCGATGCCGCACGCGATCTGATCGCGGACAACCTCGGCCGTGGCGCGATCCATTAGGGCGCGCGCCTCATTGGTCTGGTTGTCCTCCCAGCGGCGCTGAACATCGCTGGCGTAACCGTCCTGATCATGGCCGGTGGCGAACCAGTCGGAAATCGGCACATAGGCCGGTTTGGGGTAGGCACCGATGCAGGTGGTTTTCAGGGGCATGATCCGGCCGCCTTTGCGTTGGTCTTGCTCATGATGGGCAGACCCGGCCGCGCGGGGCAAGGGCGCATCGTTGTATCCGGCTTGCGCGCTGGCGGTGGCAATGATTTTGTGGTCGCTAATCACAGGCAGGTGCGCATGGATTTTCCGACATTTGATCTGGCAGGTTTTGAGGCGGCGGGCGGGCCTGAGCGCGCCGGGCGCGCCGCCGAGTTGGACCGGATATGCAAAGACACCGGTTTTCTCTTGTTGCAGGGTCACGGCGTTCCGGCGGATGTGGTTGGCGGGATATGGGACGCGGTGGCCGGGTTTTTCGCCCTGCCGCAGGCTGACAAAGCACGCGTCGCCGCCCCCTATCCGGGCTATCCCTATGGCTGGCTGGCACCCCAGAGCGAGGCGCTGGCCAAATCCAATGGTGACGACACGCCGCCCGATCTGAAAGAAAGCTTCAACGGCGGGCCGCTGATCATCCCTGCAGGCATCGGTGATCCAGCGGCCTATGAGTTTTGCTATCAGCCCACGCTTTGGCCCGATCTGGCCGGGTTCCGCCCCGCATGGGAGCGCTATTACCGCGCCATGCAGGCGCTGGCGGTGCGCGTCATGGCGGCCTTTGCCGAAGCGTTGGGGCTGGCGCCGGATTACTTTGCAGCCTTTATCGGGCAGCCGATCTCGGCATTGCGCGCCTTGCATTATCCGCCGACCATTGGCCGGACGCTGCACGGGCAGCAACGCGCCGGGGCGCATACCGATTACGGATCGCTGACCATCCTCAGACCCCAGCCCGGATCAACGGGCCTGCAGATCCAGATCGGTGACGAATGGGTGGATGCACCCGCCGAAGACGGCACATTCATCATCAATATCGGCGATCTGATGGCGCGCTGGACGGCGGATCGTTGGATCAGCACGCTGCATCGGGTGGTGGCCAGACCTGACCAGCCCGTCCGCATCAGCCTGGCGTTTTTCCATCAGCCCGACTGGCAGGCGAAGATCACGCCGCTGGACGGCTCAGACACCTACCCACCGGTGCGATCAGGCCCCTATTTGATGGACAAATTCCGCGCCACCGCTTCGTAGCGCGATATGTCCCGCAGGTGATCGCGCTCAGAAGATGCCCTGCACGACGATCATGATGGCCAGCGACGCAACCCAATAACCCGCATCCGCGTTTCGCGCATAGGCGTTTTTCCTGGAAAACATATTACCGCCATAGGCCAGCACCGTGAAGGCCGTAGTCGCCAGAATGACCGTCAATAGCGCATTATTCGCGGCCGTGACGGCGACAAACCAGCTCATCAGCACCAGGCCGATAATCTGTGCGGCCATGGCACCCATCGGCATTTCGTTGGCGCTGCCAAGTTCGACGCGCGAGCCTTCTGCCCAGCCTTTGCCAAAGAGCCTTTCCGAATACCAGAGCCAGCCCACCAAAAACGCCACGACGGCCCCGATAACAACCGAAAGCCATGAAATATTTGCGGTGATTTCCTGCATGAAAAATTCCTCCTGTCCACCTGAGCATTCTTCGCCTAAAGCTGTGTTTCGGCAAGAAAATATGCCCTTGCACGACTAATTCTGTATCGGGTGTGACTTTCGCCTGCACGCCTAGATGATGGCCGACACAGCCTTCGGGGGCTGTCCGATCGCGGCGCGGTCGGCCGAAATTACGATCGGCCGTTCGACGAGGACCGGATGGTCCAGCATGGCCGTAATCTGCGCATCTGGCGCGCTGTCTCTACAGAGGACAAGTCCGGCAAAGTCCGGTTCAGCAGCGGGATTGTGCCAGATGGTGACGGTTACAGCCATTTCCCGCGCTCGGTCGCGGTCAGATCGGCGATGTTGGTGATGCCATTGTCAGCGAGATGGGCGTCGATATCGCGGGCGATGCGCGCGGCCAGCGAAAGACCCTGGAACACCATCGCTGTGTAAAGCTGCACAGCGTTCGCCCCGGCCCTGATCTTGGTCAGCGCGTCCTTAGCGCCAGATATGCCGCCCACGCCGATGATGGGAATGCGTCCGTCGGCGGCTTTGGAAAATTGCGCCAGAACCTGGGTGGAGCGGTCAAATAGCGGCGCGCCGGACAGGCCGCCGGGTTGGATGGCCTGCCTGTCGCTCAGAAGTTCGCGGGCCAGCGTGGTGTTGGTGGCGATGATCGCGTCGATGCCTGCAGTGATGGCGGTTTCGGTGATCGCGGCAATCTCGTCAGCGTTCAGATCGGGCGATACCTTCAGGAAGATCGGCACCGGGCGGGCCAGTTCGGCGCGGGCCGCCATGACACCGGCCAGCAAAGCCGCGAGCGCGCTGGCCCCCTGCAGGTCGCGCAGTTTTTCGGTGTTGGGTGAGGAGACATTGACGGTGGCGAAATCCACATGCGGTCCGGCAATACGAAGAACTTCGGCGTAGTCGCGGGCGCGGTCAGGGCTGTCCTTGTTGGCCCCCAGGTTCAGGCCGACCGGAACGTCGCGTTTGGCCTGCGCAAGCCGCGCCGCGATGAGGTCGGCACCGTCGTTGTTAAAACCAAATCGGTTGATGACGGCGCGGTCGCGAGTGAGCCGAAAAAGGCGCGGGCGCGGGTTACCTGGCTGGGGCCTGGGCGTGGCGGCACCGACCTCGATAAAGCCGAAACCGGCGCGGGTGAGCGGGGCGATGGCCTCGGCGTTTTTGTCCAGGCCGGCGGCAAGGCCGATAGGATTGGGCAGGCTCAGCCCCGCAACGCTGGTTGAGAGCCGGTCGGATGTGAGCGGACCGGGAAGCGACATGAAGCCGGATTTCAGACCAGCCAGAGCCAACGCATGGGAGCGCTCGGGATCGAGCCGTCGCAACAGTGACAGGCCGAGCTGCTCGATTACGCTCACACGACACCGTCGGGAAAGATATGGCCATGCAGCGCGCGCGGCAGATCTTTGGCCCAAAAGATGTCCGCCTTGGTCAGGGCCCGGTAAAGATGGGGAAATCTCTCGCCGCCACGCGATTTTTCCCATTTCAGTGCCGGGCCGAGGTCGTCGGCTTCCAAGACCGCCAGAACCAGATCGCCGTCCTTGGCGAAGTGTTTGCGGCATGTCTCGGCCACCTGCGCGCCGGTTGAGAAATGGACATAGCCGTCCGCCCGGTCCACGGGCGCGCCAAGGGTTTCGCCGTTCTGGATCAGCTCGTCCCATTCTTCGGGGCGAAATATTTTGTAGATCAGCATGTGGGGTGGGATGGCGCGCGCGTGGGCGGGCGTCAAGCGCGTTGGGTCAGCAAAACCCCAAATGCGATAATGGCGATGCCGCTGGCGCGGGAAAGCGAGACCGGTGTTATGTTGGCGCCAAACAGGCCGAAATGGTCGATCAGCGCGGCGCTGATGAGCTGACCCAACAGCACAAAGAAGATGGCGTTGCCAATGCCGAAATGCGGGGCAATGTAGGTGATTGAGAGCACGTAGAAGGCCACCAGAATACCAGCGACAAACAAATGTTTGGGCGCACTCGGGATGCCCGAAAAGCCGGTCGGCCCGGTGGCGAGGACGGCGATGGCCGCCGAGATGAGTGCTACGAAGAACAGGCAAAGTGCCGCTGTGGCGGGTGAACCAAGGCGAGTGCCAAGCTGGGCATTCAGCGCGGCCAGGATCGGTATCCCGATCCCAGCGGCCAGCATGATGGCGGAGTAGCGGAGCGTTTCGGCTGAGATTTGCACGGGCGGCGATCCTTTTTGGTGTGACGAATGCGATTCTGCGACGCTAGGTCAGCGGTTTTGGCGTGACAATGCCCCGATGGGCGCAGTCGAGCACTCATCGGCCCTTGCGGGCCTTTTCGCTGAGGCGAATGATGAGCGCGTGCAAGCGAGCGACGAATGCCACGCCGGTCTGTCGAGAACATTCTGAGTTGACCGGTTTATGTACCATATGAGTTGACCGCTTCTGTTGCGGTTTCTGGCCCTGTGGACAAGTGGTCGGTCGCGGAGCGGCTGCCCACTTGTCCACAGGGTGCCGGTCGGTCGCGTCGAAGCGGGTCACGCGGCCTCGCGGGTTTGGCTGTCGATCGGTTGGCCATCGGCGTGGTATCGCGCCAGACATCGCGGTCCATGGAAGACGGCCATTGTGCCGTCGGGGTATTCGTGGACGCGGACCCTGGCCTTGACGTAATGGCGGCGGTGGCGGCCGGCGGGGATCTGAAGTGCCAGGCGCTTGTAGCGCACCGTGTTGTCGTTTGAGACGGTGCGTTCCTCGTGGATGCACAGGATGTCGTCGAGCGCGCCGGTGAAGGGGACGAAGGCGGTGCCCCGGTCCTCGGCCGGGGTCGCGAAGCGGGCGTTGTGTTGTGGCAGGAAGACCTCCTTGAGGAAGCGGTTGGCCTCGACCATGTCGGTGATGCCGGCGAGCCTGAGTTCCTGGGGCAGGCGCTTCTGCAAGGTGCCGAACATGCGCTCCGAGCGCCGCCTTGCCTCGGGCGAGCAGGCCGGGATCAACTCGATGCCGAGCTGCGCCAGGGCGCGGCCGACCTGGGTCGGGGTGTCCTTGTCCACCTTGCCGCCGGCCTCGGGCGTGTTCCAGTAGTGGCTGGCGCGGTCGGCGTAGAGCGAGCAGAACAGGCCCTTGGCCCGGATCGCCTCGGACACCCCCTGGAAGCTCGACATGGTGCCCTCTTCGGCGACGAAGAAGGCCGAGTAGATATCGCTGGTCGCATCGTCCATGGTGACGATCAGGTCCCACCATCGACCGGGGACCCACTCGTGGCTCGAGCCGTCCTGGTGCAACATCATGCCGGGCAGGGCACGGCGCGGCCGCTTGCGCCGGTGCGCCCCACGCCTGGGTGCCGCGCGCCTGCGCCCATGGGCTTGCAAGCTCAGCCGCAGCCAGCTGCGCTTGAAGCCGTGATCGGCCACCAGCTTCTCGTGGAAGTGCTTGGCCGTGAAGTCCCAGTAGCGGGTGTCGAACAACTCCAGCACCCGCGCCACCTCGTCCACCGGCGCGCGCCGCGCCGAGAGGCGGCCCAGGCGGCGGTCGTAGAGACCGTCGGCTCCCTCCGCCTCGTAGCGGTCGCGCCAGCGCCGGAAGGTGCGCTCCGAGACACCCAGAACCTCCGCCGCCTCCGCCTGGCTCAACAGCCCGTTGATTAAGTGGCTTTTTCCGGCTCTCACTCCCAGATGAGGAATGCGGCGGCGAAAACCGTCTGGCCGCTTTGCGAGACCCCCAGTGCGACCAGCATGGCCCCGGTGGGCGTGAGCAGCACGAAAATACCGCCATATCCGCCCGCCACGGCCTCGCGCGGGGTGCCGGCACCGATGAGTTGGCGCATCAGCAACGAGAGGTTGTGGCCGGCGACGTGAAGCAGGTATCGCTTGTGCACGTTCTCGCGGCCCCGAAGCCAGGTCCGGCGCATGCCGCCGCGATCGAGGTTGTGGGCGAAGGAGCGCTCGACGATCTCGGCGCGCAGCTTGAAGGCTTCTTTGGCCACCCCCGATAACAGCCGGGTCCGGTTGTTGGTGACCGCCCGCCGCGCCGCCTCGTCGCCGCGCCAGCGCGCGAAGCCCTTCGCCTTGGGCTCGGCGATCCGCGTCTTCCACGGGCCGTTGTCCAAGGCCTTCAAGACCGCCCGTGAGTGATAGCCTTTGTCGGCAGTCCCAGCCGTCGGCGCCGCGTCAACGCTGGCAAGGTTCTCCTGGGCCGCCGCCAGCGTCTTGGGAAGTCGGCGTGCAGCTCGGCCGCCACCAGCAGATCCACCGCGTGCTCAGGCTTGTAGGAAGTGCTTGGCCGTGAAGTCCCAGTAGTCCTCGGCCGTGTCGAACAAGCGCTCCAGCACCCTCGCCCGTGTCCCCGCACGATGTTGCGCAGCGCCGCGTTGGCCTCCATGGTCGAGGTCCACCCCGATACGATCGCCCTTGACCAGACCTGCTTCGGCAATCAGCGCCAGAACCCAGTCGAAGATCGCCGTGTGAACTTCATGAGGCAGGCGCGTGCGGGTCCGTGACAGCCAGGAATGGTCCGGCACCCGCTCCCGGTTCTCAAGCCGCAGGAACTCCCGAAGCGACAGGGAATCCGAGCAACGCTCCGCTCCGATGCTCGAAGTCAGGTGCATGCGGAAATCGGGCGGCACCAGGGCGCGCCCATCCTGGCCGGTAATAGGGTCGGCAGCGCCTCGGCAAAGGCGTCGAAGCCGCCCTCGATCAGCACCGACTGCAGTAAAACACATCGGCGAGCGCGGCATCTCCGCCCAGCCCACCATCAAGTCCCCCTGACGGCTGTCCCATCGCCATCGGCGAATCCTCCGGTCAAATCAGAACATCAAAGAATCAGACCAGGCCGCTTGCGTCCAGTGCCGACTTCGTCAACGGGCTGTCAAGCCACCCCGATGGGTGCGCCCGTAAACCTCCTCGAACTTCATCAATCTCAGTCCCTGTACCTGCTCCGTCCGACGCATCGCCTCCCTCCATGGCTTGGAGGCGTTCTAAAACCGGACAGATCATCTGGTACATAAACCGGACATATCGCGTGTTACCGACACGAATGCCACGCCGGTCTGGACAGTCGTAATTCAGAGTGCCAATCTGGCGCGCATCCAACCTGGGAGTAACGATAATGAAAACACGCATCCTTTGCTCGGCTGCGGCCTTAGCCGTTTCCAGCGGCATGGCTATGGCCGATTTCAACCTGACAATTCTGCACACCAATGATTTCCACGCGCGGTTCGAGCCGATTTCTCGCTTTGACTCGGGCTGTGGCGAAGAAGACAATGCTGAGGGCAAATGCTTTGGCGGCTCGGCGCGGCTGGCGACGGCAATCGAGGCGGCCAAGGCGCGGGCGGAAAACTATTTGCTCGTAGACGGCGGCGACCAGTTTCAGGGCACACTTTTCTACACCTATTACAAGGGGGCGATGGCGGCCGAATTTATGAACCAGTTCGGCTATGACGCGATGACCGTGGGCAATCACGAATTCGATGATGGCCCGGAAGTGCTGCGCGGGTTCATGGATGCGGTTAATTTTCCGGTGCTGATGTCGAACGCGGATATCTCCGGCGAGCCGCTGCTGGCCGGCGCTTTGCGGGCTTCGACGATCATCGAGCGCGGCGGGCGGCTGATCGGGCTGATCGGGCTGACACCCGAAAACACCCCGGAACTGGCCAGCCCGGGCGATAATATCACCTTTTCAGACCCGGTTGCAGCGGTGCAGAGTCAGGCCGACCTATTGAACGCTGCTGGTGCCAATATCGTCATCGTGCTCAGCCATTCGGGGTTCAACACCGATAAGCGCGTGGCGCTGGAAACAACCGGCGTTGATGTGATCGTCGGCGGCCATTCCAATACGTACCTGTCGAACGTGTCAGACCGCGCGGCGGGCCCGTACCCGATGATGATGGGGCTGACGGCGATCGTGCAGGCCTATG
The DNA here is from genome assembly GCA_965216135.1 of Paracoccaceae bacterium. Classification (GTDB taxonomy): domain Bacteria; phylum Pseudomonadota; class Alphaproteobacteria; order Rhodobacterales; family Rhodobacteraceae; genus CBDCFL01. Next base: position 215,960 of record CBDCFL010000018.1, read on the forward strand.
CCTATGGCAAGTTTTTGGGCGAATTGAACCTGACCTTTGACGATGGTGGCAAGATCATCGGCATGGATGGCGAACCCTTGATCATGGACGCTTCGGTGGCCGAGGATCCGGACGTCAAGGCGCGCGTGGCCGAACTGGCCGGGCCTCTTGATGAGATTCGCAACAAGGTTGTTGCCAGTGCTGCCGAGGCCATCGACGGTGATCGCGCCAATTGCCGTGCGGTCGAATGCCAGATGGGCAATCTGGTCGCCGATGCGATGCTGGCGCGCGTAAAGGATCAGGGCATCGACGTGGCGATTGCCAATGGTGGCGGCTTGCGGGCGTCGATTGACGCGGGCGACGTGACGATGGGCGAGGTGCTGACGGTGCTGCCGTTCCAGAACACGCTCTCGACCTTCCAGATCACCGGTGCGACGCTGGTCGCGGCGTTGGAAAATGGCGTCAGCCAGATCGAGGATGGTTCGGGCCGGTTTCCGCAAGTTGCGGGCATGTCATATACATTTGACGTCAGTCAGCCCGCCGGCAGCCGCATCAGCGAAGTCATGGTCGGTGGCATGGCCGTGGATCCCGACAAGGTCTATGGCGTGGTCTCCAACAACTTCGTGCGTGGTGGCGGCGATGGGTACAGAATGTTCCGTGGCGCGATGAACGCCTATGATTTCGGCCCCGATCTGGCCGATGTGACGGCGGAATATCTGGCCGCGAATGCGCCCTATGCGCCCTATCTGGACGGGCGGATTACGCAGAAGTAGGGTTTTGGAAAATGTGAGGGGCCGTATTGGCCCCTCGCTGTTCTCAATCGTTCGCTGAATATCGCGCATGGGCCCGCCGTCACGGCGAAGTGATCGCAGGCGGCCCCCCGGGCGTTTAGGGTGCCCCATCTATTCATACTTTTGGGGGGTTTCCATGACGCGTATTTTTGCCGCTCTTCTCATGTTTGGACTTGGCTTGCCGGTCATTGCCCAAGACGCTGAGCGCGAATTCATCAACGTCAAAGGCGACGTTTATCTGTTTCGCAACAATTTCCACATGTCTCTGATCGTGCCGACTGGCGCGGGCACCGTGCGCGTCGATCCGATCAGCGTCGAAGCCAGCGCCTGGCTTGTCGAAAATCTTTCGCAGATTACCGACGAGCCGGTCACCCATCTGATCTGGTCGCATTCTCATGGCGATCACGGATCGGGCGGCGAGGTTCACGCCGGCGCCGAGTTGATTGCCCATGAAAATGCCGCGGGTGGGATCGCGGGCGTGGTGCCGCAAACGCTGGTGGGCGACAGCCTCATCTTAGCCGTCGGGGACAAGACGTTTGAGCTGACCAACCTTGGTTCCGGCCATGACGATCACATGCTGGCGATTGTCGTGCGCCCGGAAAACGTGGCCTTTATTGTCGACGTCGCATCGCCCAAGAGCCTGCCGTTCCGCAATTTCGGCGGCGCTAATGTTGATGACTGGATCGACCAGGTTAAGTCCGCGCAGGCGCTTGATTTCGAGGTTTTCGCACCGGGCCACGGGACAATCGGCGTGCACGCCGATCTGGGCGACGCGCTGCAATATCTGGACGACCTGAAGACCGGCGTTCTGGACGGGCTGAAGGCCGGAAAAAGCGTCGATACGATCAAGGCCGAACTGACGCTGGATGCCTATGCGGACTGGGGGTCGTACGATCAGTGGCGCGTGCTGAACATCGAAGGCATGGCCGATTTCCTTGAGCGGTCGGGTCAGGTGAACTAGGTTCCGGGTGGGCGGTTTGCGCTCACACCGGCTATTTCACCGTCAGAACCGAACATTTCGCCAAAAGCTCGACCCGGTGGGACACGCCACCGCGCAGGGTCGCCTCGACGTTGCCCATGCCGCGTGAGCCGATGACGATCAGATCGACCGCGTTTTTTTCGCCAAATTTGACGATAGTTCGCGCGGCGGGACCGGTTTCAATTTTTGCCTCGACATCTTTCACGCCTGCGGCGCGTGCCTTTTCTTCGGCGTGAGAAAGCAAACCCTGGGACAGCGATCTCATGGCTGCGACATCAGCTTCGCCGATTTGCTCGAGTTTGGCATAGGCGCGCAGCTCTTCGGATATTTTCGGCGGCTGGCTGAACTTGATCACCGTGAGAACCATGAGCGAGGCCCCGCATCCGGCGGCTATATCTGCGGCAAAGTCTACCGCCTTCATCGCATGTGACGATCCATCGACCGCGACCAGTATTTTGTTGATCATTCAGCGTCCCCTTTGCGCGCTGTGCTGTCTAGTTAGTAACGCACAGGCAGTTTTCGTTCTGGACAGCTTATACCAGCGGCATTTAACATTGACCGATATGGGCCCATTTTCGCATTCCGATTGATGTGATGGTTTCGGGCTGTGCGATGAGCTTGTTCCAAGCTTCGCATCCAGCATCGACGATGGCATTGTAGTCTTCGAACACGCGGTTGGAGAGCCAATTGGCGCGCAAGTACTGCCAGATATTTTCCACCGGGTTCAGTTCCGGAGCGCGCGATGGCAGCAGGATGATGGTGAGGTTCTTCGGGACTTTGAGTTTGCCGGTGGTGTGCCATCCGGCCCGATCCATCAGCACAACCGCATGGGCCTTTCGGGCGACGTGGCGGCTGATCTCGTCGAGATGCATCTGCATGGCTTGCGCGTCCGCCCAAGGCAGCATGAGCGCCGCCCCCTTGCCGTGAGCCGGACAGATGGCGCCGAACAGATAGGCGTTGTGATAGCGCTGATCGGCCGGCTGGCGGGGGCGCGTGCCCTTTCTCGCCCACAGGCGCGTCAGGCCATTCTTCTGGCCAAGGCGTGCTTCGTCCTGGAACCAGATCTCCACCGGCGTTCCCGCTGGCAGGTCAGCTATATGCACCTGGAGCGTGTCGGCGAAGTTTTTTTTAAACGCCTCGATGATCCGCTTATCCTGCCTGGGATGCTGCGGGCGGGCGCTGATATGGGCAAAGCCCAGTTCGCCAAGCAGTCTGGATATCCCGCGCTCGGAATAGATGACGCCAAAGCGCGCCTCGATCACCCGCTTCAGGTCGATCCGCCGCCAGCGGACAACCCCGTCCACCGCCGGATCGGGGCCGGTCTCGACAATCTCGCCAAGTTCTTTCATCTGGACATCGCTCAGGTAGCGCGTCCGGCCCGCGCCCTTGCGGTTGGTGAGGCCATCCGGTCCCTCTTCGTTGAACCGGTGAACCCAGTCCCGCAGGGTTTGGCGATCCATCCCACCGATCCTTGCGGCCTCTCCACGGCGCATGCCATCGTAGACCGCCGCAAGAGACAACAGACGGCGGCTCTGCCGGGCATCCTTGCAACGGCTGGCGAGTTTACGAAGGTGGCGGGCATCAAAGTCGCGACGAAGCGGAACACTGGCTGGCATGGCGATCCTCCTTTGCCAACCTTGAATCAGATCAAAACCGATTTGGGAATCCCCACAGAGTCAGAAATTGATGCCGTTGGTATTAGCCGTGCTTCGCAAGCCGGTCCAGATGTTTGAACACTCGCCTGCTTGTGCTGGCAATCAGACCCGCTATTGCACCGTCGGCGGAACCGCAACCGGCAATCGCCCCTGTGCGCTTTTCGGCGAGAATATATCCAGACGCAAACAAGGGCTTGGTTTTCAAAGGCAATCGCGACACTCTGGTAGCCATGTGTGGACGTTTCGCAGTCACCCTGCCCCACGATGCGATGGCGCAATTGTTTGAGGCCAGCCCGGCCAATGATCTGCCGGGGGTGCCGAATTACAATGTTTGCCCCACAGACCAGGTCCATGTCGTGCGTTGCGGCGAGACGGGCCGGGCGCTGGTGGCGATGCGCTGGGGGTTTCTTCCGCGCTGGTACAGGAGTACGACCGACGGGCCGTTGTTGATCAATGCGCGCTCCGAAACGATTGCGCAAAAACCGGCGTTTCGCGATGCCTGCCGCGAGCGGCGCTGTATCATTCCCGCGACCGGGTTTTATGAATGGACCAAGACGGCCGAAGGCGTGCGTTTGCCCTGGTATATCCAACGCGGCGATGGCGCGCCGCTGGCGTTTGCAGGTATCTGGCGGGAGTGGGGGCGCGACGATGTGAAAATCACCACCTGCGCCATCGTGACCACCGCAGCGAATGCACCGATGGCGGCGATCCACAAACGAATGCCGGTGGTGCTGGAGCCATCCGACTGGCAAGTGTGGCTGGGCGAAGCGGGCAAGGGTGCGGCGGCGCTGATGACATCGGCGCATGACGATGTGCTGGCGTTTCACCGCGTCGATACGGCCGTCAATTCCAACCGCGCCAGTGGTGCCGCGCTGATCGAGCCGGTCGCGGGCTGAGGCTGGGTCAGCCCTCCTGCGGCCAGCCGCCGATGGCGCGGACCTCGCAGAACTCCTCAAGCCCCCAGACACCGCCTTCGCGCCCGTTGCCCGATTGTTTCATGCCGCCGAACGGCGAGCCGAGACTGCGCGGTTTGCCGTTCATGTCTACCATGCCGGATCTGAGTTCGCGCGCCACCCGGCGGGCGCGCTCAGGGTCAGAGGTCTGCACGTAGTTGGTCAGACCGTAATCTGTGTCGTTGGCGATTGCGATGGCCTCGTCTTCGCTGTCAAAAGCCATCATCGACAGAACCGGTCCGAATATTTCCTCGCGCATGATCAACATGTCGTTGGTGCAATCGGCAAAGACGGTGGGGCGGGCGAAATAGCCGCGGTTCAGCCCATCGGGGCGGCCAAGGCCACCAGCAACCAGCCGCGCACCTTCGTTGATGCCGGTCTCGATCATCGCTTGCACCTTGTCGAACTGCATCTGGCTGACCAGCGGGCCGATATGGCGCCCGGCCTCGGAGGCCGCGTTCACATGGGTCGCCTCGGCAGCCCCTTGGGCCTGAGCGACCGCGGCGTCATAGCGCGCGCGTTCCACCAGCATTCGTGTCGGCGCATTGCACGACTGGCCGGTGTTGTTGAAGCAGCGCGCGATCCCCTGTTTGACAGCCCTGTCGTCGGCATCGGCAAAGACCAGATTTGCGCCCTTGCCGCCGAGCTCAAGGCTAACCCGTTTGATGGTCTGCGCCCCGGCGATGGTGATCGCACGGCCCGCACGCGTCGACCCGGTGAACGAAACCATGTCGACATCCGGGTGCAAGGACAATTGGCTGCCAACGCCCGGACCATCGCCGTTGAGCAGGTTGAACACGCCCGCCGGTGTGCCGGCCTCGTCCATGATCTCGGCAAACAGCAGCCCCGACAGCGGCGATTGTTCAGAAGGTTTGAGCACGCTGGTGCAGCCAGTGGCCAATGCCGGCATCACCTTGAGCGAGATCTGGTTCATCGGCCAGTTCCACGGGGTGATCAGCGCGCAGACACCGATGGGTTCATAGATGATCCGGTCGTTTGGGGTGTTTTCGCGCAGATCGCGCTCAAAATCGAAGCCCCTGAGCGCGTCAATGAAGGCCTTGATATGGCCGCTGCCGGTGCCGGACTGCGAGGCGCGGGACATTTCAACCGGCGAGCCAACCTCGCGGCTGATCACATCGCCCAATTCGTCCGATCGGCGCAGATAAATCTCCAGAATGTTTTCCATCAGTTCAAGACGCTCGGCCTTGGACGATTTGCGCCAAGACGCAAAGGCCGCTTTGGCCGCAGCGACGGCAGCATCGGTATCGCCCTGACCACCCAGCGATATGGTGGCGAATGCCTCTTCGGTCGATGGGTCGATGACATCCATGTCGGTGCCGTCTTTTGCTGCGGCCCAAGCGCCGTTTATGTAAAATCTGCGGGCGTCCTGCATGTTTGACATCCTTCGATCGGGGTTGCGCCGGTCAGACTGCGACACTGCCACGCTGCCAGAGGCATGTTAAGAATGGTAGCGGAGGAGGGACTTGAACCCCCGACACGCGGATTATGATTCCGCTGCTCTAACCAGCTGAGCTACTCCGCCAGAGGCGAAACGTGTGGTATGCGAGCGGTCTTTTACCGTCAAGGAAATAGTGGCTTGCGACCGGCGCGGCTCGCCCAAGGATTACGCACCGCGCCCGATGCCGCCATATTGCACCCCGCTCAGGCTGGCCATGTCGCGGTGCCATGTTGTCAGATCATCGGCGGTGAAACCGGACAGGCGATCATGGCCGCAGGCCCGGGCCATCACTTGCATCAATTCGACACTGGCGGCGAAAAAGTTTGTGAGCCTTTGGGCGGATTTTTCGACTATCAACCGGCTGACAAGATGCGGTTTTTGTGTGGCGATGCCGACCGGGCAGTTGTTCGTGTGGCAGGCGCACATGGCGATGCAACCGATGGCCTGCATCGCGGCGTTGGACAATGCCACGGCATCCGCACCCAATGCCATTGCCTTGACGAAATCGGCCGGTTTGCGCAGGCCGCCAGTGATGATCAGGGTGACATCGCGGCGGTCTGATGCGTCCAGATGGTGCCGGGCGCGGGCCAGCGCCGGGATCGTCGGAACCGAGATATTATCGCGGAAAATGATCGGCGCAGCACCGGTGCCGCCGCCGCGACCGTCGAGAATAATGTAATCGACGCCGACCTCGAGTGCGGCGTCGATGTCTTTTTCAATGTGCTGGGCGGATAATTTGTATCCGATCGGGATGCCGCCGGTTCTTTGCCGGACCTCGTCGGCGAATTCCTTGATCTGTGACGGCTCGCTCCATTCGGGGAACCGCGACGGCGAGATCGCATCCTGACCCGGCTCAAGCCCGCGAACCTCGGCGATCCTGCCTTTGACTTTCTTGCCCGGCAGGTGGCCGCCGGTGCCGGTTTTGGCACCTTGCCCGCCTTTGAAATGAAACGCCTGAACCTTGGCGACATTGTCCCAGCCAAATCCAAACCGGGCAGAGGCGAGTTCGTAAAAATAGCGGCTGTTTTCGGCCTGTTCCTCGGGCAGCATTCCGCCCTCGCCCGAACAGATGCCCGTGCCCGCAAGTTCAGCCCCGCGCGCCAGCGAGACCTTGGCGGGCTCTGAAAGCGCACCAAAGGACATGTCAGAGACAAACAGCGGGATTTCCAGGCGCAGTGGCCTTGCCGCCTTTGGGCCAATCACAATGTCGGTTCCCACCACCTCGTGATCCAACAGCGGCATTTTGTGCAGCTGGGCCGTCAATATCTGAATATCATCCCATTTGGGCAGTTCCTCGCGCGGAACGCCCATGGCCTCGACCTTGCCGTGGTGGCCCACCTTTGACAGACCATCACGCGCATATTGGCGGATCAGCTGATTGTGCGGCTCTTCATCGGTGCCGTGCGATGTGTCGGCATAAAGACCCAGGTAAGCCTTGCGGTTAAACGGCTGCGGATTTTTCTGCGCCCAGGCGGCAATTTCATCTGCATCAACCAGTACCTCGCCGGACTCGATCCAGGTATCGAATTTGGCCAGCGCTTCGCCGTTGGCGTATTCGGAAACGCCGCTGTCCAGCCGGTAATCCCAGTAATGCACACCGCACATCAGGTTCTTGCCGCTAACAAAACCGTCTGCAAGCAGGGCCCCACGATGCAGGCGATACTTCGTCGTCGAAGCGAACCACCACCAGATCAACCTCGCCGACCAGTGCATAGGCAGGTTTTCGATCCTTCAGATCGGCTAGGGCTTGTTGACGTTTAGGGATTCCCAAATCGGCTGATGACTGATTCAAGGTTGCAAACAGAGGAGAGCAGCCTTGATCCGCACAGTTCTGACCGACGCCCAATGGGCTGTCATCGCACCGCACTGCCTTGGCCGGGAATGCGACCCCGGTCGCACCGGCCCTGACCCGCGCCGGTTTGTCGAGGCAGTTCTCTGGATCTCGCGGACCGGATGCCCCTGGCGCGACCTGCCGGAAGAGTTCGGGCGCTGGAACAGCGTGTTCAAGCGCTTCCGAAGGTGGGTGAGGGCCGACGCTTTCTATCGATGTTCAGGGTATTAGCCGAAGATGCAGACTTCGAATACACGATGATCGACGGTAGTATCGTCAAAGTCCACCGACACGGTCAGGGCGCAAAAGGGGGACTCAAAGCCAAGCCATCGGACGCTCTCGCGGCGGGATAACGACAAAGATCATGGCTCTGACGGACGCGCTCGGCAATCTGATCGACTTCCGCCTTCTGCCCGGTCAGGCGCATGACCTGCGGGGTACCGCCGCACTGATCGAGGGCCTCACCTGCGACCAGTTTCTCGCCGACCGTGCCTTCGACGCGAACTGGCTGCGCGAAGCGCTGACCAGTGCCGGGATCGAGCCGGTAATCCCTCCAAAATCAAACCGCCGCTTCCCGGCGGAGTTCGACCGCCACACCTACAAATGGCGTCACCTGGTCGAAAACTTCTTCGGAAAGCTGAAGGAATACAGAGGGATCGCAATGCGTTCCTGCAAAACAGATGACAGCTTCAAAGCATTCATCTCGCTTGCTGCAATCGTCATTCAAACACGATGAACGTCAACACCCCCTAGTTTGGCGACGTATGTTTTATCCATAGTTGGGCGTGGCCTGATGGCGGGTCAGTTGAATGCGATCACAGCGAATATCACCGCAAGCGTAATGCCGAAACGCGCGCCCTGGGCCAAGCGATGCATCCGCGCCATATCCGGTGGCGTTCCGGCCTTTTGCGCACTGGCTGCCGCCCGCGTCATCATCGCCACGGTTACAAGAACGATCGTCGCGCCCACAAGCTTGATCCAGAACGCCCAGGCGGGGCCGGGAATGCCGGACATTGTCCAGATCATGCCAAGGCCGGAAAGCCAGAGAAGCGCGATCGAAATTGCGCCGGTCATCCCCAGGATGCGCATCGTATCCTGCACAATGTCGGGTGGCGGTGCCTTGGCGCGCATCAGGCGCGCCATCAGTATGCCGTTGCCGACCATCGCCGCAGCGCCGCCCATAAGAGCGCCCATATGAATAATTTTGAGAAAAATAAACATTGTCGCGCCCCTTTTGGGTCAGCTTAGCATCAGGACCGGCAAGCGCAAATTCCTATTCGCGGGCGCGTAGCATCCGGGCCGGCCGGGCCGACATCGAGCGAAGGGCGAAAAGCGCCCCTGCCCCTGATGTCAGTACCACGCCCGCGAGCACAACCTGCAGGGCCGAAACCACCTCGAACCGGTAGCTCAGTTCCATCACGAAAGTCATGACCGCCCAGCCTGCAGCGCCACCGGCGGCAATGGCCACGACACCTGCGGCAAGGCCCATGATCGCCGAGCGCAGCGAGAAATTGAGCAACACGCCGGCGCGCGTCGAACCGAGCGTTTTCAGAATTGCCGCCTCATAGGTGCGCGCGCGTTCGCCGGCCGCTGCCGCGCCGACCAGCACGACCCCGCCCGTGGCCAGCGCAACATAGGCACCGTAGGTGATCGCGCTGGCGATGGCCTCAAGAACCGCAGCGGCACGGTTTATCGCATCGCGCACGCCAATGGCGGTAATGTTGGGGTAGGCCGTGGCCAGATCGCGCAGGATCGCGCCCTCGGCGGATCGTGTCGCATAGACCGTCGCGATATGACTGTGCGGCGCGCTCTTTAGGGCGGCGGGGTTCATCGACAGGACAAAACCGATACCGGCATCAGAGAAATCAACATTGCGCAGGCTGGTGATTGTGCCGGTGATCTCGCGGCCGAGCACGTTGATCGTTAGCTCATCGCCAAGGTCCAGGCCCATTTCCTCAGCTTCGTGTGCCGAGAAGCTGATTTGCGGTTGGCCGGTATAGTTCTGCGGCCACCATTGGCCTGCGGTTAGTTCGGCATTGGCGGGCGGCGTTTCAGAATAGGTGATGCCGCGGTCACCAGAGATGACCCAATGCGGGCCAACCACCTGTTGCGCCGGCAAACCGTTGATGCGGGTGATGATACCGCGCAGCATCGGCGCGGTTTCCACGCGCGAAACATCAGGGTCGGTGTCAAGGCGATCGATAAATCCGTCCAGCTGATCGGTTTGAATATCCACGAAGAAAAAGCTCGGCGCGACCTCCGGCAGTTCCTGGGTGATCGCAGTGCGCAGGTTGGTGTCGATCTGGCCGATTGCCGCGAGCACCGAGAGACCGAGGCCGAGCGAGATGACGACGGTCGCGGTTTCACTGCCCGGACCGCCAACCGAGGACAGCGCGTGGCGCAACGCCGTCTGCCCGCGCAAAAGGCGCAGCCGCCCGATGGCGCGCGCCAGGTGCTTCAACAGCAGACCCGCAAGGCTGAGTGTGGCAAAAGCGACCGCGAGCCCCGCTGTCGCCCAAAGCGTCAGCCGCGCCTCGCCGGTGAAGAGCACCGCCATCGTGATCAACACCACCAGCAGGGCGCAACTTAGCACCATAAACATCGCCCGCGGACGCCCGCTAAGCCCGAAGGCGGCATCGCGAAACAAGACCGCGGCGCGGATATTTTCGGTGCGCGACAACGGCCAGAGGGCAAACAGCGCCGCCGTCACCACGCCATAGGCGGCGGCCTGCAACAGCGGCTGGATATAAATTGCGGATTGCGGCGCGACCGGCATCAGGCGGGTAAGCAGCGGGGTCAGCGCGTTGGGCAACAGTGCCCCAGCTACAAGGCCGAGCGCGATGCCAACCAGCGACAGCGCGCCGATCTGGATCATATAGACCGAAAAGATCGTCCGCCCCTCCGCGCCGATGGTTTTCAGCGTCGCGATGGTCGGGATCTTCTCGTCCAGATAGGCGCGCACCGCCGCCGACACCCCGACCCCGCCGATGGTCAACCCGGCCAGGCTGACCAGGATCAGAAAGCTCGCCAGCCGGTCAACGAAGGCCTGGGTTCCCGGTGCGCCATTGCGGGCGTCACGCCAGCGTCCGCCCGCGCCCCTGATTTCGCGCACCGCCTGGTCTTTTAATCCGTCCAGATCGCTGCCAGGGGGCAGCGCCAGACGATAGGCGCTTTCAAAAAGCGTGCCCGCAGCCAGAAGACCCGAGCCGTCAAGCGCGGCTCTGCGCACGATTGTGCGCGGTCCAAGCGAAAAGCCACCGGTGCTGTCAGGCTCGAGCGTCAAAATGGCCGACAGCACGAATTCATTCGCACCCAGGCGAAAGGTGTCACCGACACGCATCCCCAACCGCTCGCTGAGCATGCGGTCCATTACCGCGCCGGGACGCGCACCGTCGCCGTTCAGCGCGTCCGCCAGCGCAATCGGAGGATCAAGACCCGCGGTTCCATAGATCGGATAGGCGGCATCGACCGCCTTGATCTGCGTGAGGCCTCGTAGTGTATCGGCTCCGGTCTCAAAGACCGCCATCGAGCGGAAATCCACGATCTCGGACAGGGTCGTGGAAATACTTTCCATCCAGGCGCGCTCGGCGGCGTCGGCGAACCGGTAGGTCAGTTGAATTTCGGCGTCGCCGCCCAAAAGGCGCGCGCCTTGCGCATCGAGGCCGGTCTGAATGCTCTCGCGCACGCTGCCGATCGCGGCAATCGCCGCGACGCCCATCGCCAGACAAGCCAGAAACACCCGAAAACCCCGGATACCGCCGCGCATTTCGCGCCGCGCGATGCGGGCGGCTGCGCCGAAGCTCATTGCGCAGCCTCGGCGTCGGTTTGGGGCGCAATTGCCCCATCGCGCAGGCGGACAATACGGTCGCATTGCCCGGCCAGCCGGCGCGAATGGGTGACCAGCACCAGCGTCGATCCGTGACGGTCGCGCAGGCTCAAAAGCACATCCATGATCACATTGCCGGTGGCGCTGTCGAGATTGCCGGTCGGCTCGTCGGCGAGCAATATGTCGGGACGCGGGGCGGCGGCGCGGGCCAGCGCCACGCGCTGCTGCTCACCGCCGGACATTTGCGACGGGTAATGCCCGGCCCGGTCGGCCAGGCCGACGGCGGCCAGTTCTTCACGCGCACGATCGAAAGCATCGCGCGCGCCGGCCAGTTCCAGCGGTGTCGCGACGTTTTCCAGCGCGGTCAATGTGGGGATCAGGTGAAAGCTCTGAAAGACCACACCCAAGTGACCGCGGCGAAACCGGGCCAGCGCATCCTCGCTCATACCGGTCAGTTCGTGGCCCAGAACCGACACCGATCCGCCGGTCGCAGTTTCCAGCCCGCCGATCAGCATCAGCAGCGACGATTTGCCCGAACCGGAAGGCCCGATCAGCCCCACGGTTTCGCCCGCATCGACGCGCAGGTTCACCGAGTGCAGAATATCTACGATACCGGTATTGCCCACCAGCGAAAGGCACGTATCTTTAAGCACTATCACCGGATCGGGCATGGAAGTCACTTTGGCAAATTTTGTTATTCGATATGGGGTAAGGGCGGTCGCGCGCAAGTTCTGGCAGCAATTCTTTGCCGCTTTGTTACTATGTCCGGCCTGGGCGATGGCCGAACCGGTCCAAATAGTCGCGCTTGGCGACAGTCTGGTGCATGGCTACGGGCTGGACCAGGGCGACGGTTTTGTGCCGCAGATGCAGGCCTGGCTGGATGGCCGCGGGCTGGATGTGGTTCTGGTCAACGCTGGCGTGTCTGGTGACACAACTTCGGGCGGGCTGGCGCGGCTCGACTGGGCGCTGGACGGCGATGCGGTGGGGCTGATCGTGTCGCTGGGTGGCAATGACGTGCTGCGCGGGATCGAACCGGCGCTGGCGCGCGCCAACATTGCCGGGATTTTGCACGGCGCAGCTGAGCGTGGATTGGCGGTGCTGCTTGTGGGGATCAATGTGCCGCCCAATTACGGGGCAGACTATCAGCAGGAATTTTCGGCGATTTATCCTGAACTGGCTGCACAATTCGCCACGCTTTACTATGCTGATTTTCTGCTGGTGCTGACCGAGCGCGATGACAGGTCGGCGACTTTGGCGCGCTATTTTCAATCCGACGGGTTGCATCCCAACCGCGACGGCGTGGCGCTGATTGTTGATGACATGGGGCCGGTTGTGGCCGAGCTGGCGCGCCTTGCGGCGGAGTGAGAAAGTCTGCCTCAGTCCAGAAATTCCCAGCTATCGGCACCGTCGAAATGGCGCAGCGGCATGTCGCGGGTGGCGGCAGGATCGGCCAAGCGTATGTTGACTGCCAACTGCCCGTTGCCCGTGAGCGAAGCCCAATGCGTGGTGCAGCCACACCTCTTGCAGGAATGAAAAGCCAGTTCCTTGTCGCCCCAGATATAGGTAATGGTGCTGCCCTCGGGCGCGTTCACCTGGGCCGCGGCGGGCGGTGAATGCAGCCAGATGGTGCCAAGCTTGCGGCAGATGGAGCAATTGCACGTCACCAGAAATCGGTCTTTCGGGTCGGCCTCAAACGTGACCGCGCCGCAGTGGCAGGCGCCTTTGATCGGAAGATCAGGCATCGCCATCGCCGCGGGCTTGGTATGTCCAGGCTTTCATTGTTCCAAAAATACTCATGATAACCCTAACCATCCACCCGGATCACCGCGTTGGTCGGATCATATGGGCTGTCCACCGTCACCTCAACATCCCAAAGCTGGTTCAGCATTTTCACCTTCAGCTTCTGCCCCGGCTTGGCGAAGTCCGGCGTGACGTAGCCCATGCCGATCTGCTTGCCAAAATGCACCGAATAGCCGCCCGAGGTCAGCCGGCCAACCTTGGTGTCGCCGTCATACAGCGCCTCGCGGCCCCAGGGGTCGGCGTCGTCTGGCCCGTCGATCAGCAGCGTTACACATTTGGCGCGGATGCCGGTTTCCAGCATCGCCGCTTTGCCGTGGTAATCCCTGTCGGGGTCCACGAACCGATCCAGCCCGGCCTCCAGAGGCGTGGCGTCGCGGCCCAGTTCGGTGCCGAAAGCGCGGTACGATTTTTCTAGCCGCAGCCAGTTCTGGGCGCGGGTGCCGACCAGTTTTAGCCCATGGTTTTCTCCGGCCCTCATCAACTGGTCCCACAGGTAGTTCTGCATCTCAATGGGGTGGTGCAATTCCCATCCCAACTCGCCCGTGTAGGCCACGCGGATGGCGTTGACGGGGCACATACCCAGCTCGATCTGGCGGGCCGACAACCACGGAAAGCGTTTGTTGGACAGCGCGGTTTCCGGGTCAGCATCCTTGATGATCTCTTTCAGCAGGTCGCGCGATTTTGGCCCGGCGATGGCAAAAACACCCCACTGGTTGGTGACATCATGAATGTCGATATGGCCGAATTCACCCGCCCTGTCCTCGGCGGCTTTCTTAAGGAAATCAGCGTCATAGGCTGTCCATGCCCCGGCGGAGACGAGATAATATTCGTCCGCTTTCAACCGCACGATTGTGTATTCGGTGCGCGTCGTACCTGCGCTGGTCAGTGCATATGTCAAATTGATCCGGCCGACGCGGGGCAGCTTGTTGCAGGTGAACCAGTCCAGAAACGCGGTTGCACCGGGGCCGCGGACCAGGTGTTTGGTGAAGGCGGTGGCGTCGATCAGGCCGACGCCCTCGCGGATCGACTTGGCCTCGTCGCGCGCATATTTCCACCAACCGCCACGCCGGAACGAGCGGCTGTCGAAATCGCTGAACCCTTGGGGAGCATAGTAATTCGGACGTTCCCAGCCATTGACGAAGCCAAACTGCGCGCCCGCGGCTGTCTGCCGGTCATAGGCCGGGGCCATGCGCAGGGGACGCGCCGCTTCGCGCTCTTCGTCCGGGCGGTGCAGGACGTAGACGTGATTGTAGCATTCCTCGTTCTTGCGCGCCCCGAACTCGGTCGTCATCCAGGTGCCGTATCGCTTGGGGTCAAGCGAGGCCATGTCGATCTCGGCCTCGCCCTCGACCATCATCTGCGCCATGTAGTGACCAACGCCACCGGCCGCCGTGATGCCAAAACTGAAACCTTCCGCCAGCCACATGTTGCGCAGGCCCGGTGCCGGGCCGACCAGCGGGTTGCCGTCGGGCGTGTAACAGATCGGGCCGTTGAAATCGTCCTTGAGCCCGCAGGCTTCACACGACGGAACACGATGGATCATCGCCATATATTGTTCTTCGATCCGCTCCAGATCGAGCGGGAACAGATCGGCGCGGAATGAGTCCGGCACCCCGTATTCAAACCGCGCCGGCGCGCCTTTTTCATAGACGCCCAGAACCCAGCCGCCGCGCTCCTCGCGCACATAAGATTGCGCATCGGCGTCGCGGATCACCGGGTGTTCGGGGTTGGTTTTGCGCCATTCGACCAACGCGGGGTCTTCGTCCATCACAATGAACTGGTGCTCGACCGGGATCGCCGGGATTTTGATGCCCAATAGGCGCGCGGTGCGCTGGGCGTGGTTGCCGGTGGCGGTCACAACGTGCTCTGCGGTGATCACGATCTGCTCGTCCGAGGCGACCAGATTGCCGCCTTTTTCGACCATCTTGGAGCAGGTTACACTCCATTCTGATCCCGTCCATTCATAGGCGTCGGCCTGCCATTTCCGCTCGATCACGCACCCGTTCTGGCGCGCGCCCTTGGCCATGGCTTGCGTGACGTCAGCCGGGTTTATGTAACCATCGGTCGGGTGATAAATCGCGCCCTTCAAATCGTCGGTGCGGATCAGCGGCCAGCGGTCTTTGATCTGGTCGGGCGTCAGGAATTCGTATGGGATGGCGACCGTTTCGGCGATGGTCGCATAGAGCATATATTCGTCCATTCGCTCCTGGGTCTGGGCCATCCGCAGATTGCCGACCACCGAAAACCCGGCGTTCAGGCCGGTCTCTGCCTCAAGCGATTTGTAGAAATTGACCGAGTAGTCATGCAGATGGCTGGTCGCGTAACCCATGTTGAACAACGGCAAAAGACCGGCCGCGTGCCAGGTCGAGCCGGACGTCAGCTCGTCGCGCTCCAGCAGCATCGTGTCCCAACCGGCTTTGGCAAGATGATAGGCGATCCCGGCACCGACGGCACCGCCGCCGACGACCAGCGCTTTGACATGGGTTTTCATATGCGCGACTCCTCACGGCCCGGTGATTGGCGGCTAAATTGCCGAAAACAAGCGGCAGAGGAAAGGTGCAGACGACGCAATCAGGCAGAAAGCGACAAGGCATGTAGCGTAGCTAACGCCCCGCCCTGTTCGACGCGGTTTCATTGTCGGTATGTTGCAATTACGGATTGCGCACCACGATACGTTTATCTAGTCGCCCAATGGCGTGAATTTTTTCCATTAGTTCAGAACCAACGGGCAAACCAAATTCTTTACTCGCTCCCGCTCCAACTATGATGACATCTCTTCGACCCATCTCGCCAATAATTCCCCGATGAATGGGATTGCGTTCTTTTGATAAGTATCAAACAGCGGGTAGCGTAGCCATAGCGAGCGAGAGTGGATCGCACGTGCTGCGCGCGCGTTTCCAACCCCTGTCCCCCTTCCCCCAACAAATGCTACACCCGCCCCCGTGCGCCCGCTCATCCCTCTCCTCGCGGCGGCCCTCATCCTCGCCGCCTGCACCCGCCCTCTCGCGCCGGGGGAACGGGCGCTGGCCGGTGACGTCTTCGGCCCCAGCCTCAACACCGACACCATCCGTGTCGCCGCTGGCACCGGTTTCACCCCCCGCCCCCGCAAGCAACTCAACCCCGACCGGGGCCGCCCCGCGCCCCGCCCCGGCATCTGCGACCGCGCCGCACCCCAGGCCCAGGACGGGCCGCCGCCTGCCTTCACGATCCTGCACGTCATTCATATCGCTGAGGATTACTACGCCGACGACATCGCATCGGGCTGGGCGCAAACGGTTCATCTGCCGCAGGCGCTGATCCTGACGCACGAGTTGGCCCATGTCTGGCAATGGCAGAACCGCCGCCTGACCGGCTACAGCCCGCTCAGCGCCGCGCTCGAAAGTCTGACCAATTTTGATCCCTATTACTACCGCCCCGCGCCAGATGCCGGTTTCCTCGATTACGGCTACGAGCAGCAGGCCACTCTTATCGAGGATTACCTATGCTATGCGCTGCTTGATCCCAGCTCGCCGCGCCGAAATGAATTGCGCAAGGTCCTGGCACCGCACTTTCCCATATCCCGCCTCGACGAGGCTCTGTCGAGATAGGGGCTCTCCGGGTGCTCAATAAATTGCCGGGTCAGGCATGTCGTTCGTCAGCCAGAATGGTCGACCAACCGGAATTTCCCGGTGCCCGAGCGGTGGAACAGTGGAACCTGCAGTGAAATGTCCAATTGAGCGACCTGAAACAAAGAGTTCGTATTTCGCAACATAGATCCGTCGTGCCCAGCTGGTCCTGCGCGCGTCCGCCTTTACCATCAGCTGAAATGCGACATCGCCAGTGCCCGTCTCTGCCCCGACAATGTCACCAGCATCGCCAGGTTTGAGAGCCCCAGGATTATTGCCATCAAATATGCCGATCTCCGTCAGCACCGGCGCGATGTCCTTTGCACAGAGATCGCAGGTCTCGAAATACGCCCGCGCCTCGGCATACTGGCCATCGGGATATTTGAGGAATGCGGGGCTGAGCCTCGCGCTGATAGACGGCTGGCCAAGCATAGTCGTGCGCAGGCGCTCGCCGCTCCACAGGCTCGCCGCTGCGAGCAGAAGGATGAGCATGACCGACAGGCTTCCGCGCCGCGCGACCGCGCCACCAAACAGCACCGCACCGGGCAAAACTATGATGGCCGGCCACATGAAGAACGCGCCATAGGATTCGGGATCGATTTCAATCACTGAAAAAAAGCCGAAATGTCCGTCATCAGAGGTTTTGGTTCCAGAGGCCGCGTAAATTAGGCGAGTATCTGACTCATCTGGTTGATAGTATTATGCGGCGAGTTTGCGGTGTTGCAAGCGCCGGATTTCAAGTGTTTTGCGTTTGATCCTTTCTCGTTGGTTTAGAATGGCTTGTGCCCGTCCGAAGTAGACGTCGGATGGCGTGACGTTGTTCAGGCTCTCATGATACCAGTGATGGTTGTAGTGATCGACGAAGGCTTCGATCTGGTGCTTTAGGTCGCCTGGCAGGAAGTAATTTTCCAGCAGAATGCGGTTCTTCAGGGTCTGATGCCAGCGTTCGATCTTGCCTTGGGTCTGTGGATGATATGGCACCCCGCGAGAATGCCTCATGCCTTTGTCGCTCAGCCATTCGGCCAGGTCGCCCGAGACGTAGCTGGAGCCGTTGTCACTCAGCAGTCGCGGCTTGTGAACGACATGGACCTGATCGCAGCCTGAAGCCTGTAACGCCAGATCCAGCGTGTCCGTCACGTCCTCGGTTCGCATGTTTGTGCACAACTTCCACGCAATGATATAGCGGCTGTAATCGTCCAGGATCGTGCTGAGATAGAACCAGCCCCAGCCCAAAACCTTGAGATAGGTAAAATCAGTCTGCCAAAGCTGGTTGATGGCCGTGGTCTTGTCTTTGAACTCGCTGGCGGCTTTGATCACGATGAAAGCCGGGCTGGTGATCAGGTCGTGCGCCTTCAGCACACGATACACTGAAGCCTCTGATATAAAGTACTTTTTGGTATCGGTGAAGGTCACCGCCAGTTCCCGTGGCGACAGCTCCGTTTCCTTCAATGCCAATTTTACGACCTTGCGCCGCACCTCGTCAGGGATGCGGTTCCAAACGTGCTTTGGCTTGGGAGATTGATCTTTTAAACCAGCCTCACCTCGCTGCAGGTAACGATCATACCATCGGTAGAAAGTGGTGCGCGGTATGCCTAATTTTGCCAATGTTTGACGGGCCGGCAGGTGCGACCCTTCAACCAGCCTGATAATCTCCAGTTTCTCAGATGCAGGGTATCTCATTCGTGGTCGCCCCCACCGTCGAACATGCTTTTTTTGAGAATCCGCAGCTCCAGCGTTTGTTCTGCCACAACTTCCTTCAGATCGCGGGATTCCCGACGGAGTTCCTTGACCTCGTCGGTGTTTGCAGCACGCGCTGTATCGCCAGCCAGTCGTCGCTTGCCAGCCTCCATGAAATCCTTCGACCATTTGTAATAGACGCCCTGAGAAATCCCCTCACGGCGGCACAGCTCTGCGATGCTGTCTTCGCCACGAAGGCCGTCCAAAACGATCCTGATCTTCTCTTCAGAGGAATACTGTTTGCGCGTGGCGCGTTTGATGTCTTTGACGATCTTCTCGCCAGAGCTTTTGCGTGTTCCAGTTGTATGTCTCATCGTCCACTCCTCAGTGGTTACGATGAGCCAGAAACTCTCTCTTATCAAATCGCGCTAAATGGACCCATAGGCGCTGATGTCAGACAGTACGACGCGCCATCTAAAAACCCGTAGTGTCCACTATCATTAGCGGACACTATCGCACTCTCTCTATGCGCGGCAGAGCGGTCAGGCCGGACGCTTACCCAACGACTACCATTGGGGATATAGAGACAATGTGGTGGCGTTCGTTCAAACACATCCATGCGATCGCCCATTTCTCCAAAGTCGATCCCCGCCGCGTTGATTTCTGCCTTGCCTTCGACAAGAACCACGATGACTTCGTTAGTGCCAGTTAGTTTGCTGATGCCTTCACCGAGTTCCAAGTGATAAAGCGCAAATCCTACATAGGCCCAGTCAAGGCTTTGCGGGCCTTTGGCATTCGCGGGGGTTATGTGGTGCACATTCCCGGAGATCCCTTTCGGTTTTCTAATACCAAGGGCCATTATGCGTGACTCTTTTGGGATTCCCTTTTCGTCTCGGTTGTGATTCGCTTCTGCTACAAGCAGGAGAGACCCATGACAGTTGCGGTTACACGGTTGGATTTATCGGCGAGGGACCTTCGCGCGTCGGCGGCGAGGTCAACGGATGCGAAGGCAGCGCGGAGGATGTTGGCGATTGCGTTGGTTATGGAAGGGTCGGACCGCGCGGCGGCGGCGCGGAGCTGCGGGATGGACCGGCAAACCTTGCGCGACTGGGTGTATCGTTACAATGCCGGGGGGCTTGCGGGCCTGTCGAACCGCACGGCACCAGGGCGCACGCCTTACCTGAGCGCCGCGCAGAAGGCGGAACTTTCCGAGATCGTTCGCGCGGGTCCTGACCCTGAGGTGGACCGCGTGGTGCGTTGGCGGCGTATCGACCTGAAGCACCTGATCAAAGAGCGCTTCGGTGTTGTCATGCATGAGCGCACGGTAGGCAAACAGCTTGCCGAACTTGGGTTCAGGCGGCTTTCGGTGCGCCCCGCACATCCTCAATCGGATCCGGCCGCACAGGCGGCGTTCAAAAAAACTTCGCGCAGCTGGTAGCGGCGGCACTGCCGCCTGAAGCCCGCGGCAAACCACTGGAAATCTGGTTCCAGGATGAAGCGAGGATCGGACAGCAGGGAACGCTCACCCGTGTTTGGGCCAGGCGCGGAACCCGCCCGCGCGCGCCACGTGATACTCGCTACAAATGGGCTTACATATTTGGAGCCGTCTGTCCGGAACGCGCCGCTGCCGCCGCCCTCGTCATGCCCTTTGCCGATACGCAGGCGATGAATGAACACCTCGCCGAAATCGCCAAAACCGTCGTTCCAGGGGCACATGCCGTAATCGTGCTTGATGGCGTGCATATTCCGGGATATCCGCCCACCTATTCCGACAACATCCGCCCATTTGTACCGGGGTATCCGCCCAGCTTTGACGCGTTGCCGTGAGGCCTTGGTTTTTGATATCAGTTTTCTGGCGTTTCGTCACGTAGTTGAGGGTCTTTCTTTCGGAAGGATTGTCCGTCGAGTTCGAGCCGGTAGGCGTTGTGCACCAGCCGGTCTAGGATGGCATCTGCGAAGGTGGGTTCACCAATAATTTCGTGCCAAGTATTAAGCGGGAGTTGACTTGTGATTAGGATGGAACCGTTGCCGTATCTGTCTTCGACGATCTCCATCAAGTCGCGCCTTTGGCTAGCGTTCAGACGGTCCGGCCCCCAGTCATCCAAGATCAGTAGCTGGGTTTTGGTCAGTGCCTTGAAGACACGCGGAAAGCGTCCGTCACCGTGGGCCAACTCCAACTCGTCAAACAATCGCGTGGTGCGTTTATAGAGGACGGTCACGCCGTCGCGGCACGCCGCTTGGGCCAACGCGCAGGCCAGCCAGGTTTTGCCGACACCGCAGGGGCCAGTGATCATCAAGTTGCGCTTGTCTTTGATCCATTTGCCGCTGAGCAGGCTTTGGAACAACGCCTTATCCAGCCCTCTTCGCGTTTTGTAATCCACATCCTCGGGCGCGGCCCCGATATGGCGCAATCGTGCTGTGCGCATGCGGCTCTCAAACCGTTTTGTCTCTCGACTGATGGCTTCGCGATCAATTAGCAGGCCGAGCCATTCGGCGTGTGTCAGATCGGCGGAACCGTCCTGTGTTTGCAGTTCTGTGAAGGCCTCGGCCATGCCATCGAGCTTCAGTGCTCGGAGGGTATCAAGGGTTGGGTGTGTTAACATTTTCTGTCCTTTCTTCAATGGAAGTATCCGGCACCACGGATGTTGGGGTGTGTGATCGCGGGGCCGTCCGTGGTGGGTTTGCGGCGTTGGCGATCCAATCCATTCTTCAAAATGGAATGCAGGGATTGGTAGGTATAGCTGTTGATGTGAAGTGCACGCTCGCAGGCCGCATCGAGGCGCTCGGGTCCGAATGTTTTGGCAAGCCGCAAGACGCCCATGCAAGTTCGATATCCTTGCTCTGGATGTCGCCGCTTGCGCATGACCATCTCGACAAAGGTCTCGACGTTGGGCCCGACCCGGGCCGCCTGTGTGCGGATGCGTTCTGGTGTCCAGTCGGTACGGAAGCGGTGGTTTGCTGGCATGTGATCACGGATGGTGGAATGTTGCCGGTTGCCCGACGTCCGTTGATGCGCCGCAACACGCTGACCTTTATGATAAACTTCGACCGTGCGCGGTGTGACCCGGGCCCAAAGCTCTTGGCGCATAAGCTGATGGGGCACTGAGTAATACCAGCGGCATTTAACATTGACCGATATGGGCCCATTTTCGCATTCCGATTGATGTGATGGTTTCGGGCTGTGCGATGAGCTTGTTCCAAGCTTCGCATCCAGCATCGACGATGGCATTGTAGTCTTCGAACACGCGGTTGGAGAGCCAATTGGCGCGCAAGTACTGCCAGATATTTTCCACCGGGTTCAGTTCCGGAGCGCGCGATGGCAGCAGGATGATGGTGAGGTTCTTCGGGACTTTGAGTTTGCCGGTGGTGTGCCATCCGGCCCGATCCATCAGCACAACCGCATGGGCCTTTCGGGCGACGTGGCGGCTGATCTCGTCGAGATGCATCTGCATGGCTTGCGCGTCCGCCCAAGGCAGCATGAGCGCCGCCCCCTTGCCGTGAGCCGGACAGATGGCGCCGAACAGATAGGCGTTGTGATAGCGCTGATCGGCCGGCTGGCGGGGGCGCGTGCCCTTTCTCGCCCACAGGCGCGTCAGGCCATTCTTCTGGCCAAGGCGTGCTTCGTCCTGGAACCAGATCTCCACCGGCGTTCCCGCTGGCAGGTCAGCTATATGCACCTGGAGCGTGTCGGCGAAGTTTTTTTTAAACGCCTCGATGATCCGCTTATCCTGCCTGGGATGCTGCGGGCGGGCGCTGATATGGGCAAAGCCCAGTTCGCCAAGCAGTCTGGATATCCCGCGCTCGGAATAGATGACGCCAAAGCGCGCCTCGATCACCCGCTTCAGGTCGATCCGCCGCCAGCGGACAACCCCGTCCACCGCCGGATCGGGGCCGGTCTCGACAATCTCGCCAAGTTCTTTCATCTGGACATCGCTCAGGTAGCGCGTCCGGCCCGCGCCCTTGCGGTTGGTGAGGCCATCCGGTCCCTCTTCGTTGAACCGGTGAACCCAGTCCCGCAGGGTTTGGCGATCCATCCCACCGATCCTTGCGGCCTCTCCACGGCGCATGCCATCGTAGACCGCCGCAAGAGACAACAGACGGCGGCTCTGCCGGGCATCCTTGCAACGGCTGGCGAGTTTACGAAGGTGGCGGGCATCAAAGTCGCGACGAAGCGGAACACTGGCTGGCATGGCGATCCTCCTTTGCCAACCTTGAATCAGATCAAAACCGATTTGGGAATCCCCACAGAGTCAGAAATTGATGCCGTTGGTATAATAGTGGTGTCCTATATCGACATGGTAATCGAGACCGGCGCGGCACTTCTTCCATTCCGCATAGACGTAGGGTTCATGGGGCAGCGACTTCAGTGCAGGTTTGTCCAGCGTTTCAAACAAGGCCCTGCGGCTGGCACCCAGGTGCCGGGTGACCTTGTTGTTCAGTTGGTCGCGCAAGGGTCGGATCGCCGCGTTTAGCTCATCGAGACTGAAGAATGTCTGATTGCGCAGGCGTGCTAAAATCCAACGTTCGGCCAGCAGAACAGCACCTTCGACCTTTGCTTTATCCTTGGGTTTGCGGGGCCGTGCGGGCACAATTGCAGTATCGTAATGCGCCGCCATATCCCCGTAAGTGCGGTTGATCGCCGGGTCATAAAAACAGGCTTTGATGACGGCGGCTTTGAGATTATCCGGCACAACTTGCGCAGGTACGCCACCCAAGAACGCAAATGCTCGAACGTGACTGGATATCCAATCGGGAAGGCTCTGTGTCCAAGTGGCTTCAACATAGGTGTAGTTCGATGCGCCAAGTGCCGCGACAAAGATTTGGGCCGTGCGTATCTCGCCCGTCTTAGGGCAGGCAACATCTATGGTGTGGCCCGCATAATCAACAAACAGGCGTTCACCAGCAGGGTGTCGCTGCCGCATCACTGGCGAGAGTTTGCCCTCCCAACGAGTATAGAGCTCGCAATACCGGCTATAGCCATAGCCGTCTGTGTGAACCTCTCGATACTCCTGCCACAACAGCGAAAGCGTCACCCCTTTGCGCCGTAGCTCGGCGTGCACATAGGTCCAATCCGGCTGAGGGATCGGTTGAGAACTGTCCGCAGAACGCCGTGGGAAAAGCACATGTTCCAAATCGGCATCCGACAGCGCATCGGGCAACGGCCAGCTCAAACCAGCATCACGGGCGCGGCCTAAATACTCACGCAGGGTTGTGCGACCAATCGCCAAACTCAGCGCCATCTCGCGCGTCGACAAACCTTCAAAGGACAGGCGCAAAGCCTCTCGTATCTTCCGCATCGATAATCTCTTCATTGGGCTCTCTTCCGTTCAAAATGAACGGCAAAGTAGCCCGCTACAGATCACCTCGCAGCAGCGCATCAAGGGGTGGGCGGATGCCCCGGAATCCCCGGGCGGATCAGATCGGTACGGGTGGGCGGATTAAATCGGAATCACCGGGCGGATGTGCCCGGAATGCGCAATGGCGCAGGCTGGCACGGTTCAAAGGCACTATGCACCCCCGACAACATCACACTTCTCCCCCTGCCGCCATACGCGCCGGAACTCAACCCGATCGAAAACGTCTGGGCCTACCTGCGCGCCAACAAACTCGCCATCTCCATCTTCGACAGTTACGACCACATCGTCGAGAAGTGCTGCGACGCGTGGAACTTCTTCGCCGAAGACAAAGAGACCGTTCAAAACATAACCTCACGCGAATACGCAAAAAGCGTCATTCTATAAGGCCGTTGGTATAAGAAGATCAGCCAAGGCAATTACCTTTGCGAATTGTCATTGTTGTTCGGGAAAAAGAAAATGCGCGCGCACCAAATACCAGCTGCGCCAAAAAGGATCGCCCAGAACGGCTCACCCGTCAGCGCTTCGAATGCTGCCCACCCCAGTAGGATCGCTGTAATAAGACCGCGTATCCAAATTGGTTTATAAAACGAATCATGTGGATCGAGAATCTTCATTGGCATTTGTCCAACCCGGCATCACGCGCACATCCTTTTGAGGATTTCAGGCCAAATGAATGATATTGCTCGTCACCGACGCACGTTATCAGGGCTGACTTCAGCCCCAGCCGCGCCGTGCCCGCCGCGATATTTGTCGGCGAGCCGCCGATATACTTTTTGAACGACGCTATGTCTTCCAATCGGCCACCAACCTGCGCGCCGTACAGATCAACCGAAGATCGGCCGATAGTAATCAGATCAAGATCTTTTATTGGTCCAGCCCTCAGTCGAATTCAGACATGTGAACAGCACGGCCTTCGGTCACGGATTTCAGCGCTGCTTCGGACAACGCAAGCGCGATCCTGCCATCATCGCCAGACGGCGTTGGCGCTGTTTTGTCATTGGTTGCTGCAATAAACGCCGCGATTTCTGCTGCATATGCGTCCGTGTAACGGGTCATAAAGAAGTCATGCAATGGCGGTCGGGTGAACCCGTCGGCATTGGCAATTTCAATCGAAACCGGGCGGTGGTTCTCGGCGCTGATCATTCCTATTGAGCCAAGAACTTCGATCCGCTGGTCATAGCCATAGGTGGCGCGCCGCCAATTTGAAATAACGCACTGCAGACCACTGGATGTGGTCAGAATGACCGAAACCGTATCAAAGTCATCGTACGCAGCAACATTCTCGTTAACCAACACCGATGCAGTCGCCTGGACCATTTCCACCTCGTCACCTAGCAAGAACCGGACCATGTCAAAATCATGGATTGTCATGTCGCGGAATATGCCGCCTGACACTTCAATATAGTCGAACGGCGGCAGACCCGGGTCACGTGAGGTAATGTTGATCTGCTCGACCTTACCAATTTTGCCCTTGTCAATTGCGGCGCGGATTGCGGCAAAATGCGGATCAAATCGCCGGTTGAAACCCATCATAAGGGTCGCACCGGTTTCGTCTACCACAGCCAAACATTGCTTGACCCTATCAAGACTGAGGTCAATTGGCTTCTCGCAAAATATCGACTTTTCGGTGCGGGCAAACTGTTCGATCAAATCAGCATGGGTGTTAGTTGGCGTGCAGATGACAACTGCGTCAATGTCGTCCGGGACAAGAATCTCCTGGATCGTGCGGATGTCGCATCCGTATTGATCCGAAGTGCTTT
Source organism: Paracoccaceae bacterium (assembly GCA_965216135.1). Classification (GTDB taxonomy): domain Bacteria; phylum Pseudomonadota; class Alphaproteobacteria; order Rhodobacterales; family Rhodobacteraceae; genus CBDCFL01. The sequence continues at coordinate 241,632 of CBDCFL010000018.1, forward strand.
TTGCAGCCTTTTCAAACTCGTCGGCGACGGCGACAACACGGGCGCTAGGGTTGGCTGAGATGGCCTTGGCATGTGCACGGCCAATACGGCCAGCGCCCAAAAGAGCGATTCCTAGAGTCATGATTTCCTCGCAAAAGGGTTTTTGTGACCAGTTCGAAAACTGGCCCGGTTATTTGTATTTCAGGCGGCGCCTTCGTACTCCGCGCCGGTTTTGACACCTGTAATATACGCAACAACGTCCTGACCGTCGGTCTCATTCTTGTTTAGATTGGCCACGATCCGACCCATGCGAAACACAATGATCCGGTCGACCAGATCCATCACCTGCCGCATGTTGTGCGAGATCAATATCAAAGGCTCGCCTTCTTCCTTGAGCGTCTTGATGATGTTTTCAACCTGGGCCGTTTCCTGCACGCCAAGGGCCGCAGTCGGTTCGTCCATGATCGTCAGGCGTGAATGGAATGTCGCGGTCCGGGCAATTGCCACGCACTGCCGCTGACCACCTGACATGTTGCGGATCGTGTTTCGGATGTTAGGGATCTTGACGCCGGTTTTTTCCAACCCTTTAAGCGTCGCCTGCCGCATGCCCCTGTAATCTAGGATGCGGAACGGCCCCAACCAGTCCGCCTTGGTAATCTCGCGCCCCAGAAACAAGTTGTCGGGAACATCCAGATCATCGGCCAGCGCCAGCGTCTGGAACACCGTCTCGATACCGGCTTCGCGGGCATCAAGCGGCCCGGCGAAATTCACGTCTTCGCCATAAAGCTGGATGTGCCCACGGGTACGCTGTTCGACGCCGGTGATCTGGCGCACGAAAGTCGATTTGCCCGCACCGTTGTCGCCCATGATGGCGACGTGCTCGCCCTTTTTCAGTTCGAAACTGGCACCTTCCAGGGCATGGACACCGCCATAATGCTTAGTCAGGTCTTCGGTTTTCAGAACAATCTGGTCGCTCATAATCTCGCTCCCCGTCACGATTTGGCCGCAGCTCTGCGCTGGCGCCACTGGTCGAGAACGACCGCAGCTACAATGATCACGCCTTTGGCCATTTCCTGGTAAAACGCGTCGAGCTTGAGGTAAGTAAAGCCCGAGATTATTACGCCGAAAATCAACATGCCCAAAGCAGTACCCACGATTGACCCCCGGCCCCCAGTCAGCGACACGCCCCCGATAACCGCCATGGCGATGGCATCAAGTTCATAGACCATACCCATGCCCGATTGTGCGGTCAGGTTCTTTGAGCTCAGGGTAATCGCGGCAAATGACGCCAGCATTCCAGCGATCATATAAACCATCACCTTATGCCGCGCGACGTTGATCCCTGACATCCGCGCCGCGTCTTCGTTGGAGCCAATGGCGTAGGTGTGCTTGCCGTAAACGGTGTACTTTAGGATCAGGTGAAAGAGGATTGCCAGCATTATGAACCATACAACCGGCATCATGCCCGATCCGATCCAGGCATAGTCCTCGGTCGGGAAGGAAATCGGGTTGCCACGCGACCACCATTTGGCCACGCCGCGCGCGGA
>CBDCFL010000019.1:0-210845 GCA_965216135.1 Paracoccaceae bacterium
CTTCTCGGATGCAGCATACCTCATTCGTGGTCGCCCCCATCGCCGATCATGCTTTTTTTGAGAATCCGGAGTTCGAGCGTTTGCTCTGCCACAACTTCCTTCAGATCACGGGCTTCGCGGCGCAGGTCTTTGACTTCGTCAGCGGTTGCAGAACGCGCAGTATCCCCCGCCAGCCGTTTCTTCCCGGCCTCCATGAAATCCTTCGACCATTTGTAATAGACGCCCTGAGAAATCCCCTCACGGCGGCACAGCTCTGCGATGCTGTCTTCGCCACGAAGGCCGTCCAGCACGATCCGGATCTTTTCTTCTGACGAATACTGTTTGCGCGTGGCGCGTTTGATGTCTTTGACGATCTTCTCGCCAGGGCTTTTGCGTGTTCCAGTTGTATGTCTCATCGTCCACTCCTCAGTGGTTACGATGAGCCAGAAACTCTCTCTTATTAAATCGCGCTAAATGGACCCATAGGCGCTGATGTCAGACAGTTGAGACGCTACTACAGCCACGTTACCGGGGGAAGTCCCCATCCTAAGTCGAGAAACATAGAAGTCTATCTTAAGGCACTTAGGCGTGCTGGCGTAGGAGATCCTAAGATCATAGATTCACTCACGCAGTTGGCTGATTTGCACAGAAACCCTCTCATTCATCCAGAGATCGCTCTGACTCTTGACGAGGCTCTTGCGCTGGCTGGCATGGCGAGAAGTGTGACGACCGCCATGCTGGTGAAAATGCCGGTTCCGCCACAAACCACTATCGGGGCGCTATCCAGTCCGTGACTTCTTGGATGGAGCAAGCTTCTTGAAAGCCCGATCAAACGCCTTCGGATCTTTGTCCGCCTCTACTTCCTCGGCGGTTTCAAGGAACCGGGTGTATTCCTCGGGATCGTCGGGCTTAAAAGATGGCTTGGGTGAGGGCTTTTGCGTCATGGGCGAACCATACCGCACAACCAGTCAGTCATCAACAATGAAGCAGAACGCTAATTGCGGGTCGGGCCACGGCAGCCGCGCCCACACTCTCCAGTATCTGGTTTCCTCGTTTGGCGATCGCTTACGAGTGAGCCGTTTCGTAAGTGAGGCGTTTGCCACTGAAGCCTTTCAGAGCGACGGCGGCGCGGCCAACGTCGTCCACGCCCAACCCTTCGCGGTTGCTGTAGCGGAAATCAAACTCGGCCAAGTAGCGGTGCAAGTGCGCCTCGCTGACGTGGAAATAGCAGCCGGTGATACCCCGCTTGAGAATGCTGAAATAGTTCTCGACGGTGTTGGTGTGAGCCTCGCCGCGCACGTACTCATTGGCGCTATGGTTGACGCTTTTGTGCTCGAAGTCTCGCCCCATATGGTGGTACTGACCAGCTTCGTCAGTGTACAGATTGGACTTGCTGTCAATCTGGGCCACCAACACCGGCCGAAGACTTTTGGCTGTGACGCTCGCAACGCGCATCGAACGAACGCGTCCATTTCTCTCCACCAGAGAGAACACGGCCATCTTGCCAACAGCGCCACGGCCAGCCTTCAGCTTCTTGTTGGCGTGTTTGTTCTTTTCCTTGCCACCGATATAGGTTTCGTCGGCCTCTACTGCCTTACCATCGCCGCCCAGGTGATCAAGCGATCCGTCCTTCATCGCTTCGCGGATGCGATGGGTCAGGAACCATGCAGTCTTCATACTGCACTGGAGCATCCGTTGAATTTGGCGGGTCGCGATGCCCTTCTTACTGGCGCACATCAAATGGATCACTTGCAGCCACAGGTGCAAAGGAAGGTGCGAGGACTCGAAGATAGTCCCTACCCGAACGGTGAATGGCTTCCGGCAGGCGTAACACTTATGCAAGCCCTTACGGGTTGTCTTACCGTTCAGCTTGCGAACCTGTTCCCCGGTCACGCCACAAAACGGGCAGTAGGGACCGTCGGACCAAAGAGCCTTTTCGACGTACGCGAAAGCTGCATCCTCATTGTGGAAATGCGGGGCAGACAGAACAGAATTGGCCATGAGAGAGTACCTCCTGTGATCCATATATGGGGTTTGTGTGTGGGTACGTCAAGTGTAACGTTGCCATAGAAAAGGCCGGACGAATGCCCGGCCTTTGCCAAATACTTGTTGTCGGACGTCTAGGCGGCTTTTTTCTTGCGCAGGCGCAGCGCGCCGAGGCCACCGAATGCACCCAGCATCAGCAGAATGCTCGCCGGCAGCGGAACCGCGTCGATGCGGATGACCATATCGTCGAAATCCGCGTCACCCCGGCCATCACCGAAGAAGACCAGGATTGACCTGCCGCCGTTGAAGACGGCGCTGAAGCCGATGTTCAGACCAAAATAATCGGACGTACCGCCGTTGAAGATGGAAAGTGTTTCGTCGAAAATGCTGTTGCCGTTGATGTCCTCAAACATCATTTCAATGGTCGAGAACAGGAACGCGACAATGCCGCCGATGCTGGACGTCGTAAGTGTCGTGCCTTGGACATCCGCGCTGCTGATCGATGTCGTACCCGACGAAAAGCTGGTGAACGTGTTCGACGCCGCCGCTTCGCTGCCGAGGTAAGTGTAGTTAAGGCTGGACGAGCCGCTGAGAGACAGACCCTCGCCCGCGCCAAATGGCGTGGCACCGGAGAAATAGGTGATCGGGTCGCCGATCGCGGGAAGCGGTGTCGGCCCGCTCATCAGCGATGCGCTAAAATTTGTCGGAAGGGTCGTCGCCGTCCCGCCAATCACTGAAAAAGTTGCCGCACTTGCCGCGCTGGCAAATAGGCTGGCGGCTGCGATCCCTGCGGCGGCCAAATATGTTAACCTCGTACCCAACATAAGCCCTTACCCCTTGTTAAACACTTGAGCGTCAGGTCCGATCCTAGGGGCAGGACAGGGTTCTGTCAAAGAGCTGAAATCCGCACAAGGGGCCGATTAGTCGTTATTGTGCTGGAATTATGGCAATTCCACTGAAACAGTGATGGGGTATCGGGTCCCCTATCAGAGTATCGGAAACAATCCGCCGGTTTGCATCCATACGATGGCGTGATATTGCGTCGATTGAGCAGATCAGGCAGGCCGATGCCGGACGAATCTCTAAACCAGCCCCAAGGGTCAATTCGGGCAGATGGCAGGCGGAAACCAAGGGCAAACCGACATGCAGAAATTTGAGTACCTGGTCCGTCCGGCCCAGTATGACAAGGGCCGTTTCGGCACCGGTCAAAAAGCCGCGGCACAGCATTTTGAGGATCAGATCAACGAGCTTGCCCAGGACGGCTGGGAATTTCAGCGCCTGGAAATGATCAACTTTCGCCAGAGGCGGCTGTTGCGCGCATCCGTGCAAGTCGAATGCGAGATGCTGGTCTTTAAGCGGTTGCGTGATCAGGATCAGCCAGAGACCGAGGCGGCCGGCGCTGACCTGTTGGTTTTGAGCCAGCCGATCCTGGAACCGGCTCAGGCGGACACCTCACCCGATCTTTATGACCGCAGCGGCCCGACGATTGAATCCGCGGTGGTTGCGGCGCGCGACGCCCGAGATGCGGACCGGCGCGGCGACGATGAAGAGACCCCGCAGGCCGACGTATTCAAGTCCAATCGACCGGTGCTGCGAGCCATGCGGTCACGCTAGGTCCGCGTGGCCCGCGGCACCACTTGTATCGACAAGGCATGAATTTTGCCCAGCAGTGCGGTGCCGATAGCGGCGTGAATGGCGCGGTGCTGGTCGATGCGCGACAGACCGGTCAGGGCATCGGCACCGATCGAGATGCGAAAATGGCTCTGCCCGCCCTCAGGGTATCCGGCATGACCGCGGTGAGCCTCGCTCTCGTCGGCGATTTCCAGCACATGCGGCGCCAGTTCACGCTGTAATCGACTGTGAATATCAGATTCCACCGACATTTTTCGCACCTACCCTCTTCAAAGTCGCGCCAAACAGTCTAAACTCTCGGGTTCGAGTCGAAAAGGCAGGTTAAGATGAACGATTCCGACCCGTTTGGGTTCGACATGTCCGTGTCCTCGGACAAGAAAAAACGCAACCGGGGCAAGCGCGGCATGTCGGGTGCCTTTGAAACCTCGACGCGCGAATGCGAACATCCGGGGTGCAAATTGTCCGGACAGTATCGCGCCCCGCGCTCGCCCGACGCGGTGGATGATTACCTGTGGTTCTGCAAGGACCATGTGCGCGAGTATAATCTGAAGTGGAATTTCTTTTCCGGTGCCAGCGAAGAGGATCTGGCCGAACAGATGGAAAAGGACCGCGTTTGGGAACGTGAAACCAAACCTTTCGCCAAGAAAGCCGACGAGCAGCGCGCCTGGGCGCGCCTGGGCATTGACGATCCCCATCAGGTGCTGGGCGGGAACGCCACCCGCAATCCCGGCAAATCGATCACCGGATCGCGGCGCCTGCCACCGACCGAGCGCAAGGCGCTGGACATTCTAGAGGCCCCGGATCACTGGACCAAGGCCGAAATCCGCAAAGCCTATAAAGCGCTGATCAAGGTGCTGCACCCGGACATGAACGGCGGCGACCGCAGCCAGGAAGAGCAGCTGCAAGAGGTGGTTTGGGCCTGGGATCAGGTGAAAGAGAGCCGGTTTTTTAGGGAGTGAGCGGGCTGGACTGGTGGGGACATATGCAAAGCCGATTAGCCGTGATCATGGTTGCCGACGTGGTCGGCTATTCGGCGATGATGGCGGCGGATGAGGCGGCGGCGATAAAGGCCGTCAAGAACGTCAACGACAATTATTTGGCCCCAATTGCCGCGAAATATTCAGGCGAGATCATCAAGCGGATGGGCGATGGCTGGATCGTCAGGTTCGGCTCGGTTCCCGCCGCAGTACGCTGCGCAATTGCGGTTCAGGACGGGCTGGCCACACAACCAAAACTCAATCTCCGGATCGGTGCTGATTTCAGCGATATTACCGAAGATGACGAAGATTTTTACGGGGCCGGTGTTAATATCGCTGCGCGCCTGCAAAACGAGGCCCGGCCCGGCGGCGTGATGATCAGCCAGGATTTGAAGCGGCAGCTGACGGGAGAGCTGGGGGCGTCGTTCACCGATGCGGGCGCATTTCAGCTGAAGAATATCCCTGACCCGATCAACGGGTTTCAGTGGCCGCCTGCCAAAAATGTGCGACCCGACCGGGCAGACGAATTGCCGTCAACCGCACAGGCACAACTTGAGGCCACTATTCTGGCCCAGATTGGGTTGGACCGGCAAAGCTGGCCGCGTTCGTAACCGAACTTTATGCGCGTCAGCAGAACCTGTCCGAAGATGACCCGGAATCTGCGGCAGCGCTCAAGATTGCCGATGAGGAAGGGCGCACCAAGGATGTCGAGAAAATTCTGGTTGCCCGGATCGCCAAGCGTGACGCCGCCATGCTGGAAGCCGAATATTCTGACTTGCTGGCACAATTGGCACCTAATACCAACGGCCCCCAGATTTGACTCAAGGGGATTCCCACGAGCGGCGTGATCTGATTCAGTGGCATCAAGGCAAGGGAGGCTTTGACGGCAGTAAGGATTACGCGCAAAGACAAGTCCGCAGGCGAGCTTCGCCAGGAAGCGGCGCGGTGCCGGGATGGGAAAGCGGCGCGACGGATGTTGGCGATTGCCCTGGTTCTGGATGGGGTTGACCGCAAGACGGCGGCAGAAAACTGCGGCATGGATCGGCAGACGCTGCGGGATTGGGCCCACCGTTACAATGCGGAGGGCGTGTCGGGCCTGTTCAACCGTCGCCCGCCGGATCCACCCTGTCTGCTGAGCGCGGCACAGAAGGAGGAGTTGGCGGAAATGGTTCGGGCGGGTCCCGACCCCGAAACCGATGGGGTTGTGCGCTGGCGGCGCATTGATCTGAAACGCAAGATCGAAGAGCGCTTCGGCGTCACCATGCATGAGCGAACTGTTGGCAAACAATTGGCAAGCCTGGGCTTTCGGCGTCTGTCGGTGCGCCCGCAGCATCCGAAATCCGACCCGGATGCACAGGAGGCTTTTAAAAAAACTTCGCCGCAGAGGTAGAAGCAGCCTTGCCGGAAACAGCCCGCAGCAAGCCCCTGGAGATATGGTTTCAGGATGAAGCGCGGGTTGGCCAGCAGGGCACGCTCACCCGTATCTGGGCCGAGCGTGGAACACGCCCCCGTGCCCCGCGCGACACCCGCTATATCTGGAGCTACATTTTCGGCACCGTCTGCCCGGAACGGGCTGAAGCGGCCGCTCTGATCATGCCACATGCCGACACACAGGCCATGAGCGCGCATCTCGCCGAGATCGCTAAAACCGTCGCATCGGGCGCACATGCCCTGCTCATTCTGGATGGCGCTGGCTGGCACGGTTCGGCAGAGCTGGAGGTACCCGACAACATCACCCTGCTCAAACTCCCGCCCTATTCCCCTGAACTCAACCCGATGGAAAATGTGTGGGCTTATCTGCGTGCCAACAAGCTCGCCATATCCGTCTTCGACAATTATGAGCAGATCGTCGACAGGTGTTGCGAAGCATGGAACTTCTTTGCAAACGACAAAACCGCAATCACGTCAATCACTACCAGACAATGGGCCAAAACGGTCAACGACTAGGGCCGTTTGTATAACAATGGGGCTTGAGCCAAAACGCGATTTGCCATCTTCTGGTAGCAGAATTGCGCGGCAATCCGGGGCGGGGGAGATATGCAAAGCCGACTAGCCGTGATCATGGTTGCCGATGTGGTCGGCTATTCGGCGATGATGGCGGCGGATGAGGCGGTGGCGATTGCGGCTGTCAAGGACATCAACGACAATTTCCTGGCTCCCAACACGGCGGAAAATTCCGGCGAGATCATCAAGCGGATGGGTGATGGCTGGATTGTGACGTTCGGCTCGGTTCCGGCAGCGGTGCGCTGTGCGGTGGCGACACAGGACGGGCTGGCGGCGCAACCCAAGGTGAAACTCAGGATTGGCGCCCATATTGGCGAGATTACCGAGGATGAGGATGATTTCTACGGTACCGGGGTCAATATCGCAGCACGCCTGCAGAACGAGGCACCGCCGGGCGGGGTGATGGTCAGCCAGGATTTGCAGCGGCAGTTGACCGGCGAATTGGGCGCGTCATTCACCGATGCCGGAAGTTTTAATTTGAACAACATCCCCTACCCGATCAATGGGTTTCAGTGGCGGCCGGTCAAAAAAGTGGCTACGGGCGACGATTTACCGACGATCATCGTTGAGGATTTCCAGTTTGCACCAGCCGACGACGATACAGGCTTTGCGGCACAAGAGCTGCGCGATCAGTTGATCGTGAGCCTGACAAAGCGCAGCGGCATAAAACTCCTGAATGGCCGGGACGACGCGCGAAAGGCACCGAGTTATGCGCTGAAGGGACGGCTGAGGATCGCCAACGACGTAGGACGGCTCAACCTCACGCTGGCCGGGAGTGATGATAAAACTGCGGTGTTTTCCAGGAATTACGAGGGTGATACAGCCGATATATTCCATTTCCTGGATGATCTGGTGGGCCAGGCGACTGCGGATCTGAGATTTCATACTAGCGTGCACGACGCCGACAGGTTGGACCATCTGGCCGATGACGAACTGAGCGTGTCCGAGCTAAGGGCCCGGGCGGCCAAATGTATAATGTCTGCAAGCATAGAAAAGTGGGAAAAGGCGAATGAATTGCTTGAGCGCGCCGTCGCTCTCAACCCGGATGATCCGATTGCGCTGGTGATGCGCTCCGCCCGCGTTTGGTTGGCTGCCGCCAAATATGAAACTCTGCCGGCAGAGACGGTTGCATCACTTGAAAATGATCTGAATATGGCCGTCGCGGCCCTGCCGCACACCGACATTGTGTTTAGTGCGCGTGCGGATTTTCTTACTTTAGCCAAGCGCGATCCGGCCGCAGCCTTGCGCGACGCCCAGCGATCATTGGTGATAAACCCGAACTTTCCGATAGGATTTCAGAGCCTTGCGAGCGCGCACATGCTCGCGGGCAAGTTTGACGATGCGATTGCTGCACTCGAACGCGGAATTGAACTGGGTCGGGATGAGCCGTTTGTGCCGGTGCGCTGTTACTTTGTGGCGGTCTGTCAATATTGCGAAAAGCGGTACGATCTGGCGATCGCCCAGTTGGACCGCGCCATTCAACTGCGCCACAATATTTGGGCATATCATACCCTCAAGGCGATTTGCCATTCTGCCGCCGGCGACGAGCCGGCCGCCAAACAGGCCGAGACCGTCGCCAGCAAATTGCCGCGCGTGGCGTCAATTCAGGCGCTCAAGCCACCGCTGCCCGACGCGTTTTCCGACCTGATTGCGCAGTTGACGCCGGAAAATCCAAACCGGTAGCGCCCGGCGTGACAGGCTGGAATTGTGTTCCACAGACTTCATCGTTGGCGGGCACGGATCGAACCCTTACAGTGCACCGCCAAGGGGGTGATGGTGCAACGTGAAAACCGCAAACTGGCCGCGATCGTTGCCGCCGACGTTGTCGGCTATTCGCGGCTGACAGGTCTGGACGAGGAAGGGACGCTGCGGGCGCTGCGGGCGCATCGAAGCGAGTTCATCGACCAGATGATCACCGATCATGCCGGGCGAATTGCCAATACCGCCGGTGACAGCCTGCTGGTGGAATTTGCCAGCGTTGTTGACGCGGTGCGCTGTGCGGTGGCCCTTCAGACCGGGATGGCGGCGCGCAATACGGACATCGACAGCGACCGGCAAATCCGCTTTCGCATTGGCATCAACATCGGCGATGTGATCGCCCAGGGCGACGACATTTTGGGCGACGGGGTCAATATCGCCGCTCGTCTGGAGGGGTTGAGCGAGCCGGGCGGGATATTGATGTCGGACGACGCCTATCGCCAAGTTCGCGCCCGCATCAAAGACGATTTTGTAAGTGGCGGGCAGAAGTCGCTGAAAAACATCGCAGATCCGGTTGCGGTCTGGCGGTGGTCGAGCGGAGGCGGAGGCGAGACTGCTGTGGCCGCCCCCGATCCGCCTGTCCTGCCCGACAGGCCGTCGATTGTGGTGCTGCCGTTTGACAATATGAGCGGCGATGCAGAGCAGGAATATTTCAGCGACGGGATCAGCGAGGATATCATCACCGATCTGTCCAAGGTCTCAGAACTGTTCGTCATCGCCCGCAGTTCGGCCTTTGCCTACAAAGGCAAGGCGGTGAACATTGCGGCGATCTGCGCCGAGCTTGGGGTGCGCTACGCGCTGGAGGGCAGCGTGCGCCGCGCCGCCAATCGGGTGCGCATCAACGCCCAGCTGATCGATGGGACAAGCGGCGGTCATCTGTGGGCCGAGCGCTTTGACCGCGAGCTGACCGACATTTTCGACGTGCAGGACGAGGTCACGCAAAAGATCGTCGCGGCCCTGAAGATTGAACCGTGCCTATCCGGTTGTCACCCACACCCACTACATCTAGGGTGCTCCCAGTCGCCCGAGTAAAGCTCGGCGTAAGTGGGAGCGGTGACATCGCCAGCGATTCCGAGCAGGGACCGGAAGGCGTTGAACGGGTAGAATCGCCTGTTGAAGCGGAATGTGAACTCGTTGAGGTAGGCTTGGAGGTGCTGGTGGCTCACGCCGTGATGAATGCCACTCAGCCACGTCTTCAGGTTGGCGAAGACGAGATGAATGATCGGCAGATACTCCTCAGCGACCTGGGAGTTGCCTCGCTCGGCGACGGCGAGGTGTTTGTAGCCGCGCTTGGCGAGGCTGGTATAGCCGGACCAATCGTCGGTGATGACCGACGCACCCGAAGTAACGGCACCCTCGACAAAGCCGCAGAGCGATTCCGCGCTGCGGTCTGGCACGACAGCGAGTCGGACACGTCCGGCGTAGCGACCGCCCTTCCGCTTATCGAGCTTGGTTCCCGGCTTGCGCTGTCGCACTTCAACGGCGCTGGCGACAAGAAGCTTGTGGTGAACGCCCCGGCCCTTGCCGCGCGTGCGGCCGCCGACCCAGGTTTCGTCGACTTCGACATGGTCGCAGGCCTCGCTGCCGATGCGGTCCTGATCCGGCCGAACCATACCAGCGCGGAGCTTGTGGAGGATCTGAAAGGCGGTTTCGTAACGGGAAAGCCCGACCTGGCGCTGGAACTGTGTGGCAGACATGCCGGGCGTCTGGCTGGCAACCAGATAGGCCGCCCAGAACCATACGCCCAGCGACGTATGGGAGCGCTCCATGACCGTCCCCGCCGTCAGCCCGGTGTCGCGGCGGCACTTTCGACAGCGCAAGACGCCGGGCCGGCTGGTGAAGCGGAACGGCTCTGCCGCCGTCTGGCAATGGGGGCAGACGAACCCGTCACCCCACCGCGCCTTCTCCAGGTAGGCGGCACAGGCCGCGTCATCCGGGAAAAGTCGTTGAAACTCGGGAAACGACCGCGGAAACGAAAGGTCTTCGCGCTGCGGAACATCCATCCCCGCTTCGTCCGCCTCCCGAGCCACTCGACGCCACACCCTACATATAGTGGGTGTGGGTGACAACCGGATAGGCACGGATTGAACTTAGCCCAGCGGAAAAATCGCTGATCAGCGGCAGTGGGACACGCAATGTGGCGGCGCACGACAATTTCATGAAAGGGCGCGAGTTGTTGTTTGGCGTGGTGAGCGATGGGCAGATGTTTGAGGCAGCCAAGACCTATTTTCAAAACGCCATTGATCTGGATGCTGACTATTCAACTGCGTATGCAGGTTTGGCGATGGCCCATATGTTCGATTTTCAAAACGGCTGGTCGGGCTCCGGCGTCGTGGCGCGCGACAAGGCCGAGCAATTGTCGGAACTGGCGATCACCAAGGACAATGACGACTTTTTTGCCCATTATGTAGCAGCCGTGGTGGCAATGTTCAAAAATGACCTGGATCGTACCGCAACCGAGGCAGACAAATCCCTAAAACTTAACCCAATTTCGGCTTGGCGATCAATGCCCGCGGTATTGTCAGCGTATATTCGGGCGTGCCGCTCAGAGCGATACCCGACATCGAGGCGGCGATGCGGCTGGACCCGGCGGGGCGCGAGCGGTACCTGCAATTTCTGGGCACCGCCTATTTCGTGGCGCGCGATTATGAGCGCGCGGCGGAATTATTCCGCGAGCGCGTCGCGCTTAATCCGATCACCGATCTGGGGCGGTCGTTCCTGGCCTCGGCGCTGGGTCATACCAACGGTCGATCGCGCTTAAGGTTGTTCCAGGCTTCCGTAGGATTTGAAGATCCGGTTCGACAACCAGTTGTCGCGCATGAATTGCCAGACATTCTCCACCGGGTTCAACTCGGGCGATCGTGGCGGCAGCGCCAGGACGGTGATGTTGTCGGGGATCGCCAGCTTGGGCGTCAAGTGCCAACCGGCCTGATCGACGATCAGCACCGCATGGGCGCCGGGATCGACGGCGGCACTGATCTCGATGAGGTGCGCCGCCATGGCGTCGGTGTCGCACCAGGGCATGACCAGCCCGGCGCCTTTCCCCTTCGCGGGACAGATCGCGCCGAAGATATAGGCCCATTCGGTGCGCTGGTCGCGGGGCGCCCGCGGGCGCGTGCCACGTCTGGCCCATCGGCGTGTGAGCTTATTCTTCTGGCCGATGCGGGCTTCATCTTGCCACCACAGCTCTATCTCGACGCCTTTCGGGAGCCTCGCCCGGATCTTCGCCAGTTCGGCGGGGAAGTTTTTTTTAAAAGCCTCGACGGCCAGCTCGTTTTGCGCGTAGTGGCGCGGCCGCGCCGAGATCACGAGCGATCTGGGGCGGTCGTTCCTGGCCTCGGCGCTGGGTCAGATCGGCGAGGCGGTTGAGGCGCGCAAGGTTTGGGACGAGCTGATGCAGATCAACCCGGATTATTCGCAGGGAGAACATCTGGCCCGGCTGCCGTTCAAAAATGATGCTGACAGAACGCCGTTCAGCGAAGGCTTGGTCAAGGCCGGGATTCTCGCATAGGCCGAAAGCGCGGCGCAGATGATTACGCCGCCGTAAACACCAAACTCACCCCGTTCAGGCAGTGGCGTTTGCCGGTGGGTGCCGGGCCGTCGTTGAAGATATGGCCGAAATGGCTGCCGCAGCGGCGGCAGTGCACCTCGGTGCGCACCCGGAGCAGGAAGCGGTCGTCTTTGGTTCTGACGGCGTCCGGCAGGGATTGCCAGAAGCTGGGCCAGCCGGTGCGGCTGTCGAATTTGTGGTCCGAGGCATAGACCGCCAGATCGCAACCCCGGCAATGATAGGTGCCCTCGGCCCAGAGCTTGTCGAGCGGGCTGGAGCCGGCGCGTTCGGTGCCGTCGCGGCGCATGACTTTGAACTGCGCCTTGGTCAGCATGGCCTGCCATTCGCTATCGCTGCGGGTAATTTCAAATGACTCCTGTGCGCCGAGCGTGCCGGGCAGAGCCATGACAGCCGCAGTGGCCGCACTGGTCTGCAAAAAATCGCGCCGTTTCATCCATGTGCTCCTGACATTTCGGGTCTGTCGCGCACTTAGATAACTGCGATCGGACATCCGCGATATGGCACTCAGCCGATCGTGAACAGAGTTCAGAAATGTGACAGAGGCGGATTTTCCGGCAACATTTGCGCAATCCGGCCTAGGTTTCGGCAAATTGTCCTGTTAGCGGTGGCAGCCACGGGGTTTGCGGCTGCAGGCCGATCCGGCGGGCAATCGATCTTTGATCTGCCCCCAAGCGCGCCGAACAGCCGCGATAAATTGCCAACGCACCTTGCGTTGACCTTACCCCTATTATCGCTCAATAGAGGCACGGATTTGACCCCGGCCAATGTGCCATTAGGCAAACATCGAAAGACGATCATGGCAGACGGCACGATGGACACGACCCACAAACCCACCGAAGAAATCTCGGTGCGCGAAACCTTTGGCATCGACACCGATTTGGTGGTCAAGGGATTTGGCGAAAGTTCGGACCGGGTGCCGCTGTTTGACGCGACCTACAAGTTCGACCCGGATACGACGCTGGCGATCCTGGCCGGGTTTTCGCACAACCGCCGCCTGATCATCCAGGGCTATCACGGCACCGGCAAATCGACCCATATCGAACAGGTCGCGGCGCGGCTGAACTGGCCCTGCGTGCGGGTCAATCTGGACAGCCACATCAGCCGCATCGACCTCATCGGCAAGGACGCGATTACGCTGCGCGACGGCAAGCAGGTGACCGAGTTTCATGAGGGCATCCTGCCCTGGGCCCTGCGTAATGCGACAGCGCTGGTGTTTGATGAATATGACGCCGGGCGTCCCGATGTGATGTTCGTCATTCAACGGGTGCTGGAACATGACGGCAAGCTGACGCTCTTGGATCAGAACGAGATCATCACGCCGCATCCAAACTTCCGGCTGTTTGCGACGTCCAACACCGTCGGGCTGGGCGATACGACGGGCCTTTATCACGGGGTGCAGCAGATCAACCAGGCGCAGATGGACCGCTGGTCAATGGTGGCGACGCTGAACTACCTTTCCCACGACGCCGAGACCATGATCGTGTTGTCCAAGAACCCGACCTACAACACCGAGAAGGGGCGCAAGACGATCGCCCAGATGGTGACCGTGGCCGATCTGACGCGGACGGCGTTCATGAACGGTGACTTGTCTACGGTGATGTCGCCGCGAACGGTGATCAACTGGGCCCAGAATGCGACGATCTTCCGGTCGATCGGATATGCGTTCCGCCTGACATTCTTAAACAAATGCGACGAGCTGGAGCGCCAAACCGTGGCGGAGTTTTACCAGCGCTGTTTTGACGAGGAACTGCCGGAGAGCGCGGCGAGTGCGGCGGGGTGAAATGGGCGCAGGCGCGTGACATTGCACAATAGAAGAATTTATAGCGCCTAATGCAGTTTGCTCATGATCTGGCTCACATCTCGTCCCGGGCGCGGGTCCACTCGCATCGCAGCGCGCCATACCTCTTGGAACGTCACGCGCCACATTAGGGCAGCGCCAGACCGGGGCGGGCGCGTCTGACGGTGACGGTCTGCGCTTTATGGTGACGCCACGCCTTCCTTTTGTTCGGGTGTGCAGGTGGTGACGACGCGCCCGACCACCCGGGCGGTCGGGCGCTGCCCGGGCCGCTACGCGGCTGTTGCCGGGCATGGCCAAATACCTCACACCCGCACCCGTCAGGGAACTGATCCGGGATCCCCACGCTGCGCCGAAGTCCCGCTCCCGCGAACCGCGCTGTCCGGCGGCGTGTGTCGTGCTTGTTCCGGGTTTGGGCCGCGCCGGCGTGGAGCGAATGCGCGCCTGACCCAGATCCAAAGCAAGCCGCATTAGTTGGCAATGTGATTTAACGATTTGCCTTCGGCCGCGTCATGATCTCCGGCACCGCTGATTTCGACGACTTTTGCAGCTTGATGTCCCACGACAGAGTGACGCGGGGTTTCTCACCCAGATAAGGCATCACCATGTGCACCGCCATCGCGGGGAACAGCACCATGGTGCCAGCCACGATCTTGGGGCCGACGGTGTGGACATGAAGCCCTTTTGCTGGCGGCAGCAGGGTTCCATGCGCGGGTCGGCGAACATGAACTGGCCGTCATTGGTGGCCAGTGTTTCACCCGGCTCGAGCATGTACAGCACGCTGGCGGCGTTGCCGATATGGCTGTGCGGCAGGACAAAATTTCCGCGCACATAAATGCTGGCCCAGCTCGCATCCAGATAGCCGCTGGTGTTGACGAATTTGCGAAAAAACGCCAGCGCGCGGGCGTTGATCAGCCGGGCCTCGGGCGTGTTCCAGGTTTCGATGTCATAGACCTTGACCGCATTGAACCCGGTGGCGTCGTCAAAATGATGTGAAAGTTTGCGATCTGCACCGCGTGACAAAACCGTTTCGAGCAATGTGACGGAATAATCGGCGTGATCGGCAAAATCGGTCACCATCACATCGGTTTTGGCCCATTTCCGCGCCACCTGACCCTTGGGCCAGACACCATCGATCGTTGGTTTCCCGGATTTGGCCAGCCTTGATTTCCCCCCGGCACCGGTTTGCCCGATCTTGCACGGGGCCTGCGCAAATGGTTTATCGCTGGTATGAAGCAAAACGACAACCCTGCTGACCCGTTCAAGAAAGCCCTGGCCGAGGCAACGAAAGTCATGGCCGACGATCCCGAGTTGACCGTCAGCTTTTCGGTTGATCCCCCGGGGATGAGCGCGGATACGATCCGTCTGCCGCAGGTCAGCCGCAGGTTGGCAAAATCAGAGGTGCTGTTGGCGCGCGGCACGGCGGACGCGCTGGCGCTGCAAAAGAAGCACCACGACCCCGCAACAGGCGCGCGTTATGCGCCCGAGGGGCAGCTGGCGCGCGACATCTATCAGGCGATGGAAGAAGCCCGCTGCCAGGTGGTGCGCGCGCGCTCGATGCCCGGCACCGTAGGCAATATCGACGCCAAAATCGGACATGAGGCCGAACGCAAGGGCTATGAGCAAATCCGCCAGGCCAGCGACGCACCACTGGCGGCGGCGGCGGGCTATCTGGTGCGCCATCTGGCGACCGGGCGCGACCTGCCGGGGGGGGCGGCCAACGTCATGGAGCTGTGGCGCGGGTTCATGGAGGACCAGGCAAGCGAGACCTTCGAAAACCTTGGTGATGTATTGGCCGATCAGGCCGAATTTGCGCGTTTTGCCCGCCAGGTCATCGCTGATTTCGGCTATGGCGATCAGCTGGGTGATGATCCCGATGCCCGCGACGACGAGGCCGAAAATGACGCCGCTGACGACGGCGAAGACGACCAGGATCAGAGCGGCGAGGACGATCAGGACGACCCCGGTGACGCCGAGGCCGACCCGGAGCAATCCCAAGACGACAGCATGGACGCCGCCGAGGCGCAGGTGTCGATGGACGAGCTGGCCGATCAGGACGATGCCGACCAGGCGCAGATGCCCGAAGGCGAGGCGCCGATGGAACCGCCGCCGCCTGCCCCGCATTCCGATGCCGACCCGAACTATCAGGTGTATCTGATTGACTTCGATGAAGAAATTGCTGCAGAAGACCTGGCCGAACCGGCCGAGCTGGAACGCCTGCGCGCCTATCTGGATCAGCAGCTGGAACCGCTGAAAGGCGCGGTTTCGCGGCTGGCCAATAAATTGCAAAGGCGGTTGCAGGCCCAGCAGAACCGCAGTTGGGAATTTGACCGCGAAGAAGGCATTTTGGACGCCGGGAGGCTGGCCCGAGTGGTGGCCAACCCGACCACGCCGTTGTCGTTCAAGGTCGAGAAAGACACCGAGTTTCGCGACACGGTGGTGACGCTGTTGCTGGACAATTCCGGCTCGATGCGCGGTCGCCCGATCTCAATCGCGGCGATCTGCGCCGATGTTCTGGCCCGCACCCTGGAACGCTGTCAGGTCAAGGTGGAAATCCTCGGCTTTACCACGCGGGCCTGGAAAGGCGGGCAGGCGCGCGAGCGCTGGCTGAGCGAAGGGCGCGAACAGCAGCCCGGACGGCTGAACGATCTGCGCCACATCATCTATAAATCCGCCGATACGCCGTGGCGGCGGACGCGCGAACATCTGGGCCTGATGATGAAAGAGGGCTTGCTGAAAGAAAACATCGATGGCGAGGCGCTGGAGTGGGCGCACCGGCGCACGGTCTGCCGCAACGAGGCGCGCAAGATCCTGATGGTGATTTCCGACGGGGCGCCGGTGGATGATTCAACTTTGTCCATTAACCCCGCCAATTATCTGGAAAAACACCTGCGCAACGTGATCGCGATGGTGGAAAAACGCCGCGCGGTCGAGCTGATCGCGATCGGCATCGGCCACGACGTGACGCGCTATTATGAGCGCGCGGTGACGATTACGGATGTTGAACAGCTGGCCGGGGCGATGACTGAACAGCTGGCCGGGCTGTTTGACAATGATCCGCGGGCAAGGGCGCGGATGATGGGGATGAAAAAGGCAACAGGGTTTTAGGGTCACTGCGCCGGATCAGGCGGCCAGAGCATTCATCGTCACCCGGTTGTCAACCATCTTACAAGCTTCGGCCACATGCTTTAGAAAAAGATCCGGCGTCATCCAGTATTGTGCAAACACACCGCGCCGGCACCGGCGGATAAGCCCAAGCCTTTCCATTTCCCGCAGGTGATGGACAAGTGACGAATCTGCGATGCCAACAATAGCCTGTAATTCCTGATAGGTCATGCGTCGGCCCCCGGCCTTAGCAAGCAACTGGAATATCCGCACGCGGCGGGGATGGGAAAGACCCTTGAAACAGCGGGCGATTGCATCCTGATCAGTTTGGGGCATAATACCAGCGGCATTTAACATTGACCGATATGGGCCCATTTTCGCATTCCGATTGATGTGATGGTTTCGGGCTGTGCGATGAGCTTGTTCCAAGCTTCGCATCCAGCATCGACGATGGCATTGTAGTCTTCGAACACGCGGTTGGAGAGCCAATTGGCGCGCAAGTACTGCCAGATATTTTCCACCGGGTTCAGTTCCGGAGCGCGCGATGGCAGCAGGATGATGGTGAGGTTCTTCGGGACTTTGAGTTTGCCGGTGGTGTGCCATCCGGCCCGATCCATCAGCACAACCGCATGGGCCTTTCGGGCGACGTGGCGGCTGATCTCGTCGAGATGCATCTGCATGGCTTGCGCGTCCGCCCAAGGCAGCATGAGCGCCGCCCCCTTGCCGTGAGCCGGACAGATGGCGCCGAACAGATAGGCGTTGTGATAGCGCTGATCGGCCGGCTGGCGGGGGCGCGTGCCCTTTCTCGCCCACAGGCGCGTCAGGCCATTCTTCTGGCCAAGGCGTGCTTCGTCCTGGAACCAGATCTCCACCGGCGTTCCCGCTGGCAGGTCAGCTATATGCACCTGGAGCGTGTCGGCGAAGTTTTTTTTAAACGCCTCGATGATCCGCTTATCCTGCCTGGGATGCTGCGGGCGGGCGCTGATATGGGCAAAGCCCAGTTCGCCAAGCAGTCTGGATATCCCGCGCTCGGAATAGATGACGCCAAAGCGCGCCTCGATCACCCGCTTCAGGTCGATCCGCCGCCAGCGGACAACCCCGTCCACCGCCGGATCGGGGCCGGTCTCGACAATCTCGCCAAGTTCTTTCATCTGGACATCGCTCAGGTAGCGCGTCCGGCCCGCGCCCTTGCGGTTGGTGAGGCCATCCGGTCCCTCTTCGTTGAACCGGTGAACCCAGTCCCGCAGGGTTTGGCGATCCATCCCACCGATCCTTGCGGCCTCTCCACGGCGCATGCCATCGTAGACCGCCGCAAGAGACAACAGACGGCGGCTCTGCCGGGCATCCTTGCAACGGCTGGCGAGTTTACGAAGGTGGCGGGCATCAAAGTCGCGACGAAGCGGAACACTGGCTGGCATGGCGATCCTCCTTTGCCAACCTTGAATCAGATCAAAACCGATTTGGGAATCCCCACAGAGTCAGAAATTGATGCCGTTGGTATAAGTTCGTCTGTTTGTTTGCTGAACGAATCTGCGCAGATATTGGTTTATGGAAGCTTAATCCCGGCGTGGTCAGGCTTGAATAATTCGGTGGCAAGATGATTGGATAGGGCTTCAGCGCACTGAAATCCTAGACTTTTCCGGTTTTCCGGTTTTCCGGTTTTCCGGTTTTCCGGTTTTCCGGTTTTCCGGTTTTCCGGTTTTCCGGTTTTCCGGTTTTCCGGTTTTCCGGTTTTCCGGTTTTCCGGTTTTCCGGTTTTCCGGTTTTCCGGTTTTCCGGTTTTCCGGTTTTCCGGTTTTCCGGTTTTCCGGTTTTCCGGTTTTCCGGTTTTCCGGTGAAAATTTCCAGGAGACGGCGATAAGTCAACAGGAACCTGCGCTTCCGGCTTGCTCGCCCTCACCATATGGACTTGAGTTGAGCGACGCGCCAGGAGTGAAAATCATGTTCCAGTCATTCGAGCATATCTCGCAAACCGGAGAAGGCCCGCCGAGGCTGGCGGCGTTGCGCGACCAGATGTCCGCGCGTGGTCTGGACGCGTTCATCGTGCCGCGTGCGGATGCGTATCAGGGCGAATATGTAGCGCCTTGCGATGCGCGGCTGGCCTGGATGACCGGGTTTACCGGCTCGGCCGGGTTTTGTGCAGTGATTTGCGAAGAGGCGGGCGTTTTCGTCGATGGCCGGTACCGGGTTCAGGTGCGCGCGCAGGTTGATGCGAACGTCTACACGCCGGTTGACTGGCCCGAAGTGAAGCTGGGTGCCTGGCTGGGCGAGCGGCTGACAAACGGCATGAAAGTCGGGTTTGACGCGTGGCTGGATACGGCGCGCGAGGTGGAAGAGCTGGAAAAGGTGCTGGGCCCGAAAGGGATTTCTTTGGTTGCCTGCGACAATCTGGTTGATGCAATCTGGTCGGAACGCCCTGCCGCCCCTTCGGGCAAGGTCATCGATCATCCGCTTGAATTTGCCGGTGAAAGTTCCGCCGACAAGCGCACCCGGCTCGCCGCGGAGTTGCGCCGGGCCGGGCATACTGCGGCGGTGCTGACCCTGCCCGATTCAATCTCGTGGCTGCTGAACATTCGCGGCAGCGATATACCGCGCGTACCGATCGTGCAGGCTTTTGCGATCCTGCATGATAACGGCCGCGTGTCGTTGTTTGTTGATCCGGCGAAATTTGACGGTCTCGATCCGGGCCCTGAGACCACCATCACGCCGATCGGCGAATTCGAGCAGGCCCTGGCCCGGCTGACCGGTCCGGTTCGGGTGGCCAAGGCGTCGGCACCCTATGCAGTGAAGCTGGCGCTGGATGCGGCGGGCGTCGATCTGGCTTGGGCCGACGACCCCTGCCAATTGCCCAAGGCGCGCAAGAATGCGGTCGAGCTGGACGGTGCACGCGCGGCGCAGAGCCGCGACGCCGTGGCGATGGTCAAGTTCCTGGCATGGCTGGATGAGGCGGGCCCCGGCGGGACGCTGACGGAGATCGGCGTGGCCGAACAACTGGAGGCGATCCGGCGTGAAAGCAATGCGCTGATGGACATAAGTTTTGACACCATTTCCGCCAGTGGGCCCAATGCCGCCCTGCCCCATTACCGGGTTACGGATGCATCAAACCGCCCCGTGGTTCCGGGCGAACTGCTCTTGGTCGACAGCGGCGGGCAGTATCGCGACGGCACCACCGACATTACCCGCACCATTGCCACCGGGCCGGCTGGCGACGAGGAAAAAGCCGCCTTTACCCGCGTGCTGCAGGGCATGATTGCGATCAGCCGGGCGCGATTTCCCCGCGGGCTGGCGGGGCGCGATCTGGACGCGCTGGCGCGTTATCCGTTGTGGCTAGCCGGGCAGGATTATGACCACGGCACCGGCCACGGGGTCGGGTCTTACCTGAGCGTCCATGAAGGCCCGCAGCGAATTTCTCGCCTGTCCGAGGCACCGCTGGAGCCTAGCATGATCCTGTCCAATGAGCCGGGCTATTACCGCGAGGGGCAGTTCGGCATACGCATCGAAAACCTGATCGTCGTGCGCGAGGCGAGGCCAATCGAGGGTGGCGACAGTCGTGAGATGCTGGACTTTGAGACCCTTACCTTTGTGCCGATCGACAAGCGACTTATCTTGCCGGAGATGCTGACATTTGCCGAGCGAGAGTGGCTTGACGCATATCATGCGCAAGTGAGGGACAAAAATTCGCCGCTGGTGAGTGGTGCGGTGCTGAAATGGCTGAAGCAGGCCACTCAGCCGCTTTGACATCTGATGTCCCCCTCCCCATATCGGTTATCACCGAGACAGGGAGCAGACATGTCCGACCACATCAAGATCCGACAAGCGCCGGGCACATGGGTGGTGCGCGCCGGCGGGGCGGTTCTGGGAGAATCGACGAACGCGCTGGAACTCAGCGAAGGCGATTATCCACCCGTAATCTATTTTCCCCGCGATGATCTGGCCATGGCGTTCCTGGAAAAAACCGAACACACCAGCCAGTGTCCGTGGAAGGGACAAGCCAGCTATTTCTCGATTGCCCCAAATCCGGTCTGATCGAAAACGCCGGCTGGTCTTATGAAACACCCAAGGACGATGTGGCCGCGATCAGGGATCACATCGCCTTTGGCGGCGAACGGGTGACCGTGGAAAAACTCTGAACACACGCGATTTTACTCTACGAGTGTTCCTCGGCGGCGGTTTCGGCGAGGGCGCGGCTGTATGCAGCAAGTGCGTCCACATGATAGACAACGCCGCATAAATCCCCGCCCTCATCGGGGGCACAACTCAGCACGGGAATAAACGTAACATCGCGCCCTGCCGCTGCAAATGTGGCCAAAGCGGTTTGCAGTGTTGCCCCTTCGCGCAGCCAGATCCCGCGCGTGATCAAATCGTCGCAAAGGCCACGATCCGGGCAATCGGGATGTTCGGTATCTTTCATCGCAGTGGCGCAGGTCAGAACCGTTTGCAGATAGACCTGCGGACCCGCCGCTAGCCGCACGCCGCGCCGTTCCAATTGCGTCAGGAAAAACGAACGGTCCACCAGCCAGCTGGCAAGTGCGGTGGACATTGACACCGCCACCATCACCGCAATCCCGGTTTGCCAGTCGCCGGTCAACTCAAAGACGATCAGCGTCGTTGAAATCGGCGCCCCCAGAACCGCCGCCGCGACCGCGCCCATGCCCGCCAGTGCATACAGCGTCTCGGAGCCTGAGACTTCGGGGAATATCGGCGTTGCGATCAGCCCGAAAGCCAGTCCGGTCATCGCGCCCAGCATCAGCGACGGTGAAAACACCCCGCCGCCCATCCGGCCCGCCATGGTTATTGCGACAGCCCCGGCCTTGAGCGCGGCAAAGACGATAGCTTCCCACAAAAGCAACTCGCCGGTCAGCGCGGCTGAGGTGGTTTCATAGCCGACACCGATGATATGGGGAAACCAGATCGCCATCGCGCCCAGCATCAGCCCGGCCACAGCCGGGCGCAGATAACGCGGCAGGCCGGTTCGCGCCTGCACGGCGGTGCCGATGTCATCGGCCCAGAATATCGCCTTCATCATCAAAGTTGCGACCACGCCGCACATCAGGCCGAGGATCAGAAAGGCGGGCAATTCGATGTAAAACTCCAGCGTATTGCCGACCGGCAGCATGAACTCGGTGACATTGCCAAATTCCAGGCGGCTGATGACCGTGCCTGCGACCGAAGCAATGACAATCGGGGCAAAGGCATGCACCGCGAAATGGCGCAGCACGACCTCAAGGGCAAAGATGGTGCCGGCGATGGGGGCGTTAAAGCTGGCCGAAACCGCCGCGGCAACAGCGCAGCCCAACAGATCGCGCCCGGTGATGCCGTTGGCGTGGATGCGTTCCGATACCCAACTGGACATGACCGCCGCCATATGAACGACCGGCCCTTCGCGCCCGGTCGAACCACCCGTTGACAGGGTGATCAGCGAGGCAAGGGCCGAGGCGACCCCGGCTTTGCGTTCCACCCGGCCATCAGCAAGGGCTGACCCCTCGATCACATCGGCCACCGAACGCACCCGTCCGTCGGGCGTAAAGTGGTGCAGGATCAGGCCGACAGCCGCACCGCCGACAACCGGGATCACAAGCACCCAATACCACGGCAGATCGGCGAATGTATGCAGGCGCGAGGGATCTTCGGTTCCATAGACCCAGCCCTGCAGGGCGAAAACCGCCTTGCGGAACAGCAATGCGGCGAACCCGGCGGCGACCCCGATGACCAGCGCAAGAAACCAGAACTGCACCTTGTTGGGTCCGCGCGCCACCAACACGGCCCACATATCAGCCAGCGACGGTGGGTGGCTGCGGCTGTGCGTCTGGCCGGTCGATTTAGGGGGCGGTTTCATGTGAGGCGCATGTTGCCTCGGCGGCTCTTGGCTTTCAACGCGATGCGCAATGGCTTAACTTTGTTCGCAAGATTAGGAAAGGCCGCGACCATGAGCTATGACAGTGCTTTCGAGCGCCTAGCCAGTTTGCTTGGCCCGAGATTAACGCGCTCGACGGCGGAACTGGCTGCGCATGGGGGTTCAGAGAGCTACTTTGCGCCCGCGCCGCCCGACGCTGTGGCCTATCCGCGCAGCACCTCGGAAGTGGCCGATATCGTAAGGATGTGCGCTGACGTGGGATGCCCGGTTGTCGCCTGGGGAGCCGGAACCTCGCTGGAAGGCCATGGTCAAGCGATCCGCGGCGGTTTGGTTGTCGATTTCACCAAGATGGACAAGGTTCTGGACATCCGCCCAGAAGATATGAGCGCCACTGTTCAGCCCGGTGTGACGCGCGTGGCTCTGAACGACGCGCTGCGCGACACAGGCCTGTTCTTTCCGATCGATCCCGGTGCCAATGCCACCATCGGCGGCATGGCCGCGACGCGCGCCAGCGGCACCACCGCGGTCAGATACGGGACCATGCGCGACAATGTGATTGCCACGAAATCGGTGCTCGCCGATGGCCGCATCATCTCGACCGGCAGCCTGGCGCGCAAATCTTCTGCCGGTTATGATCTGACGGCGCTGCTGGTCGGCTCGGAGGGCACGCTGGCGCTGATGTGCGAGATTGGCCTGCGCCTTTATGGCCAGCCAGAGGCGGTTTCGGCGGCGATTTGCGCCTTTGACGGGATGCACCAGGCCGTCGCTGCGGTTATTGACACGGTTCATTATGGCATCCCGGTCGCGCGTATCGAATTTGTCGATGCGCTGACCGCGCGGGCCTTTAACAGCTACGCCAGGGCGGATATGCCGCTGTTGCCGCATCTGATGCTGGAATTTCACGGGGCCCCGGCGCAGGTGGCCGAGAATGCGGCCCGGTTTGGCGAGATTGCCGCCGATCACGGCGGGAGGCATTTCAGATGGGCCGACAAGGCCGAGGAGCGCAACGCGCTCTGGAAGCTGCGCCACGATGCCTATTACGCCTGCCTACAACTTCGCCCCGGTGCCAGGGCAATCGTCACCGATATTTGCGTGCCGATATCCAACCTGGCCGAGGTGGTCGACGAAACGGCCGAAGACATCAGGCAATCGGGCCTGATGGGACCGATCTTTGGCCATGTCGGGGATGGCAATTTCCACGCGATCCTGCTGATCGACACGGACGATGGCGACGAGGTTGGCCGCGCCAAGGCGGTATCGGGCCGAATGATCGCACGATCGCTTGAGGCCGGCGGCACGATGAGCGGTGAACACGGGGTCGGTTACGGCAAGCTGGATTTCATGGAGGCCGAACACGGGCCCGCGTGGCAGGTGATGAGCGAGATCAAGCGCGCGCTAGACCCAAAGAACATACTGAACCCGGGAAAAGTGGTGCGGCTGAACTGAGCGCGCGGTTGCGCTGCGCGGATTTACGATTGACCTGACGTTTTCAGAACAGCAATCGTAAGGTGGACGCTTTCACGTGGGGGGAAATGGGCCAACCGACGAGATATTCCGGCGACACGCACCTGATGCCTTTCGAAGGCATCTATACGCCGGTTGTGATACCACCGAGCGGAATGCCTGACTCACGTTGGGGATTCCCAAGCGGTCCGATCTCTGACTCAATGTGGTGAACCAATGAGGTTCGCCATGGCAGCGCCTATCGACTTACGGAACGATTTTGACAGCGTCTCACTGCGGTGCCTCGCGAAGAGGACCAGGGACGCGACCCAGAGCCGTCGTCTGCTGGCGTTGGCCGAGGTCTACGATGGTGGCAGCAGGACGGATGCGTCGCGGATCGGCGGCGTCGGTCTGCAGATCATTCGCGACTGGGTGCTGCGCTTCAACGCCCGCGGACCGGACGGGCTGGTCGATGGGAAGTCACCGGGCGCACCCTCGAAGCTCAACGCCGATCACCGCCGCGCACTGGCGGAGGTTGTTGAGGCCGGCCCGGTCCCGGCGGTGGACGGCGTCGTGCGCTGGCGGCGCAAGGACCTGGCGCGGTGGCTCTTGGAGACGTTCGCCATCTCGCTCGACGAGACCACGGTCGGGCGCGAGTTGAAGGCGCTCGGCTTCGCCAAGATCTCGGCGCGGCCGCGCCACTACGCGCAAAACGAGCTGGCCGTCGAGGCTTTTAAAAAAAACTTCCCCGCGAACTGGCGAAGATCCGGGCGAGGCTCCCGAAAGGCGTCGAGATAGAGCTGTGGTGGCAAGATGAAGCCCGCATCGGCCAGAAGAATAAGCTCACACGCCGATGGGCCAGACGTGGCACGCGCCCGCGGGCGCCCCGCGACCAGCGCACCGAATGGGCCTATATCTTCGGCGCGATCTGTCCCGCGAAGGGGAAAGGCGCCGGGCTGGTCATGCCCTGGTGCGACACCGACGCCATGGCGGCGCACCTCATCGAGATCAGTGCCGCCGTCGATCCCGGCACCCATGCGGTGCTGATCGGCGATCAGGCCGGTTGGCACTTGACGCCCAAGCTGGCGATCCCCGACAACATCACCGTCCTGGCGCTGCCGCCACGATCGCCCGAGTTGAACCCGGTGGAGAATGTCTGGCAATTCATGCGCGACAACTGGTTGTCGAACCGGATCTTCAAATCCTACGAAGACATCGTCGCGCTGTGCTGCCACGCCTGGAACAACCTCATCGACCAACCATGGAAGATCATGTCCCTCGGCATGCGCAAATGGGCGCATGGGTTCTGATCAATGACCGTTGGTATGACACCCTATCACGGCGATTTCAGCCTGAACCGCGACGCTTTGGGCGCGATCATCGAAAAGCTGATCCGCGCGGGCGTGCACGGCATTATTGTCGCCGGGACAACGGGTGAATATTACGCCCAGACAGCCGATGAGCGTGTCGAGATGATGGGCCTGGCCAAAGAGCTGATTGCGGGGCGTCTGCCGATGATTGTGGGCACCGGCGCGATCCGGACGGAGGATTCAGTCGAATTTGCAAAACCGGCGTTGGCAGCGGGTGCTGACGCTCTGCTGGTCGCAACCCCGCCTTACGCCACCCCGACAGGGCGAGAGATCGCTCTGCATGCGCTTGCGATTGACCGGGCGGCGAACCTGCCGGTGATGCTCTACAATTACCCCGGCAGAATGAGCGTGAATATGGACGAGGAATGCCTGGACCGGCTGGGTTGGTCGCCCAATTTTTGCGCGATCAAGGAAAGTTCAGGCGATCCCAACCGGCTGCACATGCTGGCGCGCGACTATCCGCATATTCAGCTGTCTTGCGGGATGGATGATCAGGCGCTGGAGTTTTTCGCCTGGGGGGCGCGCAGCTGGGTTTGTGCAGGCTCTAACCTTGCGCCCGAAGCCCATATCGCGCTTTACCGGGCCTGCGTGGTCGAGGGCGATTTCACCAAGGGGCGCGCGATCATGTCGCACTTTTGCCGCTCTTGCGGGTGCTGGAGCAAGGCGGCAAGTTCATCCAATGCGTGAAATTCGGGATGACGCTGCGCGAAATTGATGCAGGACCGCCACGCAAGCCACTGCAACCGTTAAATAAAGATGACAAGCGCGTGTTGGCAGAGGTGATCCGAACGATGGATGCGGCGATCGCCGCGATTGAGGACGGGCCAGGAGATACCGACGCCGCGTCCCGGCCCCTGCGCCGGGACCTCTGCCACTGACACGACGAGGTCCCGGATCAGGTCCGGGACGCGCAGCCACGAGGACGACAACGTGACCGACCTTCTGACCCGCGCCGAATACGGCGCCATTGCCGCGGCGCTGAACCCACCCACGACGGCCTTTATCGACGGCAAGTTTCGGCGCCGGGCGTGGTGCCAGACTGCCAAGTGTGAACCCCGCCACAGGCGCGGTGATCGCGACGATTGCGGCGTGCAATGGCCAGGATGTCGATCTGGCGGTGGCCGAAGCCCACGAAGCTTTCGATCAGGGCCACTGGGCCAAACGCCACCCTTCGGCGCGCAAGGAGGTTTTGATCCGCCTGTGCAAACTCATCACCCGAAACGCCCGCGAACTGGCGGTGATGGAGTCGCTCGACAGCGGCAAGCCGATCCGCGATTGCGAAGAGATTGACATTCCAGAGACGATTAATTGCATTAAGTGGCACGCGGAAGCCGTTGATAAAATTTACGGATCAACCGTACCCGCTGGCGATGATACGGCCGCGATGATTGTGCGCGAACCGATCGGCGTGGTCGCCGCCGTGTTGCCCTGGAACTTCCCACTTCTGATGATGGCCTGGAAGATCGGCCCGGCGCTGGCGGCCGGGTGTTCGGTGATCGTCAAACCGGCCGAGCAGACCAGCCTGACAGCGCTCAGGGTGGCCGAATTGGCGATGGAGGCGGGCCTGCCGAGTGGGGTGCTGCAGGTCTTGCCGGGTGACGGCCCGTCGGTGGGTGAACCACTTGGGCGCCACATGGGCGTTGACATGGTGAGCTTTACCGGCTCGACCGAAACCGGGCGGCGGTTTCTGCGCTATTCTGCCGACAGCAACCTCAAGAAAGTGGTGCTGGAATGCGGCGGCAAGAACCCGGCTGTGGTGCTGGAAGATGCCGAAAATCTCGACCATGTGGCCGAGCAGGTGGTCACTGCAGCGTTTTGGAACATGGGCGAGAATTGCTCTGCAAACTCGCGGCTGATCGTGCATCGGACGCTCAAGAGTGCGCTGATTGAACGCATAATTGCGCGGATGCGGGATTGGAAAACCGGTGACCCTCTGGATCCGTCGAACCGCATAGGTGCGCTGATCGATGACGAGCATTTTGCTAAAGTTACCAGTTATTTGAGCGGAGAAGCTCTGTCTGGCGGAGAGGCAGACAAGCCCTATGTCCGACCGACGGTTTACGAGCTTGACAAGGACGATCCGAAAGCACGCGAGGAGATATTCGGCCCGATCCTCGGGGTCATCGAAGTGGACAGCTATGACGAAGCCATCCAGCTTGCCAATGACACCGATTACGGGCTGACCGCGTCGGTATTTACGTCCAACATCCGCCAGGCCATCCGCGCCGCGCGCGATATTCGCGCCGGAACGGTCACAGTGAATTGCTATGGCGAGGGCGACATCACCACGCCGTTCGGCGGCTACAAACAATCGGGCTTTGGCGGGCGCGACAACGGGCTGGCAGCGCATGATCAATATACCGAGCTGAAAACCATCTGGATCGACCTGACCGATCCGGCGGACGGAGATAACGTCGGATGAGCGTTCAGGCGGTCGGCACAGAGCGGCGCGGGCGCCGCGCCCGCCAGTCTGACCGCGCCAAGATCGACACGACGATGCTGCCAGCGCTGAAAAACGCGCTGCCGCCGGTCGAACCGATGGACGCCGCGCAGATCGAACGCATCGACGCGGCCTCGATGGCCATTCTGGAAGATGTTGGGGTGATTTTTCGCGACCCGCAAGCCATTGCCGACTGGCAAGCGGCGGGTGCTAACATACGCGATGGCAGCCGCGTGCATCTGGACCGTGGACATGTGCGCGAGCTGATCGCGACGATCCCCGAAACATTCACCTATTACGCCCGCAACCCGGCCAATAACTTGCCCTTTGGCCGCGAGCACGGGATTTTCGTGCCGATGACCGGGCCGCCATTTATCGAAGACCTCGACGGCGTGCGCCGCAATCCGACGCTGGCCGATCTGGCCGACGTGCACAAGCTCAGCCACATGAGCCCGGTCATTCATTCGGTCGCGCATCACATCGTCGAGCCTTACGACCATCCGATCAGCCAGCGCCATCTGCGCATCACCTATTCGTCGATGAAACATTCCGACAAAACCTTCATGGGCATGACAACCAGCGGCAAGAACGCCGAGGATGTCATAGCGATGTGCGATATTCTGTTCGGGCCGGGCTATATCGACACCCATCCCGTGGTGACCGGCAATTGTAACGGTAATTCGCCGCTGGTCTGGGATGAGGTCATGCTGGGGGCGATGCGCGCATTTGCCAGGCGCAACCAGCCAATTCTGTGCTCGCCTTTTGTTTTGGGCGGTGCCAATACGCCGGCCTCGACGGCCGCGACCATGGCACAGCTGAACGCCGAAGCCCTGGCGGCATTGGCCTATACCCAGGTGGTCAATCGCGGTTGTCCGGCGATCTATAGACATTTTCTAGCGACGATCTCGATGAAATCCGGTGCGCCGATGGCGGGCACGCCCGAGATCGGCTTGCTGAATTTCATGTCCGGCCAGATGGCGCGGCATTACCGGGTGCCCTGGCGCACCTCGACGATGACGGCAGGGTCAAAGGTTTTCGACGCGCAAGCCGGTTATGAAAGTGCCACGACGATGATGTCGGTCCTGCTGTCGGGGGCCAATTACATCTGGCATATGGCCGGATGGATGGAGGCAGCGATGACTTGTTCGCTGGCCAAATTCGTCGTCGATGCCGAGCAAAGCGCGATGGCGTACCGGATGGCCGAGGGGATCAAATGGGACGATTTCGACGAGGCGCTGGCGGCGGTGCGCGATGTTGGCCCCGGCGGGCATTATCTGGGCCATCCCCATACGCTGGAGAAATTCCAGCAGGCGTTTTTCATGCCGGAATTGTTCGACAACAATTCGATCGAGCAATGGCAGGCCGAAGGCTCGATTGAAACACCTGAGCGGGCCGTGGCCCGGGCGCGCGAATTGCTGGCGGCCTATGAGGAGCCGAAGCTGGATGTGGGTGTTGATGAGGCGCTGCGCGACTATATCGCGCGCCGTGAGCGCGAAATTCCGGCAGCCGAGGCGCTGAATAATGAGTTTTGACTTGGACGTAACCATAGGACCGGCCCGTGCTGATCTGCCGCCAGAACCGATCGCGGAACTGATTTGGTCGACTGATCCGGCGCTGATGGATTTCATGTTCCGCGAACTTTCTGTCTTCGAAAAAGTCGTCAAACGGGAATGGCCCCTGAAAGAGGGGCTGATCTGCCACAAGCAGGCCATTGTGGCGGTGTCTGCGGACGAGTTCGTCGGGCTTTGTATTGGCCACACAAATGAGGAGTACGGCCCGAACTTCGAGGCAGCGCAGCGCGTACAGACCGCGGCGCTGAATGCGGCGGAGGGGCAGCACCTTCGAGAGGCTTTGAATTGGATGGACAGGCTCTTTCCCGAGCCGCGCGCCAGTTCATTCTACATCCTTGAACTGGCCGTGAGCGAGGCCGCGCGGGGCCAGGGCCTGGGGCGCAGGCTGATTTCGGGATCGGTGGAACGCGCCCGCTCAAAAGGCTGCGAACGGCTGGCGCTCGACGTGGCGGCCGACAACCCGGCGGTGGGACTTTACCGCCATCTTGGTCTTGAGATCGAAATAGAGACACGAGTGCCCTTTCTTGCCGACGGCTTCGAGATCGGTACGCACGTGCATATGTCGGCCGCTCTGGAAAAGCTGGACTTGCCGCAAAAATGAATGTCGTCAATTGGCACTCAGGATACTTGGTTCGCAGCAACAGACAGAACCGTAGACATGAGATTTGGTGGTAAAGTGGCGCTGGTGACCGGCGCAGGTGGTGGAATTGGCACGGTGATTGTCTAAGCGCTCATGCGGGACGGCGCGCGCGTGGCGGCTACAGATCGAAAATTGACCGGCGCAGACGTCGAGCTGATCTACTGGCTTGCCTCGGATGCGGCCGGCTTGCGACCGGACAGGTCTTTACCATCGACGGCGGGCGGATGGCCAAGCTGAGTATAGCGTGACGCAGGAGGGAGCCATGGAGATCATCATCACCAAATCCGACTGGGGGATGGAGGGCATGGGCGACACAGTGACGCGTCTGCAACTGGTGGCCGATGCAGGATTTTACGGGGTCGAGTGTTTTTTCGTTGATATGGAGCCCGCGCGTTTCACCGCGCAGCGCGCCGATTTGGAGTTGAAATTCGTTGGTGGTTTTGTGGCACCCAACCCGGGGTCTTTCCGCGAAGGTCTGGCGCGCATACTTCAATTCGACCCGATCCTGGTCAATTGTCACGGCGGGCGGGACTATCACACCACCGCAGAGACGGTCGCCTATTTCACCGAAGTGATGAACATTGCGCGCGATATGACCGATGTTCAGGTGGTCTGGGAGACCCATCGCCGATGTATTCTTTACTCACCCTGGGCGACCGAGCGCATTCTGACTGAACTACCCGATCTGCGCATCACCGCGATTTTAGCCATTTCTGCGTGGTCAGCGAGGGCGATATGACCACCTCTGCCGCCGCTGAGCCGGACGAGAGTGGTGTGATCGCGCTGGTGCCTGATACGCGCAAGTCGGCGATGATGGACATCGCGATCAGCCGCGCCGACCACATCCACGCTCGTGTGGGCGATCTGCATCGCCCGCAATGTGTCGATCCGCGCATCGGCGAAGGTCTGCGCTGGGGCGTGCATTTTGAGGGCTGGTGGGACCGGATTATCGAGCGCGCGCGCGGCGAAGGCCGGGCGTTCATGACCATCTGTCCCGAATATGGGCCGGTGCCCTATGCGCCCGCTGATCCGGTGAGCAATGTCGCGATTTCCGATCCCTGGGATCTGGCCGTTTGGGCCAAGGACCGATTGGGCGCGCGCTATGTCTGAGCCGGTGATCGTCCGCCGGTTTCCGTCCAATCCCGGCAAATCGGGCTGGAACGCGCTGCTTCCGCGGGCACCTGACCCCGTGCCGCTTGAAGGCGCGCAGGCCGCCGACTGGCTGGTGATCGGGGCGGGATTTGCCGGGCTGTCCGCCGCGCGGCGTCTTGTGCAATTGCATCCCGGCGACCGCGTGGTTGTACCCGACGCGGGCCGCCTGGGCGAAGGGCCATCCGGGCGTAACTCAGGTTTCATGGTTGATCTGCCGCATGATCTGGCCAGCCTTGATTATGGCGGTTCGCATGACAGCGACCTGGTACAGATACGGGGCAATCGGGCTGCGATCACCTTCGCCACCGCCATTGCCCAGGCCTATGATATGGCGCGCGACGCTCTGGTGCATTGCGGCAAAATCAACGCCGCCGCGACGAAGTCCGGCGTTCAGCACAATGATGATTATGCCGTGCATCTGACGCGATTGGGCGAGGCGTCAGAACGGCTGGACGCAAGGCAGATGCGGGCGCTAACCGGGTCTGACTATTATCTTGGCGGGTTGTTCACGCCGGGCACCGCTGTTTTGCAGCCCGCTCAATATATGCGGGAGTTCAGGGCTGGTCTGTCAGCTGAAGGCGTCGAACTTTTTCAAGACAGCGCAGTCCAGTCGCTGACACGAGAAGGGGACTGGGTCGCGCAGACCCGACTGGGCCGGGTGACGGCCCCCAAGGTGATCCTGGCGGTCAACGGCCATGCGCAGTCGTTCGGTCATTTCGAGGGACAGCTGCTGCATGTTTACACCTATGCGTCGATGACGCGGGCACTGACGACAGAAGAGTCGGCGGCACTTGGCGGGGATGCAACCTGGGGGCTGACGCCCGCCGATCCGATGGGCACCAGCCTGCGGCGCATTGCCGGGCGCGGCGGCAGCCGCATCCTGATCCGCAATAGGTTTACCTACGATCCGGCGATGTCTGTCCCGGCCGGCCGGATGGCGCGCATCGCGCGTGATCATGACCGCGCATTTGCCGCCCGCTTTCCGATGCTGGCCGAGGTGACGATGCAATATCGCTAGGGCGGGCACTTGTGCCTGTCAAGAAACAGCGTCCCGGCGTTTGGCGAGGTTGACGAGGGCCTTTTTGCCGCCTGTTGCCAGAACGGGCTGGGCACGACCAAGGGCACGCTTGCCGGGATGCTGGCAGCCGAGAAGGCATCCGGTGTGGCCAGCGACCTGCTGCGCGACTTTGAGGCACAGGCACAGCCGTCGCGTCTGCCGCCGCGCGCCCTGACGACCCCGGTGGCGCGCGCGATGTTGCGCATCAAGGAATACCGGGCTGGCACTGAACTGTAACGTCGGGTCGGTTGGTCTGATCGTGCCTATCCGGTTGTCACCCACACCCACTATATGTAGGGTGTGGCGTCGAGTGGCTCGGGAGGCGGACGAAGCGGGGATGGATGTTCCGCAGCGCGAAGACCTTTCGTTTCCGCGGTCGCTTCCCGAGTTTCAACGACTTTTCCCGGATGACGCGGCCTGTGCCGCCTACCTGGAGAAGGCGCGGTGGGGTGACGGGTTCGTCTGCCCCCCATTGCCAGACGGCGGCAGAGCCGTTCCGCTTCACCAGCCGGCCCGGCGTCTTGCGCTGTCGAAAGTGCCGCCGCGACACCGGGCTGACGGCGGGGACGGTCATGGAGCGCTCCCATACGTCGCTGGGCGTATGGTTCTGGGCGGCCTATCTGGTTGCCAGCCAGACGCCCGGCATGTCTGCCACACAGTTCCAGCGCCAGGTCGGGCTTTCCCGTTACGAAACCGCCTTTCAGATCCTCCACAAGCTCCGCGCTGGTATGGTTCGGCCGGATCAGGACCGCATCGGCAGCGAGGCCTGCGACCATGTCGAAGTCGACGAAACCTGGGTCGGCGGCCGCACGCGCGGCAAGGGCCGGGGCGTTCACCACAAGCTTCTTGTCGCCAGCGCCGTTGAAGTGCGACAGCGCAAGCCGGGAACCAAGCTCGATAAGCGGAAGGGCGGTCGCTACGCCGGACGTGTCCGACTCGCTGTCGTGCCAGACCGCAGCGCGGAATCGCTCTGCGGCTTTGTCGAGGGCGCCGTTACTTCGGGTGCGTCGGTCATCACCGACGATTGGTCCGGCTATACCAGCCTCGCCAAGCGCGGCTACAAACACCTCGCCGTCGCCGAGCGAGGCAACTCCCAGGTCGCTGAGGAGTATCTGCCGATCATTCATCTCGTCTTCGCCAACCTGAAGACGTGGCTGAGTGGCATTCATCACGGCGTGAGCCACCAGCACCTCCAAGCCTACCTCAACGAGTTCACCTTCCGCTTCAACAGGCGGTTCTACCCGTTCAACGCCTTCCGGTCCCTGCTCGGAATCGCTGGCGATGTCACCGCTCCCACTTACGCCGAGCTTTACTCGGGCGACTGGGAGCACCCTAGATGTAGTGGGTGTGGGTGACAACCGGATAGGCACGGGTCTGATTAACCACGAATGCCGTTTTCGGGCAAAGTTAACGCTTTGGAGCGCCCGCTCGTCTACGCTGGACGGATGAAGGTGGGGGCGCTTTGAAGTGGAGCGCGCGACATGTCCGACTTTTTGTCTGTCCAACCTGTGTCTGGGCTGGGCAACGCCGTGCGGCCGGACCCACAGCCCCCGCCGCCGCCGGTAGCCAAACCTATTGATAGCGGGTCATCCCGCAGCGCAACCGAATATGATCAAGCCCGCAAGCCGCAAGCCGACGCGCCGCGCCGGCGCGATATTGAAAGGCAAGCTCGATTTGACAAAAAAACCCTGACTGACCCGCCGCCGGCGTTTGAGGCCAGCCTGTTGGAGGTCGAAGCCAATCTGGAGGCCGTTATGCGCCGACTGGAGGCGGCCCGCGAACGTGCGCGCGCCGATGAAAGCGGGGCGACCGCGCCGCATCAGGTTTCGAAACCGGCAGATCAGGTACGCACAGAAGCGCCTGTGAAGGCGTCTGATGAGGCATCCGTGCCTGCGACGGATCACGGCCATGCCGACACCAATCCAGCGGTGCCGTCCGAGGCACCCGAAAAGCCAGTGGTTCAGGACACTCTCGCCTGACGTAAACTGGTCACGGCAAATCCCGGGGCGGATATGCCTTGTTGCGCCGCCCCGCGTGCGCGGCCAATAATAGCCATTGCTGGCTAACCCGAACCGGCATCTGGCGCGCCGAATTGCCTGCGCTCTGAACACGCTTCCCTCACAGAAACGCCTGACGTATAAGATTTGAAAAAACGAAACTGGCCCAATGCCTTCGGGCGCTGGGAAGAGGGTAGTTTCCAATGGCAAAACAAGACCCGGCATCGGACGTCGAGTTCATTCGCGCATTGACCGAGTTGTTGATCGAGAGCGATCTGACCGAGCTGGAGGTCAAACGCGAATATGGCGAGGCGGATCGCCTCAACGTCCGCGTCAGCCGTGCCAAGCAAATTATCCAGACGCAGATCCAGGCTGCCCCCCTGGTGGGCGCGGCGACCGCGCCACCAGCAGGAACCCCGCCCGCCGCGGCCGATGAAAGTGACCCGGCCAGTCATCCCGGCGCGGTGACATCACCGATGGTCGGCACCATTTACCTGCAGCCCGAGCCCGGTTCGCCCGCCTTTGTCAGGGTGGGTGATATTGTCAGCGAAGGGGACACGCTTTTGATCGTCGAGGCGATGAAGACCATAAACCAGATCCACGCGCCCCATTCGGGCACGGTCAAACGAATATTGGTCGCCGACGGCGATCCGGTCGAATATGGCGCACCGCTGATGATCGTCGAATAGCGGGGCGGGAATGTTCGACAAGATATTGATTGCGAACCGCGGCGAGATTGCCCTGAGGGTGATCCGCGCCTGTCGCGAGATGGGCATTCGCTCGGTCGCGGTCCATTCGACCGCCGATTCAGATGCGATGCATGTGCGCATGGCCGATGAAGCGGTCTGCATCGGGCCACCGCCGGGGGCGCAATCCTACCTTTCGATCCCGGCGATCATATCGGCCTGCGAAATAACCGGCGCTCAGGCGGTGCATCCCGGATATGGGTTTCTGTCCGAGAATGCGGCCTTTGTGCAGGTGCTGGAAGAACACGAGATCACCTTCATCGGCCCGACCTCGAAGCACATTTCGATCATGGGCGACAAGATCACCGCCAAAGAGACGATGGCCAACCTTGGCGTGCCCTGTGTGCCGGGTTCGGCCGGTGGCGTGCCGGATGCTGAAGCGGCCAGGCAGATCGGGCGCGACTTCGGTTATCCGGTGATCGTCAAGGCCACAGCCGGTGGTGGCGGGCGCGGTATGAAACTTGCCCGTTCCGAGGCCGAAATCGTGCGTGCCTTTCAGACCGCGCGCACCGAGGCCAAAGCCGCCTTTGGCAATGACGAGGTTTACATCGAAAAATACCTGCAGAAGCCGCGCCATATTGAGGTGCAGGTGTTTGGCGATGGCAAGGGCAACGCGGTTCATCTGGGCGAGCGCGATTGTTCGCTGCAGCGCCGTCATCAAAAGATTTTTGAGGAAGCGCCCGGACCGGCCATCGACGCCGATACGCGCGCGCGCATTGGCAAGATTTGCGCCGGCGCGGTCGCCGGGATCAACTATATCGGCGCGGGCACGATTGAGTTTCTCTTTGAAGATGACGAGTTTTATTTCATTGAAATGAACACCCGCCTGCAGGTCGAGCACCCGGTGACCGAGGCGATATTCGGTGTCGATCTGGTGCGCGAACAGATCCGCGTCGCCGAAGGCTTGCCGCTGTCGTTCACGCAGGATGATCTGGCCGTCAACGGCCATGCAATCGAAGTGCGGATCAATGCTGAACGGCTACCGGATTTCGCCCCCTGCCCCGGCACGATCACCCAATATCACGCACCCGGCGGATTGGGCGTGCGGATGGATTCAGCGCTTTACGACGGTTATGCCATCCCGCCCTATTACGACAGTCTGATCGGCAAACTGATCGTGCATGGCCGTGACCGGCCGGAATGCCTGGCGCGTCTTAACCGCGCGCTGGGCGAGCTGATCGTTGACGGCGTGGACACCACCATTCCACTATTTCACCAGCTTCTTGCCGAAGAAGACATCCACGCCGGGGATTACAACATTCACTGGCTGGAAAAATGGCTGGACCGCGAAATGTCGGACTAGATGAACTGGGATATTACCCCGGGTCTGTTGCTGCGCGCATATGCCTCTGGGATATTCCCCATGGCCGAAAGCGCCGACGACCCGGAAGTTCATTGGGTAGACCCGTCACGGCGGGGCGTTCTGCCGCTCGACGGGCTGCATCTGTCGCGCAGCCTGAAAAGGGCAATCCGTGCTGAACATTATCAGGTAAGTTTTGATGCCGAATTTGCAGGCGTGGTGCAGGGGTGCGCTGAGCGGCAAGAGACATGGATCAACGCCACGATCGCTGAGCTTTATGCGGCGCTCTTTAAGCGCAGTTATGCGCATTCGCAGGAAATTTGGGCGGACGGCGTGCTGATCGGCGGGGTTTACGGTGTCGCGATCGGTGCTGCGTTTTTCGGTGAAAGCATGTTTTCGCGCCAGCGTGACGCATCAAAGATCGCACTGGCCTATTTGGTGGACCGCCTGAAATTGACCGGATTTCAACTATTTGACACGCAATTCGGCACGCCGCACTTGCAAACACTCGGCGGGTGCGAAATCAGCCGACAGGAATACCTTGGCCGGCTGGAAAACGCTGTTGAGCAATCGGCGGACATAACCGTTTTGCCGGTGCCTCAGTCGGCTGCTGCAATATTGCAGCGTAACGCCCAGACATCGTAACGCGGATCATCCAGTGCGTTGAGCGCGGGGCTTGATGCGATCATCCAGCCGGCGAAAACCGGCTCGGCGGTGCCGTCATTGGTGATTGTGACAAAAGCAAACGCGTCGCCGTTTGGATTGAGCGTCGGGTATCTGCATTCCGACAGTGTGACGCTCAGGCGTCCGATACGCTGAGATTGTCCGGGCGCGATGGTAAGATCGACAAGGGTGCCGGATATTTTGTCGAGCGCCCTGAGCACTCCGCCCGCCGGCGCTGTTTCAGCGCTTGGCGTCAGCTGCAATGCCCCAAGGGGCGTGACGGCAATGGCATCGCCCGGTGCGGCCGGCGCATCCTGCGCAGCGGCAACATCGGGCACCGACAACGCCAGCGCGAGCCCGAGGGCTAACCTCATTCCTGCCCGCCTGAGACGAACCGCAGCAATAATTGCACGATGCTGACAGAGCCTTGTGTATCCTTGATC
Source organism: Paracoccaceae bacterium (assembly GCA_965216135.1). GTDB lineage: Bacteria > Pseudomonadota > Alphaproteobacteria > Rhodobacterales > Rhodobacteraceae > CBDCFL01. Next base: position 37,484 of record CBDCFL010000019.1, read on the forward strand.
TCGGCACCAGGGTCAAAGTTGAATAGCGATCCCCCGGGCAGCAGTTCCACAAACGACCCGCCCAGCAGCCCTTCGGATGAGACCACAACCGCGGTGTCGTCGGGCAGGCTTACGTCTGATGCAACGGTGAAACGTGCATCGGCGCGAAACGTTTCGGCATTCAGATCAAGCGCGGTGACGGTGCCAACCTTGACCCCCGACATACGCACGTCCGTGCCCACCGATACACCTTCGACCGAGCGAAATGAGGCCCAGTATTCATTTGCGCTGCCGCCGGTAGTCGCACCACCGGTAATCTGTGCGGCGTAGATCAGAAAGCCGACCGCACCAGCCAGAACAGCCGAACCGACGAGAACTTCTGTGGTGTTTTCAGCCATCGGATTTGTCTGGGCTCCAAGCTTCATAATCGCGCCGGTCAGCCGCACTTGCCTGACGCATCGATCCAGTGGGGGCGTAGGCAAGGGGCGAGCCCGTCAGATTTGCCTGATGCGGCTTTTCCCAGCTTTTATGGGTCAGCGGCGCATTTGTCGGTGGCTCGTCAAATGTGTGATGCAGCCAGCCATGCCAATCCGGGCTGACCCGGCTGGCCTCGGCCTCGCCGTTGAATATCACCCAGCGGCGGTTTCCTTTTTTTGATTGATAGTAGATGTTGCCCTGACCATCTGCGCCGACCTTCTGGCCGCGCCGCCAGGTGTGTATCTGAGTGTTGAGCGTCTGGCCGTTCCACCAGGTCACAGTGCGCAGTAACAGCCTCAGAATGCCCATCGAATTCTCCGATCGCCGGTCTGTCCCCGATATGGCCGATCATGGAGACAAGGTCCAGCAATTTGGGGGTTCTTTGGGCTAGAAAGGGTGAAGCCCGCCTAGGCAGTAGGCGGGCTTCAATCTGGGCCACATTGAGCGGTTTGGGACGAGGTTGCGGACCCGGATTATCTTTTTGTCAGGTGAGCAGCATGTTGCTGCCGACGACCGTTACCGTAACTGCCAGCACGAGGAATATTCTTGATTGTGCCCAGGCCGGTGCGAGGTTGACACCGGCGGTCTGGAAGATCACGAAAATGCCGAAGAACATCATCATCCAGCTGGTGGCATAAATAGTCATGTCGATCATCGGAATATCCCGTTTCGTCTTTTTGCGGGTGTCCCGGACCCGGCAGAAGGTCCGGGACACCTCGCGCGGCACCGTGAGGTGCCAGCATGCATCCTTATGAGCTGGTGAATCTCGAAATGATCCAATCGCGGATTGTGTTGAACAACGAGTCCGAGATCGGTTTGTTGGCGATGTCGTCGAGCGTTGTTTCCTCGGCACCGTAGTCATACGTAATAAAGGAGTCTTGCGCCGAGCTCAGAACCACGACCTGCGAGTTATAGTCGAGGATTTGCTGATATTCCTCGTTGGTCAGTGTGAGCGGCGGAAGCAAACCGCCAAGGTCGGCGTCGATGGCGGCGATGTCATAGTAGGTGTTGCCATTGGCATCCACCAGCGCATAGCCGGACAGATCAGTCCCTGGAAACGGCAATCCGGCCAAAGTGCCGGTTTCGTCGATCACGGCCTGTTCAACCGTCCAGCCCGCAAGGATCAGCTCTTCGTACAGAGCCAGTTTTCCAGGCATCGAGTTGGGGTTCATATTGTCGGAATTGTTGTTCCAGGCATTCAGATTGCCCAGTTCCGAAGGATGCACACCAAGCGCCAGCGCAACCGCATTGCCCTGGCCTTTGTAGACTTTGGCCGACGCGGATTTGTTTTGCTTGCCTTTACCTTTGGATTTGCCTTTTGACTTGTCGCTTTTCGCATAGGCGACATCAGGCAGCATCATTGTGCCGACAACAGCAGTTGCGCCCAGGAGCGCAATTGAAAGGCACGTCACTTTTACAAATGTCTTCGGAAGCGTGAACAAATCGTTTCTCCAGTTTGCCCGTTTCGTTCTTTCGGCCCAACTATCACAGTGGCGAATCATTATGGCCGTGCTTGACCACAACTAACCATTTCATTGTTGAACCGACGCGCAACACCCCATTCACGCTCCATTCATGTTGGCTTTGCTAGGTCTGAGGCCATGATTCGGCGTATAGCCATACTCGCGTTTACCGCAACGATGTTGGTTTCAACCGCCCATGCAGAGGTGCGTGAGGTTGACCAGGACGAATTGCGCTCAGCGGTTCAAGCCGGCGAGGGCATTGGCCTTGGCACGATCCTGAAAGTCGTTGCCCAGCATATCGACGGCGAAAGTGTTGACGTGCGCGTCTTTAATGCGGACGGGCTGATTTATCATATCCTCATGATGCTGCCGAACGGCAAAATGGCGTATGTTTTTATCAATGCGGAGACGGGCGCATTCATTTCGCCCAGATCAAGCCGCGCCGCTGAGGTGCAGGCCCTTGCCAAGAAAACCAAGGGTAACAACGGCAAAGGCAAGGGGGCCAGCAAAAGCAAGGGCAAAGGCAAAGGCAATAACTGATACCAACGGCCCTAGTCGTTGACCGTTTTGGCCCATTGTCTGGTAGTGATTGACGTGATTGCGGTTTTGTCGTTTGCAAAGAAGTTCCATGCTTTGCAACACCTGTCGACGATCTGCTCATAATTGTCGAAGACGGATATGGCGAGCTTGTTGGCACGCAGATAATACCAGCGGCATTTAACATTGACCGATATGGGCCCATTTTCGCATTCCGATTGATGTGATGGTTTCGGGCTGTGCGATGAGCTTGTTCCAAGCTTCGCATCCAGCATCGACGATGGCATTGTAGTCTTCGAACACGCGGTTGGAGAGCCAATTGGCGCGCAAGTACTGCCAGATATTTTCCACCGGGTTCAGTTCCGGAGCGCGCGATGGCAGCAGGATGATGGTGAGGTTCTTCGGGACTTTGAGTTTGCCGGTGGTGTGCCATCCGGCCCGATCCATCAGCACAACCGCATGGGCCTTTCGGGCGACGTGGCGGCTGATCTCGTCGAGATGCATCTGCATGGCTTGCGCGTCCGCCCAAGGCAGCATGAGCGCCGCCCCCTTGCCGTGAGCCGGACAGATGGCGCCGAACAGATAGGCGTTGTGATAGCGCTGATCGGCCGGCTGGCGGGGGCGCGTGCCCTTTCTCGCCCACAGGCGCGTCAGGCCATTCTTCTGGCCAAGGCGTGCTTCGTCCTGGAACCAGATCTCCACCGGCGTTCCCGCTGGCAGGTCAGCTATATGCACCTGGAGCGTGTCGGCGAAGTTTTTTTTAAACGCCTCGATGATCCGCTTATCCTGCCTGGGATGCTGCGGGCGGGCGCTGATATGGGCAAAGCCCAGTTCGCCAAGCAGTCTGGATATCCCGCGCTCGGAATAGATGACGCCAAAGCGCGCCTCGATCACCCGCTTCAGGTCGATCCGCCGCCAGCGGACAACCCCGTCCACCGCCGGATCGGGGCCGGTCTCGACAATCTCGCCAAGTTCTTTCATCTGGACATCGCTCAGGTAGCGCGTCCGGCCCGCGCCCTTGCGGTTGGTGAGGCCATCCGGTCCCTCTTCGTTGAACCGGTGAACCCAGTCCCGCAGGGTTTGGCGATCCATCCCACCGATCCTTGCGGCCTCTCCACGGCGCATGCCATCGTAGACCGCCGCAAGAGACAACAGACGGCGGCTCTGCCGGGCATCCTTGCAACGGCTGGCGAGTTTACGAAGGTGGCGGGCATCAAAGTCGCGACGAAGCGGAACACTGGCTGGCATGGCGATCCTCCTTTGCCAACCTTGAATCAGATCAAAACCGATTTGGGAATCCCCACAGAGTCAGAAATTGATGCCGTTGGTATAAGCCCACACATTTTCCATCGGGTTGAGTTCAGGGGAATAGGGCGGGAGTTTGAGCAGGGTGATGTTGTCGGGTACCTCCAGCTCTGCCGAACCGTGCCAGCCAGCGCCATCCAGAATGAGCAGGGCATGTGCGCCCGATGCGACGGTTTTAGCGATCTCGGCGAGATGCGCGCTCATGGCCTGTGTGTCGGCATGTGGCATGATCAGAGCGGCCGCTTCAGCCCGTTCCGGGCAGACGGCGCCGAAAATGTAGCTCCAGATATAGCGGGTGTCGCGCGGGGCACGGGGGCGTGTTCCACGCTCGGCCCAGATACGGGTGAGCGTGCCCTGCTGGCCAACCCGCGCTTCATCCTGAAACCATATCTCCAGGGGCTTGCTGCGGGCTGTTTCCGGCAAGGCTGCTTCTACCTCTGCGGCGAAGTTTTTTTAAAAGCCTCCTGTGCATCCGGGTCGGATTTCGGATGCTGCGGGCGCACCGACAGACGCCGAAAGCCCAGGCTTGCCAATTGTTTGCCAACAGTTCGCTCATGCATGGTGACGCCGAAGCGCTCTTCGATCTTGCGTTTCAGATCAATGCGCCGCCAGCGCACAACCCCATCGGTTTCGGGGTCGGGACCCGCCCGAACCATTTCCGCCAACTCCTCCTTCTGTGCCGCGCTCAGCAGACAGGGTGGATCCGGCGGGCGACGGTTGAACAGGCCCGACACGCCCTCCGCATTGTAACGGTGGGCCCAATCCCGCAGCGTCTGCCGATCCATGCCGCAGTTTTCTGCCGCCGTCTTGCGGTCAACCCCATCCAGAACCAGGGCAATCGCCAACATCCGTCGCGCCGCTTTCCCATCCCGGCACCGCGCCGCTTCCTGGCGAAGCTCGCCTGCGGACTTGTCTTTGCGCGTAATCCTTACTGCCATCAAAGCCTCCCTTGCCTTGATGCCACTGAATCAGATCACGCCGCTCGTGGGAATCCCCTTGAGTCAAATCTGGGGGCCGTTGGTATGATCTCAAAGCCGCCGCGCCACGAGCTTATCCGCACCGCGCCCTAAAATAACCCAAATCTAGTCACGCTTGTGCAGGGATTTTTGTTTCTTATCCGGAAACAAGAACGGGAAACAGACGAGTTGACGGAAATGCGGTTGCGGCTAGCAGAAGACGAAATGGTGTTGTCAGACCAGATCAAACGGGTACTTTCGACCGAAGGGCACGTTGTCGATGTGGCGCATGACGGTGACGAAGCCATGTTCATGGGCTCAACCGAGCCCTATGACCTTGTCATCCTGGACATCGGGCTTCCTAACCGCGACGGAATTTCCGTTCTCAAACGCTGGCGCAGCGATGGCGTGACTTTGCCGGTTCTGATCTTGACCGCCCGTGACGGCTGGTCAGAGCGGGTGGACGGTCTGGATGCCGGCACCGACGATTATATGACCAAACCGTTCCACTTGCAGGAGCTTTCGGCGCGCGTGCGCGCGATGCTGCGCCGGGTGGCCGGACGCACCAAGACGCTGTTTGAAAAGGGCAATGTTGTCTACGATACGCGCACCAACCGGGTCACGGTTGACGGCATTCCGGTCGATCTGACCAGCCAGGAAGCCGCCGTTCTTGCCTATCTGATCCACAATTCGGGCCGGTTGATATCGCGCACCGAGTTGTCCGAGCATATCTATGAATATGACGGCGACCGCGACAGCAATACGATCGCGGTTTTCGTCACCAGATTACGCAAAAAACTGGGGCCCGATCTGATCCGTACCGTCCGCGGACGTGGATACATGATCGACGAGGATTAATGCGCTCACTCAGAAGCTGGGCAATTCTGGGCGGCTCGCTTTGGGCCGCCTCAATTGTTTTGATCGGCGGGTTCGCACTTTTCACTTTTTTCGGCAGCGCAACCCAGCAGCGTTTCGACGACGCGCTTCTGGCCAATCATCTGCAAGTTGTTGTCGCACTTACCAATTCCGGCGGCGACCCGGAGCTTGTCACAACATTTCTCAGCAATCCAGAATTTGACCGCCCCTATTCCGGCAGTTACTGGCAGGCGGCTGGCCCGGACGAAGTTTATCTGACTTCGCGGTCGTGTTTGACGAGTTTCTGCCCGACGCCGTCGAACCAAAGTCATACAGAAAATTTTGGGAAGGCGAGGGCCCGGCCGAAGTTGTGCGGGGCGTCTTTCAGGAGATCGAGCTGGCCGACGGCACGTCCTGGGTGGTTTCGGTGGCCGAAAACGTATCGGCCCTGCGCGCCGAGCAGCGACAGATACGGCGAAGCCTTGTGTCGACGCTTGGGCTGATCGGGGCTTTGGGTGTTGCCGCTGCGGTGCTGCTGACCTCAATAATCGTTCGCCCGCTTGCGAAGCTGCGCGAAGATGTCAGCCACAGGTGGGACGACGGCACCGGCCTGACCCCGGGCGATTATCCGGAGGAGGTCGCGCCGCTGGTGTCCGACATCAACACACTTTTGGCGCGCAACCGCGAGATTGTCGATCGCGCCTGGCGCCAGACCGCGGATATGGCCCATGCGCTGAAGACCCCGTCGGCGATTTTGCGCAACGAGTTGGAGGTTATCGGATCAAAAGGCGGTGAGGTCACCCAGGCCCAGGAGGCCCTGACCCGGATTGACGCGCAATTGCTGCGTTCGCTGGCGCGCATTCGCTCAGCGAATACCAGTGCAGGGCTGGCCCAGAAAATATCGCTGCCGCGTTCAGTGGAACGCCTGGCCAGGCTGTTCCGGTCGATGCACGAGGCCAAGGCGCGCGAGCTGACAACGCAGGTGCCGGACGAGCTGATGTTGCCGATGGATGCCCAGGATCTTGAGGAAGTACTCGGCAATCTGCTTGAAAACGCGTTCAAATACTCCGATGGCAATGTCCGAGTAACTGCCGAGCAGCGCAGCAAAACGGTGATATTCACGATTGAAGACGACGGCGCCGGCATCCCCGAAGCCGCGCGCCGCGAAGCGTTGCGCTCGGGCGTGCGGCTGGACACGTCCAAGCCCGGCACCGGCCTGGGTCTGGCGATAGCGGCGGACCTGTTGCAGGCCTATGGTGGTGATCTTGAACTTGATCAGTCGCAAATCCTTGGCGGGCTGCGCGCGACATGCACGGTTCCAATAACCCCGCTGTCCACCGGTCTCAGCGCTCTGGCAGCGAAAATCTGATCGCGATTATGGCCAGGTAATCACGCCCGCCACGCTGCAAAATTATCGGTTCGAGCAGTTCTGCATCTGGATCGAAGCCCTGGGCAAGTCGCAATGTCCAGTCGCTGCGGTCTTCAAGCCATCTGATCGCAACCGGTTCAAGAATAATGCTTGGTCCGTGTGCCCGTGCCGCGGCTTTCAGAAACGGAAAATGATGTGGATTGCCGCGAATGACGCGAACCGGTAACTGGCCGCCAAGCGCGGTGCTCATCAGCCCGCCGCGCGCCCAATTGATCACCGCGATTGCATTTGCGCCTTCAAGCAGACCGCGTTCATTAACTTTGGCCTCTAAGTCGTTGTATTTGTAGTAATCAAAGAAATCATCCCACTTCGGAAACGTCTCAGCGTTGCGCGTCAAAATGCCGGTATTGGCGTGCAGCGTCGCCACCGCGACAAAGGCAAACACCGGAATGGCGAATACCGTCGTTGTCCAGGCCAGCCGTCGCTGCGCTCGGGTGCTGGCGCGCGCCGCCCAGCAGCCGACCAGTGGCACGGCAAAAATCCAGCCCGGCATGGTCCAATGCGCGAGGCTTTGCGAGGATGTCATGTAGATATAGTGAAACAAGATAATCGGGCCCAATGCGACCAGAGCCAATAGCAGCTCGACGCTTCGGCCTGGGCGATCGACGAAGGCATGCCAAAGGCGCCAGATCGCAAGCAGCAACAGCGGCGGCAGCAGGAACAGTGCCTGACCGCCGATCATGACCGCAAATCGCAGCGGTTTCAGACCTTCGCCTGCGCGCGACGTATGAAACGCGAATGACGCCCAATCATTTGACAGGTTCCAGATGATTACCGGCGCCAGGCCGACCAGGCCGATCAGGGCGGCAATGTAGGGGCCCGGCTGCAGAAACCAGGTTCGGCCCTGGCGCGTGGTCAGCATGAAAACAAAGACCGAGATCGGGATCAAAGCCGCCTGGTATTTCGACATCAGCGCAATGGCCAGGCCAATGCCTGCCCAGACCCAATAGCGCATCGGCGCGCGTTTTTGCTCAAGCGTCACGCGCATGAGCCAGTAGATTGAAACGACAGCCCCCATCAACATCGGCGTGTCGGGCAGGATCGACGCTGAGCCAAGCATATAGGCAGGCGCAATCGCGTAGAGTAACAATGTCCAGATGCCCGCCTGAACCCCGCCGAGCAAGGTGCCGCATCGCGCCAGCATGATCGCGGTGAAAAACCCAAAAACGAAGCCGAACAGCCTGAAAGTAAACGGGTTTTCCGCACCCAACAGTTGCGCCGATGCGACCGGCGACCAAAACCCAAGCGGCGCGTGATCAAAGAAACTGAGCGAATATTCACGCGACACGGCCACCGCATAGGCCTCGTCCATGCTCAACGGCGCAGAGGCGCCCAGAAACACCCGCAATGCCATGATGACGGCCAGAAACAGCCAGAAAGTCCGATTGCTCAGAAGCGCTCTGTCGGATGCCGCCACGCCCATGCTCCCTCACCACCAGACGCGGTTCTAACCCGCGGCGCGATTGGGCGGTTCTACCGCGCATCCATGCGATTTGCCAGCCTGACGGGGCGGCGCGCCGGCAGGTGGCCGACGGCTGACCGCGACCAGTGCGGATTATGTCAAAACGCGCGAAATGTCAGCGTGGTCAGCGAACGTTCAATGCCGTCAATATCCAGCAGCCGTTCGTTGATGAAATGACCGACATCCTGACCCTCGGGAACGTAAAGCTTCAGCAGCAGGTCATAATCGCCCGATGTCGAATAAAGCTCTGAATGAACCTCGCGCAGCGCGATAGCATCGGCAACCTGATAGGTCGTGCCCGGTCTGCAGCGCAGTTGCACGAAAACACACGTGGTCATCTGGAAACCTCTGTTAGGTCTGGCCATGCTGGCATAAGGGTCGCAATCCCGCAATCGGGCATTGGCGGGACTTTCGCAACCGACGCGGCGGGCCTATAAGCGCGCGAAACTCTTAGGAATACTGCGATGCGGACCGCTGAGATCACACGCAATACCGCCGAGACCGAGGTGAGTGTAACGCTCAATCTCGATGGCGCTGGCACAGGCAAGATGGAGACCGGGATCGGGTTTCTCGATCACATGCTCGATCAACTGTCGCGCCATTCCCTGATTGACCTGTCAGTCACTTGCACGGGCGATGTGCATATTGACGACCACCATTCGGTTGAAGATTGTGGCATCGCCATCGGTCAGACAATCGCCCGCGCGCTGGGGGACAAGGTGGGCATCCGACGCTATGGCGAATGCCATCTGGCGATGGATGACGCGCTGGTGCGTGCGGCGCTGGATTTGTCGGGGCGGGCCTATCTGATCTGCAACCTCGACCTGCCGACGCCGAAAATCGGATCGTTTGACACCGAGCTGGTGCGCGAGTTTTTCCAGGCGCTGGCGACCCATGGCGGCATCACCCTGCATATCGATCGACTTCACGGGTTCAACAGCCACCATATCGCCGAAGCGGCGTTCAAGGCCGTGGCCCGCGCGCTTAGAACCGCGGTTGAGCCGGACCCGCGCGCCAGCGGGGTTATCCCGTCGACAAAGGGCGCGCTTTAGGCGCATGGGCACGGTGCTTGTCGATTATGAAAGCGGCAATCTTCACTCCGCGCTGAAGGCGTTTCAGCGTATGGCGGCAGAGGCCGGAGCGGGCAGCGTCACCGTGACATCCGACCCCGATGTCGTGGCCCGCGCAGATCGCGTCGTCTTACCTGGCGATGGCGCCTTTCCGGCGTGCCGGGCGGCTCTGTTTGAACGCTCCGGTCTGTTCGAGGCAATCCACGAAGCCGTTTTTGACCGCGCGCGACCATTTTTCGGCATCTGCATTGGCATGCAGATGATGGCGAGCCGGGGCACGGAACATGAGCCGACGCCCGGATTTGACTGGATCGGCGGCGAGGTGGTGGCGATTGCGCCGGATGACCGGGCGATGAAAGTGCCGCATATGGGCTGGAACGAGTTGATCATCGAGCGCCAGCATCCGGTTTTGGATGGCGTGGCGAGCGGTGCACATGCTTATTTTGTTCATTCATACCAGATGCAGGTCGACGACATGGCGCAACGGATCGCTCGCGTCGATTACGGCGGCGATGTCACCGCGATCATTGCCCGCGACAACCTTGTCGGAGCGCAATTTCACCCCGAAAAAAGCCAGGCGGCGGGATTGCGCATGATCGAGAATTTCCTGCGCTGGGTGCCGTAGGTTTTGGAACCGCGCAATAGCATCACGCTTACAATGCACCGATTTCGTCTGGCGGTGCTGACAGACTAATTCGAACCAGTCCCTACTGGGCCAGTATCACTGTCCTTTATGCCGCGCCAATACCACGCCATTCGGCAAGAGCGGCGGTTCGGTTCAGCTTGAAGCCGATCTGCAATGGGCAGACGCCGCTATTTCAACTGGCTGTTCTTGCTGCCCCGGCGATTGATCCCGCCTGCTCTTCAAATCGCCCGTCGCGTTCCGACTGACAGGAATTCACGCCGTTGTCGGGGGCGCTGGACGCGACGTGTACGGAGCGGGCCGCTGCACTTCCATTTTGAATGCGTCGACCCTCCCACTCTGGTCGGCACAGGCGGGACCAGCGGCAACTTATCTGAACACAGATCGTCGAGTTAATGTGACAACACAATTTCAACGTGTCCATTGTTTTGAAATGTAAAAACACGAATTATACCAGCGGCATTTAACATTGACCGATATGGGCCCATTTTCGCATTCCGATTGATGTGATGGTTTCGGGCTGTGCGATGAGCTTGTTCCAAGCTTCGCATCCAGCATCGACGATGGCATTGTAGTCTTCGAACACGCGGTTGGAGAGCCAATTGGCGCGCAAGTACTGCCAGATATTTTCCACCGGGTTCAGTTCCGGAGCGCGCGATGGCAGCAGGATGATGGTGAGGTTCTTCGGGACTTTGAGTTTGCCGGTGGTGTGCCATCCGGCCCGATCCATCAGCACAACCGCATGGGCCTTTCGGGCGACGTGGCGGCTGATCTCGTCGAGATGCATCTGCATGGCTTGCGCGTCCGCCCAAGGCAGCATGAGCGCCGCCCCCTTGCCGTGAGCCGGACAGATGGCGCCGAACAGATAGGCGTTGTGATAGCGCTGATCGGCCGGCTGGCGGGGGCGCGTGCCCTTTCTCGCCCACAGGCGCGTCAGGCCATTCTTCTGGCCAAGGCGTGCTTCGTCCTGGAACCAGATCTCCACCGGCGTTCCCGCTGGCAGGTCAGCTATATGCACCTGGAGCGTGTCGGCGAAGTTTTTTTTAAACGCCTCGATGATCCGCTTATCCTGCCTGGGATGCTGCGGGCGGGCGCTGATATGGGCAAAGCCCAGTTCGCCAAGCAGTCTGGATATCCCGCGCTCGGAATAGATGACGCCAAAGCGCGCCTCGATCACCCGCTTCAGGTCGATCCGCCGCCAGCGGACAACCCCGTCCACCGCCGGATCGGGGCCGGTCTCGACAATCTCGCCAAGTTCTTTCATCTGGACATCGCTCAGGTAGCGCGTCCGGCCCGCGCCCTTGCGGTTGGTGAGGCCATCCGGTCCCTCTTCGTTGAACCGGTGAACCCAGTCCCGCAGGGTTTGGCGATCCATCCCACCGATCCTTGCGGCCTCTCCACGGCGCATGCCATCGTAGACCGCCGCAAGAGACAACAGACGGCGGCTCTGCCGGGCATCCTTGCAACGGCTGGCGAGTTTACGAAGGTGGCGGGCATCAAAGTCGCGACGAAGCGGAACACTGGCTGGCATGGCGATCCTCCTTTGCCAACCTTGAATCAGATCAAAACCGATTTGGGAATCCCCACAGAGTCAGAAATTGATGCCGTTGGTATTACATTTGATTTTCCTGCAACGCCAGAAGTTCGCTCAGGGGAATATGGCAGGCGATTTTGTGGCCCTGCCCGGACACCCGCCAGGGCGGTATTTCCCTGTCACACACGTTGCCTATGCGCCTGGAACAACGCCGCTGAAACGGGCATCCGGCGGCGGGCGGCGACAGCTCGACAATGTCTTCGGCAACCAGGTTTGGTTTCACGTCCGGGTCTGGTTCCAGTACAGCGCCCAGCAACGCCTCAGTATAGGGATGAGACGGCAGGCTGAACACTTTTTCGGATGGTCCGATTTCGCAAAGGCGGCCCTGATACAGCACCGCAACCCGGTCGGCCACGGCCCGGACAACCGATAAGTCATGGGACACAAAAATATATGTCGTGGACCGTTCGCTTTGAAGCTCTGTCAGCAGTTCAAGAACTGCGGCCTGAACCGAGACATCAAGGGCTGACGTAACTTCATCGCACAGCACCAAATCAGGTTCAGCCGCAAAGGCGCGGGCCACCGCTACGCGTTGCTTTTCGCCGCCTGACAATTGGCTCGGCAACCGCTCTAGATAGTCTGTCCGCAATCGCACCCGGTTCAGCAGCGACTGGGTCCGGTCAAGCAATTCCTGGCCCTGATAGCCAAAGTACAATTTTAGCGGCTGCGCCAGTATTTCTGCGACGGTGTGGCGTGGGTTCAGCGACGAATCCGGGTTCTGAAATATCAGTTGAATACGGCGCAATGTATCCTTGGGCCGCTTGTCAACGATCTGGTCAAGATTTTCCGTGCCGGAAAATTCAATCGCTCCGTGCAATAGGGTGATAAGCCCGGAAATGGCACGCAGTATCGTCGATTTTCCACTGCCGGATTCGCCGACAAGTCCGATAGTTTCGCCCCTGGCAATTTTCAGGTTAACTTGGTCTACCGTTGCCGGTGCTTTGGGCTGTTTGCCCAGGATCTGGTCAAGTATTCCGGGCTTGGCATAGCTGATCGCCACTCCGTCCAGTTCAAGCATGCAATCGGCCTGATCCAAAGTTTTCGCTTCGGGGCGTGTGGACGGTACAACTTGTGGCAGCTGGCTAATTTTCTCATGGAAATGACACCGCACCAATTCGGTCGACGCCGCCGCCTCAAGTGCCGGGCGCTCGTCCCGGCAGCGTTGCTCTGCCATCGAGCAGCGATCGACGAACGCACAGCCGCTTCCGGCCCCGCCTGGTCCCGGCGGACGACCCGGCATCGAGGGTGGCACAATGGCGTCCTTAAGCCGCGGGATCGACGACAGCAAACCAAGCGCGTAAGGGTGCACCGGGCGTTTCAAGACCTGATGGGCCGTGCCGCTGAGCACGATTTCACCGGCATACATCACCACCACTCTGTCGCAGACCTGTGCGATTGCCCCCAGATCATGACTGACGTAGACCATCGCTGTTCCGGTTTCGGAGGCCAAAGTGCGCAGCAATTCGAGAACATGGGCCTGCGTGGTGACGTCAAGCCCGGTGGTGGGTTCATCCAGCAGCAAAACATGCGGCTCACCGGCCAGCGCCATGGCGACGGCGACCCGCTGTTGCTGGCCGCCCGACAGCTCGTGCGGGTAACGGGCCATCATTACTTCGGGATCGGGCAGGCGCACCTGTGTCAGAACTTCAATAGCGCGGGCGTGCCACTGCTCGGGTGCCAGTCCGGTGTGCAGTGTCAGCGCCTCGATTATCTGTTTGCCGATCCGCATAGTCGGAGTCAGTGACTGACCGGCATTTTGCGGGATCAGCGCCAGATCACCGCCACGGATATTCTCAAGCTCGCTATGGTTAAGGCCGAACATATCCTGACCGCGAAACCGGCTTGCCCCGTTCAGCACCCGCAACGGCTGCTTTAGAAACCCCATCATCGCAAGGGCCAATGTGCTCTTGCCACAGCCAGATTCACCCACCAAACCGATGGTCTCACCGGGTTGCAGGGTCAAATCAATGTTGCGCAGGATTGGCAGGGTTTCACCAGCGCGGCTGCTAAATCCGACGCTGAGGTCTTGCACTTCAATCAGCGGGCTTTTCATTTCCATGCTAAACCGGCGCCTTCTGTGCACGGTCAATGCCAAGCGCCTTGGCAAGGGCATCGGCACTCAGGTTTATGCCGATAATGAGTGTGCTGAGCGCGATGACCGGGGCAAGCACTGCCCACGGCGCAAAGGCCATGAAGCTGCGCGCACCGGAAATCATCAGGCCCCAGTCCGCAGCAGGCGGCGCGACGCCAAAGCCAAGAAATGACAGTGAACTAAATGCCAGTAACATCCACGACCAGCGCATCGCGCCTTCCACCAGCAGCACATCCAGTACATTTGGTAACAGCTCTTTTCGCACAATCGTGGTGCGAGATTCACCGCGTGCCCGCGCGGCGGTCACGAAATCCAGTGCCACCACGTCGTGGGTCGCAGCACGCGACATGCGCACCACCGGGATACCGTAGAAAAACGCCAGCGTCGGGATCAGAACCGCATTGCCAAGGCCGATAACCGAAACGATCAGCAGCAGGAACAAGATCCACGGGATAGACAGAAATGCATCGACCAGACGCATTACAATGTTTTCCACCCAACCGCCGATCAGACCCAACAGCACGCCCAGCATGCCGCCCCAGGCAATGGCCATCACTGTTGAGATACTGGTGACCATCAGCGCTTGTCGGCCCCCAAGCATGGTGCGCGAAAGGATATCACGACCAAGGTTGTCGGTTCCCAGCCAATGCTCCGCGGATGGACCATTAAGTATCACCTGTGCATCCATCGCCTTAAAATCATAGGGAATGATGGCCGGAGAAACGATTGCCAGAACGATGTGAAAGCTGACAAGTGAAAGCCCCAGTGCGCCCGAGGGTCGCGATGCCATGTCCGCCAGAATATTGTGCAGCGACGTGAAAATACTGACCTGTTTGACCGAATTCACCGAACCTATGGTCATTCCTTCATCGTCCTGAGCCTTGGATTTACCACCAATGTCAGCAAATCCGCGAACAGGTTGAGCCCGATGTAGACCGTGGCCAAAAGCAGGGCGATGGCCTGTACCAGGGCGAGGTCTCGATCTGATATGGCGTCAATGGTCAGGCGCCCAAGCCCCGGATAATTGAACACCACCTCAATCACCACCACACCGCCCAGCAGCCATGCAATCGTCAAAGCCACGAGATTGATGGTCGGCAACAGGGCGTTGGGCAGAACATGTCGAAAAACCATCCGCCAGTAGGGCACGCCTTTCAGGATCGCCATCTGAATATAGTCGCTGCCCATCACGTTGATCACGCTGGTGCGCACCATGCGCAGGATGTGCGCGGTCATCACCAGCGCCAGGGCGGCAACTGGCAGTATGATGTCTGAAAGGAATTCGAACAGCGGTGCGTCAGGCGGCGTCGTCACAATTCCAGGAAGCCAGCCAAGCCAGACAGAAAACACCAGTATCAACAGCGTGGCGGTGACAAATTCGGGGACGGTCATGGCGATGATAGCAAGCATGGACACCCATAGGTCTGGTGGCCGGTCCCGCCACAACCCGGCAATAACCCCAAGAAATATCGCCAGCGGTACCCCAATCAAAGTCGCGGTCAGACCAAGGATAAGCGTGTTGCGCAGGCGATTGCCGACGATTTCAGAAATCGGCTTGTTGCGTTTCAATGAAATGCCAAGATCGCCTTTCAGCGCCCCCAACGTCCATTCCGCGTACCGGGTCAGGGCGGGGCGCTCAATTCTGAAATCGTCACGGCAGTTTTGCAGACGCTGCCCACTGGCCAGCCGGCCAAGATAGGCGGTGCAGGCATCGCCGGGCAGCGCCTCGACTGCGACGAAAACGATGCCGGACACAAAGACCAGTGTGAACAGTCCCGACACAATTCTTTGCAGGAATAGTCTTAACATGGTGCCCCCGTCTTCCTGTCCGTCGTGAATATCCAAACGACCAGAAATATAGCATCCACATCAATGCCCATCGTGTTACGCAAATTCAGAATTCAGCTCAACCCAATAGGGCCGGTGATCGGAGCCTACGGCCTGATGATCGACCCAGACGCGCTCTACATTTCTAGACAAGATTGGCGAAATGAAACAGTAATCCAGGCATATCGGATGACCCGGTTCGCGTTCCGGCGGGTCTGGATGCCAACTGTCGCGATCCCCGGTCCGTGCCTTGGCAATTGTCCAGCTGTCGAAAAAGCCGTCCACATGGGCCACGCGATCGTTGCAGGGGTCCGTTGATCCGACCATCCGGTCATATTCTTCACTTTCCGGGGCAAAGTTGAAATCACCCATCATCACAGCTTCTTTCGGTATTTTAGGTTCCGGCTCGCCGTTGCTCCAGTTTTGGTCTGTCAACATGATTGCGGTTGGGTCGGCCGCTGCCGCATAGCCACCTGTCCAAGACCCACCGCTCACTGGCGCGCTGCGGTAAAAATCCAGCAGGCGATCAATTTGCGTCAGCCGGTCGCGAGGTGAGACAGCCGAGAGATGAAGCGAATAGACCAACAAAGGCCCGGACGGCGTATCGACGATGCACTCGATGGCGCCAAGATCCATATTATAGTAATCTACGGTTCCAAACTTCGGAAACAAAATGTGACGCGCCATCCGAATGGGCCAGCGTGACAGCACCATCGGACCAAACTGGCGGCGGCGATTCACCACCGAGCCGTCGCGGTTGGCCTTACTTGCATCCACATCAAAGGCCGGGAAAAACACCCGATAGTAGTTTTTTAGATGTTTTGAAATTATTTCCGGCTGATCCGTCATGCCGCTGCGCTGCCAATACCGCTCGACCTCCTGCAAGGCAATTATGTCGGCGTTTTTCACGGTATCAGTGATGCGTTCAAGATCAATTTTCTGATCAGCGCCAAGACCAAATCGGATGTTATAGGTCACAAGCTTCATAGATATATTCCGGTCGGATATTGTACCTTAAACAGCCGCAAAAGGGCTTTCCTGTCAAGGAAACCCCTATCGCAATTCTATTGCATTGCGAGACCGAATAGCGCTAGGCGCTACTCGCTGACACTCACATTGTTGTACGTCACACCATCGTCAAAAATTTCCGGCAAGCCTGAAACCCGGGCACTGGTCACCACAACCTGATTGACGTGGAACGGGGTGAATGTTCCGCCTTCCTCGTACAGAAACATCTGCAGATCTTGGTACAGTGCCGTGCGCTTCCCAAGATCCAGTTCCTGACGCGCCATGTCCAGTTTTTCGTCGAAAACTGCACTGTCCAGGAAACTCTCGTTCCAAGTTGCGGTACTGCGAAACGCCTCGTTAAAGACCTGATCGGCAGGGCGCTGTCCCCAGCTTGTTGTAGCAGCTGGTTCTTTCATCCAGACGTCCGACCAGTATCCGTCGGCCGGTGCTTTCACCAGATTGACTTTGATGCCCGCTTCCGCAACCTGCTGCTGGTACACTTGAACCAGGTTGACCCAAAGTGCTCTCAGATCACTGGTAACAATATCAATTTCGATCCCATCAGGATAGCCGGCATCGTCAAGCAGCCTTTTTGCCTCGTCAATCTGCTGCGGGCAATCGATGTCTGCCCGGTACTGATCGCCGGACCAGACCGGGTTGTCACAGACCACGACACCGCCGCCCTCGCCAAGCAATAGGTTCACCATTTCCTGACGATCCGTCGCAATGCGCAATGCCCGGCGCACACGCACATCATCAAAGGGCGCCGTATCGGTTCTGAAAACAATCGCCGCCAGCCAATCACCGGTTGCGACCTGTTGGATGTTGAATTTTGGATTGTCGTCAAACAGAACCTTTTCCTGAGCCGAGATATGGCGCAGCATATCAATCTGACCGCTGAGCAACGCCTGAACCCTGGCCTGCGCATCTGGGATGGAGATGATTTTGATCTGGTCAAGGTCCGGCGCACCTTCCCAATAATCAGGATTGGCGACCAGCACTGTGGTGCCCTCTGGATCAAGGGTTTCGAGCATGAACGGACCGGTCCCAATGCCGGTTTGACCTATGGTGTCACCCGACCCCGACGGGGTCATCCGGATACGATAATCCATCATCAGCAATGCAAAATCCGCGTGCGATGTCGACAGAGTGATTTTGACGGTCAAAGGATCAACGGCTTCGATCGTCTCCATCACCGCCAGAACTGACGCCACCGGTGAGTCAAGATCAGGGTCTTTGATCCGGTTCAGCAGATCAACGACGTCTGCTGCATCAAAGTCGGTGCCGTCGTGGAACTTGACACCCTCGCGCAGCTTGAATGTCCAGATATCGGCGCTGTCATTGGCGGACCAGGACACCGCAAGGTCAGGTACCGGTTCCCCGGTCGGAGCAGGGCGAACCAGACGGTTCATTATTTTTTCGGTGACCTGCCAGAACCGGTTTGGGTGAATCGGATCAGCATTTTCCGACCCACCCCAGCCCAGATCATGCGCTGTAAGGAAAGTTCCTTCAGCTAGGGCCATAGATATCGGCAGCACCGAAAGTGCGGTCGACAGAAGGACTGCATTTAGAATTTTCATTGATTCATCTCCCAGTATTTCCCCGAATTAGCGTGTACCGCTCGACGTGATGAACAATTTGACGCGGCAGATAGAACAGCCCGGCCATTCTTGCGATAACCGATGCAAAGACAGCACCCAAGCGTAAGCCGATATCAGGAACGAGTGTGGCGCGCGTTTTTGGACATCACTAAAGCTGCCTTTTACTGATTTCAGTATGTTTCCAACGTGGCCTTTTGTCGAGGCCTAGTTAATCACAACATGACGAGCCCAATTTCACCCTACGGATAGGCCTGTCCCGGTAGAATATTCATGCCCAAAATCCGCCCGACGGTGCAATTTTGGAAGCGATTGGTCTGGATCGAAAATCCAGCGCTTTGCTGCAGGTGCAAATCGAAGTAAATGTGCTCATGTGCAAGCTTCGCGAGCCATCCGAAGACCCGCTGGAGCTGGCCATCCGCGCACTTGAGGCTGCGCTCGAGGAAGGGTAACCCACCGGTTGCCAGTTTTATGTGTTCATTATCAATGAGTTACCGAACATCCAAGCAGTCTATAAAAGTGATTCCAACATCGCTCGCGTATTCTCGGCGGTCATCTCCACAGGGTTGCCGCCAGTCGACGGATCCCGCAAAGCGGCTTCGACCAGGGCATCAATATCAGGGTCAATAACACCAAGCTCGGTCAAAGTTTTCGGGATTGCGAAGCTGTCGTTGAAGTCATCGACGAAGGCGCGGAATCCATCGAAACCGACGTTGATTTCAAGATAGGTGGCGACCAGGTCGAACCGGTCGCGAATGGCATCCGCGTTGAATTTCAAAACTTCGGGCATGAAGACGGCGTTCGTGGTGCCGTGGTGCGTGTGGTACGTAGCCCCAATCGGATGGCTGAGCGCGTGGATCGCACCGAGACCTTTCTGAAAAGCTGTCGCGCCCATGGCCGCCGCGCTCATCATATTGGCACGTGCTTCAATATCTGATCCATTGGCATAGGCGCGGGGAAGATTGTCTTTCACCAGCCGCATACCTTCCAGTGCGATACCTTGCGACATCGGGTGGTAGTGCGGGCTCGAGTAAGCCTCGACACAATGGGCAAAGGCATCGAGGCCGGTGCCAGCAGTGATAAACTTTGGCATTCCGACGGTCAGTTCAGGGTCGCAAATGACGACCGAGGGCAGCATTTTCGGATGGAAGATGATTTTCTTCTCGCCCGCTGCGGCGTTCGTAATGACCGAAGCGCGCCCAACCTCGGATCCGGTGCCCGCAGTTGTTGGTACGGCGACGATGGGATGAATTCCATCCGGGTTGGCGCGGGTCCACCAATCGTCGATATCCTCAAAGTCCCAGATCGGGCGGGTCTGGCCGGCCATGAAGGCAAGCGTTTTGCCGATATCCAATCCCGATCCGCCGCCGAACGCGACGACGCCATCAAATCCGCCAGAGCGATAAATCCGGAGCCCTTCAGCGACATTGTGGTCCGATGGGTTCGGATCGACGTCTGCAAACGTCGCGCGTTCGAACCCCTCGGCTTCCAAGAGATCGAGTGTGCGATTGGTGATATCCATCGATGCCAATCCGCGGTCGGTAACCAGTAGCGGCCTGGTGATCCCGGCTGCACGGACCGCGCCGCCGATCTCGGAAATGCGGCCGGAGCCGAAGCGAATAGCTGTTGGGTAAGACCAGTTTGCAAAAAGCGACATGAGTGTCACGCCTTCCTCATATGATTTGATATCGGCCCTGTTAGATACTGATAGGGCAGCTTGGAAAGCCCCGCACGGCGCCCGGCGTCCTTGCATCCGGTCCAGCAGAGAGCGGGATCAAGAATATCACAGCGGTTCATGAAAACCGTGCCGGTATCGATCCGGTCGCCGCAAAGCCGCAAAGCAACAGCGCCACCGCGGCAGCGCTTTGCAGCATGACCGCCAGCCCCATCCCGTATGCGGCGGCGGCCGGAGCCGAACCGCGCCCTGTCTGGAATCGCGCAAAATGCTGCCCGAAGCGCCGTTCGATCCCCGAGCGGACCAGTCCCACGGCGAATAAAAGCAGCATCACGGCGGCAAATATCTGCAAAATGAATCCGGCGATGGGCATGGTTGGCGGGTATTCCTTTCAGCCTTGGTGGCAGCGGCCTGCGCAGTGTGCTTTGCGCGTCGCGTCAATCACACGAACACAGCTTTCGACGTGTCAGTCAAGTTGCGGCCTCGCGGTCGAGCGCCGGCCATTTCTACAACCACCTGCAAATTAGGCCCGGGAATTTTGGATTGTGGTTGCGGAAGGCGTCGGCGTCACGGTCAAGGAGCGAGCGGGTCGCGGCGTCATCCTCGCGCGCCGCCCAATCGGCGCGCGCGGCAGATGTGTTTGCCTCGCCTTCGACGGGTCACGTTCGCCGACATGCTGGATGCGTGCTTGGGAAAAGATGAACGCGCGCAAGCCTCATGGCCAGGGCAGCGAAAAGGTCTTGACGTTGGTGAAGAACTTTATCGCCTCCAGCACCCCTTCTTTCACGCCATTGCCCGAGTCTTTGATGCCGCCGAAGGGCGACATCTCGATGCGATAGCCAGGCTGTTCCCAGATATTGACCGTGCCGACATCGAGCCCCTCGATGAAGGCCTGGGCTCGCGGGAGGCTGTTGGTGCACACACCGGATGACAGGCCAAAGGCAGTGGAATTTGAAATTTCCATGACCTTTGCGTCGTCGTCCGGCACACGAACGATCGGGATGATCGGGCCAAAGGTTTCTTCCATCACCAGCTCGCTGCCGTGGGGCACGTGATCGACAACAATGGGGGGCAAAAGCGCGCCTTGCCGACCTGGATCATGAAGCACTTGCACACCTTGATCCGCAGCCATGTAGACGCGTTTCTCGAATAACGCGGCGGCCTCCTCGTGGATGACACAGCCAAGCTGGGTTTCCGGATCCTGCGGATCGCCGAATTTGATCTTTTTCGCCTTTTCCAGAACCAACGGGACAAATCTGTCGGCGACGCTTTCCTGCACCAGGATGCGTTTGACCGAGGTGCAGCGCTGTCCGGAATTTCCGGTGGCGCCCGCAACAGCGATCGTCGCGGCTTTTTCAAGATCGGCGTCGTCAAGATCGTTGAGAATGATCAGGGGGTCGTTGCCGCCGAGCTCGAGCGCAGTGCGCTTGTAGCCTGCCTTGCCAGCGATCATTTTGCCAACGGGAACACCACCGGTAAACGTAATGATGTCGATGTTGGGGTCGGTGATCATGGCATCGCCAATGTCCTTGGGCCAGCCGGTGACGATCTGGAACATTTTGGGCGGAAGCCCTGCTTCGTAAAGAATATCGGCAAGAGTTATGGCCGTCAGCGGTGTCAGTTCGGTTGGTTTGCAGACGACGCAGTTGTTGGTGGCAATGGCCGGGGCGATCTTGTGGCTGACCATATTCAGCGGGTGATTGAACGGTGTGATCGCGCTGATCGCGCTACCGGCTCGCGCATGGTGAATATTTTGCGCGCCTTACCCTGGGGCGTCAGATCGCACGAGAATATCTGGCCATCGTCGAGAATTGCAAGCTGCCCGGCGAGCGTGAAGACATCGAAAGCGCGCCCGGTTTCATAAAGCGCATGCTGCTTGCAGATGCCCAGCTCCAGCGTCAGCCAGTGGGCAATTTCATCGCGGCGTTGGCGGATCAGCGCGGCGGCCCTGAACAGGATCTGCTGGCGCTCGTAACGGGTGAGTTTTGGCGTGTAGTTGGCCGCAATCTCGAACACGCGTTTGGCATGTTCTGCCCCGCCCGCGGGCACGGTGCCGATCGCCTCGTTGGTGTAAGGATAGCGAACTTCCACGACTTCGTTTGTCGTTACTTTCTCGCCGCCAATGCGCATGGCCTCGACGCGAATTGCGGTGTCTTGCTCGTTCATGCGGGCACCTCTTCAAGGGCGGCTGCGGTTGTCGCATAGAAAAACGCATCGAAATTGCGGAGTGTCGGCGCACCGGGCAGGTCGATCCGCCGGTTCACGATAAACGGAATTTCCTGCTCTGTCAGGTCGCCATGCGATCGGAGCGGTTCTTTCAGAGCCGCAAGATCGTGGCGGTGGGCGCTGGTGCCGATGGTCATGTTTTCGGTCGAGATCATGACTATATCGCCGATCCGATCAGGCGGGTGTTCAAATTTGGTCACCGCGTCGCTTTTTGTGATCACCAAAAGAATCTCGGGGAGTTTGCTTAAACGGGCAATGATGTCGGCTGTATCGGCGGTCTCAGGCAGATAGGCCGTCGCGAAAGAGCCGAGCGCGCCGTGGTGCACGACGTAAGGATCGGTGATCGGCAGATTCACACGGGCGGCGGCCTCGCCGAGCCACTCATCGAGAAGGTCCTGCACGTAGATCACCGCCGGGTCGCCGTTTTCGTCATGCTTGGGTTTCATACCGTGGTCGGCGGTGACAACAATGGCAGCACCCATCGCGTCCAGCTCGGCGAGATACCTGTCGAACATCGTGTAGAAGGCTTTCGCCTCGGCATCATGGGGGGCGTGTTTGTGTTGAACGTAATCGGTCGTCGTCAGATACATCACGTCCGGCTTCCATTCGCGCAGCAGCTTCACGCCGGCGGCGAAAACAAACTCGCTCAGCCCGGCCGAATAAACCTCTGGTTGGTCCATTCCGAGCCAGGCGCTGGCGTTTTCCTGTCCATGTTCCCCACCGGTCGATGTGGCCGATTTTTCTGCCGAGAAGCACCTGGCGCGATCTTCATCAAAGGAAATACCAGCGCCGAGAAGTGCGCGCAATTTGTCCTTGGCGGTGACAACGGCAACGCGCGCCCCTGCATTGTAGAACTGGCTGAATACCGTCGGCGCGCGCAGGAAACGCACGTCGTTCAGGAAGTTCCCGCATATCCCGTGGACGATTGGTGGGCGACCGGTGGCAATCGACAAATTGTTGGGATTGGTGAAGCTTGGGATCACAGAATGGGCCAGCCGGTCAGTGCCGGTTTCGCGCATGCGTTTGAGCTTCGGCATCAGCCGTCGGCAATCGCGACGTCAAGATACTCGGGCTCGCAACCATCGAGGCAAATGGCGATGGCGCAGGTTTTTGGAGCGGGATAGGTGCGATCGTTTGCGATCACAGGGGCATTTACAGGCATGCGAAGTCCTCAGGCTGCGAGCTTGGCTTTTTCGTCCAACGAAGACTGCGGCGGCGACGCATCGTCAACGCCAAGCTCAGCAAGAACCTCGCCCGCAGCGGCGACGGCGTTGCGCATAACATGCTCGTCCAGCCGCCCGATACAGCCGATGCGGAACGAATCAACGACCGTCAACTTGCCCGGATAGATGACAAATCCGCGCTTCGACATGCCCTCGTAGAAAGCGTTGAAATCGAAGTTCGGATGCGCTGGATTAAAGAAGGTCAGGATAATCGGTGCCAGCCATTCATCGCGCAACAGAGTTTCGAAACCCAGAGCCCGCATGCCGTCCACCAGCACATCGCAATTGCGTGCGTAGCGCGCGCCTCGACCAGCGACCCCGCCTTCCTCTTCGTGCAGACGCAGCGCCTCGATGAAAGCGGCGACCACGTGGGTCGGCGGTGTAAAGCGCCACTGACCGGTTTTCTCCATTGTCGCCCACTGAGCGTGAACATCGAGGCTATGCGAATGCGAATTGCCCCTGTCGGCCTCAATTTCTGTTTTTTCGGCAATGACAAACCCGAAGCCTGGCACACCCTCGATGCATTTGTTGGCGGACGAGACAAAAGCCGCGCAATTCAATTTGGCAGGATCAAGCGGCAGGGCACCAAATGCCGACATGCTGTCGATCAGTAACTTACGTCCGGCGACGCGTGTCGCCTCGGCGATTTCTTCGATCGGGTTGAGGATGCCCGATGATGTTTCGCAGTGGATGGCAAGAACTTGCGTGATGTCGGGGTCTTCGGCAAGGATCGCAGCGACCTCCGAACCTCTTGGGGGCAAATAGTCCCCCTTGTCGAGAAGGGTCTGTTCGCGACCAAGGTAGGTCAGCGTGGCCGAGGCCCGCATACCGTAGGTGCCGTTTGCCAACACTAATACCTTGCCGTTCTTGGGCACAAACGAGCCCAACATGGCTTCGACGACGTAGGATCCTGAGCCTTGTATCGGAACGCAGTCAAAATCGTCCGCGTTCGGACCAATCATGGCGAGAAGGCGGTGGCGCATGCTGCGCGTCAGCGCTCGAAAATCGTCATCCCAGCTTCCCTAGTCTTTCAACATGGCTTCTTTGACTCCGTAGGCCGTAGTCAACGGTCCGGGTGTCAAAAGAAACGGTTCACCCAGCTTGGGGTCTGGAAACGCATTGTCAGTCATGGCAACGGTCCTTCGTGGATCGGCGCGAAGATTGCCGAGATTGACTCATATGTAAAATCTCTGTTTTGTATTGATGTATAAGATATTCAGATAGCGGTGATAGCGTGCGGTATTCTCAGCTTCGGGCCTTCCACAATGTGGCACTTCATGGTGGATTTTCCCGCGCCGCGGTGGCAACGGCGGCGAACATCGGGCCAAAACGGTTCCACCAGAACCGCACCGTCTCGTGGCTGATATCGATCCCGCGCTCGTGAAGTAAATCCTCAACATTTCGAAATGAAAGCGGAAACCGAACGTACATCATCGCCGCCAGGCGGATGATCTCCGGACTTGTCTTGAAGTACCTAAATGGGGAGGGTATTGTCATTCGAGAAAGCTAAAACACCGCCCTGCCCGCATCAAGCCGATTTGTTCTGACAGTACCCGCGTCGAGAATTCGCGCAAATGAGCGAACTGGTTGGACCATGATCAAAATCGAAGACTATGCCTTTCCTGACGGACTTCATCTGCTGACGCGCTGGCAGGCGGGTGACGGGGCGGCTAAGCAAGAGATGACCGATATCTTTGATGCCGCCATTGCTGGGGAATTCGACGAAAATTTTGCGGTGCTGGCGCAGCCCAACAAGGTGAATTCAACCGCGTCTGTCCATATGCTGGCACTGTCGGTTCTGCATGATCTCTATGGTGTGGAATCATGGGACTATTACAACACCGACCCGTATCGCTATGTCCGGGCCAATCTGACAGCAAGCCGCCTGTTGGGGATAAACAAGTATTACAATACTTGGGCACTATACGCCTTCACTTGCGAGCCGTTGGGCCAGAAAATGATGTACCCGGACAAGTTTCCTCCAGGGGCTGATCCGGATACCACGCTGATCAACCGGGACAATTGGCACCTGCTTGAGACGCCGGATTTTACCACTGGCGTCCCCAAGGGTATTGATGACATCCTGCGTGTGGTAGAAGAGCTGACCGGCATGCCGCCATTACTGAACATATCGGCACCCTACAGTCTGGCCGCAGATATTTACGGGCAAGAGCCGCTGTTAGCGGATGTGGTGAACGACCCGGACAATGTGAATGCACTGCTGGATCATCTTGGCGACAAGGTGCTTGGGCCGTGGATGGATCACCATTTTGAGACATTTTCGAACGGTTGGGTTGAACTTTCGGATGCGTCGGGCTCTCCGTTCTTCATCGGTCCGGAAAACTGCAAGAACATGTCCATTCGCTCAATTCGACACATGTTGAAAGACAAGCCCTATAAAGAGCGTGTGTTTGACAACAATTACCGCGGCGATTTTGTGGCTGAGGTAAAGAAGAAGGCCCGTGTCTCGCGGCGCAAAGTTGCAAATAGTCCAGCAATTGCGGAAGGTGCAAATGTCGGGCGGAAAAACCTGCTCGAGCTGACGGATGCAAAGGTCAGCGTCAACCCAGTCTTCATGATGCGTCTTGAAGCGGACAAAGTGGATATTTCATTCTACGAACAGCAGGCCATTGAGCGGAACCTTCCGCTGACGTCCGGCATCGGATCGCCCCATATCGATCGGAACAGCATTGAGGATCTGGATGTTAAAAAAGCAGAGATTGCCGAAGAAGCCCGGACCTTTGTCAAGGCAATCAAACGCGTCTGCGAAGTCGTCGACCTGCCGGAGGACAATCATGTCGGGGCTCCTTGGCCCAGCCATATCTATTTCGAAGACATCAACGGGGAGTCACAGTTTGAACTCGTCGAAATTATCCTGAACGAAGTTTACAATTGTGCGCCGATTGAACGGCGGGCGTGAAAGGCAATTGTCGTGAATGTGCCTCTTGTCCAATGCCGACCGAGCGCCGTCAATCCCGCCGCGACCAAGGTTTAGGTTCTGGATGTTGACGGCGTGTCCCTGACAACTATTTCGGCAACACTCAAGCCTTTGCAGCATGCGAATTTGCTACTGGGACAAGACAGAGTCGGGCTTCAATTGGTTTCCCTGGCAAACAAGACGCCTAGAGCCCAGGTAGGATTTCCTGTGCTATGCCACACGTCATCCGAAGAAGTAATGAGGGAAGACCGTTTCGGAGAACAGCCGGACTTGGTGATCATGTGTTTCGGGCAAAGGATTGGCGTGCTGCAGGCATTCTCTCGAAAGTTGATGCGCGCCTAGGTGACTGCATTTGCATTTGGTTCGGCCTCGGTCGCCACCGCCGGATCGATCAAAGGTGGAAAATGAACCGCGAACTGAACAACGATCGCGCCGCTTAGCGAACAATTTCCGGAACTCTAAATCGAAAATGTGCTGTTACACCAGATGGCCAGCGGCAGACGCAGCGGCGGTTCCGTGCAGTGCGCATTCCGGGCACATCCGCCCGGTGATTCCGATTTAATCCGCCCACCCGTACCGATCTGATCCGCCCGGGGATTCCGGGGCATCCGCCCACCCCTTGATGCGCTGCTGCGAGGTGATCTGTAGCGGGCTACTTTGCCGTTCATTTTGAACGGAAGAGAGCCCAATGAAGAGATTATCGATGCGGAAGATACGAGAGGCTTTGCGCCTGTCCTTTGAAGGTTTGTCGACGCGCGAGATGGCGCTGAGTTTGGCGATTGGTCGCACAACCCTGCGTGAGTATTTAGGCCGCGCCCGTGATGCTGGTTTGAGCTGGCCGTTGCCCGATGCGCTGTCGGATGCCGATTTGGAACATGTGCTTTTCCCACGGCGTTCTGCGGACAGTTCTCAACCGATCCCTCAGCCGGATTGGACCTATGTGCACGCCGAGCTACGGCGCAAAGGGGTGACGCTTTCGCTGTTGTGGCAGGAGTATCGAGAGGTTCACACAGACGGCTATGGCTACAGCCGGTATTGCGAGCTCTATACTCGTTGGGAGGGCAAACTCTCGCCAGTGATGCGGCAGCGACACCCTGCTGGTGAACGCCTGTTTGTTGATTATGCGGGCCACACCATAGATGTTGCCTGCCCTAAGACGGGCGAGATACGCACGGCCCAAATCTTTGTCGCGGCACTTGGCGCATCGAACTACACCTATGTTGAAGCCACTTGGACACAGAGCCTTCCCGATTGGATATCCAGTCACGTTCGAGCATTTGCGTTCTTGGGTGGCGTACCTGCGCAAGTTGTGCCGGATAATCTCAAAGCCGCCGTCATCAAAGCCTGTTTTTATGACCCGGCGATCAACCGCACTTACGGGGATATGGCGGCGCATTACGATACTGCAATTGTGCCCGCACGGCCCCGCAAACCCAAGGATAAAGCAAAGGTCGAAGGTGCTGTTCTGCTGGCCGAACGTTGGATTTTAGCACGCCTGCGCAATCAGACATTCTTCAGTCTCGATGAGCTAAACGCGGCGATCCGACCCTTGCGCGACCAACTGAACAACAAGGTCACCCGGCACCTGGGTGCCAGCGCAGGGCCTTGTTTGAAACGCTGGACAAACCTGCACTGAAGTCGCTGCCCCATGAACCCTACGTCTATGCGGAATGGAAGAAGTGCCGCGCCGGTCTCGATTACCATGTCGATATAGGACACCACTATTACTCAGTGCCCCATCAGCTTATGCGCCAAGAGCTTTGGGCCCGGGTCACACCGCGCACGGTCGAAGTTTATCATAAAGGTCAGCGTGTTGCGGCGCATCAACGGACGTCGGGCAACCGGCAACATTCCACCATCCGTGATCACATGCCAGCAAACCACCGCTTCCGTACCGACTGGACACCAGAACGCATCCGCACACAGGCGGCCCGGGTCGGGCCCAACGTCGAGACCTTTGTCGAGATGGTCATGCGCAAGCGGCGACATCCAGAGCAAGGATATCGAACTTGCATGGGCGTCTTGCGGCTTGCCAAAACATTCGGACCCGAGCGCCTCGATGCGGCCTGCGAGCGTGCACTTCACATCAACAGCTATACCTACCAATCCCTGCATTCCATTTTGAAGAATGGATTGGATCGCCAACGCCGCAAACCCACCACGGACGGCCCCGCGATCACACACCCCAACATCCGTGGTGCCGGATACTTCCATTGAAGAAAGGACAGAAAATGTTGACACACCCAACCCTTGATATCCTCCGAGCACTGAAGCTCGATGGCATGGCCGAGGCCTTCACAGAACTGCAAACACAGGACGGTTCCGCCGATCTGACACACGCCGAATGGCTCGGCCTGCTAATTGATCGCGAAGCCATCAGTCGAGAGACAAAACGGTTTGAGAGCCGCATGCGCACAGCACGATTGCGCCATATCGGGGCCGCGCCCGAGGATGTGGATTACAAAACGCGAAGAGGGCTGGATAAGGCGTTGTTCCAAAGCCTGCTCAGCGGCAAATGGATCAAAGACAAGCGCAACTTGATGATCACTGGCCCCTGCGGTGTCGGCAAAACCTGGCTGGCCTGCGCGTTGGCCCAAGCGGCGTGCCGCGACGGCGTGACCGTCCTCTATAAACGCACCAGTTCGCCAAGCAGCGATTGTTTGACGAGTTGGAGTTGGCCCACGGTGACGGACGCTTTCCGCGTGTCTTCAAGGCACTGACCAAAACCCAGCTACTGATCTTGGATGACTGGGGGCCGGACCGTCTGAACTCAGCGGCAAATGGATCAAAGACAAGCGCAACTTGATGATCACTGGCCCCTGCGGTGTCGGCAAAACCTGGCTGGCCTGCGCGTTGGCCCAAGCGGCGTGCCGCGACGGCGTGACCGTCCTCTATAAACGCACCACGCGATTGTTTGACGAGTTGGAGTTGGCCCACGGTGACGGACGCTTTCCGCGTGTCTTCAAGGCACTGACCAAAACCCAGCTACTGATCTTGGATGACTGGGAGCCGGACCGTCTGAACGCTAGCCAAAGGCGCGACTTGATGGAGATCGTCGAAGACAGATACGGCAACGGTTCCATCCTAATCACAAGTCAACTCCCGCTTAATACTTGGCACGAAATTATTGGTGAACCCACCTTCGCAGATGCCATCCTCGACCGGCTGGTGCACAACGCCTACCGGCTCGAACTCGACGGACAATCCTTCCGAAAGAAAGACCCTCAACTACGTGACGAAACGCCAGAAAACTGATATCAAAAACCAAGGCCTCACGGCAACGCGTCAAAGCTGGGCGGATACCCCGGTACAAATGGGCGGATGTTGTCGGAATAGGTGGGCGGATATCCCGGAATATGCAGTCGATGATGCAGGCCGTGGGGCTGGCTTCGCGCGCGGCTTTCTCGCGGCACTTGAGGTAGAGCGCATGATGGATGCGATCCAGCGTGCCGTCCCAGTTCCACAGGCCGAGGTAATCATGCACGGTGCTTCTGGGCGGCAAATCCTTGGGCAGCGCGCGCCACTGGCAGCCGGTGCTCAGAATGTACATCACGCCGTTGATCACCTCGCGGATAGCGACGCGCCGTTTGCCGCCGCCGGGCTTGCCCGGCGGGATCAGCGGCTCGATATGCGCCCATTCCGCATCGGTCAGGTCGCTCGGATAACGCAGTTTGTCGCGGTTGTAGCGCGGGCGGTTGTCGGCAGTCCACATGGGGCACCTCAAGAGCAAATTCACCACCCCAGAGAATCACAGCTGATTCAGCTCTTCAAGAGGGCGCGCCGGATAACCGATTCATCCGACTCATAAAGTCCCCGGACGGACACTAAGGGACAACCTGTTTCCGAATCCCTGGATCTGAATCCCGGCTTTATGGGAGAAGCTCCATGAGTTCAGACAAAACAAGCGGCCAATCTCCATTTGTGTTTGCCCATCGGAACGACCTTACAAATCTTCCGGCGGCGGCCCAGGAGTACGAAGTTGACTTACACGGCGGATTTGCGGCGGACAATCGAGATGGCTTCGGCCAGGTATATTATGGCATGCCGGGTTGCGGCATCATGCGGATCGATGCTGATTTGCAAAAGCAAGAGATCATCAGCTTGCCGGACGAATTGAAGCCGCTCAACTTTCACAGCACCAAAATCGGCGATATTGACGGCAATCGACGCCTGATTATGGCCGCCAACAATGATGAACAAGTGGCGATTCTGACCTTAGATGGCGACGTTGACTTTATTCTTCCGCGCCCCGTCTTTGAAGAGTACCAAGACAAAGAAGCCCTCTACAAACCAACCGATACCGTTTTGGTTGGTGACCAGCTCTATATCGCTGACGGTTATGGCTCAAATTATATCTCATCGGCGAGTGTTAACAGTCAGGAGTGGACAAGAATTTTTGGGGGGAAAACGGACGATGCGACCGAGGATGGCAAATTCGCGACGGCGCACGGGATCAACCTTAATCCGACGCACCACCATCTCGACATCGCTGATCGCCCCAGCTCTCGGGTTCAGGTACACGGCCTTGATGGACAGTTTATCGCCTCGCACAAACTGCCGTCAGGCGCATTTTTGTGTGGGATTAGCTATCTAGAGTATCAAAAACGCTGGTTTGCTGTGATTGGCTGTCTGCATGACCCGGTGGAAGGCCGCCCGGCCCCAATCTACATCATCGACGCTGAGAGTTACGAACTGCTCTCAACCATTCGACCCAAAGAGGAATTGGGGATCGATCTGGCCTAATACCAACGGCCCTAGTCGTTGACCGTTTTTGCCCATTGTCTGGTAGTGATTGACGTGATTGCGGTTTTGTCGTTTGCAAAGAAGTTCCATGCTTCGCAACACCTGTCGACGATCTGCTCATAATTGTCGAAGACGGATATGGCGAGCTTGTTGGCACGCAGATAAGCCCACACATTTTCCATCGGGTTGAGTTCAGGGGAATAGGGCGGGAGTTTGAGCAGGGTGATGTTGTCGGGTACCTCCAGCTCTGCCGAACCGTGCCAGCCAGCGCCATCCAGAATGAGAAGGGCATGTGCGCCCGATGCGACGGTTTTAGCGATCTCGGCGAGATGCGCGCTCATGGCCTGTGTGTCGGCATGTGGCATGATCAGAGCGGCCGCTTCAGCCCGTTCCGGGCAGACGGCACCGAAAATGTAGCTCCAGATATAGCGGGTGTCGCGCGGGGCACGGGGGCGTGTTCCACGCTCGGCCCAGATACGGGTGAGCGTGCCCTGCTGGCCAACCCGCGCTTCATCCTGAAACCATATCTCCAGGGGCTTGCTGCGGGCTGTTTCCGGCAAGGCTGCTTCTACCTCTGCGGCGAAGTTTTTTTAAAAGCCTCCTGTGCATCCGGGTCGGATTTCGGATGCTGCGGGCGCACCGACAGACGCCGAAAGCCCAGGCTTGCCAATTGTTTGCCAACAGTTCGCTCATGCATGGTGACGCCGAAGCGCTCTTCGATCTTGCGTTTCAGATCAATGCGCCGCCAGCGCACAACCCCATCGGTTTCGGGGTCGGGACCCGCCCGAACCATTTCCGCCAACTCCTCCTTCTGTGCCGCGCTCAGCAGACAGGGTGGATCCGGCGGGCGACGGTTGAACAGGCCCGACACGCCCTCCGCATTGTAACGGTGGGCCCAATCCCGCAGCGTCTGCCGATCCATGCCGCAGTTTTCTGCCGCCGTCTTGCGGTCAACCCCATCCAGAACCAGGGCAATCGCCAACATCCGTCGCGCCGCTTTCCCATCCCGGCACCGCGCCGCTTCCTGGCGAAGCTCGCCTGCGGACTTGTCTTTGCGCGTAATCCTTACTGCCATCAAAGCCTCCCTTGCCTTGATGCCACTGAATCAGATCACGCCGCTCGTGGGAATCCCCTTGAGTCAAATCTGGGGGCCGTTGGTATAACATCTGCATAACGTCATCTTGCATTTTCAAGACGATCAGCTTTACCTGATTTGTCAAGCATGGAATCCGGGGCATTACTTTGTACTGCAAAAAGTTTAAGCTTTAATACCAGCGGCATTTAACATTGACCGATATGGGCCCATTTTCGCATTCCGATTGATGTGATGGTTTCGGGCTGTGCGATGAGCTTTTTCCAAGCTTCGCATCCAGCATCGACGATGGCATTGTAGTCTTCGAACACGCGGTTGGAGAGCCAATTGGCGCGCAAGTACTGCCAGATATTTTCCACCGGGTTCAGTTCCGGAGCGCGCGATGGCAGCAGGATGATGGTGAGGTTCTTCGGGACTTTGAGTTTGCCGGTGGTGTGCCATCCGGCCCGATCCATCAGCACAACCGCATGGGCCTTTCGGGCGACGTGGCGGCTGATCTCGTCGAGATGCATCTGCATGGCTTGCGCGTCCGCCCAAGGCAGCATGAGCGCCGCCCCCTTGCCGTGAGCCGGACAGATGGCGCCGAACAGATAGGCGTTGTGATAGCGCTGATCGGCCGGCTGGCGGGGGCGCGTGCCCTTTCTCGCCCACAGGCGCGTCAGGCCATTCTTCTGGCCAAGGCGTGCTTCGTCCTGGAACCAGATCTCCACCGGCGTTCCCGCTGGCAGGTCAGCTATATGCACCTGGAGCGTGTCGGCGAAGTTTTTTTTAAACGCCTCGATGATCCGCTTATCCTGCCTGGGATGCTGCGGGCGGGCGCTGATATGGGCAAAGCCCAGTTCGCCAAGCAGTCTGGATATCCCGCGCTCGGAATAGATGACGCCAAAGCGCGCCTCGATCACCCGCTTCAGGTCGATCCGCCGCCAGCGGACAACCCCGTCCACCGCCGGATCGGGGCCGGTCTCGACAATCTCGCCAAGTTCTTTCATCTGGACATCGCTCAGGTAGCGCGTCCGGCCCGCGCCCTTGCGGTTGGTGAGGCCATCCGGTCCCTCTTCGTTGAACCGGTGAACCCAGTCCCGCAGGGTTTGGCGATCCATCCCACCGATCCTTGCGGCCTCTCCACGGCTCATGCCATCGTAGACCGCCGCAAGAGACAACAGACGGCGGCTCTGCCGGGCATCCTTGCAACGGCTGGCGAGTTTACGAAGGTGGCGGGCATCAAAGTCGCGACGAAGCGGAACACTGGCTGGCATGGCGATCCTCCTTTGCCAACCTTGAATCAGATCAAAACCGATTTGGGAATCCCCACAGAGTCAGAAATTGATGCCGTTGGTATAATTCAGACTGGAGCAGTTTTGAAAGCTGCTCCAGTCTCTGTTCTTCAATATTCTGAAATCTCAAAGATAACCGCCATTAGGTAGCCTCTGGCCCGCTCGGTTTGTCTGGCCCCCAATTACTGGGCCACTTGTCTGGTGGCAGAAGAGGGAGGGACAATCTTCATTGACGGATATCGGTCGTTCCGGGGAACAGGCGGTCGTAGGTCGCACGCAGCGACTCTCGCGAAGACGGCGGCAGTTGCTCCAGCGGCGGGCGGGCCCGTCGCCACGTCTCGTGCCCACTCGCATACGCCAGAAGGTCCTTGAGGGCCGGCACTGGCGGGACGCGCAGGATCGCATCGATCAGCGTGTCAATGCGCTCGTCGTCGCGGCCCATCGCGAGGTCAGCCACCAACGCGGACTGGAAGTTCGCCAATCCCGATATCGTGCCCGCGGCGCCCAAGGCAATCGCGCGCGCAAGATAGGCCTCGTGGGAGGCGAGGATCGCAAGGTCGCGGTGCTCGGCCAGCAGGCGCTGAAGGTAATCCCAGTCGCCGCTACTGTCCTTCACGCCGGCGACGACCTCGGGAAAGTCGCGACGTAATGCCGAAACGACGTCCACAGGTATGGGCACGCCGGTAACGGAAGGGATGTTGTAGAGAACGATGTCGCGCGCGGCTGCGCCAAGGTAGTCGAAAACGGCGTGGTACCAGCGCCGCACACCCGCGGGGTCGAGTTCGCCGACGGTGACCGGCGGAGCGAGCAGAACCGCGCCGCAACCCGCCTCCAGCGCGAAACGGCAATCGTCGGCTATGTCCTCCGCCGCCAATCCGCGGGCCGTCATGATCGTCGCGCCCGGCGATACGCCCGCATCCGAGAGGTGTTCGAGCGCGTCGCGCCGCTCGGCCTGCGTAACGGACGCTCCTTCGCCGGTCGTTCCGAACAGCGTCAAGGAGGCGACGTCGGCGTCGAGAAGACCTCGCGCGTGCTGTGTAAAAGCCATCCAGTCAATGCGATCACGCTCGTCGAACGGCGTCGCGATTGCCACGCTGATCCGCGCCAAACGGCGCACCGCCGCACTTGCCGGCGCGCCTGGAACGGCGTCGGCGGAATGTGGTGTCTGTGCTGACTTCATGTCGAAATGCTAGCCTCTGGTCGAATATGACTCAAGGCATCTATCACCCGTGGAGGAACCGCTTCGGTCAACGGCTTCGCAAACGCTGAACCTGCCATTGGACCCATGCGTCTGTCTCGGCATCGTAACCGTTGTTGAAGCCGTGGAAGCTAACCTCATGTAGCTGGCGCTCTTCGGCAAACCACATGTCCAGCGCCCGCGCCTTCAAGGTTTCCAGCGCAGCACCAGATACCTCCCGTGCCGCAGCTCGATCGGCGACTCGGACCATGGCGAAAATCGGATCGCTTCCAGGCTGCGGGAGCTGGATCGGGCCTCCGTGCTCTCCAACCGCGAGCTGGCCAAAAGCCAGGCTATCCATACCTGGTGGCAATCCAGCGCGGGGAAACCAACCCCATTCTCCTCCCAAGTCCTTTAATTCGTCGGGATTGAGCTCACGTGCAAGGTCCGCGAACGACTCACCGGCATCGAGACGCTCGGCGACTGACTGCGCCCTAAGTGCGTCAGGGGCCAGGATGATCTGCAGCAACACCTGTTCTGCGACCGTCTCGACTCGCTCGCCAAGGTATTCGCCCAGGCGCTGCTTGGCCAGGTTGCGTCGCATCAGGTCGCGGAACTCGGATTCCGTAAACCCGGAGTCGTTGAGCTGCTGTCGAAACCACTCGCGATACTCGGCGTCGGTTATTGACTCTCCACCC
This sequence comes from Paracoccaceae bacterium, assembly GCA_965216135.1. Taxonomy (GTDB): domain Bacteria; phylum Pseudomonadota; class Alphaproteobacteria; order Rhodobacterales; family Rhodobacteraceae; genus CBDCFL01. The sequence continues at coordinate 72,826 of CBDCFL010000019.1, forward strand.
GCCTGCGCCACCGAACGCGTAAACGCCTCGACATCGTCATCGCTCAGGCGGATATTGTAGGGCGGTTGCGGAGCGACCTTGAGGATAACCTCTTCGCGAAAAAGCGTATTGAGAAGCTGAATCGATTGTGTCCTCGACGCCATCATCCGCTTCACGAAGTAGCGCATTCGCACCTCGCGGTCGTCGTCGACGCGCACCACGACCGTGCGGAAGGGCGCCACCCGCTCGTTGTAGATACCAAAGCCGGCGACACCGCCTACCACGGCCATCACTATCACTATCACGAAAACGGCGACCCGGTTACTCATCGATTTCGAATGCTCACATCAAATTTCGTCTACGAGGTGGCAAGAGGCCATGTGCCCCTCATCCACTTGTTTCATGGCCGGGACTTGGCTGCGGCAGATATCCTTCGCATGCGGGCACCGGGTGTGGAACGGGCAGCCCCCCGGAGGATTCATCGGGCTGGGCACGTCTCCCTCCAGCACGATGCGCTCGCGGGTACGATCGACCGCCGGGTCCGGAATCGGCACCGCCGATAGCAACGAGATCGTGTAGGGATGGCGTGGGTTGTTGTACAACTGATCGCTGGTGGTGACCTCGACGATCTTGCCCAGATACATCACCGCGACACGGTCGCTGATGTTGCGAACCACCGACAGGTCATGAGCGATGAACAGGTAGGTAAGGTTGAACTCCTCACGCAGTCGCATCAGCAACGTGATGATCTGCGCCTGGATGGAAACGTCGAGAGCCGAGACGGCCTCGTCGCAGACAACAAAGTCAGGGTTTATCGCCAACGCGCGGGCAATTCCCAGCCGCTGACGCTGGCCGCCGCTAAATTCGTGCGGGTAGCGGCCGGCGACCGCTGGGTCGAGTTCGACCATGATTAACAGTTCGGCCACCCGTTGGCGGTACTCCTCACCCTTGGCAACATTGTGTATCAGCAGTGTTTCACCGACGATTTCGCCCGCCGTCATCCTTGGATTCAACGAGGCAAAAGGATCCTGGAATATTATCTGCATGTGCCGCCGCATACGACGCAGCTGCTTGCCCTTGGCATGCGCCAGATCGACACCATTGATAACCACGCTACCGGACGTGACCTCCTGCAGCCGCAGAATACAGCGTCCGACGGTCGTCTTCCCACAGCCCGACTCGCCCACAAGTCCCAAGGTCTCGCCCCGGTTGATGGAGAAGCTGACGTCATCCACGGCCTTCACGTCACCAACCTTGCGCTTCAGCACACCTGCTGTCACGGGAAAGTACTTCACGAGATTCCTGACGTCGATCAGGGTGTCTTGGCCGTTCACCCGTGCCTGCGTTGCCGCAGCCTCGACTGGACCTACGGTACCGGTGTCTTCATCGCTCATCATCAATCCAGCATTTCTACATCAAGTTCTGCAACTACGTCGGCGTCGAAATACGCAAAATGACCCACGGCAACTGCCGACCGTTCAACCTCCTACTTGTTCCTTGCGGCCATCTTATCCGTGATCCCACCGAAAGCCTTCGGGGCCACAACGTCGAAACGCCCAAGGCCGCCGCGCAAGCGCGGATCAAGCAGATCTCGCAATGCGTCGCCAAACATGTTGACGCCGAACACGACGATGGCCAGGCATAAGCCAGGCCAAAACGCCAACAATGGATTTTCCAGCATGTATTTGCGGCCTTCTAGGCTTAGCATGCTACCCCAACTCGGCTGCGGCGGCGGTATGCCAAAGCCGAGGAAGCTCACCGCCGCCTCCGCGAGGATACTGCCGCCCACCGATATCGTGAACAGGACGATCATCGGCGCCACAATCTGCGGTGTGATGTGACGAACCAATACACGCAGGGTGCTGGCGCCAGCCGCCCTTGCGGCCTCTACGTAAGGGGCCTCCTTCACGCTGAGGACTACACTTCGCACCGTTCTGATATTGACGATACCCCAGGGCACGCCAAGCACGATGATTACCTGCACGATCCCCGGTCCCAAAAGCGACATCACCGTAATGACCAGAAATAACCACGGAAATGCCTGCACTGCATCCACCACCCGCTGCGCGATCATGTCGACCCAACCGCCAACGTATCCCAGTATGAGGCCAAACACGGTTGCGACCGCCACCGCTATGAGGCTCGCGGAGATGCCGACGAGCATCGAGATACGCGCACCCAGGACAACCCGGCTGTACACGTCTCGCCCGAACTGATCAGTGCCGAGCGGAAAATCGGCCGACGGCCCCTCCAAACGCCGAATGAAGTTCTGTTTGTATATGTCGTGGGTGGCAAGCACATCCGCGAAAATGCCAACGAGCAAGAACACCACCACAATGACCAGGCCGAAGGCACCAAGCTTTTTCTCGCGGAACAACCGCGAAAGCGTCTCGCGCACCATTTTGGTGCCCGAACGCCGCGCAATCACTGTGGTTTTGTTGGGCGTAACGTCGGCCATCAGTCGTACCGGATCCGCGGGTCTAGCCAGGCGTAAGCGATGTCGATCAGGACGTTTACGGTGAGTACAAAGCCGGCCATGAGCAGGTTTATCGCGGTGACGACGGGGTAGTCACGTTTCTCGAGCGCTTCGATCAACAGCGATCCGAGACCCGGTATGTTGAAGATCTTCTCCACGATCACGGCGCCGCCAATCAGGACCGGCAGCTGCAATCCGATCATTGTTAGCACCGGAATCGTTGCATTCTTCAAAACGTGGCGGACCACTATCACTCGCTCGCGCAACCCCTTCGCCCAAGCGGTCCGGACGTAGTCCTGGCGCAACACCTCTAGCATCATGGTGCGCGTAAATCGCATCGTTATTCCCGACAACAGCATCCCCTGGATGAGTGCCGGTGCGAGCATATGGCTCAGGTTGCCGATCGGATCGTCACCAAATCGGACGAAGAACAGCGGCGGCGCCCACCCCCACAACACCGCCGGGTAGACCACGATCATCGTGCCCAGCCAGAAGTCTGGAACGCAGATCATGAAAATCGAACCGCTACGGAGAACCTGGTCGGTGGCCGTGTCAGCCCGGATCCCGGAAATAATGCCCACCGGCAACCCGATCATTAGCGAGAAAATGATCGCCATCAGGCCCAGCTGGAGTGAAATCGGCAGTCGGAAAAGGATGTCCGCTCCGACCGGCTGCCTGGTCCACAGCGACTTTCCCAGGTTTCCCTGGAACACCTCCCCGAGCCAGCGAAAGTACTGAATGTGTGCGGGGACATCCAGTCCCAGCTGCGCGCGTAGTCTCTGCCCCAGTTCCAGCGCGACATCCTCGCCGGTTGAAATCAACGATGTGGTCGAGCTTCCAAGCGACACGTACTGCTGCATGATCGCCACCATCAGGTCGATCACGTCCCCCGGGATCCATCGAATCAGGAAAAACGCAAGCAACGAAACGATGAACAGGGTCGGGATGATCAGCAGGACCCGTCTGATGATGTAAGCAGTCATGGAGACCCGTTAAGTTTCCAAAAAATCAGGGGCCGACTCTCCGCCGGCCCCTGCTAAGCCTCTCCTAGGTACTAAGAAAGACCATTACGGCTGCATGTCGGTGTCGATCCAGATGGACTTGGCCAACGAGGCCCAACCCTGGATGCCAACATTGCTGATCTCTCCACTGTAACCTTTCACCCATGGGTTCCAGAACGTCAGCTTATCGAACGCGACGCCCGTTGGGTAAACGGCCTGCTCCAGCGCCTTGGGAAAGAACTCCTGCCACGCCGCTATTCTCTTATCATTGTCGAGCTCCTGCTCGACAACCACGAGAATCTCGTCGTACAACGGGTCGCTCACCCGCGCGCTGTTGACGGTGGCGTTGCTGGACAGGTGATTGATCAGCATCGAGAACGGATCCTGCCACATGCCCGGCGTCCAGCTCGTCAGTCCGAGGTGGTCTTCCCTGTCCTTGACCGACTGCCACACAGCGAGTTCAACCACCTTGAGATTGGCGCGGATGCCCACCTCGCGCCAGACACCCTGGTACAGCTCGTTGAACTCGGCCTCACCCGGCGGAGTCCACAGATCGAACTCGAAACCGTCGGGGTACCCTGCCGCGGCGAGACACTCGCGTGCCTTGTCGGGATTGTAGGTGACCACGTCGCGAGCGCTCGCGCACGAACCGGGTTGCGTCGGCTCGGTTGGCAGATCATCGTACGCAACGAACCATTCCGCGAAGTTCGGGAACGTCGGATAGGCATACTCATTGCCGAATCCACCGTAGAACGACTCGACGATCTCCTCGCGCGGAATCGCCATCATGAGCGCTTGCCGCACCTTGATGTCACTAAACGGGCTGTCCGGCAGATCCACGCGTGGCACCCAGACCGCAGGGGTCGCGGCGGCGGGGGCCTGGCCAATCTCGGGGTTCGTCTCTGCGAGCTGCAGCCCCCATTTGCCCGATGTACCAAGTCCATTGGTCAAGTCGATCTGGCCGGCCCGCAGCGCTGCGACGATCGTCGCCTCGTCGTCGAAGTCGACGACGCGGAATGTGTCCGCGTAGGGCAACCGCATGTCGGTGTGGATCGGATCATTCTCCCAATAGTTGGGATTGCGCTTGTAAGTGACGATACTGCCCGGCACGTAGTCAGTCGGGATGTATGCCCCGGTACCGAGAGCGTTTCGCCAGTCACCCCATTCGTCCTGCGAGATGTTTTGCATCCCCGAGTTGAAGATGAAGGCGTACTGCGAAAAGTTGAAGCCCGCCTGGGTCGCGTCTGGCGCGGGCCATGACAACTCCAGAGTGTGGTCGTCCAGCGCAGTCCAGGTGACCGAGCCGGGTTGACCCTGCTGGAAGAAGTTCATCGCATTTTTTGACCAGGCCGCGTCATGGGCAGTCAGCTCACGCCCATAGTCAGCCTCAAGCCCTGGGTTCGCCTGCACCACGTCCTCTTTTTCCCAGAAGTGGACGCCTTCGCGCATCTTGAACACCATCGAGGTGTCGTTGGGATACGTCCAGCTCTCGGCCAAGAGACCGGTGGTGTAGAGCGGTGGTGTTGCCGCCACGAAGTTCGGGTAGTCATTCGTACCCGAGGCACCGCGTGCCCAGTCCAGCTGCGAAAGGCGCTGGTTGGTTATCTGAACGTTGGCCAGCTCGTGCGGACCGCCACCGCCCTTCGGATCCCAGTTCGAAAACGAAACCAGCAGGATCTCGCGGTTCATGGTGATAGTGCCGCCGTAACGCGGTTTCTCGTAGTTCCTTGTCATGGTGGAGCCATCGAGCCGGGTGAGTTCTACATCTACGAACTCCTGGGCGACGCCTCCGTTGGCCGAGACTCCTAATAGAGCTAGAGCCCCGAACGTTAACTTTAGCCGATTTACCATGCCGTCATCCTTCCTCGGTTGGGCACTACAGATTATTTAACCTATGCGGGAATCAGGTTATGAGTCTAGTGGAATTTGGCATGCCAAATTCCACATCGGCACGAAAGTTTGACTCGCCTGCGAGAACGCCCGTCGCACCCAAAAGGGCTTGCTTGAGGGGCGTTTCTTGAGACGCTAAGGCAAAAGAGGAGGTCGAGACAAATGGCGGCACGCAAGCCGGGCAAGGTGGGTTGGGGCATCATGTCGACGGCCTTGATCGGCACGCGGGTAGTCATCCCGGCGATGATGCGCTCGAACAAGTTCGAGTTTCCGGCGATCCCGCCGCGCGACCAGAAGCGCGCTGACGAGGCGGCGAAGGCGCTTGGCATCCCTGTCGCCCACGGAAGCTACTCGAAATTCGCAGCCCGTTGTTTGCGCCAGCGGACGAGCAGACGCTTCTTATCCTCTATACCAGCAGGTAGCTAGGTGACGAGTCGGCAAAGCCGATCAAGATCGCCAAGTGCGACCAATACCGGCTGCAGGCCAAATCGTTCACTCGTGTCATCAGGGTAAGGAAATACTTGAGTACGGCGTCGACCACGCCGTGAAGCAGATGAAGGTGATCGACGCGGTCTTCCGATCGGCGAAGCAGTACTGCTGGATCAAGATCTAGATCGTGCGGCCTATGGCGGGTGCTTGGCCATCGAGGAGGCACCCTTCGCCTGCCGCGTCCAGTATGAGAGGACCAAACCGAACGTGATGAAGTCGCTGATCACTATCTTAAGAAATGCGGTTCTGTCCTGGACACTGCGTTGTCGAGAAATTCGGACAAGCCGACGGGCTAGCGGGCGGCCGGTGCGGCGGCTGGCGGCAGTTGGTAGATACGCCGTGCGGTGCCGCTGAACAGCGCCTGCCTGTCGGTCTCCGAGAAGTCTGCGGTCATTAGTTTGAGCGCGTTGAACAGTGAGCGGTAGCTGATCGAGATCCGATCGACCGGAAAATTACTTTCGAACATGCAGCGGTCGGTGCCGAAGCAGTCGATGGCGTTGAGATAGTAGCTGCGTTGTGCCTCCGACAGCTCTTCGGCCGTCGCGCGCGCGTCCCCCTCGGCCCAGGGAAAGCCGTTGTCCGGCATCGCCAGGCCGCCCAACTTGGCCACCACGTTGGGGCACGCGGCGACCGCCTCGATGCTGGCGTTCAGGTTGGCGTAGACCTCCTCACGCTGCTCCCGATAGCGGCCAACCCCAACGGGGGTGCCGAAATGATCCATAACCAGCGTGGTGTCAGGAGCGCTCTGCGCCAGCGCGATGAACTCATCCATTTGGTAGTGGTGGTGCCAGCTGTCGTAGGGGACCCCGCGGCGGCCGAGCAGGCGGAGGCCGTCGCGAAACCGTTGGTCCTCGGCCAACCCGATCGGCGCCGGGCCCGGAGCGTTCTCGTAGCCACGCCGGTGGTCGCCGTGGGCAATACAGTGGCGGATGCCGCAGAACCTCCCCTCTCCCGCCGCCTCATGCGCATCGAGCACCTCCGAAAGCCGGCCGTCCAGCGTGAGGTCAGCGTGCGCGATGATACCGGCGATCTCCGCACCGGGTCCCGTCGCGGATTGGCTCGCCACACGGGCCACCCACTCTGTCTCGCCAACCGGTCGCAGATGCTCGGGTCCGTCCTTGCGGTAGTGCTGGCCGCACTCGGCGTATACCGTCTGCACCACACGGTGGCCGGACCCGGTGTCCGCTTGCAGGTCGGCAAGCAGGTAGCGCCCCCACTCATGCCCCTCTTCGACGAGATGGTGGTGGGGGTCGACGATTTCGCGATCGGGGTCGAGGACTTGTGCGTCGGCGTCGACGGTCTGCTGCGGGGAGACGTCCGTCATTCGACTCGGTCTCGCGGGTAGAGCGCCTTGAGCCTGCGAATGAAATCCCGGTCGCGACGCTCCTCGTCCTCGGCCATCTGCTCGGGATCCATAAAGAACGGGCCCTTAATCAGCCGCTCCTTGTACCTCCGCTCGGCATCCTGGCGCGCAGGCACAGAATCTGGCGGCACTAGCTTCTTGTCCAGCACGTCGGGCGGCCAACGCCACGTGCCGGAGTAGTCGTAATGACCAAACGGTCCGTAGAACGGCATGCGAAAACCCATGGTGCTCTTGATACCCAGCTCGATGTCCTCGGCGCTGGCTACACCCTCCGCCCACAGCCTGCCGGCCTCCCACGCAAGGGCGTCGTTAATCGTATTGATCAAGTATCCCGAACGTTCCTTCAGCACCCGGATCGGCACCTTTCCTATTGCCTTCATGAGGTCATAGAGCAGTTGAAAGGTTTCGTCGCTGGTTCCGGGGCCCTTGGCGATCTCTACGCCGGGAACGATGTGGGGCGGCACAAAGTAGTGGGTGAGACCTAGATTCTCCTGCCGACCGACACCTTCACCGATGTCGCTCAGTTTGAGCGACGAGGTGTTGGAGACGATGACCGTGTGGTGAGGGCAGGCCTCGTCCAGATGACGAAAAAGCCGCTGTTTGTCCTCCAGCCGCTCTATGATCGCTTCGGTGATGAAATCCGAGCGCCGCGCCAGGTCGTCCAGGTCCGTGGTCGCCACGATGCGGGCAACGGCGGCATCGGCGTCGGCAGTGGTGGTCAGCCCTTCCTCCACGAACATCGCCAGAGCTCCGTCGATCTTCTCTTTCGCGCCTGCCAGAGCGTCCTCTTCCAGGTCGCACATGAAAGTCTCGTAACCGGCGAGCGCAAAGTTGAGGGCGATACCGGAGCCCATCAGCCCGGACCCTACCACCCCGACGGTACCAACGTCTTCTATCGTCATCTTTCCCTCCTCACGTCAGCGGCGTCAAACAGCAAAATCCCTGCGCATCGAACGACCGGCCTGTTCGCCGAGGCCCTACCACATCACGTAGCCGCCAGGCGTGTTCACATCCTGGCCGGTGAAGTGGCTAGCCTCGTTGGAGGCGATAAACACCGCCACCGCCGCCGCGTCCTCAGAGGTGCCGTGGTCCTGAAGGTAGCCTTCATTCACCAGCCAGTGACCGGCGATTACCCGGTTCTCTTCCAGCTCCTCGGGGTAGTTGGAGAAGGTAGACTCCTCGACGCTCTGGCCACTGTACTCGGCGAATGCCTTGGTCAGCTCGACATCGCGCGCCGGATGACCACCCGGACAGATGGCGTTGACGGTGATCATATGGCGACCCACCTCGGCGGCCAGCGTCCGCGTCAGGCCGATTATCGCCATCTTGCTGGTGGCGTAGGACGATCGATGTGCCAGCGGCTGTTTGCCGGTTGGCGAGCTGAACAAGATGATCCGCCCGGCCCGCCGCTCGATCATGTGCGGCAGCACCGCTTTGCAGCAAAGGAACGCGGAATCGACGTTGACGATCTGCACCTGGCGCCACTCGGCGAGCGAGAGTTCGTGCAGGTCCTTGGTCGGGCCCGCGATGCCCACCACCGGCGCCAAGATGTCGATCTTGCCGAACTCGGCGAGGGTGCGCTCCACCATGTCGTTGACCTGCTGCTCGTCCGACACGTCGGTTTCGAAGCATAGGGCACGGCGCCCAGCGGCGCGCACCGCCTCCCCGGTGGTGCTGTCGAGCTGCTCGGCGGGGACGATGTCGCACATGGAGATGTCGGCCCCCTCGGCGGCGAAGCGTATGGCCATCGCCTCGGCGTGTCCCCTCGCGGCACCGGTGATCAGCGCCACCTTGTTCTCCAGTCGTCCCATATCGTTGGCTCCCTTCAGCTCTCTACCACTCAGCTCTCTACCACATGACGTAGCCGCCGGTGGTATTCACATCCTGGCCGGTAAAGTGGATGGCCTCGTCGGAGGCGATAAACACCGCCACCGCCGCGACGTCGTCGGAGCCACCGAAATCCTGCGTGTAGCCCTCGTTCACCAGCCAGTGACCGCCAAGCACGCGGTTCCCTTCTTTCTTTTCTTGGCTAACGTCAAAGGTGCCGGCGGAGTCGCGACCGGTGAACTCCTCCCATGCCTCGCGTAGCTCGACATCGCGCGCCGGGTGGCCACCCGGACAGATGGCGTTGACGGTGATCATATGGCGCCCCACCTCGGCGGCCAGCGTCCGCGTCAGGCCGATTATCGCCATCTTGCTGGTAGCGTATGGCGTGCGATGCGGGAGCGGCTGCTTGCCGGTGGCGGAGCTGAACAAGATGATCCGCCCGGCCCGCCGCTCGATCATGTGCGGCAGCACCGCTTTGCAGCAAAGGAACGCGGAATCGACGTTGACGATCTGCACCTGGCACCACTCGGCGAGCGAGAGTTCGTGCAGGTCCTTGGTCGGGCCCGCGATGCCCACCACCGGCACCAAGATGTCGATCTTGCCGAACTCGGCGAGGGTGCGCTCCACCATGTCGTTGACCTGCTGCTCGTCCGACACGTCGGTTTCGAAGCATAGGGCACGGCGCCCAGCGGCGCGCACCGCCTCCCCGGTGGTGCTGTCGAGCTGCTCGGCGGGGACGATGTCGCACATGGAGATGTCGGCCCCCTCGGCGGCGAAGCGTATGGCCATCGCCTCGGCGTGTCCCCTCGCGGCACCGGTGATCAGCGCCACCTTGTTCTCCAGTCGTCCCATATGATTCTCTGTGTGGTGTGTCGGAAACGGCGGACCTTACGCGGGCGGATTCCAACGATCTGGCGGGTTGCCGTCGGCCGGATCGGTTGCCACGTCAACCACCGCGGTGCGCCCAGAGGCCATCGCCTGCTCGATCGCCCCGCGAATCTCGCCGGGCTTCTCTACCCGAATTCCCAGTGCACCCATGTTCTCGGCGATGGCGGCAAAGTTGGTATCGTTGAAGCGCCATAGGTCGCTTGAGTCGGTACCGGGGACCTTGGCGTATGCGATGTCATCGCCGACCTTGTCCTGGATGTAGCCGCCGTTGTTGTTCACTACGACGGTTACCGGCACCTGGCAGCGGACGGCGGTCTCGATCTCGCCCAGGTGATACCAGATCCCGCCGTCGCCAGTGAAGCACACGACGTGTTGGTCCGGCAGCGCCAGCTGCGCTCCGATCGACGCCGGCAGTCCCCAGCCGAGCGAACCCGCGCAGCGGAGGAGTTTCTGCCCTGGATGGTTGAAGTCGATCATCGAGGCGGTCCAGATACCGGCGTGACCCGTGTCGGCCACGAGCACCGAGCTGTCGTCGAGGACCGCGGTCAACTCGGTACACAGCCGATCGGGAATGATCGGCACCGCGTCGGAAGTGGCCCGCGGCTCCACCTTCGTCCGCCATTCGTGGACAAGGCTCTGCGCGCGTGCGACCCAGTCGGCTCGCCCGTCGCCCGCCTTCGATGCGTCGATGAGGCGGCGCAGCGTGGCCTTGGCATCCCCGTGCAGTCCGACTTCGACCGGGTAGCTCCGACCCAGCTCCGCCGGGTCGATGTCGATCTGGATGATCCGGGTGCCTTCCGCCGGGATCGTCCACTCATTGGTGACCTGGCTTCCGGTATGGCTGCCGATGAACAGGACCAGGTCCGCCTCGTAGACGGTGCGGTTTGCACAGGTCCGCGAATAGGTGCCTGGGACGCCCACCGCGAGCTTGTGGTTTTCGGGGATGGTGCCCTTGGCATTGAGCCCGGTCGCGACCGGAATGGACAGTTTCTCGGCAAGTTCGACGACCTCGGCCTGCGCCTCTGACGCCGCGACCCCGCCGCCGGCGACGATGACCGGCCGTTTAGCGCTGGCCAGCGCCTGTGCCGCTGCGGCCACCGAATCGGGCGATGGCTCCGGGCGGAATGCCGGGCGGCTGGCGAACTGCTCCTCGACCATCACCTCGAGGTCCGCCTCGCCCTCCATGATGACGTTCGCCGAGATGCCCTGTAGATCCAGGTGCACCGGCGCCGTCGCGCCGCTGGTCGCTTCGCGGAAGGCCTGGCGCAGCATACGGGGGAACTGTTCGAGCGTCTCCACCAGCCCGCTGAATTTGGTAACCGGGTCGAACAGGCCGGCGTGGGAAATCTCCTGGTAGGCGTTCCGGTACTGCTCCATGGGCGTCTTGCGCCCGGTGAGCGCGATGACAGGCGACAGTCCCAGGAAGGCGTCCTGTAGCCCGGCGGCGAGATTCGCCGCCCCGACCGACTGTGCGAGACATACGCCCGGCCGATTGGAGGCGCGCGCGTAGCCATCAGCCATGTATGCTGCGGCCTTCTCGCCGTGCGGCAAGATGCTCTTGACGCCAACGGCACTAGCCTCCGCGAGAGCCAGATTGGCCACCGAAGGCGCCACGAATACGTGGGTGACTCCGTAGGCGCTGAGGGAATCGGCGAAGAACTTCGCCCCGGTCATGCGTGTCACAATGGATGCCTTTGGTCGTTTTACTTTCTATGTTCCGTCGCCACGTCACTCCGCGGCAACTGCCGGGGTCGGCAAAGGCGTATCGAACTGATACCCGGGCTCAATCTGTTGCCGTTTCCAGGTCTCGCGCACCTCTTGAAATGCACCCAGCAAACCGCGCGCCTCGGGCAGGTCGTGCGCGATGGCCCGGTTCAGACGAGGCAGGTTGTAGCACGGTACCCACTGATACATGTGGTGCTCGACGTGCCAGTTCATGTGCCAGTACATAAACGACGACAACGGGTCTAACTTGATGGTGCGGGTGTTCTTGCGAAAGTCCGCGACGTTGTCGCGCAGCCCGGCATGCTGCAGGAAGACTGTCGGTGCCTTCATCCAGTTCGCCAGAGACCGCGACAGGGTAATGAACACCGGCAACAGCCAAAGCTGAAATACAACGGCAACCACAATAACCACGGCGTGAAACAGCAGGATGAGCCGCGCAAAGCGTACCGCCTTGCTCCGTTCCTCTGGATGCGCCTTGTAGAGCGCCGCAAGCCACTCTTGCACCCCTTCTTCGAGGGGTTCGCCCAGCGCGTCTACGTCGGCCAGCTTGCCAAACGCGGTGCGGAACGTGGCCCGGACGCGATGGTAGAAGCCGTCCGTACCGGGGCCGCGACTGAACAGGTTGATCGTGAACAACTGCACCACGAACAGAGCACGCATCACCGGCGATACCGGCAACAACACCTCCCGGTCAGCTTCAGGGTGCAGCGTGTAGCGGTGGTGATAGGTATGGCTTAGCAGGTATTCCTCGTGATTGAACATATTGATCATCGAGAACAGGTAGAGGAAGAACCGGTTCAGCCATTTGGTCTTGAAAACCGTGCCGTGGGTGAAATCGTGGCACCCGGAACCGATGAAGCATGCGTAGGTACCGTACGCGAACAGCGCTATCGCGAAGAGAACCCACATTCGGTGCAAGAAGAAATAGTAGGCCAACCCCGCGGTTATCACCAAGTAGGCAATCACCCCAAGCGTTTGCAACCAAGCTCGCATGTCGCTCCGCTGCAACAGCCCGTGGAGCAGTTTTGGGTCAACAGGGCTGCGGTACCATTTGACACGCAGCGATTCTGTTGCTTCGTCGAGCGGCGGATAGGCCATACTTCTGTCCTAACGGCCCGTAGTTCCTTAGTCTAGTCAAATTTGGCATGCCAAATTCCACACACATTCGCTCCTAGACGCTGCTACCTAGAATGTCCATTCAAGTTCGCGCCGCGGCGGACGGGTTGTCGGTGGCACGAGGCCGGATAGTGGGTGCTCGACCGTGAAGAAGGCGAGGCGAATATATTTATTGTGCAAACCCGCAAGCGCGGGCATTATCTCGTCAGCGGGGCCGTCCATTGGTGGATGTAGGCGAGTATCCCTGCGAAACGGTTGGTGCGAACCCTTGTTGACAGAAGCTTTTACCCGAGAGGTGTCCGATGCTTAGCAAAAAGCAAGTCGAAAGCTACCGCGAGAACGGTTTTCTTCGCATCCCCGACGTCTTCAGCGCCGACGAGGTCACGCAACTTCGCGACGACCTCGACTGGATGATCGAGGCTTGGGCCGAAGTGGAAATGGGCTGGAGTGGCCCGTGGCGCAGAGAGCTGATGGACTCCGAGACCGAGGCGAAGAGCAAACTGATCTCAATGCATGACCTGCATTTCTATGCGGAATCCTGGATGAGAGCCGTGACCAAGTCGGCGGTCGCAGAAGCCATCTCGCAGCTTCTGACCATTGACGACGACGGTCCCGAAGGAGCGCCGGTCGAGCTTCACCACACGACCATGCACGTCAAGCCGCCCGAGACCGGCCATCCCTTCCCAATGCATCAGGACTGGGCCTTCTACAAGCATGCCGACGACAGGTACATCGACGCACTGGTCCATCTCGACGACACCTGCCACGCAAATGGCGAGATCCGGTTTTTGAAAGGCTCGAACAAGCTCGGTCCCCTCGATCACATCACGTCCTTCGCCGAAGAGAGCGGCGAGTGGGAAGAGTGCACGCCCCAACTGTCTCAAACAGAGTATCGGCTGCAGGACACCGAGGCGGTTCCGGCCAAGGCTGGCGATCTGGTGCTCTTCAACATCATGACTATTCACGGAAGCCACATAAATACGACGGATGATATGCGCCGCATGGTGCGCGTTGGGTACAAGCACCCTGCCAACAGGCAATTCGAGGGACAATCCATTGGGCGGCCCGGACTCATGATCAAAGGGCGACGCCCAAGACGGGAAGGTCATGCCTTGTTCAGCACTGATGGACCGGCCGGTGCGCAGTCAAGCGCGGAAGCTGGGGATATAAAGGTATCGGCGTAACGGGCGTGCCGACCCAGGAATGCGCTTTTAAGCGCCTTCGATCACCTTGGACCGAGCGGCTTTCATCTCATTCAACTCGGTGAACGCCATGCGGGTTGCTGTATGGCCCGCGTCGACCACAAGGTTGTGGCCGGACACGTGCAGGCTCTCGTCGCTGCCCAGGTACACGGCGGCGTAGGCGATGTCGTCAGGGACTCCGGGACGGTTTTGCGGGCGATTTTCCACCCACCAGCGGTTCAGCCGCTCGCGACGGGCCTGATTTTCTTCTGCGCTCTGCGTCTGTTCGCCGCCCCAGAAGATCGGGGTGGTAATGGCTCCCGGAGAGATACAGTTCACTCGTACTCCGTGGCTAATCAGCTCCGTGGCCCACACCTTGGTGACATGGATCATGCCCGCCTTGCAGGCCGAATACACCGCCGAAGATCCGTCGGTGGTGATCCCCCCGGTACTCCCGTTGTTGATGATGGACCCGCTGCCTTGCCGCTTCATGATCGGCCCCACGTATTTGGCGGTCAAGAAGCAGGCTCCGACCAGTGTCCATATGTCGACAAGGAACTCGTCGGCGTCGAAGTCCTCCACCAAACTGTATTCTCGACCGAAGCCCGCGTTGTTGAACAGGATGTCGACCCGCCCCCACCGTTCCACCGTCGCGTCGACCAATGCCGCCACATCCGCTTCTTTGGTCACATCGGTGGCGGTGAACTCCGCGTTTTCCCCCAGGCGATCAACGATTGCCTGTCCTGCATCTTGGCACCGTCCAGCCACCATCACGCGCGCCCCTTCGGCCACGTACATCTCGGCGGTCGCCGCGCCCATGCCACTTGTGCTGCCGGTGATAATTGCCACCTTGCCAGCAAGCCGCCCTTGCTTTTCTTCCATCAAAAATCTCCCTTCGTGGTTATGTTCCCAAGAGCTTCCGCTCACATCGGCTGGACTGTTGCCCACCTGTGTCGGTAGCACCTGATGTTGTCCCATTTTTGGGGCACAGTAATTGCCGGCTCCTGATTTGGCAATTTGCCCTGCGGATTTGGGGCACGGCCGCGCTTGAGCGGATGTCCCTATACCCAAAGAATACAAGGCCACCGCGTCGAAGCGGGTCACGCGGCGGCCTAACCTTGACCTTTACACCGCATGGTGCAGAGTAACCTAACCATTTTTGGAAAGCCGATCGACATGGGAAAGCGCATCAATCGAGCGGTCGAGCTGCTGGCTGACCGGCAGCCAGTCTACTACGTCGGCGGGCACACCGGCCTCGGCCAGACCTTTGCGACGCGCCCCTTCGGGGCGCTTACTGGGATGCATACGCCGGTATTGACCTACGAGCAGGGGCAGATCGATGCGGGGACCTGGGCCGACTACATCAACGTCGGCTTCGAACACGGCGCGTTCGACCTCGCCGGACTCGACAGCTACTTGCACGGTATGGTCGACGCGGGGCCGACGCGTAGTGGACACCGCACGCCTGCCATCTTGGTCGAGGTGCCGGTGAACGGCATTTCGCGGGCGATCGTCGAGGCCAACGCCTGGCAATTCCAGCAGATCCTCGCCCGTGGTGTACACGGAATTATTCTCTGCAAGGCCAACACCGCCGATGCGGTCCGAGCGTTCGTCGAGTGCTGTCGGTACCCGGTCCAGCGCGACGGTGTTGGCGAGAGGCTTGGCGAAGGGGTCCGCGGTTTCGGCTCAGAGATCAGTGCCGCCCACGTCTGGGGTGTCGACATCGACACCTACGGTGCCAAGGCCGACCCCTGGCCGCTCAATCCAGATGGCGAGTTGATCCTCGGTATCAAGATTGAGACCAGGACCGCCGTTGCTCAGCTCGAAGAAATCGTCGCAGTCCCCGGGATCGCCTTTGCCGAGGTCGGGCCGACCGACATGAGCTATGCCCTCGGCATTCCCAAGCTGACGGTTCCGTTGACGGGGGAGGTCGCCGAGATTGAGCAGCGCCTGAAGGAGGCCTGCTCCGCGAACGGCGTGCCATTTCATCCGTTCTCCGGTCATCTTGGCCCGGACGGCATCCCGGACATCATTGACCATGGCGGCAGCTACTTCACCGCGCCAAGCGAGGAAATCGCCATCGTGGGCCGCGCGCACACTAACCGCGCAATGCCGGTATAGATCCAAGACGGGGGTGGACGCGCGCTCCGACACGCTCGGTTCCTCTCAGAATTCGATAATGGCGCGGCCGCGTATCTGCCCGGCTTTCAGCGCATCGCATGCTTCGTTGATCTGGTCGAGGCGATAGCGATCGGTTACCAGCCTGTCGAGCGGGAGCTTCCCCTCCCGGTACCAGCGAAGATACATGTCAAAGTCCCGGTCAGGGTACGCGGCGCCGAAGCTGGTGATGAAGCCGCCTTGCTTGCAGAGAAACTCCCGAGGATCGAGACTCATCTCGTGTCCCGGCACGCCGATGAGGACCGCCGTGCCGCCGAGATTGTCGGCGCCGTAACCGCCAGGGCGCGTGACCTTGAGAATCATTTCGGTGACCGACCGCGCCCCGACGGCGTCGAAAGCATAATCGACGCCGCCATGGCTCAGCTCCAGAATTGCCTCTACCGGGTCCTCTTTGCTGGCGTCGACAGTATGGGTCGCGCCGAATTCTCGGGCCAGCTCCAGTTTGTCGGCGTGCAGGTCGACGGCGATGACCGGGTTCGCGAGGCTCAGCGCCGCGGCGCGCAGCGCCGAGAGTCCGACGCCCCCCATGCCGACGATGGCTACTGACTCTTCCGGACGCACCTTGGTGGTGTGAATTATCGCGCCACACCCGGTCAACACCGCGCAGCCGATGATCGAGCTCAGATCAGTAGGGTCTTGCTTGTCGATAGGCACGAGGTATCTCTCGGAGATAACCGCATGCTCGCTCCAGGTGTGGTGCGGCCATGGGATCGGAGCCCCCCGGTAGGTCGCGCCACAATCCTCGTCTTCCTTGCCGAACGGCAGGGGGACGTCTCGAACCCAGGTAACAATAGCGTGATCGCCCTCCCGCACCCGGGTCACCTCTGAGCCAACCCGCGTCACCAGGGCGGCCGCCTCGTGTCCAAACGTGGTGGGGCGTGGGCGGGTGTCGGTGAGCTCGTGTATCTGCGAGTGACAGATTCCGGTGGAAAACATCTGCAGCACGGCTTGATCCGGGCGCGGTTCGGGGAGCTCGAGCTCATCGATGATGAGGGGCTCACCTCTGGCGGTCTGAATCGCGGCTCGTGATTTCATCAACATCGTGCTTAAGATGAAGCCACGGCCCAATAGCTTGTCAAGCGGGAAAACATTAGCCCGCGCGAGGCCAGCGGTTCGATCGACTGATCATCGCCCCGCCGAACGTCGAGCGGCTACCGATCACGACAAGCGATCCACAGATCAATCAGCACGATGTTGACGTCCTCAACGCCTGAAGAACCGCAACGTGATCACTGTCGTGGCAGGTGGTCGCCGAAATCGTATGTCTGTCGAGCAGGTTGCGCGGCTCCACGGTAGTCGACCAGCACCGGGGCCAGCAATTCTCTTTCCTCTTGTGAGAGCGAGTCTGGCATCGGCCTGAGTTGGATCTGGTAGCCGGCGCGTACTCTCTCGCTGAGTTCGTCGTAGCGCGGCACATACCACAAGGTGATGACCGTGCGACGCTGGTCAGTAGTATTGGCGTGAGCGGCGTGCAGCACCCGCGCGTCGCCTATGACCATATCCCCGACCGTTACGGCTATGTCCACCTCGCCGGGCAACGGCTGGTACCCCGCGGTGGTATCGGGGTCCTGATGGCGGACGCCGTCGTCGTGGGTGCCGATGAGGTCGTGGGCATCAAGCCGCGCGCGGTGTGAGCCAGGCACGACTCGCAGGCAGCCATTCGAGCGATTGGTGTCAGTCAGGTACCACATCAGAAACACCTGGTGGGGGATCGGGTCGGCGCTCTCAGGCTCCTCCCAGTAGGTCCAGTCCTGGTGCCAGTAGAGCGGCGGGCTCCCCCCTTCCTTGGCTATGATCGCCCCTCCGAAGTAACGCGGGTGGGCGAAACCAAGCCCAGCCAGCGCCTCCAACGCCGCCGGCAGGGCGATGAGCTCGGAGAAGACCGGATCCTGGTAGGCGAGCGAGACGACGTTGCCCTGATGGCCCCGCCTCTTCTTCTCTTCGGCCGAGTTCTCGTCGAGGAGTCGCTTGCTAACCTGTCGCACGCGTTGGAGCAGGTCGTTAGGCAGTACCTGGGAAACCACACAGTATCCCTTGTCAATCAGCTGATCGCGCCGAGAACCGATATCTTCCATGACGTCACCTTGCATCAACATGGGTTTCCTTCATGCAAACTCGACAATCTCGATCGCCCGGGTGTGCTCCCCGCTGGACTCCACCAGCGTCCGCTTCTCTATGCGCACTCGCTTTGGTTAGAATCCGCGTCCGACGCGGCAAGCCATGGTCCGTCGATTTAGCTGTCGACTCACATAGACCAAAAAAATACGGTCGCTGTGGACGTTGTCAAGAAAACTCGAGCCACCCGGGCTCGCGGCGGGAACGGTGTATGGACCGGGGCTAAAGTTCTGTGTCGGTCAAGTAGGAATACGCCCTCAGCGGCGCTACTGCCAGCAGACCCCCGTCCACAGGAATCGTCGCGCCGGAGATCCAGCGTGATTCGTCGCTGGCCAGAAACAGAGCCAGCCACGCCACATCCCAAGGTGTCCCCTCGATGCCGAGGGGTGCCGCATTTTTGCGCAGCTCGCGACGTTGCGCCGTCATCGACCCGCCGGGGAAAGCTCCATGCACATGCCCGGGGGCGATGCAATTGGCGCGAATACCATCCCGCCCGTGGTTTGATGCCGTGGTCCTGGCAAGCATGTGGAGCCCAGCTTTGGTGACCGAGTAGGGCACTGATTTAGAATAAGGGGCGACGATGCCGTCGATCGACGAGTGGTAGATGATCGACCCGCCGCCGCTTTCGACCATCGCGGGTATGGCGTATTTGGTGGCAAACGCGGGGCCCTTGAGGTTGACCGCCACGTTGTGGTCGAAGTTTTCCTCATCGAGAACGTCTACGGTGCTCATACCTCGGGCACCGGCGTTGTTGACCAGCACGTGTAGTGCCCCGTAGCGCTCCACGGCGACGTTTACCATTTCCTTGCACGCTGCCGTGTTGCTAACGTCCACGACGACCGAGGTCGCGTCGCCGCCTTCGGCAGCGATGTCGCGACACGTGCGCTCGGCGTTGTCGGCCGAGAGGTCAGCCACCACCACCTTAGCGCCGGCCCGGGCGAACAGCCGGGCGGTCGCGAAGCCTATCCCGATCTCTTCTGTGTCGCTCCGAGTTCCGCCGCCGGTGACGATGGCTACCTTGTCGCGTAGCCGGCCGGCCGGACTGATGTGCTCTACGTCTCGGACCACCACCTATGGCAGCCAGGCCAGTGGAGCGATGGCATCGATGTGGCTCTTGACGTCCACCACTACCGGACGCTTCGCCGAGAATGCCTTGTCGAGCGCGCCCGCCAGATCCCCGGGCTTGTCCACCGTGAGACCCATCGCCCCCATCGACTCAGCGATGGCGGCGAAGTCGGCATCCGGGAAAAGCCACTGTTTGTCAGTCGCCGCGGATTGGCCCTCGTAGCTCTCCACTCCGTTCTTCTCTTGATTCAGCGAGTGGTTGTTGTTCACCAGGATGACGACGTTTAGGCTCTCTCTTACCGCCGTCTCGATCTCGGCGATGTGGTACCAGATGCCACCGTCGCCGGTGAAACACAGCACTGGCCGATCTGGAGCGGCGCACTTAGCGCCCAGCGACGCCGGTAACCCCCAACCCAGCGAGCCAGCGCAGCGAATGTAGCTCTGTGTGGGATGCTTCAGATCCAGCATGGTGCCGGTCCACACCCCGGAGTGCCCGGTGTCGGATACCAGGATGGTATCGGCCGGCATGTGCTCGCTCAACTCCCGGCAGATGCGCTCGGGCCGCAGCGGGCCCCAGTCCGAGTTCCAATGCTTCTCGACGCCTTCTTTCCAGCGTGAAACCAGCTGCTGCACCTCGGCGAGCCACTCAGAGCGGTTGGGGCCGGGTTGGGCGACCTCTATCATCGCAGCCAACGAAGCCTTGGCGTCTCCTTGCAGGCCCACCTCCACGGCGTAATTGCGGCCGATCTCTTCGGGATTGATGTCCAGCTGGATTGCCGACGTACCCTGCGGCGGAACGCGAAAATCGTGGGTCAGCTGGCCGCCGGTGTGGCTGCCGATGAAAAACACTAGGTCTGCCTGACAGAGAATGCGGTTGCTGCATTCGCGCGCGTAGTTACCCGGGGTGCCGACGGCCAACGGGTGGTCGGCCGGGAACATTGCCTTGGCGTTGAGCGCCGTGGCCACCGGGATCGACAATTTCTCTGCCAACGCGATCAGCTCGTCCCGCGCTCCGGAGGCGGTTACGCCGCCCCCGGCAACGATCACCGGCCTGCTGGCGCCGTTCAGCAGTTCCAGCGCTTTGGCAATCGTGCTCGCATCGGCAACCGGACGGAAAGGCGGAAAATGCATGAACTGCTGCTCGACGACCACGTCGGCATCCAGCTCGCCGTCGGCGATTTCCATACCGGCGATGTTCTCCAGATCCAGGTGGGCGGGCCCGGGGGTGCCGCTCACCGCACTGCGGAACGCCTGTCGCAGGTACTGTGGCAGCGTGTCGGCGGTATGCACCGTGGCCTGGTACTTGGTAACGGCAGCGAACGGTTTGACGTGGTCCACTTCCTGATAGGAGTGGCGCTGCTGGTGGAAATATCGCTCGCGACCGGTCAGCGCGATAACCGGTGAGCAGGCCAGATAGGCGTCCTGCAACCCGGCGGCGAGGTTGGCCGCCCCGACCGACTGACACATCACCAGCGCAGGGCCGCGGCGGACGCGGGCGTAGGCATCGGCCATGTAGGCGGCCGCCTTCTCGCCGTGCGATTGGATCGCGGTAACACCCAGCTTTCCCATCTCGAGGATCGCGGGCGGCATGATATAGGGCATGTAGAAAATGTGGGTGAGGCCGTAGCTGTGTACGGCTTGAGCAAGGTATCGGGCTCCGGTCGTCATGCGCGTGAGATAAAAGAAGCGCGGTCGCGGTGTCAAGCGAGCCGTTGGGCGGGCGATGCCCAATCGAGTGGAGGAAGCGGTAGCTGCGCTCGCCCGCACTTTAGTACGCGGTACACCGGGCACCCGGTGTTTTCACGAACTGTGATATTGACGAACGTGATCGCGATAGTAATCTACGCGCTATGCCGTACCCACTCGAGAAGGGCGTCATGCACATGATGCCCACCCACTTTGGACCATACACCGGTCCCCGCCGCGGGCCTAAGGGTCGAACGTTCGCATGCGTTGATAACCCGAAGAAGATGACCTACTCGGTCAGCTTCCTCATCAAAACTGATCAGGTGGAGCCATTGTTGCCCCCCGGTTTCTCAATGGATGGTGAGCCGGTGGTAACCGTGTTCACCGAGCACCTGAAGGAGATCGAGTGGCTCGCCGGGCGTGGCTACAACGTTCTGGGCGTCACGTTTCCGGTTCGCTATGAGGGTAAGAAGGACCGCGCCGCTGGCCCGCTGCTGACGGTGCTTTGGGAGAACCTGACCGATCCCATCCTGACCGGCCGCGAACAGCTCGGCTTTTCCAAGATCTACTGCGAGCTGCCCGAACCGGTGGTCAGGGCCGAAGAGACCCACCTGACCGCGAGCTGGCTCGGATTCCGCTTCTTGGATCTGCGATTGACCGGGATGAAGGAGGTGGCGGAAGCCGAATTTCCACCCCCGCCGGAGGCCAAGTCCGACGGCGTGGCGCAAGGACTCCTGCACTACAAATACATCCCCAAGACCGGGGACTGGGGCGTCGCAGACGCTGAGTACGCGTGTCTGACGCCAGACGCCAACAGCAACGAAGTTACCAAGCAGATGTGGCGCGGGGACGGCACCGTTGAGTTTCATCGCGCACGCTGGGAGGACCTCCCGACACAATACTCGATAGTAAACACCTTCGCCGATCTGGAAATTGTTGAATGGCGCGGAGCCACGATAACACGGAGCGTCGGTGGCAAGGATCTGAGCGACCAGCGGGCCCTCCAGTAGTGACGACCTCGAATGCACAGAGCGGGTTATCTGCATTTCATGCGCCGGTTGACATGCGCTTTGCACGCTGGCACGTCTGGGCGCTATCATGATCCGCGTCGAGAATTTGACCTGCTATTATGGCGAACGGCCGGCGGTTGACGGCATCACCTTCAATATCGAGAAGGGGGAGATCGTCGGCTTTTTGGGCCCCAACGGCGCGGGCAAATCGAGTACCATGCGGATGATCACCGGCTATATGATGCCCACGCGCGGGAACGCCTGGATCGCCGGCCACGACATGACGCGCGACTCGCTGGAAGGGCGGCGTCACCTTGGCTACCTTCCCGAGGTTGTACCGCTCTACGACGATATGACAACCCGTAGCTACCTGCAGTACATCGGACGCCTGCGCGGGCTAGACAGCGCGACCACCTCCCGGCGCGTGGACGAGGTCATCGAAAACTGCGTGCTCGGGGAGTACCGGGACGTCTTGCTGAACAAATTATCCAAGGGCTTCCGTCAGCGGGTTGGGATGGCGCAGTCCATCATCAACGACCCCGAAGTGTTGATTCTCGACGAACCCACGATTGGCATCGACCCGATCCAGGTGGCGCAGACCCGTCAGCTCATCAAGCATCTCGGTGAGAACCGGACAATCCTGCTGTCCAGCCACATCCTTCCTGAAGTGAGCATGGTGTGTGAGCGGGTAATCATCATCAACCAGGGGAAGATCGTCGCTGAGGACAGCATCGAGGGCTTGTCGTCGCGCGTTGCCGGCGACCAGCAACTGCGGCTGCGGGTCCGCGGTCCCGCGACAGAGGTAACTCATACGCTCAGGACGCTTGCTGGCGTCCGTGATGCCCGCTACCAGGACCCGTTTCACATCGTCCGTATCGAGCCGGGACAGGAGCTTCAGGGTGCGATTATTGCCGCCGTCGGCGCCAAGAGTTGGGCGTTGCTTTCCATGGAATCGGTCGGCCTGAGTCTGGAGGACATTTTCCTGCAGTTGATCGGGTCCGAGGGAGACGCCGAACCGGCGGCGCGCGCATGAAGCAGGCGCTCCGCAACATCGGCATCGTGGGTCGCAAGGAGCTCTTGACCTACCTTGGCTCGCCAATGGCCTACGTCGTAACCGCTGTGTTTCTGGCTGTGTCGGGCTCGTTCTTTGCCAGCTTCCTTGCCGCCACCAACTACGCCAACACCAGTATCGCCGGGTTTTTGAACGCCGCTCAGCCACTGATTCTGCTATTCGCCGCGCTCTTGACCATGCGCCTGGTGGTCGAGGAGAAGAAGCAGGGCACGTGGGAGCTTATTCTGACCACACCGGTTCGCGACGCAGAGCTGGTGATCGGCAAGTTTCTCGGCAGCCTGGTGGTCCTGTGCGGCATGTTGCTGCTCACGCTCTACTACACCTTGATGCTGGTGATCTTCGGCGACCCCGACCTCGGCCCGATTGCGACCAGTTACTTCGGGCTGCTGCTGATCGGTAGCGTGTGCCTGGCCGTCGGCATCTTCGCCTCGACCGTCACCGCAAATCAGATCGTTTCGGCAGTTCTGGCCGGCGGCATCCTCTTCGGCCTGTGGGCCATCGGCCTGAACGCCAGCCTGGTCGGCGGCGGGATTGGGGAGGTTCTCACACGACTGTCCCTGTCCGGTTATTTCGCCGAGTTCGAGCGCGGCATAATCAACACGCAGTCGGTCGTTTACTATGTCACCGTGACGATTTTCTTCCTCTATGCCGCGGTTCGCGCGATCGATACCGGTCGCTGGCGCCTTGTGCAGCGCAAGGGGATGTCCGGAAGCCTCGCCGGCGTCGGTCTGGCGACTCTGTTCGTCGCGTGGGTGCTCGACTTCGTTCTGCCTACGAGTCCTATCACCACATGGGCGATTGTCGCGATCGGCGTGGGACTCGTCACTGCAAACGTATTGTTGGACTTCCGTCGGGTGGGAGAAGCGTTGGCCAGCCGGCGCGGGGCATTTGGTATCGGAACCGGGGTCAGCCTGTCTCTCGTCGCTGCTATACTCCTGCTTACCAACCTGATCAGCACAACGGTGTTTCACCGGTTCGACTTCACTGGCCTCGCTCAATTCACACTGACTTCCCAGACCCAAGAAGTGCTCGCCGACCTGGTCGGCGAAGAGAATCAGGTGGAGGTCGTCAGCTTCTACAGCGATCCGAACCCAAATATCGAGGGGAGCGCGGAGGCATTCGCCGTCAGCAGCTTTGGGTACAACCTACTACTGGAATACACTAACTACACCGACGCGGTCAGCATCCGGCGGGAGGATCCAGAGCTGCGCCCGGATCTGAGCCGACAGTACCTGGGGCAAGGGCCGCTGGCCCAGCTGGCGTCCCGGCTTGGCGTGGTTGTGTTCCGCGGCTCCGCAGGGCAAATGCTGGTACTCGGTCCTCAGATTCAAGCAGAAGCAGAAAACGCGTTCACCAGCGCGATCCTGCAAGTAACGGGTAAACGGCAACGTGTCGTCTACTTCCTGATCGGCCACGGTGAGGCCAGCATCGGCAGCGACTACAGCGCGGCCCGGGAAGGTCTGCGGGATAACCTGTTCCAGGTCGCCGAGCTAAACCTTCGCCAACTCGACGCGGTGCCCGAGAACGCGAGCGCGCTCGTTATGGCTGGTCCGCAGCTCGAACTGGAAGACGATGAAATTGCGCTGCTCGACAGTTATCTTCAGCGCGGTGGGCGCCTGCTGCTGTTGTTGAACCCGAACCCACAACCGCGGCTGCGCGGGCTGGTGGCGTCCTGGTGGTTGTCGATTGACGATGGCGTCGTCGTCGACCCCGAAGCGCACGTGACGCCGAATTTTGACGTGCCGCTCGTAGACGCGCGCCGCAACCAGTACGGCCTGCGGGACGTCTATTTTCCGGGCACGACCATGGTCCGTCCACTCGAGGACAAGCCCGAAGAAGCGAAGATCCAGCCGTTGGCGTGGACGACAGCTTCGGCCTGGCAGGAAAAGGACGCGCTCGGCGTCGGCGATCCGGTCTTCGACGAGGGGGTGGATGTGTCGGGGACACTGGCGCTCGGGGCGCGCGTAGAAATACCGGTTGCCAGCGATGTCGCGGAGGAAGATCGCCACTCGCCAACGACCCGTCTGGCCGTGATCGGCGACTCTGACTTCGCCGGCAACCAGCACTTCGGAAACGGCCAAAACAGCCAGCTGTTCCTGACCGTAATCAACTGGCTAGGAGAAGGTGACGAGATTTTCTCGGTGGATCGCAAGGTGGTGCCAGTCCGGAGACTGGTGCTGAGTCCTGAAGAGTCGCGCTTCCTCAACCTGTCCACCGTCGGGCTGCTGCCGTTGATTTTGCTCGTCGTAGCTGCGCGGGTGTGGTGGCGGCGCAAATAGTGACTCTATGTTGAAGCTCCGATTCATCATTCCCATGGGCGTCCTCGCGATCGGCCTTGGGATCTGGTACTACATCGCCAGTCGTCCGCAGCCGGTGCCACCTCCGGAGCCGCGACCTTTCGTTTGGGCCGTGGAGATGAACGATCTGACGAGGATACAGATCGACCTGCCCGGGCGCAATCTGTCCGAAGCGTGGCGGATGCACTCGGATCGCTACTGGTACTTTACCGATCCGGACGGTCCGCAGGTAGACGGGTTGCGCTGGGGAGGCGGCATCCCGCTGTTGTTGAGCGGCCCCGGTGCCAATCGACTCATTGACGAAGCACCAACCGCAGAACAGCTGACCGCGTTCGGCCTCGACGAACCGCAGATGTTGCTACACTTGCAGTTGCAAGATGGCGTCGAGTTGGAAATCCACATGGGCGATACCACGCCAGACGGAATCTCATACTACACCAAGCAGGCCAATCGATCCGAGGTCTTTACAGTGGACTCCACTTGGTTCGTGGTCATCGAGCGGTTGGTAACCGACCCACCCTATCCGCCGACGCCGTCGGATTAGCGTGATGGCGCGCCTGTCGATAACAAACTGAATTGACCGGTTTATGTACCATATGAGTTGACCGCTTCTGTTGCGGTTTCTGGCCCTGTGGGGAAGTGGTCGGTCGCGGAGCGGCGGTCCACTTGTCCACAGGGTGCCGGCCGGTCGCGTCGAAGCGGATCACGCGGCCCGCCTTTCGCTGCTTTCGATCGGCGTGCCGTCTTTCTTGTAGCGGGCCAGGCAGCGCCGGCCATGGAAGACGGCAAGGTCGCCGTCGGGATATTCGTGCACACTCATACCACCGAGCGGAATGCCTGACTCACGTTGGGGATTCCCAAGCGGTCCGATCTCTGACTCAATGTGGTGAACCAATGAGGTTCGCCATGGCAGCGCCTATCGACTTACGGAACGATTTTGACAGCGTCTCACTGCGGCACCTCGCGAAGAGGACCAGGGACGCGACCCAGAGCCGTCGTCTGCTGGCGTTGGCCAAGGTCTACGATGGTGGCAGCAGGACGGATGCGTCGCGGATCGGCGGCGTCGGTCTGCAGATCATTCGCGACTGGGTGCTGCGCTTCAACGCCCGCGGACCGGACGGGCTGGTCGATGGGAAGTCACCGGGCGCACCCTCGAAGCTCAACGCCGATCACCGCCGCGCACTGGCGGAGGTTGTTGAGGCCGGCCCGGTCCTGGCGGTGGACGGCGTCGTGCGCTGGCGGCGCAAGGACCTGGCGCGGTGGCTCTTGGAGACGTTCGCCATCTCGCTCGACGAGACCACGGTCGGGCGCGAGTTGAAGGCGCTCGGCTTCGCCAAGACCTCGGCGCGGCCGCGCCACTACGCGCAAAACGAGCTGGCCGTCGAGGCTTTTAAAAAAAACTTCCCCGCCGAACTGGCGAAGATCCGGGCGAGGCTCCCGAAAGGCGTCGAGATAGAGCTGTGGTGGCAAGATGAAGCCCGCATCGGCCAGAAGAATAAGCTCACACGCCGATGGGCCAGACGTGGCACGCGCCCGCGGGCGCCCCGCGACCAGCGCACCGAATGGGCCTATATCTTCGGCGCGATCTGTCCCGCGAAGGGGAAAGGCGCCGGGCTGGTCATGCCCTGGTGCGACACCGACGCCATGGCGGCGCACCTCATCGAGATCAGTGCCGCCGTCGATCCCGGCACCCATGCGGTGCTGATCGTCGATCAGGCCGGTTGGCACTTGACGCCCAAGCTGGCGATCCCCGACAACATCACCGTCCTGGCGCTGCCGCCACGATCGCCCGAGTTGAACCCGGTGGAGAATGTCTGGCAATTCATGCGCGACAACTGGTTGTCGAACCGGATCTTCAAATCCTACGAAGACATCGTCGCGCTGTGCTGCCACGCCTGGAACAACCTCATCGACCAACCATGGAAGATCATGTCCCTCGGCATGCGCAAATGGGCGCATGGGTTCTGATCAATGACCGTTGGTATCACTTTGGCCTTGACGTAGTGGTGGCGATGGCGGTCTGCCGGGATCTGCAGGCTCAAGTTCTTGTAGCGCACCGTGTTGTCATTGCCGACCACACGGTCCTCCTGCACACAGAGGATGTCCGCCAGGTTGCCGGCGAACGGCACGAAGGCGGAGCCTGTGTCCTCGGCCGGCCGGGCGAAGCGGGCATTGTGGGCCGGCAGGAAGTCCTCTTTCAGGAACCGGTTGGCGGCCGCCATATCGGTGATGCCGGCGAGCTCGAGTTCCTGCGGCAGGCGTTTCTGCAGGGTGCCGAACATGCGCTCCGAGCGGCCCCGGGCCTCCGGCGAATAGGCCGGGATCAGCTCAATACCGAGTTGCTGCAGGGCACGTCCGACCTGGGTTGGATTGTCCTTGTCGACCTTGCCGCCGGCCTCCGGCGTGTGCCAATAGTGCGAGGCCCGGTCTGCATAAAGCGAGCAGAACAGCCCCATGGCCGACCCCACCTCCAGCAGCGCCACAAAGCTCGACATGGTGCCCTCCTCGGCGACGAAGAAGGCGGAATAGATCTCCGAAGTGGCATCGTCCATGGTCACGATCAGGTCCCAGTACTGACCCGGCACCCATTGGTGCGTGGAGCCGTCCTGGTGCAACATCATGCCGACCATCGGCCGGCGCGGCCGCTTGCGGCGGTGCACGCCGCGCCGCGGTGCCGGCGCGACCCGGCCGTGCGCCTGGAGCGTCAGCCGCACCCAGTTGTAACTGCGCGTGACGTCGTGCTTTGCAACCAGCTTCTCCCAGAAGTGCCAGGCGGTGAAATGCCGGTACCTGGTATCGAACAGATCCAACAGTGCCACCACCTCGTCGACCCCGGCGCGGCGCGCGGAAACCCGACCCAGGCGGCGGTCGTAAAGACCCTCCGCGCCCTCGGCCTCAAAGCGATCGCGCCAGCGTCGGAACGTGCGCTCGGACATGCCCAGGATCTCGGCTGCCTCCAGCTGGCTCAACTCACCCCTGTAGGTGCGTCCGTAAACCTCATCGAACTTCATCAATCTCAACCCCTGTAACTGCTCTGTCCGGCGCATCAGCTCCTCCACTTCCTGGAGGAGTTCTAATGCCGGACAGATCATTTGTTACATTGACCGGCCATATCACGTGTTATCGACAAGCGTGATGGCGCGCCTTGACAACTGGCAACACGAGCCCCAATCTGTGCCGTAATCATGAGCGACAGAGAAACGGACGTCGTTCTCGACGTCAAAGAGCTACAGACCTATTTCTACACGGACGAGGGTGTGGTCAAAGCCGTTGACGGACTTACCTACCAGGTCCGCAAGCGGGAGTTCGTTGCGCTGGTTGGCGAAAGCGGCTGTGGCAAGAGCGTCAGCGCGATGTCAGTGCTGCGGCTCATCCCCTATCCGCCTGGAGTCATCGCTGGCGGGCAAATTTTGTTCAAGGGCGAAGATTTGCTGCAGGCAAGCGAGGAGCGGATACGCGAAATCCGCGGCAACCGCATTGCCATGGTGTTCCAGGAGCCGACCACTTCGCTCAACCCGGTAGTTACGATCGGTCGGCAGATCTCAGAATCTGTGGAACTGCACCGAGGGTTGGACAAAAAACAGGCTCGGGACGAGAGCATCCGGCTGCTGGACCTTGTGGGTATTCCCGATCCGGCGAAGCGGGTGACCGACTATCCGTACCAGTTCAGCGGCGGTATGCAGCAACGCATCATGATCGCCATGGCATTGAGCTGCGACCCGGAGCTCCTCATCGCCGACGAGCCCACCACGTCGCTCGATGTTACTGTTCAGGCGCAGATACTGGAGATCATAGCAAAGCTCCGCGACGAGTTTGACATGGCGGTCGTCATCATCACTCACAACCTCGGATTGGTGGCGCGTTACGTGGATCGGGTGAACGTGATGTACGCCGGCAAGTTGGTGGAAGCTGGGCCGACGGATATGATATTCAGTGAGCCGAAACATCCTTACACGTTGGGGTTGCTGGCATCGGTACCGCGCCTGGATAGCTCCCGCAGGGTCGCCCCACGCGTCATTCACGGGCTACCGCCAAACCTGGCGCAACTGCCGCAGGGTTGTTCGTTTGCACCGCGGTGTACGTACGCGAGTGACGAATGTCACGAAAGAGCGCCGCAGCTCGAGCCAGTAGCCGCTGGCCATGTGCGCGCCTGCTTCTACGACGCGGCGAAGTTGCAGAAATTGGACGTGCTGACCTGACGATAGGGTAACATAACGCCGAAGACGCGGACTAGGTCGTTTGCCCCTGCGAGCTGCCGCGGCGGCTCGCTTCATCCTTCAAGGCCCTTGCTCTCACTGCCGCAATCCGGCTTGCCAAAGTAGCTAACAATAGGACACGACGCCCTGCCGGGAATGCGCGCAGACAAAGGTGTCCTGCGGCTTGGTGTTATACCAACGGCCCTAGTCGTTGACCGTTTTGGCCCATTGTCTGGTAGTGATTGACGTGATTGCGGTTTTGTCGTTTGCAAAGAAGTTCCATGCTTCGCAACACCTGTCGACGATCTGCTCATAATTGTCGAAGACGGATATGGCGAGCTTGTTGGCACGCAGATAAGCCCACACATTTTCCATCGGGTTGAGTTCAGGGGAATAGGGCGGGAGTTTGAGCAGGGTGATGTTGTCGGGTACCTCCAGCTCTGCCGAACCGTGCCAGCCAGCGCGCCATCCAGAATGAGAAGGGCATGTGCGCCCGATGCGACGGTTTTAGCGATCTCGGCGAGATGCGCGCTCATGGCCTGTGTGTCGGCATGTGGCATGATCAGAGCGGCCGCTTCAGCCCGTTCCGGGCAGACGGTGCCGAAAATGTAGCTCCAGATATAGCGGGTGTCGCGCGGGGCACGGGGGCGTGTTCCACGCTCGGCCCAGATACGGGTGAGCGTGCCCTGCTGGCCAACCCGCGCTTCATCCTGAAACCATATCTCCAGGGGCTTGCTGCGGGCTGTTTCCGGCAAGGCTGCTTCTACCTCTGCGGCGAATTTTTTTAAAAGCCTCCTGTGCATCCGGGTCGGATTTCGGATGCTGCGGGCGCACCGACAGACGCCGAAAGCCCAGGCTTGCCAATTGTTTGCCAACAGTTCGCTCATGCATGGTGACGCCGAAGCGCTCTTCGATCTTGCGTTTCAGATCAATGCGCCGCCAGCGCACAACCCCATCGGTTTCGGGGTCGGGACCCGCCCGAACCATTTCCGCCAACTCCTCCTTCTGTGCCGCGCTCAGCAGACTGGGTGGATCCGGCGGGCGACGGTTGAACAGGCCCGACACGCCCTCCGCATTGTAACGGTGGGCCCAATCCCGCAGCGTCTGCCGATCCATGCCGCAGTTTTCTGCCGCCGTCTTGCGGTCAACCCCATCCAGAACCAGGGCAATCGCCAACATCCGTCGCGCCGCTTTCCCATCCCGGCACCGCGCCGCTTCCTGGCGAAGCTCGCCTGCGGACTTGTCTTTGCGCGTAATCCTTACTGCCATCAAAGCCTCCCTTGCCTTGATGCCACTGAATCAGATCACGCCGCTCGTGGGAATCCCCTTGAGTCAAATCTGGGGGCCGTTGGTATTATACCACCGAGCGGAATGCCTGACTCACGTTGGGGATTCCCAAGCGGTCCGATCTCTGACTCAATGTGGTGAACCAATGAGGTTCGCCATGGCAGCGCCTATCGACTTACGGAACGATTTTGACAGCGTCTCACTGCGGCGCCTCGCGAAGAGGACCAGGGACGCGACCCAGAGCCGTCGTCTGCTGGCGTTGGCCGAGGTCTACGATGGTGGCAGCAGGACGGATGCGTCGCGGATCGGCGGCGTCGGTCTGCAGATCATTCGCGACTGGGTGCTGCGCTTCAACGCCCGCGGACCGGACGGGCTGGTCGATGGGAAGTCACCGGGCGCACCCTCGAAGCTCAACGCCGATCACCGCCGCGCACTGGCGGAGGTTGTTGAGGCCGGCCCGGTCCCGGCGGTGGACGGCGTCGTGCGCTGGCGGCGCAAGGACCTGGCGCGGTGGCTCTTGGAGACGTTCGCCATCTCGCTCGACGAGACCACGGTCGGGCGCGAGTTGAAGGCGCTCGGCTTCGCCAAGATCTCGGCGCGGCCGCGCCACTACGCGCAAAACGAGCTGGCCGTCGAGGCTTTTAAAAAAAACTTCCCCGCCGAACTGGCGAAGATCCGGGCGAGGCTCCCGAAAGGCGTCGAGATAGAGCTGTGGTGGCAAGATGAAGCCCGCATCGGCCAGAAGAATAAGCTCACACGCCGATGGGCCAGACGTGGCACGCGCCCGCGGGCGCCCCGCGACCAGCGCACCGAATGGGCCTATATCTTCGGCGCGATCTGTCCCGCGAAGGGGAAAGGCGCCGGGCTGGTCATGCCCTGGTGCGACACCGACGCCATGGCGGCGCACCTCATCGAGATCAGTGCCGCCGTCGATCCCGGCGCCCATGCGGTGCTGATCGTCGATCAGGCCGGTTGGCACTTGACGCCCAAGCTGGCGATCCCCGACAACATCACCGTCCTGGCGCTGCCGCCACGATCGCCCGAGTTGAACCCGGTGGAGAATGTCTGGCAATTCATGCGCGACAACTGGTTGTCGAACCGGATCTTCAAATCCTACGAAGACATCGTCGCGCTGTGCTGCCAAGCCTGGAACAACCTCATCGACCAACCATGGAAGATCATGTCCCTCGGCATGCGCAAATGGGCGCATGGGTTCGGATCAATGACCGTTGGTATTACCTGTGATTATTATTATATTTCAAATTCTTAGCGCATTGCGACCGAGCCTGGCGCGGGAGATGTCAGTGCACGGGATTACCCAGACGCAGCGTTGCGCTTGCGCGTGACTCGCGCCTCTATACGGCCTTCGGGCCGCGGGGTCAGTGGTTGTCCCTTGGCACGCCTTTGGTTTCCGCCACGCGCTGATAATTCTGCGCTGGTTTGAGCACCATTCCTTCTGCGAACTGGTCGACCATCCCGCGTTGGATTTCCTGCCATGGGGTCTGGCTTTCAGGGAAGGCATAGCCGCCTTCCTTTTCAAGAGCGGTGCGGCGGGAGGCCAGCTCGCTCTCGTCAATTAGGATGTTGGCCTCTCCGGTATTTAGGTCAATGCGCACCCGATCACAGTTTTTCAGCAGCGCCAGTCCTCCACCGGCGGCCGCCTCCGGCGAAGCGTTCAGGATTGACGGCGACCCTGAAGTTCCCGACTGTCGTCCGTCGCCGATGCAGGGCAGTTCGCGAACGCCTCTTTTTATGAGTTCCGCCGGCGGCTGCATGTTGACGACTTCCGCCCCGCCCGGATAGCCGATCGGTCCGGTGCCGCGCATGAACAGAAGCGTTGAATCGTCGATTTCGAGCGCCGGATCGTCGATAGTGTCGTGGTAATGTTCTGGTCCGTTGAAAACGACGGCCTTGCCTTCAAGGACGTTCGGATCGTCGGGATTAGACAGGAAGCGGGCACGGAATTTGTCCGAAATTACACTTGTCTTCATCACCGCGGAATCGAACAGATTGCCGCTGAGGACGACAAAACCCGCGTTCTCCATCAATGGCTTGTCGAAAGGGGCGATGACGTCTTGATCGGCGGTTTCGCGACCGCGACAATTGTCGGCCAGCGTTCGGCCATTTGCCGTCACGGCGTTCTCGCGGATGAGGTCGGCCTTCAGGAGTTCGTTGATGACCGCCGGAATGCCGCCGGCCCGATAGAATTCCTCGCCAAGATAGGTGCCGGCGGGTTGCATGTTCACCAGCAGTGGCACCTCGTGGCCGATCGTCTGCCATTCCTTGATGTCGAGAGCCACGCCAACATGCCGGGCGATCGCATTGATATGGATCGGAGCATTTGTCGAGCCGCCGATGGCTGAATTGACAACGATAGCGTTCTCAAAGGCTTCCCGGTTGAGAATGTCTGATGGCTTAAGGTCTTCGCGCACCATTTCGACCGCACGTTCGCCCGTCTCGTAGGCGATCTGCGCGCGCTCCCGATAGGGGGCGGGGATCGCCGCGCAACCGGGCAGGCTCATGCCGAGCGCCTCAGCGAGCGAATTCATGGTACTCGCGGTGCCCATGGTGTTGCAGTGACCGATGGAGGGTGCCGAGGACAAGGCGATGTCCATGAACTCGTCATAGTCGATCTCGCCGGCCGCCATCTGTTTCCGCGCCTCCCAGAAGACGACTCCGGAACCGGCACGGCGGCCTTGGTACCAGCCGTTCAGCATTGGACCGCCGGAAAGGACGATGGCGGGGATATTCACTGTCGCCGCAGCCATGATGCAGGCCGGCGTCGTCTTGTCGCATCCGGTGGTCAGAACCACGCCGTCCAGCGGGTAACCGTAGAGCAGCTCCACAAGCCCGAGATAGGCCAGATTGCGATCGAGCGCCGCGGTGGGCCGTTTGCCGGTCTCCTGGATCGGATGAACCGGGAACTCAATACAGATGCCGCCTGCCGTCCTAATGCCCTCGCGGACTCGCTTTGCCAGCTCAAGATGGTGACGATTGCATGGCGACAAGTCGGAGCCGGTCTGCGCTATTCCAATGATCGGTTTGCCGGACTGCAGCTCCACGCGCGTCAGCCCGAAATTGAGATAGCGCTCGACATAGCCGGCTGTCATGCCGTGGTTATCTGGATTGTCGAACCAGGCTTTTGAGCGAAGTCGTTTGTTGCTGTTGTTCATGGCTTTACCTGCAAGGTTTCCCGTGTGTTAGCCGCCAGCGATGCGGCGCATTAGAAAAACTTCGGCGTCAGCGGCCAGCTTTATTGACCAGTCGTCGCGGTAGATCACCCCATCGATCACGACGGCGATCTCGTTTTTAATCGGGCCGCGCAAACCTGGATATCGCTCTGTGAGCTTTCGCAAGAGTTCGCGGATGTCACGTGCTTCGACCTCAACCGTTTCTTGGTTATCGGCCAATGGAACCAGCTCGGCCCAGAGCGAGACTGCCACCATCAGTCGTCTGCTTTGCCCGCAAGCGCAGCAAGTATCCTTGGTGGCGACATCGGGATGTGAGACATACGAACACCGACGGCGTTGGAAACTGCATTTGCAATCGCGGCGAGCGGCGGCACAATGGACGTTTCGCCGACGCCACGCACTCCGTAGGGATGGTTGGGATTGGGGATCTCAAGGATCTGGGTGTCGATCATGGGCAAATCGGAACAGACCGGGATGCGGTAGTCCAGAAATCCGGGATTCTGCAATCTTCCGTCTGCACCGTAGACATATTCCTCATTCAATGCCCATCCAATTCCTTGGGCTGCGCCCCCTTGAAACTGCCCTTCGACATAGGCCGGATGCACGGCTTTGCCAGCATCTTGGATGACTGTGTAGCGGATAACGCTGGTCGCCCCAGTGTCGGGATCGACCTCTATATCGCAGATGTGGGTTGCGAAAGATACGCCCGCGCCGTCGGCAACCAGTTCGCTATGACCCGCAATTGGGCCACCAGTGTTACCAGACTCCTCGGCAATCTTGGCAATAGAGAGTGGTGCAAGATTACCGTGGGAACTGCCGGTGGCCTTAGCGAAACCGTCCTCCCAGGTTACGTCGTCGACAGGTATGCCCCAAATAAGGGCAGCCCGCGAGCGCAAAACTGCAATAGCGTTGCGGGCAGCCGAGATCGTGGCCATCGAAGAAGAAAACGTGCCGCGGCTGCCGTCGGTCATGTCGTTGTAGCCCAGCGACGCGGTATCCGCGACCGAAGCCTTGACGCTCTCGTAGGGTATGCCCAGTTCCTCAGCCGCAACCAGCGAGAGTGAGGCACGCGATCCGCCAACATCCACCGTGCCGACAGTCAACGCGACGGTTCCGTCCGCATTGATATTGAGATCCGTACAGGTCTGACCACCGAAGTTGAACCAGAAGCCGCAGGCCATGCCCCGCCCCTGGTTCTCGGCCAACGGTGCTTGCATATGCGGATGAGACTGAGCTGCCTCCAGAGTGGGGCCGATGCCGATTGGTCCATAGACTGGTCCATAGGAAGAGCGGGTACCTTCGCTGGCTGCATTTTTGATCCGCAGCGCCAAGGCATCCATACCGATCTTGAGTGCAAGCTCGTCGAAAGCGCTTTCAACAGCGAAAGCCGCCATCGGGGCCGACGGGGCCCGATAGGCCGCCGATTTTGGCCGGTTGACCAGCACCCCGAACCCGACTGTCTTGACGTTTTCAAGGTCATAGCAGGCAAACGAAGTCATCGCGCCGAGCTCGGCCCAGATGTCCGCATAGGGGCCACAACTGTAGCGTAGTTCGGCAGTTGCGGCGGTAATGGTGCCGTCTTGCGTTGCGCCGATCTTGACGTCAATTGACGTTGCGCTTGTCGGGCCCGAGGCGCGGAAAACCTCTTCGCGCGACATCACCAACTTGACCGGCCGCCCTGCTTTGCGCGAAAGCGCGAGCGCTATGGGTTCCATCCAGACATGAGTTTTGCCGCCGAAGCCGCCACCGATCTCGGACGACGTAACCCGGAGCTTCGAGATGTCCAGTCCCAGGAGCTCTGCACATTTCTGTCGATAGACAAAGTGCCCCTGTGTGCAGACCCACAACTCGGCTGTGCCGTCTGAATTGAAGTTCGCAACACAGGCGTGCGGCTCGATATAGCCCTGGTGGGCCTGCTCGGTCTTGAAGCTGCGCTCAACAATTATATCCGCGCGCGCAAAACCAGCGTTCACATCGCCGTGGCCAAATTCGCAACGATTGGCAATGTTCGATGGCCTGTCAGGCTTCGGGTCAGCGCCTTCGGTATATACCGTCTCGTGCAAGAGCGGCGCGTCTGGCTCAATGGCTTCGTCAACATCAACAACGTGCGGCAGAACATCGTACTCGACATCTATGAGTTTCAGCGCTTGACGTGCGGTCCTGGCGTCGATGGCAGCCACGGCTGCAATAGCGTGGCCGTCATAGAACGCTTTGGTTCGCGCCATGCAGTTGTCCAGAATGTCGAAAAGACCCTGGTCACCATTTGTGAGGTCTGGCAGGTCCGCCGCCGTGATGACCGCCTTTACGCCTTTCAGCGCTTCGGCGCGCGAGGTGTCGATATTCACGATGCGAGCATGGGCGTGCGGGCTGCGTAGAATACGGCCCACCAGTTGCCCCGGCATGTTGAAGTCGGCACCGTAGAGAGCCCTGCCGGTAACCTTGTCTACGCCATCGGGGCGAACAGGCCGTGTCCCGACCGAATTGAACTTCTTTTCGTGAAATTTCACATCAAAACTCATGCTCAGTTTCCTCGCATTTCGAGGGCTGCATCCTGGACCGCGCGAACGATCTTGTCGTACCCGGTGCAACGGCAAAGGTTTCCGGCCAACCAGAACCGGATCTCCTCTTCGGTGGGATCGGGGTTCGTATCCAATAGCGCCTTGGCGGCCATCAGGAAGCCGGGTGTGCAAATTCCGCACTGCAGTGCAGCGTGTTCCAGGAATTTGGTCTGCAACGGGTGCAGATCATGGCCATTCGCCATGCCCTCGATTGTCTCGATACTGCGACCTTCGGCTTCGGCACCCAACACTAGGCACGAGCATACCACGCGACCGTCTATGATCGTGCTGCAGGCGCCACAGTCGCCTGTTCCGCAGCCTTCCTTGGCACCGGTCAGGCCAAGCCGGTCGCGCAATACGTCAAGCAAGGTTTCTTCGGCCCGGCACAGGAATTCTATGTCGTCACCGTTGATGGTTGTGCGAACGGCTAATGTCGACATCATTGCCCTCCTGCGCGGCGGTAGGCGACGCGGGCAGCGCGCCTTGCCAAAACGCCGGCGACCTTTTTTCTGAATTCCATGGTTCCGCGTTTGTCGTCGATGGGTCGGCAGGCTGCCGAGCACGCCGCTGCCATAGCGTCAAGGGCCGTCTCATCCAGATTTGTGCCAACCAGCGCTGCGCCTGCCTCGTCAACCACGATCACTGTCGGCGCTACT
Source organism: Paracoccaceae bacterium (assembly GCA_965216135.1). Lineage (GTDB taxonomy): Bacteria > Pseudomonadota > Alphaproteobacteria > Rhodobacterales > Rhodobacteraceae > CBDCFL01. The sequence continues at coordinate 110,072 of CBDCFL010000019.1, forward strand.
GCTCCTAAGGCCACCCGCGCTGATGACACCGTACCTTCGTCATCGAGGGTCAAGTTGACCGCCGCGCCAACGACAGCAATGTCCATCTCGGTCCGTGGAATAAAGCGCAAATAGGCATCGCCAGATCTTGGCGGACGCTTATCGAGCAGGATCGCTTCGATGATCTCGCTATTGCCGAGCGAGGTCTTTCCCGGTGCGATCACCACCGACTCGACCAGCACCTGGCGGTTACCGTTTGGACCGACGACGACGGCGTGAGCACCTGCCGCCACGAGGGCCGGGACACAGTCTGCCGCTGGAGAGGCATTGCAAAGATTACCGGTGATGGTGCAGCGCCCCTGGATCTGGGTCGATCCGATCAGGTTCGCAGCTTCGACAACACCAGGCCAGAACGATCGCAACCCGGCATGCTCACCAAGCTCTGCGCAGGTTGTTGCTGCGCCAATCCAGTAGTGTTCTTCTGTCTCACGGATATCGGCAATGCCCTCTATGGACTTGATATCGACTATAATTTCGGCATCAAAGTCATCGTTTTTCATCCTGACTAGCAGGTCCGTACCACCTGCCAAGACAAACGCCTTGTCGCCGGAGCTTTGCAACATGCCCACTGCATCGCTCAGCGTAGCGGGCCGCTCATAATTCATAAACTGCCTCCTAGATTGGCTCTACCAAGGTCGATACAGGAGGCAGGATGCGGCATACAGGGGCTAGTTGGCAAGGTAGTAAAAATTTTTTGCGTAGGCGCGACGTTCAACAAGACACTTCTATCTATCCGCCCAAGTCTGTGCTTGTGGCACTTTTTCCGAATGTCCGCTTCGGGCGGCGGGCTCAACTGATCGACGCAACACACTCGGCAAATTTCTCTGCTGGTGTTTGGTATTGCAAGGTCTTGCGAGGCCTTTCGTTCAACTGACGTGCGATCGCGCTGAGCTTTGCTTGAGAATGAACGGATAAATCAGTTCCCCTTGGCAGATATTGCCGGAGAAGCCGGTTGGTGTTTTCGTTCGAACCGCGTTGCCACGGGGAGTGTGGGTCGTAAAAGATATCGGTCGCTATGGTCAGGCGCGGGTGATCTGCCAGCTCTTTGCCGCGATCCCATGTCAGGGACTTGTAGAGTTCGCGTGGCAATCTCTGTGCCGATTTGATTAGCCCAGAGATGACGCTTTCGGTGTCCTTGTTGGCGACTTTGACCAGCATCACATACCGCGAATGGCGTTCCACTAGGGTCGCTATATAACTGTTCTTCGACCCTCCGATCAGATCGCCTTCCCAATGCCCTGGCACCGCTCTGTCTTCCACGGACGCGGGTCTTTGACTGATCGATACGGCGTTTTTGATCTGCCCCAAACCGTTGCGCTTGAGGCTTGCATGCTTGGAGCGCCGGACAGTGCGTTTGGCGCGCAGATGCTCCAGCAACTCCTTCTTCAGTACGCCGCGCGCCTGTATATAAAGGCTTCTGTATATCGTTTCGTGCGACACTTGTTTCTGCGCTTTTTTCGGGAACGTACGCTTGAGCCAGCCCGCAATCTGCTCGGGTGACCACTTGCGCCGAAGCTTTGCCGATACTGCTTGGGCCAAAGCTGGGTGGCAAGCCAGCTTGCATGTCTTGGGGCGCAATGCGCGATCCCATGCTGCCTGATCAGAGGTCGTCGCGCGATAGTTAGCAGATCCGCCATTCCGTCGAACCTCGCGGCTGATGGTTGAGGGCGCGCGTCCTAATTGGTGGGCGATCACGCGAAGTGATCGTTTGATGCTAAGCCCGCGCGAAATCTCCTCGCGCTCAGAAAGGCTCAGGGCGCGGCTACCACGTCTGCGACCTGGCGGGCGGATGCCGCCTGTCGGCGAGATAACGGAAAAGACCGAGGATGATTGCCGGTCAAACACCCGCCCAATCGAACTCATCGACTCTCCGCGCTGCCAACGATCCCAAATCTCAGCCCGCTGCGTGGCCGAATAGTAAATGCGACGACGATACTTCATGCTCAACACTCCATCTCTTCCTAAAGATTAAAGTGTTGCGTCCACCCGTTGAGGCCACCGCCTATTCTGTTGAAAAACTCTTGTTGATTGGATGCCATTATGCTGATTCAATTTCCGCATTAACGCACGGGATTGATGGTCATGCTGGGTCCGAAGCAAGAGGCGCAAAGCGCACTGTTCTATGATTTCTCAATAGAAGATTATGTCCCGCAGGACCACCTTCTTCGGTCGGTAGATCGGTTCGTTGATCTTTCTGGCATCCGCCAGCATCTCGCACCGTTTTATAGCCACACTGGCCGACCATCCATCGATCCGGACCTTTTGATCCGTATGCTTCTGGTGGGCTATTGCCTTGGTATCAGGTCCGAACGCAGGCTGTGTGAAGAAGTGCATCTGAACCTGGCGTATCGCTGGTTTTGCTGCCTTGATCTGAACGATCCTGTGCCGGATCATTCCACCTTTTCCAAGAACCGCCACGGTCGTTTTCGGGATTGTGATCTGCTGCGACACCTGTTTGAGACGGTGGTGGCGCGGTGCATCGAGGAGGGTCTAGTGAGCGGCCAGCGCTTTGCGGCGGATGCCAGCCTTATTGAAGCTGACGCCAACAAACAGAACTCTACGCCCAAAGAAGACTGGGATCCTAACGCCATCAATCCAGACGATGCCTCGCGCGCCGTGCGAGAATATCTCGATGTGTTGGATGACGCGGCTTTCGGTGCCGCGACGACCGTCGAGCCCAAGTTCACATCGCATTCCGACCCGTCCAGCCAGTGGACTGCGGCCCGCAAAGGCCCTGCTTTCTTTGCGTATTCGACAAACTATCTGATCGACACTGATCATGCTGTCATCGTGGACGTCGAGGCAACTCGGTCGATCCGGGGCAGGCCGAAGTTGGTTCCGTGCGCACCATGCTGGATCGGGTCAAAGAGGGCTTTGGCCTCCATCCAGAGCGCATCATTGCGGACACGGCATATGGATCAGGGCCAATGCTCGGCTGGCTCGTGGACCGCGGTATCGCCCCGCATATCCCTGTGATCGATAAGGCTGGGCCCTCTGATGGCACCTGGACACGGGCCGACTTTGAATGGGATCCAGACAACGACCAATATGTCTGCCCCGAGGGTCAGGAGCTGAAGCAGTACCGTCGCAACTATTCCGATCCCAATCGCGGCCCAACCGGCAAAGGCGTCGCCAAATACCGGGCGCTGAAACTGACCTGTCAGGATTGTCCGTCAAAAGCGCGCTGCTGCCCGAACATGGACTTCCGGTCAATTACCCGTGAACAGCATGAAGACGCCCGCCAAGTCGCGCGCGACATCGCCAAAACCCGCCAGTATGACATCTCGATGAAGCTGCGGAAGAAGGTCGAGATGCTCTTCGCCCACCTCAAGCGCATCCTCGGTCTCGGCAGGCTCCGACCGTGCCTATCCGGTTGTCACCCACACCCACTATATGTATGGCGTGGCGTCGAGTGGCCCGGGAGGGGGACAAAGCGGGGATGGATGTCTCGCAGCGTGAAGACCTTTCGTTTTCGCGGTCGCTTCCTGAGTTCCAGCGACTTTTCCCGGATGGCACGGCCTGTGCCGCCTAAATTGCTGGCGATGTCACCGCTCCCACTTACGCCCAGCTTTACTCGGGCGATTGGGAGCACCCTAGATGTAGTGGGTGTGGGTGACAACCGGATAGGCACGGCTCCGACTACGCGGCCCATGCGGCGCAAATGACGAATTCCTCCTTGCCGCAACAGCCCAAAACCTCCGCAAACTGGCTAAGATCTTTCCTGCAACGCAGAAACCTCAAACAGCCCGATAGAAAAGGCGTTCGAAACGGCGGCGGGACAGGCGTCACCACGGGAATGATGATTCTTCGCGCGCGGACGCGGGTCGATCTGGACGCGGAAGAGATTGCCGTGGCGGCGGCGCCGACGACCGACGCGGATATGGGCAAGAAGGTAAATGTCGGTGCCAGGCCGGAAGACCTAGTTCGGACAGAAGGGCCAGCTTGACCTTGTGCCCGGCATTCACGAAGGCCTGCGCGGCGATAAGGTCATGCTGGCAGCCGATCCGAACAAGATCCAGGTCTTCCTCCACGGCAAGTCGCTTTACTATCGATAGTCGCGACCGTCCCGGCCCGGCCGCCGAACCCGCCTTGCCGACACCGGTCCATCCTGCCATTGCTTGGCCGAGGACTTTCGGGATCGGCACATGACGAGAACCGCGGTTTTGGCAATCGGCGACTATCCAGAGATGGATTCCGCGCCGATGTGGCAGGATTACGCGGCACGCTTTGTGCCGGACAGCGCCGAGATCGCAGGGCTGGAGCAAGATTGCCGTGCAGGGATCAGGGCGGTCGCCTTCATGGGGCATTCACCGTTCGGGGCGGATGAGATGTCAAAGCTCGCGAATCTCGGACTGATCTCGAATTACGGCGTTGGCTATGACGCAATCGACATTGCCGCCGCCAGCGAACGCGGTATCTGGGTCACGAACACGCCGGATGTCCTTTCCGACGATGTGGCCGATCTGGCGATCGCGATATGGCTGGCCCAGTCGCGGCGGCTGGTCGATGCTGAGAGCTGGCTGCGGGCGGGCAACTGGCGAAACGGCGAATATCCCCTTGCCCGCAAAGCAAGCAGCGGCCGGGCAGGCGTGCTCGGCTTGGGGCGGATCGGACGCGAGATCGCCGATCGGCTGGCGGCCTTCAAGATGGACATCCATTACGTCTCCAGAATGCCGAGAGACACACCGGGCTGGACTTATCACGACAACCCGGTTTCGCTTGCGCGGGCGGTGGATATCCTGTTCATCGCCCTGGTCGGCGGCACCGAAACCCGGGGGCTTGTATCCGCCGATGTCATCTCGGCGCTAGGCGGAAAGGGCGTTCTGATCAACATCTCAAGGGGAAGCACGGTGGACGAGGCGGCGCTGCTCGACGCGCTGGAGGAAGGTGAAATCGCCGGCGCGGCGCTGGATGTGTTCCGGAGTGAGCCGGATGTGGATGCCCGGTTTCTGGCGCTGAAAAACGTTGTACTTCAACCGCATCTGGGTTCGGCAACGGTTGAGACCCGCGGCGAGATGGGCCGGCTGCAGAGGCGCAATATCGACGCCTTTCTGCGCGGGGAACCGTTGCTGACCCCGGTCAACAAAACGATGGCGCGACGCCGGGCCTGACGTCCGCGCGTCGGGAAGGGAGAACTTGCAGATGCCGAACATCGTGATCACGGGCGCAGGCAGCGGGATCGGCCGGACCGTCGCGCGTCGGTTTCTTAAGGCCGGCTGGCAGGTCGCGCTGGTCGGCAGGCGGGCGGACAGGCTGGACGAAACGGCCGAAGGATCGGAACACGCGTTCATCCTACCCTTCGATGTTGGAGAGCCCGATCAGGTCGACGCAGGTTTCGCCGAATACGGCCGCGCTTGCCCCCGGTCGAGGATTGGCTGAACCTGTGTGCGGTCAATATCACGGGCATGTTTCTGTGCGCGCGCGGCGTTCGGCATGATGCGGCATACAGGGGCTAGTTGGCAAGGTAGTACAATTTTTTTTTGTGAAGGCACCACGTTCAACAAGTCGCCCGAATCTGTACCTGCGATAAGCGTCTGCTTTGCGGGGTGGCCTCAACGGGTGGACGCAACACTTTAATCTTTAGGAAGAGATGGAGTGTTGAGCATGAAGTATCGTCGTCGCATTTACTATTCGGCCACGCAGCGGGCTGAGATTTGGGATCGTTGGCAGCGCGGAGAGTCGATGAGTTCGATTGGGCGGGTGTTTGACCGGCAATCATCCTCGGTCTTTTCCGTTATCTCGCCGACAGGCGGCATCCGCCCGCCAGGTCGCAGACGTGGTAGCCGCGCCCTGAGCCTTTCTGAGCGCGAGGAGATTTCGCGCGGGCTTAGCATCAAACGATCACTTCGCGTGATCGCCCACCAATTAGGACGCGCGCCCTCAACCATCAGCCGCGAGGTTCGACGGAATGGCGGATCTGCTAACTATCGCGCGACGACCTCTGATCAGGCAGCATGGGATCGCGCATTGCGCCCCAAGACATGCAAGCTGGCTTGCCACCCAGCTTTGGCCCAAGCAGTATCGGCAAAGCTTCGGCGCAAGTGGTCACCCGAGCAGATTGCGGGCTGGCTCAAGCGTACGTTCCCGAAAAAAGCGCAGAAACAAGTGTCGCACGAAACGATATACAGAAGCCTTTATATACAGGCGCGCGGCGTACTGAAGAAGGAGTTGCTGGAGCATCTGCGCGCCAAACGCACTGTCCGGCGCTCCAAGCATGCAAGCCTCAAGCGCAACGGTTTGGGGCAGATCAAAAACGCCGTATCGATCAGTCAAAGACCCGCGTCCGTGGAAGACAGAGCGGTGCCAGGGCATTGGGAAGGCGATCTGATCGGAGGGTCGAAGAACAGTTATATAACGACCCTAGTGGAACGCCATTCGCGGTATGTGATGCTGGTCAAAGTCGCCAACAAGGACACCGAAAGCGTCATCTCTGGGCTAATCAAATCGGCACAGAGATTGCCACGCGAACTCTACAAGTCCCTGACATGGGATCGCGGCAAAGAGCTGGCAGATCACCCGCGCCTGACCATAGCGACCGATATCGACGTCTACTTTTGCGACCCACACTCCCCGTGGCAACGCGGTTCGAACGAAAACACCAACCGGCTTCTCCGGCAATATCTGCCAAGGGGAACTGATTTATCCGTTCATTCTCAAGCAAAGCTCAGCGCGATCGCACGTCAGTTGAACGAAAGGCCTCGCAAGACCTTGCAATACCAAACGCCAGCAGAGAAATTTGCCGAGTGTGTTGCGTCGATCAGTTGAGCCCGCCGGCAAAACCGCCGTTCGCTGCAAAGCAACGCGTAGGGTCGGGTTGAAGGACGCCACAGCGGATCAAAGCGGACGCTCGAACTATCCGTTCCAACTGACGCGTCCTGTCTAATTCGAACGTTGATACTCCGTTCCACCTGCGTGCTGTAGTTTCGACAATACGCCGTTTGATGGCCGCGGGTGCACAAATGGGCGATCTGGAAAAAGAGCTGGAGGCAATGTAAGCATTGCCCGGGTCATGAAACTCGCGTCCGTCAAGGATTATCAATATGGCAGAATTCGCCGTCTATCCCAGTCTTTCCGGCAAATCGGTTCTCGTCACCGGAGGCGCATCGGGCATTGGCGCAGAAATCGTCAGGGCGTTTGCGGAGCAAGGATCGAATGTCGGGTTTATCGATCTCGACGAGGTTTCGGGCAACCGGCTTCTTTCTGAAATTGGCGATGATCATGAATTCGCATGCTGCGATCTTCGAAACATCGACGCGCTGCGAGGCACCATAGAAAGCTTGGAAGAGAAGCTAGGATCGTTTTCGGTCTTGGCCAACAACGCGGCCCGAGATGATCGGCACAATTGGGAAGATGTTACCCCCGAATACTGGGACGAACGCATGGCCACAAATCTGCGGCATATGTTCTTCGCCATTCAATCCGTAGCGCCTGGGATGATCAAGACCGGTGCTGGCTCCATTATCAATCTCGGGTCAGGTTCTTGGTGGCAGGCAAATGGAGGGTTTCCGGCCTATACCACAGCAAAATCCGCGGTTCATGGCCTAACGAGAACGATGGCCCGCGATCTTGGAAAGCACCGCATCCGTGTCAATACCGTTGTTCCTGGATGGATCATGACCGAGCGACAAAAGAAACTTTGGGTTACGCCCGAGGAATTGAACAAGCAAGTTGAACGGCAATGCCTACCGGATACCATTGAACCCGTCTTTGTAGCCCGAATGGTTCTGTTTTTGGCTTCTGACGATGCCGCGATGTGCAGCGCAAACAACTTCATGGTCGAAGCTGGATCAATTTAGATCAAGCGTAAGCGTCCGGTGTGCCCCGCCTAACGGCGCAGATTTTGATGGGTTAGTGTCCACCATTGATAGTGGACACTTAGGGGCCCTCTATGGCTGTGACGCAGAAGAAGCGGCGTTGGCCGGATGATGAGAAGCGTTCAATCTGTTTTCAGACGACGGCGGCTGGTGTTTCGGTTGCGCAGGTTGCACGTCGGTATGCGATGAATGCCAATCTGATATTCAAATGGCTGAAGGATGATCGGTATGCTCCCGCCGTGGATGTTGTGCCGGAAGCTGACGGCCCTGTATTTTTGCCAGTCGGGATTGAAGCGTCAGCCAGCGTTGATCCAGCCGTGACCAGCACTCCGTCAGGCCGAATTGAGATCGAGCTGTCCAACGGTCACCGGATTATAGCCGGGGGCGGTTTTGATGCGGATATGTTGGCACGTTTGTTGAAAGGGCTTTCTTCGTGATCCCCGTGCCAGGCAACACACGGGTCTGGCTGGCGGCGGGCGTGACAGACATGCGGCGGGGTTTCAATACTCTGGCGGCGCAGGCCGAGCAGGTTTTGGTAGAGGATCCGTTTTCCGGCCATCTATTTGTGTTTCGGGGGCGGCGTGGTGATTTGCTCAAAATTATCTGGTGGGACAGCCAGGGAGCCTGCCTGTTTTCCAAGCGTCTTGAACGGGGCCGGTTTGTTTGGCCTGCCGCTAAAGACGGCAAGGTCTGCCTGACGTCGGCGCAACTGGCGATGCTGCTGGAGGGCATTGACTGGCGCATTCCACAGCGGACATGGCGGCCTTTGAAAGCAGGGTAATCAGGCGTAAATATCAAGTAATACAGGCGTTTATGGATTCACATTCAGGGCGCAATTCTGTATAGAATAGCCATGTTGAACGCCCTTGATAACCTGCCAGAAGACCCCGTTGAACTACGGCGTGTCACCGAGCTTTTAGCGTCAGAGGTGAAGGCACAGGCGCTGATGATCGAGAAGCTTCAGCATCAGCTACACGGGGCAAACCGGCACCGTTTCGGATCCAAATCCGAGGGCATGGATCAACTGCAATTGTTTGCCGAGAATGAAGAGATTGCAGAGGCGGCGGTAAAGGCCGCAGAAACCGCGCCTGCTGAACCGATAGAGCTGAAGGAAAAGCCAAGGCGCAAACCGCTGCCCGATCATCTGGAACGTATCGAGCAGGTTTTGTCTGTTGGCGAGGATTGCCCTGAGTGCGGTGGCGATCTCTCAAAGCTGGGCGAAGATATTACCGAAGAGCTGGAATACATCCCGGGCCGCTTTGTGGTGAACAAAATCACCCGACCGCGTATGGCCTGCCGTCGCTGTGAGGCGATATCGCAAGCCCCGATGCCCTCGCGCCCGATTGAACGGGGCCGACCTGGTCCCGGCCTGCTGGCGCATGTTCTGGTGAGCAGGTTTGCAGATCATCTGCCGCTTTACCGCCAGTCGCAAATTTATGCCCGTGAGGGTGTCGATCTGGATCGCTCGACTATGGCAGATTGGGTGGGCAAATCTACCGGGCTTCTGGAACCATTGGCCGAGGCCATTGCAAAACGGGCCAAAGGTGGCACATCCCTGTTTGCAGATGATACCCCACTGAAGATGTTAGCCCCAGGAAACAAAAAGACCAGGACAGCCCGCATCCGGGCCTATGTCAGAGACGAACGACCATGGTCCGGCCCGTGCGCCACAGGCGCACAAACAGACAATCTGTCCAGCTGTGCTGGACGGGCACCGCCCTGCGTTTGGTATCAGTTCACAGTGGATCGAAAGGGTGAGCACCCGGTCAAGCACCTGTCTGGTTATCAAGGCTGGGTGCACGACAAACAAATACACGTGGGACAACAGGAAAATTAAATCGCTCGGAGACGGTTACGATTCGATTGGACCCGAGGTTGAACTACCTGTGCGACCTTGCTGCCGAACGCAACGAAGGACCAAGTCTTCATTTATCGAGGCAGCAATCGACGAAAAAATCCAATCAATGGTCATTGCCAGTTGGCGAGATCGGGATGATAGCCAGACCCTCGGTTCCCGTTCGGATTATCTATGGCATGTCCGCGAAAGCGAGCGGCTTTCGTCACTTGGCTTCGCCGCTCCTCACCTTATGACATTTGAGGAGCAACAAATCTGGGCTGTTATAAGTGAACACGGCTATTTTTGGCGTGGCCGCTTTGTATCCGATGGGGACGAAGAGATTTGGAGTTAGGAGGAATGCGCTGAAAACGTGCTTTTGCGTGATCGCGTCGAGTCCGAATGGACTAGCATCGTAACCCTCGCCCGTGTCCCTTCGCAGGTGGCGCTTGGAGATGCCAAATCAGATATTCTTCCTCGCGCCCAAGAAAATCCAAAAATTCTTCCGCCCCTAAAAAAACTGGCCGCACCGGCGACTACAGTCGACCTCGACGATGAGATTCCTTTCTAGGATAGCTTTATGGGAAAACGGTTTTCAAAACTAACCCGTCCGGAATTGCGATCTGTGGCTATCGGCGAGTCACTGTCGGAGCATGGAATAACGTTCCACCGCAATGCGTCCGGAGACGGCGTCTATTCCATCAACGTAATGGTAGATCGCCAACGCATTCACCGTGTTATCGGGCGTGAATCCGAAGGAGTCACCCGACAGCAGGCAGAGGATTTCATAGCTCGCGTTAGAACCGATGCTCGGCGCGACCGGCGCGACCTGCCTGACGGACGAAAGACGGAAATGGGATTTGAGGAAGCTGCGAGACGGTATATCGACAGGCTTCGCGATGAAGACGGAAAGAACATCAACGCAAAAATACGTCAACTCGGCCAGCACCTAACGCCATTCTTTGGTAGAAAGCCAATCGGGAAAATTGAAACCTTCGATATTGAGCGATACAGGAAAGCGAGGCGGGCGGCTGGCGCGGCAATGGCTACTGTCAACAGGGAGTTGGCTGTCATATCTCATCTGCTGAACAAGGCCGTGGAGTGGAAATGGATCAAAGCAAAGACTGTAAAGATCGTTCGCTTCAAAGAAGAAAATAGCCGGATCGTTTATCTTACTGACAACCAGTGTGCGGCATTGCTTGAAGCTGCGGCACAAGACCACAATGAGAACGTCCACGCATTTATAATGGTGGGCCTCCACACTGGGATGCGGCATTCTGAGATTCTAGCGATACGCCGAGATGAAATCGACTTGGCGAAGCGAACTGTCTGGATTCCTCGCGCGAAAACCGGGTCGCGCGAACAACCAATTACGAAGGAACTCTGTGAGTATCTGCGAGTCAGAATGCGTATGCTTCCACCGGGCTGCGAGTGGCTTTTTCCATCACCCGGAAGTGCCACTGGGCATACGCACACGATCCGCAAGGCTTTCCGTCGTTCAGTGGAACGCGCCAGAATGGACCCAACCTTCATTACACCACACACACTGCGCCACACGGCGGTAACACACCTTGTCCAAGCCGGTGTTGATCTACCAACCGTCCAAAGAATTTCTGGGCACCGGACGCTCGCAATGGTCACTCGCTACGCCCACCAAAGCGGCGCGCACATTGATATGGCAATGGATCAACTAGAAGGGCGGATTGGCACAGGAAATGATGGCAAGATCACCAATCTAAACGCCAAAATCCGTTAGCGATTACACACGAATTACACGCGCGTCTTATATCGGCTACTAACATGCTCGTTAAGTTATTGATAAATATGGTGCCCGGGGGCGGAATTGAACCACCGACACGAGGATTTTCAGTCCACTGCTCTACCCCTGAGCTACCCGGGCACGGGTGGAACGGGCGCGCCGTTCGGGTCGCGCAGGTTTTAGTCGCGGGCCGGAGTCAAGTCCAGCGCGAATTCGGTTGCGATTCAGTGTGGTTCTGCGCCGCTTTCGCGCAACGCCGCGGCAAGCTCGGCGTCATCATCGCTGCCGTCCACCGGCCCGCGAACCACTTGCCCAGATCAACATTAGCGCAGCGCTCAGAGCAAAATGGGTGGTGGCGTTCGCTGCTGTCTTTTCGGCAGATCGGGCAGGTCATCATGAACCTCGGATCAGCTCGGCCACAGGTGCGCGGGCGCGTTTTCGCTGCAGCTCAAAATGGCCAAGCGGCGTCCATCCTGCAAGCGCGGTTTCGATCGGATCGGCGCGAAACGCGCACGCCAGCACCTGTTCCCAGCCGCGCCGGTCTTTCTTGGCCATCGGCGCCAGATCCAGGGTGATTTGCCCGCCAAGGCCACGGCAACGCAGCTGACGCGGAAGGTCGCTGGCCAGGGCGATAATGGCTTTCAGGCCGGCGGCCGGCGACGCATCGCAGCCGGTATTGACATCGACGGCCACCAGCGCCCGGGTGGGCTCGATAAAGGCCGATGCCGCCCCCAGGTCGATGCGCGGATCTCTGAGGGCGGCGATCATCTCGTGAACGCCGTGACGCGTGAACGCCCCGTCGCGCTCATCCAGTAAATCGGGTTGCGGCCAGTCGATTGAGGCCCGTGCATGGGCATCGGCCCCGTCGAGCACCAAATCAGGCGCATCGCCGGGGCCGGTTCCATATTTTTCGGCGACATCGCGCATCGCGGCCAGATCGTCCTGGATTTCGTGCGCATCCGCGCCGCGCGACCGCGAGCGGATGATGGCGCCAAATCCGTCAGGCAAAACAGCGCTGTCGGCGATTTCTTGCAGCCGCGCGCGCTCGGTTTCGTCGCGGATGCTGCGCGAGATGTTGCGCCCCGGCGCATCCGGCGTGACGATGCAATAGCGACTTTTGAAGAGAATATTGGCGCTGACCGGCACCGCCTTGCCGCGTTCGGCGTAGCCTGCGACCTGTACGCGCACCACTTGTCCTGGGTGCATGCCCCTGCCCTGTCGCAGAAAGCCCGCCTGACCGTCCGGCAGGCGCAAGAACAGCCCGCCCGTGCCTTTGAGCGGGCGGTCGCAAATTGCGCGATAGATGGTGCCGGGCGCGGGCGTATCGCCATCGATTAGGAAATCGGCAAGCACCCCGTCCTCAACCAGCGCTGCGGCCTTGCGCCCGTTGATGCGATCAAGCGCAATGACCCGGCCATTCACGGATCGGCCCAATCATAGCCCGCGGCGCTCAAAAGCGCTGCAGTTTCGGCCACCGGCAGGCCCATCACGCCCGTGTAAGAGCCGGAAATCCAGGGGATAAACGCACCCGCGGGCCCTTGGATCGCGTAACCGCCCGCCTTGCCCTTCCAGTCGCCGCTGGCCAGATAGCGATATAGCTCTGCATCCGACAGGCGTTTCATTTTGACGATGGTTACGACGTTTTTTACCCAGCTCCGGCTGGCGTTCTTGACGCCGACGGCGGTGATCGCCCGGTGGCGGCGGCCGCTGAGCCTGGTCAGAAAATCAGCCGCTTGTGCGGCATCGACAGGCTTGCCCATGATCCGGCGCCCTACGGCTACGGTGGTATCAGCGCAGAGCACGATCTCGTCAGCACCACAGTCGATTGACGCCAGCTTTTCGACCACGATCCGTCGGCAATAATCCCACGGCATCTCGGCCGCGCTGGGGGTTTCGTCAACTTGCGGGGCGCGCACCTCGTCGGGCACCGCGCCGAGCTGGGCCAAAAGCTCCAACCGTCGCGGGCTGGCCGATCCCAGGATCAGCCGCACTTATTTGAAACGATAATTGATCCGGCCCTTGGTCAGATCATAGGGCGTCATTTCAACCTGAACCTTGTCGCCCGCCAGAACCCGAATGCGGTTCTTGCGCATCTTGCCTGCCGTATGTGCGATGATCTCATGGCCGTTTTCCAGCTCGACCCGAAATGTCGCATTTGGCAAGAGTTCCTTTACGACACCGGGAAATTCGAGCAGTTCTTCCTTGGCCATGGTCTCTCCTTGATTGCACCGCCCGCCTAATTTCGCGGGCGCGGGCTAAATGCGCCTTAATGGGTGCTTTATCAAGCCCTTCTTGTGCGCCAGGTAGCGAATTCGGGCTCAACTCGCGGTCTGGCCGATCCACGCTTTTGGGTAGTGGTACAGTTTCAATTTCGCCGGGTTGAGCCCTCAGCCTAAATCGTGGTATATTGTGATTATGACAGGAAACCGTCTCAAACGCCCGCGCGACCCCGTCGAGCTTGGCAAATTGGTCGGAGACATTCTCACCGGCCAAGTCGAAGATAGAGCGCCCACACCGCCTATCGACAAGGATAAAAACCCGGCCGCCGTTGAGTTGGGCCGGAAGGGCGGGTTGAAGGGCGGTCGCGCGCGCGCCTAATCGCTTACCCCCGAACGCCGCAAAGAAATTGCCCAAAACGCCGCGAGTCGGCGCTGGAACCCAAAAAAAAAGAAATGAAACGTTGACGGCCATTCCTGGTCGCAAAATCCCAGCACCCCCACTTTCTCTTTTAAAATCCAGCGCTTATCCCTCGTCATTCCTTCCTTTAGCCCTCATCATCTCGGCGCTTGCGTTCCACACAGATTTCTGACCATATCGAATTGTTCCTTGGCCCTGACACCCAGGGTGGCCCGGATGATCTGGAGGCTCCGATCGTCGGCGTATCAACGCCGCCAAGGCCAGGCAAAAGCTGAAGATCGCGGTGCAGGAAATTGACCGCCCGGCCATAGCACGTGCGATCATTAAAGCGCGTATTCGCGGTGTCACGTTTGATCTAGTGGTCGAGCAGAGTTACCTTTTGGGCAAGGTCAAACCCAAGGATCTGGCCGCCGCACTTACGCCCGGCGGCACCCACGAGGTCAACCGCGAGCTTTTTTCCGCGATCCTGCGCTCCACAACCGACATAAAACTCGACTTCAACAACGACATCTTTCATCAGAAATTAATGATCCGCGGCAATTCGGTGCTGACCGGCTCGACCAATTTCACCACCACCGGGGTGACCAAAAACCTCAATCACGTTGTGATTTTCCACGATGCCGAGGTCGCTAGAGCCTCGGATTGAATTTCTGAATCAAAGGGATTCCCACAAGGCTTGATTTGTGATTCACCATATTTGGAGGTGGATCATGGGCAAGACACTATCACTGGACCTGCGTGAGCGGGTTCTTGCGTTCATCGTAGAGGGCCATTCGTGTCACGAAGCTGCGCGGCGGTTTCGGATATCAGCGGCGAGTGCCGTGCGGATTAGGCAGCGCCGCCGACAAACGGGTTCCATCGCACCAGCCAAGCGGGGCCGACCAAAAGGCAGCAGCAGACTGGAAGTGTTTGCGGGGTTTCTCAAGACAACAGTGGATCGCAGGCCAGACATTACGATGCCGGAACTGGCCGAGGCGCTTATTCAGGAACACGATATGCGGGC
Organism: Paracoccaceae bacterium; assembly: GCA_965216135.1. Lineage (GTDB taxonomy): Bacteria > Pseudomonadota > Alphaproteobacteria > Rhodobacterales > Rhodobacteraceae > CBDCFL01. The sequence continues at coordinate 125,158 of CBDCFL010000019.1, forward strand.
CGCTCCGGCAGAGCTGTCGCGCTTCCTCAAGCACCGGCTCGGTTACACATATAAAAAAATCCTTGATTGCAACGGAGAGGCGGCGCAAGCGGGTGCGCGCCGCGCGATACGAGTGGCGGCACCGACGCCAGCCGAGGATCGAGCCGCACAGGTTGGTCTTTATCGACGAAACGGCGGTGACGACCAAGCTCACGCGCCTGCGCGGGAGATCTCCCTGCGGCGCGCGTCTGGAAGCGGATGCCCCCTTCGGCCATTGGCGCACCCAGACCTTCATTGCAGGGCTGCGCGTTGATGAGTTGACCGCTCCCTGGCTGCTTGACGGCCCGATGAACCGTTGCCTTCGATGTTTTCGAAACACAGCTCGCCCCGACGCTTCAGCCCGGTGACGTCGTGATCGCCGACAACCTGTCTTCACACAAGTCCGCATGGGCGCAGGCGTTGCTGCTGGATGCTCTTTTTGCCACCATACAGCCCCGACCTGAAATCGAGATGGCCTTCTCCAAGCTCAAAGCCCACCTGCGAAGGATGGCCGCCAGCAAAAGGCAATTTCGGCAAGGCCAGCGTCGGACGTGATGACAAGCCGAAAGAGGCGCGCGTGGATGGCATCCGCGTCAAGCCGCTGTTCGCGCCGGATCACGGCCCGGAAATGGAGATCATGAAGCAGATATTGAAAGCGCAAAGTCGGATCGATTTTGCGGTTTTCACCTTTGCCAAAAGCTCTGGCATCGACGACGCGCTGATCGCGGCGGATGCGCGCGGGATCGAACTGCATGGCGTGCTGGACAAGCGCATGGCAAACCAGAAATGGGCGGCCAAGCATACGCTGAACGCGGCCGGTATCACGCTGCATTTGGCCGGTGGCCAGGGATCGCTCGGCAAACTGCATCATAAGCTGATGGTGATTGACGATCACACGACGATCTTTGGCAGCTTCAACTACACCGGACCGGCCAATTCGTCGAACGATGAAAACATCGTGGTCGTCGGAGACAGCGAGGAAACCGATGCGGCCGCCATTGCGCTGCAAAGGAAGATTGCCCTGGCCTGCCGGGCCGAGATAACCCGCATCAAGGATGACTTCGGCACAGTTAGCGCGCCGACCGGCTAGATGTCGCCATACGTTTCGGTCGGCGGGCCGAAGCGTTTGATCATCCGAGCGACAATCTGATCGCGTGTCTGGCGGTAGGCGGCCAATTTGTCCTCTCGCGTCTTGCCCAGCCCGGTCGGGTCGAGGACCGGCCAGTATTCGACCTCAAGATGAAATATCCGGGTAAATTCCAGCGCCTGTCGCTGCGAGGCTGGCGACAGCGCCAGGACCAGATCAAACCCGGACAAATCATCGCCCCATTGCTGCATTTCCTCGAATGTCCGGGTGCGGTGGCGTGACAATTGCACCCCGATCTCTTCGCAAACCGCAATCGAGAACCCATCAATATCCATATCACTACGCACGCCCGCAGACTGCACATAGGTATCGGTGCCATAAAACTTTTTCATCAGGCCCTCTGCCATGGGAGAGCGCACCGAGTTGTGGTCACAGCAAAACAGCACCGATTGCGGCAGCGGATCAGCCAAATCTCAGCCTCCCCAGTGCAATACGCAGATTAATGTGAACAGCCGCCGCGCGGTGTCTTGATCAAGAGCGGCTTTGCCGTCCAGGCGCTCCTGCAACACGCGCGCGCCTTCATTGTGGATGCCGCGGCGGGCCATGTCGATGGTTTCGATCTGGCTTGGCGGCAGGGTCTTGACCGCGTCGAAATAGCTTTCGCAGATCTGGAAATAATCCTTGACCACCTGCCGGAACGGGCTGAGTGAGAGATGAATTTCGCCGATTTTTCTATCGCGCGTGCTTGCCAGATCAAAGACCAGCCGCCCGTTCCGGATGGCCAGCAGAAGTTTCAGTTCGCGCGGCGTCTTATGGCCGGTCAGGTCAAGCGAATTGTCCTCCAGCAGATCAAAGATCGCGACGCGGCGTTCTTGCTCGATCTCCAGGGTCGGCGGCGGCAAGGCGCTGTCGTCGATCACAATCTCGATGATTTTCGCCATCTAGGTGGTCTTTTTGTTCAGTTTGGCAAGACGTGCAGATACCGACATTCCGTGCGCCTCAAGCCCTTCGGATTTGGCCAGCCGTTCGGCCGACCAGCCGATCCGTCCCAGCGCCTGGGGTGTCAGCCTGGCCAGCGTCGTGCGTTTCATGAAGTCCAGAACCGACAGGCCGGATGAAAACCGCGCGGTGCGCGCCGTTGGCAATACATGGTTGGGACCGCACACATAATCGCCCATCGCCTCGGGCGTCCAGCACCCCAGGAATATCGCCCCGGCATGGCGAATGTTGCCGGCCAGCGCATCGGGGTCACGCACGCAAAGCTCCAGATGTTCCGGCGCGAAACGGTCAGAGATTGCCGCCGCCTCGCCCATATTTCTGACCGTGATCACCGCGCCGAAATCGCGCCAGCTGGCGGTGGCAATCGTGCTGCGCGCCAGTGTCGGCAGGATACGCTCAACGGCTGCCGCGACGGTTTGCGCGAAACTTGCATCGTTGGTGACCAGCACGGCCTGGGCGTTTTCGTCGTGCTCGGTCTGGCTAAGCAGGTCCAGTGCGATCCAGTCGGGGTCATTGTGCTTGTCGGCAATGACCAGGATTTCCGAGGGTCCGGCGATCATATCGATGCCGACCGTGCCAAACACCTGGCGTTTGGCTTCCGCCACATAGGCGTTTCCCGGTCCGGTGATCTTGTCGACCGGGTCAATGGTTTCAGTGCCAAAGGCCAGCGCCGCAATCGCCTGCGCCCCGCCGATGCGATAGATTGTGTCCACGCCCGACAGCTGTGCGGCAAGTGCGACCAGCGGGTTGATCTGTCCATCCGGTGTCGGGACCGTGATCACCAGCCGCTGAACCCCTGCGACAGCAGCCGGGATCGCGTTCATCATGACGGACGATGGATAGCTGGCCAGCCCGCCGGGAACGTATAATCCGGCCGAGGCGACCGGCGTCCAGCGCCATCCCAGTTCGGCCCCGGCGTCATCTTTCCATTTCTGATTTTCCGGCATCTGGCGTTGGTGATAGGAACGGATGCGCTCGGCGGCAAAGACCAGAGCCTCACGATCTTCCTGGGTCACTGACTTGCTCAGCGCCGCGGTTTCCTCTGGCGGGATCGCCAGGCTTTCGGGCGTCAGGGTCAGGCGGTCAAATTTCGCGGTTAGCTCGATTAATGCGGCGTCGCCGCGCTTGCGGACATCGTTAAGTATCGCAGCAACGGTCTCGGCAACATCCGCGGCCTCCTGGCGTTTCTGGCCGAGCAGCTCGGACAGGCGCATGTCAAAATCTGGTTCAGCCGTGGAAATGAACTGCGGCATTGGCGCACCTCCCGTCGCATCCCCATAAACGCGCGCGGCCCAGTGCTCAAGGCAGAGATCAGATCGCGGATGGGACAGTGACCACCGTGCGCTGAAAGCGGGGTGTTTCGCATGCGAAACATTTTCGCCGGGCGAGCCTGCAGATCGTTGATATTGCTGATCGATCCTGGCTGCGAAGGGCCAATCTGCTGGAAAATAATTTGCGATTTTTGTAATTTTACTGGTTTATTATCAACATATTAACGCGGCGCGCCGCACCGATCCTAGCCATGATCTGGCCTGTGCCGAGAGCGCGCAAGATAGGGCCGCGTTACATCGCGAAGCGTGGCCTCCAGAGCCTCGACCTGCAGCGCGACGCCACCGTCCCCGGCCAGGATCAGCTCGACCCGCGCAGCACCATCCGCGCCTGGGGTGACATGAACCGACAATAGCGACAGGACCAGCTCGGTTTCGGCGCGTTCAAAACCCTGGCTGGCGGCATTGCTCACATCTTCTAAGGCCAGAACCGACTGAACCCGCTCAGGCGCGCTCTGTCCTGTGCGCTCCCAGCGGTAGCGGTTGAGCAGGATGGCAAAGCGGCGTCGTGGCTTATCCCAGGTCATTTCGCGGACCGCAAATACCGCATCCTGAACCAGTGCCGAGATGACCTCTAAGTCTTCGGCTGTGAAGGCTTTCAGATAGAGCGGCTTTTCGATGCCGTCTTCAAATCGTGCGTCCTGGGTCATCAGTTTTTGATCCGTTCAATCGAGGCACCTACAGCGCTGAGTTTTTCCTCAATGCGCTCATAGCCGCGATCCAGATGGTAGACACGGCTAACGACGGTTTCGCCCTCGGCAGCCAGGCCCGCCAGAATGAGCGAAACCGAGGCGCGCAAATCGGTCGCCATGACCGGAGCGCCGCGCAGACGATTGACACCCGTGACCGTGGCGATGCCGCCGTGAACTTCGACATCGGCGCCCATTCGCATCAGTTCGGGCGCGTGCATGAAACGATTTTCAAAGATCGTTTCCTCGAGATGGCTGACCCCTTCGGCGGTTGCCAAAAGCGCCATTATCTGCGCCTGCAAATCGGTGGGAAACCCCGGAAAGACCTGTGTTTTAACGTCTATGGCGGCCACACGGCCGTTCTTGCGCGAAACTGTCAATTCGTTTGGTCCGTCCTCGATGTCAACGCCCGCCTCGGCCAGCTTGTCACAAAACGCCGCGACCAGATCGCGCCGCCCGCCGGCCAGCGTCACGCTGCCGCCGGCTATGGCCGGTGCGAGCATATAGGTGCCAAGCTCGATCCGGTCGATCACCACCTGATGGGTGCCGCCGTGCAGACGGTCCACGCCCTGGATTGTGATCGTCGAGGTGCCCTGGCCCGAGATCTGCGCGCCCATTGTGCGCAGACAAGCCGCCAGATCGACAATCTCTGGCTCGCGCGCGGCGTTTTCCAGAACCGTCGTGCCCCGTGCCAGCGTGGCCGCCATGACCATATTCTCGGTGGCCCCGACCGAGGCAAAAGCCAGCCGGTGGCGCGCGCCTCTCAGACCGCCGTCAGCCTTGGCGTGCAGATAGCCGTCCTTTAACTCGATCACAGCACCCAGCGCCTCAAGCGCAGCGATATGCAAATCCATCGGCCGCGCCCCGATCGCGCAGCCGCCCGGCAGCGACACGACCGCATGGCCATGGCGGGCAAGCAACGGTCCAAGTACCAGATTAGAGGCGCGCATTTTGCGCACGATGTCATAATCAGCGCAGTGGCTGATCTGCCCGTGCGATGACATGGCAATCACCTTGCCTTCCTGCAGCGCCGTGACTTCGACACCCAGCGACTGCAAGAGTTGCGTCATCGTGTCAATGTCGGACAGGCGTGGCGCGTTGGTCAGCGTCAGCGGCTCTTCGCACAAAAGCGTGGCGGGCATCAGCGCAAGGCAGGCATTTTTCGCCCCGGCAATCGGGATTGTCCCGTTAACCGGCGCGCCGCCGCGAATGAGTATTGAATCCATCAGGTTTTAGTCTTTTTTGCTCTGCTCTGTCGCCCGCGCCCGGAATTGTTGCTTGCGGCGCTGAAGGTTGGCCCGCAGCGCCGCTTTCAGACGATCCTTGCGCGTTTTGGGGGCACTTTTGGCCACGTTCCTGTCGCTCGACTGGGTCATGCGATCCTGCATAAACCAGCGCGCGATGGGCGTCCAGATTGCGCTTGCGCGATTGGCCGATTGCGACTAATCAGCCGCCCACCATAGGCGCTGCCGTAGCTCAGGGGTAGAGCACTCCCTTGGTAAGGGAGAGGTCGAGAGTTCGAATCTCTCCGGCAGCACCAGCTTGAAATTCGGACGGGCCATACTGCCACAACCTGGCATTCGTTGCGGGCTGCAATGGACTGGCCCGGCTATTTGCCCGGGCATAGCTGCGCGCATCGGCTTTGATTAGGCCAGGCAATCGCGTAACCATTGGCGTGAACTGTGCTGCGTCGGCTTTCTGTCGGCGATGTGTCGGTTTCGTGTTAGCGATCGGAGGCGGGCATGGCCGGGCGGTATTACGAGGGTTTCAGCATCGGTGAGGTCATCCGCCATGATGTCCGCAGGACGGTGACCGAGACCGACAATGTGCTGTTCACCACCACCACGATGAACCCAGCAGCAATCCATCTCGACCATGAATATTCCGCCAACACCGAATTCGGCAAACCGCTGGTCAATTCCATCTTCACGCTGGGGCTGGTGGTGGGCCTTAGCGTTGGCGACACAACGATGGGAACGACGGTCGGAAATCTTGGCTTTGAAGAAGTGCGCTTTCCCGGCCCGGTCTTTGCGGGTGACACGATCCGGGTCGAAACCGAGGTTGTCGAGATGCGCGAAAGCCAGTCGCGCCCGACCCAGGGCATTGTCACATTTCGCCATCGCGGCCTGAACCAGCGCGACGAGGTTGTGTGCGATTGCCGGCGCACGGCGTTGATGATGAAAGAACCTGCATGAGGCTGCGCTCGCTTCTGTTCGTACCGGCTGACAGCGCCAAGAAGTTTCAAAAAGCGCAGGGCTGCGGCGCGGATGCGTTGATCCTGGATCTCGAGGACAGCGTCGCCGCCACCGGCAAGTCGGCGGCCAGAGAGAACCTCACCGCCTGGATTGATGGCGCGCAAGGGGCGCGGGACTGGGCATTTTGGGTGCGCGTCAACGCCTTTGATACCGGCCTGACCGAACAGGATCTTGCGGCGGTGGTGCGCCCCGGACTTGACGGGGTGATCCTGCCCAAATGCGAAAGCGGACGCGATGTTGCCCGGCTGGCGGCCATGCTCGATGACATTGAACAGAAGACGGGCGTCGGCAAGGGCAATGTCAGCATGATCGTTCTGGCGACCGAAACGCCGAAATCGATGTTTAATCTGGCCACCTATGCGCCTGCGCATCCGCAGCTCGCGGCGCTGACCTGGGGTGCCGAGGATTTGTCGTCAGCCGTGGGCGCGATTGCCAACAGATCGCTGGATGGTGCCTGGACGCATCCCTACCAGCTGGCCCGCTCGCTGTGTCTGATGGGGGCGGCGGCGGCTGAGGTTGGTGCTATTGACACGGTCTATACCGATTATCGCGACCTCGACGGCCTGGACGCGTCTTGCCAGGCGGCGCGGCGCGACGGATTTGTCGGCAAACTGGCCATTCATCCCGATCAGGTGCCGGTGATCAACCGCGCGTTTGCGCCCGGTGCTGACGAAATTGACCTGGCGCGGCGCATAGTTGCGGCTTTCGATGAAGCTCCGGATGCGGGGACCATCGGCATTGCCGGGAAAATGTATGACAGGCCACATCTTATCCAGGCCCGCCGGCTATTGGACCGCGATTAGGCCTGTATTTTCTGACTGTTACGAGGCGTGGCTAAGCCCCGACAAGTTCCTCGACCAGCAAGTTGCGAACGACTTCCATATCCACATCATCGCCAACAAATGCCTGCCCAATCCCGCGTGCAAGGACAAAACGGATCGCGCCGCGAAGCACTTTTTTGTCCTGTTGCATCAGGGCCAGCAGCCCGTTGGCATCGGGAAGCGCGCCGTCAATATCGGCAATCCGCGCGCGAAGCCCGAGGTTTTGCAGATGCGCGCGCACCCGGCTGGGTTCTTCCTGACTGACCAGTCCGAGCCGCGCCGAGAGATCAAACGCCAGCGCGCAGCCGATGGCCACCCCTTCGCCGTGCAGCAGGCGATCTGAATAGCCCGTCGCGGCCTCAAGCGCATGGCCAAAGGTGTGACCCAGATTGAGCAGCGCGCGTCCGGCCTGTTCGGTTTCGTCGTGCGACACAATATCAGCCTTCATTTCGACGCACCGGTGAACCGCATAGGTTAGCGCATCCGGGTCACGCGCCAGCACCTGTGCGCCGTTTTGCTCTAGCCAGTCAAAGAAATCAGCATCGCCCAGCAGCCCGTATTTGACCACTTCGCCATAACCGGCGCGCAGATCGCGCGGGCCAAGCGTTTCGAGCAAGCCCGGATCGGCAAGCACCAGGCAGGGCTGGTGGAAGGCACCGATCAGATTTTTGCCATGGGTGGAATTGATCCCGGTCTTTCCACCGACCGAGCTGTCAACCTGGGCCAGCAAGGTGGTCGGTATCTGCACGAGCCGGATGCCGCGGCGCATGATCGCGGCGGCAAACCCGGCCAAATCACCGATGACCCCGCCGCCGAGGGCGATGACGATATCGCCGCGCTCAAATTTCTCGGCGATCAGCCATTCGACGGTCTGGGTCAGATAGCGCCAGTCTTTGGTCGCTTCACCGGCGGGCAAGACAAGGGTTTTCGCTTCAACTGAAGCATCTTGAAGCGCATTCTTCAAGCTGTCCAAATGATGCACTGCGACATTTTCATCGCTGATAACGGCCACGACCGGCCGGTCCACAATGGCGGCGATATGGGCACCGGCCCCGGCAATCAGGCCATCGCCGATATGAATGTCATAAGCGCGACCGGCCAGCGGAACATGAACGATCTCTGTCATTTTTTGCGCCTAACCAAAACATCCGGCTTCGCGATCAATGCCGCGATCACGTTGTTGGCAATGTCTTCGATGGAATAGCTGGCATCAGCATCGACGGTCACCTCTGCATTTGCATAGACCGGATCGCGCGCTGTGCACAATTGTCGCAGCGTTTTGCGTGGGTTGTCGGTACGCAGGAGCGGGCGGGTGGATTTGTGTCTGACCCGTATCCACAACAGATCGGCGTCCGCCCTGAGCCAGACCGCGATGCCGAGATCAGAAATCAGCTTGCGGTTTTCAGCCGCCAAGTAAGCGCCGCCCCCAGTGGACAAAATCGCCCGGTTTTCCGACATCAATCGCGCCAGTATCTGGGTTTCTTTCTGGCGAAAGAATCCCTCACCATCGCGGGCAAAAATCTCCGAAATCGACATATTTGCCGCCGCTTCAATTGCGTGATCGGAATCAAGAAATTTCGCGCCGACAAGGCGTGCGAGCGCGGTACCAACGGCGCTTTTGCCCGAACCCATCATCCCCACAAGGGCGACCGTCTTTTTCAGATCGTAATGCAAATTGGCGCTGGCCTGCCAAATATTGGAACTGCTGAATGGCGCGATGCCATAAAAAGTGCCATATAGGAAGACAGGACCGCCGAAAGAGCGGGATTGAGGCGACAACCAGCGGCGGGAATAGCGCGATGCTGAGCAGGTTTATCAAATTTATTCTGACTGTGTTGGTGCTGGCGGCGCTGGCGCTGATCGGGTTTGCGTATTTGGGCGATTTGTCGCCGGATCAATCGGAAATGCGACAGCAGGTGACGATTGACGTTAACTAAACCGTTTGCTGCGCCAGCATTGGTGGGCCTTGCCCTGGCCCTTTGGCCATACATGGCCGCAGCCCAGTCGCCGTTGTCAGCAATCGATTGGCTGTCGGACAGTATTCGCACGCCCGAGGTCATCGCCGAGCAGCCGCCAGGCGATATAGGCGCGGCGCTGCCCGGCGACATCACCGTCAATCCCATTGATGGGCCCAATGCCGAGGCGGTCGGGCTGTTGCCGGTGTCGGTCACCGGCCTGCCGGCGGATTTTTGGGCCAATTCGTCGGCCCGGGTGATCGCCCGGGCGCTGCGCCGTGACCGCGGCGATGTATTGCCAGCAGTTGGTGATCTTATTTACCTGCTGCTGCTGGCCGAACTTGACCCGCCGCTGCCCGCAAGCGCGCAGCCCGAACTTCTTTTGGCGCGAATAGATGCGCTTTTGGCGCTGGGCGCGGTTGAACAGGCCGACGCGCTATTGGATCGGGTCGGCGTGACCAGTCCCGAGATTTTCAGGCGCGCCTTTGACGTCGCGCTTTTGCTGCGGGCTGAAGATGAAGTTTGCGCCGAGCTTCGCTCATTGCCATCGCTGTCGCCGACGTTTCCGGCCCGTATCTTTTGTCTGGCGCGCGGCGGCGACTGGGCAGGGGCTGCACTGTCACTGGAAACCGGGCGCGCGCTTGGCTTTGTCACGCAAGACCAGGATGCGTTGTTGGCGCGGTTTCTTGATCTGGGGCTTGATGAAACCACCGTTGCCCTGCCGCTGCCATCGCGGCCCAGCCCGCTTGAATTTCGCATGTACGAGGCTATCGGGCGGCCCTTGCCGACGATCAATCTGCCGCGCGCATTCGCCCATTCCGATCTTCATGCCGCCAGCGGCTGGAAGAACCAGATCGAGGCGGCTGAGCGCCTGACGCGCACCGGCGCGATTGATCCCAACCGGCTGATGGGAGCATACACCGACCGCAGACCGGCGGCCTCGGGCGGAGTTTGGGACAGGGCCGCCGCGATCCAGGCGCTCGACGGGGCGTTGTTGTCGCAACAGGCCAGCGCGATAAGTCCGGCACTGCAAACCGCCTGGGACCAGATGGCGCTGGTCGGGTTGGAAGTTGCCTTTGCCAAATATTATTGCCAGAGGTTGCGCTCGCGCCAATTGACCGCCTCGGCGGCGGCACTGCGGTTTCGTATCTGTCTGTTGGGAACCAGTGATCATCGCGCCCTGCGTTTGCCGCCCGGACCCGATGATGTTGATCGATTTGTCTTTGCCATTGCCCGAGGTGAGCCTTTGCCCACCGCGCCGCAAGGCACCCTTGGTCGGGCCATCCATGCCGGGTTCGCCGGTCGGGGCTATCCCGATCGCTTTAAGGGGCTGATGCGCGACGCCAAGAGTGGCGAAGCGGTGCTGCGCGCGGTCGATTTTCTGCAAGCAGGTGCCAGTGGTGATCTCGATGATCTGGCAGATGCGCTGATATTCCTGCGCGCCGCCGGTTTTGAGAATGTCGCGCGCCAAAGTGCAATTGAGCTGATGTTGTTGGATCGGCAGCGATGAGCACCACTGCGGCGCGCATCATGACGCTGTTCCTCGATGCGCTCGCCGCCGAGCAGGGCGCTTCAGCAAACACGCTGGCGGCCTATGCGCGCGATCTGACCGGTTTTTGTGATTGGCTCGAGGGGCAGCTGCTGACGCTGGAAACCTGCGATAAGCAGGCCATTGAGCGATACGCGATCTATTGCGACGCTCAGGGTCTGGCGCAATCTACGCGCGCCAGGCGGTTATCGGCGATCCGCCAGCTCTTTGGTTTCATGTATTCAGAGGCACTGCGGCCCGACAACCCGGCCCTGCGCATTCGTGGGCCCGGACGCGCCAAATCGCTGCCAAAAACGCTGAGCGAGCGCGAGGTGACACAGCTATTGGAGGCGGCGCAAAAGGCGGGGCGCAATTCAGGCGAATGGTTGCGCAATACCTGCCTGCTTGAGCTGCTTTATGCGACCGGAATGCGGGTCAGCGAGCTGGTCAGCCTGCCGGCTGCCGCCGCGCGGGGCGATCCGTCCGTCCTATTGGTGCGCGGCAAGGGGGGCAAGGAACGCATTGTGCCGCTATCCGCCCCGGCGCGCCTGGCGCTTGCGGACTGGCTGGTGCGCCGGGACCGCGATGACGAACTGGCGGCAAAGGATGGCGGCAGCGCCTCAGCATTTCTGTTTCCCTCGCGCGGCAAGTCCGGGCATCTGACACGGCACGGGTTTTATCTTGCGATCAAGAGCATGGCGGTGGTGGCGGGAATATCGCCAGCCAAAGTCTCGCCGCATGTTCTGAGGCACGCATTCGCGACCCATCTTTTGGCCAACGGTGCCGATCTGCGGTCGATCCAGACATTGCTCGGCCATGTGGATATATCGACGACCGAAATTTACACGCATGTCCTGGACGAAAAGCTGGCGGAACTGGTCCTGAACCACCATCCGCTGGCCAAAGGCGACTAAAGCGACCAGCCGCCGTCGATGATATGGGCCTGACCGGTGGTGAACCCGGCCTCGTCTGATGCAAGGTAAACCGCGAGCGCAGCAATTTCTTCGCTGGTCGCGATGCGCCCCATGGGCTGGCGGGCAATGAAGGCTTTCATCGCGGCCTCATAATCGCCGGTCTGTTGCAGGCGTTCGTGCAACGACGGGCTGTCGACGGTTCCCGGGCAGATGGCGTTGCAGCGGATGGACTGGGTGACATAGTCAATCGCGACCGATTTGGTCAGACCGATCACAGCCGCCTTGGTGGCGCCATAGATGAAACGGTTCGGCGCGCTGATGATCGATGAGACCGCCGACGACATGTTGATTATCGATCCGCCGCCGCGCTGGATCATGCCGGGCAACGCCGCCTGGATCGTTCTGAACATTGATTTCACGTTCAGATCAAAGGCGAAATCCCAATCTTCATCGGTTGCGTCCAGAACGGTTCCACTGTGGACAAAACCCGCGCAGTTGAACAGAATGTCGGGTTTGGCGCGTTCGACCCCGACGCTGACCGAAACCTCGTCACGGACATCCAGACCGAAGGTTTCGATGTGGCTGTCCGCCTCGTCGGAGATGCCGGCAAGTTTGTCCGAATCAAAGTCGGTGGCGCAGACCGTTGCGCCTTTGCGGGCCATGGCGATGGCGGTGGCCCGGCCAATGCCCTGGCCCGCCGCGGTTACCAGGGCGCGCTTACCCTCAAGACGCTGAGTGGCCATATGCACCTCCGCCACAAATTTCGCGGCAGATCAGAGCATGGGTATGAGCCATGCGCAATGATGGAATTATTCAGGAGTTTGCTAGGGGGTGTTGACGTTCATCGTGTTTGAATGACGATTGCAGCAAGCGAGATGAATGCTTTGAAGCTGTCATCTGTTTTGCAGGAACGCATTGCGATCCCTCTGTATTCCTTCAGCTTTCCGAAGAAGTTTTCGACCAGGTGACGCCATTTGTAGGTGTGGCGGTCGAACTCCGCCGGGAAGCGGCGGTTTGATTTTGGAGGGATTACCGGCTCGATCCCGGCACTGGTCAGCGCTTCGCGCAGCCAGTTCGCGTCGAAGGCACGGTCGGCGAGAAACTGGTCGCAGGTGAGGCCCTCGATCAGTGCGGCGGTACCCCGCAGGTCATGCGCCTGACCGGGCAGAAGGCGGAAGTCGATCAGATTGCCGAGCGCGTCCGTCAGAGCCATGATCTTTGTCGTTATCCCGCCGCGAGAGCGTCCGATGGCTTGGCTTTGAGTCCCCCTTTTGCGCCCTGACCGTGTCGGTGGACTTTGACGATACTACCGTCGATCATCGTGTATTCGAAGTCTGCATCTTCGGCTAATACCCTGAACATACGATAGAAAGCGTCGGCCCTCACCCACCTTCGGAAGCGCTTGAACACGCTGTTCCAGCGCCCGAACTCTTCCGGCAGGTCGCGCCAGGGCATCCGGTCCGCGAGATCCAGAGAACTGCCTCGACAAACCGGCGCGGGTCAGGGCCGGTGCGACCGGGGTCGCATTCCCGGCCAAGGCAGTGCGGTGCGATGACAGCCCATTGGGCGTCGGTCAGAACTGTGCGGATCAAGGCTGCTCTCCTCTGTTTGCAACCTTGAATCAATCATCAGCCGATTTGGGAATCCCTAAACGTCAACAAGCCCTAGCTGCGCCAGGTGCGGATTGGCCCGCAATCCATATGCACGAAATTCGACCGCCCATAGCGGCCAACGCCACCAGCGGCACAGGATGCCGCGGCTTTGGCCATTTGCGTGACCGATCGCGAAGCCAGCCGCAGATCAGCCGCCTGCCCTTTGACGTGCAGCGAGTTGCGCGCAACCGAGCGCGAACGGGAGCGCAGCATCGCATTGGTCTTGGCCGTCCGGTAACCAGACAACAGATTATACGGCTCACTTACCCCCAGCAGACGGTGCGTCGCCGCCATGATGTCAATCGCGCGGGTGTCGATGTTGATCCTGTCGCCAGTGCGCCAGTCGCGCATGAAGTGATCGATTTCCCTCAGCGCCGCAGGTATGTATTTGCCGTCGATCCAGTAGATCGTGTTGACGCTTTCACCGGTGCGACCGGAATACATGCGCAATTGACGAAAATCGCCTGCTCCGCGTGTGATGCTGAATGCGTTGGCGAAAGATGGTGCGGCAATCAAACTGGTGGCAGCAAAGGCACCCAAAAGTGCACGTCGAGAGATTGTTCCAGAATCGCCGGGTGTCATGCGCACATCGCTGCCTTATCCACTGTCTCGGCTGACAACGTCCCTGTTGTCGACCGATGCTCATCCCCAAGTGCATTGCGCTTTTGGCACAAACCGGTCTTCGAACCAAGTCTGAGATGATTAAAATGCTCCATCCTTTTGAAAATCGGCGGAATTCTGCCAGTTTCGCGGTTCTGCCAGCGCGTCGCGCCTTATGGCTTGTCCGTTGCCGATCTGTAACACATGACCGTGTTTGCAGAAACGTGAACGACTGCGGCCTAAATATTTTCACTTTTCTATCCTAAGAGTCTGATCGTCCTCGTGCCGGTTTGGTGTTTTATGCGCAAAGTTGCCGTCTACCTTAATCTGCTGATCCTATTTGTGCTGATTGCCGGCGGGCCAACCGCCGCGGCGGCCAAAAGTTCGGTCGCATTCAAACAGGCGCTGGCCGAGGCTGTCGCCTCTGACCGGGACGTTCTGGCGTTTTATCAGGGCAACGGGTTTGAACCCATCTGGACGGGCCGCGACCGCGACGACAGAAAACGCCGACAGGCATTGATCGAGGTGCTGGCGAATGTCGCCGACCACGCGTTGCCGGTTGCGCGTTATCAATTCGACGATCTGTCGGTAAATCTGCGCAGCATCCGCAATGATCGTGATCTTGGCATGGCTGAGGCGGCATTTACGCAGTTGTTTCTTAAATATGCCCGCGACGTTCAATCCGGTCTGTTGAAGCCATCGCGCGTCGATGTGCTGATCGCCAGAAAAGTTCCGCTGCGCGACCGCCAGCAGATACTGGAGGCGTTTGCGCTGTCCACACCTGCAGCTTTCATGCGGCAACTTCCGCCGCAAAGTGTTGAATACAACCGGTTGATGAAGCACAAGATTATTATGGAACGGGTCGTCGAGCGCGGCGGTTGGGGGCCGCGCGTTCCGTCGGGAAAATATCAACCCGGCGATCAGGGTTCCGGCGTCATTTCGCTGCGCAATCGGCTGATCGCAATGGGATATATGGAGCGCAGTGCCAAGGCGGCCTTTGGGCGTGAACTCAGCGCCGGGGTCATCGCATTTCAGCAGGCCCACGGGCTGGCAGCCGACGGCGTGGCCGGTCAGGGCACGATTGAGGCGATCAACGTTTCCGCCCGGGCGCGGCTTGGTTCGATCCTGGCCGCAATGGAGCGCGAACGCTGGACCAACATGCCCAGGGGTGCGCGGCACGTCATCGTCAATATCCCGGACTTTTCTGCCTCGATCATCGACAACGGCCAGGTCACGTTTAAAACCCGAGCGGTCGTCGGTGCCAACGAGGATGACCGCCGCACGCCGGAATTTTCCGACCAGATCGAATATATGGTGCTCAATCCCAGCTGGTTCGTGCCGCGCTCGATCACCGTCACCGAATACCTGCCGCTGCTGCAGGAAGACCGGACCGCCGTATCCAATCTTAACCTGATCGACGACACCGGCACGATCATCAGCCGCTTCGGCATAAACTTTAACGCGTATACCGAAGAAGATTTTCCGTTCGACCTGAAAGAGCCGCCCTCGCAGGGGAACGCCTTGGGTCTGGTCAAATTCATGTTCCCCAACCGGTATAATATCTACCTGCACGACACACCGGCCAAGCGGCTTTTCGGCTTTCAGCGCCGCGCTTTCAGCCACGGCTGCATCCGCCTCGCAGAACCGTTTGAGTTTGCCTATGCCCTGCTGGCCCGCCAAAGCAGCGACCCGCGCGGCGTGTTCCATAGTCTGTTGGCGACCCGGCAAGAAGCGACCCTCTATATTAACGAACGCGTGCCGGTTCACCTGATCTACCGCACCGCATTTACCGACGCGCGCGGGCAAATACACTTTCGCGGCGACATCTATCGGCGCGACTTCAAGATAGTAAGCGCGCTGGTCCGCGCCGGGGTGGCCATACCTGCGCCCGGCAGCTAGAGCTTGATCGGCGCTGGCTCATCAATCCGGTCTGCGCCGCGAGTTGGAGCAGCCCAATGGCGAAGATCACGATAGCTGAGCTCGCCCAAGCGCTGGCCGCCGAGGCTGCGGGCGATCAGAGCATCGAAATAGACCGCGCTGATGAGCCTGCGCGCGCCGGGCCCGCGGATTTGGCGGTGGCGATGGATCCGGCCTATCTGGACGGATTAGCACGATCAAAGGCGCGTGCGGCCATACTGCCTGCGGGCACCGACTGGCGCGAGCACGGGCTTGAGGCGGCAATCTTCGTTGGCAATCCACGCGTAGCGATGGCGGGTCTGACCCAGACCTTTGCGGCGCAGGTGCGCCCGCCGGCGGCGATCGTCCATGCCACCGCCGTAATATCGCCGGGTGCGACAATTGGGCAGGACGTATCTGTTGGGCCAAATGCGGTGATAGAGGCCGGCGCGAGCGTTGGCGATGACTGCCGGATCGGTATGAATGTCTGGATCGGGCCTGATACCGCGATTGGCGCTAGCGCGCGGATCGGCGCGGGCGTTTCGATTGGCGGAAATGTCGAGATCGGCGCGCAATTTTGCGCCCATCCCGGCGTGGTAATCGGGGCGGACGGATTTTCATTTGTCGCGCGCGATGGCGCGGGGCGCGCAGATACCGGGCCGTCCTGGACGAAGATACATTCGCTTGGCGGCGTGGCGATTGGCGAGGACGTGGAGATCGGCGCGAATTCTTCGGTTGACGCAGGCACATTGCGCCCAACCAGCATCGGCGACGGCACCAAAATCGATGCCCTCGTGCAGGTTGGTCATAACGTGCAGATCGGCCGGAACTGTCTGCTGTGTGCCCATGTTGCGGTGGGCGGGTCGGCCATCGTTGGTGATAATTCTGTGCTTGCGGGGCAAGTCGGCGTCGCCGACAACGTCAGCCTGGGACGGGGTGTCATCGCCGGAGGCGCGACGAAAATCCTTACCAATGTTCCCGCCGGTCGCACGGTTCTGGGCTATCCGGCGATGAAGATCGAGACCCACGTCGAGACGTACAAAGCACTACGCCGCTTGCCGCGGCTGATGGCCCGCCTGGCCAGTTTGGAAAAGGCAATTTCCAAAACCGAGCAGCGCGACTAGGTGAACTGGGTTCAGCCAGGGTCGCTTTGATCAATGAGCGCCTGATATCCGGCGGTAAACCCCGAAAGTGACACCGTGAGGTTGACGGCCAGATCCGGCACAGCGCGCGGGTAGATCGTGACCTGCGCGGTCTGCCCGCGCTTAAACGCATCGAGGTCTTCCTGCAAGAAACCAATCTCGGCGTGACAGCCAACGCGGTCGCAGAACTGAAACTGATAGCGTTTGGCGACACCGCCATCGACGGCAACGGTGACCTGGCGGGTCAGCAGCGTTTCCAGTGGCGTGGTTATTGACACGCCGGTCACAAATTCTTGCCCCGGATCGAGTTCGACAACCTGGATCTCGGCGACGCGCGTGCCGCCCTGATCCGCCAAAAACTGGTGGAGCGTGCAGGGGTCGGGCCCATCTTCAGTTTGCTCACAGCGTACCGCCCAATCGCCGTGTTGGGCACCGATATAGGTGGTGGGCGCGACAGGACTCTCGGTTTCGGCGGCTTCTGCGTTTGCCTCGCCGGTGGTCGTTTCCTGTGCCATCGCCGGGGCGGTCAAGCCCATCAGAACCCAAGCTGAAATTGTCGTGGCCCGTAGTATCAACATGCGCGAGGCTCCTGCCGGGTTGTGCCGCATTAGGTATTATGGCGCCTAACATGCCGCCCGCAGCATGTCATGTCGAATGTATTTCCCGCCCGCCAAGGGACGATTTACCGCCGCCGTTTTGCATGGATTTCCAACCGTCTGGGCCAAAAAGAAAAGGACCCACGCTGGGGTCCTTCTCAAATTGATCCTCCCGGTCGGACTGGCCGACTTCTTGTGCGCCGGTAACTATGGCAAATGGTCGCGCCCGTCAACCGCCAGAAAATTGCAATTTCGGCAAAAAAAGACCGCGCTGAAACGCGCGGCCAGTTTAACAGGGAGGAAGTCACCCCATTGAGCCGCAACAGGCGGTTCGGGGCAGAACAAAGCTGGCACAAATTCGTTAAATTTGTATTGTCGGTCGAAATGCTTGGCGAGGTGAAAGGTGGGAAATGTCTGACTCTGGGATTTTTGTCGGTGGTGGTGGCCAGGATTACGCCGCGCATCAGGAATTGGCGCTCAAATACGCCAACCGCCACGGCCTGATCGCAGGCGCAACCGGCACTGGCAAAACAGTGACATTGCAAATTCTGGCTGAAGGTTTTTCAAATGCCGGGGTTCCGGTGTTTATGTCGGATGTCAAAGGCGATTTGTCGGGCATGGCCGCACCGGGTCGCGACGATTTCAAGCTGCATGACGCATTTACCAAACGTGCGGGCACGATCGGCTTTGAAAACTACAATTATGCGGCATTCCCCGTCGCATTTTGGGATCTGTTCGGCGATCAGGGCCACCCCGTGCGCACCACCGTTGCGGAAATGGGGCCATTGTTGTTGTCGCGTCTTTTGGATCTGTCCGAGGCACAAGAAGGCGTGCTGAACATTGCTTTTCGCGTCTCTGATGAACAGGGACTGCCGTTGCTTGATCTGAAGGACTTGCAGGCGCTGCTGGTCTGGACGGGCGAGAACCGCAAGGAATTGTCGCTTCGCTATGGCAATGTCTCGACGACCTCGGTCGGGGCAATTCAACGGGCGCTGCTGGTTCTGGAAAATCAGGGCGGTGCGCAGTTTTTCGGCGAGCCGGCGCTGGCGCTCGGTGATATGATGAAACTGGCCGCCGACGGACGCGGCCAGGTGAACATTCTGGCGGCCGACAAGCTGATGGCCTCGCCCAGGCTCTATGCGACCTTCCTTTTGTGGCTGCTTTCGGAATTGTTTGAGGAGCTTCCCGAGATCGGTGACCCGGACAAGCCCAAGCTGGTGTTTTTCTTCGACGAAGCACATCTGCTGTTTGATGACGCACCTAAGGCGCTGGTCAAAAAGGTCGAGCAGGTCGCGCGCCTGATCCGCTCCAAAGGTGTTGGCATTTACTTCGTCACTCAGAATCCGGCCGATATTCCCGACGATATTCTGGGCCAGTTGGGCAATCGCGTGCAGCACGCGCTGAGAGCGTTCACTGCACGCGACCAGAAAGCCCTGCGCTTGGCGGCTGAAACTTATCGGGCCAACCCGCGGTTCTCAACCGAAGAGACGATCCTGCAGGTCGGCGTGGGCGAGGCCGTTACCTCGATGCTGCAAAAAAAGGGCGTGCCGGGGATCGTCGAGCGCACTTTGATCCGCCCGCCAAGCTCCCAGCTCGGGCCGCTGGACAAGGCCGCGCGCAGGCAGATGTTGCGCAGTTCGCCGCTGGCTGATGTTTACGATGACCCGATCGACCGGGACTCAGCCTATGAGCGGCTTAAAGCGCGGGCCAAGGCGGCAGCCGAAGAGGCCGAGCGCGCCGAGCGCGAAGAAGACAAAGCCGAAAAGACCCGACAATCGCGCAGCGCATCGCGGCGCTATGACCCCGACGATCCCTGGGCCAAGAAACCGGCCAAGCGAAAGACCCGCGCGCGCCGGTCGAAATCCAAAGGCAGCATCGGCGGTGCCATGGCCGATGTTGTGATCAAGGAGCTGACCGGCACCACCGGCCGGCGTATCCTGCGCGGAATTCTCGGCGGTCTGTTCAAATCCCGCTAATCGTGCGTGCGATTAAAGCTTCCTGATTTTGAGCCTGGTCACGCGGTTGGCCTTGCGTTCGACAACCTGAAATCGAAAGCCGTGAAAGGAAAACACCTGCCCGGCGATTGGTATGGTCTGGGCTTCGTGAATAACCAGCCCGGCGACTGTATTTGCCTCTTCGTCCGGCAAGTTCCAATCGGTCGTCCGGTTCAGATCGCGGATCGTCGTCGCCCCATCGACCAGCCATTCGCCCGCCTCACCGGGTTGGATGCCGGTGGCGTCTGCCTGGTCAAATTCGTCCGTAATCTCGCCGACGATTTCCTCCAGAATGTCCTCCAGAGTGATCAGCCCTTCAAGCGAACCGTATTCGTCCACCACAAACGCGAAATGCGTGTGGCGATGCAAAAACTGCCGCATCTGATCGCCAAGCGTCGTGGTTTCCGGCACGAAATAGGGTTGCTTCGCCACTGCGGCGACATCAAACCCCTCAAGCCCGTCGCCCTGCCCTGCGCGGCGGTGTTTATACATCGCGCGCAGCAAATCCTTGGCGTGCAGGACGCCGACAATATTTTCCGGTTCACTTTTGTAGAGCGGCAGGCGGGTGTGCGGCGAGGCCAGGATTTTTTCCAGAACCTCCTGCGGCGCTGTGGCGGCGTCGATCATCTCGATCTCAGATCTGTGCAGCATGATCTCGTCGACGGTTCGCTCGCCCAGATCAAGGGCACCAAGAATACGGTCGCGATCCTCCTTTGCGACCAGCCCTTCGTAATGCCCAAGCGTGATCGCGCCGGCAATCTCGTCGCGGACGGCAAGGATGCGGCTGTCCGGGTCGGCGCGCACGCCGAAAATGCGCAGGATCAGGCGGACCAGGGCACGGATTAAGCCGACCACAGGCGCAAAGACCAGAATGACCGGCTGGATCACTCCGGCAACCCGCGATGCGGCATTTTCAGGGTTGGTGATCGCATAGGTTTTCGGCAGCACTTCGGCAAATATCAGCACCAGCAGCGTCATCACTACGGTTGCCATCGCCACGCCACTGTCGCCAAAGGCGCGGGTGAACATCGCGGTGGCCAGCGATGCCGCGAGAATATTCACCAGATTGTTGCCCAGCAGGACGGAGCCGATCAGACGCTCGTTGTCTTCGGTGATCTTCAGTGCCCGTTCTGCCCCGCGCGAGCCTTTATCGGCCCGTGCGCGAAGCTTGCCGCGCGATGCCGCTGTCAGCGCTGTCTCAGAACCCGAAAACAGCGCCGACAGGATCAGCAGCGCAAGGATCGCGCCTGAGGTTATCCAGAATGCGCTGTCAAGAAATTGAACACTGGGGTCCATGGGATTGCCTTTGCATGATTATGTCAGATGTTATGAGGTCAGGCGCGGTGCCGTTCAAGGGGCGCGGGCGCACGGTGTCGCCCGACGGGCGGCCCGATCATTGCCGATGATCGGACAGGTCTTGCACCAGTTGCCACAAGGCATCCGGCACCTCGGCACGGCTTTCCGGGCCGCGCCCGGTTCCCGGCATCCGCGTGCCTGTGTCTTCGCCAACCGCCCCAGCCAGTCGCGCGATCCGATCGCCAAAATCCGCGGAGGTTTCCGGATCGATCAGGATGAATAACTGCCCCAGGTCATGGGGGGCACCCTGGGGTGATTTGAGCGGCGCGACATCAACCGAGTTGCGCCCGCCGGTCAGCCCGGCTGCCAAAACTTCGACCATCAGTCCAAACCCCCAGCCCTTGTAGCCGCCTGCCGACATCAGCGCACCAGCAAGGGCCGCGTCGGGGTCAGTGGTGGATTGCCCGTCTTTGTCAACCGCCCAGCCGGGCGGGATTGATTCGCCTGCCGCCTTGGCCATGGTGATCTTGCCAAGCGCGACCGCCGATGTAGAGAAGTCAAATTGCAGCACCGGTCCATCCGGCCCCGGCACCGAAAATGAAATCGGGTTGGTGCCGATGACGCGCTTGCGCCCACCCGGACCGGCGACAACCGGTGAAGCATTGGTGCACCCAAGCCCGATAAGACCCGCCGCGGCAATCTTTTCGGTAAAGAACCCTAGCGCCGTGCAGGTATGGGCATGCGAAATGGCCAGCGCGGCGATACCGTTTTCGCGGGCTGCGGCCAGCGCCAAGGGCAGCGCGCGCAGAAACGCGGGCTGGGAAAACCCGAACCCCGCATCGACCCTGACAAGACCCGGCCGGGGCCGCGTGACTTTCGGTTCGGCCTGTCCCTTGACCCGCCCGGTAACCAGTTGCTGGCAATAGCTTTCAAGGTAATAATACCAACGGTCATTGATCAGAACCCATGCGCCCATTTGCGCATGCCGAGGGACATGATCTTCCATGGTTGGTCGATGAGGTTGTTCCAGGCTTGGCAGCACAGCGCGACGATGTCTTCGTAGGATTTGAAGATCCGGTTCGACAACCAGTTGTCGCGCATGAATTGCCAGACATTCTCCACCGGGTTCAACTCGGGCGATCGTGGCGGCAGCGCCAGGACGGTGATGTTGTCGGGGATCGCCAGCTTGGGCGTCAAGTGCCAACCGGCCTGATCGACGATCAGCACCGCATGGGTGCCGGGATCGACGGCGGCACTGATCTCGATGAGGTGCGCCGCCATGGCGTCGGTGTCGCACCAGGGCATGACCAGCCCGGCGCCTTTCCCCTTCGCGGGACAGATCGCGCCGAAGATATAGGCCCATTCGGTGCGCTGGTCGCGGGGCGCCCGCGGGCGCGTGCCACGTCTGGCCCATCGGCGTGTGAGCTTATTCTTCTGGCCGATGCGGGCTTCATCTTGCCACCACAGCTCTATCTCGACGCCTTTCGGGAGCCTCGCCCGGATCTTCGCCAGTTCGCGGGGAAGTTTTTTTTAAAAGCCTCGACGGCCAGCTCGTTTTGCGCGTAGTGGCGCGGCCGCGCCGAGATCTTGGCGAAGCCGAGCGCCTTCAACTCGCGCCCGACCGTGGTCTCGTCGAGCGAGATGGCGAACGTCTCCAAGAGCCACCGCGCCAGGTCCTTGCGCCGCCAGCGCACGACGCCGTCCACCGCCGGGACCGGGCCGGCCTCAACAACCTCCGCCAGTGCGCGGCGGTGATCGGCGTTGAGCTTCGAGGGTGCGCCCGGTGACTTCCCATCGACCAGCCCGTCCGGTCCGCGGGCGTTGAAGCGCAGCACCCAGTCGCGAATGATCTGCAGACCGACGCCGCCGATCCGCGACGCATCCGTCCTGCTGCCACCATCGTAGACCTCGGCCAACGCCAGCAGACGACGGCTCTGGGTCGCGTCCCTGGTCCTCTTCGCGAGGCGCCGCAGTGAGACGCTGTCAAAATCGTTCCGTAAGTCGATAGGCGCTGCCATGGCGAACCTCATTGGTTCACCACATTGAGTCAGAGATCGGACCGCTTGGGAATCCCCAACGTGAGTCAGGCATTCCGCTCGGTGGTATAAAGTCCGCAAATACGGTTACCGCGCGCCTCGGCCCAAGCGATGGCCTCGGCCATAACCTGGGCCGGGAAATCAGCGGCACCATGGGCAATCAGCGCCTTGCGACTGGCGCTTTGAATCGTCGATATGTCAATCTGCGGCATTCACCACGGCCTTCCTTAGAGTGATGGCGCAAAAAATCCAGGTCGCCACGGCCAACTTACCTGCATTTCAGCTCTCGGCAATCCGCCCGTGCTCCAGCCGCAAAACGCGGTCCATGCGACCGGCAAGTTGCAGGTTATGCGTGGCGATCAATGCCGCCAGCCCTTGGTTACGCACCAGCGCCATAAACTCGGAAAACACCGTTTCGGATGTATCGGGGTCGAGATTTCCGGTCGGCTCGTCGGCCAAGAGCAGTCTGGGACGGTTCGCCAAGGCCCGCGCCAGCGCCACGCGCTGCTGTTCGCCGCCTGACAATGCCGCGGGCCGGTGACTGACCCGCTCGGCAAGCCCAAGACTTGCGAGCAGATCCGATGCACGCGCGGTAGCTGCGGCGGTGCCGCATCCATCGGCAAGCTGTGGCAGAACGACATTTTCCAGGGCGGAAAATTCCGGCAACAGATGATGAAACTGATAGACAAAACCGATCTCGGCGCGGCGCGCGCGGGTTCTGGCCCGGTCGCTGGCATCCGACATATCGCGGCCATTCAATGTTACCGATCCATCGTCGGATGTGTCCAGTAATCCGGCAATATGCAAAAGCGTCGATTTGCCCGCGCCCGATGGGGCGACCAGCGCCACGGCCTCGCCTGGATCCAACACCAGAGAGATGTGCCGCAAGACCGGCACCTCGCGCGCGCTGCCCTGCAGATAGGTTTTGGCAATGCCCTCTAGCCGCAGGACAGGCTCATTCATAGCGCAGCGCCTCGACCGGGTTCATGCGCGCAGCGCGCCGGGCCGGAAAATAGGTGATACCAAAGGACAGCGTCAGCGACAGGGTTATTGCCGAAAGCACATCGCGCAGCTGCAATTTGGCTGGCAACTCATAGATCCCGCGGATCGCCGGATCCCAGACACCACCGCCCGCGATGTAATTCACCGCCGAAAATATCGGGTCGATGTAGATGGCAAACAGGCACCCCAGCACCACACCGAAGGCTGTTCCAACCACGCCCACCAGCGCCCCGCAGATGAAAAACACGCGCAGAACCGACCCCTCGGTCAGACCCATGGTCCGCAGAATGCCGATGTCGCGGCCCTTGTTCTTGACCAGCATGATCAGCCCACTGGTGATGTTCAGCGCCGCGATCAGAACCAGGATCGCCATGATGATGAACATGACGTTGTCCTCAATATCCAGCGCGCGCAAAAAAGCGCCCGACCGGTCGCGCCAGCTCCACAAAAGCGCGTGTTGACCGCCTGCATTCAACAGCGCCGCGGTATAATCCTGAATTGCTTCAGGCCTTTCGACCATCACTTCGATCTCATCGGCCGCGCCTTCGCGGTTGAAAAAAATCTGCGCTGCGTCAAACGGCATGTAGACGCGCGTGCGGTCGATATCGAAACGCCCGGCGGTGAAGATATAGCCGATCTCATAAGCGCTGACCCGTGGTGAGGTTCCAAATGCGGTTTTCACCCCGTTGGGTGAGATCAGCCGGATGGTATCGCCAACCGTAGCGCCCAGCTCGCGCGCAATGCCAGAGCCGATGGCGATAGCGGGGTCAAATCCGTCCAGCGTTCCGACCTGCGCTTGCGGATTGGCAACGCGCGGAATGCCGGCCAGATCAGCCGGACTTATGCCATAGACATCCGCGCCCGTCGTCTCGTCGCGCAGATTGGCCATGACCTGGCCGCGCACCAGCGGCGCGGCGCGGGTGACACCGGCAATGGCACCGATCGCTTCGGCAATCGCGCGATAATCTGCAATCTCGCTGGTGGTGCGGCCATCGGGCGTGACATAAACCGCGCTATAAACCGTGACATGCGCATTTGCGCCCAGGATCGTATCGACGAATTCGGCCCGAAAGCCCGCCCTGACCGACATCGTCGCAATTAGCGCAAAGACCGCCAGCGCGATGCCGGTCAGGCTGATCCAGGTCATCACTGAAACGCCGCCATCTGCACGCCGGGCGCGCAGGTAGCGCCAGGCGATCATCCACTCAA
Organism: Paracoccaceae bacterium; assembly: GCA_965216135.1. GTDB lineage: Bacteria > Pseudomonadota > Alphaproteobacteria > Rhodobacterales > Rhodobacteraceae > CBDCFL01. Next base: position 150,175 of record CBDCFL010000019.1, read on the forward strand.
AACGGGAAAATGGCGCGGGATTGGACATTGCTCGGGTCGGCCTATCGCGCGCGGGGTGCGGATCGACGGCGAAATGGCCGCAGCAATGCGCCCAGGCCGATCACAACCACGCCCCATCCAACGAAATATCCGACACCAGCCGAGATTGCCCCGTCTACCGTGACCGGAACCGCAGCCTGATAATCATCCATCGTTGCCCGCAACAAATCCCGATCCGCCATGTTCCAGGGTTGCGCCATGCGGCCAAGCGGTCCGGCACCGCGCAGAGCGGCAAGATCTCCATCGAGCCGCTCAAACCGTCGGATCGCTGACACCAATGTGCGCTGGAGATCGTGCTCAAATTCATCGCGCTTGAGCTCGGCCAGCGCTTCTTCGCGGGTCCGTCCGGCGGCTGCGGCGGCGATATCGAAGCCGGTGACGACGATGCGTAACTCGTTCACCGCGCCCGACAATCGTTGCAGATATTGTTGAGAAAATTCAGGGAATTGCGACATGGCCGCAGCACCTGCCAATCCCGAAATCAGTGCCAGAATTCTGATCATCCGCCTTGCCTCGTGCCTGCCGGCCGGTACATTGCCGGCTGGTCGCAATCGGGTCCCGCCCGGCGCTTTCGCGGGAAGGTCAATTCTGTATAGCACGGATGCCCGGCCCTCATAAAGCGCCGGAAGTTGAATTTCCCGCAATGCGTTGCCGCCGTTCTTTTCCGATACACGGCCGCACAGCACGCCCGGCTAGCTCGCAAGGTGAGTCGCATCGGGGCGCAAGAGAACGGATTTCGTCGGCATCCGTCGATTTGAATGCGCTTTCCCGTGACGTTCAAGCAGAGCCACATCATTGATTTTGCTCGGTTATGGAAAGTATTCTTTACGCTGTGTATAATATTCTTGACACTATGACGTATATTTCATACTTGGTGCTTGACAAAGTTGACATCGCTTCAACTCAACCTAACCGGGAAAGAATAAGAGAATGGTCTATCAGGATCGCAACAACATCGTATCCATCGTCGTTGGTCTTGCTGTCAATTTCTACATCATCTCGCGGCTGATTGACCTGAACGCCGCCGGCGCTTTTGACGCGCCCGACGCCGTGAACGTCTGGGCACGGACGGTGGTGTGGGTGATCCCGATTGCCATCGCTGCAACCATTGCCGGAACAATCATTTTCAACATCGGCTACGCGATTGCGACCGGAAATGAGAATCCAAGTTTCGTCGTCGATGAGCGCGACAAGAACTTCGAGACGCGCGGGCATGTCGCGGTCATGATCTTTGCCGCATTCGGGATCGTGGCGGCGATCATCATTTGGCTTTCAATTGGTCCGCGCTGGTCGGCTTCAACATCGTCTTCTTCTCTATGGCATTCGGCTCTATGTTAGGTGACGCGATCAAGTTCATCTCTTATCGCCGGGGCTACTGAGATGGCCAAGAAACCAACAATCACCAACACTATCAGGCGCATGCGCTTCGATGCTGATGAGATGACCCAAAAGCAGCTGGCCGAAAAAGTGGGTGTCACGCGCCAAACCATCGTGGCCATCGAGAACGCAAAATATTCACCAACGCTGGAGCTGGCGTTTCTGATCTCGCACGCCTTTGGCAAGGATTTGCACGAGGTCTTTACCATCGAAATCGAAGACTGAAGACTAACCAAAACTGAGATTTCGCCGATCTGAACCGCGCGCCCGCCAAGGTCGCGTCACGGCAAAACTCACCCTCTCGACAAGGAGAACTGCCATGGGACGTATTTCCGTGAACCGATACCTTTTGCCCGGATTTCTTGTGACCGCCTGCCTGGTCCCCGCGGCTTTCGGCACCATTCGCGCCGTATCCATAATTTCTGAAGGACAATGGGCGCTGGAGTTCATGCGCGATCATACTGATCGGCTGCCTCTGTTCTTGCACATCCTGTGCGCGGTCACTTTTCTGTTGCTCGGCACGCTGCAAATATGGCCGCGGTTTCGCACCCGCCACATGCGCTGGCATCGCCGGGCGGGCAAGATCGCGGCCACAGCCGGGCTGATCGGTGCGGCTACCGGCATCTGGATGACACTGGCCCATCCCGGCATCAGCACAGCGCTTTTGGCCGTCGGGCGCATCGGCGCCTCAGCTTTTTGGGGTGTGGCAATCATTCTGGCGGTTCGTGCTGTATTGCGCCGCGATATCCCGCACCATCGCGCGTGGATGATCCGCGCTTACGCGATTGCCCTGCCTGCCGGGACGCTGGCGTTTATTCTGGCCCCGATGGTGATCATTATGGGCGAAGAGGGCCACGAGATGCTGTTCGATGCCATCCAGGTCGCCGCCTGGCCGCTGCATCTGGCGTTGGCCGAATGGTTCATCCGGCGGCCCAAGCGCCGCCGTCCGCTGGCATTGCCGGCACCTGCCTGAACACCCCCTAAACAAAACCCTCAATCTGGAAAGAATACATCATGCCTATTTCTCGACACACCATCGACCCGGCGAGGACCGCGCGCCTATCCGGGGCGCTCTATCTTCTGATCGCAATTTGCGGCGCATTCAGTATCGCTTACGTGCCCTCGGTGATTACGGTGCCGAGCGATGCCGCCGCAACCGCCGAACTGGTGGCCGAAAATGGCCTGCTGCTCGGGGCCGGTATCCTGGCGGACGTGGTGGTCATCGTCGCCGAGATTATCCTGACGACCGCGCTCTATCTGTTGCTGCGCCCTGCCGGAGAGACATTGGCGCGCGTGGCGGCTGTGGCCCGCTTGGCGATGGTCGCGGTCATGGCGTTCAACCTGATGACCTTGGTTCGCGTATGGTTTGGCGCAGATGGCGCGGCGGGGGCGGCAGAGCAAACCCTGGCGCTTTTGAACCAGCACGCGCTGACGATCTATGTCTGGCAGTTGTTCTTTGCCGCGCACATGGCCGCGCTCGGGATGCTGGTCTGGCGGTCAAATTTCCTGCCGAAAACGATCGGCCTGCTGATCGGCATCGGTAGCGCGGGCTATCTGATCGACGCTTCTATGGCATTAAGCGGGGCGCAGGCTGCCGGGCCGGAACTGACGGCCGCGATCTTGCTGGTGATCGCGGTCATAGGTGAACTTGGGTTGGCGTTTTGGCTGCTTTTTCGCGGCGTGGCGACCGATCGCTGGCACAATTCGCTGCCTGTCGCCGCATAGGGTGGCGATCCGTAAAGCGCTCATCGCCCCTGCCTGGCCGTTGCGTCTGGCAGGGGCCGACCGGATCATCCGGCAGTCGGTACGCGCAAATTAGCCGCTACCAGGTTTCGCCAAACGGACGCAGATCAATTTCAAAGGACCACGCCTGCCGGTCTTGCTGGACCAAATCCAGTGCGGCACTGGCAATCCCGCTGGCGGCCAGAAAAAACGTATCCGGTTTGTCTGACATCATGGCCTTGGTGGTTTCCAGATCAATTGCACCATCCAGCACTAGATAGGCGACATGGATGTTTTCCGGCCCCAGCTGACGCGCCAAAGACTGGGCAACTGAACGCTGTGCTGCCTTGGACGCGGCAAACGCGATGGTGCCCGGTCGCCCGCGCAACGCTGCACCTGCCCCGACCACAACGATATTGCCGTGCCCGGCCTCGCGCATCTGCGGCAAGACAAATTTGGCAGCCGAAAACAATCCGATCGCGTTTATCGAAAATCCGCGCTGCAGGTCATTGGGCTCCAGATCATCCACCGAACCAAAGTTCGCTGAGCCTGCGTTGTAAATAAGCGTGTCAATCGGCCCCATATCGGCTTTGATCGCCGCCAGCGCGGTGCCCAGGCTGTCCTGATCGCCGACGTCACAGGTATAGCCTTTGGCGTCGGACAATTCGTTCGCATATTGCGCCATCTTATCGCCGCGGCGCGCGCATAAGGCCACCGCATAGCCCGCATCGTCGAATTTTCGTGCGCACGCCATTCCATTGCCAGGGCCAACGCCTAAAATCGCACATACTGGTTTAGCCACATTGGCCTCCTATGGTTTTCTGGTCTTCAGCTGTAACGGGATGGCCTCGATTGGCTAAACCCCGTCATAAATCTCCGCGACCCGCGCCACCGCCGCTTCGGCTGACATTTCTTCGCTGGTCCCCGTGCGGCGGCCGGTCAGTTCGACCACGCCATTGCCCAGCCCCCGAGGCCCGACCGTAATCCGCCACGGCAGGCCGATCAAGTCCATGGTCGCAAACTTGGCCCCTGCCCGCTCGTCGCGGTCGTCATAGAGCGGCTCAAGTCCCATTGCCATCAGCGCATTTTCCAGCCTCTCGCAGGCCGCATCACAAGCTATGTCACCCTGACGCAGATTGACGATCCCGCAGTGAAACGGCGTTACGCCATCAGGCCAGATAATGCCCTTGTCATCGTGGCTGGCCTCGATAATTGCGCCCACCAGCCGCGAAACTCCGATCCCGTGGCTGCCCATATGCACCGGCACCTGTTTGCCATCAGGGCCCTGAACGGTCGCGCCCATCGGCTCGGAATATTTGGTGCCGAAATAGAATATCTGCCCGACCTCGATGCCGCGCGCCGAACGGCGGCGTTCCTTGGGCACATTCGCAAAAGCTGCTTCGTCGTGGGTCTCATCTGTGCGCGCATAGCGACTGGTGAACTCATCCAGCACCGCCTGGCATTGCTCAGCTGAACCATAGTCAATCTCGCGGTCGCCGAACTTCAATTCGGCAATCGCGCTATCATAAAAGACCTCGCTCTCGCCGGTTTCGGCCAGCACCAGAAATTCATGTGTATTATCGCCGCCAATCGGCCCAGAATCGGCGCGCATCGGGATCGCCTGTAGACCCATACGCTCATAAGTGCGCAGATAGCTGACCAGATGACGGTTGTACGCGTGCAGCGCGTCCGCTTTGGTCAGATCGAAATTATAGCCGTCTTTCATATAAAACTCGCGGCCCCGCATGACCCCGAAACGCGGGCGGATTTCATCGCGAAATTTCCACTGAATATGATAAAGTGTCAGCGGCAAGTCTTTGTAAGAATTGACATTTGCGCGGAAAATATCGGTGATCAGCTCCTCATTGGTGGGCCCATAGACCAAGTCGCGCTGGTGCCGGTCCTTCAGGCGCAGCATTTCCGGCCCATAAGCATCATATCGCCCGCTTTCGCGCCACAGATCGGCCGACTGCAACGTCGGCATTAGCATCGGAATATGCCCGGCGCGCTGCTGTTCTTCGTGGACGATCTGTTCGATGCGCTTCAGCACCTTGAAACCCAGCGGCAACCACGAATAAATCCCGGTGCCCGCCTGCTTGATCATGCCTGCCCGCAACATCAGACGGTGGCTGACGACCTGTGCCTCGGACGGTGTCTCTTTCAGAACCGGCAGGAAATATCGGGACAGGCGCATAGCGGCCAAACCTTTGGAAAACGGCGTTTTTGAGGGTCTATGTCAAACGCGCGCCGCTCGCAATCGCATCCCGGCTATTCCCATTGACCCGCGAAACCCTTTGGCACCCGCAGTATATCGCGCGATACGCGCGTGATGTCGCGGTGGCCGCAGAACGCCATTGAGACATCCATCTCCTTGTGGATTATTTCCAGCGCCTTGGTCACGCCCGCCTCGCCCAGCGTCCCCAGGCCATAGATGTAGGATCGCCCGATCATCACCCCCTTGGCCCCCATTGCCACGGCTTTGAGCACGTCCTGGCCCGATCGTATGCCGCTGTCGAAATGAACTTCGACCTTGTCGCCCGCGGCCTCCACTATCGCAGGCAAGGACCTGATCGACGACAAAGCACCGTCCAGCTGTCGCCCGCCATGGTTTGACACCACGATCGCATCGGCACCGATTTCCACCGCTTTTCGGGCATCCTCGGGCTCAAGAACGCCTTTGAGAATGACCTTTCCGCCCCACAGATCGCGCAGACGCGAAACTTTGTCCCAATCCAGCGACTGATCAAACTGCTGCGCCGTCCATTCCATCAGCGAAGAAGGATCGCCCACGCCCTCTATATGGCCGACAATATTGCCAAAAGCCCGCCGCTTGGTGCCCAGCATCCCCAGCCCCCAGCGCCATTTTGTGGACAGGTTGATCATATTGGCCAGCGTCGGCCTGGGTGGCGCTGACAGGCCGTTTTTCAGGTCTTTGTGACGTTGACCAAGCACCTGGAGGTCCAGCGTGATAACCAGCGCCGAACAGCCCACCGCTTTGGCCCGCTCGATCAGCCGGGCGGTGAAGTCCAGATCTTTCATCGCGTAGAGCTGAAACCAGAACGGCGCGGTTGTCGCCTGCGCCACATCTTCAATCGAACAGATCGACATTGTCGACAGCGTATAAGGAATGCCGAATTTCTCGGCAGCGCACGCGGCCTTGATCTCGCCATCGGCGCTTTGCATTCCGGCCATGCCAACCGGGGCCAGTGCCACCGGCATCGTCACATCCTGGCCGATCATCTGGGTCGCCGTGGATCGGTTTGACATATCGACCGCTACCCGTTGGCGCAGACGGATCTGGTCGAAATCAGATGTGTTCTCGCGAAATGTCTGCTCGGTCCAGCTGCCGCTTTCGACATAATCGTAAAACATTCGCGGAACGCGGCGCGCGTAAATCTCTTTGAGATCCTGTATGTTGGTAATCACCGGCATGTCGTTTCCCACGTTTTCATCTGGCAAAGGCCCATTGCCGGAAACGTTCAGAGATTTTCCAGTACCGGCATACCCATAACATGAAACCCGCCGTCGATATGGACAATTTCACCAGTCGTGCAGGCCCCGGAGTCAGATGCCAGCCAAACCGCCGTACCGCCCACCGCTTCGAGCGTGCCATTGACGCGCATGGGGGCATTTGCCTCGGTATGGCGGTAAGTTCGCCGCGCGCCGCCGATCGCGGCCCCGGCCAGGGTTTTCATCGGCCCCGGCGACAATGCATTGACGCGAATGCCGTCCGGTCCGAGATCGGCCGCCAGATAGCGAACCGCCGCCTCCAGCGCGGCCTTGGCCACGCCCATGACGTTGTAATTGGGTGTCACGCGCATGGATCCGCCAAACGTCAGAGTCAGCAGCGTCCCGCCACCTTTCATCAACGGCACGGCGCGGCGCGCGACATCAATGAACGAATAGCACGAGATATGCATCGAGTTCAGAAAGTTGTCGCGGCTGGTGTTACTAAACCGCCCGGTCAATTCGGATTTATCCGAAAAAGCAATGGCATGGACGACAAAATCGAGGCCGCCCCAGGCCTGTTCGATTTCCTGGAATGCCCCGTCCATGGCGGCGGCGTCAGTGACATCGACATCGACCATCAGCGACGAGCCGACGCTTTCGGCCAAAGGGCGCAGCCGCTTGCCAAAGGCATCCCCTTGATAGGTGAATGCCAGTTCGGCCCCCTCGCCCGCCATCGCGCGCGCAATGCCCCAGGCGATCGAGCGCTCGTTGGCGACCCCCATGACAAGCCCGCGCTTGCCCGACAATTGCTGCATATTCTGTTCCCTCGCGTTTCTTGGGGTTAGGGATGCCGGGTTTTGGCGGGTTGATCAAGATCGGGGGGTAAAAGAGTTGGGGCGGGCTGGGCAAATGGCCGCTTAGAGCCTGGCGGTATTGGGCGCGTCGCGACGATGGGCAGTGACCTTACCCGGAACAAGGCACGAAGTGCCGCCGGGTAGCGCCCGACCGCCCCAGTGGGCGGGCGCTTCTGCACCACCTGCACACCCGAATGAACGGAAGACGTGGCGGCGCCATAAAGTGCAGACCTCACCTGTTGCGGCGCCCACCCGCGGCCGGGCGCGGCTCTCTGTTTTTTTTGCCCTATGCCCGCCTCGTCCCGCACACTGGCGGCTGCACAGCAGACTGACATTTCTTATTGAAGACAACGCAGTTCGAGCTGCCCAGCAGCCCCGCGATCACCCGTGATATTTGCTCATGACCAAGGTGGCATTTGTGCCGCCGAAGCCAAAGCTGTTGGACAACACCGTGTCCAGCTCAACATTTTCGCGCAGTTCAGTGACAATTTCATGGCCGTGCAGGGCCGGATCCAGCTCGGTCACATTGATCGAGGGCGCGATAAAATCGCCTTGCATCATCAACATCGAATAGATCGCCTCATGCGCCCCGGTCGCCCCCAAGGAATGTCCGGTCATCGATTTTGTCGAGGCGATCGGTGGCACGTTGTCCTCACCAAATACGCGCCGCACGGCCTCGACTTCGGTGATATCTCCGGCGGGTGTTGAGGTGCCGTGGGCATTGATATAATTGACTTTTCGCTCGCCAATTGTGTTGATCGCCAGCCGCATCGAGCGCTCGCCGCCTTCGCCGGACGGGGCCACCATGTCGTATCCGTCCGACGTCGCGCCATAGCCGGTTACTTCGGCATAAATCTTCGCGCCGCGCGCCTTGGCGTGCTCCAGTTCCTCAAGCACCACCATGCCACCGCCGCCGCCGATGACAAAACCGTCGCGGGTTGCGTCGAAAGGCCGGGATGCGGTTTCCGGCGCGTCGTTATATTTGCTCGACATTGCGCCCATCGCATCGAACAGGCACGACAACGTCCAGTCCACTTCCTCGCCGCCACCGGCAAAGACGATGTCTTGCTTGTCCATCTGGATCTGCTCGACGCCGTTGCCGATGCAATGGGCGCTGGTCGAACAGGCCGAGGTGATCGAATAGTTCAGCCCCTTGATCTTGAATGGCGTGGCCAGACAGGCACTGACGGTCGAGCTCATGCCGCGCGTCACCATGAACGGTCCCATCCGCTTGGGCGAGCCCTTTTCCTTGACGATATTATGGGCGATAAAAAAGTTTGACGTAGACGGCCCGCCGGACCCGGCGATCAGCCCGCTGCGCTCGTTGGAAACATCGCTATCCTCAAGCCCGCTGTCAGCGATCGCCTGCTCCATCGCCAGATAGGCATAGGCCGCCGTCGGCCCCATGAACCGCAATTGGCGTTTTTCAATATTGTCTTCCAGGACAATTTGCGGAATTCCGGCGACCTGGCTGCGAAATCCGTGCCCGGCGTAGTTTTCTTCAAACCGGATACCAGAGCGTCCGGCGCGCAGGCTGTCGGTGACTTCGGCAACAGAATTGCCGATCGGTGAGATGATCCCCATACCGGTTATCACAACGCGGCGCATGTGCGCACTCCTTCCATGAGAAGCGTCAGCTTTCAGACAAAGCGACCTTCATATCCCTGACAATATATATGGTTTCGCCATCGGCTTCGACCCGGCCATCGGCCACGCCCATAGTCAGGCGGCGCGACTGGAGCGCTTTGGTAAAATCAACAAAATACGTTAACATCTTGCGGTCGGGCCGGACCATGCCGGTCAGCTTGACCTCACCCACGCCCAGTGCATAGCCACGCCCCTGCCAACCGCGCCAGCCGAGGTTAAACCCGGTCAGCTGCCACAACCCGTCAAGACCAAGACAACCCGGCATGATCGGATTGCCGGGAAAATGACATTTGAAAAACCACAGGTCCGGCGTGATGTCGAATTCGGCCACGACATGCCCGCGCCCATGCAGGCCGCGATCACCGGAAATATCCGTGACCCGGTCCATCATTAACATCGGAGGCTCCGGAAGTTGGGCATTGCCGGGGCCAAACAGCTCTCCGCTGGCGCATTTCAGCAGACCTTCTTTGTCAAAGCTGCTGGGATAAGCTGCCATATGTTCGCTGGCCTCGGCATATGTTTCAAATGTTACAGACCCCTCTAGCATCGGCCCGCTGCCAGAGGCAAGCGCGGCTGGCGCGCGCGCGGACACGCAAGTTTTGAATTGAGTGCATCTGGATTTGCGGGCTATAAAAATCCTAATCTGTTGGAGTCGTCCATGCGTTTAAGCGACACCGCCCAGAATGTTGGCACTCTTTGGCTTGCCCGTGGTCCGTTGCGGCCGACGCGCCAGCGCCGGGTTCTTGCCGCCCTGCTGGTCGGCGACGGACATGACCGCCATTTCACCGCTGAAAGCCTGTTTGCCGCCGCCCAAAACGCCGGGCAAAGCGTGTCGCTGGCGACCGTCTACAACACACTGGCCGCCTTTTGCGAGGCGGGGCTGATCCGCGAAATCATGCTTGACGGATCAAAAAGTTATTTCGACACGCGAACCGATGATCATCCGCATTTTTATTGGGAAGATCAGGGCAGACTGACCGATGCCCCGGCCGAAGAACTGTGCATCACGCGGCTGCCCGATGCGCCCGAAGGTGCCGAGATTACCAAAGTTGACGTGGTGATCAGGCTGAAGTCGAAATAATCCTGCTAAGGCTGCGGCAGGCTTCACGAAATCATAGTTAATTTGTGCCAAGAAACCGCCGGCGGCGGCATCGTCTGAGGGTAAGTCCTGGCGCGTGCGGCAGGGTTTCGGTTCGCATGGGTATTTGATGACAAGCGTTGTTCATCTTGAAACGATTACGACGCCTTTTGCGGCTTATGGCGCCGACATCCATACGCTGACCGCCACCTCCGACGGAAAACTTTGGGCGCAGGCCGGTTTCAGCGGAAATGCCAGGCTTGCGGAATTCGACATATCCGGCGGCGCCTCGTTTCAGGGCAACACATTTCTCGGCAATTTCTATGACGGATTTCACGCAGCTGATTTTGGGACGTTTCAGCTTAATTTTTCGGTTCAGCTGACGGACATGGCCGCAACTGAGGCAGGCAATCAGCCGATGGACGGCTGGCACCTGTCGCACAACAACACCGGATTTGCCGGTGACGAGGTTGCGGTCGTCGTCATTGATACCGGCGGCGCTGAATTTCTGGTCTCGACGCGGCCGGGTGATGACGGCATCACCAGTTTTACAAGAGCGCTGGACGGGAGCCTGACCAATGTCAGCACCTCGGCAGACCCGGCAATTGGCGCACTTACCGATATTTCGTCCTTTTTCGCCTACGGTCAGACCTGGATGTTGTCGTGGCAAGTGCGGACAGTCAATCGCCGTCTGTCCTGCGCCTGGAAGCAGATGGATCGTTCAGCGCCACCGATCATGTTCTGGATGATCTGGATACGCGCTTCGCCAACCCCTCGGTTGTCGAAACCATTCAAACCGCAGACGCCACCTACGCGCTTGCGGCCGGCAGCGACGACGGCTTCACGCTGTTCCAGATCCTCAAAGACGGGACGTTGGCACATCTGGCAAGCGTGGCGGATACTGCAGGCGTTACGCTGGACAATGTCGAGGCGGCGGAATTAATCGAGGACGGCGGTCTGCTACGCCTTTTCATCGCGTCGCAAACCGAAACCGGGCTGACCCATTTCACCTATGATATTTCCACCGTCGGCAGCCAACTGGGCGGATCGGCACTGGCCGATACGATTACCGGCACAGCGGGAGATGATGTCATCCTTGCCGGCGGCGGTGACGACATCATTGATGGTGCTGGAGGTAACGACCGGCTGGTCGATGGCAGCGGCCAGGACACGCTGACCGGTGGGGCGGGCAATGACATATTTGTCTTTCACGCCGACGGTGCGGACGATGTGATAACCGATTTGAACGCGGCAAAGACGGCCTTGATCTGAGCTTTTATCCGCTTTTGCACGATTTCAGCACGATCACCTATCTGGCCACCAGCTGGGGGGAGCAGCTGGGCATTCAGGGCGAAACCCTGGACATATTTTCCAGCGACGGGTCCAGTCTGACGCTGGCAGAGATAAGCGCGATCGATGCCTTCGCGCTTGACCGCCCGCCGCTGATCCTGTCGCCGGGCGGCTCGGGCGCCGGCGGGCCGAATGTGCAGGTCGGCACCGGCACCAGCGAAACCCTGGTCGGCTCGTCGGGCGCGGATATTTTGACAGGAAACGGCGGCGACGATGTGCTGATCGGCGGACCCCGGGCGGATCAACTCTTGGGCGGGTCCGGCTATGACATTGCTTCGTGTGTCACCGGGGCTGCAGCAATCGTTTTGGACCTGGCAAATCCGGGCAATAACACCGGCGATGCCGCAGGCGACACATTCGCCTCGGTCGAAGCTTATCAAGGAACCGGGTTTGCCGATCAGCTATCGGGCGCGGCGGCGCGGAGCATCTGATTGGCGGTGCCGGCAATGACACGCTCGACGGATTGGCCGGAGACGACAGGCTGGAAGGCGGATTGGGCGACGACCTGCTGATCGGCGGGCCCGGCGCGGATGCGCTTTATGGCGGCGCGGGCAGCGACACTGCCAGCCACCTGTTTGCCGTCGGCGATGTCCAGGTCGATCTGACCAGACCGGGGCGCAATTTCGGCGAAGCGACCGGTGATACCCATGACGGCATCGAAAATCTGATCGGTTCGGCCCATGACGACGTGCTTTTGGGCGACGGCGGCGACAATATCTTTACCGGCGGTGACGGGCAGGATTTGCTCTATGGACGGGCGGGCGACGACACGCTGGACGGCGGCAATGGCGATGACGCGCTGGTCGGCGGGCTGGGCAGCGACACCCTGATCGGCGGGTCGGGTAATGACATCGCGGTCTATACCGACTGCAAAACCGCGGTGCAGGTTGATCTGGCCAACAACGCCGCCAATTCCGGCGGGGCGGGTGGTGACACTCTGATCGGAATTGAGGATCTAGCGGGCTCGCTGTTTGACGACACCCTGACCGGCGACAGCGGAGACAACAAATTGTTCGGCCACGCCGGCGACGACGTGCTTTTGGGCGGCGACGGGTCGGATAATCTGTTCGGCGGGGATGATAACGACTGGCTCGACGGCGGCAACGACGACGATGTTCTTGACGGCGGATTGGGCGCGGATCAGTTTGTCTTTCGGTCTGGATCCGGCAGCGACCGGATTACTGATTTTGCCCCCGGTGAAGACCAGCTGGCCATCGACACCGCTTTGCTGGGCGCCATCAACGCCACGCCCGGCGACGTGTTGAACGCATTTGCCACAGATCTGGGCGATGATGTCCTGCTCAATTTCGGCGGCGGCGACCAGCTCTTGATCGAAAACATCGACGACCCCGATGATCTTGCCAACGACATGACCTTTTTTTGAACAAGCGCCGTGCGCGTTCCAGCAATCAATTGCCCGCGCGCCCGGCATATGCTTTTTTGCACGCAAAACAGGGCGGATGGGGCATGAGCGAAACGATACGGGTGGATGAGCATGACGGCTGGGCAGAAATCACCCTTAACCGGCCCGAACGGCTGAACGCTTTCAACGATGAAATGCACCGCGCGTTGGCACATGCGATCGGGCAAGCGCGCGACCGCAAGCTGCGCGCCATCCTTTTGACCGGTGCGGGCCGGGGCTTTTGCGCCGGTCAGGATCTCGGTGACCGGGATCCGGCAAAACTAGATAGCCCGCCCGACCTCGCGGCGACACTCACCACATTTTACAATCCGCTGATCCGGCTGATCCGATCGATCGAGATACCGGTCATTTGCGCGGTCAATGGCGTTGCGGCCGGGGCGGGTGCCAACCTGGCGCTGGCCTGCGACATCGTTTTGGCCGCCGAAAGTGCCAAATTCGTGCAGAGTTTCGCATCCGTCGGCCTGATCCCCGACAGCGGCGGAAGCTGGTTCTTGCCACGACTTTTGGGCGAAGCCCGTGCCAAGGGTCTGGCGTTGACCGCAGCGCCTTTGACAGCATCCCGCGCGGCCGAGTGGGGGGCTGATTTGGAAGGCTGTTCCAGACAATGTGCTGATGGACCAAGCCCGTGCTCTGACCGAACAACTGGCCCACGGTCCAACCCTTGGATTGTCCCACACCAAGGCAGCAATCCAGGCCGCCGCGGACAACACACTGGACCAACAGCTGGAGCTTGAGGCCGCATTGCAAAAAATTTGCGGCGAGAGCGCGGATTACGCCGAAGGGGTCAGGGCTTTCCTCAACAAACGCGCCCCGGATTTCTCAGGGGGCAGATCGTGACACCAAAGGAGCGGGCCGAAAAATCAGCCGCCACTATGTGGTCGAACGACAACGCCAGCGCCTGGATCGGGATGGAAATAATCGACGTGGACGAAGGCAGCGCAGCACTCGCGCTGGTGGTCGCGCCCCATCATGTCAACGGTCACGGCATCTGCCACGGCGGCGTGACCTTTTCGCTGGCCGATAGCGCGTTTGCCTTTGCCTGTAACAGCCGCAATCAAAACACGCTCGCCCAACACATAATGATCAGCTACCTCACCCCGGCGCGATTGGGCGACCGCCTGACAGCCCGGGCGATTGAACTGAGCCTGACCGGGCGCAGCGGGATTTACGACATAACGGTGGTCAATCAAGACGGCGTAGTCGTGGCCGAGCTTCGCGGCCACTCGCGGGCCATTGGCGGAAATTTGTTTGAAGAGGACAGCCATTGAAGGATCTGACACCCAGAAAATCCGATCTCGATCCGATAGAAATCGCCTCGATCGACGAAATTCGCGCGCTGCAGATTGAACGCCTGCAATGGTCCGCCGGGCATGCCTATGACAACGTCTCGATGTATAAGGACCGCTTTGCGGCGTGTGGCGTTCATCCTGCTGATATCAAAGAGCTTTCCGATATCGCCAAGCTGCCGTTCACCCACAAGGCCGACCTGCGCGACCACTATCCGTTTGGCCTGTTTGCCGTGCCGCAAGCCGAGGTGGTGCGCATCCATGCCTCGTCGGGCACCACCGGCAAGCCAACGGTTGTCGGCTACACCGCGCAGGACATCAACAATTGGGCCGACCTGGTTGCGCGATCTCTTCGCGCCAGCGGGACGCGGCCGGGCGACATTGTCCACAATGCCTATGGCTACGGCCTGTTTACCGGCGGGCTCGGCGCGCATTACGGGATCGAACGCCTGGGCTGCACGGTTGTCCCGGTCTCCGGCGGAATGACTGAACGCCAGGTGACGCTGATCACCGATTTCAGACCTTCGACGATCATGGTCACGCCGTCCTACATGCTCAATATTCTGGAGCAATTCGCCAGGGCCGGTATCGATGCGCGCGACTGCTCGCTTGATGTCGGAATTTTTGGCGCCGAGCCCTGGACCAATGCGATGCGGGCCGAAATTGAACAAGCGTTCGACATGCACGCCGTTGATATTTACGGACTTTCTGAGGTGATGGGGCCAGGGGTCGCTAATGAATGTGTCGAGACCAAAGACGGCCTGCATTTCTGGGAAGATCACTTCTATCCCGAGATCATCAATCCTGAGACCGGCGATGTGTTGCCCGATGGTGAAATGGGAGAACTGGTGATCACCACGCTGACCAAAGAGGCGCTGCCGATGATTGACGGGGCGGTAAAAAGTCGATTCCTCATGAGAGTCGGCTGGGTTATAATTGTGCATGTTTACTTTACGCGACCGACGGACCGGAGAATTGTTTGATCGCTGGTCCTATTTCGGGGACAAACGTCGGCGCCTGATGGAGCAATCCTGGGCCGGGGTTTTTCGGAACCATCTGCTTGTCGAACTTCCGGTTGACGATCTTTGCCGTCACCTTGATGAACGCATGGGCCGACCATCGAAGGATCTACACGTTGTCATCGGGGTCTTGCTTTTGCAGCAGCTGCACGATCTGAGCGATGCAGAGACCGTCGAGGCCCTGGCCTTCAATATGGCGTGGCACTATGCCTTGGACGTGCGCAGCGAAGCGGACAGCTATTTCTGTGAGAAAACCCTGCGCAACTATCGCCGTCTGTTTATCGAACAAGGTCTCGATGAATTGCTGTTCCGGTGTTTGACGGATCGGATGGTGCAGGGATTCTCTGTCGATACCAGCCACCAACGCATGGATTCGACGGCCCTTCGTTCGGCAATGCGGGCGCTGACACGACTTGGTATCGTTGTTGAGAGCATCTCGAAGTTTGCCCGTGAGCTTGAGCGATATCATCCCGGTCTGCACGAGCAGATCAGCAAGGAGGTGATCCGCCGCTATGTCGATCGCGAGGGCAATGGCGCGTTCGCGAATACGGCACCGAGTGTTTCAAAACGGCGCCTCGGCGAAGCGGGTCAGGATCTCCTAGCCCTGGTGCTGCAATTCCGTGACACGGCGGCGGCAAAGCTTTCCAGTTTTGCGATCCTGGAGAGGGTTCTGCGCGATCAGTTCGAGATCGTTGATGATGAGTGTGGCGATCGTGACGCAAAGCGCGCCGCGATTCGAGATCCAAAGGATGTGCCGTGCGATACCGTCGGCAATCCGGCCGACCCGGACGCGAGCTACAACGCGCACAAGGGTCAGGGATACATGGCGCAGATCGTCGAAACCTATTGTGAAGATGACAGTAACGAGGCGGTTGCCGCGACACCGGACCTCATCACCCACGTGGAGGTCCACAAGATGACGGTGCATGACGGCCATCGCTTGGCCGATGCGCTGGATGATCTGAGCGAGCGCGCGCTGACGCCGGCGGTGATGCTGGGTGATTCACATTACGGTTCCAGTGACAACATGGCTCTGACGCGCGAACAGAACATCAATCTCGTGGCGCCCGCGCGACCGCCGAAAGGCACCGTCTCGGGACGGTTGACGTTGGAGGATTTCACTCTCAACGAAGAAGGCTTGGTCTTGCGCTGTCCCAATAACGTCGAACCGGTTTCAGCCTCGCTCGCCAAAGCCAAGCTGCAGGCCCGTTTCGACCTCTCCATCTGCCAAAAATGTCCCGATATACTGCGATGTCCCGTGCAGGCGGCCAAGCGTGACGGCCAATTTTCCCGCTTTCAATATACCCCGGCCAGGGCTGCCAACCAAAAGCGCCGGCTTTATGAACAAAGCGATGCCTTCCGCAACGTCTACAGATGGCGGGCCGGCATAGAAGCGACCATGTCGCGATTAAAGTACCAGATGAACCTGGCTCACCTACGCATTCGCGGCATGCCGGCCATGCGCTACGTGGTCAATCTGCGTGCCCTCGGCCTCAATATCCGACGCTGCGCGGCAATCGCACCATAAAAAACGAAGCCAAGGAGAAGCCAAGGATAGGTAATATCAGGTTTTATCCACCAGCAACGCGGAGACAGGCAAATATTCTTCACCGAACCGCAAAGACCTGTACAAGCACGCCATCGGCCAACAACTTTTTACCGGTCGATGATCCGCTATCGCACCCGTGATCTGACGCGGATATTGCCGGGGACCGCGCGGTCCATGCGGCGCATCGAAAAGATAACCGCCCCGTCGATGATCCGCTATCGCACCCGTGATCTGACGCGGATATTGCCGGGGACCGCGCGGTCCATGCGGCGCATCGAAAAGATAACCGGGCGGTCTGACGACATGATCATCCTGCGCGGGGTCATTGTCTTTCCCACCCAGATCGAGGAACAACTTTTGGCCACATCCGGTTTGGCACCGTATTTTCAGATCGAGCTGGTCACCGCCGGACGAATGGATGCAATGAAAGTTCATGTCGAGCCGCTGCCGGATGCTGCGGATGCGGCCAGCCGGCAGGCCGCAGCGCGAACATTGACCAAGAAAATCAAAGATGTCGTCGGAATTTCGGTTGAAATCGTCGCCGCTGATCCCGGCGGCGTCGAGCGCTCGCAGGGCAAGGCCCGGCGCGTTGTTGACAATCGTGCTAGGGGCTAAAGCTATCCGCCTTCGTCCCGGTCGCTATCTTGATCCTCTTGGCCGACCCCGGCGAACACGGATTTAAGCGGTAGCGCCCAGACTATCCCCAATGCGGCATAAATAATCAACTCGACCCAAACCCCGGGGCGCCCGAGCATGTTCAAGATGCTGACGGCGACAACGATATAGATCGGCAAACCGATGATCAGGATTGCCAGCGACAGGCGCCGACGGGATTTGTAGCTCAGTGCCATCAGTCGGCGAAAGGGTCTGTGACCATGATCGTATCTTCGCGCTCGGGCGATGTAGACAACAGCGCCACAGAGCATTCGATCAGCTCTTCGATGCGGCGCACATATTTGATCGCATTAGCCGGCAAATCGGCCCAGCTGCGCGCGCCTTCCGTGCTGTCCGACCAGCCGGGCAATTCCTCATAGACCGGCGTGCAGCGGGCCTGTTTGTCGGCCGCCGTCGGCAGAAAATCCAGCCGGTCGCCGTCAATCTCGTAGCTTGTGCAAACCCTGAGCGTTTCAAATCCGTCGAGCACATCCAGCTTGGTCAGCGCAATACCATTGACACCGGAGGTGGCGCAGGTCTGGCGCACGAGGCAAGCGTCAAACCATCCGCAGCGCCGTTTTCGGCCTGTCGTTGTGCCAAATTCATGGCCCCGCTCGCCCAAACGCTGGCCGTCGCCGTCAAAAAGTTCGGTCGGAAACGGTCCTTCGCCAACGCGGGTTGTGTAGGCTTTGACGATGCCCAGAACAAAGTCGATCGACCCCGGCCCTATCCCGGTACCGGTGGCCGCCTGACCGGCGATGACGTTCGACGAGGTGACATAAGGGTAGGTGCCAAAATCAATGTCGAGCAATGCCCCCTGAGCCCCTTCGAACAGGATCCGCTTTCCGGCTTTTCGCTTTTCATTCAGCACTTTCCACACTGGCGCGGCGTAGGGCAGTATTTTGGGTGCAATATCGGCCAGCGAAGACAAAAGTGCCTGCCGGTCGACTGGATCAAGGCCCAGGCCACGCCTGAGCGCATCGTGGTGGATCATCGCCCGGTCAACACGGCGCTCAAGGGTTGCCTGATCGGCCAGATCGGCGACCCGAATGGCGCGCCGGCCCACTTTGTCCTCGTACGCCGGGCCGATCCCGCGCCCGGTGGTGCCAATCTTGGCGACGGAATTCTGGCTTTCACGGGCCCGGTCGAGTTCGCCGTGAATTGGCAGGATCAGCGGCGTGTTCTCGGCGATCATCAGCGTGGCTGGCGTTATTTCGACGCCCTGGGTGCGGACCTCTTCGATCTCGCGGATCAAATGCCATGGATCGAGCACAACGCCATTGCCGATCACCGATAATTTGCCGCCACGCACTACCCCGGACGGCAGCGCATGCAGCTTGAACACCTCTCCGTCGATGACCAGCGTGTGCCCGGCGTTATGCCCGCCCTGAAACCGCGCCACCACATCGGCACGTTCGGACAGCCAGTCAACCAGCTTGCCTTTGCCTTCATCGCCCCACTGCGCGCCAACAACGACGACATTGGCCATGGATGATCCCCTTAAAGTTCGGACGCCCGCGCCTGTGTATCGGTCGCGCGCTCAGGCGGCAAACGCAAATTGGGGTGGACAGGCGCGACCAATGGCGGCATCTCAATAATCCAAGGGGGAGCCGGTCGATGGGATTTCTGATCCGCTGGTTTTTGCATTTGTTCTGGTCGCGGCCAGCTACAATCCGACCAACTGGAATTTCTGGACCTGGGCGCGTGCGAACATTCAGGAGCAATTGCCGCTGACCCTGTTGTTGGCGCTCATCCTGCTGATCGGATATATCATTTATTTCCGCGCCACATTGCGCTCGATCGGAACCTTCGGCATGGCGCTGGTCGCCGCTGTATTTGCGGCACTCATCTGGGTTTTGGTCGATTTTGGCGTGCTGTCGCTAAAAAACTCCGACCTGAATATGTGGCTTGGCATCCTGGCATTATCTCTGGTGCTCGCGATCGGTCTTTCGTGGTCCTTCGTGCGCCGCGCCATCACCGGCCAGTTCGACGTTGACGAAACTGACAATTAGCCCGTCACGCGCCGCTTGACCGCCGATGCGGGGGTTGCGGTAACAGCCCCGTGCCCTTAGATACCGCGCGATGCTGGTCCAAAGGCTAATCGCATGGGAAATGTCGTCCTCATTGTCCACCTGATCCTGGCGTTTTGCCTGATCGGCATTGTGCTGCTGCAACGCTCTGAGGGCGGCGGTCTGGGCATCGGCGGTGGTGGCGGCCTGGCTTCGGCCCGTGGTGCTGCGACGGCGCTTGGCAAGCTGACCTGGGCCTTCGCGATCGCCTTTATTGCCACCTCGATTACGCTGACGATCATCGCTGCACAAAACTCGGCCACCGCATCGGTTCTTGACCGTATTCGCGATCAGCCTATCGTGGAAGAGCCAGCGCCCACAGCACCCGAAGGCGGCTCGCTCTTGCCGCCGGGTGAAAATGACGAGCCGCTCGTCCCGCCGCGCGCCGACTAGGGATTGAGCAGGCGGCGCGTTCGCCATCATCATCTTGAGGAATTCTTGCCAATCGAGCCCGAATCGGTTAGCGGTTAAATCCCGTGATGCAGGGTCCAAACGGACCGTGAATTGCATCGCAAAATTGCAGGGTCACGGGAGATATTCCAGCATATGGCGCGATTTGTCTTCATCACCGGCGGCGTGGTGTCTTCACTCGGAAAAGGCCTGGCGTCGGCGGCATTAGGCGCATTGTTGCAGGCCCACGGATTTTCGGTTCGCCTGCGCAAACTGGACCCCTATCTCAATGTCGATCCCGGCACGATGTCGCCCTTTGAACATGGCGAGGTCTTTGTCACCGACGATGGTGCCGAGACCGATCTGGACCTTGGCCATTACGAACGATTTACCGGCGTTGCCGCACGCAGCACTGACTCGGTCAGCGCTGGCCGCATCTATTCAACGGTTCTGGAAAAAGAGCGCCGCGGAGATTATTTGGGCAAAACCATTCAGGTAATCCCGCATGTAACCAATGAAATCAAAGACTTCATCTCAATCGGCCAAGATGAGGTGGATTTCATGCTTTGCGAAATTGGCGGCACGGTCGGCGACATCGAAGGCCTACCATTTTTTGAGGCCATTCGCCAATATGCCCAGGACAAACCACGCGGCAACTGTATTTTCATGCATCTCACGCTCTTGCCCTGGATCGCCGCCGCCGGCGAGCTGAAAACCAAACCCACGCAGCATTCGGTCAAGGAATTGCGCTCCATCGGCATCGCGCCCGATATTCTGGTCTGCCGGTCTGACCGGAAAATCCCCAAGAAAGAGCGCGATAAACTGGCGCTTTTCTGTAACGTCCGCCCGGAAAGCGTCATTGCGGCTTATGATCTGAAATCCATCTATGAAGCGCCGCTTGCCTATCACGAGCAGGGCCTGGATCAGGCGGTTCTGGATGCTTTTGGCATCTCGCCTGCGCCCAAACCCAATCTGGCCAGATGGGAGGATGTGGCCGACCGCCTGCATAACCACGAAGGCGAAGTCAAAGTTGCCATCGTCGGCAAATATACTCAGCTCGAGGACGCCTATAAATCGGTCGGCGAAGCGCTCACCCACGGCGGGATGGCCAATCGTGTCAAAGTGGCGGTCGAATGGATCGACGCGGAGATATTCGAGCGCGACGATCCCGCGCCGATGCTGGAAGGATTTGACGCCATCCTGGTGCCCGGCGGCTTTGGCGAGCGCGGCACCGAGGGCAAGATCAAGGCCGCGCAATTTGCCCGCGAAAAAGGCGTGCCCTATCTCGGTATCTGCCTTGGTATGCAGATGGCGGTGATCGAAGCGGCGCGCAATCTGGCCGGTCTGGCCGATGCGGGATCAGAGGAATTTGACCACGAGGCCGGGCGCAAGCGTTACACGCCGGTGATCTATCACCTCAAGGAATGGGTGCAGGGCAACCAAACCGTGGCGCGAAAGGTGGACGACGACAAGGGCGGCACAATGCGCCTTGGTGCCTATACCGCGCATCTGGCCGGCGGTTCTAAAGTCGCCGAAATCTACGGCGAAACAGTGATCGAGGAACGCCACCGGCATCGCTATGAGGTGGACAATAAGTACCGGGAAATCCTGGAAAAATGCGGGCTGATCTTTTCAGGCATGTCGCCGGATGGCCGCCTGCCGGAAATCGTCGAATGGCGCGACCACCCGTGGTTCATCGGCGTGCAATATCACCCCGAGCTGAAATCCAAACCCTTCGCCCCTGCCCCCTTGTTCGCCGATTTCGTCCGCGCCGCCAAAGAGGTCAGCCGGTTGGTGTGAACGCCCAATTTACGGCGATATTCTTTGCTTTGTGATCGCCAATCCCCGGTCCGGAGTAAAGAACGGTATCAGTGTCAGAGGGCGCGCGGTCTCGACAATCTCGGGCGCTTCAATCCCGGCCAGTTTTCGGATTTCTTCGGATGTTAGGGCCGTGGCATCGGCCTCGTTGCGAGAATACCCGATTTCAATGACATTCACCCGCGTCGTCGCAAACACATAGGGTCCGAAATATTGCAGCTGAACGCCAGCTTCGACCAGCGCCAAAGCGAGTTCGCCGGCGATTTCCGGTGGCACCTCGTCGCCATACCAGACCGCGTTAGATGCCAGATCCTGCGATTTTGATGATCTGGCAACCGGTGTGAAAGCATATAAGATTTCATCCGCGCCCGCCTCGCTCAGCAAATCCGCGGCATCGCTGGTCCAGGCCTCGACGGTGCGCCCGATCGTGCCGCGATCGGCGGCTTTCGGGGTGGCCTCAACGGGTGGACGCAACACTTTAATCTTTAGGAAGAGATGGAGTGTTGAGCATGAAGTATCGTCGTCGCATTTACTATTCGGCCACGCAGCGGGCTGAGATTTGGGATCGTTGGCAGCGCGGAGAGTCGATGAGTTCGATTGGGCGGGTGTTTGACCGGCAATCATCCTCGGTCTTTTCCGTTATCTCGCCGACAGGCGGCATCCGCCCGCCAGGTCGCAGACGTGGTAGCCGCGCCCTGAGCCTTTCTGAGCGCGAGGAGATTTCGCGCGGGCTTAGCATCAAACGATCACTTCGCGTGATCGCCCACCAATTATACCAACGGCATCAATTTCTGACTCTGTGGGGATTCCCAAATCGGTTTTGATCTGATTCAAGGTTGGCAAAGGAGGATCGCCATGCCAGCCAGTGTTCCGCTTCGTCGCGACTTTGATGCCCGCCACCTTCGTAAACTCGCCAGCCGTTGCAAGGATGCCCGGCAGAGCCGCCGTCTGTTGTCTCTTGCGGCGGTCTACGATGGCATGAGCCGTGGAGAGGCCGCAAGGATCGGTGGGATGGATCGCCAAACCCTGCGGGACTGGGTTCACCGGTTCAACGAAGAGGGACCGGATGGCCTCACCAACCGCAAGGGCGCGGGCCGGACGCGCTACCTGAGCGATGTCCAGATGAAAGAACTTGGCGAGATTGTCGAGACCGGCCCCGATCCGGCGGTGGACGGGGTTGTCCGCTGGCGGCGGATCGACCTGAAGCGGGTGATCGAGGCGCGCTTTGGCGTCATCTATTCCGAGCGCGGGATATCCAGACTGCTTGGCGAACTGGGCTTTGCCCATATCAGCGCCCGCCCGCAGCATCCCAGGCAGGATAAGCGGATCATCGAGGCGTTTAAAAAAAACTTCGCCGACACGCTCCAGGTGCATATAGCTGACCTGCCAGCGGGAACGCCGGTGGAGATCTGGTTCCAGGACGAAGCACGCCTTGGCCAGAAGAATGGCCTGACGCGCCTGTGGGCGAGAAAGGGCACGCGCCCCCGCCAGCCGGCCGATCAGCGCTATCACAACGCCTATCTGTTCGGCGCCATCTGTCCGGCTCACGGCAAGGGGGCGGCGCTCATGCTGCCTTGGGCGGACGCGCAAGCCATGCAGATGCATCTCGACGAGATCAGCCGCCACGTCGCCCGAAAGGCCCATGCGGTTGTGCTGATGGATCGGGCCGGATGGCACACCACCGGCAAACTCAAAGTCCCGAAGAACCTCACCATCATCCTGCTGCCATCGCGCGCTCCGGAACTGAACCCGGTGGAAAATATCTGGCAGTACTTGCGCGCCAATTGGCTCTCCAACCGCGTGTTCGAAGACTACAATGCCATCGTCGATGCTGGATGCGAAGCTTGGAACAAGCTCATCGCACAGCCCGAAACCATCACATCAATCGGAATGCGAAAATGGGCCCATATCGGTCAATGTTAAATGCCGCTGGTATTAGGACGCGCGCCCTCAACCATCAGCCGCGAGGTTCGACGGAATGGCGGATCTGCTAACTATCGCGCGACGACCTCTGATCAGGCAGCATGGGATCGCGCATTGCGCCCCAAGACATGCAAGCTGGCTTGCCACCCAGCTTTGGCCCAAGCAGTATCGGCAAAGCTTCGGCGCAAGTGGTCACCCGAGCAGATTGCGGGCTGGCTCAAGCGTACGTTCCCGAAAAAAGCGCAGAAACAAGTGTCGCACGAAACGATATACAGAAGCCTTTATATACAGGCGCGCGGCGTACTGAAGAAGGAGTTGCTGGAGCATCTGCGCGCCAAACGCACTGTCCGGCGCTCCAAGCATGCAAGCCTCAAGCGCAACGGTTTGGGGCAGATCAAAAACGCCGTATCGATCAGTCAAAGACCCGCGTCCGTGGAAGACAGAGCGGTGCCAGGGCATTGGGAAGGCGATCTGATCGGAGGGTCGAAGAACAGTTATATAGCGACCCTAGTGGAACGCCATTCGCGGTATGTGATGCTGGTCAAAGTCGCCAACAAGGACACCGAAAGCGTCATCTCTGGGCTAATCAAATCGGCACAGAGATTGCCACGCGAACTCTACAAGTCCCTGACATGGGATCGCGGCAAAGAGCTGGCAGATCACCCGCGCCTGACCATAGCGACCGATATCGACGTCTACTTTTGCGACCCACACTCCCCGTGGCAACGCGGTTCGAACGAAAACACCAACCGGCTTCTCCGGCAATATCTGCCAAGGGGAACTGATTTATCCGTTCATTCTCAAGCAAAGCTCAGCGCGATCGCACGTCAGTTGAACGAAAGGCCTCGCAAGACCTTGCAATACCAAACGCCAGCAGAGAAATTTGCCGAGTGTGTTGCGTCGATCAGTTGAGCCCGCCGGTAATAAAGGACGACGATTTCTGAGGCGGCAAACAATGCCGCGGGCTGCGGCCCGTAGAAATCGGGAAATGCGTTGACCGGTAGGCCCAAACACGGTGCGGCAAAGGCTGCGCCAGCAAGTGCGGTTACTTCTGATTGCTGTATTTCCGCGCATGCGCCCTGCACCGCAGTCAGAATATAGCGAACATTGTCCTCGCCAGAGTTAGGGTCTTCCTGAATTTCCGCTTCAAGGTCAAAGGACTGGGCATTCTCCCCGCAAAACGGAACAAATATGTGGTCCAGCAGGGTCGTTTCTAGGTTTTTGACGAAGATCAGAATTTTCTCGCCGCTCCTGAATCGCTCCGATCTCAAGGCGATGGCGTGATAAGTGGCCTGATGATTGCGCGATTGCAGCCACACGTCTTTGTTGGCCTAAACCTGCAATTCCACCCCGCGCCCGTCACGCACCTCGTTGGGATCAGACACCGCATCACGGATCGAGAACGCATATTTGAACGACCGGTTCTGCATATCGGCCAGCGCCGAGACCAGAATCAGCAATCCTGCCAGGCCAAACAGCCCAAACGCCACCCGCACTTTGCGCCGTTCTGCTGAATTGATCAGGAACAGCCCGGCAACCAGACAGAATATCGCGAAAAACGATGGCCCGCTGCGATCAGCAAGCGAGGTTGCACCCTCAAGCCAGTCCAGGCTGAACAGCGTTTCAAACATGTCACACCTCCATTCAAATCCGGGAGGACTCTAATGCATTGAATAAGGTAATGCATTTTGCCCGGATTGGGCCCCTCAATCAAGGGTCCACCCCGCCTCGGTGCCTGCGGATGGCGAAACCCCCGCCTGCGCCGAGCGCCGACTGGTCTGGCCTCAGCTCATATCTTCGGGAAACGCAGAGGAACCAGAGCCGCGTTCCACATTTCGCTGCACGAACGAGCCTATGAATGCGCCAATCACCAATGTGGCCAGATCCATCAAATCCTGCGACAGGCCGGAAGAGGACCAAAGCAGCGCCAGCACGATCAACAGCAAACCCAGCGACGCCGTTACCAACGGCAACCCGGTAAAGCCGAGCTTGGTAAAAGTGCCAGTGCTGCCTAACAGGCTGCTAATGCGGACATATTGGTTGATCGCCTCCTCGCTCTTGTCCATGATTAGTGGCTCAAGCAAATCGCGATCCTCATTCGGGATCGTCTGTTTCGAGGCGCGCAAGGCCGTGCGCAAGAGCGACCCGCCCAGAAACGAACCCACGATCGCAGCGAACATCAGGAATGTCGCCTCGGGGTTGTTTTCGAGAATGCGCAGAAAGATCGAGTCCTCTGGTGCAAGTCCGGCGACAGGGTCCAGCACCCCGACCATCACGACAAATACTATGGCCGCGCCAAACGACAACACTGCCATGACGACAAATATCAAGCCCGCATAGGCCTGCAATTTCTGGATCTGCACGACCTGCGGCTTATCCATATCTGACTTGACGTTCCGGCGACGTTCGGTCCCGCCAGTTTCCGAACCATTGTGTTCGGCCATGACAATCCTCCTTCAAAAATAGATGTATTATACCAACGGCCCTAGTCGTTGACCGTTTTGGCCCATTGTCTGGTAGTGATTGACGTGATTGCGGTTTTGTCGTTTGCAAAGAAGTTCCATGCTTTGCAACACCTGTCGACGATCTGCTCATAATTGTCGAAGACGGATATGGCGAGCTTGTTGGCACGCAGATAAGCCCACACATTTTCCATCGGGTTGAGTTCAGGGGAATAGGGCGGGAGTTTGAGCAGGGTGATGTTGTCGGGTACCTCCAGCTCTGCCGAACCGTGCCAGCCAGCGCCATCCAGAATGAGAAGGGCATGTGCGCCCGATGCGACGGTTTTAGCGATCTCGGCGAGATGCGCGCTCATGGCCTGTGTGTCGGCATGTGGCATGATCAGAGCGGCCGCTTCAGCCCGTTCCGGGCAGACGGCGCCGAAAATGTAGCTCCAGATATAGCGGGTGTCGCGCGGGGCACGGGGGCGTGTTCCACGCTCGGCCCAGATACGGGTGAGCGTGCCCTGCTGGCCAACCCGCGCTTCATCCTGAAACCATATCTCCAGGGGCTTGCTGCGGGCTGTTTCCGGCAAGGCTGCTTCTACCTCTGCGGCGAAGTTTTTTTAAAAGCCTCCTGTGCATCCGGGTCGGATTTCGGATGCTGCGGGCGCACCGACAGACGCCGAAAGCCCAGGCTTGCCAATTGTTTGCCAACAGTTCGCTCATGCATGGTGACGCCGAAGCGCTCTTCGATCTTGCGTTTCAGATCAATGCGCCGCCAGCGCACAACCCCATCGGTTTCGGGGTCGGGACCCGCCCGAACCATTTCCGCCAACTCCTCCTTCTGTGCCGCGCTCAGCAGACAGGGTGGATCCGGCGGGCGACGGTTGAACAGGCCCGACACGCCCTCCGCATTGTAACGGTGGGCCCAATCCCGCAGCGTCTGCCGATCCATGCCGCAGTTTTCTGCCGCCGTCTTGCGGTCAACCCCATCCAGAACCAGGGCAATCGCCAACATCCGTCGCGCCGCTTTCCCATCCCGGCACCGCGCCGCTTCCTGGCGAAGCTCGCCTGCGGACTTGTCTTTGCGCGTAATCCTTACTGCCATCAAAGCCTCCCTTGCCTTGATGCCACTGAATCAGATCACGCCGCTCGTGGGAATCCCCTTGAGTCAAATCTGGGGGCCGTTGGTATTAAAACTGTGCCAAATTATGCGTTGCGGCCCGCGCTCTGGCAAGAGAGCTTGATCCGCTCTTTGCCAAATGCGCGCCGATGGCTATATGGACACTATGCTGAACGGTTTGAAAAACCTCCTGAACGGCACCGCCACCGAGCGCCTGCCGGAACCGGATGCGCGGCTTGCGCTCGCGGCGCTCTTGGTGCGGCTGGCGCGTTCTGACGGTGATTATGCGCAGGTCGAGATTGCCCAGATCGACAGGGTTCTGGCTGCCCGCTTCGCCCTTTCGCCGTTTGAAGTAGCGAAATTGCGCGGCGAGGCCGAAAAAATAGAGGCCGAAGCGCCGGACACGGTGCGATTTACCCGCGCCATCAAAGATGGAGTTCCTTACGAGGACCGCCTTGGCGTGATCGAAACGCTCTGGGGCGTGGTTTTGGCCGATGGCCATCGCGATCACGAAGAAAGCGGGTTGCTCCGGTTGGTCGCCGATTTGCTTGGCGTCAACGACCGCGACAGCAATATGGCGCGTCTGCGGGTGGAACGCGGCCGTTGATCGCCAGCCTGCCGATGTATGATTTGCCATCGACCGCCGCGGCTAATGACAGGTTTTGGACGCTCGTGCGCGGGTTTGTTGGCCACGGACCAACCAAGCTGTCGCGCAACACGGATCCTTGGATCGACTGGCAGAGCCCGGATCTGTTACTGTCGCAGACATGTGGTTTACCTTATCGCACCCGACTTCATGAGCATGTGCAGCTGGTGGGCACGCCGGATTACGGGCTTTGCACAGAACAAGGATATTACTATTCGGTCCTTTTGACGCGAAGATCGGACGACAAGAACCTGAGAAACTACAGTAATCGAATATTCGCTTACAATGAGCAGGGATCGCAATCCGGCTGGTCGGCACCGCAATATCATGCCCAGGTCCTTGGGTTCTGGTTCAATCGAACGCTTGCCACGGGCTCGCATTTGGCCAGTGCACTGGCCGTGGCCGAGCAGCGCGCTGACATAACCGCACTTGATGCTGTAACTTGGCAGCTCATTGGCAAAACTGACGCCAGGTTCTCGCACCTTGACGTCATCGCGCGCACCGATCCAACGCCCGGCCTGCCGATGATAACCGCGAAATCACGCGATCCCGGCCCGATATTTCGCGCTCTACAAACGGCCATCGAGGCGCTTGACGAAAATGACCGCCAGATCCTGCACCTGACCGGCATCACCAGAATTGAGGCGGATCGTTATCTTGCGGTTCCAATCCCGCTGACGTTTTGACGCAGTTCTTGCTGCGTGCTGTATAATTTCGCTCTAGCCCGCAATGGGTTGCTGGTAATTGGGCGTTGCAATTGCATAGAAAATCCGCCCTACTTGGTCACCGGTAATAGGGGGGTGAGCACGCTTGGCAAATTCTGATGTGCCCGTCATCGAAATTCGCGATCTACACAAGGCATATGGTGCGCTGGAAGTGCTGAAAGGCGTCGATCTGGTCGCCCACGCGGGCAACGTCATTTCGCTGATCGGATCATCGGGGTCTGGAAAATCCACGCTTTTGCGTTGTGCCAACCTGTTGGAAGAAAGCCAGCAGGGCGAAATCCTGTTTCATGGAGAGCCGATCACCTGGAAAGGCACCGGCCACAACCGCCACCCAAGCGACCGTGCCCAGGTGACGCGCATTCGCACCGAATTGTCGATGGTTTTCCAACAGTTCAATCTGTGGGCGCATATGTCGATCCTGCAAAACGTCATGGAAGCGCCGGTAACAGTGCTGGGTCAGGACAAGGACGAAGTTGAAACCCGTGCCCGCAAGCTGCTGGACAAGGTCGGTATCGGCGACAAGGCCTATGTGTATCCCGCCCAGTTATCTGGCGGCCAGCAGCAGCGCGCCGCCATTGCCCGCGGGCTTTGCATGGAACCCAAGGCGCTGTTGTTTGATGCGTGCCTATCCGGTTGTCACCCACACCCACTATATGTAGGGTATGGCGTCGAGTGGCTCGGGAGGCGGACGAAGCGGGGATGGATGTTCCGCAGCGCGAAGACCTTTCGTTTCCGCGGTCGCTTCCCGAGTTTCAACGACTTTTCCCGGATGACGCGGCCTGTGCCGCCTACCTGGAGAAGGCGCGGTGGGGTGACGGGTTCGTCTGCCCCCATTGCCAGACGGCGGCAGAGCCGTTCCGCTTCACCAGCCGGCCCGGCGTCCTGCGCTGTCGAAAGTGCCGCCGCGACACCGGGCTGACGGCGGGGACGGTCATGGAGCGCTCCCATACGTCGCTGGGCGTATGGTTCTGGGCGGCCTATCTGGTTGCCAGCCAGACGCCCGGCATGTCTGCCACACAGTTCCAGCGCCAGGTCGGGCTTTCCCGTTACAAAACCGCCTTTCAGATCCTCCACAAGCTCCGCGCTGGTATGGTTCGGCCGGATCAGGACCGCATCGGCAGCGAGGCCTGCGACCATGTCGAAGTCGACGAAACCTGGGTCGGCGGCCGCACGCGCGGCAAGGGCCGGGGCGTTCACCACAAGCTTCTTGTCGCCAGCGCCGTTGAAGTGCGACAGCGCAAGCCGGGAACCAAGCTCGATAAGCGGAAGGGCGGTCGCTACGCCGGACGTGTCCGACTCGCTGTCGTGCCAGACCGCAGCGCGGAATCGCTCTGCGGCTTTGTCGAGGGCGCCGTTACTTCGGGTGCGTCGGTCATCACCGACGATTGGTCCGGCTATACCAGCCTCGCCAAGCGCGGCTACAAACACCTCGCCGTCGCCGAGCGAGGCAACTCCCAGGTCGCTGAGGAGTATCTGCCGATCATTCATCTCGTCTTCGCCAACCTGAAGACGTGGCTGAGTGGCATTCATCACGGCGTGAGCCACCAGCACCTCCAAGCCTACCTCAACGAGTTCACATTCCGCTTCAACAGGCGATTCTGCCCGTTCAACGCCTTCCGGTCCCTGCTCGGAATCGCTGGCGATGTCACCGCTCCCACTTACGCCGAGCTTTACTCGGGCGACTGGGAGCACCCTAGATGTAGTGGGTGTGGGTGACAACCGGATAGGCACGGTTTGATGAACCAACTTCAGCCCTGGACCCGGAACTGGAACAGGAAGTTGTCAAGGTTATCAAAGACCTGGCGAAAGAGGGCCGAACGATGATCATTGTCACCCACGACATGCGTCTGGCGGCAGATGTTTCAGATCACACGATTTTCCTGCATCTGGGAAAAATCGAAGAAGAGGGGCCGCCAAAAGACCTGTTTGGCAACCCGAATTCCGAACGGTTGCAACAATTCTTAAGCGCGTCGAAAGCTGCGTAGGGACAAAAACGACAACCCAAATTACAATAACCAACACACCAAGGGAGAAACCAAATGAAGAAACTGTTAATGGGCGCTGCGGCGCTGGCGATGTCGGCAAGTTTCACGCTGGCACAGGATATGATCCGCATGGGCACCGAGGGCGCCTATCCACCGTTCAACTTTATCAACGACAATGGTGAAGTTGAGGGCTTTGAACGCGACGTGGGCGACGAGTTGTGCGAGCGCGCCGGGCTGACATGTGAATGGGTCACCAATGAATGGGATTCGATCATCCCCAACCTGGTTTCCGGCAACTATGACACCATCATCGCCGGCATGTCGATCACCGACGAACGCGACGAAGTAATTGATTTTACACAACCTTATTTCCCACCTGACCCGTCTGCCTATATGGCAATGTCGGCAGATGCTGACGTGGCCGGTGGCGTAATCGCAGCGCAGGCCGGCACCATCCAGGCGAGTCATATCGCGTCCACCGGCGCAATGCTGATGGAATTCGCCACGCCTGACGAAACCATCGCTGCGGTGAAAAACGGCGAGGCTGACGCGGTTCTGGCTGACAAATCCTATCTGGCACCGATCGCCGAACAGGACGCTGATCTGATGTTGATGGACAATGACATCATGCTCGGCGGCGGTATCGGCCTTGGCGTGCGTGAAAGCGACGGCGAGCTGAAAGCGAAATTTGATGCAGCAATTGCGTCGATGATCGCAGACGGATCGTTGGCCGAAATTACCAAAAAATGGTTCGGCGAAGACGCTAACACGATGTAACCAATGAATGGCCGGGGGCCGCACGGCCCCGGCTGGATTGCACCATGTTTTCATATTGCGCAGAACCTGACGCTTTAGCCCAATTCCAGTGGTTTTCCTGTTATCTATCATCAGGCAAACACATGGCGTTCTATTTCTCGTTTGTCACCGTCATGGTTTTGCTGCTGATCACAGCACCCGTGGCGTTGTTGTTTGGTTTTGGTGGGGCGATGGCTGCGCGCTCGCATATCGCGCCGTTGCGCTGGTTCGGCAAGACCTACACCGCGGTGGTGCGCGGCGTTCCCGACATTGCATTTTTCCTGTTCTTCGTGATCGCGCTGGATCAGGCGTTTGAATATCTGCGCCACAAAGTCAAATGCCGCGACTGGGAAGAACCCATTCGCCAGGGCAGCGATTTTGTGGTGTGCAGGGAAGCCAAGCTGCCGCTGTCGACTTCGGACCAATGGGTGCACGAAGTTTACGGTTTCTCGCTTGCCGTGCTCACATTTGCCATTGTTTTCGGGGCCTTTGCCGCCAATGTTCTGTATGGTGCAATGCGCACCGTGCCACGGGGCCAGATTGAAACTGCCGAGGCTTATGGCATGAACCGCAGCCAGACGTTTTGGCGGGTGCTGGTGCCGCAGATGTGGGTCTACGCCCTGCCCGGCCTGTCAAACCTGTGGATGATCCTGATCAAAGCGACGCCGCTGTTGTTTCTGTTGGGGGTCGAAGACATTGTGTATTGGGCGCGCGAGCTGGGCGGGCTGAAAACCAACGTGTTCACCTACCCACACTCCGACTGGCGGCTGTGGTATTTCCTGTCGCTACTGGTGTTCTATCTGGGCCTGACGCGGGTTTCCGAAATTGCGCTCGCACGTCTGACCGAACGGCTGTCGCACGGACAGGCCACCGTGGCCGGTGAAAAACAGCGGAAGGCCCGGGCATGAGCTGTATTGAAACCATTCAGGATTATGCACTGCGCTCGATCGGCATCGGCGAACGTCTGCTGCCACAATCCGATTTTACCCTGTGCGAGCAATTCACGTTAATCGGCTCTGGCCTGTTATGGAACATTTATTTCGGCCTGTTGTCGCTGGTGGTCGGATTTTTTCTGGCCACGGCCGTCGCACTGGGAAAAAGTGCGGATAACCGCCTGATCCGCAAACCGTCGGAATGGTTTGTCTTTGTGGTCCGCGGATCGCCCTTGTTCATCCAGTTTTTCCTGGCCTACGAATTGTTCGTCCTGCTGCCCAAGATCGGATTCGACATCAATTTGGGCTTTATCGAGATCAACATCGAAACCCGCTGGCTGACGCGGGCCTGGCTGGGCGCGATCATCGTCTTGATGTTGAACACCGCCGCCTATACCGGCGAAATTTTCTACGGCGCGCTCAGGTCAATACCCAAGGGCGATGTCGAAGCCGCCGATGCTTATGGGTTGACCGGCTGGCCGCGGTTCAAACGCATCATCTGGCCAACAATGCTGCGCCTTGCCTGGCCCGCCTATACCAATGAGGCGATATTCCTGTTCCACGCCACCACGTTGGTCTATTTTTCCGGCTTCCCGGCGTTCCAGCAAAAGGGTGACGCTCTGTATTACGCAAACTATTTCGCTGACAAGACGTTTAACCCGTTCATCCCGTATCCGATTTTGGCGGGATATTTCGTGCTGGTAACGCTGGCGGTTATCACTGCATTCGGCATCGTCAACCGGCGGCTGAACCGGCATTTACCCAGCGAAGCACGGCCCCGCCTGCGCATCCGGCCGCAAATAATCCGCTGACATTCTGGCAAATCGTATGCACTGCTGTGTGCACAGGTTGCTGCACGCCCTGTGCATGGGTCCAAATCCCCGCATTCAGCAACATCCCGCCGCATTCCGCAGCGTCAGTCGAGTTTTGGTTTGGTCGAGGTCCGAACCAGTGTATAGAAAACCTGAAATCGAGCTTCAGGAATCATGAACATGCAGGCACCCAACGTATATGACGCTGAACCCATTCCCGCAGAGGCCTGGACAGAAATTGAACGGCTGTTAAATTCGGGCGACCTATTCCGATACACCGCCGGCTCTGATGCGCCGGTATCGCGACTGGAAGCCGAGTTTGCAGAAATGATGGGGGCCAAATACGCGCTGGCCGTGGCCTCCTGCTCGGCGGCGATTTTCCTGTCGTTAAAGGCACTTGGTCTTAAGCCCGGCACCAAGGTCATCATTCCCGCCTTCACTTTTGCCGCCGTTCCAAGCTCGGTCGTTCACGCCGAATGCGAGCCGGTGCTCGTGGAATGTGGCGACAATTACCGCATCGATCTGAATGATTTTCACGCCAAACTGACCAGCGATATCAAGGCGATCATCATCAGCCACATGCGCGGTCACACCTCGGACATGGATGCGATCATGGCGGCGGCGGAGGCGCGCGGAATTCCGGTTATCGAAGATGCGGCCCATTCGCTTGGCACCCTGTGGAACGATCAAAAGATCGGGACGATCGGCAAAGTCGGGTGTTTTTCGTTCCAGTCCTACAAGATGATAAATGCCGGCGAGGGCGGCATTTTGATCACCGATGACGCCGATCTCGTCGCGCGCGCGGTCATCATGTCGGGCGCTTATGAACACAACTGGTCAAAACACCCGGTTTTGCAGGATAATTTCGCCCGCTGGCAGAACAAACTACCGCTTTACAACACCCGAATGTCAAACCTGTCGGCGGCCATCGTGCGCCCACAGCTGGCAGAATTGCCAAGACGGGTGCGCGATGGTCTGCGCAACCACGATTACGTCGCCGCAATATTGAACGGGTCGATGTGGATCAATGTGCCGAGCCCGCTGGCCCAGGAAACCCGCGCGCCCGACTCGATCCAGTTCAATCTGATGGATATGTCAGATGAACAAGTTTTGCAGTTCGCGGGTGAGGCAAAGGCACGCGGCGTGTCGGTGCAAGTATTTGGAATGTCACAGGATAACGCACGGGCATTCTGGAACTGGCAATTCCTTGGCCGCAGCTGGGATCTGCCCAAAACCCGCGCGATGCTCTCGCGGGCCTGTGATACCCGGCTGCCCGCGAGGCTCAAGATAGACGATCTTGATTACATCGCCGGTGCCCTGGTCGAAGCCGCAGATCTCGTGATGTCACAACAAGCAGTCTACGGCACCTGAGCGACGGTAAACTCTTCGGCCAGCCAGGGCAGGTTTTGCACCATCGGCGCAACGACAGTGCTGGTCAGCATGTTGCGCAGCTTGGCTGCAATTATTCCCGGCACTTCGCCCAACATGTCACGTCGCGCTGACAGTGAAATGGTGCGGTAAAGCGGCGCGATGGGCAACGGTAGCGCATTGATCTGATCCAAAAACCGCGCCGCATGAGCCATGCCCAGCGGCGTCAGAATTGTCCAGCCCTGCCCCGCCGCCACCATTGCCAGGATCGCGTGATAGCTGTCCAGTTCATATCGATGGGCAATCGTCAGGTTCTGGCGGGCCAGATGATCGGCCAACTGGCGTCCCATCTGATGGCGTGATGTGTATTGGATCAGCGGCATGTCAGGCAATTGCTTGGGCGCTTTGTCGGCCGTCATGCCCGAAGCGGCGGGCACGATCGCTATGAACGGTTCACGCAGGATCGGATGGACCTCCATCCAACCCGCCGCCGCGCCAATATCCGCGGCCACAACAACGTCCAGCGCGCGCGCGTCCAGTTGATCGAGCAGACGATGCGATGCGCCGGTTTCCAGCAGGAAGCGGGCCGATACCATGTCAGTGGCCAATTCTCGCAGCAAAGCCGGCGTGATGACCGCATCAAAATCTTCGATCATACCCAGGCGCAGCAGGGTCAGGTCACGCTGGTCCATGCGCGACAACTCGATGCGCGCCTGTTCTGCCTCGTTGCGGATTACATGTGCGCGGCGACGAAACGCCTCACCCGCCGGTGTCAATACAACCGGTCGCGCGCTGCGATCGACCAAGGTCACGCCGGTTGCAGTTTCCAGATTGGTCAGTTGCTGGCTGATGGCTGACGGACTGGCCGCAAGACGACGCGCCGCAGCAGTGACCGAGCCTTCCTCAGCCGTGGCCAGAAAAACCTCAATTCCCCAAAGCGTCATGCGTCCCTCGGCAGCTACCATTCGCGTTTTCTTGCGCGCGCGTAGCCGTGGGGATGCCTAGCCGCCAAGTTTCGACAGTTTGGCCTGCAGATCGGCCAGTTGCTTCTTGATCTCATCCAGATCGCCGACTTTTTGTTGGGCCTTCCCGTCGTCTTCGCCCGCGCCGGGCCAACCCTTGCCCATGCCGCTGGTCATCGCGTTCAGAAACGCCTGTTGCTGCGCCTGCAGCGCCTCAAACCCCGGCACATTTGCCAGCGGGCTGGACAGGCCGTCCATCATCTTGGATTGTCCGTCGCGCAGCATATCAAAACTCATCGCCAAAAACTGCGGCACCACGGACTGCACCTCAGATGTGTAGGACCGTACCAGGTCGGTCAACACGTTGACCGGAAGCACGGATTCCCCTTTTCCTTCATGTTCTGCAACGATTTGCAGCAAATATTGCCGGGTCAGGTCATCGCCGCTTTTGAGGTCCACGATCTGCACATCGCGCCCGTCGCGGACAAATCCCGCGATGTCGTCCAGCGTCACGTAGTCGCTGGTTTCGGTGTTGTAGAGGCGTCGGCTCGCATAGCGCTTAATCAGCAGCGGGTGGTTACTCTGTGCCAAAACTTTCCCTCCCGTTTCGGCGATGCAGCAAAGACTACTGCAGTGCAGAAAAAAAGAAAAGGGCGGGCAAAATGCCCGCCCAACCAGTCATCAACAGGGAGGAGGTTGAAGTGTCTGGCGTCGCGCCGCTTAAGCAGCGGCTTTCTTGGCAGCTTTGGTCACTTCGTCGGTGGCCTTTTTGACAGCCGCAGAAGTATCTTCCGGGATGTCTTTGCCAGCGGCCAGCATCAGTTCGACGGTTTCCATCTGAACTTTCTTGGCGACTTCGGCAAACGCGGCCAGGTTTTCAGCGGCCAGCTCGGCCTGAGCCGAGGCGAAGTCGGCAACAGATTTGCTGTAATCAGCCGGATCTTCTTTGACTTTGGCAACCGAACCAACGCGCGCGATGGTGTCTTTGGTCCATTTGGTCGAAATCTCGGTCGACATGTCAGCGGCTTGCAGCGCGACGTGCGACAGTTTTTCGCCGAATGTGGCTTGGGTTTTGAAAGCGTCCTGAACGGCACTCATGTCCACCGGAAAAGCGCCCATGAAGTCTTTCATTACTTTGGTGTAGTCTTGTGCTTTAGCCATAATTTCTATCCTCGTTGCTACGTGGGCGACGCCCTCGTTTCTGCATCTGGGAGGTATATAGATGCTGCAGTGCAGCATTTCAAGATATTTTTCTGCACTGCAGCATTTTTTATTACTGAATGATCTCAGGTATTTGGTGTCGCCACCACGTATGTGCCAGGTGCGTCGGCCAGCATCGGCCTATCATTCGCACCGGGGATTCGGGCTTTGACCTTGGTCCCTGATTGCGCGGCCAGCCATTCCCCCCAGCGCGGCCACCACGACCCTTCATTGAAATCAGCGCTGTCTTTCCAGGCTTCATGGTCCAGGCTGGTCTCGGGGTTCGAGTAATGGCCGTATTTTTTCTTTGACGGCGGATTGATGATGCCCGCGATGTGGCCGCTTTCCGACAGGATAAAGGTTTTGTCCTTCGATCCCATCTGCCGGACCCCCTGGTAACAATCCTTCCAGGCAGCGATATGGTCGGTTTCGCAGGCGATCGCGCAAAGCGGGACGCGCACGTCCTTTAGCCTTAGAGTTTCCCCGAAAAGCTCGACACCCCCGTCTGCCAGACGGTTTTCCTGACACAGCCAGCGCAGATATTCCACCGTCATGCGGGCGGGCAGATTGGCGCCATCGCCATTCCAGTAAAGCAGATCAAAGGCCGGCGGCGCCTCGCCCAGCATATAGCTTTTGATCGCGGGCGCGTAGATCAGGTCGTTTGACCGCAGATAGCTGAACGTCCGCGACATAATAAAGCTTTCCAGAATGCCCTTGGCGTTCACTTCCTCCTCGATCCCGTCGACGAAATCGTCATCCAGAAACACGCCGAACTCGCCCTGCTCGGCAAAATCCGTCAGCGCGGTGAAAAATGTCGCCGATCTGATCGACGTATCCTTGCGCTTGGTCATCAGCGCCAAAGTCAGGGCAAGCGTCGTGCCCGCAATGCAATAGCCAACCACGTTGATCTTTTTCTCGGTCGTGATCTCTTTGACCTGGCTGAAAGCGATCAGATAGGCCTCCTCGATATAGGTATCGATGCCGACGTCGGCATAAGACGCATCAGGATTGACCCAGGACACCACAAACAGGGTAAACCCTTGATCCAAAATCCATTTTATTAGAGAATTTTTTTCCTTCAGGTCCATGATGTAAAATTTGTTGATCCACGGCGGAAAGATCAGCAACGGCGTTTTGTGGACCTTTTCGGTGGTCGGCGCATATTGGATCAACTCGAACATGCGGTTGCGGAAAACCACCGATCCCGGCGTCGTGGCTAAGTTGTCGCCGACGCTGAACGCTTCTTTGTCGGCCAGCGTAACAACCAATTCCCCGTCATTGGCTTCCAGATCGCGCACCAGATTTTCAAGCCCGTCAACCAGCGACTCTCCATCGGTATCGACGGCGCGCTGCAACGCCTCGGGGTTGGTGCCGAAAAAATTCGTCGGGCTCAGCAGGTCCAAAACCTGGCCGGAAAAATATTCCAGCCGCTTTTTCTCTCTGGGTTCCATCCCCTCCAGGGACTGAACCGCCTTTCGCGCCGCCGCAGAGTTCATCAAATATTGCTGTTTGACGAGGTTAAAGTAGGGGTGAGAATCCCAAAGCGGGTTTGAAAATCGCCGGTCCTTGGGCGAATTTTCTGCCGGCGGCGCAACTACGCCCTTGGTCAGCTGTTCCTGAGCATCAATGAAATGCTTTAGCGATTGCCCCCAAAGCGACACCTGTTTTTCGAGCATTTTTGACGGATCGGCAAGCGCATCGGCAAAATAGGCCGACGCGGCATTCATGTAAAACTCTTGCCCCGGTCCCTGCAGGGCCGTGTTTTGTGTGCGTTTGCTGCCGAAGGCGGCGACCAGGCGTTGCGACAATTCCTCAATCCGCTCCAGATTGGCGTTCAATTTGTCAAAATCGGGGCTCGCGCCGATATCGTCAGTTGTCATCGGAGATCTTCCGGTTATGTTTGCACTTGCGGCATAATCTATGTTGCGTCCGCAGAAAACGCAGCGTTTTATACCGGCACTCCGGCGGAAGGGTACAAATGCGCTACATGGCCACTTACGATCTAATGGAGACGGCGCGCAATACCAATCAATGGTTGGGTGCTACCGCTCAGGCGATCGGATCATATCCAATTACCGGCATATTCCCAAACCCGTTCTTTCAGATGCTGTCAGCCTGGGGCGAAGTAACTGAACGTACATTTGGCAGAATGGAAACCAAACCGGATTGGGGGATCGACTCAATTCTATGCGAAGGCGGTCGCGATCATCTGGTCCAGGTTGAAGTCGAGATCAGCAAACCTTTCGGCGATCTGGTGCATTTCAAAGTGCTTGATCGTGAACCTCGCGCACGTCAGGTTCTTCTGGTCGCACCGATGTCCGGGCATTATGCGACGCTGCTCAGATCGACGGTCGCCAGCCTCTTGCCGGATTGCGAAGTGTATATCACCGACTGGCACAACGCCCGCGACATCGCGGTCAGCCAGGGCAAATTCGACATCGAAGACTATACACTCTACCTCGTTGAATTCATGCGCTATTTGGGCCGCGACCTTCATGTCATCGCGGTCTGCCAGCCTGCGCCACTGACGCTGGCCGCCACCGCCTATCTGGCTGGTCAGGAGCCGCACGCGCAACCTCGGACGCTTACTCTGATCGGTGGTCCGATTGACCCCGATGCCGCCGCGACCGATGTGACCGATTTTGGCCGCAGCGTTACGATGGGCCAGTTGGAAGAAACCATGATCCAGCGGGTTGGCTTCAAATACGCCGGCACCGGGCGGATGGTCTATCCGGGGCTTTTGCAGCTGGCCAGCTTCATTTCGATGAATTCCGAGCGCCATTTGAAGGCGTTTTCCGGCCAAATCGTGCGTGTCGCCAAAGGCGAAGCCGGCGATCACGACAAGCACAACCGGTTTTACGATGAATATCTCGCGGTGATGGATATGACTGCGGAATTTTATCTCTCGACGGTCGGGCGCGTGTTCAAAGACCGCGAAATTGCCCGCAACGAATTTGTCGTGGACGGCCAAAAGGTCGATATTGGCGCGATTTCAAGCGTCGCGGTCAAAGTGGTCGAGGGCGAAAATGACGACATCAGCGCGCCGGGCCAATGCCTGGCTGCACTTGGCCTTTTGACCGGGCTCGCGGATGACAAAAAAGCCTATCACCTTGAGCCGAATGCAGGCCATTACGGCATATTCGCGGGCAAAAGCTGGCGTCAGAATATTCGCCTGCTGGTGTTGGATTTCATAGATAGTTACAGCAAAACCGATCTGAAATCGTCA
This sequence comes from Paracoccaceae bacterium, assembly GCA_965216135.1. Taxonomy (GTDB): domain Bacteria; phylum Pseudomonadota; class Alphaproteobacteria; order Rhodobacterales; family Rhodobacteraceae; genus CBDCFL01. Next base: position 190,038 of record CBDCFL010000019.1, read on the forward strand.
AAAATCCATCCGCTGGGCCGCGCAAACGCGCCTAGGTCAGGAAGCTCTGGATCAACTCGGTCATTTTCGCAGGCGCCTCCATCGGCACAAAAACCGGGCATGATTTTCAGTCGCGCATCCGGCAAGATGCTGGCGATGAATTCCTGACGTTTGGCCGATCCCGGTCGCCGCCTCACCAGGTGCGCATTGGAAGCTCAATGAGATAGTTACAGCAAAACCGATCTGAAGATCGTCAAAAATCCGATCCGCTGGGCCGCGCAAACGCGCCTAGGTCAGGAAGCTCTTGGATCAACGCGGCCCCTCCGGCGGTGCAACGTCCATCGGCACAAGATGCGCGCAACCGGGCATGATTTTCAGTCGCGCATCCGGCAAGATGCTGGCGATGAATTCCTGATCTGTTCGGCGCCATCTGTCCGGCTCACGGCAAGGGGGCGGCGCTCATGCTGCCTTTTGCATCTCGCCGGAAAGGCCCATGCGGTTGTGCTGATGGATGGCACACCAGAACCTCACCATCATCCTGCTGCCATCGCGCGCTCCGGAACTGAACCCGGTGGAAAATATTGGATCCCGGTCGCCGCCGATCACCAGTGTGCGCATTCCAAGAGCATGTAAGTGCCGCTGCTGGTCGGGGCGGCGCTGCAAGGCGCGCAATTGTGCCACGAAAGTCTCAAGACCCAAATCGAACGCCATTTGCGCCATGGCGGACCGGATGGCGTCTTTTTCCGCCCCGTCGGGCACCGCATCCAGCCCGACCGCCGCCCACCGGGCTTCGGCCAGCGCCCCGGCCTGGGCCTTGACCAACAGCGTTTCCTGTTCAGCCGCGACGGCGGGTAACTCGGCCTGGGCGCAGGCATTGATCAGCACCAAAGCAGTGACGCGCTCAGGGGCAATTCGCGCAGTCTCGATCGCCACGGCCGCGCCAAGCCCATGACCTATCAGAGAAAATCGCGCCGGGACGGCCGCAGATGTTGCCGCCGCGATGCCTGCGATGTGATCGCCGCCAACTGGCAGGGCAATCTGCACGGCGCGATCATGGCATAGGTTTTGGATAAGCGGCGCAAACGCGCCCGTCGGCCATAAGGCCGGGAATAATCACCACCGGATCAGGCATTTGAGCGGCTTTCGATGATGTCGTCGATTGCGGCCACAATCATCGCCAGCCAACGTGGTTCGGAAAATCGGTGATCGGCACCCTTGACCAACGTCAACCGGATGTCCGGCCCCTCAAGACAGTTCAGAAACCGCAGGGCGACCGATTGATCGACATCTGCATCCTCGCACCCCTGCAACAGGCGCACCGGAAACGGCGCGGCGATCGGTGCGCGCAGCACCAAATTGTTGCGCCCTTCCTCGATCAGCCGCCCGGTGATGACATAGGGCTCATCATATTCTGACGGCAGCGAAATTTGCCCGAACTTATGCAGTTCGGCGCGCGTTTCGGCGTCAAATCCGGCCCACATGCTGTCTTCGGTAAAATCAGGAGCCGCAGCAATTCCAACAAAACCGGCAAGTTTTTGGGGTGAATTGCGCATCAAAATTGCACTTATCCAACCACCCATGCTGGATCCAACCAAAATCTGCGGCCCGTCTGCCAGTTCGCACAGAACGGCCATAGCGTCCTCGGCCCAATCACCTATTGAGCCGTCTTCAAACCGGCCAGAGCTGATTCCATGGCCCGAATAATCAAATCGAATGAACGCCCGTTCATTTCTTTGCGCCCAATTCTGCAGATAGTGCGCCTTGATGCCGTCCATGTCGGATTTGAACCCGCCCAAAAACAACACGCCCGGTCCGCGGCCCTCAGTCTTGTGATAGGCGATCTTTCTGCCCGCGGCAGTCGCCAGAAAGGAAGGCCCGCCCATGTTGCCCCTGTCACCTTGCGTCCCGCGCCATTGATGCGGGCTTTGCTGCGGCTGCACAACCGCTGATGTTGACTTTGCTGCGCAAACCCGCGACATCTGCCGGCACACTACCCGCAACCGGGCGCATTTGTCGGCGCCGAAACGACGAGGAGCATGGGTCCATGGACCAAATTTCCCTGACATTTCCAGATGGTAACGCCCGTAAATTCGACGCCGGAATTACCGCGGGCGAAATCGCCGCGACGATCTCTAACTCGTTGGCAAAAAAAGCCATTTCCGCCACGATCAACGGCGACCATTACGATCTGCAATGGCCGATCGACTGTGACGCGACTATCGCCATCCACACAATGGCCGATGATGCACAAGCGCTGGAGCTGATCCGCCACGCCGCCGCCCATATCATGGCCCGCGCGGTGCAGGAAATTTGGCCGGACGTAAAAGTCACCATCGGGCCGGTTATCGAACACGGCTTTTACTACGATTTCGATCGCACTGAACCGTTTACGCCCGGAGATTTGGCCACGATTGAAAAGAAGATGAAAGAGATCATCAATCTTCGCGATCCGGTGACCACCCAGGTCTGGGACCGCAACCGCGCAACCGCGCATTACCAAGACCCAGCCGAGCCCTACAAAGTCGAACTGATCGAGGCCATACCCGGTGACGAGCCGATCCGCATGTATTGGCACGGGGGGTGGCAGGACTTGTGCCGCGGCCCGCATTTTCAGCACACAGGTCAGGTTCCCGAAGACGCCTTTAGGTTGCAAAGCATTGCCGGTGCTTACTGGCGCGGCGATAGCACGAAGGCGATGTTGCAGCGCATCTACGGGGTCGCCTTCAAGAACCGTGACGACCTGAAAAAGCATTTGACGATGCTGGAAGAAGCAGCCAAGCGCGACCACCGTAAACTGGGGCGCGAGATGGACCTGTTCCATATGCAGGAAGAGGCACCGGGGCAAGTGTTTTGGCATCCCGATGGTTGGCGTATCTTTACGGGATTGCAGAATTATATGCGCCGGATGCAAGATGCCGGCGGTTATGTCGAGGTCAACACACCGCAGGTTGTTAACCGCAAGTTGTGGGAGGCCAGCGGCCATTGGGAAAAATACCAAGAGAACATGTTCATCGTTGAGGTTGACGAAGAGCATGCCCGTGAAAAGGCGGTCAATGCGCTGAAGCCGATGAACTGTCCCTGTCACGTACAGATTTTCAATCAGGGATTGAAATCATACCGCGACCTGCCTTTGCGGATGGCTGAATTCGGTGCCTGCAACCGCTATGAGCCCTCCGGTGCGCTGCATGGGATAATGCGGGTGCGCGGCTTTGTCATGGATGACGCCCATATTTTTTGCACCGAAGAGCAGATCGAAAGCGAAACGTCACGTTTCATTGATTTTCTCAGCCAGATTTACCGGGATTTGGGGTTCGGGAATTTCAAAGTGCTGTTCTCTGACCGGCCGGACATCCGCGCCGGATCGGACGAAACGTGGGACAAATCCGAGGCCGCGCTTCTAGCCGCAACCCGCGCCGCAGGCATCGAACCGGGGCTGAACCCCGGCGAAGGTGCGTTTTACGGGCCCAAACTGGAATTCGTGCTGACCGACGCCATCGGCCGCGACTGGCAATGCGGCACGCATCAGGTCGATTTCGTGCTGCCCGAGCGGCTGGACGCCAACTACGTGGGATCTGACGGTGCCAAACATCGCCCGGTCATGCTGCACCGCGCCACGCTGGGCAGTTTTGAACGCTTCATCGGCATTCTGATCGAGGAACACGCGGGCAAACTGCCAATGTGGCTGGCCCCGCGCCAGGTTGTTGTCGCCTCCATCGTGTCGGATGCCGATGAATTCGTTGTTGAGGCAGTCAGCAAACTCAAAGCCGCCGGTATCCGCGCCGAAGCCGACATCCGCAACGAAAAGATCAATTACAAGGTTCGAGAGCACAGCATGAAAAAGGTGCCCGTCATCCTCGCGGTGGGCCAACGCGAGGTTCGGGACGGCACGGTAACCATCCGCAGGCTGGGTGAAAAGCAGACCAAGATCGCAAGCCTGGAGCATGTCGTTGCCGAATTGAGCGATGAAGTCATGCCGCCCGACATCAAACGCAGCGCATTACGCTGATCTTGATCGCCCGTTAGCAAATCGAATTTACCCCGGTGTGACGAGGAAATCGGTGCCTGCGCAGCCTGCGCCAGTAAATGCGAGCCAGTGGCAATTCTTACGCTGTATCAGGTCCGGCTCTCCACATCTGTACCGGTCGAAAATGACGCGGCTGTCCACCGAAGTTCTTATACCAACGGCCCCCAGATTTGACTCAAGGGGATTCCCACGAGCGGCGTGATCTGATTCAGTGGCATCAAGGCAAGGGAGGCTTTGATGGCAGTAAGGATTACGCGCAAAGACAAGTCCGCAGGCGAGCTTCGCCAGGAAGCGGCGCGGTGCCGGGATGGGAAAGCGGCGCGACGGATGTTGGCGATTGCCCTGGTTCTGGATGGGGTTGACCGCAAGACGGCGGCAGAAAACTGCGGCATGGATCGGCAGACGCTGCGGGATTGGGCCCACCGTTACAATGCGGAGGGCGTGTCGGGCCTGTTCAACCGTCGCCCGCCGGATCCACCCTGTCTGCTGAGCGCGGCACAGAAGGAGGAGTTGGCGGAAATGGTTCGGGCGGGTCCCGACCCCGAAACCGATGGGGTTGTGCGCTGGCGGCGCATTGATCTGAAACGCAAGATCGAAGAGCGCTTCGGCGTCACCATGCATGAGCGAACTGTTGGCAAACAATTGGCAAGCCTGGGCTTTCGGCGTCTGTCGGTGCGCCCGCAGCATCCGAAATCCGACCCGGATGCACAGGAGGCTTTTAAAAAAACTTCGCCGCTGAGGTAGAAGCAGCCTTGCCGGAAACAGCCCGCAGCAAGCCCCTGGAGATATGGTTTCAGGATGAAGCGCGGGTTGGCCAGCAGGGCACGCTCACCCGTATCCGGGCCGAGCGTGGAACACGCCCCCGTGCCCCGCGCGACACCCGCTATATCTGGAGCTACATTTTCGGCACCGTCTGCCCGGAACGGGCTGAAGCGGCCGCTCTGATCATGCCACATGCCGACACACAGGCCATGAGCGCGCATCTCGCCGAGATCGCTAAAACCGTCGCATCGGGCGCACATGCCCTTCTCATTCTGGATGGCGCTGGCTGGCACGGTTCGGCAGAGCTGGAGGTACCCGACAACATCACCCTGCTCAAACTCCCGCCCTATTCCCCTGAACTCAACCCGATGGAAAATGTGTGGGCTTATCTGCGTGCCAACAAGCTCGCCATATCCGTCTTCGACAATTATGAGCAGATCGTCGACAGGTGTTGCGAAGCATGGAACTTCTTTGCAAACGACAAAACCGCAATCACGTCAATCACTACCAGACAATGGGCCAAAACGGTCAACGGCTAGGGCCGTTGGTATTAGTTGCCAAGGATACAACATGCCAACCAAATTCAAAACTCTTACTGTCGCAGGTGCGGTTGCCGCTGCACATGCCACGACCCTGTTGCCCTGCACAGACCCTGTCCGCACAGGCGCAAAAAATGCTTTGGCGTGGCGATGGCAGGTGAAAATGACTGCGCGGCTGGTCCCGGCACGACATGCGCGGGCACATCGAGCCTCAATTTTCAAGGCAACGCCTGGACGCTGGCCCGCCGGTACTTGCACAACCCTTGATTTGCCGATCATGGCCGACGGGAGCGCCCGCATGGGCTCGCCAGAACCGCTGGAACGCGACCTGCCGGCGTGAGTCTCGACGCGGCCTCATCTATGATGACAACACTCGCGGCCAGGCCAACCAGCCTGGCCCAAGCTGGGTCTAAATTTTCTGAGATGGCCTGCCGTGGGTGACCAATTCTAGTCTGATCCGCCCAGAACGGGAGCTGAAGAAATCCGATGCTCGACTCCGCCAGACCTACTTTGGATCGGCTGCCAAACTCCGTCGGGGTCGGCTATGACCCCCAGCATTATACAGATATTATGGAGAATCCCGCGCCTGTTGAGTGGCTTGAGATACATGCTGAAAACTATATGGGTGACGGTGGCCGCCCGATCGCGCAATTGCGCCATTTGGCAGAGCGATTTGCAATCTCTGCGCACGTGGTCGGCCTGTCAATCGGCGGCGAGCCACCCCCAGACCCCGCGCACCTCGGGCGGCTGACACATCTGTTGGATTGGCTGCAACTGGCAAGATTTTCGGAACATCTTGGCTGGTCGACGCATGACGGCTGTTTTCTGAACGACCTGCTTCGGCTGCCCTACACGGCGACAACGATGTTGCGGGTCGCAGATCATATCGACCAGGTGCAGCATGCGCTTGGGCGGCAGATACTTTTGGAAAACCCCTCAACCTATCTGGAATTTGCCGAGACCGAGATGGGCGAAACCGATTTTTTGCGTCAGATTTTAGCGCGAACCGGCTGCGGGCTGCTGCTTGATATCAACAACGTATTCGTCTCCTCGACAAATCAAAATGCCGATCCTGCGGGTTATATCAACGACATCCCCTTAGAGGCGGTCGGCGAAATTCGTCTCGGCGGACACAGCGAGGATGTTGTCGATGGCAAGGAGCGGTTGCTGATCGACAACCACGCCTGCAGGGTGGCCGATCCGGTCTGGGGTCTGTTTGAAAAAACCGTCGCGCAGATTGGGCGTGTGCCGGTCTTGATCGAATGGGACACCGGCGTGCCTGACTGGCAGGTGTTGGCGGCAGAGGCTGCGCGCGCGCAACAGATCATGGCCGCGGTCACTGCATGAGCGTCAGCCAGACGGAATTCGCCGCCGCGACGCTCGACCCGAAGCAGGCAGTGCCCGAAGAGCTGGTCGATGCACGAGGTCGCCGCGCCGTTGGCCGATTTGCCGTTTATCGCAACAACGTCACCATGGCGCTGACCGGGGCGCTGGAAATCGCCTTTCCGGTGATACGCAATCTGGTAGGCGATGCGTTTTTTCGGGCCGTGGCAGATGTTTACCTGCGCAGCTATCCCGCACGCTCGCCGCTGATGATGTTTTATGGCGACCAGATGCCGGTATTTCTTGCCGGATTTGAGCCTACAGCCGGCCTTTCCTATCTGCCGGACGTGGCACGTTTGGAAATAGCACGGCGTGACGCTGGCGCGACTGGTCTTCGTCAGTGTTCTGGCAGTCTATTTCTGGAACTCCGGTTTGACGAAACTGGGCGATGGGCTCCTTGGGGTGCTTCACCCGTCGTTTGGTGCCTACGCGCAGATATTTCCCCGCTCCATGGAAGCGGCTGGGAGTGATGTCAGCCAGCTTGGCCCGCTGCACTGGCTGGTCGTCGTTTCTGGCACGGCGGCGGAATTTGTTCTGCCGCTACTAGGGGGTGTTGACGTTCATCGTGTTTGAATGACGATTGCAGCAAGCGAGATGAATGCTTTGAAGCTGTCATCTGTTTTGCAGGAACGCATTGCGATCCCTCTGTATTCCTTCAGCTTTCCGAAGAAGTTTTCGACCAGGTGACGCCATTTGTAGGTGTGGCGGTCGAACTCCGCCGGGAAGCGGCGGTTTGATTTTGGAGGGATTACCGGCTCGATCCCGGCACTGGTCAGCGCTTCGCGCAGCCAGTTCGCGTCGAAGGCACGGTCGGCGAGAAACTGGTCGCAGGTGAGGCCCTCGATCAGTGCGGCGGTACCCCGCAGGTCATGCGCCTGACCGGGCAGAAGGCGGAAGTCGATCAGATTGCCGAGCGCGGCCGTCAGAGCCATGATCTTTGTCGTTATCCCGCCGCGAGAGCGTCCGATGGCTTGGCTTTGAGTCCCCCTTTTGCGCCCTGACCGTGTCGGTGGACTTTGACGATACTACCGTCGATCATCGTGTATTCGAAGTCTGCATCTTCGGCTAATACCCTGAACATACGATAGAAAGCGTCGGCCCTCACCCACCTTCGGAAGCGCTTGAACACGCTGTTCCAGCGCCCGAACTCTTCCGGCAGGTCGCGCCAGGGGCATCCGGTCCGCGAGATCCAGAGAACTGCCTCGACAAACCGGCGCGGGTCAGGGCCGGTGCGACCGGGGTCGCATTCCCGGCCAAGGCAGTGCGGTGCGATGACAGCCCATTGGGCGTCGGTCAGAACTGTGCGGATCAAGGCTGCTCTCCTCTGTTTGCAACCTTGAATCAGTCATCAGCCGATTTGGGAATCCCTAAACGTCAACAAGCCCTAATTGCAATTGGCCTGATGACCCGCATCGCCGCGCTTGGGATGATTGCATTTGTTGTGTTGCAAAGCCTTACCGACGTCTATGGGCACGGCAGCGACGCGGGCACAATCGGTGCTTGGTCCGACCGCATGAGCGGCGCGCAGATTCTGGATCAGCGCGCGCTTTGGGTGTTGTTGCTGATCACTCTGGTGGTGAAAGGGGCCGGGCCTTGGTCGTTTGATCGCTTGTTCGTTTCAATGCGTGTCGGGTCGGGTTGCGGTGAGGGCGAGGATGGCGGCCAGGGCGCACATGGCGATCGGGAACATCGCGAAGACGCCAAATCCGAATGCGTGGAACATCCCCGCCGCAGAGATCAGCAAAAGCACGCCGCCCAGCATCGCCCGTGACCGCGCCATGGCACCGCCGGCTATGGCCAGAAGTGGCGAAAACAGGCTGACCGTGCGGATTATACCAACGGCATCAATTTCTGACTCTGTGGGGATTCCCAAATCGGTTTTGATCTGATTCAAGGTTGGCAAAGGAGGATCGCCATGCCAGCCAGTGTTCCGCTTCGTCGCGACTTTGATGCCCGCCACCTTCGTAAACTCGCCAGCCGTTGCAAGGATGCCCGGCAGAGCCGCCGTCTGTTGTCTCTTGCGGCGGTCTACGATGGCATGCGCCGTGGAGAGGCCGCAAGGATCGGTGGGATGGATCGCCAAACCCTGCGGGACTGGGTTCACCGGTTCAACGAAGAGGGACCGGATGGCCTCACCAACCGCAAGGGCGCGGGCCGGACGCGCTACCTGAGCGATGTCCAGATGAAAGAACTTGGCGAGATTGTCGAGACCGGCCCCGATCCGGCGGTGGACGGGGTTGTCCGCTGGCGGCGGATCGACCTGAAGCGGGTGATCGAGGCGCGCTTTGGCGTCATCTATTCCGAGCGCGGGATATCCAGACTGCTTGGCGAACTGGGCTTTGCCCATATCAGCGCCCGCCCGCAGCATCCCAGGCAGGATAAGCGGATCATCGAGGCGTTTAAAAAAACTTCGCCGACACGCTCCAGGTGCATATAGCTGACCTGCCAGCGGGAACGCCGGTGGAGATCTGGTTCCAGGACGAAGCACGCCTTGGCCAGAAGAATGGCCTGACGCGCCTGTGGGCGAGAAAGGGCACGCGCCCCCGCCAGCCGGCCGATCAGCGCTATCACAACGCCTATCTGTTCGGCGCCATCTGTCCGGCTCACGGCAAGGGGGCGGCGCTCATGCTGCCTTGGGCGGACGCGCAAGCCATGCAGATGCATCTCGACGAGATCAGCCGCCACGTCGCCCGAAAGGCCCATGCGGTTGTGCTGATGGATCGGGCCGGATGGCACACCACCGGCAAACTCAAAGTCCCGAAGAACCTCACCATCATCCTGCTGCCATCGCGCGCTCCGGAACTGAACCCGGTGGAAAATATCTGGCAGTACTTGCGCGCCAATTGGCTCTCCAACCGCGTGTTCGAAGACTACAATGCCATCGTCGATGCTGGATGCGAAGCTTGGAACAAGCTCATCGCACAGCCCGAAACCATCACATCAATCGGAATGCGAAAATGGGCCCATATCGGTCAATGTTAAATGCCGCTAGTATTAGGCGCACATTATCAACCTGTTCCGCCACCTCCGGCACATCTCCGAACCAGGCGATAAATTCGGTATATCCGTAGCTGAAAAATCCTACGAACATCCCGACGAGACCGCCGATGATGCCCAAAACCAGTGCGGCGTTTCTCACATTTTGCCCAGACCTTTGCTGCCTTACATCAAGATGGGGGGCGAAAGGCTTGATTTAAGGAGAATATTTCGCGTGTCCTCCCCCCAGCCCAAGAATGTATTGCCATCCCATTCGATCACCGGTCGCTTCATCAGCGCCGGATAGCGGGCCAAAAGCGTGGGCACCGGGCAGGCGCGCTCAGCGGCGTCCAACTGGCGCCAGGTGGTCGATCTGCGGTTCACCAGCGCCTCTCCCAATTCCCGCAGCAACAGCGATATTTCCCTTTCTGACAAGGGGTTGTCGCGTATATCGCGCAGCTCTGCCACATACTCGGCTGCGCCAAGCTCGCGCAGCGCCCGCCGGCAGGTATCGCAATTTTTCAGCCCGTAGAGCACCATCGCCATATCAAAACCCTAACTCGCAAGAAACCGCCCGCGCGTTTTGTTAACAAACTTTCCTTGCCACAAGCAGCATTTGGGCGCAGATTCGGGCCGTGACAACCAATTTTTAAGTAACGACCGCTCCTTTTGGGGCAGCCGAAGACTTGGAAGACCTGGCTGCACCAACCTGCCGCATCACGCGGGCGGGACGTTACAAGGGAGACCCGGCATGGCCACCGGTACGGTAAAATGGTTCAATATAACAAAAGGTTACGGCTTTATTCAGCCCGATGACGGCGGCAAGGATGTGTTTGTTCATATCTCGGCGGTCGAAAAAGCCGGCCTGACCGGCCTGCAGGATGATCAAAAAGTGTCGTTTGAGCTGGCCGAGGGCCGCGACGGCAAACAACTGGCCGACGACATCCAGGCGCTTTAACTTTTGGCGGCCGGCGGGTGTCTGCATCCTGTCTGATATCCGTCGGACCTCATATTTGATGGCGCGCGGAGCGTTTACCGGGCGCTAACCGGGGCGGGGCATCCCTGGGACACCTGAAATGTCACACGAGATTTGCCCCCTTGGCCCGCCTAACCAAAGCCGAACGGATGGCCAGCGAGAGGCTCGTCAAGAGCGTTTACTGGCTGGATGACAACCTTCCCAATCTGCATCTGTTGCAGTTGCAGATCCCCAATGCCTGGGCGACGCTTGACGCGGACATCGCCATCGATGAGCCCAGGGAAAAGATTACGCTGAGGCTCGACCAGAGTGTCGCGCGGTATTTCCGGTGCATGGGTGCGGGTTATCAGGCCCGGATCAATCATATCCTGTGCATCTATGCGCAGATGCAGATCCTGAAACACAACGCCCAGTGGAAAGAGCTGTTGGTTGCCGAGCCGGCGACGGCAAAGGCGATTTTGGGCATGAACAAGCGGCTGGCGGAACTGGACGGAAATGGGTGAGCCTGCGGGCGCCATCAGGCGCGTCGCGGCGTGCCGGGGGCCCGCCGTTGCGAGTTGTCCGATAGAGGGCAGCGCCCGGCCGCAGGGGCACCTCTGCGGGTTGAGGTCTTCGCTTTATGGTGCCGCCACATCTAACGTTCATTCGGGTGCGCATGAGGTGGAGGAGCGCCCGCCCGTCGTGCTGGAAGCACGCCTTGATGCGTGACGGCGGTCGGGCGCTGCCCTGCGGCACGTGCCGTGCCTTGTTGCCGGGCAAAGACTTCGAAAAGATTGGTGCGCTGAAGCGCACCCTACGCTTGCTGCAAGTTGTCCGACAGAGGGCAGCGCCAGATCGCGGGCGGGCGCCTCTGCCCTATGAGGTCTGCGCTTTATGGGGCCACCCACATCTTCCGTTCATTCGGGTGTGCAGGTGGTGGAGGAGCGCCCGCCCACAGGGGCGGTCGGGCGCTGCCCGGCGGCTCTGCGAGCCTTGTTCCGGGCGAGGCGGTAGCGTGGGTGATTTCACCCGCCGATGCGCGGGTTATGAGCGAAATGGTGGGCAGAATGCCCACCCTACACTTGCTAGATTTGCTTGCTTACTCAGATACCGTATAAGCAATCTTTGACGGGGCGGCAAAAAGTCGATTCCTCATGAGAGTCGGCTGGGTTATAATTGTGCATGTTTACTTTACGCGACCGACGGACCGGAGAATTGTTTGATCGCTGGTCCTATTTCGGGGACAAACGTCGGCGCCTGATGGAGCAATCCTGGGCCGGGGTTTTTCGGAACCATCTGCTTGTCGAACTTCCGGTTGACGATCTTTGCCGTCACCTTGATGAACGCATGGGCCGACCATCGAAGGATCTACACGTTGTCATCGGGGTCTTGCTTTTGCAGCAGCTGCACGATCTGAGCGATGCAGAGACCGTCGAGGCCCTGGCCTTCAATATGGCGTGGCACTATGCCTTGGACGTGCGCAGCGAAGCGGACAGCTATTTCTGTGAGAAAACCCTGCGCAACTATCGCCGTCTGTTTATCGAACAAGGTCTCGATGAATTGCTGTTCCGGTGTTTGACGGATCGGATGGTGCAGGGATTCTCTGTCGATACCAGCCACCAACGCATGGATTCGACGGCCCTTCGTTCGGCAATGCGGGCGCTGACACGACTTGGTATCGTTGTTGAGAGCATCTCGAAGTTTGCCCGTGAGCTTGAGCGATATCATCCCGGTCTGCACGAGCAGATCAGCAAGGAGGTGATCCGCCGCTATGTCGATCGCGAGGGCAATGGCGCGTTCGCGAATACGGCACCGAGTGTTTCAAAACGGCGCCTCGGCGAAGCGGGTCAGGATCTCCTAGCCCTGGTGCTGCAATTCCGTGACACGGCGGCGGCAAAGCTTTCCAGTTTTGCGATCCTGGAGAGGGTTCTGCGCGATCAGTTCGAGATCGTTGATGATGAGTGTGGCGATCGTGACGCAAAGCGCGCCGCGATTCGAGATCCAAAGGATGTGCCGTGCGATACCGTCGGCAATCCGGCCGACCCGGACGCGAGCTACAACGCGCACAAGGGTCAGGGATACATGGCGCAGATCGTCGAAACCTATTGTGAAGATGACAGTAACGAGGCGGTTGCCGCGACACCGGACCTCATCACCCACGTGGAGGTCCACAAGATGACGGTGCATGACGGCCATCGCTTGGCCGATGCGCTGGATGATCTGAGCGAGCGCGCGCTGACGCCGGCGGTGATGCTGGGTGATTCACATTACGGTTCCAGTGACAACATGGCTCTGACGCGCGAACAGAACATCAATCTCGTGGCGCCCGCGCGACCGCCGAAAGGCGCCGTCTCGGGACGGTTGACGTTGGAGGATTTCACTCTCAACGAAGAAGGCTTGGTCTTGCGCTGTCCCAATAACGTCGAACCGGTTTCAGCCTCGCTCGCCAAAGCCAAGCTGCAGGCCCGTTTCGACCTCTCCATCTGCCAAAAATGTCCCGATATACTGCGATGTCCCGTGCAGGCGGCCAAGCGTGACGGCCAATTTTCCCGCTTTCAATATACCCCGGCCAGGGCTGCCAACCAAAAGCGCCGGCTTTATGAACAAAGCGATGCCTTCCGCAACGTCTACAGATGGCGGGCCGGCATAGAAGCGACCATGTCGCGATTAAAGTACCAGATGAACCTGGCTCACCTACGCATTCGCGGCATGCCGGCCATGCGCTACGTGGTCAATCTGCGTGCCCTCGGCCTCAATATCCGACGCTGCGCGGCAATCGCACCATAAAAAACGAAGCCAAGGATAGGTAATATCAGGTTTTATCCACCAGCAACGCGGAGACAGGCAAATATTCTTCACCGAACCGCAAAGACCTGTACAAGCACGCCATCGGCCAACAACTTTTTACCGCCCCGTCAACTTTCGGTTATATCTCTGTTCGGCCCGGACGATCCGCTTTTTCCGCCTGCAAAGATCAAGCCGTTTCAAGGTGAGTTCAAAGTGGTAGGCATTGAACGCGAAACCTATAAGAACGCTAACGCAATCCGCACGGTGATCAAAGAGGCCTTCACCCGTGCCGACTTACCACCTTTTACTCCCCACGCGTTCCGCAAAATGTTGGTGAAATGGGCCGACACCCGTTACCCGACCCGCGAAGCCTTCAAAGCGTTTTCGCAGAACATTGGCCATTCCAACGTCGTGACAACGGTAAGCGCATATTGCCCCGTTTCAATTGAGCGCCAAGCGGAGTTGCTAAAAGCGGGTGGCAATGGCTGATTAGCCGTTGTTACTGATGTCACTAAAACCTAGCCTGGGCGTTCATCGCCGTGGCGTTGATTGGCGTCACCGTCTACGCCCGCTGGGATGACTGGCGCGAAGCCGGCGCTGATAGGAGCACTTATCACATGTCTCACCGGCAGCCAGTTTGTACTGACTGTCGAGAAATGGGCGGCAACCTACTCTAACGGTAAGCGTCCGGTGTGCCCCGCCTAACGGCGCAGATTTTGATGGGTTAGTGTCCACCATTGATAGTGGACACTTAGGGGCACTCTATGGCTGTGAAGCAGAAGAAGCGGCGTTGGCCGGATGATGAGAAGCGTTCAATCTGTTTTCAGACGACGGCGGCTGGTGTTTCGGTTGCGCAGGTTGCACGTCGGTATGCGATGAATGCCAATCTGATATTCAAATGGCTGAAGGATGATCGGTATGCTCCCGCCGTGGATGTTGTGCCGGAAGCTGACGGCCCTGTATTTTTGCCAGTCGAGATTGAAGCGTCAGCCAGCGTTGATCCAGCCGTGACCAGCACTCCGTCAGGCCGAATTGAGATCGAGCTGTCCAACGGTCACCGGATTATAGCCGGGGGCGGTTTTGATGCGGATATGTTGGCACGTTTGTTGGGTAGTGGGTCACTCTGAAATCGCGCTCACTTGACTTTTAATTGCACCGCTCGCGCGAAGGCCCCATATTAGTCCTATGAAAGCCAAAAGACCCAGAGACGCCAACCAGCTTGCTAAGATGGTTGTGGACGTAGCGACAGGTGAGGCTGACGACAATGCCCCTGAGAAGGCCGAGAGCCAGCGTAAGGGCGGTCTGAAAGGCGGCAAGGCGAGAGCGGCTAAACTCTCGCCAGAAGAACGCCGTGCGATTGCCAAGAAGGCCGCTAAGGCGCGGTGGGGTTAGGATTCGCCAATTCCTGCGCGCCGCTTCGCACGATTGATAATTCCCTTAACCCAATACTCGAGGTCAGCAACGCTATCCGCTGAAAGCGTTTCTGGCCAACGGAATATCACCTCGCCCTCGTCAAGGGATGCCTTATCTTCTCGAAAACCAGCCTTTTGTTCCTCCGGTTTGGATTCAATGGGAAGAACTGGCGGGCTTGAGAAATCCGATGGTGTGCCATGTGGCGCAGATTGCTCAAGTATGACTTGCTTCAAAGGAAACCCCGATTCTGTCCCGTCAATGAACACCCACTCCGCCCCCCCACGCATTGTTTTTCCTCGAATTTTCGCTGGGCGCGGAAGCTTTAGTTCTCCATCAATTTCGATCTGAATCAGATCGCCAACTTTGACATCAAGAGGCGGCGGAACTTCCCCTCCATCGTCATCCGATAGTCCCGTCACTTTATCAGATTCTGTCAGTCCTGCATAGGCAATAGTAGCGTCATATACATTTAAAAATCGCGGCGCGGTGTTTTCGTTGAATCGGTGCTCTAAGACCAGTTGATCTAGACAAATCTCGTCCGGTGGGCGAGTGGCACCCCACTCACGCCAGAATTTCTGAAAGACTTGTGGATGCAGCGCAAGCTTCCGAACAATGTCCGCCTTTATGGATTCCTGCTGTGCGCGCAGAAATGTGCGCGCGTCTCCTGTAATAGAAACGGACCGCTTTTTCCCGACCGCTGCATACTCGATAATCCCAAATGACTTAAGGGCCGCCAGAGTCTGCTGTGCTTGACTTGTATCGCCCACAAAACCCCAAGCCAGATACACTCGATCCGCCGGAGGAGAAATGCGGCCAAAGTTTTCATTAAACTCCTTCAATCGATCAAGAGCGGCGCTGAGCGAAATGAATGGATACGAAGGACTTCGTTTCCGCGCGGCCTTTTGGCTTCCCCCGTCGGTTTCTTCTACATCGGCCATATCGGTCTCCTTTGACCGTAAAATACACGACCAACATGTCTTGTCAATAAGGTCCACTCTTTATCGATTCGGCTATTGACCGCCCGGCCAATACGGTTTATTGATATGATGGCACAAGGAGGGCGCTATGGGTAGAAGAGTTTCGAGCCGCACCGTTTCGTTGATCGGCGGTCGTGGCCAGGATCAAATAGAAAAGGCCGCTTCAAGCCTCGCGAGCTAAGAAAAGCGGCCCTTAATCGACACGTACAAAGCAATACGGCGGCGGAGTTTGCGCTCCGCCGTTTTCGTTTAGCATCTCAGGTTCCTTCGGTCAAGCCATTTTAAACTGACCGTTATGCTTGACTTATTGCCTTTAGTCACTAAATAGAAAGTATGAGAAAGTTGGACACCAAAACCCGCTCCCTGATCATCCGCCTCCTGGTCGAAGGCAACTCTATCCGCGCCACTTCGCGGATCGCGGACGTGTCCAAGAACACCACCAACAAGCTGCTGATCGACGCGGGCAAGGCTTGCTCCAAATATCACAATGAACAGGTTCGCAACGTCAAAGCATCAGTGATCCAGTGCGACGAAATCTGGTCATTCACCTATGCCAAGCAGAAGAACGTCAAGGCCGCTGCCTCTGCCCCTGAGTTCGCTGGCGACACATGGACATGGACCGCACTGGACAGCGACAGCAAGCTGATCGTGTCCTACATGGTCGGTGGCCGCGACAGCGAATACGCAATCGAGTTCATGGACGATCTGCGCGCCCGTCTCGCCAATCGCGTCCAACTGACTACCGATGGCCACAGGGTCTATCTGGAAGCCGTTGAGGGCGCGTTTGGCAGTGACGTGGACTATGCGCAGCTGGTCAAGCTGTACGGCAATGCACCGGGTGGGAAGTCGCACGAAAAGAAATACTCACCCGCTGAATGTACCGGGACCAAGAAGCGACGGATCGAAGGCGATCCCGACCGTGCGCTGGTCAGCACGTCACACGTTGAACGGCAAAACCTGACAATGCGGATGCACATGCGGCGGTTTACCCGCCTGACCAACGCGTTTTCAAAGAAAGTCGAGAACCACGCCTACGCGGTGGCGTTGCACTTTATGTATTACAATTTCGTTCGTATTCACCAGACATTGAAAGTCACCCCAGCAATGGCCGCAGGACTGACAGACCGCCTTTGGGACATCAGCGATCTTGTTGCGCTAGTTGATGCTAACGAACCCGCACCGAAAAAACGCGCGCCCTACAAAACACGGGTCTCAAAATAAAATCGAGTCATTAGAATCACTTAGCTGATGTTGACTACTAGCTGATTCTGTTACTCTTTTTGTATGGATGCATCATACAACTTGAACGGTGGCTTCAAGCCGACCATGAAGCGGTTCGCCGACCTGGACGGGCCAGATTTCTTTCCCACACCCGCGTGGGCTACCTACGCGCTAATCGACAATGAGGCGTTCAAGGGTGACATCTGGGAAAGCGCTTGCGGGAACGGTGCCATGTCAGAGGTTCTGGACAAAACTGGTCAGAGCGTTCGGAGTTCCGATCTCTATGAGCGCGGCTTCGGTGAGTCGGGTGTAGATTTTCTGGAAACTTCCACGCGGACCACAAACGTCATTACCAACCCGCCGTTCAACGCTGCAGAGGGCTTCGTTCGATCAGGGCTTCGCGCGACTGAGCGCAAATTCGCTTTGCTGTTGAGGCTAGCGTTCCTTGAAGGTGCGGGCAGGCAGAGAACAATTTTCACCGACGCGCCGCCGTCGCGGGTTTGGGTGTTCAGCGAGCGTATTACTTTCTATCCGGCTGGCGCGGTGAAGAAAGGTTCAGGAACTACCGCGTATGCATGGTTTGTCTGGGACAAGGATGCGCCTAGCCAAACTGAATTGAAGTGGTTCACGCCAGGGTATAAATCCCGCTACCCCTAAAAATCTCTATCTTTCAGGTATTTAATGCCTTTTGCCGTCACCTGAACGCCGTCATCCGATCTTTCGGCCAGCCCACGATTGAAAATACTAACGGAGCTGTCTTGGTGGGAGCCGGTAACATTGCCTACGATCTGCTCCCACATATGCTCTTGGAGTCGCGTCTGTGGTGGCTGAAGGTCGGCGTGCGATAGCTCTCGATATTTGGGCACGGACTCTTTTATCTGCGATGTTGATGCGCGATGGCCGGGGAAATCTGCCGCGATCCTAAGCACCAAATCTTGCGCTTCCGGTTCTCTGAGTTTTCCGGGTTCTGTAACCATCTTCTACCCTCTCATATTGAAGGAGAGAACGATAATGCCAACGCACATCAAACGCGAGTCGTTCCTCACACGAGGGGACGGATTTCAAAGTGACCCACTACCGTTTGTTGAAAGGGCTTTCTTCGTGATCCCCGTGCCAAGCAACACACGGGTCTGGCTGGCGGCGGGCGTGACAGACATGCGGCGGGGTTTCAATACTCTGGCGGCACAGGCCGAGCAGGTTTTGGCAGAGGATCCGTTTTCCGGCCATCTATTTGTGTTTCGGGGGCGGCGTGGTGATTTGCTCAAAATTATCTGGTGGGACAGCCAGGGAGCCTGCCTGTTTTCCAAGCGTCTTGAACGGGGCCGGTTTGTTTGGCCTGCCGCTAAAGACGGCAAGGTCTGCCTGACGTCGGCGCAACTGGCGATGCTGCTGGAGGGCATTGACTGGCGCATTCCACAGCGGACATGGCGGCCTTTGAAAGCAGGGTAATCAGGCGTAAATATCAAGTAATACAGGCGTTTATGGATTCACATTCAGGGCGCAATTCTGTATAGAATAGCCATGTTGAACGCCCTTGATAACCTGCCAGAAGACCCCGTTTGCATATTCCGGGAGAGGCTTATCCTCTGACCCCGGTTTGACGACATGTTGGGTTTGCGGTTGCCATCGGCAGGATGTTCGCCTAATGTTCTGTCATGCCCAGCCGCTGGAAATACGACCGCCCGATGTCCCGCGCCGCCTTCGAGGCGCGCTTTCCCGATGAAGCCTCCTGCGCCCGGCATCTCGCAGCCAAGCGCTGGCCCGACGGCTTCGTCTGCCCCGCCTGCGGCCATGACAGGGGCTGGGGACTGAAGCGATGCGCCTAGGCGACGCAGGGTATAAATCCCGCTACCCCTAAGGAAATCTTCGGTGATCTTTCAGGCACGATAATGCACTTTTGCCTTGCACCTGAACGACCTGGTTCATGGCCGTTCTTTCGTGACCAGCCCACGATTGAAAATATCTAACGGCAGCTCCAGGTCCAGGTGGGAGCTCGGCAGTTACAACAGTGCCTGGCTGCTCCCACAATGCTCTTGGAGTCGCGTGCTGTGGTCGATCCGGATCGCAGCGTGCTTGATACTCGATATCGATGGGCATTGACTGGCGCATTCTGCAGCGATCCGGAAGCACCAAATCTTGGATTGCCGGTTCGGTCTGATCCGAGGGCGAGCTTCTTGGCTCATATGAGAACGATAATGCCAACGCAAGCAGGGTAATGGCAGCGGTTATCTGCGTCCCCGTGCCACGAGCACCAGCCCAAGGTCGTCTGGCTGGCAATCAGATCATCGCGGTGGTTTCCATCTCTGGCGGACAGGCCGAGCAGGTTTTGGCAGAGGATCCGTTTTCCGCGCCCATTTGTGTTTCGGGGGCGGCGTGGTGATTTGCTCACATTTCAGGGCGCAATTCTGTGGAGGGCATTGACTGGCGCCATTCCACAGCCCGCCCTCCGACCTCAATAGAATAGCCATGTTGAACGCCCTTGATAACCTGCCAGAAGACCCCGTTTGCATATTCCGGGATATCCGCCCACCTATTCCGACAACATCCGCCCATTTGTACCGGGGTATCCGCCCAGCTTTGACGCGTTGCCGTGAGGCCTTGGTTTTTGATATCAGTTTTCTGGCGTTTCGTCACGTAGTTGAGGGTCTTTCTTTCGGAAGGATTGTCCGTCGAGTTCGAGCCGGTAGGCGTTGTGCACCAGCCGGTCTAGGATGGCATCTGCGAAGGTGGGTTCACCAATAATTTCGTGCCAAGTATTAAGCGGGAGTTGACTTGTGATTAGGATGGAACCGTTGCCGTATCTGTCTTCGACGATCTCCATCAAGTCGCGCCTTTGGCTAGCGTTCAGACGGTCCGGCCCCCAGTCATCCAAGATCAGTAGCTGGGTTTTGGTCAGTGCCTTGAAGACACGCGGAAAGCGTCCGTCACCGTGGGCCAACTCCAACTCGTCAAACAATCGCGTGGTGCGTTTATAGAGGACGGTCACGCCGTCGCGGCACGCCGCTTGGGCCAACGCGCAGGCCAGCCAGGTTTTGCCGACACCGCAGGGGCCAGTGATCATCAAGTTGCGCTTGTCTTTGATCCATTTGCCGCTGAGCAGGCTTTGGAACAACGCTGATCGAGGCGCGCTTTGGCGTCATCTATTCCGAGCGCGGGATATCCAGACTGCTTGGCGAACTGGGCTTTGCCCATATCAGCGCCCGCCCGCAGCATCCCAGGCAGGATAAGCGGATCATCGAGGCGTTTAAAAAAAACTTCGCCGACACGCTCCAGGTGCATATAGCTGACCTGCCAGCGGGAACGCCGGTGGAGATCTGGTTCCAGGACGAAGCACGCCTTGGCCAGAAGAATGGCCTGACGCGCCTGTGGGCGAGAAAGGGCACGCGCCCCCGCCAGCCGGCCGATCAGCGCTATCACAACGCCTATCTGTTCGGCGCCATCTGTCCGGCTCACGGCAAGGGGGCGGCGCTCATGCTGCCTTGGGCGGACGCGCAAGCCATGCAGATGCATCTCGACGAGATCAGCCGCCACGTCGCCCGAAAGGCCCATGCGGTTGTGCTGATGGATCGGGCCGGATGGCACACCACCGGCAAACTCAAAGTCCCGAAGAACCTCACCATCATCCTGCTGCCATCGCGCGCTCCGGAACTGAACCCGGTGGAAAATATCTGGCAGTACTTGCGCGCCAATTGGCTCTCCAACCGCGTGTTCGAAGACTACAATGCCATCGTCGATGCTGGATGCGAAGCTTGGAACAAGCTCATCGCACAGCCCGAAACCATCACATCAATC